>CAWBXQ010000007.1:0-90332 GCA_963792755.1 uncultured Ignavibacteria bacterium
ATTTCGGGATTATTGTTTGCAACTTCTATTGCCATCGATACATATTCTCTTGTTAAAGCAGGATCAATAATTTCATCAATCCATAATCTTGCTGCAGCATAAAGAGGAGTATTTTTTTCATCATAAGCTTTTGTCATTTCATCAAGAAGTTTTTTCTTATCTTTTTCTGTAGGATGTTCTCCGCTTTTTTCTGCTTGCTTAATTTTAATATCAAGCATAACACTCGCTGCCTGTGAAGAACCCATTACTGCAATCTTAGCATTTGGATAAGCAAAAATAAATCTCGGATCATAGGCTTTACCGCACATTGCATAATTGCCGGCACCAAAACTATTGCCAACAATTATTGTGATTTTCGGAACGACAGAGTTTGCAACAGCATTAACCATTTTTGCGCCGTCTTTAATTATTCCTCCATGTTCTGCACGGCTGCCAACCATAAATCCTGTAACATCCTGCAAAAAAAGCAACGGAATTTTTTTCTGATTACAATTCATTATAAATCTTGCAGCCTTATCGGCACTATCGGAATAAATAACTCCGCCAACCTGCATCTCACCGGATTCTGTTTTAACAATATTTCTTTGATTGGCAATTATTCCAACTGACCAGCCGTCTATTCTTGCATAAGCAGTTATTAATGTTTTTCCATATCCTGCTTTATATTCATCAATCTCCGAGTTGTCAACAATTCTTGCAATCAGTTCATAAGTATCATAAGGTTTTGTAGTGTCTTCAGGAAGCAATCCATAAATTTCTTTTTGAGAAAAGAGAGCTGGTTTACTTTCTATTCTATTAAATCCTGCTTTTTGATGATCACCAAATTTTTCTGTCAAGCTTCTTATTTGCTCAAGACATTCTTCATCATTTTTCATTATGTAATCTGTAACACCGGAAATATTCGATTGAACTTTTGCACCGCCGAGACTTTCATTATCAATCACTTCACCAATTGCAGCTTTAACAAGATGTGAACCTGCAAGAAACACTGAACCTTCACCTTCAACAATTAATGCTTCATCACTCATAATAGGGAGGTAGGCTCCGCCTGCAACGCAAGGACCCATTATAGCAGCAATCTGTGGAATTCCCATTGAAGACATCATAGCATTATTTCTGAAAACTCTGCCGAAATGTTCTTTGTCAGGAAAAATTTCATCCTGCATCGGAAGAAAAACTCCTGCACTATCGACAAGATAAATTATCGGCAGCCTGTTATCCATTGCAATTTCCTGAGCACGTAAATTCTTTTTTGCAGTGATTGGGAACCAGGCTCCTGCTTTTACAGTTGCATCATTGGCTACAATAACATGATAATGGCCATTGATTTTTCCGACTCCGTAAATTGTTCCTGCACTCGGCGCTCCGCCATGTTCTTCATACATTCCATAAGCAGCAAAAGAGCTTATCTCATAAAATTCTTTAGGAGTTGTCTATAAGTTTATTTATTCTTTCACGTGCAGTTAGTTTTCCTTTTGCTTTATGTTTCTCAATTGCTTTTTTCCCGCCGCCCAGTTTAATCTTATCTCTTTCAGCATTAAGCTTTCTTAAAAGATCTTTATAAAAATCTTCTCTCTTATTAAAAGAAGAATTTTGATTTATTGACGAGCCGATTTTTTTCATAAAGTTGTAATAAAATGTAGCACAGATTATTAATCTGTGCTACGGAGATTATTTATTCTTCACTTAGTAAATTTCTTGCAATAACTATTCTTTGTATTTCAGATGTTCCTTCACCGATTGTACAAAGTTTTACATCACGATAAAATTTTTCTACAGGATAATCTTTTATAAAACCATATCCGCCAAAAATCTGAACAGCTTCACTCGAGGCTTTTTCTGCTATTTCACTTGCAAAAAGTTTTGCCATTGCTGCTTCTTTTGTAATTGATTCTCCTTTATCTTTTTTAAATGCTGCTCTGTATGTCAGTAATCTTGCGGCTTCTATATTAGTTGCTATTTCTGCAAGTTTAAATTGTATTCCCTGGAATTCGTGTAAATGTTTTCCAAATTGTTTTCTTTCACTGGAATATTTAATTGATGCATCGAGGCATCCTTGTGCAAGCCCAAGACTTAAAGCTGCAATTGATATTCTTCCGCCTTCTAGAATTTTCATTGCCTGAACAAATCCTTCTCCTTCTTTGCCGATTAAATTTTCTGCAGGAACTTTACAGTTTTCAAAAGTCAATTGGGTAGTGTCGCTTGCACGCATTCCGAGTTTATTTTCTTTTTTACCGACAATTAATCCTTCCATTCCTTTTTCAAGAATGAAAGCTGATATTCCTTTTTTCCCTTTGGATTTATCAGTAATTGCCATTATAACGAGCGTGCTTCCAACTGTACCGTGAGTTGTAAAAGTTTTGGAACCATTTAGTAAATAATAGCCATCTTTTTTTTCTGCAATAGTTCTTAATCCTGCAGCATCACTTCCGGAAACAGATTCTGTTAATCCCCAGGCTGCAATTTTTTTACCGGAAGTTAAATCGGGAAGATATTTTTTCTTTTGTTCTTCATTTGCAAATCTTAAAATGTGATTTGTCCCTAAACCATTGTGTGCAGCAACAGACAAAGCAATTGATGGATCAACTTTTGCTAATTCTTCTATAATAATTGCAAACTCTGCATAACCTAAACCTGCACCACCAAATTCTTCGGGAACAAGTACTCCAAGAAAACCAAGTTCACCAAGCTGTTGTATAATTTCCATAGGGAATTCCTGCGATTCATCATATTGCATAACAACAGGCCTAATTGTTTTATCTGCAAACTCCCGTATTGTATCTCTGATGATTACCTGGTTTTCAGTTAAATCGATGTTAAATGTATTTTCTGCAGCATCCATGATCTTTCCTTTCGGCTTTCAGGTTTTTTGACTTAAGGAAATTTTATCTAAAGATTTTTTTGAAATCCTCGATAATATTTTCTGCAATATGATAAGGAGATAAATTTCCCAGAACAACTTTTTCTATAGAGGAATTTAATGATTTTTCATTTCTTTCTCCCCATAGTTCCTGTCTTATTTTATCTTCGACAATTTCTTTAATTCTTACTTTGATTCTGTTCTCACGTCTTCTTTAACAAATTATTTGTCTTTATTAAATATTCGTTATGTTTTTTTATTTCATCAGCAATTTCTGCAATTCCTTTATTTTCTGTAGCAACAGTTTTAATAATATTGGGCAGCCATGAAGTTTCATCATGATCCCGAAGCATAAGTATTGTCTTTAAAGCAGTTACAGCATGTTCAGAAGCTGGGCGATCACTTTTGTTTAAAACAAAAAAATCACCAATCTCCATTAAGCCGGCTTTCATTGCCTGCACAGTGTCACCTGATTCAGGAACCAAAACTACGATTGTTGTATCCGCAGCTTGTGCAATATCAAGTTCTGATTGACCTACTCCTACGGTTTCCAGAATAATATAATCGTATCCTCCCGCATCCAGAACATCGGCAGCATCAATTGCTTTTTTGCTTAAGCCGCCAAGACTTCCTCGCGTTGCCATACTTCGGATGAAAACTCCTCGGTCATTAGCCAGATCATTCATTCTTATTCTATCACCAAGTAAAGCGCCTCCTGTAAAAGGACTTGTAGGATCAACAGCAATTATTCCAACTTTTTTATTTTGTGCTCTGTAAAATTTTGTAAGCTGATTTGTAATTGTGCTTTTGCCAGCACCAGGAGGTCCGGTAATTCCAATCCTGTATGCCTTGCCGACTGAGGAATAAATATTTTTAAGTAATTCGGATGAGGCTGAGTTATTTGATTCAACTATTGATATTGATTTTGCAATGGCTCTTCTATCATTTTTAAGCAGGTTTTGAATTAAATCATTATCAATCATATAAAAATAAGTTGGTCAACTCATGTTCTTAAAGAATTTTACAGTTTCTTTTAAGCCATTCTCAAGAGTTGTAGAAGGTTTCCAGTTGAATTTCTTAAAAAGTTTTTCAGAAGTTATTACACTTCTCATTTGTTCGCCGGCTGCGGCTGGTCCGTGTTTTTCTTCTTTATTACTTCCGGTAAGATGATTTAGTTTGTTGAAAAGTTCATTTACATCAGTTTCTTTTGCTGTTCCTACATTGTAAATATCGCAAACATCATCTTTTAATGTTGTAAGATTTGCTTTAACAACGTCGCCAACAAAAACATAATCCCTTGTTTGTTTACCAGTTCCATTTATAACCGGTTGCTCATTTGCAAGAAGTTTTGTTGAAAAGATGGCAACAACCCCGGCTTCACCTTTTGAGTTTTGTCTGGGTCCATAAATATTGGCATATCTCAAAATCGTATATTTAAAATCATACTGGGATTTATAGAAGAAAAGATATTTCTCAACTGCTAATTTTGAAATGCCATAAGGAGAGAGGGGGGAGGTTGGATGATTTTCATCTGCTGGATAATAACTTTGCTCGCCGTAAACTGCGCCGCCTGTAGAAGCAAACATAAATTTTTTAACACCGGTTTTTATACAGCATTGCAAAAGATTTATTGTTCCGAGGATATTTGTATTTGCATCAAAAGCAGGATCTGCAACTGATTTGCGAACATCCATTTGCGCGGCATGATGATTTACAACATCAAATTTTTCTTTTTCAAAAAGCTGAAGAAGATTTGAATCTCCGATATCAGATTTCACGAATTTTGCTTTCGGGTTTATATTTTTTTCAAATCCTGTAGAAAGATTATCAACAACAGTAACAGAATGTCCTTCATTAATAAAAGCATCAGTTATGTGTGAGGCTATAAAACCGGCTCCGCCTGTGACGAGTATTTTCACTAATTATCCTTATAGAGTTTATGTTTTAAAATATAATCCTGTACTTTGTCAGGTACGAGAAAATTAATTGGCAAATTATCATGGATTTTTTTTCTAATTATAGATCCACTGATCTGAATGAATGGACTTTTTAGAAAGATTGCTGCACGGTAAAATCTATTTTGTTTTTCCCTTGGAATATTTAATTTTCTTCTTAATACAACAAGCTTTGCAAGCCTCAGTACTTCATCAGGTTCACGCCAGGTATGGAATTTAAAAATGTTATCGTAACCAATTATTAATTCTATATGATCATATTTCTTTTTTAATTCACGAAGTGTATCAACAGTATAAGAAACAGATTTTCTGTTAAGCTCTATTTCAGAACATTCAAAATATGGAACTCTTTCTATCGCCAGGTGAAGCATATTTACTCGGTGCTTTGCTTCTGACACTTTAACACTTTGTTTGTGAGGCGAAATATAGGTTGGTATAAAAATTATTTTATCGAGGTTCCGCATTTCCTTAACTGTTTCTGCAGTTATTAGATGCCCGTTATGCACGGGGTCGAAACAACCACCGTAAATTCCGATTTTCATTTTGGTAATTCCTTAAATACTATAATCAACAAATTCTTAATTAGCAGTTAACCCTAAAAACCTTATTAATAAAATAAATATAAAAACGGGATTTTACATTTATTGGATACTTTTATTTAGACAAAAGAAATTGAATAAAGTTTCGATAGTAAGTTACATCATCCTCATAAAAATTTTTACTTCTGCCGCTCGCGTTTCGAAGCTGCTTTTTCCTAAAAGCTAAAGTTGTTGCTGCATTAATATATGATTTGCGAATGCTTTCATCAACCCAGCCAAACTTGTTCCTTTTTGACGAGTTCAAAATACCCAGATGAGTAAAAGGAATCAATCCTCTTTCTGCTTCGCCAAGAAGCTCATTATAAATGATTTTCTTTTCGCTAATAATAGATATAGAAAAAGTAAGAATGAAAATTACAATAGTAATAATCATAAATAAAAATCCTAACAATGTTGTTGATTTAAAGCTTACACTGAAATTCCAGGCGAAATGAATGAGTATTGCAATCAATAAGCCGGCAAATATAAAAAGGATTTTCGAAGGTTCTTTTTTGTACTTTGAATAAGCAAGAAAAGCTCCGAATGAAGCTGTGGCAACGCAATGCATCACTGCAGAAAACAATGTCCGGATAATTACAATTGTAATCCAGTTTGCAAGAGTATTCCCATAAGTAATAAAATAGAGAAAATTTTCAGTCATTCCGAAACCAAGACCAATAGCGCCTCCGTAAACTATGCCGTCGGTAATGTTATCGAAGTTTTTATTCCTCATTATAAAGATTAAAAAAACGCCTTTAGTGATTTCCTCTACAAAAGGGGCAACGGCTATAGTTTCTATTTTTTCTAACTGAGCAGTATCATTTATAAAAAAAGAAATAATTGTGTATATAATTGTACTCCATGCAATTGCAAATATTATTGCCCCGATAGCACCCCATAAATAATTTTTAAGAACAAGACTAAAAGGCTCTCTTTCATACCTGTCCATCCACCAGATTATTAAAAGGTAAGTAAACATCGGTAGCACAGCAGCAAGAACAGAGGCGGCTATATGCAATTCAGTTTCCTACTTTTCTTTTATCCATTGAATTAGTTCTTTTAAAGAAGGTCTCTTACCATAAGAAAGTATCCCGATCCTGAATATCTTTGCAGAAAAAATTATCATAATATAAATCGAAACAATCATAATTATTATAGTGATAAGAATTTCCCAGACCGGTACCGGGCTTATGTTCAATCTTAGCATCATAAAAGAGGGAAGTGTAAACGGGATATAAGATAAAATCTGGATGTATCCTGCATGTGGATTTTCTAAAGCGGGTAATACAAAAATTATTGGGAGTATAAGTAAAAAACTTAAATAAGTTGTTATCTGCTGAGCTTCCTGTTCGCTGGTTACAATGGAACCGATTCCGACAAACATACTTGAATAAAAAATAAAACCAAGAATAAAATAAATAAGAATAACAGGAATGTGTGTAAAAATTTCTACGGGAACTACAGTTGAACTAACTAATGAGAAACCGATAATAAACCAAATTGTAATCTGTGTTAATCCGAGTGCGCTCAACCCCAAAATTTTGCCTGTCAGCAATTCATTTGAACTGCAGCTTGATATTATGATTTCTATAAGTCTGTTTGATTTTTCTTCAACAAGACTTCTGATCAGCATTCCGCCTGTGTAAAGAATCATCATCATCAACAGCATAATAAATATGAAAGAAGAAAAGAATGTTACTAGAAAATCACCTTTGCTTTCCTTACCGCTTTGTTCAATTTTAATCGGGTTAACTTCAACTGATTTGGAAATGAATGATAATAATTGAGGATCTAGCATTTTCCGTCATTCAGCTTCAGTTTTATTCGTGCATCGTTAAAAGCTAACTCGAATCGCTTAATATCTTTCAGGTTTCCTGAAGTTTTACTTCTATAATCAATTTTAACAGAATCAGTTCCCCCATTCTGAACAAATAAATAACCTTCTATTTTTTCATCCAAAACATCATTGTCAGCATTCTTTTTCAGTTCATCAACGGATGTATTTTTTGTCGTCAGATTAATTAACAAATAGCATAATTGAACGTCATCAAGTTTATACTTACTTAATTCTTCTCTTAAGTCTTTAGCAATATAATCCTGAAGTATCCACAACTCCTATCACCTTAGTTTGAGAAACCTCCTGCTCAGAAAGTAATGTTGGAGCTACAGCAAATAAAATTAAGACAGCAGGAGTAAGTATAAGGGAAATAATAAAAGTTTTGGTTTTTACTTTCTCGATAAATTCCCATCTTGCTATTTCAAAAATCTTTTTCATTAAACCTGTTTTGTATGGCTTTGTTCGATCACATCTATAAAAATTTTATTTAAAGTCGGTTCAAGAACAGTAAAACTTTTAATATTAATTTTATTAACAATCAATCTTAAAAAATCAGATGGATCAACATTATCTTTTAGTTGAACCTCAGCATAATTGCTGTACCTGTCAATATTTTGCACATCATTTAAAGTGCTTATAAATCCGGCATCTCCATCAAATTCAATCTTAACAGTGTTGGTACCAAAATTCTTTTTAAGATTTGTTAGGCTTCCCTGGTAAAGTTCTACTCCTTTATTTATAAGAAGAATATCAGAACAAAGTTTTTCCGCAGTTTCCATTTGATGAGTTGAAAGTATAATTATCTTTCCACTTGTAACAAATGATAGTACAGTTTCTTTTATTAAAGTTTGATTTATCGGATCAAATCCTGTAAAAGGTTCATCGAGTATAAGCAATCTCGGGTTGTGAATTACAGAAACAATAAACTGTACTTTTTGCTGATTTCCCTTTGAAAGTTCTTCAACTCTTTTGTTTGTGTATTGTTCAATCTCAAGTTTTTTCAGCCAGACATTTGCTTCACTTAAGGCTGTATGCCTCGACATTTTTTTTAATACTGCAAAGTAAAGGATAACATCAATCACTTTACTTCTTTTATATAACCCTCTTTCTTCAGGCAAATAACCAATTGTATTAAGGAATTCATTTGTGATTGGCTTATTATTAAATGTAATACTTCCAGAAGTTGGTCTAATAATGTTAAGAACTGTTCTGATAGTTGTTGTCTTGCCGGCGCCGTTTGGACCAAGAATTCCGAATATTCTTCCTTCTTCCACTTTGAAGGAAATATTATCCACAGCTACAACGTTTTTATATTCTTTTCTAAGATTTTCTACTACAAGCATTGTATAATAAGGGTAAGCAAAACCCCTTCTTTCTATTTAATCTTTTAAGGAAAGTTTTTATTAGTAGCTTTCTAAATAGTAATTAAAGCTGAATTTAGTGCATAATTTAAGAAATTAAATTCCCTGAAAAAAATGAAGATTATTATCTGTGAAATTGTATTTAATTATGCTGAAATCAAAGGTTAGAAGATTTTGAATAGGTTGCTTATCTTTTTAACAATATCTATATTTTGAGCCGATTTTTGTTCTTTTAGAGGGATATTGCCATGATAATAAAAATCAGCGGACTGAGTGAAGATGTTCACGAATTTGTTTTCGAGGATAAGATTGATAAGCTTGAACTAAAAGAGCCGTTCTTTGGAAATTATGTTGCAAAGATTGAATTAAAGAAATTTCATAATCAGATTATTCTTAATTCGGATATTTATACCACCGCAGCTTTCCACTGTGACAGATGTGGCATGGATTTCAAAGCTGATCTCCAAAATAAGTTCCAGGTTGTTTATTTATTTGGTAATTACCCGGAAGAAAATAATATGGAAAATGTGGTATATTTACCCCTTGATACCGATAAAATAAATTTGTTTAATGAGTTAAGAGATTATGCTTTACTATCGATACCGATGAAAAAACTTTGCAGGGAAGATTGTAAAGGGCTATGCTACAATTGCGGAAAAAATCTTAATGATGGAGCTTGTGATTGCGAAAAGCAGCAAGCAGATCCAAGGTGGCAGCCACTGATCGAATTAAAAAAGAAGATGAATATTAATTAAACTAAAGAAAGATAAAGATGCCAAATCCAAAACGAAGATGGTCAAAGAGCAGGAGAGATAAAAGAAGAACACATTACAAGGCTACAGTACCTTCTTTGAGTACATGTTCTAATTGTGGCGAAATGAAATTATCACATCGCGCTTGCCCTTCTTGTGGGTATTACAACGGCCGTTCGATGTTTATACCTAAATCATAAATCAAACCCGGTTCTTTTAATGAATGAATCTGGTTCTAATCCTAACCAGTGTAGAATAATTGTCGATGCAATGGGAGGAGATTTTGCACCTAAAAATACGGTTCTGGGTGCTGTGCAGGCTCAGTCTGAAAAACCCAATATTGAAGTTTACTTAGCCGGTGACTCCAAATTAATTTTAGATGTACTCACTTCTGAAAATCTTACCTTTGATAAAGAAAAAATTATTCACGCTGAACAAAAAATTGAGATGAATGATAGTCCTACTATGTCTTTAAAAACAAAACCCTCTTCATCTTTAGTTATTGGTGCAAAATGGGTTAGAGATAAAAAAGCCGAAGCCTTGGTAAGTGCCGGCAATACCGGAGCTATGATGGCTGCATCGACTTTAATTATGGGAAGAATTCCTGGTGTTGGCAGACCGACTATTGGCGCAGAGATGCCGAGCATAAAAGGTATTTGTTATCTTTATGATGTTGGTGCCGGAAAAGACGCTAAGCCAAGTCATCTTTTCGAATATGCAATTATGGGTTCTATTTATGCAAAGGAAGTTGGAGGAATTGAAAATCCTTCAATAGGTGTTTTAAGCATGGGAGAAGAAGAAGGAAAAGGAAACGAAGTATCGGAAGAAGCAGCAAAGCTTCTGAAAGAATCTAAATTAAATTTTATTGGCAATGTTGAAGGAAGAGATATTCTCGAGGGAAAAGCTGATGTGGTTGTCTGTGATGGCTTTGTCGGAAATATTATTCTTAAATTTGGTGAATCGATACCAAAGTTTTTAAAATATCTTTTGCAACAGACTGCAAGGAAAAGTTTCTTTGACAAATTAAAAATTGCTTTAACAAGAGGATCATTAAGGAAAGCCTTAAAAGTTCTTGACTACCAGGAATATGGAGGCGTTCCCTTGCTTGGAGTTAACGGAATTAGTATAATTGGACATGGTTCAAGTACTCCTAAAGCAATAAAAAATATGGTCTTTCGTGCTTACGAAATCCATACAAAAAATCTTATAAGTAAAATTGAAAATTCAATAAAACAGTATTCAAATAAGTTAGGCGGATAATGGATAAAGTTTATAATGCAACTGTTACAGCAGTTGGAATGTATGTACCCGATGAAGTTCTTGATAACGCATTTTTTGAAAAGATTGTTGACACAACTGACGAATGGATTACAACAAGGACAGGAATAAAAGAAAGAAGAAGGCTGAAGGTTGGTGCAACAAGTGATCTCGCATCAGAAGCAGCCAAAGATCTTTTAAAAACTCATAATATAAACGCGGAAGATATTGATGTTATAATTGTAGCTACAATTACTCCGGATATGTTCTTTCCGGCTACAGCATGTTTAGTTCAGGAAAAGATTGGAGCAAAAAAAGCCTGGGGCTTTGATTTTTCTGCTGCATGCAGTGGATTTCTCTTTGCGTTTCAAACAGCCTGTTCTCTTGTAGAAAGCGGCACATATAAAAAAGTTCTTTTAATTGGCGCGGATAAAATGAGTGCCATAGTTGATTATACTGACAGGAATAATTGTATTCTCTTTGGAGATGCTGCTGCTGCTGTTTTAATCGAACCGACAGAAGACAAAAACATTGGACTCAAGGATTCTCTTTTAAGAGTCGATGGCAGTGGAAAGAATCTTTTATATTTAAAAGGTGGTGGAAGCTTAAACCCTCCTTCGCATGAAACTGTGGACCAAGGAATGCATTATCTTTACCAGGATGGCAAAGCAGTATTTAAAGTTGCAGTAAAAGGAATGGCAGACATATCATATGAACTTATGCAGAAAAACAATTTAACATCTGATGATATTGCTTATCTTGTGCCTCACCAGGCGAATATGAGAATCATCGGCGCAACTGCCGAAAGAATGGGTCTCAGCAAAGATAAAGTGATGATAAATATTAACAAATATGGAAACACCACGGCGGCAACTATTCCTTTATGTCTTGTTGAATATTATAGAGCGGGAAAAATTAAGAAAGGGGATAATCTTATTCTTGCTGCGTTTGGTGCAGGCTTTACCTGGGGTGCCGCTTACTTAACGTGGAGTATGGATTAATATGGTTGATGGAAGATGGGAAATGGAAGATGTTTTTGGGATTGAAATAAGTAATGGCTAAGAAAGTTTTTATTTTTCCCGGACAAGGTTCTCAATATGTTGGAATGGCTGCCGATCTTTATGAAAATTCAGTAGAAGCTAAAGAAATGATTAGAACAGCCGATGATGCTTTAGGAATGAACCTATCTTATATTTTATTTAATGGTCCCGAAGAACAATTGAAGCAGTCTGAATTCACCCAGCCTGCAGTTTTTTTACATAGTGTTATCTTAGCAAGTTTAATAAGAACTTTATCACCGGATGCAGTTGCAGGACATTCGGTTGGTGAGTATTCTGCATTTGTCGCTTCGGGAGCTTTGCAGTTTTATGATGCAATAAAGCTTGTTCGTGAAAGAGGAATTGCAATGCAGAAAGCTGGAGTTGAAAGACCCGGAACAATGGCTGCAATAGTTGGACTTGATGAGGAACAGGTTATTCAATGTTGTAATGAAGCTTCATCAGAAGGAATTGTGCAATGTGCTAATTTTAATTCACCGGGACAAATTGTAATATCCGGTGAAGTAAATGCTGTAAAGAAGGCAATGGAAATTTGTAAATCCAAAGGTGCAAAACTTACAAAAGAACTACAGGTCAGCGGTGCTTTTCATTCGCCATTAATGAATTCTGCAAAAGAAAAATTAAAAGTTGCTTTAGATAATACCCCGGTTTATGATACAAGAATTCCTCTTTATGCAAATGTAACAGCGAAACCTGTTGAAAAAAAAGAAGAGATAAAAAATTTATTATATGAACAATTATCCTCACCTGTTCAATGGGTTCAAACAATAAATAACATGATTAACGATGGTGTAGATGAATTTTATGAAATCGGTCCGGGCAAAGTTTTGCAGGGGCTGGTAAAAAGAATTAATCCTGATGTAAAAATATTTGGAATTGATAAATATTCAGATGTGGAGAAATATATCTAAATGAATGATAACTATGACTTTGAAATCAACGGTTTAAAGATTGACCCGAAGATCTTTACTTTTAAGTTTAGTTGTAAATGTACAGGTGAATGCTGCTGGTATGGTGTATACACCGATTCTAAAGAAGCAGAAAAAATTATTGAAATCAAAGATAAGTTGATTCCTTTATTTGATAAGACACAGGTAAAAGACACAGCAAAGTGGTTTGAGCCTCCCGAAGAAGATGAGGATTTTGATTCTGGTGTTGCCGTTGGTACTGAAGTAATAAACAACAAATGTACATTTCTCGATAAAGATGGTTTATGTTCATTGCAAAAACTTGCAAATCTTGAAGGCGAATATAAGTGGAAATATAAACCCCAATATTGTATATTATTTCCTTTAGTTATTTATGAAGGAGCATTAACTATAGACGACGATCATATAGACAGACTAAAATCATGCAACAAAAATCCGATGACTGAAACTACTATCTATGAATCTTGTACAGAAGAACTAAAGCATTTTTTTGGTGAAAAAGATTTTAAGAAACTTGAAGATGATGAGAAATGAAGTATCTTTCTTTATTAAAATCCAAAGAAGTCGCATAAAATCAAAAAAATAAAAAATAATTTAAGAGTGAAATGGAGCAAACAAAAATGAGTAACGATAAAAAAGACAATCATAATAAAAGGGCAATTGTCACTGGTGGTAGTCGCGGAATTGGAAGAGCGATTGTAAAAGAATTAGCTGCAAGAAATTGTAGTGGTGTCTTACTTTCGGATATTGCTTTCGTTAACAGTTCTGATGAATGTGCAGATGAAATAATGACAGAGTTGAATAACCCTGACGCTAAAATATATGCTTTCAAAGCGAATGCTACTTCTTTTGAGGATGCACAGGCTACTATTAATGAAGCAATTGAAAAACTTGGCGGTGTGGATATATTAGTTAATAATGCTGGTATTACGAGGGATAATCTTCTCTTAAGAATGACTGAAAAAGATTTTGACGATGTTATAAATGTTAACTTGAAAAGCGTTTTTAATTATACTAAAGCTGTAATAAACCCATGATTAGTCAGAGATATGGAAGGATAGTTAATATAGCATCTGTTGTAGCTTTGATAGGCAATCCCGGTCAGGCTAATTATGTTGCATCTAAAGCTGGCGTAGTTGGATTTACAAAAGCTATGGCAAGAGAATTAGCCTCTCGAGGCATTACCGTTAATGCAGTTGCGCCTGGATTTATTCAGACTGAAATGACAAATAAATTAACTGATGAACAAAAACAAAAATTAGTGCAGAATATTCCCTTGGGTAGAATGGGTACGCCTCAGGATGTGGCAAGAATTGTGGCATTTTTGTGTAGTAAAGATGCCGATTATCTTACGGGACAGGTCATTTCTGTTGATGGCGGCATGGCAATGTAAGTTTTCTTTTTTTATCTTTAAATAACACAAAAAAACATATAGGAGAAATACATGGACGTTGAAACTAAAGTAAAGGAAATAATAATGGATAAACTCGGTGTTGAAGAATCCCAGATAACACCCGAGGCTTCTTTTACTAACGATTTAGGTGCGGATTCTCTTGATATAGTTGAACTTGTTATGGGTTTCGAGAGTGCTTTCCAGGTTTCAATTCCCGATGAGGACGCCGAGAAAATTGGAACAGTTGGAGATGCAATGAAATATTTAAAAGAAAAGCTCGGCTCTTAAAATTTTTAAGTCGGGAAGATCTCATAATTTTCTCGACTTGAATCCCTCTATTCTCAAAAACTTAGAGGATCATACCTTCACTGATGCCGCTTTTTTATAATTTTTTTCTTAGGTGTTTTTATGAATAAGCGTAGAGTTGTTGTAACCGGAATGGGTGCAATTACTCCAATTGGAAATAACATAAATGACTTCTGGGAAGGAATGATTAATTGTAAAAATGGGGTAGGTCTCATCACAAAGTTCGATACCACTAACTTCGAAACAAAATTTGCTGCTGAAGTTAAAGACTTTCATCCTGAAGATTATATTGATAAAAAATCAATTCGCAGAATGGATCCTTTCACACATTTTGCCCTGGCAGCAGCTGAAATGGCTATGCAGGATTCCGGGATAAATATTGAGAAAGTTGAAAAAGAAATGTTCGGAGTTATATACGGAAGCGGTATTGGTGGAATGGATACTCTTCAGCGGCAGCATTTTATTTATTTTGAAAATAAAAGTCCCCGTAAAATTAGTCCTTTCTTCGTTCCTATGATGATATCCGATATGGCTGCAGGACAAATATCGATCAGGTATTCTTTAAAGGGACCTAATTATGCTACAACATCTGCCTGTGCTACCTCTTCTCATGCAATAGCTGATGCTTTTATTTTAATTCAAAGAGGTAGTGCCGATATTATGATGTGTGGAGGTTCCGAAGCTGCAATCACAGAGCTTTCGATCGGGGGTTTTAATGCAATGAAAGCTTTATCAACATGGAATGACCGTTACCTGGAAGCTTCGAGACCTTTTGATAAAGATAGAAATGGTTTTGTAATGGGTGAAGGTGCAGGTACATTAATTCTCGAAGAGCTTGAGCATGCGACGAAAAGAGGGGCAAAAATTTATTGTGAGATTGCCGGAGTAGGCTTAACTGGTGATGCTTATCATATTACCGCTCCCGCACCCGGAGGCGCAGGTGCTGTAAGGGCAATGAAAGAAGCAATGAGAGATGGGGGAGTTACCTTAACGGATATAGATTATATCAACGCTCATGGAACATCAACTCAATATAACGATGTAACTGAGACAAGCGCTATAAAAACATGCTTTGGCGAACATGCTTATAAATTACTAATAAGCTCAACTAAATCAATGACAGGTCACTTACTTGGTGCTGCCGGTGGTGTTGAAGCAATTGCTACAGTTATGGCAATGCAAAATAATATTGTTCCCCCTACAATAAATCTTACAAAACCTGACCCGGAGTGTGATTTAAATTATAGTCCTTTAAAACCTACCCCATTGAAAATTAACTGCGCAATAAGCAATACTTTCGGCTTCGGCGGACATAACGCTTCATTATTATTTAAGAAACTTGATAATTGATTTGAGCCATGTTCTCAGAAATTTTTCAAAAGTTCAGGAAAAATAAAAAAATAAAAATGCTTGCAAAGCTTTTTACTGAACAAAAAATTATGGACCTGGAATCTGTAATCGGTTGTAAAATTAGTAATAAAGAATTCTTTATACAGGCACTTGTTCATAGGTCTTATCTTGAAGGTAGTAATGAATATGGTATATCAAATGAAAGGCTTGAATTTCTGGGTGATGCCGTGTTAAATCTTATAGTTGCGGAATTTCTTTACACTTCCTATCCCGAAAAAGATGAAGGATTTCTTACAAAGGTAAGAGCAAAAGTTGTAAACAGATCTGCTCTTGCTAATGCTGCTAATTTTATAAGGTTAAATGAATTTATTTTAATTGGAAAGAATCTTTCTCAGTCGTTTAAAAGTGGAGCTAAGACGGTTTTGTCAGATGCATTGGAAGCTTTAATAGGTGCGATTTATCTTGATTCCGATATTAATACTGTAAAAAATTTTATTGACAGAATTCTTATTCAGCCTATAGTAAGAGAAGAAGATTTTCTCGTTGATGAAAATTTTAAGAGCCAATTACTTAGAATATGTTCAGGCAAAAAAAATGGGCGGTCCTTCTTATGCAGTTGTTAATGAGGAAGGTCCCCAACATAGTCGGATTTTTATTGTTAAAGCATTGGTTGATGGAAAAGAGTATGGAGTTGGTCAAGGTCGTAATAAAAAGGCAGCAGAGCAAAACGCCGCAAAAGATGCTTTAAAAAAATTAAAACAGGATGAATAATCCTGCATCTGCTTTATCTTCTTCTTATCAAAGATAACCCGACAAATTCTTTTTTCTGATATTTGCTTAAATTTAGATTGCTTTAATTCCTTTATTTATTAAAAGATAGAAAGTTGTATGAAGATACTCGAACATCCCGATAAATTTGTTGACCGGCATATAGGACCGGATGATGAAGAAATTAATGAAATGCTGAAAACTATAGGAACAGAATCACTTGATAAATTAATTAGTGAGACAGTTCCAAAGAGCATTAGGCTAAGTGAGAAATTAAATCTCGATGATCCTGTTACTGAATTCAGATTTCTTGAAGACTTAAAAAAGATTGCAGCAAAGAATAAGATATTTAAATCTTACATTGGAATGGGATATTATCCTACGAGAGTGCCTTCAGTAATTCAAAGAAATATACTTGAAAATCCGGGATGGTATACGCAATACACACCTTACCAGGCAGAGATAGCACAGGGCAGGCTGGAAGCATTAATGAATTTTCAAACTATGGTTATTGATTTAACCGGACTTCCAATTGCAAATGCTTCTTTATTAGATGAAGGAACTGCAGCAGCCGAAGCAATGTCAATGTTTCTTCACGTAACTAAAAATAAAAATGCCACGAAATTTTTTGTTTCCGATAATTGTTTCCCCCAGACTATTGATGTTATTAAAACAAGAGCCGTTCCTTTAGGAATAGAATTAATTATCGGGGATGTTTTTAATACAACATTTAACTGATGATTATTTCGGAATCTTGCTTCAATATCCATCGGATAAAGGAGAAGTTTACGATTATAAAAATTTAATAGAATCGGCACATCAAAAAAATATTCTCACAGTAGTTGCTGCAGATCTTTTAAGTTTAACGTTGTTAACACCTCCCGGAGAATTTGGAGCTGATGTAGTTGTAGGTAATTCACAGAGATTTGGTGTTCCAATGGGTTTCGGTGGTCCACACGCAGCTTTCTTTTCAACTAAAGATGAATTTAAAAGAAATATCCCCGGACGAATTATCGGTGCTTCTGTTGATGTTCATGGAAACACAGCTTTTAGAATGGCTTTGCAAACAAGAGAGCAGCATATCCGAAGAGAAAAAGCTACAAGCAATATTTGTACTGCGCAGGTTTTATTAGCTGTTATGGCAGGAATGTATGCAGTTTATCATGGTCCTAAAGGATTAAGAGAAATTGGTGAAAGAACACACAAGATTGCCAAGCTTATAGAAATTTCAATAAAAGATTTTGGATTTGAACAAACGAACAAAAATTACTTTGATACTTTATATATTCCAATCAAAGAAGAAGAACTATTAAGTAAAATAAAAGAAATTGCATTGAGCAGAGAAATTAATTTCAGGTACTTTGATGATGCAATAGGAATTGCCGTAAGCGAAGTAACAGACTTTAATGATGCTGTTGAAATTATCGAAGTGTTTGCTCAATCTAAAAACTTAAAAATAAATAAAGAAAAAATTGAAAAAGTTGCTCTTGGTTTGAAGATTGAATATCCGGATAATCTTAAAAGAAAAAGTTCTTTTCTTCAGAATAAAGTTTTTAATTCTTATCACTCCGAAACTGAAATGATGAGATATTTGAAGAGACTTGAGAATAAAGATTTATCACTTGTTCATTCGATGATTGCACTTGGTTCCTGCACAATGAAATTAAATGCAGCCACTGAAATGATTGGTGTAACATTTCCGGAGTTCAGCAGCATTCATCCTTTTGCTCCTGCCGATCAGGCTGAAGGTTATCTTACAATATTCAAAGAGCTTGAAAAAGATCTTGTGTACAATAACGGGTTTCTCTGCTGTTTCATTGCAGCCAAACTCTGGAGCGCAAGGCGAGTTTACTGGCTTAATGGTAATTAGAGAATATCATAAAAGCAGGGGAGAGACAAACAGAAATGTTGCAATCATTCCGGCATCAGCCCACGGAACAAATCCGGCAAGTGCTGTTATGGCAGGAATGAAAGTGGTTGTTGTTAATACTACTCCTGCCGGAAATGTTGATGTTGATGATTTGAAAAAGAAAGTTGAACAGAACAAAGATAATCTTGCTGCGTTCATGATTACATATCCTTCAACTCACGGAGTGTTTGAAGAAAGTATTCTTGAAATATGTAATACAATTCATAAAAACGGTGGACTTGTTTACATGGATGGCGCAAATATGAATGCACAGGTTGGATTAACGAGTCCTGCAAAAATTGGAGCGGATGTTTGTCATCTTAAATCTTCATAAAACTTTTTGCATTCCTCACGGCGGCGGTGGACCCGGAATGGGACCTATTGCAGTTGCAAAACATCTTGTCCCATTTTTGCCCAAACATTCTGTAGTTGAGTTAAAACATGAAAAGGGAATAAATGCTGTTTCATCGGCACCATGGGGAAGTTCAAGTATTCTTATAATTTCTTATGCTTATATAAAAATGATGGGAGAAAAAGGCTTAACAAAAGCTTCAGAAATTGCAATATTAAATGCCAATTATATTAAGGCAAAACTCGAATCACAATTTAAAGTTCTTTATACAGGATTAAATGGCAGAGTAGCTCACGAATTAATTTTTGATATGCGTCAATTTAAAACCTCAGCAAATATTGAAGTCGAAGATATAGCTAAAAGGCTTATGGATTATGGTTATCATGCACCTACTGTTTCTTTTCCTGTTGCAGGAACATTGATGGTTGAGCCAACTGAAAGCGAATCAAAAACAGAACTGGATATGTTTTGTGAAGCACTTTTATCAATAAGGGAAGAAATAAGAGAAATTGAAAACGGTACTGCAGATATAACTGATAATCTTTTAAAAAATTCTCCTCACACTCTGGAAGAAGTTACAAAGGATAACTGGAATCATTCTTATTCAAGACAAAAAGCAGCTTATCCTTTAGGCGATAAGCAGCATAAATTCTGGGCGAGTGTCGGAAGAATAAACAGCGCTTACGGCGACAGGAATCTTGTTTGCAGCTGTAATCTTATAACTGATTATATCGAAGAACCGGTTTCATAAAAGTAATTGATGCAGTATCATTACAGCAAATTCATTTCATAATTTTCAATAAGAAATAAGCTTTTATTTTGATACGAACTTTCACATTCACTTTTCTACTCTTCTACTTTTCAGTAAATGTTTATAGCCAAACTGTTGCTGACACTTCCGGTAATAATAATTTACCGCAAGTGATTGATTCAATAAAAATAACCGGGAACGATATTACAGAGGATTTTATTATTCTGCGTGAACTGACTTTCAAAATTGGAGACACGGTTTCCACGAAAACTCTTAATTATAATAGGGAACGTATTTTTAGTTTGGGGATATTCAACAAAGTTGAGCTTAAAACTGAAAAAGATATTGGGAGAAATATTCTTAATATAATTGTTGAAGAAAGTTGGTATATATATCCGATACCTTTTGCTGGATTACAGAACGGTGACTGGAAGAAACTTTCTTACGGAATTGTTGTTTTCATAAAGAATTTTAGAGGACGAAATGAAACATTATCAGGCAAACTCAAGTTAGGTTTCGATCCGGCGTTTTCCCTCGAATATTATAAACCGTCTATCATTTATAAAAGCAACTTTTTTTTTGATGCTGCTGTTGCTTACGGAACTAAAAGAAACAGAAGTGAAATTGCTAAAATAATTTATGGAAACGATTTTGACTACACTTATGTTACCGACCTGATCGACTTTGGGTACAGGTTTAATACTTTTAACTGGGCTGGCATTGATTTCGGATATAATTATTATGAGTCGCCTGAATATTTTAAAGGTTTAACTGCTTCAGATGGCAGGATAGATAAGTCTGTTAGTCTTGGTTTCACTTATAATTATGATACCCGCGATCTTATACAATTCCCAAGTGAAGGAACATTCTTTTCATACAATATGCAGTTCAAAGGGCTTGGAATTAATAATATAGACTATAGAATTTTTACAATTGATTTAAGAGAATACCAGAAGCTTATCGGCGACTTTGGCGGAAAGATAAGATTAACAACAAGGCAGACTGCCGGTAAACTTATTCCATTTTATGATTACTCATTTCTTGGCTTTGAGGAAGCAGTGCGAGGACATTTCAGCAGAGAAAGAGAAGGTAACAATTATTATCTTGGTTCAATTGAGATTAACCATCCAATAATCAAAGATGTTAATGTAAGTCTTGATTTTGTTCCTATCTTGCCCAGGAAACTTCTTTCATTCAGGTTAGGGCTTTATGCACAATTGTTTGCAGATATGGGAACAACACAATTCAGAGGTGAGCCAATCAGGATAAAAGATTTTGACAGAGGTTACGGTGCCGGTTTATCTTTGTTGCTGCTTCCATATAATTCAGCAAGATTTGAACTGGCTTTTGACGAATTCGGAAATACAGAATTTATACTTGGTCTTGGAACATCTTTTTAATATAGCGAATTAAGCTTGCTTTTCATTTATAAATTATTGACATTCACCACATAAAATGTCATCTATCCTTAAGGATGTTATTTATTCCCCACTGAGAATCTCTTCTTGAATTCTCCTTAGGCGTGGATGCAGTTCTGTAATTTAAGTTCTGTGTTTACGTTTTGGGTCTTCAAATAAATTTTAAGTAAAAAATTTATATCTCTTAAATCATTTTTAATGCTTTTAAAATATGCTTTATAACAAAAAGGCTTTAAATGAGAAACTACATTTACCTAATTAATATTTTTTTAATTCTGTTTATCCTTACATTCTCAAAAGAAACTCTGCCTCAGGCTGGCCAGCTGGATACGACCTTCGGGCAGGGCGGTATTGTTACCACCAAATTTAATTTTGGAGGTACTAACAGTGCATCATTTTCAACAGCAGTCCAAAGTGATGGAAAGATAGTAGCGGCTGGAGCATCTTCTGACCAGAATGGGAATTTGTTAACTTTAGTCCGTTATAATCTAAACGGTACTTTAGACAACACTTTTGGAACAAATGGTATTATAGTTGGAAATACACAATATGGGATAGCTGAATCAGTGGCGATTCAAAGTGATGGGAAGATTGTCGCTGCCGGTTGTTATTATAAGGGGAGTGATAATGATTTTTCGTTAGTCCGTTATGAATCCAACGGGGCTGTAGATAATTCATTCGGAAAAAATGGCATAGTGAATACAAAAATTGGTACAGCAGGTGATTGTGCCAATTCATTAGTAATCCAGGATGATGGAGAGTTAATTGTCGGTGGTTTTTCTTACAACGGAAGTGATAATGATTTTACCTTAGCCCGCTATAACACAAATGGAGATTTAGACACTACCTTTGGAACAGATGGTATTGTGATTACCAAAATCGGAACCTTAGATGATTATATTACTTCTTTAGCAATCCAAAGTAATGGAGAAATTGTCGCTGCAGGTTATATATATAACGGGAATGACTATGATTTTGCTTTAGCTCGTTATTTTCCTAATGGGGCTTTAGATAACTCATTTGGAAATAAAAATGGAATTGTAATTACACAGATTGGAATGTCTTCTGAAGCCGCTTTTTCAGTAGCAATACAAAGTGATACAAAGATAGTTGCAGCAGGTTATTCTAATAACGGGAATGATAACGATTTTGCTTTAGTCCGTTATAACCCAAACGGCTCTTTAGACAATACATTTGGAGTAAATGGTATCGTAACTATACAAATTGGGGCTTCCGATGATGAGGCTAATTCATTAAAAATCCAAAGCGACGGGAAGATTATAACCGCAGGGTATTATTACGATGGACTTCACAGTGATTTTGCTTTAGTTCGCTATGACTCAAACGGAACTCTAGATAATTCTTTCGGATCAAATGGTATTCAGACTACACAAGTCGGAATTTCAGATAGTTATGCAAACTCAATGCTAATTCAAAGTAACGGTGAATATGTTGTCTCAGGCTATTCCAATGACGGAAGTGAGCTTAATTTTGCTTTAGCCCGCTATAACACAAATGGAGATTTAGACGATTCATTCGGAACAAGTGGAATTGTAATTACACAAAATGGAACTTCAAAAGATCATGTTAATTCTGTAGCAATTCAGGGTGATGGAAAGATAGTTGCAGCAGGTGACTCTTTTAATGGTATGGGAACTCATTTTGCATTAGCCCGTTATAACGTAAACGGAACTTTAGATAATTCTTTCGGATCAAATGGATTAGTTACTACCACAATCGGAACTTCTCATCCTCATGATGTAGCAAATTCAGTAGCTATCCAAAGCGATGGGAAGATAGTAGCCTTCGGTTCTTCTTATCATAATGTTCAGGATGTTGAATTTGCCTTAGCCCGCTATAACCCTAATGGAGCTTTAGATAATACATTTGGCACAAACGGTATTGTGACGAACGCAGCTGGTTTTTCATATGTAGATGCTAGCTTCGTATTAATTCAAGGTGATGAAAAGATATTAACTACCGGCACTTCTTACCACGGGGCTAATACTGATTTTATACTAATTCGATATAACAAAAACGGAACTCTAGATAATACATTTGGAGCGAATGGGATGGTAACTACAAGAATTACCGGAACAGATGCTTATGCCAAATCTGCAGTAATTCAAGCTGATAAGAAGATCGTTGTTGCCGGTTATACATATAGTAATACTTATTTTACTTTAATCCGCTACAATGAAAACGGAACCTTAGATGACTCTTTCGGCATAAGCGGTATGGTAATCACACCTGAGGGTGATGCTAACTCTGTAGCAATCCAAGGTGATGGAAAGATAGTAGCAGCAGGGTCTTATTACGATGGACTTTACTACGATTTCGCTTTAGCTCGATATAACAAAAATGGAGATTTAGATAGTTCGTTTGGGGCAGATGGTATCATAACTACACAAGTTGGAGCAAATAACAGTAATGCAAATTCAATAGCAATCCAAAATGATGGAAATATAATTGTCGCTGGTTCCTCTAATAATGGAAGTAACATTAATTTTGCTTTAGTTCGTTATAGTATTAACGGAACTTTAGATACTACATTTGGAACAAATGGAAAAATAACAACTCAAGTAGGAAGTTCAGATGATTTTGCTAATTTTGTAACAATTCAGAATGATGAAAAAATAATAGTAGCCGGCTATTCAGATAATAATTATAATTATTCGGTTTTTACTTTAGCTCGATATAATAGCGGACCTATAACCGGAATAAAAGAGGAAAATCAAAATGCAAAACCAATAACATTTGTTCTCGAACAAAATTATCCCAATCCATTTAATCCAACAACCAAAATAAAATATTCTACAACTAAAGCTTCATATGTAAGACTTAAAATTTATGATATCCTTGGTAGCAAAGTTGCTGAACTTGTTAACGAAGAAAAACCTGCAGGAAGTTATGAGGTAAATTTTAATGCATCTAATCTTTCAAGCGGAATCTATTTCTATAAGATACAAGCAGGGGATTTTGTTCAAACTAAAAAAATGATCCTTCTGAAATAATACTTCTTTCGCCATATCACTTGCAAGATTTGAGTTTGCTTTTGATGAATTAGGAAATTCAGAATTTATATTTGGTCTGGGAACATCTTTCTAAAAAAGAAATGGGGACATTTCTTTTACTTGCCAATCATCAATCGATTCTTCTTGATTGTAATTAAAAAAAGTTGCTGATTTAAAAGACTAATTTTTCAACTTTGTGGAGAGAAAGAGTTTGAGAGTTAATTATGTTTCATTTGCGAAATCACTCTCCCGAGGTAGAACTTGCTAGGGAGGTTATTTTGAAAAAACTTCTGATACTTTTTGTGGTAGTTACTATTCTGATACCATCGAAGTCAATCCTTTCCCAAACTCTGAGTGATTATATCTCAGAGGTAAGAGGAGACACCCTTGTTATTAAAGATTATTATGATATGGGCAATCAGGCAAACTCTTTATACTGGGTTTTGGTTCTGGATACTGTTAATGTTCCTGCGGGGCGTGTTTATGAGCTAAGAGCAAATGGATATTATCCAAGTGAATATACGCCTACCAGTTCCGCAAATCATCCCGTTATTATAACGGGACCACATTATAACAATTCTGTTTACAATACAGATTCAGACTCGTTACCACCATTAATATGCAATGAATTTGCACTTGTAATAACACACCCTCCTGGTATTATTGCCAAAGGTGATTTGACAATAAAAAATTGTATGCTTACTACTGCAAATGCTGCCGGTGATCTTGGCTGGGCATTTGCCGTTGCAAGCGCTCCTAATCTTCACTTGGTTTTTGAAAACTGCCTGTTTGAACATACTCTCTGGACATTTGTGAATATCCACGACGCAAATTGTAACGTGACCTTTCGAGATTGTTACTTTGTTAATATGAATGGTTATCCCGGAACAAATCTTGGAGGCGTATTAGATTGCTTTGCCGAACAGGATACTTTACTTGTAGAAAACTGTACCCATATTATGGCACAAGGCTATATGTATAATTTTAAGCGCTTCCCTTTTAAGAGAATAATTTTCAATCATAATACTTTTGTTAACTGTGCCGGTATTGTATTCACGAACCCCGGATACCAAAACAATGTCAGTATCGTTAATAACATATTTATGAATTGCAATCTACGAGCTTATTCGGGCATTCATAATATTGATTCTTTGGAACAGGATCCGGATTGGGAGCCTATGGGTCTTGTAAATGTTAGTGATTCTGCAAAAGCTCCGATAGGATTCTATGTTGATAAAAATCTTGCATATTGGGATCAATCACTTTCTGATATAGTCGCAACATTGAATTCTAATGCAGTTGATGGTATAACTACCTGGCGATCTCAAATGATTCCTATGAATGAGAGAACTTACGTTATGTTTAGTAATAATGCTAAGTATCCATATCTTACAAACGGTACTTGGATCACAAAACTTACCTGCATTTACGGATCCTGAAGATTTATTTACTACCCAGCTTGCTAATCTAAAAACTTTTGCTATTTCAATAGCAGATACCGCCAGTATGGCAGTATTACCCGATTGGCGGTTGATAAATGTTGGTCAGGATAAGTTTGTCAATCCCGACTGGCCAATTCCTGTTGATCTCTCTTATAGCAATGCAGACTTGATGACTGCAGGACTTGGTGGTTTTCCAATTGGTGATTTGAATTGGTTTCCGGTTCAAAAAGTAGACGTGGTTAGCTCAAAGAGATGCTGAATATAGTAAATATCAACCCTTTTTTCCCCTGTTGGTACCGGTGTGTTGATGTAGAGAAGGTTAATTCAGTTTCTACAGAATTTAAACTTGAGCAAAACTATCCCAATCCATTTAATCCTACTACAACTTTGTCATTTGTCATTGGTCATTTGTCATTCGTAACGCTTAAAGTTTATGATATACTTGGAAATGAAGTTGCAACATTTGTTAATGAAGAAAAACATCAGGCAGTTATCAGATAAAGTTTAATGCAGAAAGTTTACGAGCGGTGTTTATTTCTACAACTAAGGGCAGGAAGTTTTGTTGAAACTAAAAAGCTGGTTTTGATGAAATAGAATATTTCCTAAATTATTTTTTTTCTCGGAACCCCGGATTAAAACTGAGGCTTTTTTATTAAATTTGTCTTAAGAGATTTTTCATCGAATAATTCCTGAGTTTCCATAAAAAGCTTGTTAGCGTATTATTAATTTCAGTTAACAAACTTACAAATAATGCCTTTCGCACAGCGACTTATTTTATTTGCTATTTATAATATATTAGCCGATGTTAATCACGAAACTTAATCTACACTTTGAGGAATGGGCTAAGCAATAACTACGCTATCCCTCTCTACTCTAACTTTTCATTACTCCTTAGGCGTGGATGCAGTACTTTAGTTGAGTTCTGTGTTTGCGTAATCTTATCATTTTATGTATAACGATAAAAAATTTGGAAGGTTAATTTATGAAAAATTGCAGCAGGTTAAATATTCTTCTTATAACTCTAATATTTTTATTACCCTCAAAGGAACTTCTCCCCCAGACCGAGCAACTAGACACTACATTTGGGCAGGGTGGTGTAATAGAGACTGCCTTAAATTTTTCAGGCATCAACACTTTAAATTCAACAGCAATCCAGAGTGATGGGAAGATTGTTGCAGTTGGCACTACTTATAATATAGGTAACCCCAAAAGATATTTCGCTTTAGTACGCTATAATACAAACGGAACTTTGGATAATACATTTGGAACAAACGGTTTTGTCATCACCTCGATCGGAACTTCTTTAAATAATCAAGGTAATTCAGTAATAATTCAGGATGATGGAAAGATAGTTGCTGCCGGTTTTTCGTCTAATGGGAAAGATGATGATTTTGTATTAATTCGATATAATCAAAACGGAGCTTTAGATAATACATTTGGAACTAAAGGCATTGTAATGACCCCGGTTGGTACTTCCTTTGATGAAGCTCAATCAGTTGCAATCCAGAGTGATGGGAAGATCATAGCAGGTGGTTACGCTGTTAATGGGAGCTATTATGATTTTGCACTGGTCCGCTATAATGCAAACGGGGGTTTAGATAATACATTCGGAACAAATGGTATAGTTGCTACCCCAATTGATTCGTTGCATGATAATATTCTTAGGTCAATTGCAATTCAGACCGATGGAAAGATAGTGGCTGCCGGCTATATAATGAATGGGAAAGATGATTTTGCATTAGTTCGATATAATCAAAATGGAGCTTTAGATAATACATTCGGAACTAAAGGCATTGTAGTTACCCATGTTGGTACTTTCATTAATGAAGCTCAATCAGTTGTAATCCAGAGTGATGGAAAAATCATAGCAGCTGGTTATGCCGTTACTGGAGGCAGCTACAATTTTTGTTTGATTCGTTACAATGTAAACGGCGATTTAGATAATACATTCGGGAAAAACGGTGTCGTCACTAATCCAGTTAGTAGCTCAGATGATTTTGCTCAATCAGTGGTGCTCCAAAGCGATGGAAAGATTGTTGTGGGGGGTAACTCTCGTATAAATTTTAAGGATGATTTTTCTTTAGCCCGATATAATCTAAACGGCGACTTTGATAGTACATTCGGAACAAACGGCGTTGTAATCACCCAGGGTGGAACTACGAATAATTTTGTCAATTCAGTAAAAATTCAGACTGACGGGAAGATTGTTGCAGCAGGTAAATCTACTGCCAATTTTGCTTTAACACGTTATAATATAAACGGAGATTTAGATAATGCTTTCGGGACTTACGGCATTGTGACTACTTCAGCAGGAAAAACAAATGATGAAGCTAATTCTCTTACAATACAATCCGACAAAAAGATATTGGCGGCCGGATTTTCTTTTAACGGAACGGATAATGATTTTGCTTTAGTTCGTTACAATTCAGCCGGTGTTTTAGATAATGCATTCGGATCGAACGGGGTTTTAACGATGCCAATCGGAGTCGGAGATGATAAAGCTTATTCAAATCTCGGTACAAAATGACGGGAAAATAATTGAAGGAGGTTACTCTTATAACGGAAGTGATAATGATTTTGCAATCATTAGGTGTAATCCAAATGGGTTTATAGATAAGTCTTTTGGTACAAACGGTATTGTAACTACTGTGGTTGGAGCTTCGGATGATGTTGCCAGGTCAATCGTAATTCAAAGTGATGGAAAGATTGTAGCTGCAGGATATTCATTAAACGGACAGTAATTATGATTTTCCTCTTGTTCGTTATGACACCAGTGGAGCATTGGATAATACATTTGGAATAAGCGGTGTAGCAATTACACCGGTTGGAACTTCAGATGACTTTGCTTATTCTGCAGCAATACAAACAGATGGAAAGATAGTTGCTGCAGGTTTCTCCCAGGTTGGCAGCAATTATGAATTTACTCTTGTTCGTTTCAATACAAATGGGAAATTAGATAATACATTCGGAACAAACGGGATTGTAACAACACCTGTTGGAACTACTTATGATTAGGCAAATTCTGTAGTGATTCAGACGGACGGGAAGATTGTAGCTGCAGGCTATTCATTAAATGGGATTAAATCTGATTTTGCAATAGTCCGTTACAATATAAACGGGAGTGTAGATAATTGGTTTGGAACGAATGGAATTGTAACTACCCGGGTTGGTAATGTGAATGATTATGCTCAATCGGTGGCACTACAAAGTGACGGAAAGATCGTAGCTGCGGGTTATGCATATACTGAAACAACTCCCGTATTTGCATTGGTCCGGTACAACACAAACGGGAGTTTAGATAACGCATTTGGTACAAACGGAATATTGACTTCTTCAGTCGGCATTGCTGAGAATTATGCAAATGCTGTTGCAGTGCAAAGTGATGGGAATATAGTTGCAGCGGGCTATTCTTCGGATGGAAATAATTATAGCGTTTTAACATTAATTCGTTTCAATGGCAGCATTCCGACTGGAGTAAAAGGAGATAATAATTCTGCTACGCCGACATCATTTGTATTAGAGCAGAATTATCCAAATCCGTTTAATCCTTCAACCAAAATAAAATATTCTATTCCATCGTATCTTGGGAATACAAAGAGTGCTACGATTGTACAATTAAAAATTTATGATCTTTTCGGAAGAGAAATAAGCACACTTGTTAATGAATTTAAAGTGCCAGGTAATTATGAAGTTGAATTTAATGCAGGTTTAATAGCAAGCGGCGTATATTTCTACAAGTTTCAGGCAGGGAGTTTTTTTCAAACTAAAAAGATGATTCTTATGAAATAATACTTCTTTTGCCATATCACCTTGCAAAGATTCGAGTTTGCTTTTGACGAATTCGGAAATACAGAATTTATACTTGGTCTTGGAACATCTTTTTAATATAGCGAATTACGCTTGCTTTTCAATTATAAATTATTGACATTCACCGCATAAAATGTCATCTATCCTTAAGGATGTTATTTATTCCCCGCTGAGAATCTCTTCTTGAATTTCCCTTAAGCGTGGATGCAGTACTTTAGATGAGTTCTGTGTTTGCGTTCGCTTGATCTTCCTTTTATAGTAAAATAATTGTTGGAATAGGTATAAAATAATATAAGGGTAAAATAAAATGAAAAGATTGATTTTGGTTCTTGTAATTTGTGTTTATTCGACCACTTTGTTTTCTCAAAACATAACCAACACTCTTGGTGTAGGCGGGCTATTCATAATCAATGATGCTTCAAATAATTATCTGACAGTAAGCCAATCAACGGGTTATTTATCGCTAAATAAGAGCCTGGTAACACCGAATACCACAGATTCTACATTTGGCGTAATATTTAAGGGGACGGATAGATTTATACATAACTACGGGACTAATAATACATTCCTTGGTGTCAACGCTGGTAATTTTACAATGTCTGGTTATTATAATACAGCAATAGGATGGAAATCTCTTTACTCAAACACAACTGGGAAAAATAATACGGCTTTAGGATGGGGTTCTTTATTTTACAATACTGAAGGTTATTCTAACACAGCTATAGGAATTGCCTCTTTGTATGCCAACACTACAGGTTACTATAATACATCTATTGGTGATGGTTCTTTATTTTACAATACAACCGGAGACAACAATACTGCTATGGGAACTCTTTCTTTATTTGCCAATACTACGGGTTATAGAAATACAGCTATTGGTGAAAGTTCATTATACTCAAATACTTCGGGCTTTTCTAGCACTGCTGTTGGGTATTACGCCTTATATTTAAATTCCGGTACACGCAATACAGCAATTGGAGAGAGATCACTGAATAATAATACTACGGGTAGCATTAACACTGCACTAGGATATACAGCAGGGTCATCGGTAACTACCGGCAATAATGTTATTTGTATAGGTGCTTACTCAGAACCATCTTCGGAGAATGCTAGTTACCAAATAACTCTTGGGGATGGAAATATTACCTCACTTCGCTGTGCTGCCACAACAATTACAAGTTTATCAGATGCAAGGGATAAGAAAAATATTAAGGACTTAAATTTAGGAATTGATTTCTTAATGAAAATAAAACCACGACAATTCAATTGGGATAAACGCGAGTGGTATGAAAACAATAAATCAGATGGCAGCAAAATGAAGGAAGAACCAACAGCAGGATTTATTGCTCAGGAACTTGATGAAGCACAAACAACAGGAAAAGCAGAATGGCTTAACCTTGTGTTAAAAGATAACCCTGAAAAGTGGGAAGCAACTCCGGGAAACCTTTTGCCTATAGTTGTTAAAGCTATACAAGATCTGAAAAAAGAAAATGATGAACTGAAAAAAGAAGTTGAGTCATTAAAATCACTAAGTGAAAAACTGGTAAAATTAGAGACAGAAGTTAACGAGCTGAAGGATATTACGCTCAGCGAAACAAAGTGATACAACGTAAAACTTTAAATCATATATATCTATTATAAATGATTACAAAAAAAAGGAAAGATAAATGAAAAAATGGTTTTTGTTTTTTGTTCTCTGTATTTGGCCAACCGCTATATTTTCTCAAAACATAACCAACACTCTAGGTGTAAGCGGGTTATTCAGAATCAAAGATGCCTCAAATAATTATTTGACAGTGACCCAGTCAACTGGTTATTTATCACTTAACAAGAGTTTGGTAATACCCAACACCACGGATTCTACTTTAGGCGTTATATTTAAAGATACAAATAGATTTATACACAACTACGGGGTCTTCAATACTTTCATGGGTATAAACTCAGGTAATTTTACTATGTCCGGAATTGCTAACATAGCTATAGGAGATTATTCATTTTTTTCTAACACCACTGGTGATAAAAACACGGCAGTTGGATTTCAGTCTTTGTATAACAACACTGAAGGCCATGAGAACACAGCAGTGGGATTAAATTCTTTATATTACAACACAAGGGGCAATAAAAACACAGCATTGGGATCCAGCTCTTTAGTACACAATACCACTGGCAATGAAAACACGGCTTTAGGATATGAGTCTTTATATTTCAACGCCAGTTATGAAAATACAGCTGTGGGATTTCAATCTTTATCTAACAATACTGAGGGCTATCAAAACACAGCGGTGGGATATCAATCTCTATTTTACAACACGGGATCAATAACTGGAAATACATCTATTTGGAATACGGCGGTAGGATATCATTCTTTATATTCCAACACTAGTGGTGCTGGGAATACAGCTTTGGGGCATAACGCTGGTTCCACAATAACCAGTGGTGCTAATTTGATCTGTATAGGATGGGGTTCTCAGCCTTCATATCCAGAAAGTATTGACGAAATAACACTTGGCAATCAAAATATTATTTACCTTCGCTGTAAAGCAACAAGCATTACTTCTTTATCAGATGCAAGAGATAAGAAAAATATTAAGGAGTTAAGCTTAGGAATTGATTTCTTAATGAAAATAAAACCACGAATCTTTAATTGGGATAAAAGAGAATGGTATATTGGAAACAAATCAGATGGCAGCAAAATGAAAAAAGAGCCCACAGCTGGATTTATAGCTCAGGAACTTGATGAAGTTCAAAAAACAGAAAATGCCGAATGGTTAAACCTTGTGCTAAAAAACAATCCCGAAAAACTTGGAAGCAACACCAGGAAATCTTCTGCCTATAATAGTTAAAGCAATCCAGGATTTGAAAAAAGAAAATGATGAGTTAAAAGTAACAAATGAAAATATATTAGCAAATTATAATGAGTTAAAAAATAATAACGAAAAGCTTTCAATAGAAGTAGAATCCTTAAAATCAATGGCTGAAAAGTTGGCGACTTTGGAGCAATCGCTAAATGAGCTTACTTCTGTAAAACAGGCAACCCTTGTTAACGATAATTAATATTTAACAATTTAAAAAAAGGCAAGAAAAATGAAAACAAAACTAAATTATCCGTGCAAAGTAGCGATGCTTTTTCTGATGTTTGTGACTACTGCATTTTCTCAAAACATAACCAACACTCTAGGTGTAAGCGGCTTATTCAGAATAAAAGATGCATCAAAAAATTATTTGACAGTAACCCAGTCAACAGGTTATTTATCGCTTAACAAAAGCCTGGTAATTCCTAACTCGACGGATTCTACATTAGGAGTAATATTTAAAGGTTCGGATAGATTTATACACAACTATTCACCGGATGGTGCCGAAGGATATAACACATTTATAGGAATAAATTCCGGTAATTTTACTATGACTGGAGGTTATAACATAGCTATAGGAGATCAGTCTATGTTTTCCAACACGGATGGTTATGGAAACACAACTTTAGGGTTTCAATCTTTATATTCCAACACAACTGGTTTTCAAAACACAGCTATTGGGATTGGGTTCATTACAAAGCAACACTACCGCCTATAATAACACAGCCGTGGGTTATCTTTCATTAAATTCCAACACCGCTGGTTCTGAAAACACAGCGTTAGGGTTAGCTTCTTTGCAATACAACACTATCGGTATTGAAAACACAGCTGTTGGATCCGGTTCTTTACAATACAACACTACTGGTATTAGAAACACGGCAGTGGGATTGGATTCTTTACAATACAATGCCAATGGTTATGAAAACACAGCAATCGGATTTCAGTTCTTTAAATTACAACACTAACGGTTATAAAAACACTGCCGTGGGTTTTCTTTCATTAAATTCCAACACCACTGGTTCTGAAAATACAGCGTTAGGGTTAGCTTCTTTGCAATACAACACTATCGGTGAGAAAAACACAGCTTTAGGGTTATCTTCTTTGAGATTCAACACTACCGGTGAGCAAAACACAGCTTTGGGTGGGAGTTCTTTGTATTACAATACAACAGGAAGCAATAACATTGCAATTGGGTATAATGCACAGGTACTTGACGGTGCAGCAAGTAACCAGGTACGTATTGGGAATGAATATATAACATACGCCGCTGTACAAGTTCCATGGACTATTACAAGCGATAGAAGATTGAAATCTGATATACAGAACTCAAATCTTGCCCTAAACTTTATTAATGAACTAAGACCTGTTTCGTATTATCGCAATAATGATGAAAAGCACAGAACCGAATACGGTTTTATAGCGCAGGAAGTAGAGGAAGCATTAAAAGAATCAGGTGTTGAAAATACGGGCATGATTACCATAGATGATAAAGGTATGTATCAGCTCCGCTACAATGATTTACTTGCCCCAATGGTCAAAGCAATCCAGGAATTAAAAGTTGAAAATGAAAAACTTAAGCGCTCAATTAGAAGATGTAAAAATCAATTAAGGAACAACTATCAGAAATTAAAAATTCTTAAAGAAGAATTCAACAAACAGATAAAGCTACTGAAGATAAATAATAAAGATGAAGACGCAAAATTCAGTTCTAGTTGAGAAATTAAGGAAAAATGAATAATGACAAACAACTTTAATTATACTCTCTATCAATAATACTCACATCATCATTGACTTTATAGCCAAAGCACTATTGTTTATGATGGAGGGACTACAATTGATATCGGTAACGGTGCTGATGTTTGTGCCGACACTATAACTAGTAAACGGAATATATAGTGGGGGCGGGACATTTTGTATTAGTCCGGTAGCAGTAGAAATAGATTCTTCTATTATTCCGGATAAATTTGGTATTTCCCAAAATTATCCAAATCCATTTAATCCAAGCACTACAATAAATTTCGTAATTCCAAAATCATCATTCGTAAATCTTAAAGTTTATGATGTTCTTGGAAATGAAGTAGCAACTCTAGTTAACGAAGAAAAACCAGCGGGACACTATGAAGTAGAGTTTAACGCCCCATCCCTTGCAAGCGGAATCTATTTCTACAAGATACAAGCAGGGAGATTTTGTTGAAACTAAAAAGATGATCCTTCTGAAATAATATTTTCCTTGACTATTATGTTTTCAAAGCCTCGGAATAAACTGAGGCTTTTTTATTAAATTTACCTTTTTCAGATTTTCAACTTTAAATGAAATGAATTATTTATCCGGTGTAGAATTATATTATTGCCCATCAGAAAAGATAAAGGGAAATGACATTGGCATTTCTGATGAAGATTATAAGCATATTGTTAAAGTGATGCGACATTCCGTAGGAGATGAAATCTACATTACTAATGGGATTGGCAAAATTTTTCTTACAGAAATAAAAGAGATTGGTAAAAATTCTTTAACTGCTACAGTTAAAAAAGTTTTCGATTATGAAAACAAGATGAATAATATTTTCTTTTGTATTCCTAAATTAAGATATAGTGACCGTTTTGAATTTGCTCTTGAGAAATGTACGGAACTCGGGATAACAAATTTCATAATATTCGATTCTGAAAGATCAATTCATAAATCAGATAAGAAAGAAAGATGGGAGAAAATAGTTCTATCGGCAATGAAGCAATCTTTGAGAAGTTATTTGCCCGATATAACAGTTATCAATTCATTAAAAGATATTTATAAACTTGAAGGAAATAAAATAATTCCTGAACAGAATTCCGAAAAGAAAATTTCCGGACTAAAAATAAATCCGGGAGAAAAATATTATTTTATATTCGGTCCGGAAGGCGGGATTTACAAATGAAGAACTGGAATGTCTAATAAAAATAATTTTTATTCACTTGCTGATAACAGGCTAAGAACTGAAACTGCCGTAATTAAATGTGCATCGATTTTAGAAAACCTTTGAGATTAGCAATGTATAATGCGAACAGAGACCTTCGAAGGTTCGGAATGTATTTAATATTCCTAACAATCGCTTCTCTGTTTTTAATTGGTTGTTCTGCTTCACAGAGATTCGGTAAAGAAGATAAAGAGTTCCGATTCAAGATATGAAAAAAATAAATCTTATGACACAGATGACAAATAATGAAGCTCTCGAAACTGTGAAGGGAATTGCTTCTTACTATGCCGATAAATATAATGGCAAACAGACATCCAATGGTGAAACCTACAATATGTACGATTTAACGGCAGCACATAAAACATATCCATTTAATACGATTGTGAGAGTTACAAATTTATCGAACGGGAAGTCAGTTAAAATAAGAGTAAACGATAGGATGCCAGATTATAATCCGCGAATAATCGATTTATCTTACGGAGCTGCAATTAAATTGGATATGCTTACAAGCGGAATTGCAGAAGTAAAACTTGAAGTTTTAAAATGGGGGAAATAACAAAACCTGGTTATTATATAATCTACTTTGCTTTAGAAGCCTCTTTAGTTACCGAATCCCACCAGTCTTTTTTGATAATGCTATATTTCATTTTTTGTTTAGCATCAAGCAGAGATTCTATTTTCGAGTCAGTAGCGTTTCGCTTTTCTTCCGAAGGATTGTTAAAGTAATCATTTAATAAAATCTTAATCTGATCAGTCTGCGTTTGGGTTAGAAGTATTTTTTGCTGCAGCTTAATGGCAAGGTCATCATTTACTTTTGAAGTTGACTGGGCATTTGCCGAAAAAATAAAAACAAATGCAAAAAATAATATTGCAAAGCTGATATAAAATTTGTTATTTTTTCCGGTAGTCATTATTGATATCCTTCTATTTTGTATTGAGTAATCTAACATCCCTCCGAAGGAATGTCAATGCTTTTAATTAAGTTTTAATACCATCACATTAGGAGGTTTTATGAAATTCGTTAAATATTCTCTTTCTTTTCTCTTTTTCTTCCTGTTTGTACAAAATGTGTCTGCACAAAGTTCCACGGACTCAAATATTGATCCGTTCTTTAAGGATTTAATTGGCAATCTTAGCTATACTGAGGGTGAGGTCGAATCTTTAGAGCAGGCAATGCCCCAGGAAAAATTTACCTGGAGACCAATGGATGGAGTTAGGTCAGTAAGCGAAGTTTATTTACATATTGCTGGATCTAATTATTATTTGCTTTCATTTATTGGCGGCAAAAAGTCGGAAGGTGAGGATATGGGAAAAAATGTTACCGATAAAGATGAAATATTGAAAATGCTTAAGGATTCATACGCATATACCAAAGAATTTATCTCTAAGATGAAAATGAGTGACCTTGATAAAGAAGCTGAGGTTTTCGGGAACAAGATGACTTACAGGGGACTGTTGTACTTGTTATTAGGTCATAATCATGAACACCTTGGACAGTCAATAGCTTATGCAAGAATGAATCATGTTGTCCCACCATGGTCAAAAAAAAGTAACTAGCTCTATTATTGATTTGTGTTTTGAAAAAACTCATCTCTGAAAAGGGATGAGTTTTTATTTTTATAAGAATGCTGTACAATTTTTTTTGTAATTTTTGAAATGATTTTTTGAGGAAGAAGAATTTACTTGATTGAAGATTCAGCACAAAAGGTAATTGAAAAGCATATAGAGAATCTTGCCAAAGAAGGGTTTAATATTTCAACTCCTGAAAAAAGAGAATTTAATTTTGAGGTATCTGTTAGTTCAAGAAAAGAATCTTTAAAGCTGCAAGTTTTTTTTGGAAAGAGAGGAGTTAAAACAATCCTCCAGGGGAACAAAGAAAGTAATTTGTATAAGAAAGTAAATTCGATTTTATTCGGAGAAAATTTATTTGCATCTCCTGTGATTGTTGAACCTGAATCCTACGTTGGAATTGATGAGTCAGGAAAAGGAGATTACTTTGGTCCTTTAGTTATAGCTGGTGTTTTCGTTAATAATGAAATAAAGAAAGCTCTGATTAAGATTGGAGTTAAGGATAGCAAAGAATTATCTGATTATCTGATAAAAAAGATCGCGGTTCAAATAAAAAATATTCCTTCAATAAAATATAATGTTGTAACAATAAATCCTGAAAAATATAATCAATTGTATGAACAGATTGGGAATGTAAATAAATTGCTTGGCTGGGGACATGCCAGGGTACTTGAAAATCTATTAGATAAAGTTGAAACAGAAGATGCTATAAGTGATAAATTTGGAAATGAAAATCTTATTAAAAATAATTTGATGTCTAAAGGCAGAAAAATCAATCTGCATCAAACAACAAAAGGCGAACGATTTACAGCAGTTGCTGCTGCTTCAATACTGGCGCGTGAAAAGTTTATAAGCTGGTTTGAAGAACAACAAAAGAAATTGTATACTTCATTACCTAAAGGTGCTTCACTTTTGGTTGAGGAGGCTGCTAAAAAACTAAGAGATTCTTACGGTAAAGAATTTCTTTCAAAGGTTGTAAAACTTCATTTTAAAACGACAAAGAAAATTTTTTCATAAAGGAGAATTTAAGACTAGATGGCAAAATCAAGAGTTAGAAGAATTGGAATATTAACGGGAGGAGGAGATTGCCCGGGACTTAATGCAGTTGTAAGAGGAGTAACAAAACCGGCTCAGGATTATGGAATGACCGTTTATGGTATCCTTGATGGTTTTGAAGGGCTTGTTGAAGGACGGGCAAGAGAATTAAAAGATACAGATGTTTCGGGAATTCTTTCTCGTGGTGGAACTATTTTGGGTTCCTCGAATAAAGGAGATCCATATCATTGGCCCGTTGAAGTAGGAAATAAAATTGAAATTCAGGATAAAGCTGAAGCCGCAATAAAAAATTATCACACGTGGAATCTTGATGCCCTTATTGCAATCGGCGGCGATGGAACGATGCACATTTGTAATAAGCTGTCTCAGATGGGATTAAACATAGTTGGTGTTCCTAAAACTATAGATAATGATCTTGACGCAACCGATGTAACATTTGGTCATGATTCCGCTGTTTATGTTGTGATGATGGCTTTGGATAGGCTGCATACAACTGCATCTTCCCATCATCGTGTTATTGTTTGTGAAGTTATGGGAAGATACGCCGGCTGGATTGCTCTGAATGGAGGAATTGCTGGCGGAGCTGATATTATCTTGATACCTGAGATGCCATTTTCGTGGCAGAAGATTTATGATAAAATACTTAAGCGGCAAATTATGGGAAAAAAGTTCAGCCTGGTGTGTGTTGCGGAAGGGGCAAGAGCTCAGAATGAAGAAATGGTTGTTAAAGAAAAAGATATTAAAAGAACTGATCCACTGCAATTAGGAGGTATTGGAGCACTGGTTGCAAAAAAGATTGAACAAAATACTGGCAGAGAAACAAGAGTTACAGTACTGGGACATTTACAGCGTGGAGGAAGTCCCACTCCCTTTGATAGAATCTTATCGACAAAATTTGGAGCCTTTGCAATTGAATTAGTTTCGCAGGGAAAATTTGGGAGAATGGTATCGTTAAAAGGAAACGAAATAAAAAATGTTAAGATTGAAGATGCAATAGGAAAACAAAAACTTGTTAGACCAGATAACCAGGCAGTATTTGCTGCAAAAGCAGTTGGTATTTCATTCGGAGTATAAGGGTTTTTGTTTTTATTTTAGATAGCTCTTGCATATATTTAAAAGCTGTTTTTTTAGCATTGTAGAATAATAATTCTACATTTTACATTGTTCATTATAAATTGATCCGGGGTCGTAGTTCAGTTGGTTAGAACGCCTGCCTGTCACGCAGGAGGTCGCGAATTCAGAAAAAAAGACAGTTCTTAGAAATTATTCGGGGTCGTAGTTCAGTTGGTTAGAACGCCTGCCTGTCACGCAGGAGGTCGCGAGTTCGAGTCTCGTCGGCCCCGCTTAAGAAAGCTTGTAAATTATAAATCACAGGCTTTTTTATTTTTAAAGTGAAATTACTAATACTTATTTATTTAATCTTTGCAAAATTTTCTTTTTTCAGTTTCAATTTTTTTCTTTTTTTAATTTGAATTTTTGTAACGATTTTTTTACAGGTAATCTTATCGAGTAAGAATTTTTCAAGAATTACTTTTTATTACATCAAGAAAAATATTATTGATAATTTTATCTCTAATCAAAATTATCCCAACTCGTTCAATTCTTCTAATAACATTTCGTTTTTTACTGCTTTAATAGTTTCTAATTATATCCATAACTCATAATCTACATTTATTAGCAAAATATGATACTCTTAAAAACTCAATAAGCGGCACTTTAGTTGCAATAATCTTTTTATATCTCAGTATTATGAACTACTGATGACAGAATAATTAGTGATATCTGAATGACGAATCGAATTAACCAATGATTTGTCAAAATTAATATTTTAATAACTTTATAAAGGGGAGTTATATGAAAACATTATTACGCTTTCTTTTCGTGATATGTATCTTTGTTTTTTCTTCAAAAGTTTCGGGGCAGATCAGCAATCTCTTAGTAAACCAATCCTCAACACATTTTTCAATGGTATCTGGCAGTGAAATAAGTTGGAGTTATGACCTACCAACAGGTGATACTGCAATAGTAGAAATTTGGTTAGACGTGAATAGTAATGGCCTTCTTGAACCTGAGACGGATGTGTTATGGCAATCTTTTTATCAGATAGACGGTGGGAGTAGCCAGAATGGACCGCCTGACCAGGATGGATTAGCAAATGGTCATATAATGTTTGCGCAAGAAGTGGGGTTAGCACCTGGCGATTTTATAATGTCATTTAATAATAATGACGCTCCTGTAACAATTCCTGGTACGGTAAGTCCAATGGATTCTCCTGTATTTACAATCACCGGTAATGTGACAGTGCCGCAAGGTAAAAGTGCTCAATATTTGATAGTTAGTCTTGAAAATAAAAGTAACCAAAATGGCAGCTTTTGGGATGCTGTTACAGATGCAGACGGTAACTTTTCTATTCAAATGAACGCTGACACATCTGGTAATCCCTGGAGATTGACAATAGACAACGCACAAAGATTAAGCCCCGCGGTTCTTAGCCCTGATAACATACAGGTAATTTTAGATGAGGGTGTTTCGACAACTTATTCCGGAAATAATTTTGCATTTACTGGGGCCGCAGCAGAAATAAATGGTACAGTTAAAGACGAAGATGGGAATCTTCTTATCGGCGAGGAAGTTTATATAAATAATGGTAGTTCTGGAAACTTTCACCGCAATGTTCGAACCGACAACGCAGGAACATTTCGAATTGGATTACTTGCCAGGCGAATTGCCTGTTTCAGATATTGAGCTTGGCTCCGGTTACTCTGATAATAATAGTTTAATTACTGCAAGTATTCATATTCCGACAGTGAATTCGGGAAATATTTTAACCAGAGATCTTACGGTATTTCAAACTAATTCTACAATTACCGGAACGGTTACTCTGGAAGGTAATCCTCCAAATATGAGTTTAGAAATATTGGCGGTTGTTTCCGATACCGGTTATGTCAGAACTTTTACGAACTTCGATGGTAATTATACTCTGAATGTTAGTGATAAATTATATAACTATGACATTGGTTTAGGACAACCACTATCCAATTACCCTGGATATTCCATTACTGCACATCCTGGTCAAACTAATGCTAATTTAAATTTTACTTTGACTGATGTGGAAAAGAATCAATCAGTTATTCCCAATGATTTCTCTCTTTCTCAAAACTTTCCTAATCCTTTTAATCCAACTACACTAATTAGTTATAAGTTGAAAGAAACGAGCAGAGTACAACTTAAAGTTTTTAATATTCTTGGTAATGAAGTTGAAACACTAGTTAACGAACAAAAACCTGCAGGCAATTATGAGATAACCTGGAATGCCTTAAACTTGCCAAGCGGAGTATATTTCTACCGGTTGCAGGCTGGTTCTTTTATTGATACTAAGAAAATGGTATTATTGAAATAATTTATAAAGGGCTCGCAAGAGCCCTTTATTATAATATGCTTACCACTTTTTAATAATCATTTACGATATAATAGAGAAACGCCAAGGTTGAAAAGCTTCAGTTCGAAATGAGTTTGTTTTTTCTTCTCACCTTTCTTAAAATCACAAATGATATGTGCCAACCTTGATTGTTAATCTAACTTTTAGTCCAAACAATTCGACTAAATGATTAAAAAGTACAACTGATTGCGTGAATAGTACAAGATATTTAACGTACTTATTAGAATTTTTGCATCGGACAAATAGCATTGACTAAAACATATTAAGATGAATTCATAGATTTCATTTTCTCTTAATATACAACGTCAATTATTCCTACTGACATATTTGAAACTTTATTTTCAGTGTTATTAGCTTTTTTCCTGCATAAATATTAGTTTCTCTATGATTCTTGCAAAAAGGTGAAAAAACAAAGATGAATACAGAAGAACCCGTCATTCAAAATCAATTATTTGAAGAGAACCGGCGTTTAAAAGCGGCGGTGGAAGAACTTTCGGCTTTAAATGAAATAGCTACCGCAATAACATCTACTCAAACTTTGGAGCAGATTGTTGACCTGATTGTAAGAAAATGTGTAAAACATATTAAAGTAGAACAGGGTGCTGTCATGCTTCTTGATGAAAAAGATGAGAGCAAACCTTTTCATACTATGATACGTAAACAGGATTCTTTATCGAACATACTTCCATACCGTCTCGATGCCCAATTAACAGGATGGATGTTGAAAAACAAAAATCCTTTAATCGTAAATGATCTTTCGACTGATCCCCGCTTTAAGTTTATGGTGGATCATGATTTTCCTATAAAATCATTATTAAGTGTTCCGATGATAGTGAAAGGAAAGATGGTCGGTTTGCTGACTGTCTTTAACAAAAAAGCCGAGGCAGGTTTTTCTATCGGTGATCAAAGATTGCTTGGTATTATTGCAGCACAATCGGCACACGTAATTGAAAATGCAAGATTATATCAGGAAGAACAGTCACTAATTCGTTTGCAGGAGGAAATGAGACTTGCTTATGAGATACAAGTTGACCTACTTCCTAAATCGCAGCCTGTTTTACCCGGATACAAGATTGCAGGGAAAAGTATTCCGGCTAAAGATGTCGGAGGAGATTATTTTGATTTTATAGCGGGTGGAGATAATACTTTAGCTTTTTGTCTCGGTGATATTTCGGGTAAAGGTATTCCTGCTGCACTTTTGATGGCGAACCTCCAGGCTACTTTGCGCGGACAAACTTTAATGGGGAAAGATTGTAAAGATTGTGTTTCATTCGCGAATGAAATATTGTATCACAATACAGCTCCGAATAAATTTGCAACACTTTTTTATGGTGTAATAGACAGCCCAAAAAATGAATTAAGATATTGCAACGCTGGTCACAATAACCCATTCTTTTTTTCCCACGATAACAAACTCACAACTCTTGACAAAGGTGGTTTAATTGTCGGCATAATGCCTTCCGTTCCTTATGAAGAAGACGCCATTCCTTTTAATCCAGGAGATCTGTTGGTAATCTTTTCTGATGGTGTTACAGAAGCAATGAATGCAGCCGAAGAAGAATTTAGTGAACAAAGACTAACAGACCTGATAATCAAAAACAGGAAAGAAGCACCTGAAAGTTTAATTGATATAATTATAAAGGGTGTAAAAGATTATGCTGGCGGTCAGGCGCAATCCGACGATATTACTGTAGTTATTGTTAAACGAGACGATTAGTTACAATTTTTAAAAAAACGTCTTTATCTCTTTTTCACTTTGAAGGGAGGGAAATGCTATGTTTATGAGGCTTCTTCAACTTGAACTTAATCCTGATCATATAGAGGAGTTTAAAAATTTCTATGACAACACTGTTCTTCAGCAGTTACAAAAAATGCCGGGATGCATTTTTGCAGGCTTAATTAAAAGCGGACCGGACAACGCAGAATTTATTTCACTCACCTTCTGGGAAACTCAACAGAATGCAGAAGCCTATGAGCAGTCGGAAACATTTAAAGGTCTTATAGATCAGGCAAGACCTTTTCTTTCTGAAAGCAATGAATGGAAAATTCAGCTCTCAGATAAAATGGAACTGGAGTATGCCCCTGTTACGGAAGAGCCTGTTATTAAGAAATATACTGTAGAGGTTCAGAAGAAAGAAGATGACAAACCGAAATTCCAGACTTCTCAAATGTATGTCAGGATTGTTTCAATGAAAATCCAGGAAGATAAAATGGATGAATTCAAGAAAATTTATCTTGAAACAATTATTCCCGCTTTGCAGAATACTCCGGGATGCAAGCATGTATTTCTTACAGAAAGCATAAATGAAAAAGATGAATTTATTTCTGTTACAATCTGGGATGATAAAGCCTATGCAAATGAATATGAATCGAGTGGTGCTTTCTCAGAATTAGTAGGTAAAGTTAAGCATACATTTTCGCAGTTTTATTTATGGAAGATGGCGCTTGAAAAAGAATACAGTGCTAAGATAAAAACAACTGATGATATGAAAGTTGAAACTTACAATGTCGTCACGGGAAAAAGTTTTCTCTGAAACTTTCTTAAAAAAATAATACTCGATGAGCTGCGACCTTTTAGATATTGTTAAAGATAGCCAGGACCTTAAGCAAATATATAAGAGTTCATTAAGAACCGGCGATCTCGTTATACTTGAAACCTGCAACTCTGTTTACATGATTAGAGTTTTGGATAACGGGCAATATACAGTATCAGGTGGATGGTTTGATAAGAATAAACTTGCGGCTGTGCGGGTATCAATCCGTGGCTGTACCTGGGGAGGCAGTATTATTAAAACAGATATAATAGCTGCTTGCGGACTTCATCTTGAATTTGGAAATAAAGTAGTAACCAGTAAAATTAAAAAGATACTGCACGTACCTGGTTATCTTGAGAATTAAATAAGAAGATAAAAAGGAGAGCCAATGATCGGGAGAACAATTCTTCACTACAAAATACTAGAAAAACTTGGCGAAGGTGGGATGGGTGTTGTCTACAAAGCTGAAGATACAAAGTTAAAAAGAGATGTAGCTATCAAATTTCTTCCAAGTCAAATCGCTTCACAAAACGAAGAGAGAGAAAGATTTAAAGTCGAAGCTCAGGCTGCAGCAGCTTTAAATCATCCCAATATTGCTACTATTTATTCGATCGAAGAAACGGATAATGAGGCTTTTATTGTAATGGAGTATATAGATGGAGTAGAGTTAAAGGATAAGATATCTTCTGGTCCCGTAAAACAAAATAAAGCATTGGAAATAATAACGAAAATTGCGGATGGGTTAAAGACAGCACATAATAAGGGAATTATTCATAGAGATATTAAAAGCAGCAATATAATGGTCACTAGTGATGACCAGGTTAAGGTCATGGACTTTGGTTTGGCGAAAATAAAAGGGAGCGGTCTAGTAACAAAAGTAGGAACTACAATGGGAACCGCCGCATATATGTCACCAGAACAGGTAAGCGGTGAAAAGGTTGACCAAAGAACAGATATATGGGCTCTGGGAATTATTTTTTATGAATTATTAACAGGTGAATTGCCGTTTAAAGCTGATTATGATGCTGCATGGACATATTTAATATTGAATAAAGATCCTCTTAAGCCAAGTGAATTGGATCGTAAAATTTCTGCACAGTTAGATTCTATTGTAATGAAGATGCTTGAAAAAGATCGTGATAAGAGATATGAAAAAATCGAAGAATTCTTTAAAGACTTACAGGATGCCCAGAAACAAATAAGCGGAATTGAACAGGAGGGGAAAACAAAGGCGATCGCAGTACTTCCTTTCAACAACATAAGTGCGGAAAAAGAAAGTGATTACTTCAGCGATGGATTAGCAGAAGAACTCATTATGAATCTTTCCCGGTTGAAGGATATGAGAGTAGTGTCGAGAACTACTTCGATGCAATATAAAGGAGTACAAAAAAGCGTAAAGACAATCGGCAATGAATTGGGAGTTAGATACATTATTGAAGGGAGTGTCAGAAAATTTCAGGATAATCTTCGTATAACAGCCCAGCTTATCGATGTTGAAAAAGATGCGCAGCTTTGGGCTGAAACATATAAAGGTAATCTTGCAGATATTTTTGATATCCAGGAGAAAGTATCTAAGCAAATAGTTGATGCTCTGATGGTAAAGCTTACACCAATGGAAAAAGTTGTTCTTGAGAAAAGAGCTACTTTAAATCCTGAAGCTTTTGATTGTTATTTGCGTGGAAGAGATTTTCTTTATCGACGAACAAAAAATAGTGTTCAGTTTGCAATTCAGCTTTTTCAGAAGGCTATTGAAATCGATCCAAGATATGCTGATGCATATGCCGGTTTAGGAGAAGCTTATGCAACATTATATCAGAATTTTGAAAGTAAAGATATTTGGCTGGATAAAGCTATCGATTCAAGTCTCAAAGCTCTAACATATGATTCTTCATTATCAGAAGCATACGCAGCTTTAGCGCTTGCATACTTTTATAAAAAATCAAACGAAGAAGCTTTTGAAGCTGGTAGAAAAGCTATTGAACTCGACCCGAATAATTTTATCGGATACTGGATGCTTGGCAGGATTTACCATAGTACTGACAGGGATAAAGAAGCCCTGAATTTGTTTAAGAAAGTTATTGAACTGAACCCTGACTTTTATTCAGCGTATATGGATCTCCGTTTGGTTTATGAGAAATTAGGCGAAAGAGAAAAAGTAAATGAAGTGTTGAAAACAACGGAAGTTGTATACTCTAGGTATTTATCGCAGCATCCTGATGACTCACGCGCACACATGTTTTTTGCGATAGATCTTGCTTTACTAGGGAAGAATGAAGAAGCTAAGAAAGAAGCAGCCAGTGCGATTGAATTAAATCCAACAGATCCGCTTATGCAGTATAATGCTGCCTGCTTTTATTCAAACGCTGGGGAAAAAAGTCTTGCAATTGAAACATTAAAAAATGCAATTACGGCGGGATACCAGGATTATGAATGGATTAAACGCGATTCTGATCTAAATAATATTCGTAATGAACCAAAGTTTATAGAATTAATGCGTGGTAAGTAAATTTTTTTTGTAAATAAAATTTAAGGTATAAAGTTAATGATCGGACATACAATATTACATTATAAAATTCTTGAGAAATTAGGCGAAGGTGGACCTGTCCGCCGAAGCATTTGTATTAAAGCTGAGGTTCACAATGATAGGTAGGACAATTCTTCACTACAAAATATTAGAAAAACTCGGCGAAGGCGGAATGGGTATGGTTTATAAAGCAGAGGATACCAAGCTCAACCGATTCGCAGCGCTTAAATTTCTTCCCAACTTAGGTGCAGATGAAGAAGAAAAAAAGCGTTTTATTCAGGAAGCAAGAGCTGGGTCATCTGTTGAGCACAACAATATTTGTACAGTTTATGAAATAGGTGAAACAAATGACTCAAAAGTATTTATTGCATTAGCATATTATGATGGGATAACCCTTAAGAAAAAAATTCAGAAGGGTGCTTTAAAAATTCAAGAGGCTTTTGACGTTACTATTCAAATTGCGGAAGGTCTTGCAAAAGCTCACGAGCAGGGAATAACTCACAGGGATATAAAACCGGCGAACATAATGATAACAAATGATGGTGTTGTAAAAATTTTGGATTTCGGTCTTGCAAAATTAAACGGTCAATCGGGACTTACAATGGTTGGGACTACTCTCGGAACTACTGCATACATGTCGCCGGAACAAGCATCAGGTGCTGTTTTAGATCATCGTACAGATATTTGGTCTCTTGGAGCTGTTTTTTATGAAATGCTAACTGGCGAAATTCCATTTAAGGCAGAACACGATCAAGCAATAATGTACATGATTATTAATGAGGACTTAATGCCTCCCAGTTCTCTTGATCTGAAAATACCTCACAAACTCGATACATTTATTTCAAAGATGATGTCAAAAGATCCTGGTAAAAGATTTCAGAGTATGAAAGAGTTGATAAAAAATCTACAATTACTAAAAGAAGAATTAGAAACGGTGGAAAAAACAATAAAAATAAAATCTATTGCAGTACTGCCTTTCGATAATATTAGTCCGGACAAAGAAAATGATTATTTCAGTGAAGGGTTAACAGGTGAATTGATAGCAAATCTTTCTAGGCTAAAAGATGTAAAAGTTATTTCTAGAACAACATCAATGCAGTACAAGGATACTAAAAAAGATATCAAAACAATCGGACGTGAGCTTAGTGCACGTTATATAATTGAAGGGAACGTAAGGAAATTCGGAGATGACTTACGTATTACTGCTCAGCTAATTGATGTTGAGAGCGATACTCAGTTATGGGCAGAAACATACAAGGGAAAACTTGCCGATGTATTTGATATTCAGGAAAAAGTATCAAAACAAATTGTAGACGCTTTAATGGTTAAGCTTACACCAACTGAAAAAGTGGAACTGACAAAACGTCCTACCGCAAATGCCGAGGCTTTTGATTATAATCTTCGCGCAAGAAATTATTTATATAGATATTCAAAAAACTATATCCAGTTTGCAATTCAGTTCTTCGAAAAAGCTATTTCATTGGACTCCCGTTATGCGGAAGCTTACGCTGGTTTAGGCGAAGCTTATGCTGTGAAATATGCATATTTTGAAAGGAAAGATATTTGGCTTGAAAAAGCAATGGAGCTGAGTCTTAAGGCTATTATGTACGATCCGAGTTTGTCCGAGGCTTATGCAGCATTGAGTTTAGCATATTTTTACAAAGCATCTTACGATGAAGCTTTAACAGCTGTACAAAAAGCGCTCGATCTTGATCCTAGCAATTTTTTCGGTCATTGGATTTTAGCAAGAATTTATCATACAACTGGTCGTGATAAAGAATCAATTGATCCTCTTAAAACCGTTCTAAAACTCAATCCCAATTTCTACGTAGCTTACAGCGATTTAAGAATGGTTTATGAAAGCTTAAACGAAATGGAAAAATTTAAGGAGATAGTTCAGGAAGCAAATAAGTTTTTTTCGGAATACCTTGAAGATAATCTGGATGATTCCAGAGCTAGAATTTTATATGCAAACTTTTTATTGATAAACGGTGATGTTGAAAAAGCTAGAGAAGAAATTACAACTGCACTAACATTAAACCCTGATGATAATGTAATGTTATACAATGCAGCTTGCGCCTATGCCAGAATAAATGAAAAGAAATTGGCAATTAATACTTTGCAAAGAATAGTTATGGCAGGATATGAAGATTTTGATTGGATTAAGAAAGATCCTGATCTCGAGAACATTAGAAATGAACCTGAATTTATAGAACTCGTTAAAGGGAAATAAATGATTTTTTTTATAAGCTGGATATGACAAAACACGCAGTTTCCCATCATAAATTCTTTGATAAAATTGGTAAAGGGCTTCTTGCCCACCGGAGCTTTGCAAATAAAAGGAGATTTAATAAATGATTGGTCAGACAATTTTACATTATAAAATATTGGAAAAATTAGGAGAAGGGGGCATGGGTGTCGTTTATAAAGCTGAGGATACTAAATTAAAGAGAGAAGTAGCAATCAAATTTCTTCCCCGGCAAATTGCAACACAAAATGAAGAAAGAGAAAGATTTAAAGTCGAAGCACAAGCTGCCGCCGCATTAAATCACTCCAATATTGCGACTATTTACTCCATTGAGGAAACGGATAATGAGGCTTTTATTGTGATGGAGTTCATAAATGGAATTGAACTGAAGGATAAAATTAGCAAGACTATTCCAAGTATTGACGAATCGATAAATATAATTGAACAGGTAGGACAAGGATTAAAAGCTGCCCACGATAAAGGGATAATACATCGTGATATAAAGTGCAGTAATGTTATGGTAACAGAATCCGGTCAAATAAAAATAATGGACTTCGGGCTGGCTAAAATGAAAGGAGTTTCTCACATAACAAAGCTTGGAACTACACTTGGTACAACTGCTTATATGTCGCCGGAACAAGCACGTGGAGAACAGGTTGATCACAGAACAGATATATGGTCGCTCGGGATTATTGCGTTTGAATTATTCACGGGTAAAACTCCATATGAAGGTGAATTTGAACAGGCGATTATTTATTCTATCATTAACGAAGAACCGAAATCAGTTTTATCTCTAAGAAAAGATGTCCCTTTAAAGCTTGATCAGATTGTTATGAAAATGCTAAGCAAAAATAAGGAGTACCGGTACCAGAATATTGTGGACTTATTAATTGATTTGAAGGAATTAAAATCAAAAAATAAACAAATACCCATCGGCAAAGAAAAAAAGACAATTGCAGTTTTACCATTTGAAAATATCAGCCCCGATAAAGATGCAGATTATTTTGCTGAAGGATTAGCTGAAGAACTTATATCCAGTCTGGCCAAGATAAAAGAAATAAAACTGGTTGCACCTGCTAACACGATGAAATATAAAGGTACAGACAAGGATATAAAAACTTTAGGGCGAGAACTTGCTGCGGGCTATATAATGCAGGGAAGTGTTAGAAAATTTAAAGATGATTTGCGGATTTCGGTTAAACTAATGGATGTAGCACAAGAGAGCCAGTTATGGGGAGAGACTTATAAAGGAAAGCTGGAAGATGTTTTTGATATACAGGAGAAAGTTTCAAAAGAAATTGTTGATGCTTTACGTGTAAACTTATCATTAACAGAAAAAGTAGTCTTATCAAAACGATCAACTCTAAACGCGGAAGCATTTGACAATTACCTTCGTGCAAGGAACGTACTTTACAGGCTTACAAAGAGTAATGTACACCTTGCGATACAACTTTTTGAAAAAGCTATAGAGCTTGATCCAAGATATGCTGCTGCACACGCTGGTTTAGGTGAAGCGTATGCAACACTTTATCAATATTTTGAAACTAATGATTCTTATCTGGATAAAGCAATAGAAACAAGTTTGAAGGCTTTAATGTATGATCCAACTTTAAGCGAAGCATATACCGCCTTAGGCTTGGCTTATTTTGATAAAAAATTATTAGAAGAAGCAGTTACTGCAACTCTAAAGGCAATTGAACTTGACCCTGAAAATTACATTGCCTATTGGATTCTTGGAAGAATATATCATACGACTGACCGAACTGAAGAAGCAATCCAGCAATTTAAAAAGACAATTTCCCTTAATCCTGATTTTTATAATGCATTTAATGATATTATTATGGTTTATGAAAGAATAAAAGACGAGGGAAATGCGAAGCGATCTTTAAATGAAGCTCTGGAAAAGATTGACGTTTATCTTTCAAAAAATCCTGATGATGCAAGGGCGCATATGTATCATGCCATTCATCTTGCAGCTGTATACCGGAAAGAAGAAGCAATAATCGAGGGGAAAAAAGCATTGGAATTAAATCCGGGTGATTCGCTTATGATGTATAATGCAGCATGCCTTTATGCAAGATTGGGAGATAAAGAACTTGCTGTTAAAACCCTGAAAGATGCAATTGCTGCTGGTCAGGAAGATTTTGAATGGATAAAAAGAGATTCTGATCTTGACGGCATTAGAAATGAACCTGAGTATATAGAATTAATGAAAGATAAATAAATTTTAAATTTTTTAAGGATAGGATTAATGATCGGTCAAACAGTATTACATTATAAAATATCAGAAAAATTGGGCGAAGGAGGAATGGGTGTTGTTTACAAAGCAGAAGATACCAAGTTGGGTAGAACTGTAGCAATAAAATTTCTTCCGTCACATCTTTCCGGTTCCGAAGAAAACAAGCAAAGATTTTTCCGCGAAGCGAGGTCTGCCGCTGCGCTTAATCATCCAAATATTTTAGGCATATATGAAATTAATGAAGAGAATAACTCATTATTTCTTGTTATGGAGTTTGTCGATGGCCAAACTCTTAAGTCTCATATTTCTTCCCTTACTTCGGGTACGGGAGTTCCGGTTCTTCAAGCTATAGACTGGATTGAACAGATTGCAGAGGGATTAAAAAATGCTCACGATATGAACATAATCCATCGTGACATAAAAACTGAAAATGTAATGATAACAAAAGATGGACGATTAAAAATAATGGATTTTGGTCTGGCAAAACTTAAGAGCGATGCCGGAATAACAAAAACAAAAACGTCTGTTGGAACTCTTTCTTACATGTCACCTGAACAAGCCCAGGCAATACAAGTTGATCAAAGATGTGATATCTGGTCATTGGGTGTAGTTGCTTATGAAATACTTACAGGTGAACTTCCTTTCAAAGGAGAACATGAAGCAGCGTTAATTTATTTAATAATTAATGAAGAACCTCCGGCACCAAGTACTCTTAACAGGAAAATCCCAAATCATCTTGATGTAATTGTTAAAAGGATGATGGAGAAAGACAGAGACAAAAGATTTAATAATGTATCAGAATTATTAAATGAACTGAGTATTGCCCGAAACGAAATTAAAACAGCATCTACACAAACATTAAAGAAATCAATTGCCGTACTTCCTTTTGATAACATCGGTTCGGATAAAGATAATGAATACTTTGGCGACGGCTTAACTGAAGAATTAATTGTTAATCTATCCAGGTTAGACGAAATAGATGTGGTTTCGAGAACAACATCTATGCAATATAAAAGTGCAAAGAAGGATATTAAAACAATTGGCAGAGAATTAAATGTACGCTACATACTTGAAGGAAGTGTAAGAAAATTTCAGGATAATATAAGAGTTACTGTACAGCTTATAGATGTCGAAAGTGACAGGCAGCTTTGGGCGGAATCCTATAAAGGAAGACTGGAAGATGTTTTTGATATCCAGGAGCAGGTATCAAAACAAATTGTCGATGCTCTTATGTTAAAGCTGTCTCCAAAAGAAAAAGTTGTTTTAACAAAACGCCCGACATTAAATGCAGATGCATTTGATTGTTATCTGAGGGCGAGGAATCATCTTTACAGAAGGACTAAAAAAAATGTTGAATTTGCAATTCAGCTTTTTCAAAAAACAATAGAACTGGATCCGCGTTATGCTGCTGCTTATGCAGGTTTGGGGGAAGCCTACGCAAATCTTTATCAGGATTATGATACTAAAGAAATCTGGCTCGATAAAGCTATCGAATCTGCATTTAAAGCTTTGATGTATGATCCAACTTTATCTGAAGCTTACGTGGCTCTCGGACTTTCTTATTTTAGTAAAAGATCCATTGATGAAGCGCTTGAATCAACCAAGAAAGCCATTGAACTTGATCCTTCTAATCATATAGCTTACTGGATTCTCGGGCGTATTTATCATAGTACTGACCGCGATCTTGAAGCTGTTAGTTCATTAGAAAAAGCAATTGAATTAAACCCTGATTTTTATACGGCTTACACGGATTTAAAAATGGTTTTCGAACGACTTGGCAGACAAGATAAGTATAAAGAAATACTGGACAAGCTGCTTGAACTGGTTCCCAAATACCTTTCGAAGCATCCTGATGATGCAAGATCTCATATTTATTACGCAACTGATTTAGCGCAAGCCGGCAGGAATGAAGAAGCAAAAGCTGAGGCAGCAAGAGCGCTTGAATTAAGTCCGGGTGATCCTTTGATGCTATACAATGCGGCTTGTTGTTATTCAAGGATGGGCGAAAATAAATTAGCAATTGATGCATTAAGAAATTCTATGGCTGCTGGACTTGAAGATATTGAGTGGACAAAGAGGGACCCTGACCTGGAGGGAATCCGTAATGATTCAGAATACATTGAACTGATGAAAGATAAGTAATTGTTTAGTTGAATGAATTTAAAACGGATGTAATCAGTAAAATGAGAAAAGGTTAAAAATGCTTAAGATGAAATACTCGCTTTTTATTTTGATATTATTTTTTGTTGGTTGTAGTCAAAAGCAAGAACGTCTTTCTGATCAGCAAAAAGCAGAGATAGATCATTACATATCACAATATGTTCCTTATGACATGCATTATGATGCAAGTAATATGAAGGAACCAGATAAAACAATTCTAAAAAAATTAGTACTTGCATCTGCATATCTTGATTCTGCTTACTGGCTGCAAACATCAAAATATGGAATTCATTTGAGAGACAGTCTTGAACAAGTTCAAAACGATCCTTATGCACAAAAGCTTCTTACATTAATATTACGCAATGCAGGTCCGTATGAACAACTAAATGATTATAAAACATTTATAGGAAATCAATCATATTATGCTGGCGATGAAATATATCCAAGAGGTATGACTTCTGAACAATTTGACTCTTACATCTCTAAGTTACCGAAAGATGAACAAGATAAATTCATGTCTCCTTATACTGTAATTCGTTCTGATGGAAACGGTGGATATAAAGCGATACCGTATCATGAAGAATATAAAAAATACATCACACCGATTGTAAAATTGTTGAATGAATGTGCTGATCTCACTAACAATGAATCATTTGCGAAGTTTTTACGATTGAAAGCCAAAGCGTTTACAACAGATAACTATTTTGATGCAGACGTAGCATGGATTGATATGAAAGGGAATACACTCGATATGGTATTTGGACCTTTCGAAACATACGCTGATGGAATTAAAGGAGTGAAAGCAAAATATGAAGCGTCCATTGAAGTTGTAGATCAGGCTGAATCAAAAAAATTAGATGTTTACATTAAATATTTACCTGAATTAGAAAAGAATCTTCCAATTCCCGAGGAATACAAAACCCCGATTAAAGGATTATCAGCCAAATTTATTATAGTAAGAGATGTGATACGAACAGGTGAAGCGATAGTAGGATATCAGGCTGTGGCTACAAATCTTCCTAATGATCCGGAAGTTGAAGAAAAAAAAGGAACGACCAAGACTTTCTGGGAAAACATGTTTGAAGCTCGTTTCAACGCAATCATAAAACCTGTGAGTATGAAAATTATAGATGAATCACAGCTTCCCGATTTGTCAACCGAAGGATTTTTTCAATTTGTGCTTATGCATGAAATCTGTCATGCTATTGGTCCGAGTAAAGTAAAAGTGGGACCAGAAAAAGGAATGGCTATCAATGCTGCAATTGGTCCAAACTATGCCCCATTGGAAGAATGTAAAGCCGACATTACCGGTTTGCTTTCTCTTAAGTATTTGATGGACAAAGGTGTTGTTGACAGCAGTAATGCAAAAACTTTTTATGTTTCTTACCTTGGAAGTTTATTCCGTTCTGTCCGCTTCGGACTTGCCGAAGCACATGCCGGTGCTGCAGCAATTGCACTTAGTTACTTATATAAAAACGGTGGAATTAAATTAGATTCTGCAACACAACGCTGGTCGATTGATTTCAGCAATTTCCCGACTTGTATAAGAAATCTTGACAGAGAAATATTAATTCTTGAAGGTGATGGAGATAATACAAAAGTTCAGGAGTTTTTTGATAAATGGGCAAAGATTATCCCCGAAGTTCAGGCAAGTTTAGATAAGGTAAAAGATCTTCCAATAGATGTTTTGCCAAAATATTCAATTAAATGGAATTAGAAAATTATGATTGACGAGACCATTTTACATTACAAAATCCTCGAGAAACTAGGCGAAGGCGGAATGGGCGAAGTCTTCAAAGCGCAGGATACAAAACTCGATCGCTTTGTTGCTTTGAAATTTCTTCCCTCTCAGCTAACTGCTTCTGAAGATGATAAAGCAAGATTTATCCAGGAAGCAAAAGCCGCTTCATCAATGAATCATCCGAATGTATGTACAATCTATTCCATAGAAGAATACAATGGACAACTCTTCATTGCAATGGAATTTGTTGAAGGAAAAACTCTAAAAGATAAAAAAGATAGCCTTTCAGAAAAACAGAAACTTGAAATTGGGATACAAGTTGCCGAGGGATTGGCTGCTGCTCACGAAAAAGGAATCGTTCATCGAGACATAAAACCTGAAAACATAATGATTCGAAAAGATGGAATTGCACAGATAATGGATTTCGGATTAGCAAAACTATACAAAGAAAGTAATGTATCGAGGTTGACAAAAGCGGGATCAATGGTTGGAACAATGGGTTATATGTCCCCGGAACAAATACAGGGATTAGATGTTGACCACAGAACGGATATATTTTCCCTTGGTGTTGTTTTATACGAATTACTATCAGGAGAAACTCCATTTAAGGGTTTGCATGAAACGGCTATCGCGTACGAGATAGTAAATGTCGATTCGGTACCGCTCACTCAGATCAATCCGAACATTTCTCCGGAACTCGATGCTATCGTATTGGAATGTCTGGAAAAAGACCCAAAGGAACGGACACAGTCTGCCAGTCAGGTCGCCGTTGATTTGAAACGGTATCGCCGTGAATTGAGCAGGCAACGGGCTAGCAGGATTACTGCTGTGAGACCGAATATAAGTTCAACCGCCATGCATCCGGTACCAACGCAGCCGATGGTAGAATCGATTCCCAAAAAATCTTTGCTTCCTTGGATTGCTGCAGGTGTACTGGGTATCGGTTTTGTGGCTTTTGTTATTCTTTATTTTATGAGACCGTCTGCGACTGAGCAGGTAGTCCGTGCATACATTCATTCTCCGGAGAGTACCACCTTTTCACAGCAGTCGGGAGGAAACAGCTCCGGCGGTCAGATTTCCATTTCACCCGATGGTAACAAGATTGCATTTCATTGCGACCGATTCATTGGGAAGAACACATCTGTATGTTCGGGCATTGAGTTCATTGACGGCACTTCCTCTTCCCGGTACAGATGGAGCGTATTATCCTTTCTGGTCGCCTAAAAGTGATTTTATCGGATTCTTCATGAATGGGAAGTTGAAGAAGATCGATGCATCCGGTGGACCACCGTTGTCGATCTGTGATGTTCAGGCAGGGAGAGGAGGTACATGGGGAGTGAACGATATCATTGTCTTTGCCCCGACTCCGATCAGCCCCTTGTTCCAGGTACCGGCTGCGGGTGGAACTCCAATGCAGGTAACATTGCTCGATTCATCAAAAAGCGAATCGACTGAACGGTTTCCCTGGTTCCTCCCTGACGGAAAACATTTTCTTTATTTTGTACGATGTCAACAATACAAATCATGAGGATGAAGTGCGTGTCGGTTCCATTGACGAGATCCATTTCAAAAGTTGTACTGAACACTCATTCCAACGCAATTTATGCAAACGGATATCTCCTCTTTGTCCGCGAACAGACACTGCTTGCTCAAAAGTTCGATACCGAAAACCTTGAACTGAAGTGGAAATGCAGTGCCGATTGCAGAACAGGTCCGTTTTGACGGGAACTATAATCATAGTTCATTTTCATCGTCACAGAACGGCGTATTGATTTACGAGGGAACTCTGGCACCTGCTCTGAACCAGATGGCGGTCTTCAACAGAGATGGTTCCAAAATAACTGTAATACAAGGTACACAATCGGTTCAGGAAGGGGCTTTTTCACCGGACAATTCGAAGATTGCATATTCATCCAGTCGATCAGCGACAACATAACGAAGACATATGGGTGTACGATATTGTCAGGAAACTGTCGATTCGACTTACATTCAATCCAAAGGATGAAACCGATCCTATCTGGTCGCCGGATGGGAAAAAGATTATTTATACTTCGGTCCATGGGAACGGAGGGGGAGTCTTCATAAAGAATGCTGATGGAACCGGGGAAGAAAAGAAGCTCCTTTCTTACGGCTCTAACATTTTTGCGACATCATGGACAAGAGACGGGAAATGGATTTGTGTCACCGATGATCCCCACAGGGATGTCCTCGTATATTCCGCCGACAGTCAGAAACCCCCGATAAAATTCCTCATGACAGATTTTGTAGAGGAAGAAGGAAGATTTTCTCCCGACGGGCATTGGCTGCTCTACATGTCGAATGAATCAGGGCAGCAGGAAGTTTATGTTCGTCCTTTTCCCGGTCCCGGAGGGAAATGGCAGATATCACCGAACGGGATCTAATTATAGAGCGTTTTGGAAAGGAGATGGCAAAGAAATTTATTATATCTCAAGAGACGGGAAAATGATAGCAGTGAAGGTGAATGCGGTCGGGAATTCGTTTTCAGTCGGTGAAGCGAAGCCTCTCTTTGATGCATTCGCAAAAGGTGTTTCAATCATGCTCGACGCTTCGCAGGATGGTCAAAAATTTTTAGTAGTGTATAATCCAATTGAATCGAATTCGGAGCTCTTAACTGTGGTTCTCCATTGGAATGACGAATTAAAAAAATAATATGATTGGCGAAACAATACTACATTATCTGCCAAAGACGGATGAGCCTCCGGCTCAAGCCTATGGCTGATAAAATATTAGAGAAACTCCGTGAAGTCTTACTACGCTTAAGTTTACACACCGAAGTTGATAAAACGAAGGTGTGCTTCGTAGGGCAAGGCGGGCTTGTCCGCCGAAGTTTTAACAAAGGTGGAAACTCAACTCAACAATTTAGGAATCATTTATGATTGGGGAAACTATACTTCATTACAAAATATTGGAGAAATTGGGCGAAGGCGGAATGGGTGTAGTCTATCTTGCCGAGGATACAAAGCTTAAACGTGAAGTTGCAATAAAGTTTTTGCCACATCATATCTCAGCTAATGAAGAAGAACGAAAGCGATTTGAAATTGAAGCACAGGCTGCCGCATCATTAAATCACCCTAACATAGCTACAGTTTATTCTATTGAAAACTCGGGCGATGAAATATTTATAGTAATGGAATATATAGACGGGGTTGAGTTAAAAGATAAAATCAAATCAACTCCAATTCCAATTAATGAAGCTATCAACATAGCAATTCAAATAGCTGAAGGATTGGCAGCCGCACACAAGAAGGGGATTGTTCATAGAGATATTAAATCTCAAAACATAATGATAACTAAAGATGGCTTAGCTAAGATAATGGATTTCGGCCTGGCAAAGATTAGTGGTGGGATAGAAATTACTAAAATTGGTTCTACTGTTGGAACTGCCGGATATATGTCGCCTGAACAATTAAAAGGTTCAGTAGTGGACCAAAGGACAGATATCTGGTCCTTTGGTGTTGTTTTATATGAAATGATTACCGGTCAATTACCTTTTACTGGCGATTATGAACAAGCAGTTTCATATTCTATAGTTAATGAAATGCAAAAACCTGTTTCTTCTTTTAGGGATAATATCCCCAAAGAATTAATATCGGTTATAAATAAGTGTCTTTCAAAAAATGTGAATGAAAGATATAATAATACCGATGAGCTGCTTGCGGAGATTAGACGGAAATCCGGGTCCGGGAAAGTGTCGGTAAATACAATCAAAAAGAAAAAAATATTTGTCTTAACCGGGATAATAATTTTAATTGCTTCATTAGTAATTTGGAATTTGATTGGCAGGAATAAATCTGAAAATACGGGTACAAATTTATCATTAAAAAGAATTGCTGTTCTTCCGTTCACAAATATTAATAATAATGCGGAGGTGAATTTTTTAAGTTTTGCTTTAGCTGATCAAATTATAAATTCACTTGCTTATGTAAAAAATTTACTTGTACGTCCCTCAAGTTCAATTCGTGCTTACCAGGATAAAGTTGTTGACTTTCGAACAGTAGCAAAAAAACTAAACGTCGATTATATATTATCAGGAAGTTATCAAAAAGAATCCGATGAAATACGTTTAAACCTGGAATTAGTCGAGGTTAGTTCCAACAACCTTGTATGGCATGATGGGATTGAAGTAAAATATGAAAATGCCTTTAAGCTTCAGGATATTGTATCACAGAAAGTAGTTGATGGTTTAAAAATAGAATTTCCTCCCGGGGCAGTTAACGTTAAGCCAAAAAATCCTTTAGCGTATGAATATTTTTTGCGCGCAGTTTCGTATCCTATAACCAATGAAGGTAACCAGGCTGCGGTTAACTTACTGCAAGAATCTATAAAAATTGATTCAAACTTTGCACCTGCATATTCCGAGCTGGGCTTCAGATTTCATTCACTCGCAACTTATACCTTTAATAAAAGAGATAAATTGAAGGATGCTGAAGCAGCTTATAAAAAAGCATTAAGTATAAACAATAAATTGTTATCTGCTTTAGGAAATCTTGCTTCTCTATATACCGAAACAGGAAAAACTGCAGAAGCAGTTGAATTAATAAAAAACTCGTTAGAAATAAATCCTAATAATGCTCAAATTCATTTTTGGCTTGGATATATTTTCAAATATACCGGGTTGCTTGATAAATCTGCTGATGAAATGAGGACAGCAATTAAGTTGGACCCGTCAAACCCAAGATTTCGCTCAATTGGGGCTACTTATTTATACCAAGGGAAATATAAAGAAGCGCTCGAAGGTTTAAATCTTGATATAGGATCTTCTTATAGTATGGCTTTTAAAGGCCAGGTTTATTTTCGAATGAACAAGATAGACAAGGCAAAAGAATATTTCGAGAAAGCTATTAAAATTGACCCGGAGGGTTCACTTGGCAGGTGGTCAAAAGTAATGCTCGATTTTATAAATGGAAATAAAGAAGATGGATTAAAAACAATAAAAATATTGGAAACCTCAAATACTTTTGATGCCGAACAATTTTATAACTATGCTAATCTTTATGGTCTTTACGGAGACAATAAAGACTGCATAAGATTATTGAAAAGAGCAGTTGAAGGTGGCTTTTATTGTTTCCCTTTTATGGAGAAGGATTCTTTTTTGGATCCTGTTAGAAATGATAAAGAGTTTCAGGAAGTATTGACTTATGCAAAAAGTAAATATGAAAAATTTAAGAAAACAGTTAGTGAATAATTTAATTTTAATCTTGAATGCCATGCAGGGCGGACTTGTCCGCCGGTTTATTCCGTAGCCATCCTGTATCAATATTTAGGATGGTAAACTTTAGCGAAGGAGGAAGCATTAATAACAAAATGAATTATTATGATAGGTGAAACAATTTTACATTATCCGCCAGAGGCGGATCAGCTTCCGGCAGATGAGACTTTAGATTGTTCTATAGCCCCGACCTTCAGGTCGGGATAAAGAATTAACAAAAAGATTTTTGGCTTTAGCCACATCTATTTTAATTGGGCTAAAGCCCGGTTTATTTTTTTACTCTTTATACCCTGACCTAAAGGTCAGGGCTATCATCGGAGATAATTATGATTGGCGAAACAATATTACACTATAAAATAATTGAGAAGCTCGGTGAAGGAGGGATGGGTGTAGTCTATCTTGCACAAGATTTAAAGTTGGAACGAAAAGTAGCTATCAAGTTTTTACCAAGACACATTGCTGGTAACTCCGAAGAAAGAGAAAGATTTAAGGTAGAAGCAAAAGCTGCTGCAGCACTGAATCATCCTAACATTGCCACGATTCACGCCATTGAAGAATCAGGTGATGATACTTTTATAGTAATGGAATTTATAGAAGGGGTTGAGTTAAAAGATAAAATAAAACCAGGTCCGGTTCCTATTAAAGAAACAGTTAACATAGCTATTCAAATTGCTGATGGATTGGGAGCTGCACATAAAAAAGGAATTGTACACAGGGATATAAAATCTCAGAACATAATGGTTACCGGTGACGGTAAAGTTAAGATAATGGACTTTGGTCTTGCAAAGGTGAAAGGAGGAACTCAGCTAACGAAAGTAGGAAGCACAGTTGGAACTGCTGCATATATGTCGCCCGAGCAAGCAAAAGGGGAAGATGTAGATCACCGCACAGACATTTGGTCATTCGGAGTTGTGCTTTATGAAATGTTAACGGGCAAACTGCCATTTAAGGGAGATTACGAACAAGCTGTGATTTATTCAATTCTAAATGAAGAGCCAGAACTTTCAAATAATGTTACTCCCGAACTTAACTACATAATTAACAAAGCAATTGCAAAAGAACGGGAAGACAGGTATCAAAACGCAAATGAATTTTTGGTTGATCTTACCGAAATTAAAAATGAAATAACTTCTAAGTCTTACTCCGGCGAAAAAACAATTCGCACAAAGATTCAATCATCAACACAAAAGAAGAAGTGGATTGTTCCCACAGCTATAATTGGTTTTATAATTTTTCTTGTTGCTGCCTATTTATATTTTAATAATAAACCAGGAGAAACGGCATCATCATCCGAAAGAAAGATGATAGTTGTTCTTCCGTTTCAAAATTTAGGTTCTCCGGATGATGAATACTTTGCAGACGGAATTACAGGAGAAATAACGAGCAAGCTTTCAGGATTATCCGGGCTGGGAGTAATTGCACGTGCCAGCGCAATGCGGTATAAAAATACTCAAAAAACTTTGCAGGAAATCGGTAAAGAATTAGGGGTACAGTATGTTCTTGAAGGAACTGTTCAATGGGAACAGTTACCAAACGGAAAGAAAAGAATAAGAGTTAATCCGGAGTTAATAAATCTAAATAATTCTACTCAAATTTGGTCTAAGCCTTACGAAGCAGACTTTTCCAGTGCTTTTACACTGCAATCGGAAATAGCCTCAACAGTTGCTGAGGCTTTAAATCTGACACTTGTAAAATCAGAACAAAAATCTCTGGAGAAAAAGATTACAAGTAATTCTGATGCTTATGATATTTATTTGAAGGCTCTTTATTATTCAGGTGATATTGGGAACGAGAAGAATTCGAGAATAGCAGAAGAGATGCTTTATAAAGCAATTTCATTGGATAATAATTTTGCAGAGGCTTATGCGTTATTATCTACTGTTCAATCCAATATGTACTGGGAATATTTTGAACACACAGCAGAAAATCTAAAAAAAGCTAAAGCTAATGCACAAATGTCGTTACAAATTGATCCTGATTTACCTCAAGCCCATGCAGCAATGGGAGACTACTACTACCATGGTATCCTGGATTATGACAATGCATTAAAAGAATATAATGAAGCATTAAAACTTAATCCGAACCTGCCGGATGCAAACAACGGAATTGCATTTGTTTATAGAAGACAGGGTAAAATACAGGGGACTCTTACATATCTTGAAAAAACATATAAGATCAATCCAAAAGATTATACTACAGTTTATTCTATCGGTGAAACTTATTGCCTTTTGCGTGAATATACAAAAGGAATTTCGTATTTAGACGAATCAATTTCGATTTCGCCGGAAGCCGTGTTTTCTTATGATATGAAAGCCCGCGCTTATTTATTAAGAAATGGAGATATTAAATCAGCGCTCAAGGTTATTTCAGATGCAGTTGATAAAAAAATCGGTCTGGATTCAAAAGATTTTAGAAATACACGTTTTATAATTAATGTTTTTGACAAAAATTTTGAGGGAGCTTTGAATCTGATCAAAGATGTTGATCAAATAGATATACAGTTTACATACAAGCCAGAAGATTTATATACTGCGCAAGTTTATAGCTTTATGAAAAACACAACATTGGCAGAAAAGCATTACAAGCTGGCAATAAGAGTATTGAAAGAAAAAATCAAAGAACATCCTGATGATTCAAGATTATATACGTCACTTGGTATTTGCTATGCAGGTCTTGGTAAAAAAGAAGATGCAATAAGGGAGGGAAAACATGGTTATGAATTACTTCCAATTTCAAAAGAAGCCTGGCGTGGTACTTACCGTTTACTTGACCTGGCACAAATTTACACAATGGTTGGGGAACAGGAATTAGCTCTGGATGCAATTGAAGATTTGCTTAATAAACCTACGGATGCAATATCGGTGTGGTATCTTAAACTCGATCCAACGTGGGATCCATTAAGAGGGAATCCCCGTTATCAGGAAATGGTAAAAAATATAAAGTAGTATTTATGATTGGCGAAACAATTTTACACTATAAAATAATTGAGAAGCTTGGTGAAGTCCTACTACGCTTAAGTTTACACACCGAAGTTGATAAAACGAAGGTGTGCTTCGTAGGGCAAGGCGGGCTTGTCCGCCGAAGTTTATTAAATGAAAGACGAGGTTTACTATGATCGGTGAAACAATATTACACTATAAGATTGTTGAGAAACTTGGCGAAGGCGGAATGGGCGTCGTCTATAAAGCCGAAGACACTAAATTGAAACGTGAAGTTGCAATTAAATTTTTGCCACGCCAGGTTTTATCCAATGCTGAGGAACGGCAAAGATTTGAAATTGAAGCTCAGGCTGCAGCAGCTTTAAATCATCCTAACATTGCCACAATTTATGCAATTGAAGAATCAGGTAATGAAGTTTTTATTGTGATGGAATACATCAATGGAACTGAACTGGGTAATAAAATAAAAAAGGGGCTGCCGGGTGTAGAAGAGTCTATTAAAATAATAGAACAAGTTGCCGAAGGACTAAACGCTGCTCATCAAAAAGGAATTATACACAGAGATATTAAGAGCAGCAACGTTATGATTACTCAGAACAATAAAGTAAAAATAATGGACTTCGGTTTAGCCAAAGTCGGCGGCACCAGCATGATTACAAAGTTCGGTACAACAATGGGAACTACTGCATATATGTCTCCGGAACAGGCAAGAGGAGATAAAGTTGATAACCGGACTGACATCTGGTCTTTGGGAGTATTATTCTATGAAATGCTGACCGGCAAATTTCCATTCAAAGGGGAGTTTGACCAGGCGGTGATATATTCAATCTTAAATGAAGAACCTGATTCAGTCCTGAGTATTAAGAGTGATTTACCATCACAGATTGATCAGTTAATCAGTAAGATGTTGAAAAAAGATTTGGACTCCAGGTATAAAACAGCAAATGATTTCTTAGCTGATTTAAGAGACTGTAAAGAATACCAAAGTACAAAAAAAGTGAAGATGAAAAAACAATTGCCGTATTACCTTTCGGTAATATTGGTGAAGATAAGGAAACAGATTATTTTGCCGATGGTCTTGCTGATGAATTAATTATTAATCTTTCAAGGATAAAAGAAGTGAAGGTTGTATCAAGAACAAACTCAATGCGATATAAAGGTAGCGAAAAAGATATAAGAACAATCGGAAGAGAACTAGGAGCCCGCTACATTTTGGAAGGAAGTGTAAGAAAATTCAAAGATGACCTGAGGATTTCAACACAGTTGGTAGATGTAGCCAAAGGTTTACAGCTTTGGGGAGATTCCTATAAAGGCAAGCTTTCTGATATATTTGATATTCAGGAAAATGTATCCAAAGAAATTGCTGAAGCGTTGCGGTTAAAACTCTCACCTTCGGAAAAGATAGTACTCGAAAAACGCCCTACCTTAAATTCAGAGGCTTATGATTTTTACCTGCGTGCCCGGGATTTTTTAAACCGGTTGACTAAAAAAAATATTCAATTTGCTATTCAATTATTCAATAAGGCAATAGAAGCCGATAAACGATATGCAGCCGCCTATGCTGGACTCAGCGAAGCTTATGCGCAACTCTATTTTTCTTTTGATAGAAGTGAAGATTTGCTGGAAAAAGCAATTGATTCCGGTCTCCGAGCTTTAATGTATGATTCCTCACTTTCGGAAGCTTATGTAGCGCTTGCAATTGCCTACTATAATAAAAAACTTTATGATGATGCTTATAATTCCGGACAAAAAGCATTAGAACTCGATCCTAATAATTTTAATGCCTCTTGGATCCTAGGAAGAATTTATCATAGCATGGATCGTGATAAGGAGGCAATTGAACTTTATGAAAAGGTTATTGAGCTAAATCCTGATTTTTATGCAGCATACAATGATCTGTCAACAAGTTATGAGCGATTAGGAAATATTGAACAAGCTCATAAGGTGATTCAATCATCGATGGATATATTTTCCCGTTATCTAACTCAGCATCCGGACGATGCCCGTGCGCATATTTTTTATGCCACTATGTTAGCTAAATTAGAAAAAATTGATGAAGCCAGAGAAGCAGGCAGGAAAGCATATGAACTAAGCCCCAACGATGTACTGATGTTATATAATCTCGCTTGTTTATTTTCCCAGCTGGGGGAAAAAGAAACGGCATTGGATTACCTTAAAAAAGCTATAGAAGCCGGTTACCAAAACTTTGAGTGGCTTAAACGTGATTCTGATTTTGACAATATTAGAAATGAACAAGGTTACATCGAATTAATTAAAGGGAAATAAAATTAATATTAAGAAGGTTTTAAAAACCGTGAAAACAAAAAGGATAAATTATGATTGGTGAAACAATATTACACTATAAGATTGTTGAAAAACTTGGCGAAGGCGGAATGGGTGTAGTTTATAAAGCTGAAGATATAAAGCTTAAACGCGAAGTCGCAATAAAATTTCTTCCACATCATATTTCAGCTAATAAAGAAGAGAAGCAGAGATTTGAAATTGAAGCCCAGGCTGCCGCTGCTCTTAACCATCCTAATATTGCAACGATATATGCTATTGAAGAATCAGGTGGGGAGGTTTTTATTGCTATGGAATTTATAAACGGAATTGAGCTAAAAGACAAGATCGGTAAAACAAAACCTACAATAGATGAGTCGATTAATATTATTGAACAGATAGCCCAGGGTTTGAAAGCAGCACACCAGAAAGGTATTACTCACAGAGATATCAAAAGCAGCAACATAATGATTACACCTACTGGACAAATCAAGATAATGGACTTCGGGCTGGCAAAAGTAAGAGGTGTATCCAACATAACTAAGTTTGGAACAACCCTTGGTACAACAGCATATATGTCTCCTGAACAAGCCAGAGGTGAACACGTCGATCATAGAACTGATATCTGGTCGTTGGGCGTAATCTTTTATGAAATGTTGACGGGTAAATTTCCGTTCAGAGGTGAATTTGATCAGGCAGTTATATACTCAATTCTTAATGAAGAACCAGAGTCATTAACTTCATTAAACAAAGAACTGCCAATCAGGGTAGATCAGATAATCGGAAAAATGTTAAGTAAGGATTCAAATACCAGATACCAGAGCATGGATGATTTCTTAAAAGATCTGAAAGAATCAAAAGGTCAGAATATACAGGTGACTAACGACAAGAAATCAATTGCTGTTTTGCCTTTTGGCAACATCGGTTCGGACCAGGAAACCGACTATTTTGCCGAAGGATTAGCGGAAGAACTGATTATTAATCTCTCGAAAATAAAATATGTTACAGTGATCTCGCGAACAAACTCTATGCGATATAAGTCGACTGAAAAAGATATCAGAACTATTGGCAGGGAGCTTGGGGTCCGCTATATAATGGAAGGGACGGTACGAAAATTCAAAGACGATTTAAGAATCTCTATCAAGTTGATTGATGTTTCAGGAGGTAATCAACTTTGGGGTGAAACTTTTAAAGGCAAACTTGCTGATGTATTTGATATTCAGGAAAAAGTATCAAAAGAAATTGTAGAAGCACTAAGATTAAAACTTTCACCATCTGAAAAAATTGTCCTTGAAAAGAGGTCAACATTGAATGCAGAGGCATTTGATTTATATCTGCGTGCACGGGATTTTTTATACCGAATGACTAAAAATAACATTCAATTTGCTATCCAACTGTTCAATAAAGCAATTGAATCCGATAAACGGTATGCTTCCGCATATGCAGGACTCAGTGAAGCTTATACTTATTTGTATGCTTATTTTGAAAGAAGTGAAGACTTACTGGAAAGAGCCATTGAATCCGGTCTAAGAGCATTAATGTACGATCCTACTCTTTCTGAAGCTTATTCTGCCCTTGCAATGGCTTATTATAACAAAAAACTTTACGATGATGCTCTTGATGCCGGGCGAAAAGCTATAGAACTTAATCCTGATAGTTTTACAGCATATTGGATCCTGGGACGAATATACCACAGTACAGATAATGATGTAGATGCTATTAAACTTTTCGAGAAGGTTATTGAGATAAATCCTGATTTTTATGCCGCATATAAAGATCTATCCTCTTGTTATGAACGCACAGGGAATATTGATCAATATAATAAAGTACTTCAAAAATCAACGGAGGTCTACCCCAGGTATTTGTCCCAACATCCGGATGATGCACGAGCATTAGTTTTTTACGCTGCCGACCTGGCTCAATTGGGAAAAATCGATGAGGCAAGAGAAACGGGCAAGAAAGCTTTTGAATTAAGTCCTAGTGACGCTGTAATGTTATATAATCTTGCATGTGTATTTTCTCGTCTCGGTGAAAAAGAAACGGGAGTGGATTATCTTAAGAAAGCGGTAAATGCTGGTTATCAAAGCTATGAATGGATTAAACGCGACGCTGATTTTGAAAATATCAGAAATGAACCGGGCTATATTGAATTAATGAAGGGGAAATAAAATTAATATTGAGATGGTATAAAAAAATTGTGAAAACAAAAAGGATAAATTATGATTGGTGAAACAATATTACATTACAAAATTTTAGAAAAGTTAGGTGAAGGAGGGATGGGTGTCGTTTACAAAGCACACGATACAAAACTTAAGCGCGACGTCGCAATCAAGTTCCTTCCAAACCGAGTATCATCTTCAAAAGAAGATAAAGAACGCTTTATAGTTGAGGCTCGTGCCGCTGCGGCTTTAAATCATTCTAACATTGCTACTATCTATTCTATTGAGGAAATAGACAGTCAGACTTTCATCGTGATGGAATTAATCGATGGTGTTGAGCTGAAAGACAAAATAAACAGCGGACTTATGAAAGTTGATGATGCAATTGATGTTATTATTCAAATTGCTGAAGGTTTGGGAAAAGCTCATGAGAAGGGAGTAATTCACCGTGATATAAAAAGCAGCAACATAATGATTACAAAAGATGGCAAAGTAAAAATTATGGATTTTGGTCTGGCAAAGCTGACAGATATTTCCGTTATAACTGTAAAAGGTACTACTCTTGGAACTGCTGCTTACATGTCACCCGAACAGGCTCAGGGAAAATCATCAACACATCTTTCTGATATTTGGTCACTCGGTGTTGTTTCTTATGAAATTATTACTGGTGAGTTACCGTTCAGAGCAGAGCATGCTGCCGCGTGGACGTATGTTATTCTAAATGATGAACCAACTCCGCCAAGTACCATCGATAAAAGAATTCCGCAGCAATTCGATTCTGTAATCTTAAAGATGTTGGAGAAAGAACCTGAACGAAGATATCAGCATGTTCAGGAACTAATAGAAAAACTGAATGAATTGAAAGAAGAGCAGAAAGGAATAACAAAAGAAAAGAAGACAAAAGTTATTGCGGTTCTGCCTTTCGAAAATATAAGCCAGGATGAAGAGAGTAATTATTTTGGAGATGGATTAGCTGAAGAATTAATTGTGAATCTTTCAAGACTAAATGATGTAAAAGTTGTCTCGCGAACAACAACTATGCAATATAAGAGAACAAAAAAAGATATTAAGACAATTGGCAAGGAACTCGGTGCAAGATATATAATGGAAGGAAGCGTAAGAAAGTTTCAGGATAACCTCCGTATTTCTGCACAATTAATTGATGTTCTCAGCGATACACAACTCTGGGCTGAAACTTTCAAGGGTAAACTTGCTGATGTTTTTGATATCCAGGAACAGGTTTCAAAACAGATTGTTGATGCATTGATGGTAAAGCTTACTCCAACCGAAAAAGTGGAATTAACAAAACGTCCTACATTAAATGCAGAAGCATTCGATTATAATCTTCGTGCGAGAAACTTTCTTTACAAGCAGTCTAAAAATAATGTACAGTTTGCAATCCAGTTTTTTGAAAAAGCTATAGCATTGGATTCCAGGTATGCAGAAGCTTATGCGGGAATGGCTGAGGCTTATGCAATTAAATATGCATATTTCGATAGGAAAGATGTTTGGTTAGATAAAGCTCTTGAGCTGAGTTTAAAAGCTATTATGTATGATTCAACTCTTGCAGAAGCTTATGCCGCATTAGGGCTTTCATATTATTATAAAGGTTCATTTGATGAAGCACTGACTGCAGTTCAAAAAGCACTTGGTCTGGATACAAACAGTTTCTTTGCCTATTGGATACTTGGCAGAATTTATTATACAACCGATAGGGAGAAAGAAGCAATTGAGCCGTTTAAAAAAGTGATAGAAATTAATCCCAACTTTTATACTGTTTACAGTGACCTGCGATTGGTTTATGAGCGATTAGGAGACAAGGAGATGAATGACAAACTTGTTAAAACTTCTCTTGAATTTTATAAAAATTTCCTCGAGCAAAATCCTGATGATGGTCGTGCAAGAATTTTCTTGGCCCAAATGTTAATTATTGAGGGAAAAATAGATGAAGCTAAAAAGGAAACTACTATTGCTCTCGAGCTAAGTCCTAATGATAACGTAATGCTCTATAATGCTGTTTGTGTCTATTCAAGAATCAATGAGAAAAAGTTAGCAGTTCAGACTCTCAGGAATATTACAGAATCCGGCTTTGAACATTACGATTGGATAAAGAAAGATCCCGATCTCGATAACATCCGTAATGAACCCGAGTATATTGAATTAATGAAAAATAAATAAAGTTTACAATGATTGGCGAAACAATACTTCACTATAAAATATTAGAAAAACTCGGCGAAGGCGGGATGGGTGTAGTTTATCTTGCTGAAGATTTAAAATTTGAACAATATAATTTAGTGACGGGAAAAAGCTTTATTTAAGAGCTGAAATGGAAATGGAATTAATACTACTATTTAAAAGCTTATCTTTTTTAAAAGAAATAGTTTTATAATCAATTAACGTTTATTCATTTTATTATTTCGGAGAAATAAATGAATTCTAAAAGATATTCTTCTGTTTTAAAGCTTGTTTTCATATTATTATTAATAATACAAACCGGCTATACCCAAACTAAAAAGCAATCTATTTTACTATCCGTAAGTGCAAAAGATGTTCCCCAGAAAATTCTACATTCCCATGAAACTATGTCTGTTAACCCAGGCCCTTTAACTTTAGTGTACCCCGAATGGATTCCTGGCGAGCATGGACCAACCGGACCCATTATAGATGTGACAGGTTTAAAATTTCAGCAAATGGAAAAACAATTTCCTGGAGAAGAGATCTTGTAGATATGTATGCAATTCATTGTCAAATTCCGGACAATGAAAACAAACTTGATATTTCATTTGATTTTATTCTTCCCCCTGATAAAGAGGGATTTTCGGCAGGTGCTTCATCAACAGCAAAGCTTTGCATGATTAGCTGGAACCAGGTAGTTTTATATCCGGTCGCTATTAAACCTGATAATATAATAATAATGCCTAGCCTCATTTTACCTGATGGCTGGAAATATTATACTGCGCTTGCCCAAAATGAAATTTTCGGGAGATTCCATCAGTTTTGAACCAGTTTCACTAAATATGTTAGTTGATTCCCCTGTTTTAACAGGAGCATATACACGTCAAATTAATATAACCTCAGCATCCGGGGTACCGCATTTCCTTGATCTTGTTAGTGACGATAATGCTGCCCTTGAAATGGATGCGGCTCGCATTAATGATTTTAAAAAGTTAATTGTTGAAGCTAATAACTTGTTCGGTGCTTATCATTATAACCATTATGATTTTTTATGCACTTTAAGTGACCATACGGCACACTTTGGTTTAGAGCATCACCAATCAAGTGACAACCGTATGTCTGAAAGGACTTTTATTAATAATAATTTATTTAAACGTGCTGCTGCACTTTTGCCCCACGAATATGTTCATTCATGGAATGGGAAGTACCGGCGTCCGGCAGGACTTGCTACGGGTGATTTTACGACGCCTATGAAAGATGATCTGCTCTGGGTTTATGAAGGTTTAACTCAATATCTTGGTAAAGTATTAACTGCAAGATCAGGCTTATATACACCCGAAGAGTATATGGATGACCTTGCTAATGTGGCAGCTAAACTAGATAACCGTCCGGGAAGAACCTGGCGTCCGCTTCAGGACACAAATGATGAGGCACAACTTCTTTATTATACCCGTCCAGACTATGATTCATGGAGGAGAAGCGTTGATTTTTATGATGAGGGAGATCTAATTTGGCTTGAGGCAGATATAACAATCCGTCAGCTTACAAAAGGTAAAAAATCATTGAATGATTTTTGCAAAATATTTCATGGAGGAGAAAGCAACGGACCGCAGTTAAAACCATATACATTTGAAGATGTTATTAATGGAATGGATGAAATTGCTAAATATGATTGGCGAAATTTCTTTTTAATCCGTCTTCAATCTTTAAGCCCGAATGCACCTCTTGGAGGGATTGAAAAAGGAGGCTGGAAGTTAGTGTATAAAGATATGCCTAATAATATGGAAAAAGTATATGAGGATGTTTATAAAATTGTTAATCTAAGTTATTCTCTTGGAATTAGATTAGACAGTGATGGAAAAATTACAGACGTTATACCGGGAACACTTGCAGCTAAAGCCGGGCTTGCACCGAACATGACACTTGTTGCAATTAATGGAAGAAAGTATTCTAATGAACGTATTCACGAAGCACTAAAATTTGCAGCTGGAAATTCTTCACCAATAGAATTTATTGTTGCAAATGGTGAATTTTATTCAACAGTTGATGTTGATTATCGTGGAGGTGAACGCTATCCATATTTAGAACGCGATACAACAAAGCCAGATTTATTGAGCATTGTGATTTCTCCACTAACAAAATAATATTTAAGCAGTATAATTCTGTAGAAGATGCTGTTAAAAGCTATGGTAAGTAAATAAATGATAGGAAAAACCATTTTACATTATAAGATTTTAGAAAAGTTAGGCGAAGTCTTACTACGCTTAAGTTTACACACCGAAGTTGATAAAACAAAGGTGTGCTTCGTAGGACAGGGCGGTTCCAACTACGCCAAGGCTTCGTTGGATAAACTTGTCCGCCATAGTCTTTTAAATTATAGAGGTAAACTATGATAGGTGAAACAATTTTACATTATAAAATCCTCGAGAAACTCGGCGAAGGTGGAATGGGCGAAGTCTTCAAAGCGCAGGACACTAAGCTCTACCGCTTTGTTGCACTCAAGTTTCTCCAGTCTATAATGACGGCAGCGGAAGCAAGTGGAATTTGACCGAGTGAAATACTTATTAAATAGAGAATAATCAATGCTCATTTTCAGACTTTGGTAGTGTGACCATCGTTTATACTTAAATGCTCAAATAGTCCAAATAATTGCGCAATTAGTACAAGGATCTTTTATACTCGTGATTTAACTTTATGCTGGAGAAATTTTTACGTGATAAAAATATTAATCACGCTGGAGGTTGTTGAAATAATAAAGGATTTCCAATATGATAGGTGAAACAATACTCCATTATAAAATACTTGAGAAACTGGGCGAAGGCGGAATGGGCGAAGTTTATCAAAGCCCAGGACACCAAGCTCGACCGCTTTGTTGCATTGAAATTTCTTCCTTCTCAGCTTACTGCAACTGAAGATGACAAAGCAAGATTCATCCAGGAAGCAAAAGCAGCCTCAGCAATGAACCATCCGAATGTTTGTACAATATATTCTATAGAAGAATATAACGGACCAGATTATTTATTGCAATGGAATATGTTGAAGGGAAAACATTAAAAGATAAAAAAGATACTCTCTCAGAAAAACAAAAACTTGAAATTGGAATTCAGGTTGCAGAAGGACTGGCTGCCGCACACGAAAAAGGGATTGTGCACAGCGATATAAAACCTGAAAACATAATGATCCGGAAAGATGGAATTGCACAGATAATGGATTTCGGTCTGGCAAAACTTATACTCAGGAAAAAATGCTTCCCGGCTTACAAAAGCTGGAACAACAATGGGGACGATGGGATATATGTCGCCCGAACAGGTACAGGGACTGGATGTAGATCACAGAACAGATATTTTTTCTCTCGGTGTAGTACTTTATGAAATGTTTGCCGGTGAATCCCCATTTAAGGGAATGCACGAGACTGCAATAATGTATGAGATAGTAAATGTTGATGCCCCCCACTTTCAACGGTAAAAGAAGAAATAGATCCTGAACTTGATGAAATAATTTTGAATGTCTTGAAAAAGATAAAGATGAAAGATGTCAGTCGGCAAAAGAGCTTGCAAAAGATTTAAGGAAAGTTAAAAAATCTACAGGGCACAAGAATAGCAGAATTTATAATGTAAATACTGATGCATTCAAGAAACAAACTGATGAAACACAGATTTCAGGTCCGTCTGCTTCCTTTTCAATAGAACTAATAAATCGCAGATTTGATCTTAACAAATTATTCAGAATGAAATATCTGCCATGGCTGGATAATTTATAGTATTATATTATATGGTAATATATTTTATTTCTTCACCACAAAACTGCACACTGCATAAATAATTTCAAAATTTTGAACAGTTAACCGAACAATCCGGAGAGGAATTATTCCCGGATATCTCGCCCGATGGAAATTATATAACTTACACAAAATCAGTCAATGGAATTCCGGCATATTTTTCTGCAAAGAATCGGCGGAGGAAATGCAATAGATTTAACAAAGGATTCGAAACGTTAACAATTATCAATCATGCATTTTCTCCTGATGGCCAGCTAATCGTATTCCGCTCTGAAAGGGATGGCGGAGGATTATTCTTAATGGGCTCAACGGGTGAATCTATTCGAAGACTGACAGATTCCGGTTATAATCCCGCCTGGTCTCCGGATGGTAAAAAACATAATATTATGCAACAGAATCAGTCGAAATTCCATATTCAAGGTTTCAACAAGTACTCTATACATTAGAAGTTGAAACAGGCAAAAATCAAAAAATATATAATGGTGATGCGGTACAACCAAGCCTGGTCACCAAACGGTAAATGGATTGCATTCTGGGGGCTTCCGAGGGAACTGGTAAAGGGTAATATGGACTAATTTCTGCAACAGGTGGGAAACCAAATAATGATCACAAATGACGATTACATAAATTGGAGTCCGACATGGTCTGCGGACGGTAAATATATTTATTTCTCCAGCAGCCGCGGTGGAAGTATGAATTTATGGAGAGTAAAGATACATGGAATTCGGGAGAAATTGAAGCAGATTTTGAACCAGTAACGTACTCCGTCGATTTCCAGTTCTATGGCTAAGATTTCTCATGACGGCAATAAATTGATTTATGTTTCTGCAGATAAGAGAGAAAATATTTACAAAATAAATTTTGATCCAAAAACTGAAAAACATCGGCAATCCTGAACCCGTAACAGAAGGTACAAAACAATTTCTTTTCCTGGATATATCTCCGGATAACAAAAAAATTGCCGCAGCAAGTTTCGGGCAGCAGGAAGACTTGTACATAATGAGCACTGATGGAATCGGAGTTATTAAAATTAACAAATGATATTTTCAAAGACAGAGGTCCGGAATGGTCTCCTGATGGCAAAAGTCTCATATTTTATTCAGACCAGGACAGGTAAATATGAGATTTGGGAAATAAATGTCGATGGAAGCAACTAAAATTAGTTGACAAATACCAATGGGAGTACTAAGTAATCCCAATATGGTTTCCGAATGGGAAAATGTGGCAGTAACTTTTTATGGTGGTAATAATGCAGTTACTTACTTACATAATTTAGATTCAACTATTGACCAAACACTGATATCTTTACCTGAATTTTACGAAAAAGGGAAATCATTTACGGAATGTTCAGTATCACCGGATGGAAATTTTATTGCAGGAGATCGAATCGATAACGCCAGTGGGGATTATAATGGAATAATTATATATTCAATTAAATCAAAAAGTTTTAAGAAACTTTCAAATACAGGGGATGGAACACACCTGGTTTAATGATAGTAAAAGAATTTTATATTTATATAAAAATAATTTTTTTGTTTTGGATACAAAAACGGGCATAAGCAAAATGATATTTGATACCAAACAGCCAATGCCTTATTCGGACTATTTTTCAATATCTCCTGATAATAAATCAATATATTTTATCAAACAGGAAAAAGAATCTGATATCTGGATGGGATATTTGAAATAAAATTTAAAAAGGTCTTAAATGATTGGTGAAACAATTTTTCATTATAAAATTTTCGAAAAACTCGGCGAAGGCGGAATGGGCGAAGTCTTCAAAGCACAGGATACAAAACTCGACCGCTTTGTTGCACTGAAGTTTCTTCCTTCTCAGCTTACAGCATCGGAAGATGACAAAGCCAGATTCATCCAGGAAGCAAAAGCTGCTTCAGCAATGAATCATCCGAATGTATGTACAATCTATTCTATTGAAGAATATAATAATCCCTCCTCCGTTCCGCAAAGCGGAACTTCGGCGGGCACGCAATTATTTATTGTGATGGAATATATTGAAGGTACAACACTTAGAGACAACAAACAGGTATTATCTGAAAAAAAGATTCTTGAAATTGCCGCACAGGCTGCGGATGGACTCGGGGCAGCTCACGAAAAGGGGATCGTACATCGTGATATTAAGCCTGAAAATATTATGATCCGCAAAGATGGTATAGTTCAGATAATGGATTTCGGACTTGCAAAATTATATTCATCCGGTAATGTTTCCCGGCTGACAAAAGCCGGAACAACAATGGGCACTATGGGATATATGTCGCCCGAGCAGGTGCAGGGACAAGATGTCGATCATCGCACAGACATTTTTTCTCTTGGAGTTGTACTGTATGAATTGCTTGCCGGTGAATCACCTTTCAAAGGAATGCACGAAACTGCAATAATGTATGAAATTGTAAATGTCGATCCACCGCCTATTGCAACAGTAAAAGAAGGAATTGATCCGGAGCTGGATAAATTAATTCTCGAATGCCTTGAAAAAGATAAAGATGAAAGATTTCAATCGGCGAAAGAACTTGCAAGAAGTTTAAGAAAACTAAAAAGAGGTTCAACCGGAAGCAGATCGAGCAGGTTTTACAATGTTAATACCCAGTCTGTTAACACAATGCAAGCCCCAACAATAAATAAATCGGGTGCAACAACTTTAAAAGATATTCCAATAAAAAATTTCTTCAGCAGTATTTTTTATAATCCAACTATATCCTGGTCACTGGCAGGAGTTTTAACCATTGGAATAATTTTATTGTTGTTTCTTTTTGTCTTTAATAATAAAGTAACAGAAGTACAGGAAATAAAAGCAACAATTCTTCCTCCCCACGGCGTTAATTTTGATAATCAACGTGGAAGTAATTTAACAATTTCACCGGACGGGAAATACATATCATTTATAGGAGTTGATTCTACCGGTTCAGAAAAATTATGGGTCAGACCTGTCAACTCTTTAACTGCAAGACCGCTGGCCGACGCTTCATTTGAAGCATATCCTTTTTGGTCACCCGATAGCAAAACCATAGCATATTTTGATAAATCACAATTGATGAAAGTATCACTTGATGCAGGCACTTCACTTCCGATTTGCGATGTAAGTTCAGGGAGAGGAGGAAGCTGGAGCCCTAATGGAACTATAGTAATTTCACCAAATCCTGCCGGGGGTCTTTTTAAAGTCCCATCTTCAGGAGGAAAACCGGAAGAAATAATTAAAGCTGATACATCAAATAAAGTTCTAAGCCTGAGATGGCCTTATTTTTTGCCTGATGGTGATCATTTCCTCTATTCAACACAAAGCAGCGCAAGTGGGTCATCACCAATAGATGGGATTTATCTCTCTTCATTAAGTGATACGGCTTCAGAAAAACTGATCAGTGCTTCATCCAATGGTCAGTACGCTAACGGTTATTTATTGTTTGTCCGGCAGGGAATACTTCTCGCGCAGAAATTTGATCCCGGTAAATTAAAGCTGGAGGGAGAAGCAATGCCGCTCTCGGAAAATGTACAATATTACGATGTAAGGATCATCGGCACATTTTCATCTTCATTAAACGGTAATTTAATTTACCTGGAACAAAACCAAAGCAGTGAAAAAACTGAGCTGCTGGATAAAAATGGGAATGAGATTAAAAAATTACTGGATCAGAAACCAAATATTTCAGTTTCTTTCTCCCCGGACGGAAATAAAATAGTTTATGATTTATACGATGCAGGTCAAAAAAATATTGATATCTGGACTATGGATTTGAACAGGAATGTTTCAACAAGACTGACATTCGAAAAAAACGCGGATATCTTTCCCACCTGGACTCCGGACGGGAAACAGGTAACCTACGGTTCCAGCTCAACAGGCGGAATTTATGATTCATACATTAAAAATGCTGATGGATCAGGAGAAGCCACTCTGCTTTATAAATCCGGGAATAGTAAAATTGTTACAGATGTTTCTCCCGATGGCAATTATCTGCTTTATAGTGAAATAAATGTAACCAATGGCTCAAGCGGGTTTGATATATTTGCGCTGCAGGAAAAAGGAGAGAAAAAACGTATGGATATATTATCAACAAAATTTAATGAACAATTTGGGGTGTTTTCACCTAATATGAAGTGGATTGCGTATCAATCGGATGAGTCCGGGAAAATGCAAATCTATATTATTCCTTTTAATGCAAATAGCTCAACGGACAAAGCCAGCGGGAAATGGCAGATTTCAGTTGATGGAGGAACTAATCCCAAATGGATGGATAACGGGAAGAAAATTTTCTTCTTCACTCCTGATAATAAAATTATGGCAGTAGATATAAATGAAAACGGTAATTCCCTTTCTCCCGGAAAACCATATGAAATATTTAAGCCGGGCAATAATAATATTTCCAGGATTTATGCAATAGACAAAACAGGGACAAAAATTATTGCGACAGAACCAAACGGACAGATTATTCAACCGCCTGTTACTTTAGTTGCAAACTGGCAGAAGGAATTAGAAAATAAAAAATGATTGGCAAGGCTGCATTGTGTTACTTTTATAAATTATATTATGGTCAAACATTCTCCTAGAATAATTTGTCGCACAGGTCGACTATGCACATCAAAAAAATATATATGCTGTTTTTTATATCTCTTTTTATTATTCAAGTAATGGCTCAAAATTCCGGGTATGATCCAAGGGAAACATTTAATCCTTCATTTGATAAATACCATGGTTCAGAATATAGAAATGCTGACGGTACGCCGGGATCTGAGTATTGGCAGAACAAAGCCGACTATAAGATTAATGTGAAACTGAATGAAGTCGATAAAACCATAAGTGGAAATGAAGTTATAACTTACATCAATAATAGTCCAAACAATCTTGATTACGTTTGGTTGTATTTAGATCAGAACAGATTTAAAAGTGATTCACGTTCGAGAATGATTTCAGCTCCGAATGTTTCGGGAAAAGAAGAGTTCAACGGCGGATTCGAAATAAAAACTGTTTCAATTTTTGAAAACGGAAAATTAGTTCCTGCGAATTATATAATAACTGATACAAGAATGCAGATAAGATTGGAAGAACCTTTAAAGTCAAAGGGTGGTGAGATTGAAATTCATATAGAATATACTTTTGAAATCCCGCCGCAGAATATAGGGCGATCCGGTTGGATGGACTCAAAGAACGGTGTTATTTATGACGTTGCCCAGTGGTATCCGCATATGGCAGTATATGATGATATAAACGGATGGAACACTCTTCCATTTTTAGGGACAGGTGAGTTCTATTATGATTATGCAGATTACGATTTTAGTATAGATGTGGGTTCAGATCAAATTGTAGCTGCGTCCGGTGAACTTGTTAATCTTGATGAAGTCTTAACAAAGAAAGAAGTTGAACAGCTTAACAAAGCACGGGAAAGTGATAAAACTGTTCACATTATTTCTCTACAAGAAGTTGGTAAAAATGAAACCAGACTAACGAATAAGAAAAGATTAACCTGGCATTTTAAGATTCACAATGCAAGAGATGTTTCCTGGGCAAGCTCGAAAGCATTTATATGGGATGCTGCAAAAGTAAATTTACCAAGCGGCAAGCCATGTCTTGCACAATCGGTTTATCCTGTTGAAAGTGAAGGAGATACAGCCTGGAATAGAGCCACTGAATATTTGAAAAACAGTATTGAAATTTTTTCGAAGAATTGGTTTGAATATCCTTATCCGAATGCTGTAAATGTAGGGGGTCCGGTTGGCGGTATGGAATATCCTGCAATTATTTTTTGCTGGTATAAAGCTACAAGAAAAATTTTGTGGATGATTACCAATCACGAAATCGGTCACAATTGGTTTCCGATGATCGTCGGTTCAAATGAAAGAGAACATGCATGGATGGATGAAGGATTCAATACTTTTATTGATCTTTTATCTTATAAAGATTTTAATAATGATGAGTACGGAGTTAAAAGAGATGGTGAGTATGCACCGAACGGAGGAAATCCTGCGCGTGAAATAATTCCTTATTTTTTAAATGATACTCTTCCGCCAGTTGATTCTTACGCCGATAATATTTCTTTGAAATTATCTACATCCATTAGAATATTTTAAAACTGCATTTGGTTTGGTACTTTTAAGAGATTATGTTATTGGAGCTGACCGGTTTGATTATGCCTTTAGAAATTATGTTAAAAACTGGGCGTTTAAACATCCGGCTCCATTTGATTTTTTCAGAAGTATGAACAATGGAACGGGTGAAAATCTTAACTGGTTCTGGAATGAATGGTTTATGCAGAATTGGAAACTCGATCAGGCTGTTAAAAATGTTAAGTATATTGATAATGATCCTTCGAAAGGTTCTCTAATAACAATTCAGAATAATGATAAAATGGTAATGCCTATAACTATCGAAGTGAAAGAATCAAACGGCAAAGTCGGAAGAACAAAACTGCCTGTAGAAATTTGGCTGCATAATAATGATTGGGAGTTTAAGTATAGTTCAACAAGTAAAATAGATTCAGTCATTATAGATCCTGACCAGCAATTGCCGGATGTTGATTTATCGAATAATGTTTGGAGATAAATGAGATTCAAAAATTGTCATTCCGAACTTGTTTCGGATTATTCGCTTATCTTTCTTATAAAAGAACCTGAAACAGTTCAGGTTGACATATGATGATTGGTGAAACCATATTTCATTACAAGATTTTAGAAAAGCTTGGCGAAGGTGGAATGGGTATCGTCTATAAAGCCGAGGATGCAAAACTCAAACGCGAAGTAGCTATTAAGTTTTTGCCACACCATATCTCTGCCAATGAGGACGAACGCAAACGGTTTGAAATTGAGGCGCAGGCTGCAGCTTCATTAAACCATCCTAATATATCAACAATTTATTCAATTGAAAACTCGGGAAAAGAATCATTTATCGTAATGGAATTTATTGATGGGAAAGAATTAAAAGACAAAATTAAATCTGGTCCAGTTGAAATTAATGAAACGGTTAATATTATTTCGCAGATTGCTGAAGGATTGAAAGCAGCTCACAAAAAAGGAATAGTTCACCGGGACATAAAATCTTCCAACATTATGATTAATAATGAAGGTGCTGTTAAAATTATGGATTTTGGACTGGCTAAGATTGGTACAACAAACATAACAAAGATGGGGTTAACAATTGGAACTGCAGCTTATATGTCTCCTGAGCAGGCAACGAATGAAGATGTTGATTACAGAACTGACATTTGGTCGTTGGGTGTTATCCTTTATGAAATGTTAACAGGAAGACTTCCTTACAAAGGTGAGTTCGAACAAGCCATAATTTATTCTATACTAAATGAAGAACCGGAATCTGTTTTGAAAATAAGGAATGAAATTCCTTTGAGACTAGAACAAATACTTTTTAAAACTTTAAGTAAAGAAAAAGAAAAAAGATACCAATCTGTTGAGGATTTCCTGAATGACATTCGTGAAATAGGCGGTAAAAAAGAAAGCAAAAATGAAGAAGAAAAAACAATAGCAGTTCTGCCGTTCGAAAATATTAGTCCTGATAAAGAAACAGATTATTTCGCAGATGGTCTTGCAGAAGAACTGATAATTAATCTTTCAAGAATCAAGGATGTGAATGTAATTGCCAGAACAAACTCAATGCGTTACAAAGGAAGTAATAAAGATATAAGTACAATTGGAAGAGAGTTAGGGGTAAGATATATATTAACTGGTAGTGTAAGAAAGTTTAAAGACGATCTGAGAATTTCTGTCCAACTCGTTGATGTGGAAAAAGGTACCCAGCTTTGGGGTGAAACATATAAAGGTAAACTCGCCGATATATTTGACATCCAGGAAAACGTTTCAAAGGAAATTGTCGAGGCGTTAATGCTCAAACTCTCCCCAGTTGAAAAAGTAGAATTAACGAAAAGACCTACATTAAATGCCGAAGCGTTCGATTGCTATTTACGCGGAAGGAATTTTCTTGTAAACCGTACAAAAAATAATTTGGATTTCGCAATTCTCCTTTTTCAAAAAGCAGTTGAACTCGATTCACGTTTTGCTTCTGCATATGCTGGTTTGGGTGAGGCTTACGGAACAATGTATCGTGATTTTGATAGGCTGGAAAGCTGGCTTGACAAAGCAATGGATGTCAGTCTTAAAGCTTTAATGTATGATCCATCATTATCCGAAGCATACGCATCCTTGGGATTAGCTTATTTCGGGAAAGATAAATTGGAAGAATCATTGGCGGCAAGCAAAAAGGCCATTGCACTCGATCCGAATAACTTCAATGCATATTGGATATTATCAAGAATATATCATACTACCGACAGAGACATTGATGCATTAGAGGCATTAAAAAAAGTGATCGCAATAAATCCTAATTTTTTTACAGCTTACGATGATTTGGAAATGTATTATGAAAGAGTAAATGATCAAGAAAATTATATACAAACCCTCCTTAAAGTTGTTGAAATTATTCCTAAGTACTTGACCCAGCATCCCGAAGATACTTACAGGAGAATGGCTTTTGCAGTAACGCTTGCAAAATTGGGAAGAGTTGACGAAGCAAAAACTGAAGGAGATAGCGCACTTGAACTTAGTTCAAACGATCCCTTAATGATGTATTACGGAGCATGTTTATATTCAAGGTTGAATGAACCGAAACGGGCGGTCGAACTATTAACCAGTGCCGTAAAAAACGGCTATCAAAATTTTGAATGGATTAAACGGGATCCGGATTTTGATGCAATTCGTAACGAACCATCTTATATTGAATTGATGAAGGATAAAAATTAGTTCTAAATTATTTTAGGAGGGCAATTAAAATGGATATGAAAGTTGAAGAAAAGTATAACTCAGTTGTTATACATCTGCGGGGAAAACTTTACGGAGGGGGTAGAAGGGGGGGTACGGAGGACCTTTCGGTGTAGAATTGAGCGAAACTTTGCATAAATTACTGGATGAAGGTAAAAAAAATGTTGTATTAGATCTTGATGGAGTAACTGTTCTTAACAGTTCAGGCTTTGGAATTCTGGTTGCCAGTTATACCACTATAAAGAACGGCGGGGGAGGATTAAAACTTGCAAGAATTTCCACCAAGATTGATGGATTACTCTCAATAACTAAGTTAAACCAGATTTTTGAGCATTATTCAACTGTAGAAGAAGCATTGGAGAGTTTTAAATAATTTTTAAAAAGAGGTATTTATGGTTGGACAAACGATTTCTCATTATAAAATTTTCGAGAAAATAGGCGAAGGCGGAATGGGTGTTGTTTATAAAGCTCAGGACACAAAACTTGACCGCCTTGTCGCAATAAAATTTCTTACTGCTCATTCTTCAAACGACGAAGAAAATAATGCGAGATTTTTGCAGGAAGCAAAAGCGGCTGCTTCATTAAACCATCCTAATATTTTATCTATTTATGAAATAGATAAAGAAGGCAATAATCAATTTATTGTAATGGAGCTCATTGAAGGAAATGATTTAAGATCTTTTCTGAAATCAGGACAAAGTATTTCGCTGAACCAGGCTATGGATTTTATTACCCAAACAGCGAGAGGATTGAAGGCTGCTCACGATAAAGGTATTGTACACCGCGATATCAAAAGTGAAAACCTGATGGTAACAAAGGATAGCCAGATTAAAATAATGGATTTTGGAATTGCAAAACTAAAAGGAAGCAGCGGATTAACTAAAACCGGTATGTCAGTCGGTACGATTTCTTATATGTCTCCTGAACAGGTTCAGGGAATCGGTGTTGATCAGCGGTCTGATATATGGTCACTAGGTGTTGTGTTTTATGAATTGCTTACAGGTGAACTTCCATTTAAAACCGAGCACGATGCAGCTTTGATTTATATGATTTCAAGTGAAGATGTAACTCCACCAAGCTCACTCGATAGAAAAATTCCAAACCAGATAGATTCAGTTGTTAAGAAGATGCTAATTAAAGACTGGAATTTAAGGTATCAGAATTTAAGCGATTTTATAAAAGATATTGAAGCAGTTAAAAAAGAATTAGAAACATCAACTCAGAAGGATAAAAAGAAAGCAATTGCTGTTTTACCATTTGATAATATTAGTCCTGATAAAGAGAGTGATTATTTCAGCGATGGCTTAACTGATGAAATAATTGCAAACCTTGCACGGCTTAAAGATATGAGAGTAATCTCACGCACTACTTCTATTCAATACAAAAAAACTAATAAGGATATAAAAACAATCGGTAGGGAACTTGGCGCAAGATATATAATGGAAGGAAGTGTGAGAAAGTTTCAGGACAATTTGAGAATTACCGCACAGCTAATTGATGTTGAAACAGATGAACAGCTTTGGGTTGGAACTTATAAAGGAACACTTGCCGATGTTTTCGATATACAGGAACAGGTTTCAAAACAAATTGTTGATGCTCTAATGCTTAAGCTTTCTCCTACAGAAAAAGTCGTGCTTACCAAACGACCAACACTTAATCATGAAGCTTTTGATTGTTACCTGAGAGCAAGAGATTTCTTATATCACTTTAACAGGAATAGTTTGTCTTTCTCAATTCAACTATTTCAAAAAGCAATAGAACTCGATCCGAGATATGCTGATGCGTATGCCGGTTTAGCTCATTCTTATGCTGCGAGCTACCAGTTTGTTGAAAGAAATGCATCGCTGCTTGATAAAGCAATTGAGTTAAGTCTTAAAGCGCTGATGTATGATAACTCCCTTCCTGAAGCTTATGATTCATTAAGTCTTGCATATTATAATAAAGGTTTATTTGATGATGGAATTACTGCCAGCAGAAAAGCGATAGAACTTGATCAGAATAACTTTTTAGGTTACTGGATGCTTGGCAGAATTTACGTGGCTCTCGACAAAAGTAAAGATGCCATTGAAGTTTTTAATAAGGTTACAGAGTTGAATCCTGATTTTTATTCTGTCTACGGAGATCTTCAGATTGCATACTCGCAATTGGGAGATAAAGAAAAGTATAAAGAAACTCTTCAGAAAGGATTAAAAGCATATGAGAGATATTTATCTCAGCATCCCGACGATGCAAGGGCGCATATGTATCTTGCTACGGACTTAGTTCAGGTTGGAAAAGTAGAGGAAGCAAAAAATGAAGCCAAGAAAGCGTCTTGAATTAAGCCCGGGAGATCCTTTAATGTTATATAATGCCGGATGTTTTTATGCTCAGCTTGGTGAAAAGAAACTTGCAATTGATTCAATAAGAAATGCAATCGCTGCAGGTTATGCTGAGTTCGAGTGGCTCAAAAGAGATTCCGATTTGGAAAATATAAAGAACGAACCTGAATTTTTGGAATTAATTAAGGGTAAATAAAAGAATTGGAGAAATTATAAATATGATAGGTAAAACAATAACACACTATAGAATTCTTGAAAAGATAGGCGAAGGCGGAATGGGAATTGTTTATAAAGCTGAGGATACGAAACTTGGAAGAACAGTAGCTATAAAATTTCTTCCTTCTCATCTTGTCATCTTCGGAAGAGAACAAACAAAGATTTATAAGAGAAGCAAAATCTGCAGCGGCTCTTAATCATCCTAATATACTTGCTATATATGAGATAGATGAAGAGAACGGATCATCATTTATCTCGATGGAATATGTTGATGGACGAACTCTCAAAGACCATATTGTTTCTCTTTCTTCTGGAACTGGCGTTCCTGTTCTTCAGGCAATTGATTGGGTTCAGCAGATAGCGATGGGTTTAAAAAGTGCTCACGATCAGAACATTATTCATCGTGATATTAAAACCGAAAATGTTATGATAAATAAAGACGGACATTTGAAGATAATGGATTTTGGTCTTGCTAAACTTAAAAGTGATGCGGGAATAACAAAAACTAAAACGTCTATCGGGACGCTTTCCTATATGTCACCTGAGCAAGCACAGGCAATTCCTGCAGATCACAGGTGCGATATCTGGTCATTAGGAATTTTATTTTATGAATTGTTAACCGGCGAGCTTCCTTTTAAAGCAGAACATGAAGCAGGATTGTTTTATCTTATTATAAATGAAGAACCTCCGCTTCCGACTTTATTAAATAAAAAAATTCCTCATCAGATAGATTCAATTGTAAAAAAGATGATGGAAAAAGACCGGGATAAAAGATTTCAGAATATTGATGAAGTTTTAAAATCTTTGGATGATGTTAAAAGAGATATTCAGACTGCAAGCTCGGCTCCGAAAACAAAAGCAATTGTAGTATTACCTTTTGATAACATAAGTCCCGATCCGGAAAGTGATTACTTTGCAGATGGATTAACCGAAGAACTCATAGCTAATCTTTCAAGATTAAAAGATATTCGTGTTGTCCCCAGAACAACATCTATGAGATATAAAGGAACGAATAAAGATATAAAAACAATAGGCAGGGAATTAGGAGCAAGGTATATTCTTGCCGGAAGTGTAAGAAAGTTCCAGGAAAATCTTCGCATAACTGTTGAACTAATTGATGTTGAAAGTGATGCCCAGCTTTGGGCTGAAACTTACAAAGGCAAGCTTGCTGATATTTTTGATATTCAGGAAAATGTTTCCAAGCAGATCGTGGATATGTTGATGGTGAAGCTTACACCAACTGAAAAAGTTGTGCTGTCCAAACGTTCTACTGTTAATGTGGAAGCATTTGATTATTATTTGCGAGGCAGAGATTCTTTGTACCAGCGTTCAAAGAAAAGTATGCTTCTTGCCACTCAGCTTTTCCAGAAAGCAATTGATCTCGATCCGCGTTATGCAGAAGCTTATGCAGGACTCGGTGAATCGTTCTCATCTCTTTATCTTGATGCTGAACGAAATACAATCTGGCTCGATAAAGCAATTGAATCGAGTCTTAAAGCTTTAATGTATGATCCGACCTTATCGGAGGCATACGCTGCGCTTGCACTTTCATATTTTAGTAAACAATTATATGATGACGCAATAACCGCGAGTCAAAAGGCAATCGAGCTTGATCCCAATAATTTTTTAGGATACTGGATTCTCGGAAGAATCTATCATAACAGGGATCGTGATAAGGAAGCCATAGAATTATTTCAAAAGGTAATTAAACTCAATCCTGATTTTTATTCTGCCTACTCGGATTTACAGATAGTTTATACAAAGTTGGGAGAAACTGAAAAACAGAACGAAATAATTCAGGAGTCATTAAAGGTATATGAAAGATATTTGTCCCAGCATCCGGATGATGCACGAGGACATATGTTTTACGCTATAGACTTAGTACAAACAGGAAAAAAAGAAGAAGCGAAAGTTCAGGCTTCCAAAGCGCTCGAGTTGAGTCCGGATGATCCTTTAATGCTTTACAATGCTACATGCTTTTATGCACAGATGGGAGAAAAGAAACTCGCTATCGAATCGCTTAAAAATTCTTTTGCAGTAGGTTATGCAAACTATGACTGGCTTAAAAGAGATACCGATTTAGATTCACTAAGAAATGAACCTGAGTTTATTGAAATAATGAAAGGGAAATAAAAAACCCGCATCTTTGTTTGTGTCTGCCGGATATTAGCTGTTGTGTGTTCAAGCAATTAATTTTACACCTCAGTAATTAAAATTCTTAAACTCAGTCGAACTAAGGATGACATAAAAAAACCGTTTCGTCAATAAGCCACTATGATGTAAGCATAATAACCGAGAGACGAAACGGAACTTTAATTTTTATGAATTAATTTTATCCTTTGGAAGCCATTGCTTCCCCGTATGAATCATAATATTCTTTGTGCTCATACAACTTGCCATCCCTGAAATAAAATACCATTGCCCAGTTCCCTGAATAAGCGTTTACCTGTTTTCTTGGATTTTGCATCCCAATGTCCCAGGGCAACAACCTTATTGCCTTCTGAGATATACTCATTAATCTCAAATCCTGGGAAGTCTTTGTTTTCATAAATAAGTTTGAAGAATTCCGCTACCCCTTTTTTCCCTTTGTATACCTGCGCATACGGGAGTATGTCAGTGGGTCCCGGGCAGGTCCATTTTACATCATCAGTACACATGTCAAGAATAGCAGGTACATTTCCCTGTCCGAAATAGTCATAAACTGCCTGTGCAAGATCCTGGTTAGTCATAATGTTTTCTCCATTTTGTTGATTGAATTGTGATGAATTAATTTACTTGGTAAGATTAAGCCAATAAATTCATTAAAACTTTAACCTATGTTAAAATCGTATGATTGGTAGGAAAATTTTAACCTATGTTAAAATCGTATTATTGACCGGAGATTTTTTTTCGTATGCGACTGAGGGAAGGACCCGCAATACCGAGATAAGAAGCAATATGATAAAGAGGGATGTTGTTAACAAAATCGGGATGCATTTGGATAAGCTCTAAATAACGCTGCTCTGCTGATTTAAAGACGAAACTTTCGGCACGATCAACAGCTACGTCAAAAGCTTTTTCAGCCATAAGTCTTCCAAATCGTTCCCAGCCATGCGACTTTTTATAAAGAGATTGTAAATCTGCAAGCGTAATGCAAATAGCCCGGGCATCTGTCATTGCCACGGTATTATATTCGCAAGGGCTTTGATGAATAAAACTCTTGTAAGTAACCACGACATTGTGAGGGGGGAAAAGAAATAAATTTATTTCCTCTCCATTTTTACCATACAAATAAGATCTGAAATAACCTTCCATAGTAAAACCAAGATACCTGCATATACTTCCAATAGGATTGTAAATCTCTCCCTTTTTGTATGACTTTATTTTCCAGCAGGGAAGCGAAAGGTTAAAGTCATCCTCGTCAAGTTGGGCGAATTGTAAAAGCGCACCTTTAAGAAGTTCTATGTCAGTCATTTTTTTATACTTTGTTTATGTAATTAATATAGTTAATTCTTGTGGCACATAGTTCATGGAGTGAAAGCTGTTGCATTACACACGACTCATTATTTACCGCAATAATACAAAATAAAAATTAAATTATCATATTTACTGTGTATAGTCATTTAATTTAGTATGAATAAGCGAATGGAAACGAAGGAAACACAATTGTTTCGGGAAGTCCTTTCTCTAAGAAACTATGCGCCGCAACCATAACGGCGTTGTTTTTAAGCCGTCGCCCAAAACAGCAATGCTTCTTAAAAACAAATGCCGATTACAAACGCCAATAATTTTCTTATACACTTTCAAACTTTTTTATTGCAAACTACTTTAAAGAGCAACTAACTTTTACGACGTAACTTTATAACTACTCAAACGCCGAACAGTTTAAAGCGGTCGGCTTGAAGAACTTGATATTTCCAATAAGTAAAAAGTTAAATTTCTCATCATTCACAAATTTAACTTCAGGAGGTATCAAATGTATTATACAGGTATCGATCTTCATAAATTTACTTCTTACTTAACCACTGTTGATTCTTCAGGAGTCATCGTTAAACAGGAAAACCTCAAGAACGTAGCCCATAACTTTATTCAATATTTCAATTCAATACCAGGAGAACACAAAACCACAGTTGAATCAACAATGACCTGGTACTGGTTAAATGATCTTCTTACTTCAATCAACATTCCTCTTGTACTTGCTCACGCTAAATATGTTAAAGCCATTGCTTATGCAAAAGTGAAAACCGATAAAGTAGACTCTCACACTCTTGCTCAACTACTCCGATTAAACTTTATTCCTGTTGCTCATAAAATCTCTAACGAAAACCGACTGCTTCGTGATGCTCTTCGTGCAAGACTTAAAATAGTCCAGAGGCATACTTCAGTAACTAACTCAATGCAGCTTCTGCTTGCAAAGTATAACTATGATTCTCCAACTCAACTATCCGGCATTCCTAAGTTTCAGTATGAGCAACTATCTGAAGTTGAAGAACTGCTTAATGAACAAATGCTCGATCTTGAAAAGCAGCTCTATCCTTTTCTTATCCCTAACGATGATATTCAACGTCTACTCTGGATACCTGGAATAGGGAAGATGAATGCTTTTACTATCCTTCTGGAAATAGATGACATCAATCGTTTCCCGGATGTTAAGAATTTCTTCTCATATTGTCGTCTGTCTCCTTCAGCCCGCAACTCTGGTGGTAAATCAAAACAACGTTCCTCTAAAGACGGTAACAAATATCTTAAGGTTGCCTTTAGCGATGCTGCCGTTCACGCTCTGCAGTACTATCCTGTTATCCGTAAATATCAAAACTCATTGCTTAGAAAAAGAACAAGTTTATAGCAAGAACTATCATTGCCAACAGATTGCTCGAGTTGTTTTCTATACTCTTAAAAATAAATCTGACTTTAACAACAAGTTTAAGGGCAAAGAATTAGAGCATACTAAGTCTTTACAATGGCCGCGCGTTGTAAGCCCGAACGCCTAACTAGTCCTAGCCGACTGTGCCGCTGGATTGGGAAATAACACGCTTGCCTATAAAATATCTGGAATAGTCCCGATTTTTTTATCGGGATAACTATCACTTTTGTGATAGTAAGTCCCTAAAGAGGTTTGGTTTGCCTTATGCATCCCTACTGATATTAAGGCATTAGTTGTTGTTTAAGTAAGAATTTTTGTAGATCAAAATTTCAAAAAACTAATTTTTAACAGATCGATTAGGTGCAAAATATTTTCTTTCACCTTATTGACTTTTTACTTATTAAAGAGGTTATACCTTTTTAAATAATTCTTCAATTCTTTCTTCTGAAAATTTCCAAGAATCTGGTATTTTTTCAGTTGTTCCAAAAGCTACTGCTCTTTTACTCCATTCTTTGTACTCATATAATATTGTATCACCTTTACCAGAACGTGTATCTTTCAATCTTTGCGCAACTTCGTGTGGTGTAGCTAAATAAATTCTTGGCAATTCATTTAACGATACATTTTCAAATTGAACAAAACAAAGAACGGTTTTAGGATAATGTTTTTTCAACCAATCATCTGCGGCTTTGTGATAATCAGCTTTATTAATATAACTTTGAGAAAGTCCCCAACCACCATCTTGACTACCTTTAACAGAAACTTTTAACATTTTATCGCGCTTTGCAACAATAAGGTCATATTCAGGTTGATTTGCCCCATATTGAACGGACACATCATATCCACAACGGGCAAACATACAGGCGACAACAGATTCAGCAGCAACACTAACTTGCCAAGAATTCATAAACACCTCGCTATAATGGCGTGGAGCGGGGGAATCGAACCCCCGGCTCTTAGCCGTAATTCAAGATTATCAAAACTATAAACTTTTGTAGCTTGTGCAGTTCTAGAACTCCACGCAAGAGCCACTCCAGCCAACGCACACATCACTAAATTAGTGTTTGTAATTAGGTTCATAACTACCTCCAGTTTAAATGAAGAAATGAAGTAATCTAGTCCAATTACTACAACAAGTTTAATAGAAATAACAATCTTTAGAGTTACGCTCTGTGGTCAGATTAATATCCAACCGATTTTTATTTTACTAAAGGT
>CAWBXQ010000008.1:0-15338 GCA_963792755.1 uncultured Ignavibacteria bacterium
ATTCATTGAATATTTCATTCTCTTCTGTATTCGGCGTGGGGTCTTTCTTTTTCCAGAAATCAAGAAAACGTTTAATTTTTTCTTTGTTGATCTGAAGCATCCTTTATATAACCTAACTCACTTGGCGTTGCTATATAAGTCAATTCAGAAATAGCCTTATCAAGGTCGTTAATCACGAAAGGAACACCTACCCAGCGGGACAAAAATATTTTATCAGTACTCACCTTGCTTTCTTTTGTCGAATCAAAAACTGTAACGTTGAGAATGTATTTCCCTAAACCAATAGAAGCATCTTTTGTTGTATCAATTTTTATTGTATCGATAATCTGGGTGCGTCCCGAGTCAAGAAACTTGTATAGAGTATTCTGATAAACAACTTTTTCCTGATTGTCTTTTATCTCGAACTGAATATTCACATTTTGAGGATACTTAGAATAAACTTCAAAGAACATAGAAATACCATCTCTTTCAAAATTCACGTTCCTCGATATATTTGGTAAAATTTTATTACTGCCTTCCACCTGGCTCAGCTTGTTAATCAGCAAAATATCACTTACAGAAAAATTACCGGAAAGGTCCCTGACTGTATATATTTTTTCCGATGAAAAAGATTTTTTTGAGTCTTCATCCTCAACCGAGGTTTTTATAAAATATTTTCCAGGAGCTAAATAAAAAGATTTGAGACTAAGATCATAATTACTTTGGGAAAAAGTCTGATCGAAATTCTGTGTATCAATTTTTTCTCTCCATGATTTTTCAACTAACAGTTTATCTTTGTTTTCATCATAAACAGAAACTGTTACGGTATAAGATCCTTCAAAACCGGTTGACGTTTTAATAAATTGAACTGTTGTATAGGGCACTTGTATATAAATGTCAACTCTTGTATTGTTATTCTTATCTGAAGAAAAATTAAGAAAGTCCTGGTAATATTTAGTACTGAATTCTACTGTTTTTTTTGTGTATTCATCCTCAATCTGTGCTGATAAGGATTGAATACAAATTAAAAATGCAAATAAATAAATAAAGGTTTTCATGATCAGGACCTCCCTCTATGAATTACTTTACCATAGAGATCATATTCATTGAAATCATTAATTTCGGCGGTACAAAAATCAGCGGGCTGCAAACCAAAACCATTTAAAGGAATCAGAATTTCACCATCTACTTCCGGTGCATCCCTATATGAGCGCCCTATATAAAAACTCCCTTCAATTCCATCTATCATTACAACAAGTTCTTTCTTGAGAAAGCTTTTGTTTTTTGTAAGAGAAATTTCTTTTTGAATTTCCATCAGAGTATTTTTTCTTTCAAGCTTAACTTCTTCAGATACAGGATCGCCTAAAATAAAACTGGTTGTATTTTCTTCGACAGAAAATGTAAAGGTTCCGGCTCTATCGAATTTAGTTTCTTCAACAAAATTGCAAAGTTCTTTGAAATCTTTTTCGGTTTCATTAGGATAACCTACAATAAATGTTGTCCTTATTGCAATATCAGGGATTTTCTCTCTCAATTTATTTATAAGCTCTTTTGTTCTTTTTGCAGTAACGCCCCTTCTCATTGACCGGAGTACATCATCTGAAATATGTTGAAGAGGTATATCAATATATTTACAAACTTTTGGATTATTTGCTATTACATCTATTAAATCATCCGGAAATTTTGAAGGATAAGCATACATTATTCTTATCCATTCTATTCCGTCGACTTCGCTTAGCTTATTCACTAAATAAGAAATATTTTGTTTGTTGTAAATATCTTTTCCATAATCGGTAGTATCCTGCGCTATAATAACAAGCTCTTTTGTTCCAGCAGCAGCAAGAAACTCAGTTTCTTTTATAAGATCTTCAATTGGTTTGGAAACATGCTTTCCCCTCATTAGAGGTATTGCACAAAAAGAACATGGATGATCGCATCCTTCCGAAATTTTAAGATAGGCTGTATGCGAAGGTGTTGAAAGTAATCTTTCACCAAGAAGATTATATTTTAATTCTCCGCCAAGTTCTTTAAGAATATTACCATAATCTTCTGTTCCAAAGTAATTATCTACCTCAGGAATTTCCTTTACAAGTTCCTTTCTGTATCTTTGTGAAAGGCATCCGGCAACAATAACTTTTTTTAATTTGCCTTCTTTCTTAAGAGCAATCGCACTCAAAATTGTATTGATAGATTCTTCCTTAGCAGCTTCAATAAATCCACAGGTATTTATTATTACGGTGTCAGCTTTATCTGCATCACTTGTAATGTTAAAATTATTTACTCTCAATTGATTAAGTAATCTTTCCGAATCAACTGTGTTTTTTGAACAGCCGAGAGTAATAACATTTATTTTATCTGTTGATTTCATAAAGAGAAAGTTTATCTTTCAAAAAAACTGAGATACAAAAAAATCAACGGCGCCGTATAAAGTAATGAATCAAACCTGTCGAATATGCCGCCATGCCCGGGAATAATTGCAGATGAATCTTTAACTCCGGCATCTCTTTTAATAAGTGATTCTATTAAATCGCCAACCTGACCGAAAATTCCTACAATAAAACCTAAGGCAATTACCGTATTCCATGATAAGAAATTCAGGATAATAATCTTAGCCAAAATCATAGTAGTTATTGCGAAAATAAATCCAAAAATTGCACCTTCCCAGCTTTTATTAGGGCTGACTCTCTTGAAAAGTTTATGTTTTCCCAAAGCTGTTCCGCCATAATAAGCAGCCGAATCACAAATCCATATCGTGGCTAATACTGCAATAATAATGTAGCCACCTCTGTTGTATAAAGTACCCTGATAAAATTCTCTTATTCCTAAAAGAGCAGTTGAGAATAATCCTATATAAAAAATTCCGAGAAGAGTTGTTCCAAGATTAATTATTGCTGAATCTTTATTTCTGAATAATTCTATAAATGAAAGGACGAAAACAACAAGAAGAATAATCGCTAAGAAGCTAATAAAAAATCTGAACTGATTAATTAAAAGCAGGACAATACTTAAAAGGCCAAACCAAAGATTAACATTTGCTCCTTTATTTTTTGCTAAGACGGAGAACTCATAGAAAGCAATTGTAGAAATAAGAAGTATAAAAAGAAAAAAATAAATGCCTCCAAAATATGATGCGCCTATTACAACAGGAATTGCAACTATTGCAACAAGTACGCGTGTGGCATTATTGCTTAAAGCCATTATTCTGTGTTTTCCCCTTCGTCGTTTCCCAGGTTTATTTTCTGAATGAACTCCAGAGCATCAGCTACATCTTCTTTTCTAACCAAAAGTTTTACAACAGAAAAATCTCCCGGTGCAGGAAAGTTATGATCCTTTTGTGATAAGATCGTTGAAGCTATTCCGGCACTTTCAAGATTATCTTTTAGCATTTCAACTTCATAATCTTTACTAGAAGTGAAAACAACTTCCCAATTTTCCTCTGTCCAGTCTTCAGGTTTGGTAAAATATTTTTCATCTACAAGATGATTTCCGCAATCGGGGCAGATTGTAGTCCCTTTCACATATTCGTAATTGCAATTCGGGCAAAATGGCATAATGATCTCCTAACTGGCTTCAGCTTTTGAATAATATCTTTTGATTAAAACTATTACGGCTCCAAAAAGGACAGACAATCCTACAAGAGTCATAACGGAAGATAAAATATTTGTATCAGCAGCCGGTGCCGATTTAATTAAATCTTCATCACCAATAGTAAAAAAAAGAATTACAGCAGCAAAATTATTTAGAAAATGTAATATCATTGGGATCACAATCGAATTACTTATGTAAGCGGCAAAACCGAAATATAATCCAAGCAAAATCAAAGGAAGAATTCCATAAGGATTAAAATGATAAATTCCGAAGAAGATTGCTGTGACAAGCGCTGCGCGGAACGGCTTAAGCTTAAATTCAAAACTTCTTTGTATGTATCCCCTAAACATAGATTCCTCGCAGATTGCAGGAACGATCGCAACAACAATGATAACAAAAACACGTTCAAAAAAAGTATTGGCTATAATTAAACTATCGTAAGCGTGTTCAATCATATCATTAAATGAGTCAATCAGTTTTTTTACAGAAGCAATAAAAGAAGAGTTCGCAGCTAACCAGTTTATAAAATGAGTTTGTAAATAAAGATAAGTTTGAAGAAGAGGTGTAAGAATAATTATTCCCGCGACAAAGAGAAGTATTTCTTTCCAGTGAGGGACTCTGATCCTGAGAATTGCAGGAATATTATTATAAAACATTTTACTGAACACCAATGCCGGCAAAAGGATAAAAAGAATCTGTCCCGCCATTGTCATAAGCCGCATCGAATTAACAGGAGCGTTTTTTACATCGAGACCAAAAATAATTATAGTTATAAGTCCACCCACAACCTGGTAAAGAAAGAAACCGCCAACAAGCCCGATAAAAGCAGCAGCAACCGGCGATATTTGCGTGGTTATAATCTGGTCATCAAAATAATTTTTGATTCCTTTTTTATGTTCCGGTTCAATATTTTGGTCGTTTTCATCTATCATAATATAAAAATATATTTAAAAATTCTACTGTCTTTTAGAAGTCAACTTCCCAGCAAGTCCCTCATACTTTGTAAGCTCAGCATCAATGGAACCAATTACAACTTTTGTTTTTACTTTAACCGGGAGCTTAAGATTATCATCGGAAAGCCAGACTGTTATGCTGCCTTCACTTTTAAACAAGCCTCCTTCTTGCACAAGAGGTTCTACAATTATACAATCAAATTTCCTGCAGTAACCGATATCGTTTCTTTACCAAGATATTTTACATTAAGATCATAAACTTTATCACTATAAAAATTATGCAGAAGAACCATATCGTTTACTTTCATATTGGAGTAGTCGAGAGTCCTTGCAAAATAAAATGCCGAGAGTATATCGTTAACATAGGGAGGAATATCATATTGACCTCCGCTTGTTTTGGCTTTTCCCCTCCTCTGATCGAAGAAAGCAGAAAAATCTTTGCTGTAGTTCCCTTCCCTTATATGTTGTTCAAACCGCCAGGGAAAAAGTCCTTCAGTATCTATAAAAGTTTCATACCTGTCCCTTACTTTAAATATCCAGTCAAAGCTGGGAACAGTATTTACCCGGAATAAAACATGGTAAGCGTTGCGTGCAGAAATTCTTCTGATATCATCTATTTCCATTGTTGCAATACCCGCAGTAACAAATCCATAGTTAACATTGAAAGTGAGCTTTTCACCTTCTTTAAAAGCTTTATTTTCGAGCTTTCTGAAATTATCGTCAGCACGGACGACAGCAAGCAATAATAATATCAGGAAAAATTTATTCATACATTTTTATCTTCATTACCGGTAATCAACTTATGAATTTTTTCAATCTCCGCAAATACCTTTGGCATTTGTATACTGTTCATACAATCAGGGTTTTTACATTGTTCCCTGCTGCAGTCATCGCATTCGGTTTCCGGAGTAAAAACAAAAGCTTTGGTTGTATATGGTCCCCATCTTTTAGCAGAACAGGCTAAAAACTTAGGATAAAACCCAATTGTATATTTATTAAGCGCCGCAGAAATATGAATAGGTCCAGTTGAATTTGAAATAAAAATCTCTGCTTTATTAATTAAGCAAATTAATTCAGATAAGCTAAATTCACCTGCAAAATTTTTTACCCTTTCATTAATTACTAATCCTTCACAAAGTTTTCTCTCATTCTTACTTCCCGTTAAAATGATTTGAAAGTTTGTTTTGCTGGTTATCAGTTCAATTAATTCCTTGAATTTACCAATCGGCAAATCAACTGAGCTGCCAAGGCTTCCCGGATGAATTATTATTATCGGTTTTTTGTCATCAATATTATTCTTGTGAAGAATTTCGTTAACTTTTTTATCACTATCTGGATTAATTGGAATATCAAATTTCACATTCGAAGGAGTGATATCTTCAACAATATTAAACTTCTTCAAAAGATTTACATTGAACTCGAGCTCATGTTTCTCAGCATATTTCCTGTGCTCATATATTTTCTCATTAAACAAAAATGAATACCATCTGTAACCTGTCCCAACCCGGTATTTTATTCCGGAAAGAAAAACTACTAAGGAAGTAGATAGGGTTGGATAAACGATAATCGAAGAATCAAAATTAAATTGCTTGATTGCAGAAATATTTTCTTTAAGATTTACTTTTCCATCAGTTTCATTAAGGATCAAAACCTCATCGATGTAAGGATGGTTTTCTACTAGTTCCTTTGTATAATCTCTTACCAAAAAAGTTACTTTGCATTCAGGATAATATTTCTTAATGATTCCGGCTAAAGGCAAGGAAAGAATAACGTCGCCAATCCGGTCGGTTCTTACAATAAGTAAATTTTCAGGTTTAATATTTTTTTCAGAAGACATTTATCTTTTGCTTACATAAGGATTATCTTTTATATAGAAACGCCACAGAAGATCAGCAGATTTTCTTATTCCGATTCTTTTGGTAATAACAATATTTTTATTTTTTATTCGGGGATTATTCAAAATAAAAACCCGGTTTCCTGTTAAATCTAAGCCGTAATGATCTTTGTTAATATTAAATGCTTTACAAATTTTTCCAGGTCCGCTAGTAAGATTTATTTTTTCTTTTTCATTTATCTCAATTTTATCGAACCTGTTTTTAGCCATTTTTTTTATTCCTGTTAAAGGTTCAACTGCACGGATTAAAACAGCCGCTCCGTGATTCTTTTTGCCCGTTACTACGTTACAGCAAAAATGATTGCCATAAGTAAAGTAAACATAAAAATATCCGCCTTCATTAAACATTATTTCATTTCTTTTTGTCCTGCCAATAAAAGTGTGTGCGGCTTCATCGACTAAACCATCATAAGCCTCTGTCTCAACAATTAAGCCGGACAATAATTGTTTTCCATCTTTTTTAACAAGAACTTTCCCAAGAAGCTCCTTCGCAACAGTGATTGCATTTCTTGTATAAAAATTTCTCGGTAACTTCTTAGATGGTTGGAGATTTTTCATTAACAATGAAGATAAGAAAAAGTAAACCCAAATTGTTTACGATAATTTTGACTTTAACTCGACTATTTTCTGAGAAAAATATTCTTCCCTTCCCGGGTTCTTCTTACTAAGTTTTTCATAAACAGCAATTGCTTCCTGCAGTTCGCCTTGTGCAATATAAATTTTAGCTAAAGTTTCAGATACAATCATGCTGCTGTCTGAAAAATCTTTTACTTCAAAATCTGTTGTTTTATTCTCATCTGTAATTGTGGGTATTTTTGCATGAGAAATCTTTTCTGCAAGCTCATTGAGATTATCTTCTAAATCAGATTTACCTTCGCTATCGGTTTCTGAAAATTCGCCTTTTTTACTTTCAGTTTGAAGATTATCGAAGCCGCGCATCTTTATAGGAGTTTTAACTCTCCTCAGGTTTTCAAGTTCTCTTAGATAAAATTCATAAGTTTTGTTAGAACCGATAAGTTCGCTTCCCTTCTTAAAACATTTTAAGGCTTTACTATATTCTTCTTTAAAAGAATAAATTTTCCCAAGAATAAAGTATGGAGTAGGAAAATCAGGCGATTCTCTCAAACCTTCTTCAAGAATTTCTATTGCTAAATCGTGGTTATTATTTTCCAGTTCCCAATCTGAGATGCGGGCAAAGAGAGGCGATTTTCTATTATACTCAAATACTAATCTTATCTTATTCTTATATAATGAATCGGATTTAACTGACAAACTTTACCTTAATGTTTTACGTAAGCATGTTTAATAGACGTAAAAGCAACGAGAGAAAAACCGGTAAAGAAAAGAATCTGAAAAGGTAAGGCTGCTATCTCAGTAAAGTAAATTGAAGAGGCAATCCCGACAAGACAGTACAATGCCATTATTATTTCTACCACAACAGACAAACCTAGTTTAGAAGAAATATATTTTTTACCGATCCATGAATCGTCGTTATCGACAACCTTAAACTTAGGCGTTCTTACGAATTCACTTTTCCTGTTGAGTAAGCCTTCAATAACTGCACGGGAATTATTAACTGCAAATCCCATGCTTCCAGCCATAAAAATTGGAAACAAAACTATCTTTTTTCTCCAGTCGGTCCTTATATCTTTTTGTGAGAAAAGATAAAATAAGAATGAGCTTACAAATGCCAGAACGAAGAGAGAGAGAATTGCAAAATAAGCTGTATATGATCCGCTGTTCTTAATAAAGATAAGAGGAACGTTCAATATTGCCGCAAGAAGTATGAAAGGAAATACAATATTGTTCGTCAAATGAAAAGTCGCCTGGAGCTTAACTCTTAATGCAACTTTAGATCTCCAGACAGCAGGAAGTATTTTTTTAGCAGTTTCAATTGCACCTTTTGTCCATCTGAACTGTTGATTTTTCAAAGCATTAATTTCAGAAGGAAGTTCTGCAGGAGAAGTAAAATCTTTAAGAAAAACAAATTTCCATCCGTTTAATTGAGCTCTGTAACTTAAATCAAGATCTTCAGTGAGAGTATCTTCCTGCCAGTTTCCTGCATCTTCGATACATGCTTTTTTCCATATTCCGCCTGTACCGTTAAAATTAATAAAGAAGCCGGCTTTGTTTCTGACAGACTGTTCAATAACAAAATGACCATCGAGTGCGAGAGCCTGCGCTTTTGTTAAGATTGAATAATTTCCATTAATATGTTCCCACCTTGTTTGAACCATTCCGATATTATCACTGCTAAAGAAAGGAAGAGTTTTAATGAGAAAATCTTTGTGAGGAATAAAGTCCGCATCAAAAATAGCGATGTATTCTCCTTTTGCTATTTTCAATCCCTCCTTTAAAGCACCTGCTTTAAAACCTTTTCGTGAACCTCTCCTAATATGGCTTATATCAAAACCTTCTGATTTCTTTTTAGCCACAACATTCTTAACAATATTTGTAGTCTCATCGGTTGAATCATCGAGGATTTGTATCTCAAGATTTTCTTTAGGATAATCTATTTCGCAAACTGAATTAATTAATCTTTCTACAACATAAAGCTCATTGTAAAGAGGCAGTTGAATAGTAACGATTGAATCCGGAGAAAACTCTTTACTGGAAACGGGTTTTACAGATTTATATTTTCTGTGATAATAAATCATAATAAAACCGTGACATCCAAAAACAAATAATATAGCTAACGAAACAAAGTAACCAACAAGTACTATATCATCCATCTTTACTTATCCTGAAATTGTTAAACATATCACCACCCTGAAACTGTATCGAGTACGATATCATCTGTGATTAAATCAATTGCTGTTTCAATTGCCTTTTGCCTGTCTTCAACACTTCCGTTCGGCGGATAATCTCCGTAGTTAGAAAAACTTTTATCGTATATACTTTTCTTTTGAACCATATCCCGGTAAACAACTCTTACCGAAATAGTGATCCTTCGTGAGGTTACATTTTCACCTGCGGTTACAACAGACGGCGCATTACTTAAAGAAGTAATCGTACATTCGAGAACAGCATCCGCATTTGTTCGTTCAGTAACATTAAATGTATTGTCATCAATAAGCTTTTGAGTTAACTGGTTTGTCAGTAACTCTCTCAGACCGGGCTCTCCGGCACCGCTTCTGTCATCCGCAACCGGAACCGCAATGGTCTTAAGATGCGGGGGTACCGCCGCTCCTGTAAACGAATAAATACAACACCTAATATTACTCAGGCTGAAGGTTATAAACAATAGAAGGCTCAGGGAGGTGAGAAGATTTCCACGACTGAAAAATGCAGATTTACTTCCAATATCATTGTTTTTACCAAAATCAGTCAAAGCTCGTATTCCTTTATTTTCCGGTACAGGGTTCTTTCGCTGATCTTGAGAAGTTTTGCCGCAGTACGCTTATTTCCTCTCGTTGCATCAAGAGCATTCTTAATTGCCTCTTTTTCCAACTCATCAAGTGCAACAACCTGTTGTGGATTACGTTTATTCTCATTGTAAATTTCATTCTGCCTGTTGTAAAAAAGATCTTTTAATTCAATGAGGTCTTTCTTTATTTCAAAGAGAGCTCTGTACATTAATTCTCTATCAACTTCCTCAGGAGATCTTTTAAGAAAGATAGGAAGATTTCTGCTGGATAATTCAACTTCCGGTTCAACATACAATGAAGCAAATGCTGAAGCATTCAGTACACCATTTTTATCTAATGCAACTGCAGTTTCAACTGTATTTTTTAATTCACGAATATTTCCCGGCCATGAATAATTTTGAAGTACTTCAAGAGCTTCTTCTGTCAAAGTTGGTGGTTTCCTATGGTTACCAGATGCGAAAGAATTAATAAAATGATTTGCAAATTCCGGTATATCACTTTTTCTCCTTCGCAAAGGAGGAAGACTTAAAGTTACTGCTTTCAATCTAAAGTAAAGATCTTCCCTGAATTTTCCGGCATCAACTTCTCTCTGAAGGTCTTTATTAGTTGCAGTAATAATTCTTACATCTACTTTAGTAACAGTTTCAGCACCGAGCCTCATAAATTCTTTTGTCTCGATTACGCGAAGCAATTTTACCTGAGTGGTTAACGGCATCTCAGCTATTTCATCTAAGAATAAAGTTCCGCCGTCTGCAATTTCAAAATAGCCCTTCCTGCCTTCCGTAGCTCCGGTAAAAGATCCTCTCTTATGCCCGAACAATTCACTCTCAAGTATACCTTCGGGAATAGCGCCACAGTTAACTGAAACTAACTGTTTATCTGACCTGTTGCTGAAACCATGAATTGCCTGAGCGAATACCTCCTTACCAACTCCACTTTCTCCATAAATAAGAATAGATATATCGGATTTAGCAACCTGCATTGTAATGTCGATCAGGTCGTTAATTTCTTTTGTATTCCCGATAATTCCGTATTGTTTTTTGAATTGCTCTACTGTCATCTTTGCAGACAAAATTTATGAAAACACTCTAAAAAGCTATCTGGTATGCCTTAAATATAGCACAAATCCTGACATTATTAAATATAATTAGGGTGAGAAATAAGTTAGATTTTAATATTTAAGCCGTCAAAAGCAGTAATTATTTTCCTGCGTTCGGCAGCCGGAAGCTGGTAGCTTAACTTTGAAACATGAACTTCATCTTCTTCACTCAAATGTGTAATAAAAAGTTTTTCCGGTTTTAATCTCCGGAATGAGTCGAGAAGTTCCTCAATACTAACGTGGGTTATTTCACTAATCATAATATCTATCTTATGATCTTCGAAGAGAAACAAATCAGAAAAGTCTCCAATGTCTCCGGTAAAGAAAATATCTTTTCCTTTTACTCTTATTAAAAAGCTATTGCATGTAAAAGATAATCTCCCGCTTTTGTCTAAACCGGCATTGTGCATTAAATGAGAGTTTTGTTTAGCTGTAAAACTTAAGCCTGCAGAAATATTTAACTTTTTCTTTTGCTCAAAAGGTTTGAAACTAAGTTTAAAGCCTAATTTTTCTTCCAAGATGTATGACTGGTAAAGAAACTCTTTAAGAAAATCAGTTTGACTCTCATGACAAAAAATATCCAAAGATTCTTCCCTCTTACTCATTTTCATCTGTATAATTAAAGACGGCAAACCGGAATAATGATCGGGATGAAGATGACTAATAAGAATTCCGTTTATTAAATTGAAGGTTACTTTTTGATGAAGTAAAGCACGCGATACTCCATCGCCTGCATCAACAAGAAGATTATATTTTTCCGTAATAATAATAAAAGAAGAATGATGCCTCTTTAATGAGGTTTTCCCCGACCCCGTCCCAATAAATTTTATTTCCATTTATCCTACTCGATGTTTACAACTCTTCCGTCCAGTTTAAATTCTGAGTTAATTACCTGTAAAAAATTTTTTGCTTCATCTTCACTAACAAACTTACCAACATATACTACTTCAAAAGTGGTTCCGCCGACAACTTTTTCTTTTATTTCAGAAAAGAATCCTGAATCCTGAAAGTCTTTCTTTAACGATTGTGCATTTTCTAATTTGCTGAAAGCTCCCGCCTGGATTGTATATTTATAATCAATTTGTTTTTTCTCATCAGGTTTTTGTTCTGTCGAAGTAGTTTCATTTTCAGATGGAATTTTCTTTTCCGCAATTTTGATATATGGAGATTGCGGATAATTTTTTTTAAGCTTATCCAATTGTTTTTTTGCTGTATCATACAAACCAAGAGCATAGTAATAAGAATAAATCCTGTAAAGCGCTGCATCTGCATATTTACTGTAAGGATAATAATCAACTATTTTTGAATAGATTGCTACCGCATCTTGCCCATTTTCTGTAAGCACCCCATCAAGAAACATTAACGAAGGGCTGTTTGGATAATCCTTCTTCAGATCAGGAAGTTTTTCTTCTACTTTTGATTTCTCGCCGTTTTCAATCTGTTTTAAATAAGGAACAATATCTACATCCTGGGGGAATAAATTTTTTGCAGAGAGAATAAGAAAAAATATTATTAAATATTTGAAAGAATGTTTCATGCACTTAAAGCAAAGTTTCCGCTAACCGGGGTAACTATATTTACTAAGTCCCCGAATAATGTTGCGTGTGTTGCCCTGTTTATTTTAACTTTTATGTAACTGCCTTGTTTAATATTTTCGTCGAGAGGAATGATAACAACTTTGTTTGTATCTGTTCTTCCTGATAAAAACTGATCCGATTTTCTGCTAAAACCTTCAATTAAAATAGTATCTTCTTTTCCGACCAATCCCTGGTTAAGCTTAAAAGAAATTTGCTGCTGAAGTTCAATTATTTCCTGTAGTCTCTTTGTTTTGATCTCATCAGAAACATCATCTTCCATACTATAAGCCTTTGTTCCTTCACGAGCGGAATACTTAAACATATAAGCACCGTCATATTTAACTTCACGCATAATATCGAGAGTCATAACGTGATCTTCATAAGTTTCGGTAGGAAATCCTGAAATGATATCTGTCGAAAAACTAACTCCTGGAATTATTTTTCTCGTTTTATCAATAAGATTTAAATAATGCTCAATTATATAAGTTCGGTTCATTAATTTTAATATCCTGTTTGAACCGGACTGAACAGGCAAATGAATACTGTTGCAAATATTAGGATGTTCAGCTATTGTATAAAGAAGTTTGTCGGATAAATCCTGTGGATGGGAAGTTGTAAATCTTATTCTAATCGATCTGTCAACCTCAGCTGAAGCAGCAAGGAGATCGGCAAAATCATTTTTCTCATCGATATAAGAATTAACATTTTGTCCTAAGAGGGTTACTTCCTTAAATCCTCTTTCAGAAAGCTGCTCAATTTCATTTACAATTGATTGAAGAGACCTGCTTCTTTCACGTCCTCTTGTAAAAGGCACGACACAAAATGTGCAGAACTTATCACAACCTCTCATAACTGAAAGCCATGCGGTTAAACCATCTTCGCGGTAAGGGACTATATCATCATAAGTTTCTGTCTTTGATAACCTGACCCTGATTCCTTTTTCACCACCGAATGCAGTATCAATTAATTCCGGCAGTCTCCTGTATTCATCGGGACCAACAACAACATCGACCATTTTCTTTTCATCTATAAGGTCTTTACGAAGCCTTTCCGCCATACATCCGAGCACACCAATTATAAGATTTGGATTATCTTTTTTAGCAGTCTTAATATTTCCAAGTCTGCCATAAATTCTTTGCTCTGCATTCTCCCGAATGCTGCAGGTGTTTAACAAAACAACATCTGCGTTATCCAATTCTTTTGTAATTGAGTAGCCGTAGTTTTGCAGAATACCAAGTACAATCTCGGTATCAGCAAGATTCATCTGGCAGCCGTAAGTTTCTATGTAAACTTTGTTCGTTTTCATTCAAAACATAAGATTTGGAAGTGATAATATACTTTTAATTCAAATCCATTTCAACCTTATAAAACGAATCAAAGTACTTATTTATTATCTGATTTCATAAATAAAAAAGCCCCGAAATTACGGGGCTTCAAATATGATTTTTGAATTATATTTATTTAAGCAACATCATCTTTTTTATTTCTGTTTTATTATCGCCGGTAAGCTTATAATAATATATGCCGCTTGAAAGTGCTGAGCCATCAAAATTAATCTGATATACTTTTCCACCTTCCGCAACTCCATTAAAAAGATTAACAACTTCATTACCTAAAACATCATAAACTTTTAGCTGTGCTTCTGTATTCTTACCGTATCCAAATTTTATTGTTGTAGAAGGATTGAACGGGTTCGGATAGTTTTGTGAAAGTCCGAAATTTGATGGTGCACCAAGGTTAACTTCAACTGCACTTGAATATTTAAACTTGCCGTCGGTATCAATCTGTTTTAGCCTGTAAACATATTTGCCACTATACACAGATTTGTCAGAAAAGGTATACTCTTTAGGAGAGTTGCTGTTGCCATGCCCTTCTACAAATCCAATCTTCTTCCATAGGTTGCTGTCGCCAATTAATCTTTCAATTTCAAAACCAAAATTGTTTAATTCAGTGGAAGTTTCCCAGTTAAGACGAATTTGTTCATTAATTGCTGAAGCGGTAAAAGATATTAATTCGACAGGCAGAGGAGCCTGAGACCAGGAAGTTGCAACACGAATACCATCTATATTAGTATTCCCTGACAATTCTCTCTGTCTAAATTGGATATAGCTAATATCATCTGCGTCTGTCCCAGTTGTCAAGCTAATATCCGGAGAAGGTTCCGTTCCGGAAAGATCAGGGTTTATCCATAATCTGACCTCATCACTCCCAGACTGAAAAATATAACTTATTACTACTAAATAAGTAGTATTAACATCTAAATCAGTAGTAGAATAAGTCAGGCTTGATGAGCTGGACTTAGCTAACCCTATATTATATTTATTCGCAGTAGCTGATTGTTTAATATAAATATATGCCCTGTTTGTCGATCCAGATGAGGTTTGAAGATCAAAAAAATAGTCTCCATCATTGGTGGAAATATCTAAATCAGATACGTCAATGACCTCTAATAAGAAAGAAGTATAGATTGTATTTCCGTCTCCGGAAACAGCCGTAAAATTTTTCCTAACTCCAGACCGACCGGAAGCACCTCCATCAACAAAAATTTTATTGCCTATTGATGATGATGGATAACCAGTATAAGATAAACTTCCAGATACTACTTCAATATCTGTAGCTCCAGTATTACTCTCTTCCCAATCGGAAGATAAAGTTAAAACACCAGTTGAATAATCGAAATTTTCTTCTATCGGTAATGACTGTGAAAAAACAAATGTTGAGAATAGTATAAAAAATAAGATAATTTTGCACATAATGCCCTCCATTTTTGCAAATGCCCTCAAGGATATTTTGTTTATTAATATAATTAAGCCCCCAAGAGTCTGACTCAATTATTTTACAGGGAGACTAAAATTTACCGAGCCCCAAAAGAATATAATA
>CAWBXQ010000009.1:0-551758 GCA_963792755.1 uncultured Ignavibacteria bacterium
GAAGAAGTTTAATATTGTTGAAGATATCACTCCTTCGAATGTGAAATTTGATATTCCAATTAATCCAGATAGTGATAAAAAGGTTAACGAAATTCTTCACAAGAATAATATTGATGACAGAAAACCGATAATAATAATTCATCCGGGAAGCCTTGGCAGTTCAGTTGATTTGCCGATTAGTAAGTTTAAGGAATTAATTGAAATGCTAACCAGCAAAACAGACTTTCAAATCATATTGACAGGAAGCAAAAATGAGAAAAAACTTTGTGAAGAATTGATGATTAATGAAAGGATAAAAAATTTTGCAGGAGAATTCAGTTTATCTGAATTAATTTCTTTAATTAATAAAGCAGAGATTTTTATTTCAAATTCAACTGGACCTATTCATATTTCTGCGGCGCTTAATAAATATACAATTGGGTTTTATCCTAAGTTTTTAGCCTGTTCTGCTAAAAGATGGGGACCATATACAACCAAAGCTTTGGTCTTTACTCCGGAAACCGAATGCGATGACTGCAGCAGGGAACAATGTAAAAACACTGATTGTATGAACAGTATTCAAATGCAAAAGGTATTTGCGGAGATTGAAAAAATTCATAAGTTGATTACCGGTAATGAAGATAAAAATGTATGAATAAATTTTTCCTGATATTGCTATTGCTGGCTGTTGTCCGTGCTGACGATAATTTCAGAAAGCTCGAAAATAAAGCTTTTAAAGAAGGAGAGAAGCTTACCTTCAATGTTAATTATGGATTTGTTACCGCAGGCATTGCAACAATGGAAATAGATGATATCAGAAGAATTTCTGCACGCAATGCTTACCATGTTTTATTCCGGGTAAATACTGTTCCCAGCTTTGACTGGATATTTAAAGTAAGGGACAGGTATGAAACTTTTATAGATACTGAAGGACTTTTTCCCTGGCGGTTTGAACAACATATAAGGGAAGGGAACTACAGCAAAGATTTTTCTGCTTTCTTCGATCAGAGAAGAGGGAAAAGCCAAAACAAGCGGAGGTCAATACGATATTCCTCCCTATGTTAATGATATACTCTCGGCATTTTATTTTGCAAGAACTATCGATTACTCCGGTATGAAAATAAACGATATGGTTCTTCTTCATAATTTTTATAATGATAAAGTGTATGACCTTAATGTAAAGTATCTCGGTAAAGAAACGGTATCGGTTACTGCCGGAACATTTGATTGTATAGTTGTAGAACCCCTTGTTCAAGAGGGCGGCTTATTTAAAAGTGAAGGCAGCATAACTGTCTGGCTTTCCGATGATAATCTTAAGCTGCCAGTTAAAGTAAAAACTAAAGTTGTAATTGGTTCTATAGATGCTGAGCTGACAAAGTATGATGGACTTGCTGGAAAGTTGACTTCCAAAAGACAGTAGAATTTTTAAATATATTTTTATTTATGATAGACGAAAACGACGAAAATATTGAGCCTGAACATAAAAAAGGAATCAAAAATTATTTTGACGACGAGATCATAACCACGCAAATATCGCCGGTTGCTGCTGCTTTTATCGGGCTTGTTGGCGGTTTCTTTCTTTACCAGGTTGTGGGCGGACTTATAACTATAATTATTTTTGGTCTCGATGTAAAAAACGCTCCTGTTAATTCGATGCGGCTTATGACAATGGCGGGACAGATTCTTTTTATTCTTTTGCCGGCATTGGTGTTCAGTAAAATGTTTTATAATAATATTCCTGCAATTCTCAGGATCAGAGTCCCTCACTGGAAAGAAATACTTCTCTTTGTCGCGGGAATAATTATTCTTACACCTCTTCTTCAAACTTATCTTTATTTACAAACTCATTTTATAAACTGGTTAGCTGCGAACTCTTCTTTTATTGCTTCCGTAAAAAAACTGATTGACTCATTTAATGATATGATTGAACACGCTTACGATAGTTTAATTATAGCCAATACTTTTTTTGAACGTGTTTTTGTTATCATTGTTGTTGCGATCGTTCCTGCAATCTGCGAGGAATCTATGTTTAGGGGATACATACAAAGAAGTTTTGAATTTAAGCTTAAGCCGTTCCGCGCAGCGCTTGTTACAGCAATCTTCTTCGGAATTTATCATTTTAATCCTTATGGAATTCTTCCTTTAATTTTGCTTGGGTTATATTTCGGTTTTGCCGCTTACATAAGTAATTCGATTGTGATCCCAATGATATTACATTTTCTAAATAATTTTGCTGCTGTAATTCTTTTTTTTACTATTGGTGATGAAGATTTAATTAAATCGGCGCCGGCTGCTGATACAAATATTTTATCTTCTGTTATGACTCTTGTAGGATTGTCTGTCCTTTTTGGAGCCATAATAGTTTTAATCAAAAGATATTATTCAAAAGCTGAAGCCAGTTAGGAGATCATTATGCCATTTTGCCCGAATTGCAATTACGAATATGTGAAAGGGACTACAATCTGCCCCGATTGCGGAAATCATCTTGTAGATGAAAAATATTTTACCAAACCTGAAGACTGGACAGAGGAAAATTGGGAAGTTGTTTTCACTTCTAGTAAAGATTATGAAGTTGAAATGCTAAAAGATAATCTTGAAAGTGCCGGAATAGCTTCAACGATCTTATCACAAAAGGATCATAACTTTCCTGCACCGGGAGATTTTTCTGTTGTAAAACTTTTGGTTAGAAAAGAAGATGTAGCTGATGCTCTGGAGTTCATTCAGAAAATAAACCTGGGAAACGACGAAGGGGAAAACACAGAATAATGGCTTTAAGCAATAATGCCACACGCGTACTTGTTGCAATAGTTGCAATTCCTGTTGTAATAGGCGCATCATATTTTGGAGGCATTTATTTTTTTCTTTTTACACTTCTTATTTCTACAATTGCTTTCTATGAGTTCTCCGTCTTAGCAAAAAATAAAGGAGCAAATGTTAATCTTTGGTTTGGCCTTTTAAGTATTGTCCTGCTTTTAATTAATCAGTTCAGATTTTTTATTAGCTTCTTAGCGATTATTCTTCTTGTTGTTTTCGTCCTTTCATTTATAGAATTATTCAGAAATAAAGATTCAGCAATAATTAATCTTGGAACAACTCTTCTCGGAATTTTTTATATAGGATTATTCTCAACTGCTCTTTTAGGAATAAGAGAATTTTATCAGGGTACTTTATACAACAGAGGTGGCTACATTATTATTGCAGTATTAGCCACGATATGGATTTGTGATTCGGCTGCTTATTATGGCGGAACAGCTTTGGGAAAACATAAACTTTTCAAGAGAGTCAGCCCTAATAAAAGCTGGGAAGGTGCAATTTTTGGATTTATTTTCGCAATAACTACTATGATTTTGGCTAAGATTATTATCCTGAATTTCTTATCATGGAATACGGTAATTGCCTTAGGTTTTATTGTAGGAATTTTCGGTCAGGTTGGCGATTTAATAGAATCACTTATTAAAAGAGATGCCGGAGTTAAAGATTCATCTGCAATTATTCCCGGGCACGGCGGCATATTCGACAGGTTTGATTCATTACTTTATACGGCGCCGTTGATTTTTTTGTATCTCAGTTTTTTTGAAAGATAAACTTTCTCTTTATGAAATCAACAGATAAAATAAATGTTATTACTCTCGGCTGTTCAAAAAACACAGTTGATTCGGAAAGATTACTTAATCAATTGAGAGTAAATAATTTTAACATTACAAGTGATGCAGATAAAGCTGACACCGTAATAATAAATACCTGTGGATTTATTGAAGCTGCTAAGGAAGAATCTATCAATACAATTTTGAGTGCGATTGCTCTTAAGAAAGAAGGCAAATTAAAAAAAGTTATTGTTGCCGGATGCCTTTCACAAAGATACAGAAAGGAACTTGTAAAGGAAATTCCTGAGGTAGATAATTACTTTGGAACAGAAGATTATGGTAATATTCTTAAAGAACTTGGCGGAGAATTAAAATATAATCTTCTTGGTGAAAGATTACTTTCAACACCTTCGCATACAGCCTATCTTAAAATTTCGGAAGGATGCGATCATCCATGTTCCTTTTGTGCAATACCTCTAATGAGGGGAAAGCATGTTTCCAAACCAATTGAAGATCTTATAAAAGAAACTGAGTTTCTTGCTGCTGCTGGAACAAAAGAGCTTGTTATTATAGCGCAGGATACTACCGATTATGGAAAAGATATTTACAACAAACAAAATATTTCTTATTTAGTGAATAAGCTAAGCGAAGTCGACGGAATAGAATGGATAAGAATAATGTATGCTTATCCTTCAAAATTTCCGGATGATTTAATAGATGTAATAGCAAATAATCCAAAAGTTTGTAAATATATTGATATACCTCTTCAACATATTTCAGATGATGTACTCCGGTCAATGAGAAGAGGCGTTACTGCAAAAAGAACAAAAGAGCTTATAAATAAATTGAGAGAGAAAATCCCTGATATTGCAATAAGGACAACATTTATTGTAGGTTATCCTAATGAAACCGAAAAAGATTTCAAAGAACTTTGCAATTTTGTTGAAGAAACTAAATTCGATAGAGCAGGAACTTTTACTTTTTCTGTTGAAGAAAATACAACCAGTTTTATTTTAGGCGATCCTGTATCTGAAGAAGTTAAGCTTGAAAGAAAAAATACTCTGATGGAAATTCAAAAAGAAATTTCTCTTACAAAAAACAAAAGCTTTCTCAAGAAAGAACTTGTTGTAATGATAGATGGAATTGAAGGGAGTTTTTATATAGGGCGCTCATATAGGGATGCACCGGAAGTAGATGGTGAAATTCTGATTCCTTTAAATGGTTTTGGTTTGCAGCCCGCTGATTTTTGTACCGCCGAAATTAATGATTTCAATGAATATGATCTCTATGGTAAAGTAATTCATAGAGGGAGGTCCTGATCATGAAAACCTTTATTTATTTATTTGCATTTTTAATTTGTATTCAATCCTTATCAGCACAGATTGAGGATGAATACACAAAAAAAACAGTAGAATTCAGTACTAAATATTACCAGGACTTTCTTAATTTTTCTTCAGATAAGAATAACAATACAAGAGTTGACATTTATATACAAGTGCCCTATACAACAGTTCAATTTATTAAAACGTCAACCGGTTTTGAAGGATCTTATACCGTAACAGTTTCTGTTTATGATGAAAACAAAGATAAACTGTTAGTTGAAAAATCATGGAGAGAAAAAATTGATACACAGAATTTCGATCAGACTTTTTCCCAAAGTAATTATGATCTTAGTCTCAAATCTTTTTATTTAGCTCCTGGAAAATATTTTATAAAAACCTCGGTTGAGGATGAAGACTCAAAAAAATCTTTTTCATCGGAAAAAATATATACAGTCAGGGACCTTTCCGGTAATTTTTCTGTAAGTGATATTTTGCTGATTAACAAGCTGAGCCAGGTGGAAGGCAGTAATAAAATTTTACCAAATATATCGAGGAACGTGAATTTTGAAAGAGATGGTATTTCTATGTTCTTTGAAGTTTATTCTAAGTATCCTCAAAATGTGAATATTCAGTTCGAGATAAAAGACAATCAGGAAAAAGTTGTTTATCAGAATACTCTAGACAAGTTTCTTGACTCGGGACGCACCCAGATTATCGATACAATAAAAATTGATACAACAAAAGATGCTTCTATTGGTTTAGGGAAATACATTCTCAACGTTACAGTTTTTGATTCGACAAAAGAAAGCAAGGTGAGTACTGATAAAATATTTTTGTCCCGCTGGGTAGGTGTTCCTTTCGTGATTAACGACCTTGATAAGGCTATTTCTGAATTGACTTATATAGCAACGCCAAGTGAGTTAGGTTATATAAAGGATGCTTCAGATCAAAAAGAAAAAATTAAACGTTATCTTGATTTCTGGAAAAAGAAAGACCCCACGCCGAATACAGAAGAGAATGAAATATTCAATGAATATTATCGCAGGGTGGCGTATGCAAATGCAAACTTTTCTCAATATACCGAAGGTTGGCGTACCGATAGAGGCATGGTATTTATACTTCTTGGTTCACCGAACAATATCGACAGGCATCCTTTTGATCTTGACTCGAAACCTTATGAAGTGTGGAATTATTATAGTTTAAACAGGAGCTACATCTTTGTTGATGAAACCGGTTTCGGAGATTACCGTTTAACTACTCCTCTTTATGGAGATGATTACAGGTATAGAAATTAAAAGATTGGAAAAAATTTAAAGATTAAAAATTACTTTTCCCAAATTTTGTAATTGCGTGATCTTTTAATCTTTCAATTTATATTATGATTCTCACCATCACAATACATCCTCTTCTCGAAAAAAGACTGGCTTATAAAAATGTCGTATTGAATTCATCTCATAGAAATCCCAAAGAAGAATTAAAAGCAGGAGGCAAAGGTATAAATGTAAGCAGGCAGTTGAACAATATGAAAGTAAAGAACCTGGCTTTTACTTTTCTTGGTGGCAACAACGGCAAAATTATAAAAAATCTTTTAGCCAATGAAAAGATAGATTACACTTTTGTACAAACAAAAAATGAAACAAGATATTGTGTCGTTGTTATGGATGAATCTGCAAAGTCTGCAACAACTTTTTTCGGTCCGGATTATAAAATTACCGAAACAGAAACGGAAGAATTCAGGAACAGATTAGATAAAATGATTCAGAATTGTGAGATGGTTGTCTTCTCGGGTAGTTCACCTTGCCGCGAAACAGATTTCATTTTTATTTCGGGAATTGAAACTGCAAACAAGTATGATAAAATTTCTGTCTGCGATACTTATGGAAATCACCTGAAAGAATGTATTGAAATGTCGCCAACAATTTTGCATAATAATATATCAGAGATTGAGAATTCTCTTCAGACTTCCTTAAAAACTGAAAGTGAAAGGATGGATTTTCTCAATCATCTTTATTCTAAAGGAATAAAACAGGCTTTTATTACAAACGGCAAAGAAAATACTTATGCAGCAAACTTTGATTATCATTATAAGGTAGGAAATCCTTCTATAAGAGAATTAGACGCAACGGGTAGCGGTGATTGTTTTATTGCCGGTATTGTTTATGGAATACATAAAGGTCACACATTTGAAGAATCATTAAAGCTTGCTTCTGCACTTGGTGCTTTAAATGCGTCCTCATTTGAAGTTTGTAATGTTGCTTTTGAAGATGCAGAAAAGTTGGTTGATAAAGTAAAGATATTTACTGTTGGCAAGAAAATGAAGAAGATTGATGTCACGCCTCGTTAAAACGATTATTATTTTTTCCTTGTTTATTACTTCGTTACTGTATTCCCAGGTAATTGAATCTGTTGATATTAGCGGGGGAATAGCTTTCTCAAATAGTGATTACCGTGGATGGTCGGGTAGTTTCCAACGGGACACAATTATTTCCCGGTATTATAGATTCGATTAAAAGCAGAATTGCAAAACAGCTTGGTATGATGGGGTATTTGAATTTTAAGTTTGAAGATGAAAATCTTACTTATTCTCCCGACTCACAAAAAGTTAATATAGAATTAAATATTTCGGAAGGGGATCCTACTTATATAAGAAAAATTAATATAAATGGTGCAGATTCTATTGACAGTAGAATTATAAACGCGTTTGATTTTCAGCAAGGACATATCTTTAATAAATATGATCTTGAAGAAAGCATTTCCGAAACACTAACTTACCTGGAGAACAATGGGTATCCTTTTGCTAAAATTGAAATTGCATCAATTGATTTTCAAAAAAATGGCGATGAAAATGTTGCTGATATTTATCTCGATATTAAAAAAGAAAGAAGAAGCACAATTGATAAAATCGAGGTAACAGGAAATACTTCTACAAAAGATTATGTCATTACGAGAGAACTAAGAATCGACAGCGGTGCTGTTTATTCGCAGGAAGAAATAGCGGACTTGCCAAACAGGTTAAACAGGCTTCGTTTTTTCGAGCCGGTTGATGTTCCGCAATTTTATTTTAATTCAAAAAACCAGGGTGTTTTGGTAATTAAAGTTAAAGAGAAGCAAACCAACAACTTCGATGGAATAATCGGTTATATCCCACCGGTAAACGATAATCAGAAAGGCTATTTTACAGGGATTAGTTAATGTCAGCATGACGAATCTTTTCGGAACGGGAAGAGCAGCGGCGATAAGATGGCAACAGTTCGACAGGAACTCGCAGGAACTTGAATTAAAATATCTTGAACCGTGGCTTTTCGGTTATCCGTTTAATATTAACCTCGATCTTTACCAGAGACAACAGGATACAACTTATGTTCAAAGGAAGTTTAATGGAAGCCTTGAATACCTTGCAACTGAAAATATCTCAGCTTCTGTTTCTATAGGAACTGATCAAATTATTCCTACCATTAATGAAGTTCCTGTTTTTACAGTTTATAATTCGAGTTCCATTACAACCGGTGCAAATTTAAAAATTGATACAAGAGATGATCCATATTCGCCAACAAGCGGTTTACTTTTTATTAATTCCTATTCTTATAGCAGAAAGAAAATAAACGGACCGTTGCAATTCATAACTCCCGGTCTAGAAACAAGAATAAACCTGCAAAGATTTATGCTTGACTTCGAAGGATTTTATGAACTTTTTCTCAGACAGGTTGTTTCGTTTGGAATTCACGGCAGAGAATTACAAGGTTCCTTTTTTGAAAACAGTGATCTTTTCCGTTTAGGCGGGACAAATTCTTTAAGAGGTTACAGGGAAGATCAATTTCTCGGTTCAAGGATTTTGTGGACAAACCTAGAGTACCGTTTTCTTCTTACAAGAAGAACATTTGCTTTTCTTTTTTTAGATACAGGATATTATTTCCGTGAAGCAGATAATGAAAGAAATATTTTAAAGAGTGAGGACTTTCTTTACGGCTATGGCTTAGGTTTGAATTTAGAAACAAGTCTTGGAGTTTTAGGAGTAAGTTTTGCTCTTGGCAAAGGAGATTCTTTCTCAGATGGTAAAATTCATTTTGGGATTGTGAATGAGTTTTAAATTTTGTAAACCAATTAATTTTTCATGTAGGAATTCTTGTAGGAACTTCATTAATGAAGTTCCTACTTGCATATTTCTATTTTTGTCATAATTTACAGCTCGTCCTCCGTCTAAGTTGTAATTCTATTAAAAATTTTATGATAAAAAACAAAGCATCATTTCTTTTTCTGGTGCCCTTCTTAACTTTAGCGACTTTTTCTTATTCGCAGGAAAAAGTTGTGAGCTTACAGGACACAACACTTGCCAGATATTACTATGTAAAAGGAGATTCCCTATCGAACATAGCTCAATATGACTCCTCTAATTTCTATCTGGAAAAGGGAAAAGAGATTTACAATGCGTCAAGTAAACAATACAACCAGAAAAATTTATTAGAGGGCTTAATTCTATGTTACAACGACATCGGATGGAACTTAATGATGCAGGCTAAATTTGATTCTGCTATGCAACAATTATCAGTTGCACTTGAAACAGGGATTAAAAAATTTGGAGAGAATAATTTTATTGTTGCTCAAACCTACAATATTATTGGAGCTGTATATTGGTCAAAAGACGATTATGATAAAGCGTTAAATTATTATCAGAAATCCTTATCAATATGTCTTCTATTATTCGATGAAGGTAATCCTCATGTTGCCAGCAGTTATAATAATATTGGAATTCTCTATTGGGAAAAAGGAGATTATGACCGTGCACTTGAATATTTACAAAAATCATTAGCAATCAGGATTAAAATATTGGGTGAAGAAAATTCTGAAACTGAAGCAAGTTATATGAACATAGGTTTGGTTTACAAAGAGAAAGGCGATTATGATAAGGCTCTTCAATACTATCAAAAATCATTATCAGTAAGGACTTCCTCTAATGAAGATCCTCAGGTTGCAGACTGTTATAATGATATCGGGATTATTTATTCTAATGAGAAAAATTATAATCAGGCTCTTGAATACTATGAAAAGTCAGTGCAGATAAGGATTAAATTATTTGGGGAAAACCACCAGGATATCGCACAAAGTTATCTAAATATTGGACTTACTTATTTAAGAATGGGTGACTATAGTAAAGCACTTGAAATGTACCGGAAGTCGTTACCAATTCTGCTTCAATTATTTGGAGAGAACCATAGTTATGTTGCAGAAAATTATATGTATATAGGAAATGTTTATAGATATAAAGGTGATTACAATCAGGCACTTGAATATCTTCAAAAATCTTTAACTATACGGAAAAATTTGTTTGGTGCAAAGCATCCTAGTATCGGGGAAAATTATTTAGATATTGCAGAGGTTTACGAAAAGAAAAATAATCCCGACACAGCTCTCAGCTATAGTCAGAGATCAATAATCTCGCTAATTCCCGGATTTGATGATGAATCCATTTTCAGTAATCCTTCTCTTGACGATGCAAGCTCCGAAGTAAATCTACTCGATGCATTAAAATTAAAAGCGAATATCTTTTCAGAAATAGCTGAACAAACAGATAGTGACGATTCAGATTTGAAAATGGCTTTATCAACTTATGACCTTGCAGTTAAGCTTATTGATAAAATGCGTACAGGTTATAAAACTGAAGGTTCAAAATTATTTCTCGGGGAGAAAGTTACGGAAGTCTACGAACGGGCTATTCAAACATCTTTAAGGCTTTATGCATTAACAAATGAAGATCAGTACAAACAACAGGCATTTCTCTTTTCAGAAAAAAGTAAAGCTGCTGTTTTGCAGGAAGGACTTAATGAAGCGCACGCTATTCATTTTGCAAAATTGCCGTCCGGTCTTCTCGAAGAAGAAAAACAATTGAAAGTTGATCTGGCTTTTTATAATACTCAATTACAAAAAGACTTGCAGGACAGCGTCTAAAATAAATGAGTATGAAAACCATTTGTTCGATCAGCAAACCCAATATGATCAATTAATTTCACAATTCGAGAAAGATTATCCCGATTACTATAATTTGAAATATCAGACAAATACTGCATCTGTTCTGGAGATTCAAAACCAATTGCCGGCTAAAACTGCATTGATTGAATATTTTGTTGGTGACAGTAGTATTTATATTTTCACTATATCAAAAGATGATTATGAAATCCATTCTGTTAAAAAACCGTCTGATTTTCCTGATATGGTTAAAGATTTTTATTCTTCGATTTTAAAATCAGATACGAAAAGATATGTTGCGACTGCAAACGATTTGAGCAAAATTTTGATTATTCCGGTTTTGAAGGAATTAAAAAGAAAAGAAAACCTTGTAATTATTCCACACGATTTATTATATAAAATACCTTTCGAAGCGTTGTTTACATCATTGCAAAAGAAAAACATAACCGATTATAGCAACTTCAGTTTCCTCATTAAGAAGTATAATATTTCATATCACTATTCATCAACGCTTTACATCAATAGTTTGAAAGCGGAGTCAAAGCTACTTGCTGATTCTGGCTTGAATCATAAGAAAAATTTTATCGGTTTTGCACCTGTATTTCCACAGGATGATTTATCCGGTTATACTTTAGCAAGCAGGAATATGTCTGTTTTATTTCCTGATTCCAATGAAACATTTCGCTCTACTGTAATTAACGGGAAAAATTTTGAAGAACTAAAATACAGTGAATGGGAAGTTAAATCGATTATTAAACTTTTTGCTGAGAATAAAGATAAAACGAGTCTTGGTTATTTTTATTCCGACGCAACAGAAAACGCCTTCAAATCAAGCATAAAAAATTTTAATATTGTTCATATTGCTTCTCATAGCTTTATAAATGAAGATCAGCCTCAAATATCCGGGATAGTTTTTGCACAGCCCACTGATTCAACAAACACTGAAGATGGAATTCTTTATGCAGGAGAAACGTATAACTTAGATTTAAATGCAGACCTCGTAGTATTGAGCAGTTGTGAAAGCGGCCTGGGAAAATTGATCAGAGGAGAAGGAATGATGGCTTTGACGCGCGGTTTTCTTTATTCAGGTGTAGCGAATATAATTTTCTCTTTATGGAAAATTCCCGACAAACCGACAAGTGAACTTATGATTGAGTTTTATAAACAGATGCTTTCCGGTAAAAGCTATTCTGAATCTTTACGACAGGCAAAGCTAAATCTCATTAAAAATGAAATTACAGCCAGACCCCGTTCCTGGGCAAGCTTTATTTTGATTGGAGCTAATTGAAACCTTCAAGGTTAGAGATGTAACATAAGTTCAAAAACCTTGAAGGTTCTATATGTAGTTTCTTTGTTAACTTCCGAGGTTTATACTTTCAAAGCTATGCACTAACCTGGAAGGTTTTCACTTAAGAAAATAGAACTTTCCTACATACAATACTTCGTTTTCATCTTCAAGACGCCAGTAGTAAAGTCCGGATTGCTTGAATACTTCCGGTTTAACTTGAATACTAAACTTCGGATATTGTTTTTTATCGGGAGTAGATTTATAAATTTCTTCTTCTTTGTTATTCAGGATTTTCAAAGAGATATTAGTCAAAGGATCATTCATTTTCCATTGGAAAGGAATATTTTTATTAAAAATCTTTTCCCCAATTTTTGGTGAGACGACAGCGCTAATTTTATTCTCGTTCGAACGTACATTCTCTGTGATCCATTCATCTAGGTAGGGCACAGGCTTGAATGTGGGTCCGGATAAGTCTGCAATTGTCTTTTGGGTTTTCTTTTGAAACCTGTGATTCATTAGACTTTTCCTGAATTATTTCTTTCTTCTTAGCAATAACATTATTGTTCGATTCACTTTCATTATTTTGAAAAACCAGGAATAATATTACTGCAATAACTACTGCTGTTCCAACAGCAATTCCCCATCCTTTAGATGATAAGCCGGGGAAAAATAGTTTAGATAAAAAGTTCTTAGAGTTTTCTGAAGATTTACTTTTAGAGTCGATTCCGGAAGATGTCTCTAAAATTTCAGGACCTTCCTGTTTAATGAGTTTTATCGCATCTTCTGCGGCTTTTAATTCGTTGAAGCAAATCTCACACTGGAAATAATGTTCCTCAAAAGCTTTTGCTTTATCCTCGGAAAGGTTTCCCAAAAGATAATCGGCAATTAGCTCACTTCTGTTTTTTAAGTTGCATTCCATAAATTTATTGTAAATTTTAATTTCGGATTAATATTTTCATCCATTCTATAATAGTATTTGCTAATGTCGTCAAATTATTGAAAATAATTTTCTCTTTTACATTCTTTTAATAACAGCTTAAAAGCATAATTGATTCTTTCACTCACCCGGCGCCGTTCTAATTTTAGCTGCTCTGCTATCTCTTCTATAGATTTATCTTCGTAAATCCTTAACAATAAGACTTCTTTGTACTTTTTCTTTAATCTTTTCAGACAACTTATTAACTTTTCCCGGTGTTCCGCATCGATAATATCAGAAAGAGTATTTTGTGTGTTCTCTATATTATGATATGAATCTATATCTACCTTAGTCTTTTCTCTTTGTAATTTCCTGAAATACTGCCCGATAATATTACTGGCAATCCCTGCTATATAAGCTTCAAGAGGTTTTCCTATGTCGGAATTAAAACCTCCTTTTCGAAGGCTAATCAGCATGGCTTGTTGAATTTCGCTTATAATGTCTTCATGATCTTCTTTCGAAGCTCTCCCTCTCAATCGTGCTCTTACGAGGAAGTTAATTCTCTCTTTATAGCATGAAAACAAATAGTTCTCGGCTTCAGTATCACCCTTAGCAATTCTGGCAGTAATAGCTTTATCATCTTCATTTAACAGCATAAATTCGAATAAAAATTAAGAAATCAAATTTTGTTTTCAATATTCTTATAGAATTTGCAAATAGTCTATATATAAAGCAAGAAAGGAATGGTAACGACAGCATCACGATCAACAGCGGATTTCTTGGCTACAATTTGTTGATTATTACAGATGCAGGAGGAGAATAAGATCCATTGCCACCCAGCTTTGATTTACACCAGAATTATCCTAACCCATTCAACCCATCGACAATTATTCAATTCGTAATCCCTAAATCATCATTCGTAAATCTTAAGGTTTATGATATACTTGGAAAAGAAGTAACCACTCTTGTTAACGAAAATAAAGAAACGGGTTATTATAATGTAAACTTTGATGGATCTAAACTTGTAAGTGGAATGTCCATATAGAAACTCATTGCCGGCAACTATGTTTCACAAAGAAGATGTTGTTGATTTAAGTAAGCGTGAGAACCTTCGAGGTTTACCCGGCATTTTTACAATGCTAACCTCGAAGGTTAACTCATCAAAAATAAATTCCGGCTCTTATTGAAATGAAGCTTGCATCACTAATTATAGCATAACGAAGCGAAACTTCAAACATGCTAAAGTTTGCTGCTAAGAGCGGCGTAAACGCAATTTTATTTTCTTTATTATCATTTTCACTGTTTCCATTTTCTGTTGTTATAGTTATCCAGTAGTTTCCAATCTCTGCACCTGCCGATAGAAAAGGCAAAACACTAATTCTTGCCCCTGCATTTACACTCCACATAGCTGAACTAAGTTTAAGGTTAGCAACTTCTTTCTCTGAAAATCTTATATATTCAATGGAACCAGTAATATCTAAAATTGGCACACCAATCTTAACCATAAAAGCTCCACCGTAACCAGTACCAACAACATCTGAGAAGTTACCGGCTGGTGTGTTTAAACTAACACCAATTCCGGTTTGCAGGGATTGTGCATTAGATACACCGACTGAAAAGACAATTAAGAAGATAATGTATTGGAATTTTTTCATTTCCGGTCCTTTCAATAATAAAGAAGTGAAACTATCTTTAACTTGAATTTACTCTTTTTAACTTTAAGATTATAATGATATGATTTTATATTTACAGTCCATTCATTTTGACCGGGTTTTCAAAAAATTGGGTTAGTGGAAGAAATGACATAAATTTGAGTAAAAGATTTAACAGCTAATAATTATGTCATTTCACAAAAAAGTTTTTGCTTACATTAAAATATCCCGTCCAATCAATTTACTAATTACTTTTCTTGTAATTATAGTTGCGTGTATCATTAGCATTAATGGAAGTTATTCCGTATTAAAAATAATTCTTGCGGGATTAACCGGCGCTTTAACAGCTTCGGCAGGAAATGTTATTAATGATTATTATGATATCAACATTGATAAAATAAACCGTCCGGATAGAGTTCTTCCCAAAGGTGAGTTCACATTAAAAGAAGCTTTGGGCTTTTATATTTTCTTATCTCTTGTTTCTTTATTCCTTTCAATCTTTATAAGCTTAATTGCTTTGCTGGAAGTTTTTTTTGCAAGCGCTCTCTTGTTTCTTTATTCATATAAAATTAAGAAAATTCCTTTGCTTGGAAATTTTGTTGTGGCTTTTCTTACGGGCTTTGCATTTATCTATGGCGGTATTGCAGTTAATAATATTGAAGCTGCAATCATTCCTGCTTTGTTTGCGCTTCTTATAAATTTTATAAGAGAAATTGTAAAAGATATGGAAGATATTGAAGGCGATAAACAGCAGGGAGTAAATTCCTATCCTGCGCTCCATGGTTTTAAGAAAACAAAAATGATTATCGTTTTTATTACAATTGTTTTAATTATTTTAACAGTGTTCCCTTTCATAAATGAACTTTATGCAATTGAATATTTTCTTATCGTTATGGTAATTGTGAACCCGCTCCTGGTTTATATTGTTAAATCTTTATTTGATGATGATTCAACTAAAAACTTGAATAAGTTGAGTAATCTTTTAAAATTGGATATGGTAATCGGACTTACAGCAATCTTTTTAGGAAAATGAATTCATTCGACAGATCCTTTCTAAGAGAACATATAAAATTAATTGCCGGTACTGACGAAGTGGGAAGGGGTCCATTAGCTGGTCCTGTGGTTGCTGCATCAGTTATCTTTCCAGAAAACACAAGAATAAGAGGAGTAAAAGATTCAAAGCTTTTAACTGAAGAAGAAAGGGAAGAGCTGCTTCCAAAGATTTTAAATAAAGCCTTAACATATTCTGTTGCAGCAGTTTCTCATGGAGAAATTGATCGTATAAATATTTTACAGGCTTCTTTGCTTGCTATGTCAACTGCTATAAAAAGATTAAAAGTTAGACCTGATCTTATTTTAGTTGACGGGAATAAAATATTTTGCGGAGATATTCCAGCTCTACCAATAATCGACGGTGATGCAAAATCATTTTCTATTGGTGCAGCTTCAATTATTGCTAAAGTTACGCGGGACAGAATAATGAAAAGACTTTGCCTGAAATTTCCGCATTACAATTGGTCGAGTAATAAAGGTTATGCAACACGTGAACATATAGAAGCTATAAAAACTTATGGTCCCTGTGTTTTACACAGAAAAACTTTTCTCACAAAAATTCTTACTGAACAAACTGAATTCGAATTTGAACCTGCCTTGCCGGCAGGCAGGGAAGAGTATATTGATTAGAAACAGTAATCTCAAAAAATGCTGATCGTTTCCGCTTGTCATTCCCACGGAAGTGGGAATCTCTTGTTAGGAAAAAAGATTCCCGTTTACACAGGAATGACATATTAGAATAAAACTTTAAGATTCATGTCTATAGCAACAAAACAATTTGGGGACGAAGGAGAAGAAATTGCTGTCGAACTCCTTCAGGAAAAAGGTTACGAAATAATAGAACGTAATTATCAGATATGGCAAAGGAGAAATAGATATTATTGCAAAAGATCCTGAAACAAACTTTACTGTTTTTGTTGAAGTGAAATCGAGAAAAAATCTAGAATTTGGTGATCCTGTTTATGCAATTACAAAGAATAAGATAAAACAAATCAAAAGAATGGCTGAGCTTTATTTATATGATAAAGAAATCGACGAGATTGACTGCAGGTTTGATGTGATTACCGTTTTACTAAGAGGAAAGCAAAAACCTGTTATTGAGCATTATGTAAATGCTTTTATGTAATTTGTCATTCCGCACTCGATGCGGAATCTCTAAATGATAATAAAGATACCGGATCAAGTCCGGTATGACACAAAAAATGCAACACTATATACAAATAATAGATAAACTAAATGAAAGAATAGGAAAAACAGTTTCCTGGCTTACAATAATTTTAGTTCTTGTAACCTGCTACGATGTTGATGGTACGATATATATTCAAGGAAAGCAGCGCTGCATTCCAGGAGCTTGAATGGCATTTGTTTGCAATTCTTTTCCTGGTTGGCGGTGCATACACATTAAAGATTGACGATCATGTTCGTGTTGATATTTTTTATTCAAGATTTTCAAAAGAGAAAAAAGCTCTCGTTGATTTTGTAGGCTCGATATTATTCCTGATTCCTTTTTGCTTAGTTGTAATTTATTCATCAAAAGATTTTGTAGTAAATTCTTTCCTTGTTAATGAAACATCTCCGGACGCTGGCGGTTTGCCTGCAAGATATATTCTCAAAGCATTTATCCCTTTTTCTTTTTTACTTTTGCTTCTCCAGGGAATTGCTTTATGCTTTAAATCATTTCTGAATCTTAAAAAAACAAACAACTCCGCAGAATCGAATGCTTGAATTACTGCCGTTTATTTTTTTTCTGTGTGTTTTAATTTTTCTTCTTTTCGGTTTCCCTGTTTCATTTACGCTTGGCGGTTTGTCTGTAATATTCGGTGTCTTTGTTTTCGGTTTTCATTTCTTTGATCTGCTGCCTTTAAGGGTTTGGGGAATTATGGATAATTACGTTCTTATTGCTGTCCCGCTTTTTATTTTTATGGGAGTGATGCTCGAGAAGTCCGGGCTTGCAGAAGAGCTGCTTGAAACAATGGCTTTATTATTCGGAAGACTAAAAGGCGGCTTGGCAATTTCCGTTTTAATTGTCGGCGCTTTGCTCGGCGCTTCGACAGGAATTGTTGGAGCAACTGTAGTTACAATGGGAGTGTTAAGTCTTCCGGTAATGTTGAAGAGAGGCTATAAACCGCAAACTGCAACAGGAATTATAATGGCTTCGGGAACGCTGGGACAAATAATTCCTCCAAGTATTGTTCTTGTTCTTCTTGGGAGCGTACTAAATGTTCCAATAGGAAATCTTTTTGTTGCAGCAGTCTTTCCCGGATTAATTCTTGTCTTCCTGTTTTTTATATGGATAGTTATACTGACTATTATTAAACCGAAATCTGTTCCCGCTATGCCTGAAGAAGAGCTTATAAAATTTGCAGGCAAAGGTAAGTTAAAAAAAATAATAAATGCTTTTCTTTTACCTTTCATTCTTGTAATAGCAGTACTCGGTTCCATCTTTGCCGGTATTGCTTCACCAACCGAGGCTGCCGCAGTTGGCGCGCTTGGAGCCTGTCTTCTTACATTGTTCAGAGGACAATTTACTCTTAAGATATTGAAAGATGTAATGTTAAAAACCACTTCTTTAACAAGCATGGTTTTTATGATACTTGTAGGCGCTGCTGCATTCGGTTTGGTTTTCAGAGGTTTGCGCGGTGACAGGATTTTAGCTGAAATGATTCTTTCTTCCAATCTTGAACCGCATCATTTTCTTGCAATAGTAATGTTAGTGATATTCATCTGCGGTTTTTTTATAGATTTTATCGAGATAACTTTTATTGTCGTTCCGATTGTTGCCCCGATATTCATTCATCTCAATATTGATCTGGTCTGGATTGGGGTTTTAATAGCAATGAACCTTCAGACTTCTTTCCTCACTCCTCCGTTTGGTTTTTCTATTTTCTATTTAAAAGGAGTGGCTCCCCCGGAAGTCACAACTACTCATCTTTATAAAGGAATAATTCCTTACGTGATAATTCAATTAATTGCTTTACTTATTGTTATTCTCTGGCCGGATATTGCACTCTGGCTTCCAACCGTTTTAACAAAATAACTATTAATGACAGCGAAGCGAATGACTATAAGTGACAATCGAGTCTTAACTCAGGAAGTCAACAAAGGCTCGTAATTTCTTTCTGCTATTGTATTCCATTCATAAATATTCTTCTTGAACTTGCTGGCGGATTCATAAACCTTTTTGCACATCGGATTTGATGAAGTTACTTCCTCAATTACTTCTTTTGTATAATTTCTTAATGTATTAAGAAGATCATCCGAGAACTTTCTCATCTGAACTTTATTTTCCTGTTTTATCTTGAAGTAATATTCAGTGTTCTTTTGTTCAAAAGCAGAAAGTATCCTGATATTTGTAGCTGCACATCCGACTTCAATAATTTTTTTAAGATAATCAGGCAGTTCATCAAATTTACTTTTGTTTATAATTAACTCTAGTGTCGCTTCCGGTTCGTGCCATCCGGGATAATAATAGTACTTTGCGATTTGTGGAAATCCCATAAGATAATCATGATATGGACCGACCCATTCAAGAGCATCGATTACTCCACGCTCAAGATCTGTGTAAAGTTCTCCACCAGGTGCAAGTATAGAAGTTGCACCGGCTTTGGTAATAACTTTTCCGCCGAGTCCGGGCATTCTCATTTTTAGTCCTTTAAAATCAGCAGCAGTATTTATTTCTTTATTGAACCATCCACCCATTTGTCCGCCTGTATTTCCACAAGGAAAAACTTTAAGATTAAATTGTGAATAAAGTTCGTTCCAAAGTTCAATTCCTCCGCCTTCATAAAGCCATGCATTAAACTGCTGCGTATTCATTCCAAACGGAACACTTGAAAAAAATTGCGCAGCAGGAGATTTACCTGCCCAGTAATAGGCTCCGCTATGTCCCATTTCAGCAACACCCTGCGATACTGCATCAAAAGTTTCAAGTGCAGGAACAAGTTCTCCTCCACCATAAACCTGGATTTTCATTCTTCCACCGGACATTGTCTCTATCCACTTAGCCAACTCTTCAGCATATTCGCCAAGTATTGGGAAATGCGGCGGCCAGGTTGTTACCATTCTCCATTCATAAGTTTTTCCATCCTGAATTGCCGGACCTTCATTGCTTTTTACACCGCATCCTATTAAAGTTCCGCCGACCGCAGCAGCAGTAGCTAAAGATGCATTCTTTAGAAAATCTCTTCTTTGCAATTTTTTCATTTTATTTCCTTATGATATTATCTCTTGAATGCCTATAAAATATTAAATAAAATCATCTTATGCATTTATCATTTATATTATTAATGTTTTCTTTTTTTAAGCAGCTTTTTTTAGTATTTTTTTGGACAGATAAAAACAACGTAACATCAAAGTGAATTCGTTGATTAAAGATAAAGACAATCCGTTAGAATTCAGCAATTCGTTAACTCAGTTTTTTACAACTATAGCGGGGCTTTCTACTTTCTGTATCAGATTTTTTAAGAATGTATTTCTACCTCCATATGAGTTTGCAGAAATTAAGAAACACATGGATGAACTTGGCATAAAAACGATGCCTATAGTTACAGTTACAGGCTTTATTATTGGTCTCGTTTTAGCGATGCAAAGCCAGCCTGTTTTAAGAAGGTTTGGTGCCGGATCATTTCTGCCGGGTATGGTTGCCCTTTCTGTTGTAAGAGAGCTGGGACCGGTTTTAACGGCTTTGATTTTTGCAGGGAGAGTTAGTTCCGGTATAGGTGCAGAACTCGGTTCTATGCGTGTTACTGAGCAGATTGATGCAATGGAAGTTTCGGCAATTAACCCGTACAGGTATCTTGTTGTAACAAGAATACTGGCTTGCACATTTATTCTGCCGGTTCTTACACTTTATGTTAATTTTCTTGCATTAATAGGCGGTTACATTGCAATTGCTCTTTCGGAAGGAAGCAGCATCCAGCTTTATACAAACGCAGTAATAAATTCTCTGGAGTTTTCAGATTTGATCCCCGGTTTAGCAAAAACTTTTGTTTTTGGTTTCATAGTGGGTGCAGTTGGTTCATATAAGGGATATAATGCTGAAAACGGGACGGCAGGAGTGGGTAAGGCTTCAACAAGTTCAGTTGTCCTGGCTTCATTGTTAATACTTCTTGTCGATATGGTTTTAGTAAAGCTAACCGTTTGGATTTGGGCTACCTGATGGTAGAAGTAAAAAATCTTGTAAAGTCGTTTGGTGAGCATAAAGTTCTTGACGATGTTTCATTCGTTATTGATGACGGTGAAAATTTTGTTGTATTTGGAAGAAGCGGAACCGGCAAAAGTGTTTTGTTAAAATGTATGGTTGGTTTGATGGAACCTGATTCAGGCGAAATAATAATAGACGGACAGAATGTCGGCAGCCCTGTCAATTAATGAATTAAATGAGTTGAGAAAAAACATTGGCTTTCTTTTCCAGGGTTCAGCTCTCTACGATTCAATGACTGTAAGGGAAAATCTTGAATTCCCGCTCATAAGAAACTTTAATTTTACTCCCGGTGAAAGAGAAAAGAAAATAAAAAAAGTTTTAGATCAGGTTGGTCTTTTAAATGCAATAGATAAAAAACCTGCCGAGCTTTCAGGCGGAATGAAAAAGAGAGTCGGGCTTGCAAGAACAATTGTTACTGAACCGAGCCTCATTTTATATGATGAACCGACGACCGGGCTTGATCCTATTACAACGAAAGAGATTAGCCAGCTTATAGTAGATTTACAGCAGGACATGAATGTTACAGCTATTATTGTTACTCACGATATTGTTTGCGCTAATATTGTCGGGAACAGGGCAATTGTTATTAACGACGGCAAAATCTGTTACAGAGGAAATATTAAAGCTCTTGAATCGTCCGAACGATCCTTTCTTAAAAAATTTTTTTAGTGGTGAACTAATTCAAAACTGATTCTGGAATAATATAATGGCTAATAAAACATCAACAGTTAAACTCGGTATTTTTATTTTTGTTGGGGTGGCAATTCTTGTCCTTGGTGTTTTTTTAATTGGAGACAAGGATGCCCTTTTTAGTTCTACTTTTGAAGTCAGAACATACTTCAAAGATATAGAGGGTTTAAAGAATGGCGCTACTGTAAGATTAAGCGGAATTGATGTGGGAACTGTTAATAGTATCGAAATAGTGAATGATACAACCGGACGCGTTGAAGTGGTGATGAGCATTAAAAAAGATGTCGCCCGTTTTATAAGAAATGATACTAAAGCGTCAATTGAAACCGAAGGTCTTGTCGGGAATAAAGTAATTGTGTTAAAGATAGGCAGCAGTACTGCCGAACAGGTTAGAGAAGGAGGTGTGATAAAATCCCAGGAGCCGGTTGGATTTGCACAGGTTATTGAAGAGACGCAGGGTATTATGAGTTATACAAAAGACCTGACAAAAAGCCTTTCCGATATTGTTGAACGGGTAAACAGGGGGGAGGGATCTTTAGGAAAACTTCTTGTTGATGAAGAGCTTTATAATGACGCAACGAAACTAACAAAAAGAGCCGATAAAAGTCTGCAGGGTATAACTGATGAAGTTAGTCAGCTTACAGATTTATTTAACGAACTCGGTTTGGGAGTTAAAGGTGTTTTAAATAATGTTAATTCAGTTGTTACTGATCTCGATACGATTATTGTTGGAGTTAAGGAGGGGAAAGGTGCACTCGGTTCAATGCTTGTGGAAGGCAGTTCGTTTGATACTACTTTTGCAAGTGCATTAAGGAATATTGAAAAAACAACTGAAGATGCCCGGAATGCAGCATCCAGCCTTTCAGAAAATATGGAAGCGCTTAAGCATAACTGGCTTTTCAAAAGTTATTTTGAAGAAAGGGGCTACTGGGATAAAGCGACATATGAAGATGAGATCGATTCCCGCATGAAAGAATTGGATGAAAAGATTAAAATGCTTGATGATAGAATTGAAGCTTTAAAGGCATTGCAGAAAAAGAAGCGAGTAATTCAAATTTACAGCCTAAAGATAATTTCGTTAATTAGAAAGCATATTTATTCGGGTTTTGAATTCGTTTATTTTTGAATTGATGTAAGTTATTTCGCTATTTACCATTTTTGCTAAATCAGATTTTTCTAATTCATAAAGTTCATTTGGTATTTTTTTGCTTACTGAAATGTATGCTTTGCGTCGAGGTTTATTTAACTTAGTATAGTTATTTTGGTTGTAAAATAGGTCACTGAAAGTTTTTCTCATTTCCACACTAAGTTGAGAGGGTTGTGAATTTGTATAATCTTTGAGTGCAAAATTTCATTTTAAATGTTTTACTTTGAAATTGGAAACCTATGCGAAATATTTTTCTTGACACTTCAATTTCATCAATATATACTTGTAATAAAGCAGTTCCTCTTGTTTCATCAATTTCATAGTTATTTATAACTAGATCTCTTACGATAATTTTTAAAAATGCCTTCTGAAAAATTGTTTCTAACTGGTTTTTACTTATGTACTTTTGATATGGATTATCGTATGGCTCTTTTTCATATTTATTTTTATAACCATCTGTGAAAACATTATTAAAATTTTTATGGTTTTTAACAAATTGATTAAGATATGCAGGTAAGATTATTAAGAGTTTCTATATATTCTATTAATAAAAATGGTATCCTTATTGTTTATCATCCCATTGAATGTTTTCTAAAGAGTATTTTAACTTCTCAAATGATATCTTCTAATTTTGATTTGTGATTCGTCACCAATAATTTAAACATTCAAAATTCTGTTTCTTAGGCTGAATAGTAATATTTTTGGTATAAATCGGTTACTAGTAGTTTGCTTATCAGCGTATCAAAACGAAGATTTGCTAAATTGTTTTCGATAAAAATTGTGAAATTATTAATTGGATTAAAATGATCAATATCCATTAATTGATGCATTTGAAAAGAAAATATAGTATTCACCTTAATTTAATCATTTAATGCATCCAAAATTCTCCATTCCTTTAGGAAAATCTTTTCTTGCTTTTTCAATCATTGCCGAAGAATTATCTATACCGTTGCAATTGAATGAGTCCAACGTTTGGTGAGAACTTGTGTGCTGTTTCCGGATTCGTATCCGATATCGATAATTCTTTTAGGTTTTCAAAATTTATTCTTGAAACAAGTCGATTGTTGGTTGAGTTCTTTCTTATCGAACTTTGAATATAATTCAGGTTTAAGCTTATTTTGTTATAATTTTTCAATTTCTACTTTTCGGAAATCAATAGGATAACCTTCGTACATGAAGTAAAATCCTTCCTTCCGAAATGGAAGGTTCACTACCTTCATTAACCAATTTACCGTTAAGTTCTTGTTTAATTTTTCCATTTACACAAGTAACAACTAATGTATTCCATTCTCCAAAAGGTTTTGCTGCATCTTTAAAGCGTTTAACTACGACACTTTTACCGGGTTCTGTACTTTTGCCGTTTATTTTCAGAGTTACTTCCTGCAGCAAAATAAAATCACCTGTAGCGCCTTCTTTAATCTGAAACTGAATTCCTTTTGGCCACAAAGTATCGGGTGTTTCTTCCGGAACTAAATACATTACACCACTGTTTTTTGAATTCATTTTTCTTATAAATGTTGTATCAATATTCCACCTGAACTCAACTGTTAAGCGGAAATTATGAAATGATTGTTCCGACATCAGGTAACCGGCTTTATCGCCGTATAACCTGATTATATGATCTTCAACTGAGAAAAGTTCAGAGGCATTATTGTGTTTTCCGGACTCCGGTTCGTAAGCATACCATCCATCCAGATTTTTTCCGTTAAAAAGTTGAATTGTGGATTGAGAAAAAGTAAACCGGGTAATTAATAATAAAACGATAGGGAGTAAACGATTCATAATATGTAGTCCAATAAAATTTTAAATATTATTTCATTTCTCTTTCAAGCAGACATTGTTTTCAATGTTAGCTCTTGAACTTCTGTCTGTTCAAAATTTAGACCCTTAACGAGCCCCGGAACCCCCTGGCGGCATAATAAGATTCTGCGCCGTTGTGATATACGAAGACAGTGTCATAGCGACGATCACAAAAAATGGCGCCGCCGAGTTTTCTGATATCAGAAGGTGTTTTCACCCAGCTCGATGTTTTCGTATCGAAGTTTCCAAGTTTTTGCAATGCCCGGTATTGTTCTTCTGTTAAAAGCTCAATGCCCATGGCTGCTGCCATATCAATAGCATTATTTTTTGGTTTAAATTCTTTCCTTGCTTCCAGCGCTTCACGGTCGTAACAAAGACTTCTGCGGCCTTTAGGACTTTCCGCTGAACAATCATAAAAAATATATTCGCCTCTTATCATAACCAACAACATCCGGTTCACCGCCGGTTCTTTCCATTTCATTGAGTGACCACAGTTTTTCAGTATTGGCTTCCAGCTTTGCCTGTACTTTAGCCCATTCAAGACCTTTATGGCGGTTCATGTTTTTCTCAAAACGGGTTTTCAATGTGCTGAGTAATTCTTTATGTTGTTCTGATGACAACTCCTTTTTATTTCCCTTTGCCATAATTTATTTTTCCTTTACAAGTTATTGCCAAAAGTTGGGTGAGTTTGATTGTCCATAAGGTTTCTTTATCATTTCATTTCCTTCTCAAAGCAGACACTGTTATCAACTTCGGCATATTGACCGAAAGTTCGGAATAAGTTTGTATCCATTCTTTTTGTAAAGTGCGATTGCTTCCGGCTGCTTTTTACCTGTTTCTAAAATACACTTTTCGAAAGATAATTCCTTTGCCCATTTTTCTAATTCAATTAAAACTTTGGTGGCAATTCCTTTTCCTCTGTATTCCGGCAAAGTGTACATTCGTTTAACTTCCATAGTGTCAGAAGAATATTCTTTAATTGCACCGCAGCTAACAGGTTTATCATTTTCATAAGCAACAACTGCATATTTAATTTTATCAATCTTATTGAACTGTGCATAGAAAGGATGATCTTCACCGTCTCTTTCTGCAAGCTCTGCATCGAGTAATTTTACAAGTGAAATGAAATCGGGATTATCGGAGTTGGTTCTGATGATGTTTAACATATTTTTCGGCAGACATTCTAATTAATATTAAGAGTATTTTTCATTATTATACTTTATTTAGTTATGTTGTAAATCGTTATTCGAATTTTCCATTGAAGTTTCTATCAAGTAATTTCACCAAGTTTCATTGATATACAGCATCATTATAACTTGTCTATCCATTTCAATATTAATTTTATTTAGGAAACATTTTAATGCTGTTCCTTTAATTCCTAATCAACTTACGACTCATCGTGTTTATCTTTCAGTCATATACAATTTGCTGAACACTTATGTTTTCTATTGTTTAAATATTTTGAAGAATACTTTAAAATTAATCGTCTCGGTAGTTATTTCACTAGATAATGTCAATCGATTGAACGACTTTATTCCATGTCATCATATTGGTTTAATCAAGTTCATCAAAAATGTTTTTGGTCAATTATTCTTTTGCTAGATCATTTTGAAAGCATTAATGTATCAAAAGTAGAATCAACGAGTCTTGTCGGATACCTCGTAATTGTTGTATTTAATGGCCTTTGATATATTAATGGGGTGACACTGTTAAAACATTGCATTTTTTTATCGAAATCATTCTGGTTAAAAGAATATTAGCAACATCATGAAGCATAAATCACGTCAATTATGATTTGCGCATGCAAATATATATGACATAATCCATAAAAAGCCCATTTTTAGATGTCCAAAAATATTCAAACCCATTTATTTATAGAAACAGTTAATAACATTAAAAATTTTCCAAACTTAAACGAAGTTATTCTTTGATTTATATATATAAGAATCAATTATTATCTAAGTAGACGTTAATCATTTATATATAATTACTTCCAACTTTCTTGTAAAGTTAACATCTGATTTTATTCATTGGAATTGAGTAGCGTAAGTGTTTCAACGTTTCCAATAAACCGTTAAATCTTGTCTGGGTTTCTATTATGTATGCCATAACTGAAGTTAGTATTAATACTTTTTCTCTATTCAATTGCAATTTTTATAAATCGTTAAGACATTACGTTTGGGTCCTCATCATGAATTAACTTAATGAAGTAGGGTTAATCTTTTTCGAATAATTTTGTTAAATGTTTATTCTAGAAAGGTATTTTTATAAAATATATGTATAATCCGGAACATGTTCAGCTCTTATAGACTGCCTCTATGGAAATACTGTAAAGCTGATAAAGGTTCATCATCTCATATATAAATCAGGAAGAATTATCTGTTGGGAAATTTCAAGTTCATAGTTATGCAGCTCTGATCTTCAGAGTAAGAAAGTTGTAATATATTAGGAATCAGAAGGAACATCAAGTTAAAAGTCTATGCTGAAGAGTATGAATTGTTTATGAAGAAATATGGATTTAGGAATTAGTAAACCGTTAAAACGGATATTGGGTTTTATTATGTATATTCACTTGACTAAAGTTAGGTGTTAATATTTGATGAGCAGATATCCTCTCATTTCTTACCCCACTCATAATCAAAATATTGTTATTTTAAAGGTTCAGTTTTTCAAATCTTAGCAAATAATTATTTATGCCTGAAAAGAGAAATAATCATACAGACTGTCTGCCGATAAGGCAGCCAAGGCAGGAAAGAAAATAGTTGTTAAAGGTGCGAGAGAGCATAACTTAAAGAATCTCACTTTTGAAATCCCGAGAAACAAGCTTGTGGTTTTTACTGGTGTAAGCGGGAGTGGTAAATCTTCTCTTGTTTTTGATACAATTTATGCTGAAGGACAAAGAAGATATGTTGAAAGTCTTTCTGCTTATGCACGGCAATTCCTTGAAAGAATGAACAAACCCGATGTGGATTTTATACAGGGAATTAGTCCTGCAGTTGCAATAGAACAAAAAACAGGCGGACGCAACACACGCTCTACTGTCGGTACAACAACAGAAATTTATGATTACCTTCGTCTTCTTTATGCAAGAATTGGAAAAACTATTTGCTTCCAGTGCGGCAAAGAAGTAAAGAAAGATACAACAACAACTGTTACAAAATGGTTAGAAGATCAGCCTGACGGAACAAAGTTTTATATCGGCTTTCCTCTCCACGAACACGAAGGATCGACAGTTCAGCAGGAAGTTACACTTTTAAGAAAGAGAGGTTTCTTCAGGCTCTACTTTAATAAAGAGCTTGTTGATCTTACTGAAGACAAAGCAAATCTTCCTAAAAAGAAAAAAGACATAACGGTTATTGTTGAGAGATTTAAAGTAACCAAAGGTGAAGTGCGAGAGAAGCTTGCAGATTCTATCGAGGTTACTTTTAAAGAAGGTGAGAACAGGCTTGCTATTATAAATGCGGAAACAGGTGACAGGAAGGATTTCAATAAATTTTATGAATGCTGCGGAATAAGATACGAGGAACCGGAGCCGCGTTTCTTTTCTTTCAATAATCCTTTCGGTGCCTGTCCTGTTTGCCAGGGATTCAGCAAAACGATCGGAATCGATATGAATCTTGTTGTGCCCAATCCAAATCTCAGCATAATGGATGGCGCAATTGCTCCTTTCAGAACTCCAAAATATAGTCATTATTCACGCGATCTTATTCAGAATGCAAAACAGTTTAACATTCCCATTAATATTCCATATAAAGAACTAACTCCGCAGCAGGTTGCTCTTGTGCGTAAAGGTTTCGGAACATTTAAAGGAATTGATAAATTTTTTGAAAAGCTCGAAGAGAAAACTTATAAGATGCACATTCGTGTTCTTCTCAGCAGGTACAGAGGTTATACAACCTGCTCGGCGTGTAAAGGTTCACGCTTAAGAAGGGAAGCGCTGCAGGTTAAGATTGCAGACAAATCAATTTATGAAGTAGTTCAAATGCCGATTGAACATTCGTTAAAATTTTTTGAAGAGCTAACTTTGTCCGAATATGATATGATGGTCGGCGAAAGAATTCTTAAAGAGATAATAAAAAGATTAACTTTTCTGAATAATGTTGGAATTGGTTATTTAACTCTTGAAAGATTAAGCAGCACACTTTCCGGCGGGGAAACACAAAGAATTAATCTTGCAACTTCACTTGGTTCTTCTTTAGTCGGAACTTTGTATGTTCTCGATGAACCGAGCATCGGTCTTCATCCGCGTGATAATTTAAAGCTTATAAACATTCTTAAAAATCTCCGAAATATCGGCAACACCGTTTTGGTAGTTGAACACGATCCTGAAATGATGAAACATGCCGATGTGCTTATCGATATGGGACCGAAAGCCGGACGCGAAGGCGGAGAAATTATTGCAATGGGAACTTATGACGAAGTTATAAAAAATGCGAACTCATTAACCGGGAAATATCTTTCGGGCAAATTAAAAATTCCTGTTCCGAAAAAAAGAAGAAACAAAAACAATAATAGTAAAGAGATTGAAATTGTCGGTGCTTCGGAAAATAATTTGAAAAGCTTAGATGTGAATATTCCTCTCAACAAGTTTGTCGTTATAACAGGAGTAAGCGGTTCCGGTAAAAGCTCGCTTGTCCACGATGTCTTATATGGCGGACTTGCAAAATATTTTGGAATGGCTCCTTCCAAAGTTGGCAAATTCGAAGACATAAAGGGAAGCAGGTATATCGATGATGTTGTTATTGTTGATCAATCGCCGATTGGCAAAACGCCAAGGTCAAACCCGATAAGCTATATTAAAGCTTTTGAAATAATCAGGGATATTTTTGCTTCTACACGCCAGGCAAAAAGCAGAGGCTATAAACCTGGATATTTTTCCTTTAATGTTCCCGGCGGAAGATGCGAAACGTGCCAGGGAGATGGTTTCATAAAAGTTGAAATGCAGTTTCTTGCCGATCTTTATCTTGAATGTGAAGATTGTGAAGGAACGCGCTACAAAAAAGAAACAAGGGAAATTACTTACCGGGGTAAAAACTTAGTTGAAGTTTTGGATATGACTGTCGATGAAGCTGTAGAATTCTTTAAAGGGAACGATAAGCTTGTAAGACTTTTACAAATCTTCAAAGATGTTGGTTTGGGATATATAAAACTCGGACAGCCTTCAAATACTTTATCGGGCGGTGAAGCACAAAGAATAAAACTCGCATCGCATCTTACCTCACAACGGGAAAAGAAACATGTTCTTTTCATATTTGATGAACCGACTACAGGACTTCATTTTGATGATATTTCAAAATTGTTAAAATGTTTTAACCTTCTTATCGAGAGAAATAATTCTGTTGTGATAATTGAGCACAACCTCGAAGTGATAAAGTGCGCCGATCATATAATTGATCTCGGACCAGAGGCTGGGGAAAAAGGCGGTGAGATTGTTGCGATTGGAACGCCCGAACAAATTGCAGCGAATGAGAATTCCTGGACGGGAAAGTTTTTGAAAGAATATTTGGATTGAGTTTGAGATTTAGATTAAGAAATATTCTTAATTGTATATTGCAAATTGAATATTGAAAATTTAATACTCAATGAACAAGGCTCAATAATCAATTTTCAATTATCGTGAATAAAGCCACACATAAATATTTCCCATTTTACGGCTGGGCAGGATTAGTTCTTCTCATTCTTTTCTGGATATTAAACTGGTCATTGAGTGGATTAAGAACTCAATGGGGATTTTTTCCTTTGTGGCTCGGCTATACTATTTTCGTTGATGCAGTTGTCTTTTCAAGAAAGGGAACTTCGCTCATAAATAGAAACCTTAAATTGTTCATCGGGCTATTTTTTATTTCCGTTCCTGCCTGGTGGCTATTTGAATTATATAATAACTTAACCAACAACTGGATCTACGATGGGAGACAATTCTTTTCGAACACTGAATACTATCTTTTAGCTTCTCTCAGTTTTTCTACTGTAATGCCTGCGGTTTTTGAAACATCAGAACTTGCAGGAACATTTAAATGGATAAATCATTTAAACATTAAAAAGAAAATTGAACCTTCACATAAAACAATCTGGACTCTTGCAATTTGTGGAGTTTTTATTCTTGCAATGATTATTCTCTTGCCGGAAATTTTTTATCCTTTTGTCTGGATTTCCGCTTTCTTAATAATAGAACCAATCAATATTTTAATGAAGAACAAATCAATTTTCGATTATACTTCTTCAGGTGAATGGAGACCGATTTTTGCTCTTGCACTTGGCTGTCTTATCTGCGGTTTTTTCTGGGAAATGTGGAATTACAATTCTTATCCACAATGGAAATACAACCTTCCTATGATAAGTGCTCCGCATTTATTCGAAATGCCTTTGCCCGGATATATCGGTTATCTCTTTTTTCCTTTGGAACTTTTTGCAATATATAATCTTATTGCAGGTTTATTTTCTATTAAAAACAGCAGGGATTTTATTCATCTCTTATCTGAATAAAAAAATCCTTCAATGATAATTAAAATATTTTTGTAAATTCTGCTTAACTTATCTTGTTAACATATAAGATTAATTACTATGGCTTGGTTAATTCTTTTTATTGCGGGAATTTTTGAAGTTGCCTGGGCAATTGGTTTAAAATATTCCGAAGGCTTTACAAAACTCTGGCCCTCAGTTTTTACTGTCGTTAGCGTTTTAATCAGTATGGGGTTGCTTGCGTTTTCACTAAAGTATCTTCCTGTGGGAACTGCTTATGCAGTGTGGACGGGAATCGGTGCTGTCGGAACAGCAATACTCGGCATTATTTTATTCGGAGAATCTAAAGAGCTAATCAGGATTTTCTTTATTTTGTTGATAGTAGCGGGCATAATCGGATTAAGAATATTTTCAGGAAGCAGTAATGCCTAAAAGAAGTGCTGGTCTGGTAGTGTTCATTTGAAAGACGATCAGCTAAAAATTCTTTTGGTTCATCCCGGCGGTCCATTCTTTACAAAAAAAGATAATGGTCACTGGGGAATTCCAAAAGGAATGGTCGAAAGTAATGAGAATATTCTCGATGCTGCAATTAGAGAATTTGAAGAAGAAACAGGAATTAAACCGGAAGGAGAATATATTCCACTCGGTGAGATTAAACAGAACAGCGGAAAAATTGTTCATGCCTGGGCACTTGAAGTTAAAGATGATTCTCTTCTGAATTTCGAGAGCAATACTTTTGAATTAGAATGGCCTCCGGGTTCCGGGAGAAAGACAAAATTTTCCGGAAGTTGATAAGATGCGGATTTTTCACTCTTGAAGAACTGGAAAAGAAAATAACTCCATCTCAGATTCCATTGATTAATAATCTTAAATCTCATCTGAAAATTAATTAGTAAATATGAAAAGAATAATCTTTACAGTTTTTTCTCTTTTAATTATTACGGGCACATTCTCTTTTGATAGTGCGCAGGAAAAAGAGACTGAATTAGCTAAGGGGAAATATACAATCGTAATTCATGGCGGTGCAGGAACAATTGATAAATCGATGCCTGACTCTTTAAAACAGGAATATATAAAATCCCTTACCGAAGCTTTATCAATAGGAAAAGAAATTCTTGAGAACGGCGGAGAAAGTATTGATGCTGTTGAACAGGTTATAAGATATTTTGAAGATGATCCTAAGTTCAATACAGGCAAAGGAGCAGTCTATACTTCAGAAGGAACTCACGAACTCGATGCTTCAATTATGGATGGAAGCAATCTTTCAACCGGCGCAGTTACACTCATAAAACATGTTAAGCATCCAATTTCTCTTGCAAGATTAGTTATGGAGAAAACGCATCACGTTTTATTAGGCGGAGAAGGCGCTGAAAAATTTGCCAAGGATATGGGAATGGAATTAGTTCCCAACAGTTACTTTGACACTGAATCAAGATATTTACAGCTTTTAAAAGTAAAACAGAAAACTGAAACCGTCGGTTGTGTTTGTCTTGATAAATATGGGAACCTGGCTGCAGGAACTTCCACTGGAGGTTTGACAAATAAAATGCCGGGAAGAATTGGTGATTCTCCATTAATAAATGACGGAACTTATGCTAATAACAAAACTTGCGCTGTTTCCGGAACAGGAACAGGCGAGGAATATATCAGACATACTGTTGCTTACAATGTTTCTGCTTTAATGGAATATAAAGGAATGAGTTTAAAAGATGCTGCCGACGAAGTCATTTTCCACATGCTTAAAAAAAATGATGGCGGAATAATAGCTGTGGATAAAGATGGAAATTACGCAACACCATTCAATACTTTAGGAATGTACCGTGGTGATTGCTACATCAGACGGAGTTTTTGAAATTAAAATCTGGGAGTAAAAATGAAAAGACCTTCTGGAAGGAGATTATGCTCCTTTTTATGCAGGGTATATTAAAAATGTGCCTGATGATGCAATAAAAGCATTCGGCGAACAGCTTTACACAACAAATGTTTTTTTCAAATCGATTCCTGAAGACAAAATAGATTACAGATACGCCGAAGGAAAGTGGAGTATTAAAGAAATTGTCGGGCATCTTATTGATAATGAAAGAGTGATGTCTTACCGTGCTTTGGCAATTTCAAGAAATGAAAAACAATCTCTTCCCGGTTTTGAGCAGGATGATTATGTGAGGGAATCAAATTATTCTAAAAGAGATTATTCCGAATTAGTCGAGGAGTTGAAAAGAGTAAGAGAATCAAATCTTCTTATGTTCAAGAACTTTTCCGAGGAGATTCTGGACAGAAGGGGAGTTGCAAATAATTCTGAAGTTACGGTAAGAGCGATTCTTTTTATAATTGCCGGGCACGAACTACATCATATTAATATTATAAAAGAGAGATATCTGAAAGCGAAGTAATTATAACAGTTTAGTAATCTCTTTAATTATTTTTTCTGTAGCTCCTAAATTTTCTTCAATATATTTCAAAGAAATTTCTTTTTTAGATTTTCTTAGATCATCATTACTAAACAGAATTTTTAATTCTTCATAAGCTTCCTTTTTATTCCTTATAAGAATTCCGCTTCCTCTTTTCTGCAACTCTTTTGGTTCCTGCGAATTCTCAATTTTAGGTCCGAATAAAACAGGAACGCCGTAAACTGCAGCTTCAAGAACATTATGAACATTTGATTTAAAACCTCCGCCAACAAAAGCAACATCAGCATAAGAATAAAGTGTCAACAAAATTCCGATTGAGTCAACAATAATAATTTTTTCATCTTTATAATTATTTAAATGTGAAAACCGGATCGTCGCCACGTATTTTCCTATTTCATTTTCAATAGTTTCAATATTAATTATTGTAGGTTCATGTGGAACAACAATCATTAGAATATTTCCCTGGTCTTCATGCAGCTTTAAGAAAGCAGGAAAAATAATTTCTTCATCGGCATTCCAGGTGCTTCCTGCTACAAATACTTTTTTATCTTTTAAAACTTCATCTTTTATAAGACGACTCTGTTTCGCTTTTAAACTTTTTTGATAAACCCTGTCGAATCTTGTATCACCGACAACTTTAAGTTGCTCGTCAGTGCACCCGAATTCTTTAAAGCCTTCGGCATCAGCTTCAGAGACAGCAAGTATTCTTGTTAACTTTTTAAAAGAACTTCGTGAAAATGTTTTATCAAAGGCATTTTTCTCGAAGATCTCTTTTTCATAGTAGCATCAACAAGAAGCATTTTAATTCCGGCTCTTTTCATTTCGCGGATATGATTTGGCCAGATATCGTATCTCATAATTATAGCCAGGTCAGGCTTTACGAGACCAATAAACTTCCGTGCATTTGATTCTGTGTCGAAAGGTATATATGAAACAAGATCGGCAAAAGAATAATTTTTTGAATTTACATATCCCGAAGGAGAAAAAAATGTCACAAGTATATTTATTTTGAATTTTTTCTTAAGCTCTTCTATAATAGGTTTTGCCTGTTCAAATTCTCCGAGAGAAGAGGAATGAAACCAGATAAGTTTTCTTGTCTTGTTAAGAGAAGCCGCATCGATAACGAGATTTTCAAAAATTCTTTTTCTTCCTTTTAATCCAATGCGGATTTTGGAATTAAAAAGACTCGCGATCAGCAGCGCGATGTAAAACGGCGGAAGTATAAAAATATTATAAAAGAAGAACCAGGTTTTAATCATTATGAATTTATCAGTTCGATAAGTTTATTATATGCATCACCCGGACTTAATTCAAGCATACATTTAAAATGTTCTTTAGGGCAATTCTCTCTACCGATGTGCGTACAGGGTCTGCAAGTTAATGTTTTGTTTTCTAAAATTTCAGCCATTGGCTGGTAAGCTCCTGGCTTAAAATTGCTGTTGTTGTAAGGTGTAAAACCAAATTCTTTCACTGTTGATCCGAAAAGTACCAGGACAGGAACTTTCATCGCGCAGGCTGCGTGCATTAAACCTGAATCGTTACAAATAATAGCTCTGCATTCTTTCATGTTTGCTGCTGTCAGTAATAAATTATTATTGTTGCTTAGATCTATAGACTCAAAAATGCTTTTTGAAATTTCATCACAAATCTTCATATCATCTTTCCCACCGAATAAGACAATAGTTTTTCCTTCGTCGCTTAATTTTTTACCGAGACTTATATAATAATCTTCAGGCCAGCTTTTGGTAAAGTGACGGGAACCGGGAGCGAATCCTATATAATCTTTTTCTTTACCATTTATCGAAGCCGTTTCATTCCCGGTAAAAAGATCTAATCCGTCTTCATCAAGAGTAAACCCGTCAACCGATTCTGCATATCTTACAGGAATTTGTTTTGCATCTTTTAACCTGTTTATTTTGAATTTTACGAGCAGAAGTTTGTCATAAGTTCTTTTGTCAAAAATTCTGACATTGTCTGATTTTATTTTATTCCTGACTGCCGCACTTCTCAAATTGTTTTGTAAGTCAATTATCAGGTCATATTTGCCTGAGGTTAATTCTTCCGAAATGCTGTCCTCTTTTCTTTTGAATAAGAAAAGTTTATTGATATATCGGATTATTGATCAGCACATCTTTGTACTCTTCTCTTAATAGAAAATCAATCGAGATGTGAGGGAATTTTTTCTTTATCGATCTGACAAGGGGAGTGGACAGGAGAATATCCCCGAGGGAACTTAATCTGATAATCAGTATTTTATTTATGTTATTAAAATCTATCAAGCTTTAACAATAAAATTACAATCACAAATCTAAAAAATTTGGCGTTGCCTTGCTAAAGTGAAATATTGCAAAACAGAAAGTTTTTGTTTATATATAATTGAAAACGAATTTAAGGATAGTTATCTTTCATATTAAAATAAGGATATTTTGATGAGCACATTACCCCCGCCTTCCGTTCAAAAATCTTCCGATGATTCCCTCGAATCGAAAGTTTACACTATTGTTGAAAGTCTTAAAGACTTCATTCCGGTGATGAACGACAGGAACAGACTAGGATTCGGTCTCTACAAGTTTATGAAAGGAGAAGGAGATAAGCCTGAAATATTGGTTAAAACATCCAAGTTAAATGTGAAGAATATATCTCTGGACGAACTTGCTGAAAAAATAAATACTGCGCTTTCAAATTTAAAATAATTATTTCTTCTTCTGAGAAGATATTGTATGTTCCTCTTTTGCCATAAACTCTTCAACTTTTTTAACATCGTATTCGCTGCCAATAAAAATCGGAGTTCTCTGGTGAAGTGTTTCCGGTTTTACTTCAAGAATTCTTTTTTTACCGTTTGATGCTTTTCCTCCTGCTGCCTCAACTATAAAAGCCATTGGGTTGCATTCGTACATTAATCTTAGTTTACCGTTTGGATTTCTTGAGTCTGCCGGATACATATAAATGCCGCCGTACAACAAATTTCTGTGTACATCTGCGATCATAGAACCGATGTAACGAGATGAGTATGGGCGTTCTGTATCATTATCTTCTTCCTGAAGCCACTTGATATATTTTTTAAGTCCCGGGTGCCAGTACAAATAATTACCTTCATTGATGCTGTATATTTTTCCTTTCTTAGGAGTTCTGATATTTTCATTTGACAAAAGAAATTCTCCAAAAGAAGGATCTAAAGTAAAGCCGTGCACACCGTGTCCCGCAGTGTAAACCATAATTGTACTTGAGCCGTAAACGATATATCCGGCAGCAACCTGTTTAACACCTTCCTGCAAGCAATCTTCAAGTGTTCCGGGTTTCCCGTCAGGTGTAATTCTTTTAAGAATTGAAAAGACAGTTCCGATACTTACGTTTGCGTCTATATTGGAAGAACCGTCGAGCGGATCAAAAAGCAGGACATACTTGCCAACTTTAAATTTTGGAGGAATATGAATTATATTTTCTTCCTCTTCTGAAGCCATAACGCAAAGATGACCTCCATGATCCATGGCATTGAACATCATGTTGTGAGCGAAAATATCAAGCTTTTTTACATCTTCGCCATGAACATTGCTGTCGCCGGTGAACCCAAGAATATCAGCAAGTCCGGCTTTGTTTACTTCAAGAGAAATTACTTTTGCTGCTAATGAAAGATCGTGAAGAAGTTTTGAAAGTTCGCCGGTTGCTTCGGGATGGAGTTTTTCCTGATCAATTATAAAACGGGAAAGAGTCATAAATCTTATTTGTGGCATTTATGTTCTCCTTAAAATATTTTTATGAACTCAGACTGCTTTAACTATTTCCTGGTCTTTATATTGAAGCTGGTATAGCTTGTAATAAATTCCTCTTTTTGCGAGAAGTTCCTGGTGATTTCCGGTCTCTCTTATTTCTCCCTTATGAAGCACAATTATTTTATCTGCGGTTTGTATAGTTGATAACCTGTGAGCGATTACAATTGCTGTTCTGCCTACAAGAAGATTTTCAATCGCTTTCTGAATCAGAGTTTCTGTTTCAGTATCAACACTTGAAGTTGCTTCATCGAGAACCAGAATTTTAGGATCATAAGCCAAAGCTCTTGCAAATGAAATTAATTGTTTTTGTCCAACACTTAAAGTAGCACCACGCTCTTTAACTATTTCGTCATATTGTGCAGGCAGTGTATCAATAAATCTGTCTGCTCCTACAAAGTTCGAAGATTCGATAATTTTATCGTGTGGAATTTCTTCATTGTCCATATTAATGTTTGTCTTTATCGTTCCCGAAAAAAGAAAAACATCCTGAAGAACAATCGAGATATATTTTCGAAGTTCTTTTTTATCCATTTTACTTATATCGATTCCATCTACAAGAATTGTCCCTTTGTTTATATCATAAAACCTGGTTAGGATATTTATGATGCTTGTTTTTCCCGCACCTGTGTGACCGACTATAGCTACTGTTTCCCCGGGTTTTATTTTGAATGAAATATCTTTGAGAACATAATCTTCATCATTGTATGCAAACCAAACATTTTTAAATTCGATTTCGCCTTTTACTCTTTCAAGCTTAACCGGGTTTTCAGGATTTTTAACAAACGTTTTATTATCGAGAAGTTTAAATATTCTCTCGGATGAAGCCATTGCAGTCTGCATAATATTATATTTTTCAGATAAATCTCTAATAGGACGGAAAAACATTTCTGTATATTGAATGAAAGCAAAGAGAACACCGATAGTCATAGTTCCTCTTATTATTTCTCCACCTCCGTACCAGACAATTAAACCAACAGCGATCGAGCTTAGTAATTCCACTCCGGGATAGAAAAGAGCATAATAAAAAATTGATTTTATATTTGCCTGCCGGTAATCATTATTAATATCGGAAAATCTTTTCAGTTCATCATTTTCTTTTCTGAATATCTGTACAACATTCATTCCCGTGATATGTTCCTGCATGTAAGAATTTAATCTTGCAAGATGGAGCCTTACATCCCGATAACTTTCCCTTACTTTTTTTCTAAAGAGAAAAGTTCCGTATATCAAAACAGGAAGAACAGAGAGAGTAACAAAAGAAAGCTTAACATCCATGAAAAACATAAAGACAAATATCCAGACGATTATAAAAACATCGCTGAATACCATTACTATGCCGGATGAAAAAAGCTCGCCTAAAGCTTCAACATCATTTGTAACTCTCGTAACAATTCTGCCGATTGGAGTTTTATCAAAAAATTTCAGTGCAAGCTTTTGTGTATGAATAAAAAGCTGTGTGCGCAGATCATAAAGGGTTTTTTGCCCAAGATATTGAGTGTAATAAGTAAGGAAGAACTGTATTACCGCTTGGAATAAAAGACTGGCAAACAAAACCAAACTTATTATGATCAATCCATGATAATCAGAATTTGCGATGTATTTATCAATCGCAACTTTTGTAAGATAAGGACGAAGCGGACCTAATGCTGCAACAACAATATTCATGAGAATTGCGAAGATAACATACTTCCGGTACGGTTTAATATAAGCCAGCAAACGCTTCATTAAATGTGAATCGTATGCTTTTCCTAAAACTTCTTCTTCGCTGTGATAATCCTGAGCCATAGTTTAAATCACTTTATGTTAGAACCTTCAAGGTTAAGGTTTCGGAAACAGTCTGTTAACCTTGAAGGTTGAGTTAAATTACTTTATGATAATTTTTTCCTTCAAAGAAAGCAATAATATTTTCAACGGTTGTATCTAATATTCTCTCAATAGCCTCTATAGAATCAAAAGCTATATGAGGAGTTAAAATTACATTCTCTCTTTTTAGTAGAATATTTTTCTTAAAAAGTGTTTCTAAGTGTTCGACAGAAACATTCTTCGTCAGCATCTGGTTTTCTTCTTTTAAAAGATCTTCGCCTTCAAAAACATCGAGTCCGGCTCCGCTAAAAATATTATTTTCAATTGCATAGTAGAGAGCTTTCGGCTCGATGATTCCGCTTCTTGCGGTATTTATGAACAAAGCACCTTTCTTCACTTTTTTAATATTGTTCATATTAATAAGATGATGAGTAAACTTGTTGTAAGGGCAATGAAGAGTAATTATATCAGAGTTTTTCAGAAGCTCTTCGAGCGGAACATATTTGAAATCGAGAAGCTCTGTTAAAATATGATTCGGCTTTGCATCGAAAGCCAGTATTTTCATTCCAAAACCTTTGGCGATTTTAATAACGTGAACTCCAATACTTCCTGCACCGACCACACCGAGAGTTTTTCCTCTTAAATCAAAACCACGTAATCCTTCGATAGAAAAATCATTACTGCTTGTTCGCATATAAGCTTTATGAAGATTTCTGGACAAAGCAAGAATCAAAGCAAAAGTATGTTCCGCAACTGTATTCTCTCCGTAATAAGGAACATTAGCAACCGCAATATTTCTTTTCTTTGCTGCAGCTAAATCTATATGATTGAAACCTGTACTTCTTGTTGCAATAAGTTTTAATTTTTTCATTTTCATAATAATCTTTGCAGAAACAACAGAATATATAAATGGAGAAATTACATTTGTGTCCAGAATTAATTTATAATCAAAATCATTGTTCAAAGGTTCATTGAAAAACTGAAGATCAAAATCCTTTAACTTTTTCTTTATGTAATTCTTTTCCTTTTGAGTTGTTTCAAAGAAAGCAATTTTTGTTTTTGTCATTTGTTTTCTCAGCTCAATTCTTCGAGTTCTTTTTCGAGCAATTGCTTAAAGTGAAGATCAGCATAGATTCCGCCTTCAGCAACTAATTGTTCATGATTTCCTTCCTCAACAATTTTTCCATCGGATATCACAATTATTTTATCTGCATCTTTAACTGTAGAAATCCTGTGACTTATAATTATGCTTGTCCGATTTTTCATAAAACCCTTTAAGCTTTTAAGAATTTCTTCCTCAGTATTTGTATCAACGGCGGAAAATGAATCATCGAGTATTAAAATTTTAGGATCGATTGCCAGTGCTCTTGCAAGAGAAGCCCGCTGCTTTTGTCCACCTGAGAAAGTAATTCCTCTTTCGCCAACCATAGTATCATATTTTAACGGAAAATCTTCAATATCTTTATCGAAGTGAGCAATCTTAGAAACTTCAACAACAGTATCTTTATTTATTTCTCTTAATCCATAGGAAATATTATTCATAACAGAATCTGAAAATAAAAATGATTCCTGCTGAACAACCCCGATCTCTCTTCTTAAAATATCTAATGGAATAGTCTTAATATCTTTGCCATCAATAAGTATTTGTCCTTCGGTTACATCATATAATCTCGGTAGAAGATTTACAAAAGTTGTTTTGCCTGATCCCGTATATCCCATAATTGCAGTTGTCGAGCCAGTTGGTATTTTAAGATTAATATCTTTTAATATGTAAGGATGATTTTCGTTATACCGGAAAGAAACATTTTTGAATTCTATTTCTCCTTTAATTTCTTTTATTGAATTATCAGTTGTTCCGGAATCGTCAATCTCATAAGGTTCGTTTAACATTTTGTTCAAACGTTTCATGCTTGCTTCACCTTGCTGTATAATATTTATTACCCATCCAAATGCAATCATCGGCCAGATAAGAATACCGAGGTAAATTATAAATGCAGTAATATCGCCGAGAGTTATTTCTTTTGAAATAACTTTACTTCCGCCAATCCATATTACAAGAATTATTGATAAGCCCGTAATCAAAAACAGGAACGGCATTATTGCAGCCTGCACTTTTGCTAAGTTCATATTTCTTTTCAGATAATCCTGGCTCAGCTTGTTGAATTGTTTGATTTCATTTTCTTCACGGACATACGATTTAATAACTCTTATTCCGGAAAAATTCTCCTGTGCTTTTGTTGTTATCTCAGAAAATTTTTCTTGTATAAGCGTAAACTTTTGATGAATCTTTTTACCAATTTTGTACACAACAATGGAAAGAACGGGCAATGGTAAAAGTGTGTAAAGAGTCAACATAGGATCGAGAGAAATCATGATGGCGAGCACAATTACTAATCTTATTAAAGTATCTGTTGAATACATAACAGCCGGACCTAAAAACATTCGTACAGCGTTTATATCATTTGTGGAATGAGCCATTACATTGCCGGTAGAATTATTTTGAAAGAACCTGAGCGGTAGACGTTGAATGTGACGCCAGAAATCATAGCGAAGATCATATTCGATTTCTCTTGAAACTACTATAATGGTTTGCCGGATATAAAATCTGAAAACTCCGGCAAATAGTGCTGACGCTACGATCAGCAAAGCATAATTAATAAGCTGATCTATAGTCGTTTTGTTTTCGATTGAATTAATAGTGTCTTTTAAAAGTATCGGGATGTAAACGGTACCTATATTTGATAAAAGAATAAAAACGAAACCCCAGAAGAGTTTCTTTTTATACCTTACAAAATATTTTTTTAAGGCGAAAAGATTTTTCATTATTAGAATTAAAAATTATTATTTATCTGCCACGAACAAGGATCGATGCTAAAAATTATAACTTCGGACTATACTATTCTATGACGCTAAAATTAGTATAATTCTGTAAAACTTCCGGTACTATTACTTTTCCTTCGGGCGTCTGATACATTTCAAGTAAAGAAACCATAAGCCTGCTTGTTGCAAGACCGGAGCCGTTAAGTGTGTGAACAAATTCAGGTTTTTTTGTTTGTTCATTTCTGAACCGGATATTTGCTCTTCTTGCCTGGAAGTTTTCAAAATTACTGCACGAAGATGATTCGAGCCATCTGTTTTCTGCCGGCGACCATGTTTCAATATCATAACATTTTGCTGCAGAGAAACTTAAATCTCCAGTGCAAAGAAGTAAAATTCTGTAAGGAATTTTTAATGCCTGCAAAATATCTTCTGCATCTTTAACAAGTTTTTCAAGTTCATCGTAAGAATTTTCCGGTTTAACAAGTTTTACCATTTCAACCTTGTTAAACTGGTGAACTCTTAAAAATCCTTTTGATTCTTTTCCGTAAGAACCGGCTTCACGCCTGAAACATGCTGAGTAACCAACATGCTTTATCGGTAGTTCATTTTCATTTATGATTTCGTTCCTGTAAATATTTGTAATCGGAACTTCCGCAGTTGGAATCGGATACAACTGATCTTTTTCTATGTAATACATGTCTTCAGCCATTTTTGGCAACTGACCTGTTCCTCTCATTGAATCACTGTTAACGAGAAACGGAGGAAAAACTTCTGAGTAACCATGATTTTTAAGATGAAAGTCGAGCATAAAATTTATTAAAGCACGTTCGAGTGTTGCGCCCTTTCCAATATAAAGAGGGAAACCTGAACCTGAAATTTTTGCTCCTCTCTCAAAGTCGAGTATCTTTAATTTCTTTCCAAGTTCGATATGGTCGAGCGCTTTTTCACTTTTAGTAAATGAAAATTCTTCAGGGAGCCATTGTCTAACTTCAACATTATCATTAGAACTTTTACCAACCGGAACAGATTCATGAGGCATGTTCGGTATAAACATCAGAATTTCTTCAACCTTTGATTCTATTTCTTTTAGTTGTGAATCAAGAATAGAAATCTCATCTGAGACAGTTTTCATTTCTGCAAGAACTGCAGTAACATCTTCTCCTGCTTTTTTCATTTTAGGGATTTGAGAAGAAACTTCATTCCTTTTATGCTTTAACTCATCTGTCTTTAAAATCAATTCACGTCTTTGTTCATCAAGTTTAAGAAGCTCATCGAGCTTATCAGCTTCATTTTTATTTTTTATTCCCTGTCTTACGAGTTCGGGATTTTCTCTTATGAATTTTATATCGAGCAATATAATTCTCTATTATTGATAACTTTTGCGGAGTATTAGAAAATATCTTTGAAAATTACTGTTACAGTAACTATTTGTATAAATATTTAATTACTTAACAGAAATTTCCTTTATCACTTTATTTCCATTTATAGAATTTAAAACCTTTTGATCATTGAAACACAGCAGATTTTACTCGTTTGTTGATCAGCATTATCGGCAATTCAATTGTCGATTCCGTAGCTTTCCGTTTATTTGAACGGCGATGTTCACTTTATCTTCTGTTAAAGCAGCAGTATCTGCTTCATACCAGACAGGGTTTTCAAAAATCGATTTTTCTTTACCTAAAAGTTGCCAGCATTCTTCTGCAAGATGAGGTGCTACTGAAGAAAGTAAAATTGCAAATCTTTCCAATACATAAACTTTGAATTTCATTTGAACATTCATCGAAGAATTTTAGTTTCATTCAGTAATTCCATTAAAGAAGCAATTGCCGTATTGAAACGGAAGTTTTCAATTTCTTCTTCAAACTTTTTTATTGTTTGATTAGTTTTCCTATAAAGTTTTTTTTCGCTTTCATTTAATGAGTTAAGATCATATTTGCTTTGAGTTTCATTTCCTTTGAAGATCTTTAAATTTATTAAAAAGTTCATAACTCCTTTGTACAAACCTGTCCGTTCCTGCAATTCCTTTGTCGCTCCAATCTCCGCCAAGATCATAAGGACCCATAAACATTAAGTAAAGACGGAAAACATCCGAACCATAATTATCTGTGAAATCATTAGGATTTACAACGTTATTTTTTGATTTCGACATCTTTGCGCCCTGGTTCGTAATTGTTCCCTGGTGAATAAGATTTGTAAATGGTTCATCACTGTTTGTTTGTCCAATGTCTCTTAAAAACTTGTGAATGAATCTTGCATAAAGAAGATGCATTACAGCATGTTCGGCACCACCGACATACATATCAACAGGTGTCCATTTATCAGCAAGATTATTATCGAAGATTGCATTATTAATTTTGGGATTCAAATAACTGAAATAATACCAGGAAGAATCAACAAAAGTATCCATAGTGTCAGGATCTCTTTTCGCATCTTCACCGCACTTCGGACATTTTACATTTATAAAATCTTTATTCGATTCAAGTGGGGATTCGCCCGATGGTCTGAATTCTACATCATAAGGAAGTTCAACAGGTAAATCTTTTTCATCAACAGGAACTTCACCACATTTTGGACAATGAATAATTGGGATTGGAGTTCCCCAATATCGCTGCCGTGAAATTAACCAATCTCGTAAGCGGTAATTTATTTTTCTTGTTCCTATTCTTTTATCTTCGAGCCAATTAATTATTTTCTGCTTAGCATCGTTCACATTAAGACCATTAAGAAAATCACTGTTCATTGCCGGACCATCTCCAACAAAAGCTTTTCCATCAAAGTCTTCCGGCGGCTGCACTGTTCTGATTATCGGCAAATCAAATTTTTCTGCAAATTCCCAATCGCGTTCATCCTGTCCCGGAACAGCCATAATTGCACCTGTTCCGTAAGTCATCAAAACATAATCAGCAATCCAGATTGGAATTTTTTTATTGTTAACAGGATTGATTGCGAATGCTCCTGTGTTAACTCCGGTTTTTTCTTTAACAGTAGAAGTTCTGTCAATCTCCGACATTGACTTTGTAGAATCTCTGTATTGCTCAACTCCGGGTTTAAATTCATTTGTTGTGATTGAATCAACCAGATGATGTTCCGGTGCAAGTACCATATAAGTTGCACCGAAACAGAGTATCTGGTCTGGTCGTAAAAATTTTTATCTCTTTGTTGTTTCCATCTATTTTAAAAATTACTTCTGCACCTTCACTTTTGCCGATCCAGTTTCTCTGCATCAGTTTTGTTTTTTCAGGCCAGTTTATCTTATCCAGTCCATCTAAAAGTTCTTCAGCATAATCGGTTATCTTGAAAAACCATTGAGTAAGATTTTTCTGAATAACAAGTGTTCCGCATCTTTCGCATGTCCCATCAGATTGGACCTGTTCATTAGCAAGAACGGTTTGATCTTTTGGACACCAGTTAACCGGCGCATTTTTTCTATAAGCCAATCCTTTTTTATAAAGCTGAAGAAAAAGCCACTGGTTCCATTTGTAATATTCAGGTGCACAGGTCATTAGCTCCGCATCCCAATCGTACATGCATCCCATATTTTTTAATTGAACACGAATGTCTTCAATATTTTTGATTGTAGAATCGTAAGGATGAATACCGGTTTTGATTGCATAATTTTCTGCAGGCAAACCAAAAGCATCGTAGCCAATCGGTTCAAAAACATTAAAGCCTTTTAACTTTTTATATCTTGCCCAACTATCGTTCGGTCCATAGTTATACCAGTGACCGATATGAAGTTTGGCTCCCGAAGGATAAATGAACATCACAAGATGAATAAAGTTTATTTTCTGTTTTGGATAAATCTGTTTTGTAAACTTCTTTTTCTTCCCAGAATTTTCTCCATTTAGGCTCTATTTCTGCAAACGGATAACGCATAATTTTAATTCATATTTCCTTAAAAAAGATTTTAAATTTACCCAAAATGAACGGCATTTCAAATGCAGGCAAAAGGGATATGTTGGTTGTATTACTCTATTTCATTGTTTTCCAGATTAATTTTCCTTTGAATGTTAAAGATAATATTTCTAATTTCCGGTTAAGGTGTGCTTTTACTTCAAGATTTTATTTAGATAAAATATAGAACTATAAATAATGCAATTACTTATCATAAATAAACAGCAATCACAGAGGTATTAGATGAAATACCCGGAAGTGAAAAATTATATTGGAGAGGAATTACAAAACGGCAGCGGTAATACTCTCGATGTTTATTCGCCTGTTAATGGTGAAGTTATCTCCAAAGTTTTTCTTTCAACTTATGAAGCAGTAGACAAAGCAGTAAAAACAGCACGCGAAGCTTTCACATCATGGTCTGAAACTCCTATTAAAGAAAGAGTGCAGGTATTCTTTAGATACAGAAATCTGTTAGAGAAAAATTTTGATGAGCTTGCAGAAATTGTTCACGAAGAGAATGGAAAAATTATTGATGAAGCAAAAGCCGAAGTTGCAAAGAGTATTGAGTTAACAGAATTTGCCTGTTCTATGCCTCAACTAATTGCGGGAGAAATTCTTGAAGTAAGCAAAGGAGTTGAGTGTAGGCTTGAACATTTTCCTCTCGGTGTTGTTGCTTCGATAACGCCATTTAATTTTCCGAACATGGTTCCTAACTGGACAATTCCAAATGCTCTTGTTCTGGGAAATGCAATGATTCTGAAACCATCAGAGCTTGTTCCGATAAGCGCAAACAGGATTGCAGATCTTTTAAAAGAGGCAGGACTTCCTAAAGGAATTTTCAATGTTGTTCATGGTTCAAGAGATGCAGTAGAAGCAATTTGTGATCATCCGGGAATTGATGCTGTATCGTTTGTTGGTTCTACAAAAGTTGCTAAGATTGTTTACAAAAGAGCAGCATCAAATTTAAAAAGAGTGCTTGCTCTTGGAGGAGCAAAAAATCATCTTATAGTTTTACCCGATGCAAATGTTCAAATGACGGCTTCCAATGTTGCCGCTTCAATGTCTGGTTGCGCAGGACAACGCTGTATGGCTGCCTCTGCAATGGTTGGAGTCGGAGATGTGGATCATATAATTGCACAGCTTGTTGAAGAAGCAAAAAAAATTGTTCCGGGAAAAAATCTTGGTGCTGTTATTTCTAAAGAAGCAAAAGAAAGAATAGAAGGTTATATAACTGAAGCTGAAAAAGAAGGAGCTAAAATTTTCTTGACGGAAGAAATTATGTTGTTAAAGGAAATGAAAAAGGTTTCTACGTTGGTCCCACTGTTATTGATTATGTAAAACCTGAAATGAGAATTGCAAAAGAAGAAGTGTTCGGTCCTGTACTTTCGATAATGCGTTCCAAAACTTTGGATGAAGCAATTAAAATTGAAAACAGTTCTCCTTATGGAAATGCTGCTGCTGTTTTTACACAAAGCGGTGGACTTGCCCGTTATGTTGCAGAGAGAGCAAGTGCCGGAATGATTGGAGTTAATATTGGTGTGCCGGTACCAAGAGAGCCTTTTTCTTTCGGCGGATGGAATGAATCTAAATTTGGAGTTGGTGATATTACAGGCAAAAGCTCGATAGAATTGTGGACAAAGCTGAAAAAGATTACAACAAAATGGAATCCTGAATCAAGAACAAACTGGATGAGCTAATCTTATTATAAAGAATCAATAAAATTTTATAAGGAATAATCATGAGTAAAATAGTTCGGGGCGGATTAATACAGGCTACTCTTGCAGGTTCAAGTGAAGACCCGATTGGTAAAATAAAAGATGCTATGATTGAAAAACATCTTAAGATGATTGAAGATGCTGCAAAACAAAATGTGCAGTTGCTGTGTCTCCAGGAATTATTTTACGGACCATACTTTTGTGCCGAACAAAAAACAAAATGGTACGATATGGTTGAGAAAATTCCTGACGGACCCACAACAAAATTAATGCAGGAAGTTGCAAAGAAATATAATATGGTGCTTGTAATTCCTATATATGAAGAAGAAATGACGGGAGTTTTTTATAACACTGCTGCTGTTATCAATGCTGATGGAAAATATCTTGGCAAATACCGGAAGCATCATATTCCTCATTGTGACCCCGGCTTCTGGGAAAAATTTTATTTCAGACCAGGCAATCTTGGTTTTCCTGTTTTTCAAACTGCTTATGCTGACATTGGAGTTTACATTTGTTATGACAGGCACTTTCCTGAAGGTGCACGTGCCCTTGGTTTAAATGGAGCTGAAATTGTATTTAATCCTTCTGCAACAGTGGCAGGATTATCGGAATATTTATGGGAACTCGAGCAGCCGGCGCATGCTGTTGCAAATGGTTATTTTGTCGGTGCAATAAACCGTGTTGGAAAAGAAGGACCATGGAACATCGGTGAATTTTATGGAAGCAGTTACTTCTGTTCTCCACGTGGAAAGATAATTGCACAGGCAAGCCGTGATAAAGATGAACTTGTTGTTGCAGATCTCGATCTTGACCAGATAAAAGAAGTAAGAAATGTTTGGCAGTTTTTCCGTGACCGCCGCCCTGAAACTTATTCTGAATTAGTAAAACAATAAATGTTATAAGGAAATTTTTATGCACGATATTCCTGTAAAAGAAAAAAAGCTTTCCTCTGATGAAATAATTGCAAAGCATAATGAATATTTATTTCCAAGTGTATTTAATTATTATAAGAAGCCTCTGGTAATTGACCGCGGCGAAGGTGTTTACGTTTATGATCCTGAAGGAAATAAGTATCTCGATTTTTTTGGAGGAATATTAACTGTTAGTGTTGGTCACTGCAATCCAAAAGTAACAGAAAAAATTTCCGAACAGGTAAACAAGCTGCAACATGTTTCAACTTTATATCCTACAGAAAATATAGCTCTATTAGCAGAAAAACTTGCAGAAATTACTCCCGGCAAATTAAAGAAATCTTTTTTCACCAACAGTGGAACCGAAGCTGATGAAACCGCACTCTTTTTAGCAATGCAATATACCGGCAGTCAGGAAGTAATAGCATTAAGACACAGTTACTCAGGTCGTTCTCTTTTTGCAATGAGTTTAACTGGAAATTCTGCATGGCGGCACGGTGGAACTCGTGTTGCTGGGATTAAGCATGCGGTTAGTCCTTATTGTTACCGCTGCCCTCTTGGGCTTAAATATCCTTCCTGTGAAATTAAATGTGCACAGGATATTGAAGAGATGATCCTGACGACAACAAGTGGCTCGGTTGCAGGCTTTATTGCCGAACCAATCCAGGGAGTTGGCGGATTTATTACTCCTCCCAAAGAATATTTTCAGGTTGCTGTTCCAATCATAAAAAAGTATGGAGGAATTTTTATTGCCGATGAAGTTCAAACAGGTTTTGGCAGAACAGGCAAAAGAATGTTTGGAATAGAACACTGGGAAGTCGAACCCGATATAGTTACTACAGCTAAAGGAATTGCTAACGGTACTCCGCTTGGTGCTACTATTGCAAGAACAGAAATAGCCGATAGTTTTACAGGGCTTACAATTTCTACTTTTGGAGGCAATCCTGTTTCTATGGCGGCTGCGCTTGCTACAATCCAGGTTATTGAAGAAGAAAATCTTGCACAAAATTCTTATGAAGTTGGAAAATATTTACGCGAAGGTCTTGAAGACTTGCAAAAGAAATATCCTTCAATCGGGGATGTTAGAGGAATGGGATTAATGCAGGCTTGTGAATTTGTAAAAGAAGGTAAAGAGCCCGATCCTCAAACTGTAGGAAAACTGTTTGAAGAAATGAGAAATGAAAATGTATTAATAGGTAAAGGAGGACTTTATGGAAACGTTGTTAGAATTTCTCCTCCACTTACTGTTTCAAAGAGTGAAGTTGATGATTTCCTTAGGGCGATGGATATTTCTTTAAGCCGTTGTTGATGAATGGAATTTCTTTTACAAAAAATATCTAAACATTGCACATCTGAATTAAAATGATTAACTCAGCGCCAAAACTTTCCGATAAGGAATATGAAGAGAATTTTAAAGAGCTGAAACCGGCTTTCACAAAAAATAGTGCTGTTACAGAAGCAAACAGATGTCTCTATTGTTACGATTCTCCTTGCAAAACAGCCTGTCCCACTCACATAGACATTCCCGGTTTCATAAAAAAAATTGCAACCGGAAATCTTAAAGGTTCTGCTAAAACAATTCTTGAATCAAACTGGATTGCTCTTACCTGCGCAAAAGCTTGCCCGGTGGAAGAACTTTGTGAAGGTGCCTGTGTTTACAATGATAAAGATGAAAAACCGATTGAGATAGGAAGACTTCAGAGATATGCTATTGATAATTATTTTGCTTCAGGCATGCCAGCATTATTTAAAGCAAAAGAAAAAAATGGAATGTCGGTCGGAATAATTGGATCAGGTCCAGCAGGCTTGGCTTGCGGTGCTGAACTTGCTCTGCTTGGTTATGATGTTCAAATATATGAATCGAGTGAAGTTCCTGGTGGGTTAAGCACATGGGGAATTGCACCATATAAAGTACGACAGGAAGACAGTTTAAAAGAAGTTGAGCTAGTTAAAAATCTTGGAGTGAAAATAAAAACCGGCGTTAGAATTGGTGAATCAATTTCTATAGATGAATTATTAAATACTCACGATGCTGTTTTTATTGGAATAGGTTTAGGAGAAAGCAGCAAATTAAATATACCTGGAGAAAATCTTGAAGGAATTGTCGGAGCATTATCTTTTATTGAAAATGTAAAAAAAGAAAAATGGAATTCAGTTGATGTAGGAAAAAAGGTTGCTAGTTATTGGTGCTGGCAATACTGCAATAGATGCTGCAACAGAGGCAAAACGTTTAGGCGCTGAGAAAGTAAGCATCATTTACAGGAGATCAGAAGAAGAAATGCCGGCAAATGATTTTGAATTTCGTCTTGCAAAACATGATGGAATAAATTTCCATTTTTTAACATCACCGATTGAGTTTTCCGGTAACCATAAAGTTGAAAAAATAAATTGCATTAGAATGCAATTAGGAGAAAAAGATAAAAGCGGCAGGAGAAAACCGGAGCCTGTTAAGAATTCAGAATTTTCTATTGATACCGACATGGTGATTTTTGCTTTAGGTCAGCAGGCAAATTTAAATTTTCTTAATTCAATTCCCGGGTTAAAGATTTCTGATGATCGAGTTGTAGCTGATGAAAAAACATATCAAACAAATAATCCAAAAGTTTTTGCGGGAGGAGATTGTATAAACGGTGGTAAGGAAACTGTTAACGCTGCCTATGATGGTAAACGTGCAGCTCATGGAATTGATAAATATCTGAATAAAAAATAATCTTTTATAAGAATATTAAATTAAGTTTTCTGAGGTAAAGAATGGTTGATTTATCAATTAATTGTGGAGGAATAAAATCTCCGAATCCATTTTGGCTTGCATCTGCACCGCCTTCAAATTCTGCATATCAAAATTGCAAAGCATTTGAACAAGGCTGGGGCGGTACTGTTTGGAAAACAATCGGTGAACCTGTTATGAATGTTTGCAACAGGTACGGTTCAATTGATTACAACGGTGAAAAAATTATAGGCTTGAACAATATTGAATTGATAAGCGACAGACCAATCGAAGTAAACCTAAAGGAAATTGCTGAAACGAAAAAACTCTGGCCCGATCGTGCGGTTGTTGTTTCTTTGATGGTCGAATCAAAAAAAGAAGCATGGCATGATATTGTAAAACGAACCATTGATACCGGCGCTGACGGAATCGAATTAAATTATGGTTGTCCGCATGGTATGAGCGAAAGAGGAATGGGAGCCGCTGTTGGACAAGTACCGGAATATTGTCAAATGATTACCGAATGGGTTACAGAAGTTTCTACTATTCCTGTACTTGTTAAGTTAACTCCAAATGTTACGAATATTAGATATCCTGCTCGTGCTGCAAAAGCTGCGAAAGCATCCGGACTATCTTTAATCAATACAATTAATAGCATTATGGGAATTGATCTTGATACATTGAAAATTCAGCCATCTGTCGGCGGATTAAGTTCTCACGGAGGATTTGCTGGTCCCGCTGTTAAGCCAATTGCACTTCATCTTTTATCTCAGGTAACAAGCGATCCCGAAATTAATTTACCCATATCAGGAATCGGAGGAATAAGCACATGGAGAGATGCGCTTGAATTTATTCTGCTCGGAGCAGATAGTGTACAAATCTGTACTGCTGTTATGCATTATGGATTCAGGATAATTGATGATTTGATTGAAGGAATGACAAACTGGATGGAAGAGAAAGGTTATTCTTCTCTTGATGAAATAAAAGGTAAAGCCATTCCACAAGTTGCTGAGTTTGGCAATTTTAATCTTTTACATAAAACAGTTGCAAGAATTGATCAATCAAAATGTATACATTGTAATCTTTGTTATGTTGCATGTGAAGATGGTGCTCATCAGTGTATTGATTTAATTCCGGTTAACGGGCATAACAAAACTCAGGTTAGAGAAGAAGATTGTGTTGGCTGCCGGTTGTGTGCAATTGTTTGTCCAGTTGAAGGTTGTATTTCTATGGTAAGATTAGATGATGAGACATCAACAAAAACATGGAATGAATTAATGGAAGATTTTAAAAGAGAAGATAAGCCTTTAACCTGGAAGAATCTAGCTGAGTTTCAAAAAGAACATGGGATTGTTATTCATTAATATGAACAAAAAATTTTTAGGTGAAACATGTCAATCTTAATTAAAAATGGTAGAGTAATAACTGCTGAGCAGGATTATTATGCTGATGTATATATCAGCAAAGATAAAATAACAACAATCGGTAGTGAACTAAAAATCGATGCTGATAAAGTTATTGATGCAAAGAATAAATATGTAATTCCCGGTGGTGTTGATGTTCACACTCATCTTGATATGCCTTTTGGAGGCACAACTTCAAGTGATGATTTTGAATCGGGTACGCGTGCCGCTGCATTTGGTGGTACAACCTGCTTGATAGATTTTGCCATTCAGGCAAAAGGTACACGAATGCGTGATGCTCTAGATATTTGGTGGAAAAAGGCTCAGGGCAAAGCAACAATTGATTACGGTTTGCACATGATTATCACAGACCTTCCCGATGCTCATCTTGAAGATATGAGTGATATGGTTAGGGAAGGGGTGTCGAGCTTTAAATTATTTATGGCATATCCCGGTGTTTTAATGGTTGATGATGCAACAATTTTCAAAGCGATGAAACACACTGCAAAAACGGGCGCTTTGGTTTGTATGCATGCTGAAAACGGAAGTGTTATTGATACTATTGTTCATCAGGCATTAGCTGAAGGCAAAACCGCACCCATTTATCACGCACTAACGCGTCCAACAACAGCAGAAGGCGAAGCAGTAAACAGGGCAATTGCACTTTCCGAAATGGCTGGTGCACCTGTTTATATAGTTCATTTATCTTCTAATGATGCTCTTGAGAAAGTTGCTGAAGCACGTGACAAAGGTTTGCCGACCTATGCAGAAACGTGTCCACAATATTTGTTCTTATCTTTAGATGATATGAACAAGCCAGGGTTTGAGGATGCAAAAGTTGTCTTCACTCCGCCACTTCGAGAAAAGTGGCATCAGGATAAACTTTGGGCTGGCTTGCAAAAAAATACTTTGCAGGTTGTCTCGACAGATCATTGTCCTTTCTGCTTTAAGGAACAAAAAGAATTAGGCAAAGATGATTTTACAAAAATTCCAAATGGAGGGCCGGGTATTGAACACAGACTTCAGCTTCTTTTCGATGGTGGAGTAAATGAAAAAAGAATTTCTGTTAACAGGTGGGTCGAGTTAACTTCTGCTACTCCTGCAAAAATGTTCGGGTTGTATCCAAAGAAAGGAACAATTGCTGTTGGCTCGGATGCAGATATAGTTATTTGGGATCCGGAATTTGAACACACTCTTTCTGTTCATACTCACCATATGCATGTAGATTACTCGATGTTTGAAGGAAGAAAAATAAAAGGCAATGCAGAAACTGTTATTTCCCGCGGAGAAGTAATTGTTGAAAAGAATAAATTCTTTGGAACATCAGGTCGCGGTAATTTTATTAAGAGAGATACTTATGCCGGAGCCTGGGGATAATCAAAAAATATCCAAATTAATTATAGGTTTTGAATGGGAAATTTCTTCGATGTAGAACTAATTGAAACCGACCTGTCTTCAATTCAGGATACAAAATTAATTAACAAAGATCTCTCACCTACTAAAATTTCAGAACGAAGCTGGACAACTTATAACATTGCGGCTCTGTGGGTAGGAATGAGTGTTTGTATTCCAACTTATATGCTTGCGAGCGGCTTAATAGCCGGAGGAATGAATTGGTGGGAGGCGCTTTTAACGATTGCATTGGGTAACATAATAGTTCTTATTCCTATGGTTCTTAATGCTCATGCCGGAACCAAATATGGAATACCTTTTCCTGTTCTTGCACGTGCATCTTTCGGAACGAAAGGGTCCAATGTTCCTGCATTGTTAAGAGCTATTGTTGCTTGCGGCTGGTTCGGAATTCAAACATGGATTGGCGGACAGGCGTTTAATTCTTTAATAATATTATTGCTTCCGGGTTGGGCAATATTTTCATGGGGACCAGCAATCGGGTTTTTAATTTTCTGGGGAATGAATGTTTATTTTATCGTGAGAGGGATCGAATCCATTAGATGGCTTGAATCTTTTGCTGCTCCATTTTTGTTAATAGTAGGATTTGGACTTTTAATATGGGCTTATGTTAATGCAGGCGGGTTCGGACCGATATTAAGTCAGCCGAGCAAGTTTGCAACTACAGGAGAGTTCTGGAAATTCTTTATTCCTTCTTTAACGGGAATGGTCGGTTTCTGGGCAACTCTTTCTCTCAATATTCCGGACTTCACACGTTACGCAAAAAATCAAAGAGCTCAAATGCTGGGACAAGCAATCGGCCTTCCACCTTCTATGATAAGTTTTGCTTTTATTGGAATCGCCGTTACTTCAGCAACTGTTATTATTTATGGTGAAGCTATTTGGGATCCTGTCAATGTTCTCTCAAGATTTAAAAATCCAATAGTTGTAATTATATCTTTAGTTTCCTTAATCATTGCAACTTTAACAACAAACATTGCAGCAAATGTTGTTTCACCTGCAAATGATTTTTCAAATATTTCTCCAAAGCATATTAATTTTGTTAAAGGGGGATTGATAACCGCAGTTCTTGGAATAGTAATGATGCCCTGGAAATTGCTTTCTGATTTCAGTGCTTATATTTTTGGATGGCTTGTCGGTTATTCAGGTTTCCTTGGACCAATTGCAGGAATTCTTATCTGTGATTATTTCTTTGTAAGAAAAAGAATTTTAAATTCCAGGGATCTTTACAACCCTGAAGGAGAATACAAATACCAAAATGGTTTTAATTATAAGGCTGTAATATCCCTTGGTGCAGGAATCTTTGTAGCATTGATCGGGTTAATAATTCCAGCCGTTAGTTTTTTATATGATTATGCGTGGTTCGTGGGGTTTACAGTTGCATTTTTGTTTTATATTTTATTGATGAATAAAAAATTAAGAACAAATGGATAAGTTTCTTACTGCAGCAATAGAAGAAGCTAAAAAAGGACTCGAAGAAGGTGGCATTCCAATTGGTTCTGTTCTGGTAATTGATGGAAAGATTATTGGCAGAGGACATAACCGGCGTGTTCAAAAAGGAAGCGCAATTCTTCATGCAGAAATAGATTGTCTTGAGAATGCGGGAAGACTTAAAGCAAGCGATTATAATAAGGCAATTCTCTACTCGACACTTTCTCCCTGTGATATGTGCGGCGGAACTGTTTTATTATATAAAATTCCCAAGGTTGTTATTGGAGAAAATAAAACTTTCCAGGGACCGGAAGATTATTTACGTAGCCGTGGAGTTGAACTTCAAATCTTAAATGATGAGGAATGTATAAAATTAATGGAAGACTTCATTTCAAAAAATCCTTCTCTCTGGAATGAAGACATCGGCGTTTAGTTTACTTAATAAATCCCCACTTTTTAATATGTTGATATGCAAGATAACCAACTGCACCTGCCTGAATCAATCCAAGTGCCGTTCTTACAGGATTGAATTTTGATTTCTCAACATACTCTTCATATAAGATTGAATGCAAATAACCGGGTGTGCGATTTTCATTATTGAAAGAAAAACTATTTGACATTTCTACCATTGTTTTTAAAGACAACTTTGCCGTCGAACTATCAACATTGAAATCAAGTATTGGTTTTGTCAGATCACGGTAAAAATCAAACTCATCGAATTTATAAGAAAGATTAAACAAAGCATTCGTCTTAAAAGTTTTTGTCTTTTCATTTCCCTGTGCTTTGCTTATTTCACTTTGTGAATAAGTGGAGATGAAAGTAAGTGCTGAAAAGATAATTATTTTAATTAACGGTTTCATTTAATTACCATTTGCTATTTTAAGATAGTAAACTTATTTATATACGTCTATGTATAAATTTATAATCGTTTTATTCTTATTTTTTTTATAGAGATAATTCCAAATGCTGAAGAAAACATTTATTCTTTTTTTACTGTTGTTATCATACATCTTACCGCAGGATAAGGGCTTTGAGTTTTTCCCAGGCGGATTAAACTTCCCTCAGCTAAAAGCAAATACTCAGGAAGCTAAAGTTGGGTTACTTTTTTTTACAAAAGATAATAATATGAAAATCGATGTAGGAAATGATATTGATCTTCTGAGTTTTCGCATATCATCAAATAAGAGATTAACTACCGGAATAGAATTTATGGCGTATGCGTTATCAACAAGCTACAGCGGTAAGCGGTTACAAATAAATGCAATTGACGGACTCTTTGGCGGTAATATTTCTTATTCGGTACAGGAAGACAGCAACCGGATTCTTATGAGGTTTAGAGTAATTCATAACAGCGCACATCTTGTTGACGGAGCCTGGGATGGAAGTAAAAGTAAATGGATCGATAATTATGAGCCGGTTCCTTTCGCAAAAGATTTCGCAGAATATACTTTTGCTTATGAATGTAATTCTGATTTTTTTACTCTTAAAAGTTATGCCGGACTCTCATATAACTTTTTAATAAGGCCAGCGGATGTAAAAAGATTAAATATTCATGGCGGCTTTGAACTGGCTTTAACACAACTTTTAAGTCCTTTGCTTGGGCATGATGAAAATGTTTTTTTAGCTCATCACTTTATTCTGGGAGGAACAAATAAGTTTGCCGGGAACAATAATTCTATACTGGGAATAAAATTTGGAGACTGGAGTGATAAAGGGCTTTTAATCTATCTATCATATTATACCGGCTACGATCTTTTTGATGTTTATTACAAAAGAAAAGTAAAGCGTTTTGGTGTCGGTTTCTCAATAGATTTCTTATGATTTATTTTGGAGTATCTCAATTTTCAATCTTTCTTCAAATTCCATTAACTTTGTTTAATTCTTTTCTGATTATAAAAGGACCTTATGGATTATCATAATTCCAAATATTTTACTTATTCCTCAGATAATACTTTACATTGTGAAAATGTTTCAATCAAAGAAATTATAAACAAAACAGGAACTCCCGTTTACATTTACAGCAAAAAGTTTTTTGAGGACAGATACAAAGAATTTACAAATGCCTTCAAAGACATAAACCATAAAGTTTTTTTTTCTGTTAAAGCAAATTTTAACTTAAATGTGATAAGAACTTTTTATAATCTGGGCAGCGGAATAGATGTGAATTCGGAAGGGGAATTTTACCGCGCGGACAAAGCAGGAGTTGATCCTAAAAAAATGTTAATGGCAGGAGTCGGGAAGACTGTTGATGAGATAAAACTTGCTATTGAAAAAGACTTTATAATGATAAAAGCTGAGTCTGAAGAAGAAATTGAGTTGATAAATGAAATTGCTGGTAAACTGAAAAAGAAAGCTAAAGTTGGGATACGAGTAAACCCGGATGTGAATCCGCAAACGCATCCTTATATTTCGACTGGTTTATCCCAGAACAAATTCGGTATCGCTGCATTGGAAGCTGAGCAAATATTTAAAGGACATGAAAAATATCCGAATATTTCTTTTGTGGGAATTGACATGCACATAGGTTCACAAATAACCACTGTAGAACCTTTTGCAGAAGCTATTGACAAGCTTTCTGAATTTTATTTTAAAATAAAATCTTACGGGATAAAAATAGAACATTTCGATATTGGCGGCGGTGTCGGTGTAACTTACAATAATGAAAAGTCGTTTGAGTTAGCTGAATTTGCAAATGTTGTGGTTCCAAAATTAAAAAAACTGGATTGCGAAATATTTTTTGAACCGGGAAGATTTCTTGTAGGAAACGGCGGAATACTGGCAACTCAAGTTTTGTTTAACAAAAAAAATAAAAACAAAAATTTTATAATAGTTGATGCAGCAATGAACGATCTGCTTCGTCCGAGTATTTATTCAGCATATCATCATATACAACCGGTCGAAATCTCAACTACTGATAAAAATATTGTTGCGGATATTGTTGGACCTGTATGCGAATCGGGAGATTTTTTCGCAAAGGACAGAACAATTTCCGAAACTAAGCAGGGGAAGTATTTGGCAATTATGTCCGCTGGTGCTTATAGCGTAGTAATGAGCTCAAATTATAATGCAAGAAGGCGACCTGCGGAAGTAATGGTTGACGGCAATAAATTTAATATTATTAGAAGCAGGGAAACTTTTGATCATTTGCTGTACGATGAAAAATTGATTTGATGATAGGACACGGATTTGACGGATCAAACAGATTTTTACTGATTAATTATCCGTTTAAATCAGTATCATCCGTGTTCTATAAAAGCTCAATAATAACCTCATTTATGAATAGAAAAAAATTTATTAGAAATTTATCCATTGCTTCGACATTGCCTTTTCTTCCCACAGAAAACATTTTTTCTTATACACAAGCTCAGCAGAATCAAAAGATAAAACCTGAGAGATTAAGAGAAGGAGACACTATCGCTCTTGTAACACCGGGCAGTTACATTTCTGAAGAAGAGTTAATTGATTCGGTAAAAAATCTTGAGTCACTTGGATTCAAAGCTGTGTATAATAATTCTATTCTTAACAGGGACGGTTACTTTTCAAACAATGATAAACAACGGGCAGAAGAATTAATGGAAATGTTCTCAAGGAAAGATGTTAATGGAATAATGTGCGCGCGTGGCGGTTACGGCTGTACAAGAATTCTTCCTCTTCTGGATTATGATGTTATTAAAAAAAATCCCAAAGTTTTAATTGGGTACAGTGATGTTACAGCATTATTGTTTGGAATCTATTTAAAAACAGGATTGATTTGTTTTCACGGACCTGTTGGCATTTCCACTTTTAATGAGTTTAGCACAAGCTATTTCAAAGATGTTTTAATCTTTCCCAAAGATAAACTTGAATTAATAAGTGAACCGGATGAAAATAATGTTGTGCCTGTTACAATTACAAACGGCAAAGCAGAAGGCGAACTTGTCGGAGGTAATTTGTCTGTCGTTGTTTCTTTGATAGGAACTGATTATGATATTGATACCAAAAATAAAATCATTTTTTTAGAAGAAACAATGGAAGAGCCTTACAGGATTGACAGAATGCTGACACAATTGATAATGGCGGGAAAACTTTATAACATTGCCGGAATTGCTCTTGGTATTTTTGATGATTGTGAATCTAAAAAAGAAAATCCGTCTTTTGAAAATTCGTTTTCTTTGATGGAAGTTCTGTTTGACAGGCTTTCAAATTTGGGTGTGCCGGTAGTTTATGGATTATCTTTTGGTCACATAAAAAATAAGTTTACTATTCCATTCGGAATAAAAGCTGAGCTTAATACAGATGAAAAAGTATTGACTTTGCTTGAAGCCGCTGTCGTTTAATAAAATTTTTTTAATTAGAAAAGGATTGACTCTTAATGAACAAACAAAACTTTATAATACTTATTGGTGCCGCGTTATTCTTGCTGCCGGGCTGCCTTACTTTCCACAGGATATCTTATCAATTAAATCTTGAAGGCGATCTTAAAGGGAAAGGAGTAATTAATATTTACGATATTCGTTCGGGTGCCGAAAGTGATAGTGATTTTGCTGAAGATAAAAAAACTCTCTTCGATTATATTCAGAAAAGCGATCAGTTCATAACCGATATGCACAACGAAGGAAAAGATATTGTCTCACGGAGATTGTATGTTAAAGATGGAGATTTGAATGGAGTAGTAAACTTAAACTTTGATGATGTAAGAAAGATTGAAGGCATTGGGTTTGAAGATGGTCTTTATTATCTCACAGTACAACCTGATGACAGTATTTATTCAACAAATGGAAAGATCATTTATTCGTCGGGTTATAAAAGAATTATTTGGGATAAAAGTATAAAGACACTTATGTTTGAAATGTTGGCGTCGGATTATGGCGACGGCACTTTTAAGGAACTTGCACCTTTTTACAAAGAATAATTAATGTACGCTGAGTTAGTTTTTCCTTTACCTTTCAGGAATACTTTTACTTACTCAATACCTGAATCGTTAGAATCTCTTGCTAAACCCGGTATGCGCGCCGTTGCTCCATTTGGTAAAAGAATTCTTACAGGTTTTATTGTTGCGACTTCTTCGACTACAAATGTTAAAGAAAATATAAAGCCCATCGATGATATTCTCGATTCAAAACCTATCTTTAATCAGAAGTCTCTCGAATTTTATAAATGGCTCGCTGATTATTACCTATCTTCTCTCGGTGAAGCATTAAAGCTTGCTGTCCCATACGGGCTTGAAGTGGAATCCAAAAGAAAAATTATAAGCGATACAAATTTTGCTTTAAGTCTTTTGGAAAAAGAAAAAGATAAGAAATCTTTAAGATCGAAAATCCTGAAGAATCATTTCTGAAAGAGAAGAAATTAATTTTTCTCATCTTCAGAGATTGGTGCAGCGAAAAAATATCTATTCAATATTAAGCACTCTTGAGAAGCAAGGTGCAGTTACAATTCTGAATGAACTGGCAGGGGCAAAAGTAAAAATTAAGAAAGCTAAATTCATTAAGCTTGCTAAACCTATTGGCGAGATTTATTCTCATTTCCCTGAAATAGAAAGAAAGTCGCCTAAGCAAATATCTATTTTATTATTTCTTTCTAAACATAAAGCGGAACCTGTTCCGCTTAGTTTTCTGCTTGATAAAACCGAATCAAATAAATCTTCTGTTGATGGACTTGTTAAGAGAGGACTAATTAAAATTTTTGAAAAGGAAGTATCGCGAGATTATGTTGAAGCATACACCGAAAAGAAAACCGAATTTCAATTGACTGAAAGACAGCAGAAGATTATTGATGAAGTTTCGGTTTCAATTAAAGATGAGAAGTTTAAGACGTTTCTTTTGCATGGAGTTACGGGAAGTGGTAAAACCCAGGTTTATATAGAGCTTACAAAAAAAGTTATTGAGCAAAAAAAATCAGCATTAATACTTGTTCCCGAGATTTCATTAACTCCGCAGATCACTTCACGTTTTTTTAATCACTTCGGAAATGAAGTATCTGTGTCTTCATAGTCGGATGTCTCTTGGTGAAAGATATGATTCGTGGAGAAAAACTCTAAATGGAAAATCAAAAGTCGTTATAGGTGCACGCTCAGCGCTTTTTGCTCCTTTGAATAATATCGGGCTTATTGTTGTTGATGAAGAGCACGACGCAAGCTACAAGCAATTTGATTCGGTGCCGAAATATAATGCAAGAGATAGTGCTGTTATTCTTGCGCAGCAATTTAATTGTCCTGTTTTACTTGGTTCTGCAACGCCATCTGTTGAAAGCATGTACAACGCAAATACCGGCAAGTACAAACTGCTTGAGCTTCCCGAGAGAATTGATAATGCAAAACTTCCGAAGATTCATCTTGTTAATATATCCAACTTACCCGCCGGACAGATAAGTGAAAGAAAGAAAAAAAAGGTGGAACTTGTCTTCTCTAAATTTTTACTCGATAAGATTGAAGACAGGCTAAAGAAAAAAGAAGGAATAATTATTCTTCAGAACAGGAGAGGATTTTCAACACAAATTTATTGCGAAGACTGCGGCGAACTCGAAATTTGCGACAACTGTTCAGTCCCACTTGTTTATCATATAAATCAGAATATTCTTAAATGCCATTACTGCGGATTTACAAAAGAGGTTCCTAAAGTCTGCCATAATTGTGGTTCTTATTCACTTAAATATTTTGGAACCGGAACAGAAAGAGTCGAAGATGAAATTGAATATTACTTCCCCAAAGCAAAAATAAGAAGAGTTGACTCAGACTCGGTATCGAAGAAGAATTCGTTAAGCAGAATACTTATGGAATTCGGTAAAGGTGAAATTGATATTCTTGTCGGGACACAAATGGTTTCCAAAGGATTGGATTTTTCGCGACTTACTTTAGTTGGAGTTATATCCGCTGAAACAACTTTGTGGCTTCCTGATTTTCGTGCAGATGAAAGAACATTTCAGCTTTTAACACAGGTTGCAGGAAGATCAGGCAGAAGCAAAGTTGAAGGGGAAGTAGTTATTCAAACATTTAATGAGAAAAGTTTTACACTTCAAAAAGTTTTACAGAATGACTACGCTCGGTTTTTATGAAAGGGAAGTAACGAACCGGGAAAGAATGGGTTATCCTCCCTTTACAAGAATTTGTTTGATTGAAACAAAAGATATTGATAATGAAAAAGCTAGAGGCGCTTCAGTAGAATTTCATAAAGAGCTTAGTGCTTTTAAAAAATATTTAGAGATAACACCGCCTTCTCATGCTTTAATAGCAAGATTAAAAGGACAGTACAGGTATCACATTTTAGTAAAAAGCAGTAAAGAAAAAGATCCTGGAGGAGGAATTTTAAGAAAGGCTGTACTGGATTCGTTTGTTGAGTTCAACCGCAAGTCACGATTCAGAGATGCTAAAATTATTTTTGATGTCGATCCACAAAGTGTGATGTAGATAAGAAACGAATAGGAAAAAAAACATTATTGTCACACTGAGCTAGTCGAAGTGTGAATTCAAAATTGGGATGTCAGCCTTCGACTTAGCTCGGGCTGACAAAAAAATATTTTATTTCGAGTTTAACTTTCCAATCGCATTTAACAAGGAATACTGTTTTGTGTAGTAATTATATTGTGCCTGAATATCATTGTATAACGATTGCAAATAATTATTATAAGTTTGCTGTAGGTCAATATATGTTGCCGAACCAACTTCATAACTTTCTTTTTTAATTTTCCAGCTTTCTGTGGCAGATTGTAAAGCTTTTTGAGAAGCTTCGAGCTGAAGCTTTGAAGTTTGAAGATCTAATTGAGCGTTTTTTACATCAGTTGCAATTTGTCTTTCGAGTGCCTGTAAATCTTCATTAGTGTTTTTCAAAGAAACATTTGCAGATTCAACCGAATACTCAGTATTCCAGTTTGAAAATATAGGAATATTCAAAGATAGACCCACGCTATAATTTTTTCTAGCGAAAAGATTATCGGGACTCGTTGCACTTGTTGAAAATCTATAGTTGCCACTTAATGTTGGAAAGAAACCTGACCGCGCAATTGTTAATTGGTTCCCGGAACTTTCAACTTTTAATTTCTGACTCTGATAGTCGTCCCTGTTTTCCAAAGCGGCTTGATATAATTGGTCAAAGTTCTGATCGGTTAAAAGTGTATCTTCACTTTCTTCGGGAAGCGTATATGCGTAATCGGAATTTATATCGAGCGCGAGATAATTCAACAAGGAAACTTTCGCTTTTTCATAATTGTTTTTTGCTTGCAGGTATGCTACTTCTGAGTTTGCAGTCGAAGCTTCTTGGGAATAAACATCTGCTTTAGTAACCATTTTCAATTGCTGCATTTCATTAATCTTTTTTAGCAATTCCTGGTTGTATTTTAGATCTTCGTCCTGGTACTTTAACAATGAATCGTCGCTGACAATTGCAAAGTAAAGATTTGTTGTTTGGAGGATTATATCCTGCTTTAATTTTTCCAGATCAAATTTTGCAGCATCATAATCATTATTTGCCTGGTTAATATTTGCAATGTTCGAAAGTCCATCGAATAAAGTTATATTACCTCCTGCAGATAAAGAGTAACTTCTGGTATCAATTTTCGAATAAGGCAGGACCGTTTCTCTTCCGAAATAATCTAACTGAGATTCTCCACCTTTATCCGTAACTCTTGACCAATTCCACGAACCACTGCCACTTAAATTTGGAAGTAAATTACCATATGCACTTTTAATAGCCGCAGATTGCGTAGCAAGGTTATTTTGCTGTTTTATTAAAGAAGTATTTTTATTTAACGCGGCAGTTATTGCATCTTGCAAAGTAAAAGTTTGCTGCGCAAAAATGCTTGAGCATAATGTTATGACTATAAAAGATGATATTAAATATTTTTTCATTGTTTATTCTCTTTTCAGAATTAAAGGTTACCCAAAATAGTTTTATTCATATCTTAGTGCATCTATCGGGTTTAGGTTTGCGGCTTTCCTCGAAGGATAGAATCCAAAGAATATTCCTATTATTCCCGCGAACCCGAAAGCAAGCATAATAATTTCAGGTCTTATCAATGCTGCCTGACTTGTGTAGTTATTTAAAATATAAGCTACACCAAATGATAAAAGCACACCGAGCAATCCGCCAGCTAAACTGAGAACTACGGCCTCAGTTAAAAATTGAATTAAAATATCTGAAGTTCTTGCACCCACAGATAATCTTATTCCGATTTCACGCGTTCTTTCCGTTACAGATACAAGCATAATATTCATTATACCGATCCCGCCTACGATTAAAGACACGCCAGCAACAGAAGCAAGAAGTATTGTTAATACTTTTGAGGTTTGAGTTGCAGCTTCTGTAATATCAGCCTGGTTTCTTATTGTGAAGTCATCATCTTCTCCGGGATTAATATGATGAGCTTTCCGCATAATTGTTTTTAATTCTTCCTGTGCCTGGTTAATTTGAGAAAGTGAAGTAGCACTCGCCTGAATAAAAGAAATATATCTTCCACCGCTTAGCCTGTCCAGAACGGTAGTAGATGGTGCCAGAATTACGTCATCATTATCGCTGCCAAATGCGCTTTGACCTTTTGAGGATAATACGCCTATAATCCTAAAGGGAACATTGCGAACTCTTATTTGTTGCCCAATAGGATCATCGTTTGGAAATAATTGTTTCGCAACTGTTTGCCCAATAACTGCGACTTTAGCTCTCGAAACAACATCTCTTTCTGTAAAGAATTCTCCTGAAGCTAAAGGCCAGTCACGTATTTCAAGATAAGTTGGCGAAACACCTTGTATGGATGTACTCCAGTTTCCGGTTCCGCCAATAACTTGTCCCCCACTTCTTACAATAGGAGTAACTGCTTTAATAAAAGTAGCTTCATCACGGATTTTATTTACATCGTCCATTGTGAACCTGTTAAAGCTGCCCGCACCTCCTCTTACCCCTCCTGAAGAGCTGGAACCGGGAAAAATCACAATTAGGTTAGAACCTAGAGAAGCTATTTGCTGCTCGACCTGCATTTGTGCACCGTCTCCGATTGCGACCATCACAACTACAGCCGCAACACCTATTATTATTCCGAGAGCGGTTAACAGGCTTCTCATTCTCGATTTTAAGATACTTTTCCCTGCAACTTTTAAAATATTTTTTACTTGCATTTTATACCTCTGCTACTTCTTCATTTAATTTATTCATTTCTTCATCGGCGTCTAATCTGTCTTTGATACTAAAGTCTTTTATTATTTTTCCATCTTTAAGCTCTACAATTCTCTTGGCAAATTTTGCAAAGTCTCTTTCGTGAGTAACGAGTACAACAGTTATTCCTTCATCATTTAATTTTTGAAACAGTCCCAGTACTTCAACAGACATTTTGCTGTCAAGATTTCCGGTTGGTTCATCAGCCAGAATTAAGGAAGGTTCATTGACGAGCGCCCGCGCAATTGCAACTCTTTGCTGTTGTCCCCCGGATAATTGATTAGGCTGATGATCCATTCTATCTGCTAAACCTACTCTGTTTAAAACTTCTTCTGCTTTTGCCTTAGGATTTACAATTCTCAAGTTCCTATCATACATTAAGGGAAGTTCCACGTTTTCCAAAGCAGAAGTTCTTGATAAAAGATTAAATCCCTGAAATACAAATCCTATTTTTTGATTTCTTATCGTTGCATATTCATTTTTTGAAAGCTTGCTTGTATTTATTTCATCAAGGAAATAATCTCCGGAAGTAGGCTGGTCAAGACAGCCAAGCAGGTTCATTAAAGTCGATTTGCCGGAACCGGAGGCTCCCATTATCGCAACAAATTCTCCTGCATCTATCTGAAGATTGACTGAGTTAAGAGCGTGAACTTCAACTTCACCGACCTTATATGTTTTTGTTAACCCTATGATTTTAATAATCGTTTTCAAAGTTTTTATCCTTTATCTGTTTAGCGTATTACTTATTTCTTAACGTCCAAATCCTCTGCCGGTAAGAATGTTCCTGGGCGTTGTTGTATTACTTCCCGTTTCACCGTTATCTGCTCCTGTAATAACCTTCATTCCTTCTTTAAGATCTCTACTTGAAACAATTTCTGTCTTTTTACCATCTGAAAGACCTGTCCTAATCATACTTATTCTTAATTTTCCGCTGTCATCAAAATACCAGACCCTTCCCATATTTTTAAATGCACCAAAACCTCTGCCTCCAAAGTTCATTCCACCCTGGCCAGGACTCATGTTAGGAGAATTATTGAATCTGTTTCTTAGACTATCCGGAAATCTGCTTTCCATTTCTTTTCTGAATTCAGTTAACATTTCTTCTGTTGGTTGAAATGACAAAGCTGCATTAGGAACTAAGAGTACATTATCTTTTTGCTGGACGTAAAAATCAAGTGTTGCTGTCATTCCCGGGAGAAGCTGATTATTAATATTTTCTGCATTCACAACAACAGTATAATTAACAACATTCTGAACTACTTCGGAATTCAGTCTGATTTGAGTTACCTTTCCTTTGAATTTTTTTTCGGGGTAAGCCTGCACAGTAAACTCGGCATCCTGCCCGATTTTAATTTGCCCAATATCACCTTCATCTACAGAAGCGAGTATCTGCATATTTGCAAGGTTCTCAGCTATCTGGAATAAAGTTGGAGTTGAAAGACTTGCAGCAACTGTTTGTCCTTCTTCTACATTTCTGCTAATTATAGTGCCGTTTATTGGTGAATAAATATATGCATAGTTTAAATTTGTTTGGGTTCTTTGTAGAGCCGTTTGAGAAGAATGATAATCGGACAGTGAAGATTCCAAAGTGGTTTTTGCATTTATATAATCTAGTTCAGATAAGAATCCCTTATCGAATAGTCCTTTGTCCCTATCATATTGGGTCGAAGCATTATCGTATTGAGCTTTAGCTTTTTCAAGGCTAGATTGTGCATCTCTTACCTGCAGCGAAAGTGAGGTTGTATCTAAAACTGCCAGCAATTGTCCTTTCTTCACATTGGAGTTGAAGTCCACAAATATCTTATCAATTCTGCCGGAGACCTGCGTTCCCACATCTACAGTCTTTAATGCCTCCAAGGTTCCTGTCGAAGTTATAGTATTGTTTATATCACCTCGTTGTAATTCTGCAAAAACATATTTTATTTCTTTATCGGAGTTTCCCGAAAAGAAGAAATAAGATCCGCCTGCTATAACAATTAATATGATCAAATAAATTATATATTTCTTTTTCATCTTGTTGTCCTGTAAAGGTTAATAATATTAATAGTTCCTCAATTTTTTACTTTCTAAAGAACTTTTCGTTTAGAATACAGATTAGACAATACGAATATAGGAAACGTCTTATTATAGGGTAAATTTTTTTATAAATCATTTTGCATGGCTAAAATAACAGTTTTAGGGGTATATTAAATGATGAACGGTAAATAAAGAGGTTAAAAAGAGCAGAAGTTCTCTTTAATGTCATTTACTATTTAAAAAGTGACTCTTTCCCGCAAAAATTTTCTGCCAGAGAGAATTTGCACTGCCGCTAAAATATGAATCGGGATTTTGTGAGGAGTGAATTATAAGTTGATCGGATAAAGCTGAAACTGTAATAGCTTCCGGCTGATCTGCTTTTGCTGATTCAATCGTCAAAGTATATTTTGCTTTTCCCAAAAGGGAAGGGTCGGGATTATCTATAAAATCAGTTCCGGTAACGTGAGAAAGGGTTCTGAGAAAGTTAACCGTCTTTGCAGAGTCGGTTCTTGTATTATTTATTGTCCAGTAGCCGGAAGTATCTTTCACCATTTGGAATGAACTGTCGGGATATGTATAAGTCAATTCTTTCCAGTTGGAGAAATCATCGCTTACAATTGTGTTATTTCTGAAATAGTTCGGCTTCTGATTAAACGAATATTCTAAAAAGCCGTTAACTTCGTAAACGTTTTTATCACCTTTAATACGAACATAAGAAGCCATCGATCTTTGCTGGTAAGAAAATTTTCCTATGATAATATCCAGAGTATTATCATTACCTTCAAAAACTTTTACTCTTGTCCCGGATGAATCGACTTTAAATTCAGCCCATTTGCTTTCATTCTGCGCGGCAAGACTGTTTGCCTTTATTCCGGCAAGTGCATTTAACAAATTCTTTACTTTAGATTCTTCTGCCGGAACAGATTTATTATTATCAATCTGAACATGCCAATAATTTCCTTCTTTATATAATCTTACTTCTTTATGATTTGTAACTTTTGGATAAATTGAAATTGATGTTACCGCCGAGGTATCGATATCTACAATATCTTTTTTAAAAGTTCTTACTTCGTGGGATGAATCATAATAAATGAAAAAGGCCGCAATCGCAAATAGAACAACAAAAATAATTAAAAGATTTTTAGAAGAAATATTCCTAAACATAGTCTTCGTTCATCCACTTATTTCTAAGTTTTCTTCTATACTGGTAGCGCACAATTCCAAAACCTAATATTAGAATTATCGGCAGCAGAAAATTCAGATACTTCAAAAAAGTTTTTGTTCCTTCTTCAATGTTTGGATCAATTGGTCTTGAGCTTATTCCTTTCGTTCTTAAAGCGATAAGCCCGGTATCATCGGAAAGCCAGTCAATTGCATTAGTCATTAAGTTAACATTATCATCCTGCAGTTTTTGCTGATTCTGTCCGCTTCCATTAACTGCAAAATCGCCGTCGCCAAATACAACCATCTTTGAATAAACATTTCCTACAATCTTTCCCTCAACAGCAACTGCGACAGGTAAAGAAGAAACAGGAAAGTCACTCTTTGTCCATTCCTTCATCACACTAAAATAAACAGGCGGTTTTTCAAACCCTGTTTGATCAGAAGTTAAAGCTAAGTTAGTAACCTTCAGAGTTGAATCTTTTGAAGAAACTTTAATTGGACTTGCAAAGAGCAATCCAACAGATTCAATTCCTTTTGTTATGGGATGATCGGCAAACTTTGTTATTACGGGAAGATAGGGAAACTTTACAGGTGTGTTCATTACGAACATTCCGTTTTGCTGACGCACCATAACGTTACCCGCATTAGCATCGATTACAAATTCATCTTGTACATCAATTCCTTTTTTGTTCAGCCAATCTTCAAAGCCTGTATAAACACTCGAGCCCGAAGCAGTGGACAAATCTCCTTTAACCCTGTTGATCGCTGCAAGTATTCTTCCTCCATTCGAAATAAAATTATCAAGCTGACTAAAGAGTTCCGGTTTAACAGTATCGGTTGGTGCAATTATTATTAATGTTTTATATGTGTTTGGAATCTGAGTTGTGTCAGTCAGTTTAACAGTTCCAACATCATACATTACAGAAAGTTCCTGGTTTAACTGCGGCATCTCGGCTAATGTCGGTTCGCCATCACCCTGCAGAAAAGCAATTTTTGTTTTTTGCTTTAATGATAATTTTTTGATGTTGGTCGATAGAGCATACTCCATTGCGGAACCGGGCTGAATAAACGGAATGACTTCTTTCTTCTCTCCATATTGAAGTATCGCGCCAAGATAAGCACGCTGCTGTTTCATCTGGTCACGTTCACGTACGTTAATCATGATCGGCTGAATGCCGGCTTGTGCAGCTTCCATTTCCGATTCCTGGTCCTTGGTAGGATTAACAAACTGGTAAACAATCTTTCCGCCGGAAGCATTATCATACTCAGTTAGCATATCCTGGAAGTCTTTTTTTACCTTCCCAATGTCCGGCGGAAGATTTTCTGAGAAGTAAGCAGTGACAGTCACTGGTTCGTCGAGAGATCTCAAAATATTTTTTGTTGCATCACTTAAAGTATATTCCTGGTCTTCAGTAAAATCGAGGCGTAGGAAAAAGCGATCTGCAAAGAAATTAACTAAAATTAAAATTCCGAATAGCAGCAGTATTGAAGTTATGACTTTTTTCTTAGTAAGCATTTCAATCAACAATATTTCTTTTTGATACCATAGTTTCAGCAAGTATTAGCGCGAAGAGGGAGATGCTGAGAAAATAAATAATATCTTTTGTATCGATAACTCCACGCGAGATGGATTCAAAGTGAGTCTGGAGATTGAGATAATCGAATATGTTTCCTATTATCCCGGTAAAATCACTTGCAAGCACATTGAAAATTATAAGGAAGAAAACACCAATAAAAAGCGATAACAAAAATGCAACTATCTGGTTGCTTGTAATGCTGCTGGCAAAAAGCCCAATACTTATGTAAACCATGCTCATTAAAAGAAGTCCGAGATAACCGCATATAACAGCACCGTGATCTACATTACCAATGTTTGCAACTGTTATGTAATAGGGAAGAGTTAAAGCCAAAGCAATTGCTATTAGAATTAAACAGGATAAAAATTTTCCAAGCACAACTTCCCAATCAGTTACTGATTTAGTTAATAGAAGCTCGATAGTTCCTGACTTATTTTCCTCTGCAATCATTCTCATTGTTAAAGCGGGAATAAAAAAGAAGAGCGTCCAGTATGCAACAGAAAAGAATGGTTGAAGTGTTGCCTGCCCGATAAAGAAAACATCAGAGCCGAACAACCATGTAAAAAATCCGCTCAGACCGAGGAAAACGACAAGCAATATATAAGCCGTTAAAGAATCGAAAAACGATTTAAGTTCTCTTACTGCTATTATCCATGTTTTTTTCATAGACTATTTTAATTTTTTAGTAACATTGTAGCCGTCAACCTTCAGGTTGCGTATTATTCGCAGGCTGAAGCCTGACGGCTACCAATCTTTTAATCTTTCAATTTTGAAATCTTGCAATTTCTGCATTATTTTAGTTGTTAACTCTCTAAAAATATCTTCAAGCTTTGTTTCAACCGGCGTCATCTCTGTTAATGTCCAGTTTTTCTGAACGCACAACTGAAAGATTGCACGTCTTGAAGACTGCCCGTTCTTACTTTGTATCATATAAGTATTATTAACATCGGCAACAGGATCGATCATTGCGATTGAACTTATTGCACGAAGGTTGTCGTATAATAAATCTTTATTAGTTTCATCTTCAATTTTGATACGAAGCATCTCTTCTCCCTGTGCGTGTTTTCGCAATGTTTCGGGAGTTCCGTCTGCAACTATTTTACCTTTGTTGATGATTAAAATCCTATCGCATATTGCTTCAACTTCAGGGAGGATGTGTGTACTTAATATTACGGTCTTCTGCCTGCCGACACGCTTAATTAAATTTCTGATTTCAATTATCTGGTTCGGGTCGAGACCGGAAGTCGGCTCATCAAAAATTAATATTTCAGGATTGTGTATCATTGCCTGCGCAAGACCAACACGCTGTCTGTAACCTTTTGAAAGCTCACCGATTTTTTTATGCTTTTCTTCATTGAGACCGCATACGTGCACCATCTCAATAATTTTGTTGCCGACATTTTCTTTTGATACTCCCTGCAGGTTAGCTGTGTAAGAAAGATATTCCAATACAGGCATATCTAAGTATAAAGGATTATTCTCAGGTAAATATCCGATCTTGGTTTTAATTTCTGCCTGGTGATCGTGGATTGAGTAATCGCCGACCTTTACATCTCCCTCAGTCGGAGCCATAAAGCAGGTGAGTATTTTCATCGTGGTGGTTTTGCCCGCACCGTTGGGACCAAGAAAGCCAAGTATCTCTCCCGTCTTTACAGAAAAGGAGATTGAATCAACAGCCTTCTGGGGTCCGTACTGTTTAGTAAGATTCTCTACAGTAATATTCATAGATTATAGCGCCCTGCCACCTAAAACCCTAAAAAATATCAGTGTTAAACTACAAATAAATTTTGACGTAAGGGAAATGTGAAAGTTCCAGACTTCCAATAATTTTTTATAAATCTTTAGTTTAAATGTAAAATTCATAGAAAAAGTTAATAAGAACCCCTCCTCGTTCCTCCCCTTTATTCAAAGGGGAGGTGGCGTGTTTTGTTCTATAAGTTTGATTGCTTCTTCTATTTTTTCAAATGCTTTATCCGGGTTGCCGAGGAATTCTTCGTTTGTTATACGGATAAATTTTATGTTGAACCTGCTTAAATACTTTTCTCTATTAATATCATATTCTTTTTGCTCAGGTATATTATGAATACCGCCATCAATTTCTACAGCGAGTTTTAATTCGGGTGAATAAAAATCGAGGACGAAATGATCAACTGAGTATTGTCTTAAAAATCTATAGCCGAGCTGCTTTTTTCTTAAGTGAAGCCAGACAATCCTCTCGCAGTAAGTCATTTTATGCCGGAGGAATCTTCGTTTTTCCTGTTCGGATTTTTTGTTGTAGTGTTTTGTCATTTATTATCCCTCATTTAGTGAACCTTCCTCGTTCCTCCCCTTTAATTAAAGGGGAGGCGGGTGGGGTTTTGAATTTATTCTTTTTTTTTTCCATCTCTTTAATGATCTTCATTGTCTCAACGCTTACGGTGGTTACTTTTTTAAGCAGTTGAATTACGTGCTCTTTATAATCTGCGAAGCGGTAAGTGTTAAACTTTGCAGCAATTGTCGGGTCTTTATGTTTCTTTTCAAAGTACCGTCCGGCTGAACCTTTTCACCTTTCGTTCCCTGCACACGGACTTCGGAGATAAGCATTAAGTTTTTCTTTTCAGCATAATGATTAAGAAGGTCCTTAAACGCATCACGGATGCTCAGTTCATTTCTAGAACCCCCGAACTGAATAAGCTTATCGCGTTGATTGTAGTAATTATTTATTTCAAGAATGGACATAAGTAAAAGTTATTTTACTTTATAAAGATAAACAAATATTAAGATACAGATGCCGGATACAGGATTCAGGATGCGGGGAGTAAAGTAAAATATAGGACTATGTCAAATAAGCCATCTTCTCAATTCTAAGAACATCGTTAAAAACCTTTCTCCCAATTGAAAAGTAAGTTACCATAACTGCTTGTTTTCTGATGATATTGTTGAAATTTTCAATATAGTTTTTAGTGGAATATTATTTGGTATATCCAGCAATTATGTATTCAGAGACAGGGTTGTTATGTTCAATTCAATAGTTATGGTTAAGCAGGTTCCGGATACCGCTAACATTTCCGGCAAGGTAATGAAGGATGACGGAACGGTTAACCGTACAAAACTTCCTGCGATTTTTAATCACGAAGACCGAGTTGCACTTGAACTTGCTTTGCAGGTTAAAGAAAAATATGGCGGAAAAGTAATTGCTATTACAATGGGTCCACCACGCGCATCGGATGTTTTGCGCGAGTGCTTATATATGGGAGCCGATGAAACTTATCTTGTAAGCGACAGAAAATTTGCCGGCGCCGATACTCTCGCTACTTCTTATGTTTTAAGCGAAGTGATTAAAAAAATCGGCAACTATCATTTTGTTTTTGCGGGGCGACAGGCAATTGATGGCGATACTGCACAGGTTGGTCCACAAACAGCAGAGAAGCTCGGCATTCCTCAAATAACTTATACTGAAGAAATTCTTAGTGTGGATAAAAACAAAATTAAGATTAAAAGAAAATTAGACGGTGGATATGAAATTGTTGAAAGCACGCTTCCTGTTTTAATTACTGTTTTAAAAGATGTTGTTAACCCTCGTCCTTTTAGTGCGAAGAGAGTCATGGCTTTTAAGAATGCCAGGTCAGTTATGGATCTTGAAAAGCTTGCAGAGGAGAACTCTCTTCTTTATACAGACAAGCTTGTTCACGAATACAAAGAGAAAAATCTTCTTATTAATACTTTCACAATGGATGATTTGAATCTTGATGTACAAAGATGCGGAATCAGTGGTTCACCGACAAAAGTGCATAAAGTTGAATCCGTTGTGCTTAAAGGAGGCAATCAAATTAAAATTGAACCGACTAAAGCCGGATTAAACAACCTGATAGATCAGTTAATGACAGATCATATTTTTGCATAAAAGGATTCAACATGAATTTTACAAATGAAGTATGGGTTTTTATTGAACAGAGAGACGGAAAGCCTGCCGATGTAAGCTTTGAGCTTCTTTGCAAAGGGCACAAGCTTGCACAGGCAATGAATGGAAAATTAAAATCTCTTGTGATTGGCGACAATGTTGAAGATATAGCTAAAGAAACTTTTAAATACGGAGCAGATGAAACATTACTTGTTGAACATCCCTCACTCAAAAATTATAGAACTCTACCTTACAGCAGAATAATAAATGATCTTGTTAAAACAATTGTTCCGAGGATTGTTCTTTTCGGTGCGACTGTAATTGGAAGGGATCTTGCACCGAGAGTTGCTTCTCACACACGAAGCGGTTTAACAGCAGATTGTACAGATTTACAGGTTTCCGATGTTAAATATGTAGGCAAGGATTATGCAAATCTTCTTTTGCAAATTCGCCCAGCATTTGGAGGAAATATAATTGCAACAATTATTACTCCTGAAGTGCCAACACAAATGGCAACTGTAAGAGAAGGAGTAATGGAATTAACTCCGGTTGAGAAACCAAATGAAATAAAAATTACGAGAATCGAATATAAACCTGACCCAATAGATGAACTTGTTCAGATAATCGAACAGCATAGAGAAGATAATAAAGTAAATCTGAAAGCTGCCCCTATAATTGTTGCAGGGGGATATGGACTAAGCACAAAAGAAAATTTTAAATTAGTCGAAGAGCTTGCTCATACTGTTGGAGGAGAGATTGCAGGAAGCCGTGCCGCAGTCGATGCGGGTTTTGTAACTCCTGACAGGCAAGTTGGTCAAACAGGAGTTACAGTTAGACCTAAACTTTACATAGCTGTTGGAATATCCGGCGCAATTCAACACCGTGCAGGAATGCAGGAATCAAATAAAATAATTGCAATTAACACTGATCCGGAGGCACCAATTTTTGAAATAGCTCATTATGGTATTGTTGGTGACGCAATGGAAGTTATCCCGGCTTTCATTGAAGCGTATAAACATAAATTGAAATAGTTAAGTTATCCCGAACTTGTTTCGGATCTTTAAAATTTAACGTGACTGAATATTAAAAAGATGCTGAAACAAGTTCAGCATGACAATTAGAAAATAGGTTTTATTATGCCAAACTTTTTTACAGATAATAGCGACATCCAATTTTACTTTAATAATCTTGATATAAGAGAGATTGTTGGAATTGCTGAAGATAATTATAAAGATGCTGAAAGATTTAATTACGCTCCGACTGATTATGAAGATGCCAAAGAAAATTATAAAAAGGTTTTAGAGATTGTCGGCGATATTGCAGGAAACTTTATAGCTGAACGTGCTTCAGGAGTCGATGATGAAGGCGCTGTAATTAATGATGGTAAAGTTTCTTATGCAAAAGGGACAAAAGAAAATCTAAGGCAGCTTGCACAGGCAGATTTAATGGGAATGATTTTTCCACGTAAATATGGCGGATTAAATTTTCCTTTTACAATGTATATGATGGCAGTTGAAATGGTTTCCCGCGCCGATGCTTCTCTAATGAATATTTTTGGTCTGCAGGATATTGCCGATACAATTAAAAAGTTTGGCGATGAAGAACAAAGAATGGAATTTCTTCCCGGTTTTTGCACTGGTGATTATACCGGCGCAATGGCTTTAACAGAACCTGATGCCGGGAGTGATTTCAGGCTGTTAAACTTCAGGCTTTCCAGGATGAAAGAGGGAACTGGTTTTTAAAAGGTGTTAAAAGATTTATCACTAATGGAAACGGTGATGTGCTTCTCGTTCTTGCAAGATCTGAAGCCGGAACAAAAGATGGACGCGGTTTAAGTATGTTTGTTTGCCAAAGAGGCGATACAGTTAAAGTAAGAAGAATTGAACACAAGCTTGGAATTCATGGTTCACCGACTTGTGAGTTACAGTTTAATAATACTCCATGCCAGCTTGTTGGCAACAGAAAATACGGTTTAATAAAATATGTTTTCGATTTGATGTACCGGGCAAGAATGGGAGTTTCTGCACAGGCACTTGGGATTTCTCAATCTGCTTATGAAGAAGCTTTGAAATATGCAAAAGCACGAGTTCAGTTTGGAAAAACAATTTATAGTATTCCTGTTGTTACAAATATGTTGATTGATATGCGCGTAACTCTCGAAGCTAACCGTGCTTTGTTTTACAGCAGTGCGCAGGCTGTCGATATTAAAGAAAAGATGGAAGAGAAAATTGAGAAGCTTAAAGAAGAAGGGAAACCTTTCTCAGAAGAAAATATCAGGTTAAAAAAATACCAGAAAGAAGCAGGACTTCTTACTCCGATAACGAAGTATATCTTAACTGAATCTGCAAATAAGATAACCTTCGATGCACTCCAGATTCATGGTGGTACAGGTTACATGAGAGAATTCAGAGTTGAAAGATTAGCGCGCGATGCACGCATAACAAATATTTACGAAGGCACATCGCAGCTCCAGATTGTTGCTGCAATTGGCGGAGTGTTAAATGATATTCTTGCAGATAGATTTGATGAATGTGAAACGAAAGACTATAAAGGGGGAGTTGGAAATCTTGTTAATCATTTAAAAGAGATAAGAGAGATTTATAAAGACTGCCTTAAATATGTAATTGAAAAGAAAGATCCTTCATTCCAGGATGTTGCTGCCAAAGATTTAGTTGAACTCTATAGTTATCTTTATATCGGCTACTTATTATTGGATCAGGCTGAAATTGAACCTAAGAAAGTTTTTATTGCTAACAGGTATATCCTAAACTCATTAGCAAATGCCAGAAAGAATGCAGAATCAATTAAAGACGGATCGTTTAGTGATATACTTCATGCAGAAAAAATTTTAGTATAAAACCTGAGCCAGTCGAAGGCTGACAGTCACACTTCGACAGGCTCAGTGTGACAAAATGAAAGATTTATTTTCTTAATAAAAAAAACGGGAACAGAAAGATGGAGAAACAAACAAAAACGAACGGCAAACATTTCAACTACTTCCGCATCTACGATGATAAAGAAGTACTGAACTATTTTAAATGTTCGTTAACTCATAAACAGGTTGAGAGGCATCTGAGGACTTATGAGAAGAAACACAATAAATATTTTAATCCGGAGTTTATTGACTTTCTTAAGAAGTACGATAATAAAGCTGAGCTTATAAAAGTTGAGGATGTAACTTATTAAAGTTTCTCAGACAGCAATTGCCTTTTCTTTTATTTCGTATGTGGACTTTAGATATGCATTAGGGTCATGGTAAAGTGCTTCTTTTGGAAGCCATTGCCACAATGTTCCCAGGTTTTTTTTAACCTGCTCTATATAAAACTGCGGCAGCTCATTTGTTTCACCTTCAAAATAATCTCTGAATTGGCGGTCTTTACTTAGTAGCTCACGAACTTTGATATTGTATTTAACTCTGCCAAAACCTTCTGCCGATATTGCCCGAACAACATTCATCCATTTCGGGATCATTGTTTTGTTTGCAACCAGGCGATTATAAATTGCCTTCCACGAAAAAGTATATTTCCCTAGATCAATTACATTATCATAAAATTCTATCCATGAATAATTCATCGGTTTTACATTCATTGCATGATTGTTATTAAGGAACTGGAATGGGAAAGGCAAAACGCGGTTAGCTTTTTGATATTCAAGATTGAGAGGCGCTGCCTGCCCGAATGAAGTAAGAAGAGAATAACCGGGAAAAGCACCGGGGGATAAATCCACAAATCGTTTTGTCAGCTCAAATGGTTCAGTTCCTTCATCAGAATCAAGACCAAGAACAAAATTAGTTTGAATGTAAGGAGTATAATGAAGAATCATATTTACATGTTCGGAAACTTCTTTTACTTTATTCATTCCCTGATTTTGTCCGGTCTTGGATTTATTTCCAAGCTCATACCACGATTCAATTCCCGGAAGAAGGGCACCGAATCCATTTTTTTTAAGTCTCTGAAGATGTTTCTCGGATAATAATGAAAGACTGCTTTCCGCAATAAAATCAATACTGTTGGGTGGTACAGCTTCTTCAATTGCGTCCATAAAGTCATCGAACTTAACTCCAAAATTAGGATCGTGCCATCCTACCATTGGTCGTTTAAATTTTTTCACTAGGAAAGAGAGATCATCTTTCATTATTTGAAAATCAAGAGTCTGATAAGGTATTACAGAATCAATGCAGAAGCTGCACGTGTAAGGGCATCCTAAGCTTCCGATCATTGGAACCATTTTGATGATCGGAGCTTTCTTTAAAGTTTTGTCTATAAATTTCCAACGTTCACGAACACCCGGTAAAAAATCCGGCTGCTTATTTGCGGATACATATATTCCTATCTGTCTTTGAGGTGAAAAATCATGCAGAATTTCTTTAATGACAGACTTGTTTGCGAATCCCACTACATAGTCAAAATATTTTTGCGCATCCTGCGGATAACAACGTGCATGTGGACCTCCAAGAACGGTAACTGCGCCTTGAGATTGAAAAAGATTACTCAAAGCATAAGCCGTTTGAGCAGCTTCTGTAAAAGCTCCAATAAAAACGATATCTACATCTTGTGGTAATTCATCAACAAGATTTTCAAACCCTGTATAACATATATACGAAACATCGTGACCTTCTTCTTCACACCATACTCCTAAAACCTGCGGCATAATAGCAGCAAAGTTAGCATTCATAATTCGTGCGAACAACGCTTTTGTAGGTCCTTTTGTTACAAGGTCTATAATTCCAATTTTAAGTTTTCGGATAAACTAACTCCTGTTCTTAAATAAATTAAAAGAGAGAATCCTAATATACTTCTGCTGATCCTTCAATAAGGAAGATACAAAAGATAATATCAATATGTAATAGCTCCCAAAGACTAAAAGGGGATTAATTCTTTGGAAGTAGTTTTCTTTGAGGAATCAATTATTAATTGTAGAAATATTTTTAGCAATAGTTTTTAGAGTTTCACCTGTATAAGTATAATTTGCTATCTCCAAACGTGTATGCAGTGTAAGCTTTTCCATGATGTTATGAATATGGCTCCTTATAGTATATGTTGAAACGCGGAGCTTTTGCCCTATTTCTTTATTGCTCAATCCATTGGCAACGTGCTCAATTACTTCCCGCTCACGTTTGGTCATCATAATAGCTTCCTTCAATTTGACTTTTCCTCCCTTCATAGCGTATTCGACAATCTGTGAAAAGAGTGAATCAGTCAATGTGGGGGGAAGAACTTTTGCACCTTCAGCTACCGCTTTAATTGTTATAAGAAAATCATTGAGAGTCGCGTCTTTCAATATGAAGCCGGATGCGCCTGCTTTTACATACTGGAGTACATCCGCCTGCACCGGGGAAAGATCCATCATAATTATATTAACCTTTGGGAATTCTTTTTTTACCAGTTGCACTACTTCTAAGCTGTTCCGGTTTCGTAATCCTAAATCTAAAAGAACAACATTTGGTTTTAATTTATGGATCTTAAGAACTGTATTTTCATTCTTCCCGGATGTTGTGACTATTTTTATATCTAGCCTGGTGTTTAAGGATAGCCAGTATGCCTTCGCGTAATAGCTGGTTATCTTCAATCAGAAGCAGTCTGATTTTTTTCATAATAATCTGTTCAGTATAATTTTTAAAGGTATTAGACTATAATCTCCTTTTATACACAAAAGGTTAGCAGTTATTTACCAGAAAACCTATAGAGCAATAGGATGAAAATGGAATTAAATCTTATGGATGAAATTCTGGTTGAGAGACTTAATCAATACAAGCTTTAACAATTAATATGATTAAAGCCCAATTTTGTATAGACCCTGATCTTAATAAGCTTCAGAAGTTTAATTTTTTTAAACAGGAAATTAAGGACGGCAGTTATCAGAAGTATTCCCATAAAGCTGGTAATTGTGTAAGGACCTAAAAAGCCCAATAGCCATATCATTAAAACACACAGACCAATAGTATGAAACATTAAAAATTCCTTTTCTATATTGAAAAATCGTATCCAAAAACGCCTTTTCTTAAATATTTTTTTAAAATTGAATAGTCAAGCTTAGTATAAAAGAAGTGAAGAACAAATCGTACAAAGGGACGAATAAGGGACTACATCTCTTTGTGTGTTTTTCGAGTGGGAGGGGAATTACTCGCCGATTTAATTAAGTCGTATCTATGTGGGGCTTTACTATTCTTTAAGTTATCGGATTTTATGCAAGACTGTCGAAACTCTTTTTAAAAATTCTTAAAAGCCCCACAACAGCCAACTGCTTTTAGCTTTATCCATAAGCAATTTAAACCCGGCTGATCCTTCTTTTAAATTAACAAGGGAAGAATCGAAATTTTGCTCCAGTGACCGATCCATTAACAGCCTTCCAATTGTTCCATTTCCTGATTCTATGTTACCTGCAATCTTAGATAAATTGCTTGTGATGCTGGATGCATTATCAATAGTTGTTTTTAAAGATAACAGGACATCGTCCAAATTAATTGGCTGGGATGTCCCGATAATATCATTGTCTTCTATTTCTTTTTTCCCGCCTGTACCCGGATTTATAATTATTATTTTATTTCCCATAAGTCCTTCTGAGCCGATACTTGCAACTGCATCCTTCTTAATAAACTTTCGCGTGTTTTCATCAATTAGTATTACTACTCTTACAGAAGAATCACTAACTATACTAATATTATCTACAGTTCCAACATTTATTCCTGAAAACCGGACGTTATTTCCTGCCTGAAGCCCTGCAACATCTTTAAATATTCCGCTTAAACGAAAGGTTTTACTAAATAATTGCTGCTTTTCACCGATAAAATATATTGCCGCAATGAATACTGCAATTCCAAGAGAAACGAATATTCCCAGCCTGATTTTAGTACTTATGTTTTTTTTCATTTGATTTACTCTTATAATTTGTCTGATTTATCATTCGAAAAATGATTTTATCCATGGGTCTTTCGAATTCTGAAGATCGGAATATGACCCTTCAGCAGCACACACTCCATCTTTGATCACTATAATTCTATTTGCTGTCAGCCTGGCACAATCAATATCGTGTGTAATAATAATGGAAGTAGTATTATATTTTTTTTGCACATCCAATATGAGATTACTTATTTCTTTTGAAGTTATAGGATCTAACCCTGTTGTAGGTTCATCGTAAAGCATAATCTCCGGTTTTAAAATTAATGTCCGGGCTAACCCTAACCTTTTACGCATGCCGCCTGAAAGTTCTGAAGGTGTTTTATCAATAGCATCAGCAAGCCCTACGTTATGCAATGCTTCTGTTATCAGCGAGTTTATTTTTTCTTTCGGTGTTGAATGTACTTGTCTTCTAAGCGGGAATTCAAGATTTTCTCTGACAGTCATGGAATCATATAGTGCCCCGCTCTGAAAAAGGAAGCCTATCTTTTTACGTATTTGAATCAGCTCCTTGTTCCCGAGTTCAGAAACATTTTGCCCCAGTATAAAAAGCTTGCCTTCATCAAGATCGGCTAATCCCACAATACATTTTATAAGCACTGATTTACCGGTCCCGGATTGTCCAAGTATTACAAGGTTTTCTCCTTTATTAATCACTAAATTAATATCCCGAAGCACATGATTATTGCCAAAAGATTTCTTAAGATGTTTTATCTCAACGACAACATTACCATTCTGTTCATGATCGTTCTTAGTTCCTATTAAGTTTGCATTAGCCGTCATTCTTTTTATACCCGGTCTAGTTTTGAAGCAAACTGGTTATTTGTACTACTATCATATCTATTAAAAAAACCATTAATGAAGAAAATACTACGGCTGAGTTAGCTGCTTTTCCAACTCCCTCAGTTCCCTTATTTGAATTATATCCTTTGTAACATCCTATAAGTCCGATTGCGAATCCAAAGAAAAAAGTTTTGATAAAAGCAGGAAATAGATCTCCAAATTCAGCGCTTTGAAATATCTGCGAAAAAAATAAGTAAAAGCTTACGCTCCCTTTTATGTTTACTGCGATAAATGATCCTAATAAACCAATGGCATCTGACAAAATCACCAGCGCCGGAAGCATCAATGTTGCAGAAACTACTCTTGTAACAACAAGATATTTAAAAGGATTGGTGTCCGATACCTGCATTGCATCAATCTGTTCAGTTACATTCATTGATCCCAGTTCTGCACCGATTCCCGATCCAACTTTTCCCGCAAAGATTAAAGCAGTTATAACAGGTCCAATTTCCCGTATAATTGAAACTGCTACCATTGCAGGCAGCCAGGATTCCGCTCCGAATTTTGCCAATGTAGGTCTTGATTGAATAGTAAGAACAAGACCGATAATAAAACCTGTTATAGCTATCAAAGGAAAAGACTTGTAACCGATCAGAAAAGATTGTTTCATCAGTTCACTAAACTCGTATGGCGGTTTAAATACTTCTTTGAAAAAGCGTAAAGTGAAAATTGTAATAGAAGTTACTTCTAGAAAGAATTTTTTAAATACCGAATCAGGAGTAGTCTCTGAAAAATTTTCCGGGATGATTTCTGCTTCCTGGGTTTCATTTGCGGACTGCGGCAAAATTATTTTTTCCATTTTAAGTAGCCGACATTTCTTTACTAATGATCAATCCTATATACTTTTGAATTGATAGGAAATTATGATTGATTTATGATATGTATAAATGGGATGTAGTACAATAAGACAAAAGGATGAATAAGGAACTACATCTCTTTGGTGTTTTTCGAGCGGGAAGGGGGATTACTCGCTTAGAATCTTATAAGAGTCAGGAATATAGGCATATTTGGCGATCTCTACACGTGTACGAAGCGACAATTTTTCAAGTAGATTATGAACGTGACTTTTAACAGTGCTCACTGATAGATTAAGTTTTTCTGCAATCATTTTATTGGTAAAACCATCTGCAATCAGATCCATCACTGCTTTTCCGTGTTGTCATTCTAACTGATTTAACTTTAAGGAAGGTTTGTTCACTAAATGCATTTTCAACTATATGAGAAAAAAGAGAACCTGTTAAAGTTTTGCGGTAAAACCTGAGTCGCCTTTATAAACTGATCGAATTGTTTTTAAGAATTCTTCACTGCTTGCACTTTTAAGAATGAATCCTGAAACACCTGCTTCGATAAATTTAAAAATATCTGATTGAAATTGGGTAAAGACCCATAACAATAATTTTAGTTTCCTGAAACTGTTTCTTAATTAATTTTACAACTTGCAAACGGTTTTGATTTTGTAAACCTATATCGAAAAGCGCTATATTTGGATTGAAATTGCCCACCATCAATAATATGTCCTCGCTGCTGCCAACATTAGCAACAACATGCATATCCGGCTGCTTTTCGATCAGCAATTCAATTACCTCACGCAGAGCTCTGTTGTCTTCGATAAGCAATACCTGGATTTTTTTCATTATGTCTCCTATTATTTAAGAAAATCATAATTTGTATCTTACTTAATTCTCTTATAATCATTTTACTTTTGTGATTTAAGTAAAGTGAATATAAATTTTGATCCTTTTCCTAATTCACTTTCGAACCAAATTTTACCATCGTTTCTTTCAACAAATTCTTTGCAAAGTGGTAAGCCGAGCCCGGTTCCTTTTTCTCCGTTAGTGCCGTTAGTTGTAGAATAGCTCGTTGAAATTGAACAGTTTTGGAGATGTTGCGTGTCTATTCCAATCCCATTGTCAAGAACAGAACTTCAATAAAACTGTCTTTATCAACAGATGAAACGAGTTACCCGTCCTCCTGTTGGAGTGAATTTGATTGCATTTACTAATAAGGTTTTGAACAATTGAGTGAAGCATATCAGCATCTGCAGAAACTAAAGTTTCTTATGTCGATATCGTTGGATAATAATAATATTTTTTTCTTTAGCGCTCTGATTTATTTTTTTATTATTTTATTTATTACATCACTAAGAGTTTAAGATTTTCTGGTTATATTGGAAGCATGTCTTTTTGCGCAAAGACCAATGGAGTAAATTTTCCAGAAGACCATAAAGATTATTCATCATTTAAGCTCCGGCTAAATAGAATTATCTCTTCCTGCGATAAACTTTCAATTTACGTAGAAAGCTATTTCTGAATAACTTAACACAGAATCCAAAGGGCTTCTACAAATCTGAGCAATGATTGAGAAAAATTTATCTTTGGTAGTTTTAATATTTTTAAGTTCTCTTAGATTTTTTAAAAAAGTTAATTCTCTTGAATTCCGTCAAATCGATTGACCGCAATCTGGCATCTCTGTTCTGATTCCAGCGTATCTTCTGATCTCTAACCCTTCTAGCATAACATGGAATACGCTGTTTATCTTTATTTATCACTCTTATTTCGCAAGCTTGTTTTTCTGAAGATTTAAACACGATTTTAAGAAATGAATTAAAAATATCCCTCTCCTCCGATGAATATAAGAAATAATATTTTTGCCAATTAATTTGCTTCGATCAAATCCAAACATTTTGCTGGCACTTAAATTTACTTCCTTTATTATGCCTTCGGATTAAGAGTAAAGTAAGGGATAGGTGAAAAATCAAAAAGGTTTACATATTTATTTCTGGATGCTTCCAATTCTTCTTGCGTAATTCTAAGTTCCTGGTTTTGATGTTCCAGTTCAACAAGATGAACCTGCAACAAATGTATCAGTTTTTGAACATCTTCAATTTTTTCCTCAGACCGGCGATTGTTTCAGATATTCAACTCTGTTGTTTTTCTATTACTTTTTTACGTAATAATTTTCTTTGATTCTTTTTTTATGTGTTTCATTTGTTAGTCGCCTCTTTATTTTATACTTTGACTACTGATTGCAAGAAGAATGAGTTTAGAATCTTTATCTCCCTGAAATATCTCGCGGGCATTCAAACAGTAATTTTTTTTTGCCTGCCTTTTTAGATTTGTATTCGAACTTTATAATCCTCAAAAAAATTTTTTTCGAGGAATTATTTGCTCAAGAAGCTTCCGCAGTTTAGGTATCTCCCAACTCTTATCGTCAAGATCGTAAATAAATTTACCAACAGTTTTTTCGCTGGCTGGTATTAAACAATTTATAAAAAGACCTGTTAGCTGAAAGAACTTTCAAATCCTTATCAAGAATAAGAAGCGCATCTCTCACCGTATCAACAATATTATCGGAATACTCACGCGCAAGCTGAATATCTTGGTTTAACTTATGGATCTCTCATAAGCAATTTTTAATTTGTGAATATCCGAAAACGTAATCACAAGTCCATCAATAATATTACTGGTAGTCCGGTAAGGCAATATCCGCATTTGATACCAGATGCCATCCTTTGTTTGCAATTCAATTTCTTTAAATGCAAGAGTTCTTAAAACTTCTTTTGCATCCTCAATAAAATTTTCATATTTGAGATTTGTTGCTATATGATTTATCGGTCTTCCGATGTCAGAAGGAATAAAGTTCACAATCTTTGTTGCGTGAAACGTAAATCTTTTAATAAATAAATTATTATCGAGAAAGATGGTCGGAATATTAATGCTCTCCAGCAGATTTTTCATATCATTATTAATAACTGACAATTCATCATTCTTATTTTGCATCTCGGTATTAACAGTAATTAATTCCTCGTTCAGCGATTGCAATTCTTCTTTGGATGTTTCCAATTCTTCATTTGAACTTTGCATCTCTTCGTTTGTTGATTGCATCTCTTCATTGGTTGATTTTAGTTCTTCATTGGAAGTTTCCAATTCTTCAATAGTTGATCGTAAATTTTCTTTAGTGATTTTAATTCGCGCTCAAATTCTTTGATAATTTTTTCCGATTTCTTTATCATAATGGATTTTTTTAGATAGCCGCACTTTTTTTGCGGTTGTACTTCCTCAAAAATGATCAACAAGAAACCCTCCATCTCTATCGGTTCTTTGATCGGTTTAACTGTAAGATTTATTAATCTGGGTGCTGCCGTTAGATTTTACTTTTATTCCTTCGGCAGTTATTGATTTTTTGCTTGATAAAGCTTTTCTGATCAATGCCGAAAGCTCTTGTTGTAATCCTTCGCGTGCCATCTCAAAAATATTCATCTTCGCTTCGCCGTGCGTAAGCTCAAGATATTTACCGGTTCTTCCATGAATATAAACTATATCTCCGTTTGCCGTTTATTATCACACAATTTGGAGAATAGTTTTGCAGTATGATTTTTTCCGCTAATTGGGCAATGTTTTTTATTTCATCTATTTTCATAATATCTCATAAGTTTTTCCTTTTGATCGTGATAACAGGGAAATTCTATAAAAGGTTGTGCCGAGTATATAGAATCTCTTCTTCTGTAAAATTTCCATTTTTTATCTATCATTGAAAACAAATCAACAAACCCGCTGATAGTTTCCGATGAACCGAGAAAAAGTATTCCATTTGGTAAAAGACTGTAATGGAATATGGGAATTACTTTTTTCTGCAATTCAGTATTAAAATAAATTAAAAGATTGCGGCAGGAGATCAAATCGAGTTTAGTAAATGGAGGATCTTTAATAACGCTTTGCTGTGCAAAGATGAGCATTTCTCTGATTTCTTTCCGAATATGATAAAGATTTCCGTCGTTAGTAAAGAAACGTTTCAACCGTTCTTTACTTACATCGGATTCAATTCCTGAAAATGAACCTATGCGGGCTTTATCAATAGCGTTAGCTATCAATATCTGTGGCAAATATTTGTACATTGAAATTTTTCTTCGCTTCATTCATGCATTCCCGCAATATAATTGCAATTGAATATGCTTCTTCGCCGGTAGAACATCCGGGCACCCAGATTCTTATCTGACTGTTTTCCGTTTTACTTTTTACTAACTCTAATAATATCTTTTTTAATTTTTCGAATGATTCGGGATCTCTGAAAAAATTTGTTACTCCAATTAAAAGTTCTCTAAACAAGCTTTCAATTTCAGCGGGATTTTCCTGAAGCAGCCGGATATAATTTGGAAGATTATCCAATTGAGAAACATTTATTCTTCTTTCTACACGCCGGTAAATTGTATTTTGTTTGTAAAGTGAAAAGTCATGACCGGTATGATTTCTGAGCAGTATGAAAATTTTTTGAAATGCATCGGAATTTTACCTTCAGTAATTGCTTTATTTAATAAAACACCTTTAACTTTTTGAGATGTATATTTAATCAACTGCTCAGGCATTTCTTCGGGCGGAAGAATATAATCAGCTAACCCTGTTTTTATGGCGCTGGTTGGCATACCATCGAATTTTGCCGATTTCGGATCCTGAACCATCACCATTCCTAATTCACTCTTTACTGCTTTTAACCCTGCTGTACCGTCGGAAGCCATACCGGATAGAATAATACAAATAGCTTTTTCGCCTAAATCAGCAGAAAGGGATTTGAAAGAAAAAATCAATAGGAAGCCTGAAATCCATGCGCTTCAAGAGGTTCTATTAGCTGAATAGTTCCATGAAAGATTGCCAATATCTCGATTAGCCGGTGCAACATACACATGATTAGGTTCAACTATCATTCCGTCTTCAGCCTGGAATAATTTCATCTTAGTAGATTTTTGAATCAGTTCAGGCATAATACTTATATGATTTGGGTCTAAATGTGATACGACGATAAATGCCATGCCTGATATTATCAGGCATATTTCTCAAAAAATCTTTCGAGAGCTTCTAAGCCGCCGGCAGATGCACCTATGCCTACTACATAAAATGAATTATTTGGGGATGATACTTTATGCTTTTTCTTTTCTTTACTTGAGATTTCTTAGTGAATTGTTTTCTTCTTCATAACCCATTTTCACTTATATGAATAAACCAATTCGGGGGTAGAAACAGAAACGATTTACTAAGTAAGGAGTACTTACCCCCTGTAAAGTAAATTCGTTGTGTGTAAAAGTAAAAATTTAATCTGCAAACATCAATTAGAAGCGTTCCCTAAATGATTTGTAAAAGTTAATATAAATCATCACTCCGCCTAATTGAAATTAAAATTATGACTTCTATTTTTTTTATTTTGTTTTTCTAAAAATTATATAGACCGTTATTTTATTCCTTTCAAGTATCTGCTTATGAGATAGTTAATATGTGATTGAGCTCTTTATTTTGAAATATTCGCTTATTTAAAGAAATATCTTACTCCCAGTCCGGCATCAATTCCCAGCCCGGCAAGCGGGGTAACCTGGAACACCGGCACCAACTCAAAAAATACATCTATCGGAGTTGAATGTGGAAACCAGGCTATACCAAATACACCTCTAATACCGATTGAACCATCATAACCGCCTCCGCTGTTGAACCTGCCGCCGATTCCGTAATAGAGAGGAAATCTTTCGGTTGAACTTATAGCATTGAATGCATGCCAGAGATAATCCATATGAAAATGGATACGTCCGGTTCTATCGTAGCTGCCTTTGTATTTAATTCGGTCTCCGCCTAAGGATACACCAAAACCGAAATCAAAAGCATTGTCTTTTGACGTCCAGAGTTTTGCACTCAACCCTGTTGGTTCTCCAAAAATAACTCCGAGCCCAAATCCGTGGTCCTGCGCAGCAACCGGTTTCGGTAAGATTATCATTAAGCCAAAAACTAAACCGAATAAAAGACTCTTTTTCATTTTTCCCTTTATCATTTTCCAAATTTATTTCAGGTTTCTTTGAAACGAGCTTTAAAAATAAATAGGGTGTCCGAAGACACCCTATAATTAAATTAAGCTTATTTACTTAATTCGTTTGAACTCGATTCTTCTGTTCAACCTTTTGTTTTCAGGTGTATCATTTGCAACTCTCGGTTTCTCTTCGCCATAACCAACTGCAGTTATTCTGTCAGAAGAGATTCCTTTTGCAACAAGCCAACCTTTAACAGCGTCAGCTCTGCGTTGTGAAAGTTTCTGATTTGAACTATTACTGCCAACATTATCTGTATGTCCGCTGATTTCAACAGAAATATCAGGATAAGTTTGTAATGTCTTAAGAGCCTGCATTAGAATTTGTTCTGATTCAGGTGTAATATCTGCTTTACCAGTCGCAAAGGTTATTCCTTCAAGTACGATTGGAACACCAATCTTAATTATATCATCATCGGCTTTAAGAGGATCTGTGCCGCGGGTAACTTCTGTATAATCATCAACTGTACCGCCATCGGTATCTATGTTTAATGGATTGGTCTTATATTTTAAGACTTCATCATAATCACTTAAACCATCACCGTCTGTGTCAGTTTTTAAAGGATCAGTTTTGTAATTTGATATTTCGTCACCGTCTGTCAAGCCGTCACCGTCTGTATCGCTCTTTAATGGATCGGTCTTATATTTCATTACTTCGTCACCGTCTGTTAAGCCGTCACCGTCTGTGTCAGTCTTTAAAGGATCGGTCTTATATTTCATTATTTCATCACCGTCTGATAAACCATCACCGTCTGTATCAGTCTTTAAAGGATCGGTCTTATAGTTCTTTACTTCGTCAGCATCACTTAGACCATCACCATCTGTGTCAACTTTCAACGGGTTTGTACTATATTTTAATACTTCATCACCGTCTGATAAACCGTCACCGTCTGTGTCAGGATTTTTTGGATCTGTTCCAAGTTTTTGTTCATCACATTTACCAAGCCCATCATTATCTTTATCAGATTCGCAGTTTTCCTTAGTAAAGCTTATACCTAATGATGCATTATAATATGAATCCCAGGTATCCGTATTACTGCTTTTATAACCATCAAGATCAAATGAGGATGTTATAGCTCCGCCGAGAGAAAAATCAAGCAGAACATTATCAGAAAGCATAAATTCAGAGCCCAGGCCAATGGGGAAAGTTCCAACCCAACCATTTTCTTTTACTGAATGGTTTCCAGGAGCATTAGTTGGTTTGGTATCAACACTTAAACTCATGGCCCCGCCGCCAACATAAACGTAAGGATTCCACCCCTTTACATCGAATGGACTCACCCGGAATCTTACGGTTAAAGGGATTATGGTGCTTTTGTATTCACCATAGGTTTTAGTGGCATCAGAAAAATATGCCTTCCCGGCATATACTCCGTAACCGGCGTTTAGTGACAATTCTAATTCTTTAGTCAATGCAAAAGCAAAAAATCCTTCACCGAGCCAGGAAGCTTTGAACCAATCGAATGATGTATTGTTATTTCCGCTAAGTCCAAGATTGGCAAAATTATTTTCCGGAAACAATATACCTCCGCGAAAACCGAATTTGGTATTCCAATCTTTAAATTGTGCTTGCGCTGGTTGGCTCATTGCAGCCAAACTAACAAGCACTAGTAAGTAAATTAGTTTTTTCATTTTTTCCTCATTGTGTTAATAAAATAGTAACAAGGAGTTTCCTTATTATTAAATACTTTTTCAGAATTAGCTCTTCCAGTCTGTAGTTTGAAAATTTCCAAACAATCACATTTATACTAATGGTAAAAAGTTATGATAAGGTTCAAGACAAAACAATCGGTCAAAGGGATGGAAAAGGGACTAATCCCTTTGGTGTGTAGAATAACTTATTTTTTGCGAAATAAGCAATTATTTTTTTTACTGAAGTTTTTTCGACTGCATTGTTGTGCTGTTTCTAATATTAACATAGGTTTAATCTATAGGGAAAAATAAAGCAAAATAATCGTACAAAAGGGATGATTAAAAGTGTTTTCTTTTTTATTTTCATATTAATCTCCGCTTTATTAAATGATATTACCTATCAAAAACACTTCCTTTTAATTAGTTAAGAGCAATACTAATAGTAAGAGGAAATCCGGATGTAATTTTCACAGGTGAATTTTTTTGCTCATGATGATCCACTACCCACGTTCCAATAAAATAGCCAAGTGCAGCCCCGGCAAAAGTATCGGACGCCCAGTGCTGATCCTGATAAATGCGTGAGATTAAAGTGAGCACTGCGGGTAAATAAACTATCACTTTCAAAGTGGGTGACTCAACATTTCTGGAAAGGACGGTTGAAAGTACAAATGCAACAGTTGAGTGACCACTTGGCATTGATTTATTATCCTGGTTAAAAATTGATGCGAAGGGGTGGAAAGAATTTGCACCTTCGTTTAGATATGGTCTTGATCTGCCAATCGCAAGTTTTAATAAAAAGGAAAGTGCGCCGGCATATATAGAGGCTTGTCCTATTTCATAAGCGATTTTTCTTGTTCCGATATCATCAGTTAAAAGTGAATATACTGCAAATCCGCTAAAGAATACTACCGGTGAATATATTTCTCCCCATATTCTGCCAAATTCAATTGGAACGCTTTTGTAATATCTTTGATCTTTCAAAACTGCAGTGCGAATAGGTTGATCGGCAGTTTTTATTATTAAATATGTTCCTGCACTCACCAAACCTATTTTAAGCCAATCACTTCCTTCCCATTTAGTTGGCTGTTTAACGAAGTTCCAGGTCTCATTTGCGAATTGAGAGAAATTATATTTTAGCTGCTGCACAGAATCTTCTAAAACAGGATTTTGTGCAAATGTTGCAGACCCACATAGAATTGTCAGAAGGAGTGTTAAATGCAACATCCAGTTCCCGGCTTTGCAGGGAGACTTTATGGAAATAAATTTATGCCTCAAAATGTTCTTCAGCAAAAAATCTAAGAAAGAAGATTCTTTTCGCATCTTAATTGTGTTCCTATGTTTATAAATATATACACAGCTCAACTCGATTCGATCCGCTGCGGCGGATTAATTAAGTGGAATTGTAATACTTAGGGGAAAGCCTGAAGAAGCTCCCACCATTAATTCTTTTTTCTCATGCTGATCTACAACCCAGGTTGCAGTAAAATAACCGAATGTGGCAGCTAAAAAATTATCCGACGTCCAGTGATGATCCTGATAAACTCGTGCGACAAATGTTAGTGCTGCTGGTAAGTAAGCTAATACTTTTAACCAAACCGGCGTCGCATTTCTTGAAAGAACTGTTGAAAGTGAAAATGCCCAGGAAGTATGTCCGGCAGGCATCGAAGTAAAATCCCAACCAAGAAATGAAAACGGTTTAAAAGCAGTCGGACCTAGTTCATTATACGGTCTGGCTCTTCCAAAAGCATGTTTGACTATTTGTGTAACAATCTCGGTGTAGAGTGCAGACTGCACAACTTCAAAAGCAATTTTTTTAGAGGAAGTATTATCATCCAACAATCCGTGCAAAGCAAATCCACCGCTACGATCACCGTGGGATACCAATCGCCCCACGTATTGCCGATTTTAATCGGTAAGCTGTTGTAGTATTGCTGGTTCTTAAGAACTACATCGCGAATAGGTTGATCGGCAGTTTTAAAATTAAAAATGTTCCTGCGCTTATTATACCTATTTTGAACCAATCGCCTCCATCCCATTTAGTTGGTTGCTTAATGAAGTTCCAGGTCTCATTTCCGAATTGAGAAAAATTATATTTATTAATCTGTTCTGAATTCCCTAAAGTGGAGTCTTGTGCAAATATGGAAGATTCGCAGAGTATTGCAAGGAGGAGTGATAATATAATTTTCTTTATTATTGTTTCCATTCTATTTTTTACCCGGCATTAAAAATCGGAATAAAATCATTTTATTTTTTAAACTTAAATTCTTCTAAAAATATCTGAAGGAAAATTTTCTGTTCGGTTCTTACGGAATGAACATTTGGAAAATCACGCGGGTATATATCGCTGTAGTAAATCTGATGTTCAAATCCAATGTTCAGATTGTCGAAAAGTTTGAATTTAATACTGGGCTGGATTAATCCTATATAACTATTTCCTGCATCTCCAACAATTGTATGAAACCACCAGTAATAGCCCGTAAGTGATATACCTGTCCATCCGCCGATATTCAAGGTACTTTCAAATTTTAATTCCGCTCCGTCTGCATAATTATAATCTCTGACTTGTAAAGTATCAGGTCCTAATCGACCGCTGAGTGCACCGAAAGGCATTAGCGCAGCATGAAAATCGGTATAAAGACTTGAACTCTTAGTTAATCGGCAGTTTGGAAATTATTCCGGGTCCAAAAGCTAAGTCAGCCAATTCGAATGTTTTATTATCAAAAAAATTCATGTGTTGAAATAAACCAAGCAGCATTTCCAAATTACCGGTTTGAACATTACTGCCATATAACATCCCGTACCCGGTTACAAGGTCAATAATTTTTCTTCCAACGCCAATATTGAAATCCGACTGGAGTTTGAAATAATCATAAGGTTTCCGCGATATTTTTTCAAACGGGTTTCCATAATCGAGATTAAGATTGAAATTAAAGCTATTGCTTGCCTTCTGGAGTGACCTACCTTCATTTATTCTATGGTACCCGGCTGCTAATGTTATATTAAGTGGTTCTTTCTGATATACTTCTTCCGGTGTTAACCTGAAAACTTCACCTTGCAAAAGCCTGCTGAGAAATCTCGTAGGCGTAATAACAGCAACAGCCGCTTCCCGCAAAAATCTATTAAAACCCGTTGTTTGATCATCTAAGATATTTGAACCTAACCGGTAAAATATTTCTCCAAGGAAAGCCCCGTTAATTGTAGTATTGATTAAGTCGTTATACGATGGCAACGTAGTTTCACCAAAATACTCCCACTCTAAACTGCCCAAAGCCGAAAAAGGAACTGATTCGAAGAACGAATAACCGTTTGCACGTGCTGCGTTAAAATACATTCCTCCCGAAAAGGGATGGAAAAAATTATTCATAGCAAACCTGTCATTATCCCATTCCCATCCGGTTTCTAAATTATGTTTCCAGCTATTAAATCCAACCCTTGAAAAATCAAAGTTGAAGATGTAGTGATCAATTAAATTGGTAGTAACACCTGCCAGGGTAACTCTTAGAACAACCATCCATACAGAGAGATTTCTTGTTATACAACGGATTGTCATTCAATAAATCACCATACATATTGTATTTTGTGGAACCAACTAAAGAAAAATTATTAGTTTCCTGGAATAATGTTTTATTAGGATTAGGGATTAAATCAGAATAACGATTAACCTCATTCATTGATGTCTGCCTGCCTGCCTCGGGATGCAGGCTTAACCATGTGTTTTGATGCAGTGGAATCTTTTTATTAAACGCAGGTTTAAACTGGGCTTGAAGCGATATTGAAATTAAAAACAAAAAGGATACAAAGCATAACTTGTTCATTTTATTCTTCCTTACAATTTAAATCACTTGCTTGTTAATCTTTTGTTTCGAATAAATTGTTATTTAATGCAATAGTTTTCTGAATAGTATCTATAATATTCGGAAGTTTAGTATTGTTCAATCGGGCATAAGGATGAAAAAGGAGCTACACCTTTTAGGTTAGTAAAATGAATACAAATTTACCTCATGTCTAAAGATTGTATTCATTTAAAACCCAACAACATTGCCTATTCCACTTCGAAGAGCAAACCACATAAACTGGATAAACGTCTCAACCGGTTTTCGTGTATATCCGACAACGCCGATTTTCATCAATCCGGATTTATCCGGCATGTTGTTTCCTCTTATTACAAATGATTTAGAAATGAAAGAAGATATCTTATCCAAAAATCCTTTTTCGCTTCCTGTATTTTTATCGATAACAGCAATGGACAAGTCTTTGTACACTACTCGCAAAGTACCATTTGCATTCCCCGTATTAACATTTATATTATAAGTTGCCGACTGAACAATTCCGGATTTAATACGATGATGTTCAGCCGGTTCAATGAATGAATTCAGTTCGGTCATATCCATCGCACTAAGTGAACCGGAATATCGTAAAGAAAAATCTCTTGACGCGAGAGGAATTTCCATAAACAGTTTCATTCTGCCGGAATTCATAAAAAGTCCTTCTACATGAATAACTACAGTGTCAGGGTGAGCTTGATGATTAGATATTCCACTTGCCAAAACATTGACTTTATTAAATAAGATCACACCAGGTGTTGCTCCTATTGCAAACCTTTCACCATACTTCAATCTTCCATTTATGATTTTTAAACTATCTATCTTAACTATTTCCTTCATCAAAAATAGAGCTTCGTTCGGCATCTGTGGTTTAGATGAGTTCTTATCATAGGGTTTATCCATGTTCACCAGAATATCGGCAAACATATTGTATATATTAATGCTTTTGGCGTTATATGTATTTCCTTGAAGCAGTGCAGGATAATCCAAACCCATTATTTTTATTTGAGGAATATCAAAACGAAACCTGGTTTGTTTGAATTGACTTTTTGAGAAGAATTGTTCATCACTTATTAAAGAATAATACTTAATTGAATCAGCAACGATTTCTGAATCAGGCACCGAAATATGAAGCATCCCAAGACTAAATTCATCCTGAGTCTGACGAAGATTAAATACGATATTTTGTGCATCTATTGTAGAGCTTGTAAGATTATTAAGAGTGAATTGTCCTTGCCAAAGGATCTTTATCCAAGGGATCCCATAAACGGAGAATGATGCAACACTGCTGGTAAAAGTAGAATCGCCGGCATCCAGTGTTATAGTGTCACAGCCCAATTGATTCTTCCAGACACTATAATGCATATCACCAAGCTCTATTGTGTATTCCGGATAAGCTTCCGTAAATGCTTTTGTAATTTGGTCTTTTAATAATGTGTTGATAAAAGGATCCGGAAAGAGAATGAACATCAATACACAAAAGAGTACGGCACCACCAATAATAAAACTTATATACTTTACAGCTTTCCGCAAGGATAGTTTTCGCTGAGTGAATGAGTCATCTTTAACCCGTAGTGTTTTCATCATTGTTTTTCTTTTGCAGATGTTGGTGTAGAAATTTTATCGAATTTTTCAGACCCAAGCAATACAGCAATCCACCGTGTCTTTTCATCGCTTTCAAACGCATACTTCATTGCCATTGTTAGCGGTATGCAAAGTATCGCCCCCATCAAACCCAGCAGGCTTCCCCAAAAAATCAGTGAGAGAAATACTACCAAGGTAGAAAGTCCTAAAGTTCTTCCCATAACACGCGGTTCAATCACATTCCCTATTATGAAGCCGATTAGAATATTACCGGCAACTACAAGTAAGGCACTGCCGATTCCAAGTTGAACTAGTGCCAGAAGCGCTGGAGGAATAGCGGCGATTATGGCACCGATATTAGGTATATAATGAAGTAAAAATGCAAGGAAGCCCCACAAAACCGGAAATTGCACGCCGAGTATGTACATCCATACTGCGATTAAGATTCCTGCAGCCAGGTTGATCATAGTTTTAATGATCGTATAGCGTTTCATATCAACAACAAACCTTGTAAACTGTGGAAATACCTGTTCAGGATCACCGAGAATAGCACGGAGTTTTTTAGGGAAGCTCGAGACTTCGAGCAATATAAAAGTTACTGTTAAAAGGATCAGAACAACATCGGAAATTACTGAACTTAATCCGGATAATAATCCGGCTGTAAGTTTCATTACAGCTTCCGGGTTAATATAATCCAGCAAAACTTTTTGCGTGCCGGAAAAACCCTTGCTTCTTAAAAGTGCACTAAGCTCCAGAACTTGTTCACGAATGCGGGTTTGCAACAAAGGCAGTTCATCTGAAAAGCTGCTGATTGAAGATCCAATTTGTGCGCCAATCAAAATTAAAATAATTATCATAACAGCCATAACCATCAAAACTGCAACTGCAGATGGGATACGTTTTTGTTTTAACCAGAGTACCGATGGGGTTCCAAGCAGTGCAAGGAAGAAAGAGACAAGGAACAGAACAACAACAGATTGAGCAACATTAATTCCCGCGATAATTATTACGAATGCTGCCGCGCCAACAAGGATGCGCATTCCGCGAAAAGGATTACTTTGCTCAGTCATAAATTTATACGAATATTTTTTTAACCTAAAATCAAAATCATTGCAACTGCCGGGACAAATCAAAATAATAAACAAGATGTACCGGCAAATAAATCCAGGAAAGACAATTATCTTCTAGCAAAACGTTGCTCGTTAAAAATTTTGATGCTTAACTATATTCAGAGTGCGCGACGTCCGCGAAAAAGGTTTACTAAGACCATTATAACTCCAATTACAAGCAGAACATGAATAAGACCACTGGAGACATGGAAAGCGAAGAATCCAAGTAACCACAGCACTATTAAAACTACAGCGATTGTATATAGCATAGCAGGCATCCTTTCTATTTTTTTATTTAATAACGTTACTTTTTAAAAAGTATTATAAAGTGATTCATCATTAATAATATACGTACCGGTTTAAATCACTACAATCAGACGAAGGGATGAAAAAGGAACTACATCTTTTTGGTGAGCAAAAATGCAACTCAGTTTTTTTTACAATAATATTACTGAACTTTTAAACAATCCTGGTCCCCGGATTTTCCCGGGGAATCGGGACAGGCATTTATTTTAAAAGTACAAACTTCTTGACTGAGACGAATGATTCAGTTTCCAGACGATATAAGTACACACCACTCGCGAGTTTGAGTTTTCCCAAGTTAGTATTGAACTGCACGGTGTAGCTGCCGGCATTCTGGTTGGCGTTTACAAGTGTAGCAACTTCTTTACCAAGCAAATTATAAATTCTTAAGGAGACCATCCCGGCCTTCTCGAGATTGTACCGAATACTTGTTGACGGATTGAATGGATTCGGATAGTTCTGAGATAAAGCGATCCTATTAGGAGTAAATTCTGTTTCTACTTCAGTAATGTCTGTGGGTTTAGTGACGGCATTTGCATTTAATGTAACTGCAGTCTGTGTCAACAGAATGCCCTTCACTGATGCACCAGTCCCAATAGTGATTGATGTTTGAGCTAAAACAATTCCCTCAAAGTGTGCAGTAGTTCCAATCGTAACACTACCGAAGCTTTGCCAAAAGATATTATTAGGTTGTGCACCGCCGGTAAGGGCAACCATCTTACCATTTGCCATTGTAATACCCCCTGCTATTTGGAATATCCAGACATCATTAGGACCACCATTGCTCATTCTACACCCATACCGGTTTCGAGATGTAAGAATTTAGTCAGATCAAAACCGGTTTTCATTTTTAATTATTTGCTTCAATTATTTTCTATTTGTGCTTGCCTTTACCATTATCCCGCTTATTTCCCTTGTCTCTGCTGTTATCCTGTTTTTGATGTTTAAGCCAGTTTTTATGCTCGGGATGGTATTTATTTTGATAATATTTTGGATCCTTGCTATCACGTATTGGCTGCTGATCGTGACGATTTTTATAGGAGGAATATTTTTCTCTATAGGTTTCATTATTTCGCCAAGGTTCCCTCTCATTTACTACCACTTTATAAGAATTATAGAAATCATAATTACGATAATGTGAGGGTAAATTTGAGCTGTTAATCCAACGCCCTCTGCTGTAATAATAATAACGATGTTGAGGGACATAATAGTAAACATCGATATCCGGCAAGTAATAATATTCAACATAATCATAACCGGTCGGGCCCCAGGCTGGTTGACTATCGAGGTTGAAGTTAACACTGACACTTACTTGTGCATTCGTAGTGCTTGAAGCACTCCACAGGAAAAGTGTTACAATTAGAACAAAAAAATAACGCATAATGTTGCTCCTTTTTTTTTGCTATTAACAACAGAATACAAGGTCGGTACGATCAAGTCAATCAAGCGAAGGGATGAAAAAGGAACTACATCTTTTGAATGAAGTGTTTGCTTGTGGTTTGTTGTATGTTATATCATGATTGAAAAATAAGGACTAGGCTGTACCTTAATAAATATGACGAAGCCATTATTGTGAGACATCCCAATATAACTTTAATAGAAATTTACTAACTGTTTAAAAGGTTTTTCTTGCTCATAGTTGACTTTGTGTGCATATTAATAGATATATTTTTAAAAAAATCATTTCGATAAATTAAATTATCAATAGGATACATCCCACGGAATTTAAATGAATGAATTTTTTAAGTACATACAAAAATATTTTAATAGTGTAAAAGATTTCCTCAGCATTCATATTATTGATATTGGGAATACTTCAATAACGCTCTGGACTCTACTTTATTTTATTTTTCTCGCGTGGATTCTTTTCTTCATTACTGCAAGACTCAGGAAATGGATGATCTATAAAGTTCTTTCCAAAAGCAAGATAGAACTGGGAGTGCGGCTCGCGGTCGGTACGATTATTCGTTATGGTGTTCTTATATTCGGGTTAATAATTGTTATACAAACCGTTGGAATTAACTTGAGTGCAATTACTATTCTTGTCGGTGCTCTTGGCGTTGGCATAGGTTTCGGTTTACAGAATGTCACAAACAATTTAGTAAGTGGAATAATTATTCTTTTTGAAAGACCGATAAAAGTAGGGGACAGGATCCAGGTTGGGGAAGTCTTTGGTGATGTTATGAGAATTTCAATGAGATCTACGATGATTGTGACAAATGATAATATTTCGGTTATTGTTCCTAACTCTGAATTTATTTCATCAACAGTTATTAACTGGAGCCACAATGATAGGAATGTGAGATTCAGTATTCCGGTGGGGGTTGCTTATAAAGAAGATCCTGAAAATGTAAAGCGAATTTTACTTGGAAGTTGCGGATAAGGAAGATGGCGTTTTAAAAAATCCAGAACCAGATGTACTTTTTATAGAATTTGGCGACAGTTCAATTAATTTTAATCTCCTGATCTGGACAAGCAGTTATATAACCACACCGGGATATCCTGAAAAGCAAACTTTATTTTGAAATATTCAAAAAATTTAGAGAGAACAACATAGAGATACCTTTCCCGCAAAGAGATTTGTATATTAAGAATGCGGAATTACAGGTAAGCCAGCCTAAAGTCGAAATAAATTAATTAGCCAGTAAACTAGCCGTTATAATTTCGAAATGATTTTTATTTTCATCCTTTCATTATGGCTGCTTTGTTGTTCACGTTTGTTTATTTATTAGTCTCATCTTTCCGAATTTCCTTCTCAGCATTCTCCCAATCCTGAACTGATCGTCCGTCCTTGTTTCCACCTTCTTCATATAATTCATAAGCTCGCTTAGCAATCTGCGGAGTCAAATCGGCTGTTGCCTTGCTTTTTATGGGATCAAAAATTCGGTACGCAAGAAGTTTCACGCGATCATTCAGGAGAAACCAAACAAGTGCATAACCCCAAACGAACCCTGCCCAACCCCAGCCAAGCGGCGTCATAAAAAATCCATAAACAGCTATCAGCGTTGCCACGATTTGTGTACCGAGCACTGCTATCCATAAAATTTTTGCGGGGCGTATGGACCAGAACGGTCCACGGTACGGGTAAGGAAGATCGTCAGATGTCCTGCCACTGAAAGTTTCAAATACATCAGCGTCTGGATGTGTGCACGATCGAGATGAAATACGCGTTCACCAAGATAAAACAAACCGAAAGCGGAGATGACCCCGATGACGCCCAGAACTGTTGAGATTCCAAGCACCATGCGCATGTTCCATGCTTCCGGCTTATCCTTGTAATGAACATTGTCATAAGCGATGGAAAGGATGGCGCCGTCGTTAAGCAATGCAAGCATCACGATCATCACTGCCGTCAACGGATAAAAGTTAAAGATCAGGATCGCAAGCGTCATAAAGAACAGTACGCGTAATGTTTCGGCGATTCGGTAGATCGCGTAGCTGTTCATCCGCTGGAAAATGCGTCGGCTTTCTTTGATTGCATCAATAATCACCGACAAGCCCGGGCAGCATAAGCACAATGGCCGCTGCTGCGCGAGCTGCATCTGTTGCATCTGAAACAGCGATACCGCAGTCAGCTTTCTTCAGCGCAGGAGCATCATTTACTCCGTCACCCGTCATTCCGACAATATGTCCGCGTTTTTGCAAAACATCTACTATGTGAAACTTGTGTTCAGGAAATACCTGAGCAAAACCATCGGCATTTTCTATGGACTCGGAAACCTCCGTTGTCTCCTTCTTCTTTGAATCGCCCAGGCTGGCGGCATCAAGAATATTTGTACCCATATCCAATTTTTGGCGGTTTCTTTGGCAATGGCAAGCGCATCGCCCGTAACCATCTTAATCTTAACACCCATCTCTCCTGCAGTCTCAATCGTTGCCTTTGCATCTTCACGCGGCGGATCGAACAAGGGCAGCACACCAACAAACTGCCATTGCCCATCGCCCTCGGCTCTCGCAACACCTAATGAACGAAAACCTCGAGCTGCAAATTCATTTACTGCTTTATCGACAGCGGATTTTATCTGTCCTTGCATTCGATGACAATTCTAAAATCACCTGCGGCGCTCCCTTGCTCACCTTGAATGTTTTTCCGTCTTTGGATTTGACAGTGGCTTCGGTACGTTTATGTACAGGGTCGAACGGCATGAAAATGAACCACTTCATAATCCTTTAACGAATCCTTGTCTTTCAATCCGCCAAGAACTGCCAGATCTATGGTATCATTGTTTTCCGCTCGCGATGCCAAGCGCACCATAAAGGATTACTTGTTCGGCAGGAATATTGTTAACACTGAAAGGATCGCCAAGAGTAAGTTTATTCTGGGTAAGAGTGCCGGTTTTGTCGGCGCACAAGAACATCAACTCCAGCCAGTTCCTCAATAGCTACTAACTTGCTTACAATCGCTTTTTTCCTGGCGAGTAGTCGTGCACCAACTGCCATTGTAACTGATAACACAGTCGGCATTGCAACCGGAATCGCGGCTACAGTAAGCACCAGGGCAAACTGTAATGTGGTGAGTATCGGGTCGCCACGGAAAATAGCTACAGTAATAATCACCGCTACAAGAGCCACCGCGAGGATGATGAGATAATTACCTATTTTCAAAACTGCCTTTTGAAAATGGCTGACTGTATGAGCTTCCTGAACTAGTTGTGCTGTCTTTCCAAAGTATGTATTCGTACCCGTAGCATAAACCATTGCGCCAATTTCACCTCGGCGAATGATTGAACCGGAAAACACTGCCTCGCCGGGTTTACGTGTCGGCGGGCAACGATTCGCCTGTTAGTGCAGACTGATCTACCTCCACAGGATCACCATCCAGCAAGCGTGCATCCGCAGGCACAATATCACCCAATCGCAATCGAATAACATCTCCCGGCACCAATTCACGCGCTGCCGGGGTGATCCATTTACCATCACGTTTCACCCGTGCCTTAACAGCAAGTTTAGCCTTCAATGCTTCGATGGCATTGCCGGCTTCCCGTTCTTCCCAGAATCCGACTACAGCATTGGCAACAAGCAAAACGAGGATGATAAAAAAATCCGGCCAGTGCCGTGCTACAGCCGAAAGGATAACAGCTGCTTCAATCATCCACGGTATGGGTCCCCAAAAATAAGTAAGGAATTTTAGAAACATATTTGTTTTCTTTTCTTCAATCTCATTAGGTCCATATTGAGCCAACCGTTTCTCTGCCTCAGCCTGAGTGAGACCATCCGGAGATGATTCTAATTTTTTCTCCACTTCCGCCAAAGGCATAGATTGTAAATTGTCCTTCGCTTCGGTTTTTTTTGTATTCGGTTCCATAATTGGTATTCTCTATTTTTATTAATTCATCCTGTCTTAATATTTTGAATGCTTCAAACTTGTTAGTCTATTTAGCTATAGGATTCGTTTTGTTCTTCAAGCCAATCAATCAAGGAATTCACTGCTGACTTGTGATCCGAGTTTTTGATACTACGACTTCCTTGCTCATTTCTGGTTAGACCGTTGAAAGTCAGATTTGTGCCGTGCAAACCTATTCTATCAATCTTTCCATGCAATATTCGCTTAAGCTGTTCACCTGTCTGATACAAAGCGAATTTGATACTCGACGAACCGCCATTGATAGTTAGTATACTGTCATGCTTCAATATAGCAGATGTTTTTTTTATCATCCAATTACCTCAATCCAAATGAAGCAAGTTTCTTACATGTAGTCTTATAATCAGCGTGAAGAATGCTTTTAATCCCCATGCCTTCAGCAATCTTGACGAACATCGGTGTGTTTTCTATATAGACTACTTGTTTGGTTGCCGCTTGGGTTGTATCAAGTGCAAGACGAAAGATATCTGTGTCTGGTTTTCGCAAATGGACATAGCAGGAGGAAATAAAAAAATCCACAAACTCGTCCAACTTGAATTTGCGAATCCGGTAGGCATTCAATTCACGTGCTTCATTACTGACAACGATAATCTTCAAGCCATACTTTGTTTTGAGTTTGCGAACTAACTCAATCATCTGGAAATACTGCTTAGACTGTGCGAACAAAAATTTCCTAAACTGAGCCTGAGTAAACGAGCGTTTCTCGTAGAACACAATACGGTTCAGGTATTCCGTAATTGTGAGTTTGCCTAACTCGTAAGTTTCGAAAGCCTGGTTATGCCGGTTTTCCATTTCTTCCGGATTCAAGTCGAACTTTTTGACTGCCAGTTTTCGTGACTCGTGATCCCACCCGTCGCTGAGCAAAACACCGCCGATATCAACAAACAAATATTTAATTTCGGTTTTTTCTTTCATCTTGTCTCCTCGTCAATAGTATTATTCATTAAAGAGTTTCCTCTTTTTTTGTCTCGTTCTCTTTCTCTTTATTCGCTTTATCCTGACCGATTCCCATGGTTAAAGCAGTTAACCCCGCCATACCACCAAGCTGCATTGTATCCACAGCCGAACTGGGCACAATTACAATCGTTGAATTTTGTTTCAAACCTTCGTAGAGCATATTCATCGCCCTTAAATGTAAAGCCACAGGATTGTTTGTGTAGGTTCTTGCCGCTTCTTCAAATTTTTCAGCCACCTGTCTTTCAGAATCTCCCAAAATTACCCTTGCCTGGCGTTCTCTTTCCGCTTGAGCCTGCATCGACATCGCATCCTCCAAAGCCGATGGAATCAGTACATCTTTAACTTCAACTGAAATAACATTAATGCCCCATGGCTCGGTGCGTTCATCAATAATTTTTTGTAACTCATTACTAATCTTTTCCCTGCCTTCCAGCATATCGGAAAGCATGGTCTTGCCAATGACGTCACGCAGAGCTGTTTGAGAAGCCCAATTTATAGCGCTTTTATAGTCGGCTACATCCAGAGCTGCCTTCTTTGGGTCTATAACTTTCCAGAATAGCACTGCATCTACATCCACCGGGACTGTATCTTTTGTAAGTGTCTTCTCTGCGGTGAATGAAGAAGTGATTACGCGGGTATCAATCCAGTAAGGTATAGCATCAATGATCGGGATAATAAAAAAAAGTCCCGGTCCCTGGAGTGAGCGAAATTTACCTAATCTCAATATCACCACACGTTCCCACTGATCCGCAATCTTAATTGAGAGAGAAACAAAGAGGGCAATAACAAATGCAATAATCCCAACCCAAATGCTTTCTATGTTAGCTGGGCCTGTATACATGGCAAAAGCTAATCCTATACCAATGCCAAAAATTATGATGAAGATTAATGCAGCAAAAGAACTGCTTTTTCTCATTTTAATTACCTCTAATATTTAAGTACATAAATTTTAATTACAAACGATTTCTTTTTTTTGAACTTGCTTATCAGTTCTCAATCCTGATTAACGTTTTTATTATAGCCCATGGATTTGTGAGGCTTCCAGCGGAATAGCAGAGCAGTCATAGTGCGGTATAACACAATTTTAGTTTTTGGTTCTTTAATTGTTAAAAATTTACGTAGGAATTGCGATTATATAAATAAGTCAAAGGGATGAAAGAAGGACTACATCTTTAAGGCTAGGTGAGTCTTGGCAAATGATGGTTCTTCCCTTGAAGGATTTTTTACTGAATACAATAATGCCTTGGAAAAAATAACAGGAGATTTTTTTATTGAGATTAATGACCCAACTTATGAAGTTCAAATATAAATTGGAAAATACTGTTGTGATTTAATATTCCAACGCAATTGCCGTTTTCTATGATAGGTATCTCGCTATCATCATTTTTGCCCCTGGCCTTTAATACATCCAATAATAGTTCATCAGAATTTATTTTAATAATGTCTTGTAACGGCATCATTACATCTTTTACAGTTTTATTTTGCCTATCGCTTATTGAAATGGAATTTATTTGCCTTGGTGTAAGAAATCCTACCATTATATTATTTTCTTTTACAAGTAAACATCTGCGATTAGCGCCAATGAAATGATTATCTATAATTTCCTGAACTGTAGAATCAGGATATACAATACCAAAATCATTCGACAATGCTTCGTACACCCGGTGCCCGAATAGTAAATCATCAAGTGCCTGTCTTTGAACCTGGGAATTTGCGGCACTTTCAAGAAACCAACCAATAAATGCAATCCATAAACCATTAAAGACATTATTTTGAAATACCAGAAAAACCCCAAACATAATAAAAATGAATCCGAAAAATCTTCCAGAGTTAGCTGCAATAGTAGTTGCTTTTTTATAGTTTTTTGAAACAGCCCACACTATGGCTCTAAAAATTCTTCCCCCATCTAACGGAAATCCCGGAATTAAATTAAAAATTGCCAGAATAAAATTTATTAAAGCAAGATACTGAAATGAAGCCATAAGGTATTGATTCTGTTCAAATAATTTTGCTAATAAATAAAAGATTGCTGCTAATATGAAACTGGTAATCGGACCGGCAATAGCAATCCAAAATTCCGCCGATGATTTTGGTGGTTCTTTTGAAATTTCAGCAACTCCGCCGAATACGAAAAGTGTTATCCGTTTTACTTTAATCTTATATTTTATTGCTATTATAGAATGACCAAATTCATGAAGTAAAATACTAATAAAGAATAAAATTGAAGTTATAAAACCGACCGACCAGTAAGAGAATTTCGTCCAATTTTTAAATTCATTTGGAAAATAACTTTGTGCTAACATCCATGTTAGTAATGCCAAAATTAGAAACCAGGAATAATCTAAATAAATTGGAATTCCAAGAATTTTACCAACCGGGATATGTTTCTCTTTCATAAAACTAATTTTTTCCTATTAATGTTTTTGTCATTCGTTAGCATAATCGCTTCAGTATCCAGCTTATAAAAGTTTTTGAATTGTTCATATAATTCCGGATGACGCTTTTTGAGTTGAATTGGCTTTTCAAAAAAATATTCTGTAACTACAGCAAAAAATTCGGCTGGATTTGTGGCTCCATAAGAATCTATGTCTGATTTAAGGTGGTGCCTCAGATGATCAAACAAATCCTGATACTCCTCGCCCAACACTCGTGCCCAGGCAATATAGGAAGAGCGCTTTGGTAATTGCGGCGCTCCATCGTTTGCACCGGATTCACTGTCAAGTTGGTGAGCAAATTCGTGAAAAACAACATTGTGTCCATCATTATGATCATGAGCAGACCGGCTCACATCGTCCCAAGAAAGTATAACCGGTCCACGATACCATGATTCACCTAATCGTCCTTGTTCGCCTTCTGCGACTATTCCTCCCGGTAAATATTTTTTGATATTAGAAAAGAATGGATGAGGATAAACTAAAATTGTATATAATGTCGGATAATAATCCGTATCGCGATGTAGTAGCAAAATGCAAGCTTGTGCAGCAATAGTAACTCTTATTTCATCTGTAATTTCAAATCCATTGAGCCCCTCAAATTTTTTTTCATTTAAAAAAATTTGAATATTACCACGTAACTCGGATTGATCCTCTGAATTTAAATGATGATAATATGCAATATTCCTTTCCAAAATTTTCTGCCATTTTTCAGGAAATGGTAGGTTGCGAATGCGCTTCCTTCTCCTTTGTTTTAATCCGAACACTTTTTCTTTCTAATAATTAGGTTATATATATCTTTGAAAATTCATTTCTTGTCTAGTATTAAAATGGATTATTTTTTATTTATCCTTTTTAGTTGGAATAATGAAAAGCGGAATAGGGGAGTGATGTAATACTTTTTCCGCAACACTTCCCAGAAGTATATTTTCCAACCATCTCCTGCTGTGAGAACCCATAACGATAATATCAATATGCAATTCTTCGGCTGTCTTTATTATGGCTTCAGCACTATCGCCTTCTCCTAACACAGTTTTTATATTTTTATCTCCAAGATGGCGTTTTGATTTATTCAGAAAACGTTGAGATACTTTTTTCAGTTCTTCAACATTTTCTAATTTTAGTAGATCCAAATTAGAGTAACTGGTAAAACCCATTATGGGGGAATAATCTGCAGAAGAATAAAAGACAGGATCTAATATCACATGCAGTAATATAACTTTAGCTTTCATGGCTTTTGCCAATGAGAAACCTGTTTCTGCAACTTTTTGTGCAGTTGGATTGTAATCGAGCGCTATCAAAACTTTTTTCATTTTCTTTGTTTTCATTATCACGCACCTTTATTTTTTAATTTTCCTAAATTCAGAGTATCAAATACTCAAATCATCATTTATGTTGATTCTAGAATTTAACGCTAAAAATTTAGGTATATATTTAGAATATTATAAAATCACTTTTCGATAGTTCATTAGGATTATTGGGATCAAAATATCCTTCTGCTTTGTCTGCATATGTAGAAGGCATATTATTAAAGACATTATTGCAGGCTGCACTACAGAAATGATATTTATTGTTCATAAATAAGCTGGATCCTTTAGCATCTTTGATATTTATTATTTGACCACATACAGGATCTCTGCTCGTTTGTTCCCAATCTTTATTAGACTGATCGGTTATTTCTGATTTATCCATTTTAAAATACTTTGTTTTATTTTTTTCGAATTCGTCTCTGCAGGTTTCACCACAGAAATAATATTTTTTACTATTAATTTCACATACTTCGCAGCTTTCAGTTTCAAACAGGTACATTCCACAAACTACATCGCGCTCATATATTTTATCCATTTCAAACCGCCTCTCACACTTTTGAAATTGACTTTAATTATCCATATCATTTTTGTTTGAAATATATAAGCATTATTTGGACACAACAATCGGGCAAAGGGATGAAAGAAGAATTACATCTTTGAGGTGAATAAATAAGCCAATATGGATTTAAATACAGTATATTTTAAAAATTTCAATCTGAAACCTGTACTTTAAACTTTCCGAAATATATATTCATAACAAACTCAGCATAACAATGACGCCTGAGATAATTATTAAAATACCGGCAATTCTATTTACCCATTTCAGACCTACCAGATCCAATTTTTTTCTAAAAAGCATTACGCCGGAACTAAGGGACAGAAACCATAAAAAAGAGCCTATAAAAACTCCCAGAACAAGTGCAGATCCCGAAAAGATGATGACTTCATTTCCTAAACCAAGTGCAGCAAACACAGCAATAAAAGCAAAAATGGTCAAGGGATTAGTAATCGTTATTAAAAAAGCTGTGAGATATGATTTTAAAATTCCAATGCTGTTTACAGGAAAATTCGGATTAGCAGGAAGTTTACGAAATGTTTTTATTCCCAGGTAAAGAAGAAGCACACCTCCAACCAATCGTATCCAAATTCGCTGACTAACGAGTGTATCTGAAATAAATGTTAGTCCAAATGCTGCAACACAGCCGTAAAGAAAATCCGCAGTTGCAGCTCCAAGACCAATAATTAATCCGCGAAATCGTCCCTCTGTTAATGTCCTGCGGATACACATTATTCCAATTGGACCAACCGGCACTGCCATTGCAAAACCAATAAAGATTCCCTTTAATAAAATAATAAGTATCATATTATGATTTTTCTATCGGGGAATGTTTATGTAAATAGTCATGAGTTCAATATGCAATTACTATTGATTCACAATTTCTGTTGTGCTCAACAATCATATTATAACTTTCTTGAAAAACAATGCAGGATAATTTTTCATTTGGTTATCAAATAATTTTCAATCAGCTTACCACATCTTTAACCTGGTTAGTTAAATAATTTTCCATCCCTATTTGTTCAATCTGTGAAAGTTGAATTTCTGCCCAATCGACGTGACCTTCTTCCATTTTTAGTATTTTTGTCAACAGATCAGCAGTACCTTGATCATTTAACTCACGTGCGAGCTTGATTGCGTCATTATAGGCATGTACTGCATCGTGTTCATCGCCATTGTCATTACTAATCATTTCTGAAACAGTTTTACCTATCATTATATTATTAAGCTTAGATACAGTTGGCGAACCGTCTAAAAAAATGATTCGTTCGATGAGCCATTCTGCATGGTGCATTTCATCTAATGCTTGTTTTCTGATAGCTATGTGAAGTTTATTATAACCCCAGTTTTCACACATTTCAGAATGCACCATGTACTGGTTAATTGCAGTAAGTTCATCAGCTAAGAGCTGGTTAAGTATTGTAAGTAATTTTTTGTTGCCTTTCATCTTTGTTCTCCATTAAAATTGTTATTACGAATATTGATCTGATTAAATTTTCTTTTAAAATGCAGCCAGCTGACACACCACCAAATGCTAATAGTTGTTACAGTAAGATACCACAGCCAATTGTTACTGCTAATCCAACCGTTTCCATTCATCCTTCCAGTTATTCCACCACTCATTATTATCCCGTTGCCGAAGTATAAAAAGAACATCACGAAGACTAAAAACGCAAAGACTAATAGTCTATTGTTTATTGTATCCATTTTTTTCACCTCATTAAGCATTGTGAATTATTTTATTAAGTTCAACTATTTCTTTTTACCGGATAAAAAAACAACACCTCCGATTACCATTATCCCTATCCCTAAATATGGAGTCCAGTTTGTAGTATGATTTTCATCCATTGTCATATGAACATCGCCCATGTCCACTATTTTTTCTCTTGTTACATAATTAAACCCGGTATAAAGAGTCATTAATAAACCTATTATGATTATGATAATACCTATTGTTTTTTTGTTCATAGCTTTTATCCTTTATTGTTTTGGATAACAAAAATCTTACACGTCATTTCTTATCTCTAATTAGTAAGAATGACCTTGAGAGCTTTTTCTTTTGCCGCATTTCCAAATGTATCGTACGCTTTCATGATTTCATTCAAATTAAAATGATGAGTGATTAACTGTTTTGGCTTTAGTTTTCCCGACAGTACTGTTTTCAAAAGCATTGGTGTGGTTACTGTATCAACAAGCCGGGTTGTAATTGTGATATTACGTGACCATAATTTTTCGAGATGTAACTCAACACTTTTTCCGTGAACACCAACGTTTGCTAAATGTCCGCCTGCTGCAATAATTGATTGGCAGATATTAAACGTAGCAGATATGCCTACTGCTTCGATAGCAACATCAACACCTTTTCCATTGGTGAGTTTCATTATTTCTTTAACCGCATTTTTAGAAACAAGTTTTGTTGCCCCGAAAGTTTTAGCAACATTTAGTCTGTTCTCATCCAAATCAACCATAATAATTTCTGCGGGAGAATAGAATTGAGCAGTGAGCAGAGCTGCAAGCCCGATAGGTCCCGCACCTACTATTGCAACTGTATCGCCTGGTTTTACCTGTCCTTTAAGAACGCCGCATTCAAATCCGGTAGGTAAAATATCGCTCAACATAACGATCGCTTCATCATCAACTCCATCCGGTATATGATAAAGACTGGTATCGGCATGTGGAATTCTAACATATTCCGCCTGTGTTCCATCTATTAAATGTCCGAGAATCCAGCCGCCGGTTTCGCAATGTGAGTACATTCCTTTTCTACAAGCAACACAAATTCCGCAGGCTGTTATACATGAGATCAAAACTTTATCCCCGACTTTAAAATTTGAGACGCTTTTTCCGGCTTCTTCAATAACTCCAACTCCTTCGTGCCCGAGTATGAGCCCGTCAATGACTTCAGGAACATCTCCTTTCAGAATATGAAGATCAGTTCCGCATATAGTAGTTTTTGTTACCCTGATAATAGCATCGGTTGAATCCTTAATTTTTGGTTTCGGTTTGTCTTCCCATTTCCGTTTACCGGGTCCGTGATATACTAATGCCTTCATATAAATTCTTTCTTTTATAAACTATGTTTCTCAAGCCACTTAAGCATTTCTTTAATACTGCTGGTAGCCAGGGCAATACAAGTATCTGCTGCCCCATAATATATTTTAATTGCGTCGCCATCCGGACCAATAGTATATCCGCATGGAAAAACGACATTTCCAACATCACCATGTTGCTCATAAGGTTTTTCCGGACTAAATATCCATTCGTCACCCCGCTTAAGGCAAAGTTCCGGTTTGTTTGAATCAAATAGTGCGAGACCTAATCTATAAATACATCCGCCACACGATTGCTTCACTCCATGATAAATCACCAACCAACCTTCAGGAGTTTCTATTGGAGGAGGTGAGAGACCAATTTTATTTGCGTCCCACCATGCACCTTTACGGGCAACCATCATTAAAACATGTTTACCCCAATTTTTTAAGTCAGGTGAATAGGATATCCACATATGTGCTCTTGGTGGGTTGACGGGGCGATGGATCATAACCCAGTTGCCATCAATTCGATGAGGTAGTAAGGCAGCATCTTTATCTTCAGGCGGCATTATTATACCGTATCGTTCAAAGTTTTTAAAATCTTCTGTTAGAGCCAAAGCTACACCAGGACCATCTCGTGTGTATGCCGTATAAACTACTACATACTTTTTCAATTCTTCAACGAAAGTAATACGCGGGTCTTCAATGCCCCATAGTTCTTCCGGAAAATTTTCTGCATCAGGTAATAGAGTTGGCTGCGGGTCAATCTTCCAGCCATCAATACCATTTGAGGAACGAGCAGCACAAAGATGAGAAAGTCCCCGCCGGTCTTCTACACGACATAGAAGCAGTGTTGTTCCATCTTGTAGTAATGTAGCCCCGGCATTGAATACACTATTGATAGGGTATGGCCAATTATCGGCTGTAAGAATCGGATTTAGTTTATTACGATGAAAAAGTTCTTCATGCTTATTCGTCATTTTATTATTGTCTCCATAGATAAATGTGAATGTTCTGCCAGACGTAATTCCATCAGTGATTGTAGAAAAGCTAAAGTTGATTCTGCTCCCTGATTCTCGTTTGCACGATCAGAATGGAGACCATCACGGCAACCGCCGGTTGTCGGATCGTAAAGAGAAAGATTTAAATCGTTACGTCCCAAGAACCATTCAAATGCACGGCGAGCTTCTTTGTTCCAAAAATTGTCCCCGGTAATTTTGAAAGCTTCCAAACAAGCAGATACCATTGCTTGTGCTTCAACGGGTTGTTGATCAAACCTGGCACGCTCACCTCCATGCTGATAAAATCCATTAGAACCGATTGGTACAAAATGACCTTCATCTGCACGATGCAAATCGGTAAGCCAAGTTAACGACTCTAATCCGGCGTCGGTCATAGCCTTGTTAGGGATTGATTCTCCGCAAACAAGTAATGCATGGGGCAGTACAGCATTGCAGTATGATAATACTTTTTCGTACCAGCGCCATTCCTCAGAACGATTATTTTGATATAATGTCAGTAGTCGCCCTGATAGTTCATCCCGTACATGGCTCGCCCTGCTGTCACCAGCAAATTTTTGTGAATATTCATGAATGCCGATAAGTGCAAATGCCCAGGCGCGGGGGCTGGTAGTTAAGAGTATTGCAGGTAAAGTTTGTTCGAACAACCAGCCTGACATACTGCTGAGTGCAGGTGCATTAGAATGATTTAATACAGTTCCTAAAGCCCAAAGTGCACGACCATGACTATCGTCCGATCCGGAATCTTCCAGCCAATTGCGCTGATAGTCCATAAAATTTCGAAATCGTTTAGTCTGATTGTTAAATGCATACCCGAGAAATGCAAGGTACCGGGAAGCTAATCCCAAACTTTTGCTGTTGCCCAATTCGTCCAAGAGAATACTTACAAGAAGAGCCCGGGCATTGTCATCGGTGGTATAACCATGAGAATAATTTGGTACAGTAAAAAGGGCATGTTGAAATATTCCTGTATAATCCGTCAAGTGTTCTAAGTGATCGAGTTTTAACGGAGGTAATTCACCGGGATATTTATCGAGGGCTTTTGAAATAAATCCTGCCGGGATATAATGTCGACGTTCTGTTCGTGCACGTTCAAAACTTTCCATATATCGTTGCGCCACTTCAGGCCAAATCATTGCCCTCCCAAACATATAAGCACGCTTACGCATTGCATGCCGTTCGGACTCATTAGCTAACAAATCAATAACCTGCTCAGCCATAGCTGAAGAATCGCGGAATGGAACCAGCACTCCGCGTCCGTCTGAAAGCATTTCTTGGGCATACCAATATGGTGTAGAAATAATTGCTTTACCCGCTCCCAATGTATAAGCGAGAGTTCCTGATGCTATTTGTGCCTCATTGAGATATGGTGTAATATAAATATCTGCGGCACTGATGAACTCAACTAGTTCTTCCAAACTAACAAAACGGTTGTAAAAGATAACATTCCTTTCCACGCCTTTCTGTTGAGCCAGCCATTGCAAAGAGAGACGGTAAGTTTCACCTTCTTGTTGAATTACATGAGGATGTGTTACACCAACAACGATATAAACAATGTTCGGATAACGGGCAACAATTTCGGGTAGTGCGGATATAACAGTTTCAATCCCTTTGCTGGAGGAAAGCAGACCAAAACTTAATAAAACAATTTTTCCTTCTACTCCAAATAAATCTTTATTAAAGCTTGGATCCACAAAAGGTACATCCGGAATACCGTGTGGGATCATATCAACTTTATCTAAAGATATGTTATAAATATCTTTCAGAAATTCAGAACCACGTTCACTCATAACGACCAAACGATCCGATAATGCGGCGACTTCTTCCAATACCCGTCTCTGATCAGGGTCAGGGTTTTTTAGTATTGTGTGTAAAGTTGTAACAATCGGCATACGTAGTCCGCGCAACAACGCCAGGATATGACTTCCTGCTTTCCCACCGAAAATTCCATACTCGAATTGCAGACAAACCATGTCAACATTATTTATATTTAAAAAATCAGAGGCTCGTAAGTAAGAATCGATATCTTTCTCTGTGAGTTCAAATCGGACACGTGTTGAGTAAGCATAACCTGCTGCTACATCGTTTACCGGCAGAGCAATGCATGTTATATCGGTATACTTTTTTGCCATAGCTTCGCACAAATCGGTTGTAAACGTTGCTATACCACATTGACGCGGCAAATAATTGCCAATAAAGGCAATCCTTTTAATTGATGAATTAGTAGTCACAAATCTTCTTTTATTTTTAATTAAAGGGTTACAGCTTTATTGCTAATTGAATTTTACATCAAGTAGTCCTTTGTTTTCCTTTTCGTTTTTCTTGTCTCTTTTAGCGGCTTTTTTTTCTTTCATTGTTTTCTGCGGTTCCTTCTTCGACCCCTTTTTTGTATTCTGACCTTTACTCATGATTCTTTCTCCTTTTGATTAGAATCCTTAATTGATCTTTTCTATTATATGTGAGATACTGCAGGAAGGTACAAAGATATATCTATGGAATGTATCCTACGAAAGGATGAAATGTGGACTACATCTGTGTGCATATTTGTTGATCCAATTTTGCACATAAAAATGACTTTTCATTTAACATCAGTAAGAGGTAAAATCACAATAAAAGTTGAACCTTTTCCAACTTCACTCTCAACGGAAATGCTTCCCCCGAATTTTTCAACTAATTTTTTTGTAATACTTAACCCTAAACCTGAGCCCTCAAAATTCCTGCTGAAACCTTCGCTAGCCTGGCGGAATTCCTCGAAAATGATTTGGTGATCCTTTTCGGCTATTCCGATACCTGTATCAATAACTTTTATTTCAACAAAAGTAGTATTAAGGGTGATAGCTATTGTAATGCCTCCTTCAATTGTAAATTTAAGTGCATTATTAATAAGGTTATTAAGTATTGAGTGGAAAGCACGCTCATCGAAGTTTATAAATATTGAACCCTGACTGAATGACGCTTTTAAGGATAATCCTTTTTTATGTGCTGTATCGTTAAATGAATTAATTATTTCATTAGTTTTATTAACTAATTCTAACTGTTGTAATTTTATGCTTGTTTTTTCTTTTTCAAATTGTGAAATATCTAAAATTAAGTTTAATGTCTCAGCCAATCGGTTACCGCTGTTGTAAATTATTTCTGCCATCTCTTTTGTTTCTTTAGTATTAGCATTATCCTGCCGCAGGAAATCTGCATAACCTAATATGCCTATCAAAGGTGTTCTCAATTCGTGACTCATATTTGCAAGAAAGTTAGATTTTAACCGGCTCATCTCTTCGGCTTTTTCTTTAGAGGCAATCAATTCTTGTTCAGCAAGTTTACGATTGGTGATGTCCTGATTAATACCATATACTTTGTAGGTATGTCCCGAAGAATCTTTCATCACCTTAAGTTGAACAGATACAGTCGCTACATCTCCATTATCCCGAAATACTCTTGCTTCTGTATTTGCAAAATAATTCGGATCAGGTGATTCAGCTGCCTCTTGCAATACTTTTGCCACATGATTTGAATCGTCGGGATACACAAATTTCCTGCTAAATTCTTCAACACTCATTATATTTCCGCCCTGTTTTTTAGCAGATGAACCGTGTATGAGTCTGAAATACTGGTCATTAAAAATAAAATTGCCTGCATCAACTTCATACTCCCAATAACCAAGTTTTGCAATTTCTGCAGCATTAAATAAATTTGTTTCTAATTTCCTACGCTCAGTGATGTCAGTGGCAATTCCAATCAATCCTAAAATCTTGCCGGTTTTATCTTTAATTTTAGTTGTGGAAAGATAAATCTGGAATTCACTTCCATCTTTTCTTTTATTCCATAATTCGCCATTCCATCCGTCTTTTAATGTAGAAGGCAATATTTCATCAAAAACTTTCGGAGGGTTTTTTAATGAATGAACCATGTTCATATGTTTTCCGATTAATTCTTCTTTGCGGTAACCATAAGTTTTCAGGAAAGCTTGATTAACAAATATTATTTTGTCTTCCTGATCTGTAATACTTACACACTCATTAATACTTCTTAAAGAGTGAGCGAGCATCGCGATTTCTTCTTCTGCCAGTTTGCGTTCAATAGCAATGGCGATCTGGCCGGCAGCCGTTTCAAAAATTGCTACGTCCTTCTGGCTATAAACATCTTTCCTATAGTAATCCTGAACAGCTATTACACCAATTGCTTTTTCCCTGATCATCAGAGGAACACCCAACCAGCACTTTGGTTGAGTTCCCCAAACTCTATTCTTACCGCTCGAATAACGATCTTGGAGTTTTTTCTCATTCAGCAACAGCGGACGCTTCGATCTAAGGACTTCAACTGTGAGCGACTGTTGATCTTCCGCGTCGATGGTCCATAACTTGTCGGAATCTTTTTCGTCACGATTGTATGCTAAGTACAAATGCTTTTCATCGTTTGTAAGAAGAGCGATAAAAAAGTTTTGCGCCGGGATTATGCTTGATAAGTTATTATGAATATACTGATACAATTCGTCAATATTTTCAGTTGAATAGATTGCTTGGGAAATCCCATAGAGTGCGTCAGTGTGTCTTTCCGTCTGCTTGCGCTCAGTGATGTCTATTCCTATACCAAAGAAATAGTCAAGCTCACCATTTGGTTTAAGTATATTTTTCCCATGCCATTCAACAATAATCTTTCGACCATCTTTTGTAAGGATAGAATTTTCATTCAAGGTTGACTTATTAGTGGTTACCAGTGCCTCAAATATTTTTGATACCCTCTCGCGATCATCCACCGGGATAAAGTTGGTTATATAATCCATTCCGGCAACTTCGCTCAATGTGTATCCGAGAGTTTGAAGCATCGAATCATTCATCATTATGGTTTTGCCGTCACTTCCGATCGCAACAAAAAAAGTCGGGGATGTTTGAATAATTGTTCTAGAAAAATCTCTTTCTTGCTGTAACACTTCTTCTGCCCGCTTGCGCTCAGAAATGTCAATATATGTTCCAAGTATGCCGATGATTTCCCCATTAGAACCGAGTAGAGGAATTTTATTTGTAAGAAGCGTGATAGTATCCCCTTTGGGAGTGGTCTGAGTTTCTTCGATGTTAAGTTTTGGGATTCCACTTTCAATAACCCTGCTATCATCGTCGCGATACAATTCCGCCTGGTCATGCCATCCCATCTGGTAATCATCTTTCCCGATAATTTCCTTTGGATCTGTAAACCCCGCATCATTCGCGAATATTTTGTTACAACCCAGGTAAACGAGATTCTTATCCTTCCAGAATACTCTCACGGGAATAGAGTTGATAATTCCTTCGATGATTTTTTTTGATGCACGCAATGCTTCTTCAGCCAGTTTACGCTCAGTGATGTCTGTGATGGAACCTATCATTCTGTAAGGTTCGCCCCGATCGTCCTCTAAGTGCGGTACCGCGCACCGACCACCACCGTTGATTGCCATCTCTTCTCTTGACACGATATTCAATGATGTAATGGTCAATTATACCTTTAAGATAATCTTCCAAAGCCGCCATTACGCGATCCTTGTCTTCCGGAAGGATTGACACTGCCCAGGCATCAATCGTTCTGGGAAATTCCCCCGGTTGATAACCCATTAAACTGTCTATGTCGCCATACCAGTCGATCTTCTCTTTGATATCCCAATCGTAAACAATATCCGTGAGGCTTTCGCTGGCTATGCGGAACAATTCTTCGCTGGCTTTGAGTGCTTTCTCCGTCCGTTTGCGCTCGGTAATGTCTTGTATGTAAAGATTGGCATAATCGGAATTCAAAATTGGAATTGCTTGGACTAAAATCATCCGATTATTATGTTCTATCTCCATTGTTTTGGTAAACTTTTGTGTGAATACGTCAGTAACGATATCTTGCAAAACCGCTGGTGCAGATTTCCCTATTTCCAGCTTCCAAGTTAACATTTTGGAACAAGCCTCGTTTGCATAAAGTAAGCAACCATCTCGCCCCATTCGAATGACCGGGTTAGGATTTTCGGAGGGAAATTTCGCTATATCACTGATAGCTTTTTCTGCTTGTTTGCGTTCGGTGATATCATTCAAAATATTCTCAGCGGATTGAATGGTGTTATCCCCGGATTTCAATTGCATTTTTGAGGAGAGCGAATTAGTTGATTTTATTTTTTCTTTTTTATAGAGTTTTGTCATAATGCCACCCTATATTGAGCTTATTGTACAACTATTGGTAGGTAAATTCAATAGGACAAAGGGATGAAAAAGGGACTACATCTGTTGGTGAGAAACTAATCAATAATAGTTAACAAAATTCTTTTGGCTAGGTTTCAGAACCTTCCGAAGAAATGCGTATTTGTCTATCTGATTGGGAGAATAAAAAAGAAATAATATATATTAATAGTCTTTCCGAGTCTAAAAATTAGTCTTTTTTGAGATATTAACTATTGGATATTTTTCTGAAGTGAAACCCATAAATCGCAAACAACATTGCCAAAGAAAACACCTGCGGTTTTTGGAATAACGACCAGAAAAATAATTTCCAGTAATAAATTCTCTCCTCGCCAATCACTCCTAATTTAAACATGGATTTAAACAGTGCCAGAATGTAATTTGGATTAAATTGAAAAACTTTCTTTTTCTTTGGTTCAAAATCTTTTATGAAAAGCGTAACACGTTCGTAATAATATTTAGGTGAGTAGATTTTATCAAGAATTTTTTTATATCCATCGAGAAGTATTTTGGGATCCATCTTAGGAATAAAGTTCATAGAAAAATCGGTGTTGCTTCCTGTAAAATCATTAAGTATTCTTCCTTCGTTTTCTAATCTTTTATGAAGCTTTGTGCCTCTTGGAGCGTTTAATAAACCAACCATTGCAGTAACTATTCCGCTTTCCTGGATAAAGTTTGTGAGCTTTTCAAAAATTGAAGGCGGGTCATTATCAAACCCGACAATAAATCCTCCCTGCACTTCCAAACCAGCCTTTTGAATTTTCTTTACGCTTGAGAGGAGATCACGGTTCCTGTTCTGAGTTTTGTTACACTCAAGCAGGCTTTCTTCATTTGGAGATTCGATTCCGATAAAGACTGCTTCAAATCCTGCCTTTACCATCAGGTGCATCAATCGTTCATCATCTGCAAGATTAATTGAAGCTTCGGTATTCAGGAAAAAAGGATTTTTTCTTTTCTCCATCCAGTCGGCTATTGCAGGAAGAATTTCCTTTTTCAGTTTCCCTTTATTACCTATGAAATTATCGTCAACAAAGAAAACGGAACCTCTCCATCCTGTAAAGTATAGTGCATCCAATTCGGCAATAATCTGTTCTTTAGTTTTTGTACGCGGTTTTCTTCCATAGAGAACCGTAATATCACAGAACTCACAATCATAAGGGCAACCTCTTGAATACTGAAGATTCATTGATGTATAGTTATTCATTGGCACAATTTCCCATAGGGGCAAAGGTGTAGTTTTAATATCTGCCCATTCTTCTGTCGTGTATTTATGTTTTGGTTTCCCTTCATTCAGATCATTAAGAAATTGCGGAAGTGTAATTTCAGCTTCATTAAGAATCAGATGATCAATATTTTTATAATATTCTGAACTGCTTGTGAATAAAGGTCCACCAGCCACAATTTTTGTGTTTAGCCTTTTACATCTGCTGTATTACTTCATCTACAGATTCACTTTGAATCGACATTGCACTGATGAAAACATAATCGGCCCAAAGAATTTCATTGTCCATCAACTGATTTGCATTCAAATCAATTAATTTTTTATTCCATTCTTTGGGCAATATCGCGGCAATTGTTAAAAGACCCAATGGGGGGAAACTTGCTTTCTTTGAAACAAATTTTAATGCGTGTTTAAAACTCCAGAATGTATCCGGATATGTTGGATAAACTAAGAGGATATTCATTTGTTGTTCCTTGAACTGAATAAATATATTGCGGGATTTTATATTTTTGTCTAAGTATATATAGACATTAGTAATTATAAATCAATCATTCTTTAGGATGAAAAAAGAACTACATCCATAAAGAGAACTAATCGTCAATCAGAGAGATTGAATCTGCTACTTCTTTAAATTCTTCAGTTGTATGTGCATATTTGGCAATCTGAACGCGGGTATGTAAGGCAAGCTTTTCAAGAATATTATGTACATGACTTTTTACAGTAAAAGTTGAAAGATGAAGTTTTTGTGCAATTTCTTTATTTGTTAAACCGTCGGCAATTAATTCAATTACCTGCTTTTCCCGTTTTGTCATTCGTACAGATTTTATAAGACTGGAGCTTTTTGGTCCTCTCACAGCATACTCTACAATCTGGGAAAAAAGTGAATCGGTGAGATTATTAGGCAGGACTTTATTCCCTTCAGCTACAGATCTGATTGTTTTCAGAAAATCGTTGACGGTTGCATCTTTAAGTATAAATCCCGATACGCCTGCTTGTACAAATTCAAGGATTTCTTCATGTACCGGGACAAGATCCATTACAATTATCTTTGTACTTGGAAATTTCTTTCTGACAGATTTAACAACCTGCAAACTATTTTGATTTCGCAAACCCAGGTCAAGTAATGTTACATCAGGTTTCAATGTATTTATTTTCTCAAGAATATTTTCGCCGGTTCCGATTGCAGCCGTTACCTTCATATCGGACTGTTCTTTAATCATAGCGCTTATACCTTCACGCAGAAGGCGGTTATCTTCTATAACCAGCAACCGGATTTTTTTCATTAATATAATTTTCTTTCTAATTATAGATTCACCTAAATATCTAAAAAGTTAGAATAAAAATAAAAAATCAATTAAACTTATACAATTAATGGGAAAATCTGAATGGAAATTTATTTTCTGGAATGGAATAATTGTCACTCAATATTTCATAACTCCATGATTTCCGAAAATTTCAGTAGCTAAGCAGATAGGATTATTTCAATCTTTTTTAGTTCGGCATCGCTAAAACTCAAATTCTGTAAAGCACCGATTGCATCTTCAATCTGGGATACCTTACTTGCTCCAACGAGTGCAGTTGTAACGGCGGGCTGCCTTAGAACCCATGCTAAAGCCATTTGTGCTAACGACTGATTTCTTTCTTTTGCAATGTCATTCAGCTTTCTGACCTTAGCTAACTTTTCTTCCGTAACATTTTTGCTATTAAAGAAACGAATATATTCTTTCCCTGCTCTTGAGTCAGATGGGAATATCTTTTAAATATTTATTTGTAAGAAGTCCTTGTGCTAAAGGTGAAAATACAATACTGCCGACACCTTCTTCTTCAAGAACATCGAGCAAACCCTGTTCAATCCATCTGTCAAACATATTGTATTTAGGCTGATGAATTAATAATGGGGTTCCCATTGATCGAAGAATTTGTGCAGCTTGTTTTGTCGCTTCAGGTTTGTATTGAGAAATACCTACATACAAAGCTCTTCCGCTTCTTACGATATGATCGAGTGCGCCCATTGTTTCTTCAAGAGGCGTTTCAGGATCAGGACGGTGATGATAAAAGATATCAACATAATCTAATCCCATTCTTTTCAAACTTTGATCGAGGCTGGCAACCAAATATTTTCTTGAACCGAAATTACCATAAGGTCCGGGCCACATATCCCAACCGGCTTTGGATGAAATAACCAATTCATCACGGTAAGGTTTTAAATCCTGCTTAAAAATTTTACCAAAATTTTCTTCTGCAGAGCCATAAGGAGGACCGTAATTATTTGCGAGATCGAAATGTGTAATTCCAAGGTCAAAAGCACGGCGAACCATTGCACGGCAGTTTTCAAAAATATCGTATCCGCCGAAGTTATACCAGAAACCGAGTGAAATCGGTGGAAGTTTTAACCCGCTCCTTCCGCAGCGTTTGTAAGTTATATTATCATAACGAGTTTCTGAGGGAATGTATTGCATATTAAACTCCTCAAAATAAAAATTAAGAAATTTGTTACTAGTTTTATAGTAATATCAATATGGTGTTCTTTTTAATATTATTTCATATATTAAGTGTAATAGTTACGTTTTCAATCATCAAAAGTTTATTAATAAGTAAAAAATTACAATATTCATTGACAAAATTCACGACTTTAGCGGAATGAGTTTTGATTATTTTCTTATTTTAAAATTGAGGCACAAATGTCTGCAGAAAAACCTACAATAAAAGAAGTAAAGATAAAGTTTATTTATCCCGATGATTTAAAGTCTAAATTTACAAATAATATTATTGTTCAACATCAAAAGGATCATTTTGTTATTTCATTCTTTGAAACTTTTTTACCGGGTTTATTAGGTAGTAAAGAAGAACAGAAAAAAATGCTTGAAAAAATAGATCATGTTGAGTCAAAATGCATAGCCAGATTAATAGTAACACCTGAAAAAATGGCTGATTTCATAAAAGCTATGGAGAGTAATTACAATAATTATAGCAATAACTTTGGCTTAAATGCTACTCATAACAATAAGTAGGATTACAAAATGGAAAATACAGTTTTATTATCCAACAATATGACTCATTCGACATTCTCAATTGGGGCGTTACAATTAATTAAAAAATTAAAAAATTTAAAAGAGATTAATTATATTTCTGAAACATATGAATTTGGAATGGATTCAACAACAATTGGGAATTCTATAATTACATTATCCGAGTTAAGTAAACCTTACATAATTGATTTTACTTCCGAATCTTATTTAACTATGATAGCCTCGGAGGAAGTGCTCAAAAAAGACTGGAATGATCCTTCTGAGGATGATGCATGGAAAACCTTGTAAAGGGCGACATTGTTGTTATTCCTTTCCCATTTTCAGATCTAAGTAATAGTAAACGAAGACCTGCTTTAGTAATTTCTTCTTTAGAAGGTGATGATGTTATTTTATGTCAAATAACACATAAGTTGAAATCGAAAGATCCTTACTCCGTAGAACTCTTAAAGAGTGATTTGGAAAGTGGCTATCTACCGGTAGATTCATATATTCGTCCCAATAGACTTTTTACAGGAGATACAAGAACTATTATTAAAAAAGGAGGGAGAATATCAAAAAACAAATTGACAGAAGTAACAGATAAACTGATTAAGATTATTACGTCCTAATTTCACGCTCATCAATTTATGTAATTTCTTTTAGTACTCTGCGTCTGTAACAAGTATCAAGATTTACCTCGAAAACTTCTTATGCAACAAGCCACGTTAGTAAAATAGATATAAACAAAACAATTGCCGGAATTATTATTCCTAAGTGAAGGATCACCAATTCTTTCCGACTGAAAAAGTAGTTAATAAACTTAGTCTGTTTATTTCAATGTGGCAAGTAACTATGAGTAATTACCTTTTGATGCGGGATACCGGATGCCAGATAAAAATGCGAAATACAAAATTCGAAATCCGCAATTCACTTCATATATTCCCAGTTTCTTGATTTGCCTACCGACATCCATTCGATTGCTGTTTCTATTCTTTTATTTCTTGTTTCATCTGTCTTTGCATCGGATATCCATTCAACATATTCTTTCTTATGTGAATAGCTGAAATTGTTAAAAGTATCGAATGCTTTTTTGTTTTTCTTTAGAGAATTAATAAAATAGTCCGGAATGACCAATTCGCCTTTAGGCTTTTTAGGTTTTAAAGTTAGTTTGATTCCTTCATCATTAATCTTTTTCGCCTGTTTAATAAAATCAATAATTACTTTGTCGGGAGGTAAATCTTTTAAGCTTGTTATCCTTCCGAGATTTCCCATTGCATCGCCGCCTTTACTGGATATATTCTGCAAATATCCATTCGGGTCCTTTATCAATTTGTATTTCCAGAATCCAAAAGTTGCGTGCTCTTTGAAACTTGCGAAGTTGCAGAACGGACCTTTATAATCGAAAAACGGCATACCCCATTTAATTGTTTCTTCCACATAAGGATTTCCTTTGTGAATTAATTCCCTGAGCTTTTTCAAAATTGGTTTTGCAAAAGGCTGAGCTTTGTCTATATAAGCATCGACACGTTTGTCTTTTCCCATATTCTTACCCAATTTTATTTTCTTGAATGAATAGCAATTCTGTTTCCTTCGCTATCTATAAATAATCCCATATAGCCAATATCTTCCTTGATAAGTTTCTTTTGCATTAACACTTTGCCGCCGGCAGATTCTACTCTTGAAAGTTCATCGCTCAAATCCCCAGATTGAGCAGTAAAATAAATAAGTACACCATCTGCCGAAGGTTTATAAAAATCTTTGTGGCGTACAAGTGAACCTGGAGAACCGGGAATATCGGCATAAGGGAACCATCCCATAGTAAGGTCGCCTAAATCTTGTTTGCTGATTTTAATATTAAAAACAGTTTCATAAAATTTGATCGCTCTATCCATATCGGTAACAGGAATTTCAAACCAGCCAACTACATTTCTTTGTAGTTCCATGCTAAAATCTCCAATTAATTTTTTTTAATAGGAATAATGACGATAGAATACGAACAGAACTTAAAAAAAGGAAAGAAGATATTCAACGATGATTAAGAAGGTATGAAAAAAGTTGCCGGTCCTTTTAAGACCGGCAACTACCACCTTTGAAGCTAACCTATGACGAAAATTTATTAAGCGGGTTCTGCTTTACTTAATTACTTATTTAGCTACTAAAATATTTGCATTTGCTTCTTATAAATCAAACTGATATTTTCTATTACATTATAGACAGAATCTATGAACTTACAACAGTTGGAATATATAGTTGCAGTAGATACTCACAGGCATTTTGCAAACGCTGCGGGAAAATCTTTTGTTACACAGGCAACTTTGAGTATGATGATAAAAAAACTCGAAGATGAGATTGGAATAAAAATATTTGATCGTAGAAAGCAACCTGTTATTCCCACAAAAGAAGGAGAAGAATTTATACTAAGAGCAAAACAAGTTCTTGCAGATGTAAAACGCTTAAAAGATTTTGCTGAAGAAGTTAAAGGCGAAATAGCAGGAAATATTCACTTAGGAATTATTCCTACTCTTGCGCCGTATCTCTTACCTATTTTCTTAAAGAATTTTATAAAAAAATATCCCCGGCTGAATATTTTTATAAAAGAATTAATCACGGAAGATATAATTGATCACCTTAAAAAAGGAGATCTCGACCTGGGTTTGGTTGCAACACCTTTGAATGAACCTTCCATAAAAGAATATCCTTTGTTTTATGAAGAGTTTTTTGCTTACAGTTCCCAGGGAGAAAATCTTCCATGGAAGAAATATCTTTTACCTCAAATGATTGACATGAGACGGCTCTGGCTTTTAGAAGAAGGACATTGCTTCAGGAGCCAGGTTTTAAATTTGTGCGAATTAAAAAAGAAGGATGTAGAAAATGAAAATCTTCATTATGAAGCAGGAAGCATCGAAACTCTAATTAATCTTGTTGATAAATACCAGGGAATAACAATCATTCCTCATCTTGCCGTATTAAATCTTAAATCATCGCAGAGAAAGAATATAAGAGAGTTCGCGAATCCTAAACCGGTAAGAGAGATAAGTATAATTACAGGAAATAATTTTGCAAGGACTAAAATTCTGGAGAAACTAAAGGAAGAGATAATAACTAAAATTCCAATTCCGGCATTAAAAAAAAATAAAAATATTCTGGAGATTTAACGTTTGAAAACTAAAATTTGTCTGTCTGAGCTTGTCGAAGACTAACACCTCAAATTGTGTTTACACTTCGACCTGCCTACCGGCAGGCAGGCAGGCTCAGTGTGACAAAGAAAATCTTTCTACATACTTGATAAGGAACTGAGTATCGGTACAGCTTTCCCAATACCCCAGAATAAGAGTGAGCCAAGGATCCAGACTGCGAAAACCATAATAATATATTTAGTTGTGCTATTTGATTTAAACATTTTCGCAAGTCCGATGCCAATTATTGAATAAGCCCAAATCGAAAACGGATCAATCTTACCGAGTATAAAACCCACCAAAGTAGATTTATCAATATCAGCCAGCGAAGCAATACTTAACCCGTTTAATAATCTACCAAATACCATTGCTAATATCGCAGCAAGTACTATTTGTATAATCGCTATGTAAGATGTAAGCCCGCTTGCAACCAGAGCCGAGGTGTATCCACCATCTCCTTTGAAAACAAGCTTGGCAAAGAGAAAATAAATTAAAACAATAATGAAAAAGTATATGAATCCGAAAAGGAAAATTGCAATAGTTTGAAAAATTTTAGCCAAAGGGCCGTTAGTAAATTTTTCACTTTGTTCAATTCGCTGATCAGCCTGTTCCCGTGTGATTACACCTTTTTCAACCATTTTGTTAATGGTTTCTTCTTGTTTCAGTTTTGCCTGATAAGCTATTTCTTTATTACTCATAACTAGAATTTGAGTGATTGCAACGACGACTAAAAGAATTAAAACGGGTAAAAACCAATCGATTGTTTTAACCGGGAACTTTGCAATCTTTTCAAATGTCGATGAAGGCTCAGTGAAGATGCCAATCATTTTATCTGAGTGAGAAAGTTCTTCTTCCGGTTCTGCCGGAGTTTCTGTGGTCTCAGGATTCTGTACAATATCATCCATAATACTGACTCCCTAAATATTTTGAGGTAAGTGTTATTAAAAATTATTTATACTTTCTTCAAAAAACAAGAAGAAATGGTAAATGTATGATGGAAAATGGAAGAGGTAAGATAGGGAAAAAGTTAATGTTAAAATTGTTTAAGATTAAAGATTATTAACAATTTGTAATCAATTTAAACAATTGATTGACTATCGAATGACAATTAGTGACCTTCAACTTTAACTAAAGTATTTGTTAAATTTAGGTTAAATTTTAATAGAAGTATCCGAAATGAAAACAAAAACCATCATTGAACCTTTCAAAATAAAATCCGTTGAGCCAATAAAATTTACAACCAAAGAAGAAAGAGAAAAGATTTTAAAAGATGCGGGCTATAATCCTTTTCTTATTCATGCCGATGATGTTTTAATCGATCTTTTAACCGACAGCGGAACTTCTGCGATGAGTTCTAAACAGTGGGCAGGAATTATGGATGGAGATGAATCTTATGCAGGCTCAAAAAGTTTTTTCAGGTTTGAAGAAGCTGTAAATAAAATTACAGGAATGAAAAATATTATTCCGACACACCAGGGGAGAGCTTCGGAAAAAATTCTTTTTACAATTGTCGGTGGTCCGGGGAAATATATTCCGAACAATACTCACTTCGATACTACAAGAGCTAATGTTGAATTTACTGGAGCCGAAGCTGTTGATCTTTTAAATGAAGAAGGAAAACATCCTGAAATAAGAGCAGACTTTAAAGGAAATATGGATGTTGAAAAACTTGAATCATTTATAAAAGAAAAAGGGAAAGAAAATATTCCTGTTTGCATGCTGACAATTACAAACAATTCCGGCGGCGGTCAGCCGGTTTCTATGCAAAATATAAAAGATGTAAAAGAAGTTTGTAAAAAATATAACATTCCTTTGTTTATTGATGCGTGCCGTTTTGCAGAGAATTCTTTCTTCATAAAGAAAAGAGAAAAAGGATATGCAGATAAACCTTTGCTGGAAATAGCACAGGAAATTTTTTCTTATGCCGATGGTGTAACAATGAGTGCGAAGAAAGACGGACTTGCAAACATCGGCGGTTTCCTTGCAATGAATGATCCTGATCTTGCAATGAAGTGCAGGAATCTTTTAATAGTTACAGAAGGATTTCCAACTTACGGCGGACTTGCAGGTCGTGATCTTGAAGCAATTGCACAGGGACTTGAAGAAGTTCTTGACGAGAATTATCTAAACTACAGAATTAGAAGTGTTGCATATCTTGGAGAAAAACTTGTCGAGGAAGGAGTTCCGATTATTGAACCTCCCGGCGGACATGCAATTTATATTGATGCAAAAAGATTTCTGCCAAATATTCCGCAGGAAGAATTTCCCGGTCAATCAATTGTTTGTGCATTATATATAGAAGGGGGAATAAGGTCAGTTGAAATAGGGAGTGTAATGTTTGGCAAATATGATAAGAATGGAAAACTTATCCCGCCGCCGATGGAACTTGTAAGACTTGCAATTCCAAGAAGAGTTTATACACAAAGTCACATTGATTATGTTCTCGAAATTGTTCTTGAAGTATTTAAGAAACGGAAATCGCTGAAAGGTTATAAAATAATTTATCGAAGCTCCAATGCTCAGACATTTTACTGCAAGATTTGAACAATTACAATGCGTAGCACAGACTCAATAGTCTGAATGCTTGAATGACAACATGAAAATCAAAAAATTATATTATTACGCAAATAAAAAACAGATATGGAGACTCCTTCCAACTCAAACAGGCAAACTTGTTATTGAAGAAAGAGATCCTGAAACAAAAGAAGTTTTCTTCACTTGTTTAGATATTAAAACAGGAAAGAAAATATTTGAGAACTTTCAGCTTGAAGAAAAATTCTGGGTTGGAATTGAAGAAATCTATAAGGATATAATTTACTTTCATAAATTCAGAAAACCCGATATGCCGGGACATCTCGGCATAATTGCTTTCGATATAAAAACAAAAAGCATTTTATGGGAAACCGATGAATACATATTTCTTTTTATTCATAAGGATGAACTTTATTGTTACAAGGATAAATTCGAAGGAAGAAACTTTTATAAAATAGATTATCAAACAGGAAAACTTATTGCTGATCTCGGTGAAGATGTTAGTGAGATAAATTCTTTAAGAGAGAAGAATCTTTCTGAAAAAAATCTTAATAGTTTTCACTTTACAAAACAATTTAATCCTGATTCTGAAAACGAAGAAGTAGTGAAAGATCATTTAACTAATATAAGATCAGCAAATCTTGTTTCAGGTAAAATAGATTATATAAATCATTCAGGATTGTTATTTTACAGCTTTCATGAAATACTTCAATCTGGCGGAGAAATGAAGAATGTTTTCAGGGCAGTTGATATTGAATCAGGAAAAGTTATTTTTGAAGAAGAATTGAATAGCGGAATAAAAGTTTTTGTTCCCGATTCATTTTTTATAATTGATAATTTACTTTTTCTATTAAAAGAAAAAACCGGATTCATAACCTGTTCTATAAATAAGTAGAATTGCTCCCCAGGGAGGGCACCATGGAATTAACAGAGAGAGAAAAAAAGGTGCTGTTGTCAGCCGCCCGGCAGTCGATAAAAAAATTCTTCTTCGAAGAGACTGAAATATTTTCTCCCGACTACGATTCTAACCCCAACCTGAAATTGCCGCTTGGTGCTTTTGTAACATTAAAGATTGATGACAAGTTCCGTGGATGCATCGGTTACATTGTAACACAAATGACTTTGCTTGAAACTGTGCGTGAAGCCGCTAAACAGGCTGCATTCAGAGACCCGCGTTTCCCACCAATGACAGTTGAAGAATTTGATAAGATTGAAATTGAAATATCTGTTCTGTCACAGCCGCAAAAAATAAATGACTATAATGAAATTATTATCGGCAGGCATGGTTTGATTCTTCAAAATGCAATGATGCATGCAGTACTTCTGCCGCAGGTCGCCGTGTCAAATAATTTTAGCAGAGAAGAGTTTTTATCAGCACTTTGTGAAAAAGGAGGTTTGCAGCCAAATTACTGGCAGAAGCATAAACTTAATTTAAAGGTTTTTACTGCCGAAATTTTTTCTGAAGAAGAGAAAGGGGAATAAGTAATGATTAGAAAACCTACAGTTGCAGGACAATTTTATCCGGCATCAAAAAGTAAGCTTGAAGCTGAAGTTAAAACACTTCTCTCGATTTCTGATTCTAAGAAATCTTTTGATAATATTTTTGGAATTGTTTCGCCTCACGCTGGATATATTTATTCCGGCAGAACAGCTGCTTATGGATTTAATCTTTTAAAAGATAAAGAGATTGAAACTGTAATTATTATTTCTCCAAGTCATAGAGAATATTTTCCCGGTGTTTCCGTTTATGAAGGAGATGCGTATGAAACTCCGCTTGGAGTTAGTTGAAGTGAATAAAGAAATTGTTCAGAAGTTAACTGAAGAAAGCAGGATTATCTTTAAAGGAATTGAAGGACACAGGCAGGAACATGCTGTGGAAGTGCAGATTCCTTTTTTGCAGGTTGTGTTGAAAGATTTTAAGATTGTTCCAATTGTTATTGGCGACCAGGGAGACTTGTTTGTAGATGAGCTTGCAGAAAAATTATCAAAAGTAATTGACGATAAAACTGTAATTGTTGCCAGTTCAGATTTATCCCATTATTATTCCGGAGATGAAGCAGATAAACTCGATTCAATTGTTGAAAAGAGAATTATTGATTTTGATTATGATAATCTGCAGAAAGATTTTAAAATGAAAAACTGTGAAGCCTGTGGCGGAGGAACGATTGTCTCAATGATGAAAGCGGCTGCAAAATTAAACAGATTAAAATCCGAAGTTCTTTACAGAAATAATTCCGGTGACACATCGGGTGATTATAGCAGTGTGGTTGGTTATCTTTCGGCAGTAATTTATGGTGAATGATTGCTAACTAAACAATCTAGAATAATTATAATTGGTGCAGGTAAAATTGCATACTCGCTTACTGCTGCATTAATAAAATCCGGCTATAATGTTTCTTCAATAATAAGTAAGAATAAGACTTCTGCGGAAAAGCTTGCAAAGAAATTCAAGATTCCTTTCAGCTCTGATAAAATTAAATCTCTAAAAAAAGAGAGCCAAATATTCTTTCTTACAGTTCCGGATAATCAAATAAAAAAAACTGCACAAAGAATTTCAAAGCTCGATTTAGATTTTAAGAACTCGCTTTTTATTCATGTTTCCGGTGCACTTGATATAAATGAATTAAAACACTTAAGAAAAAGAAAGCCGGAGTTGCATCGTTTCATATAATGCAGACTTTCCCATCAACTAAAGTCGTTGATATTGCCGGTTGCTCAGTTGCAATTGAAGTAGAAAAGAAAGAGGTTAAAGATTTTCTAAATAAGCTTGCACTCGATCTTCATCTTAAACCATTTTTAATAAAACCCGGCAATAAGATTTATTATCATCTTGCAGGAGTTTTTGCTTCTAACTTTCTTGTGGGAAATTTATTCTCTTCGGAAAAGATGTTTAAGCTAAGCAAAAAAGGAAAAGCAAACTTTAATGATATAATAGATTCGATTGTTTATTCTACTATAAATAATGTTAAAGAAGCCGGAGCTTCAAAAGCATTATCGGGTCCAGTTGAAAGGGGAGATTATGAAACAATTGAAAAGCACTTAAAGGCTTTAAAGAAAAAAGATAAACAGCTTTATAAAAATTATATAGTTCAGTCGCTAAATCTTCTTGAAGTTGTTGAAGAAAAGAATGGGAAGTTGAATAAAGAGCAGAAGAGAATAAAGAGTTTGTTATCATCTCTTTCGTAGGGACACACTATAGTGTGTCCCTACACTGTAGATTGATTAATAAAAACGAGGAAATTGTCTAACTTAAAAGAGTTTTGATATACATCGATAAGTAATATGTTAAAACTGCAAACAGGGCTGATAAAGGCATTGTTAAAACCCATGCCCATAAAATATTTCTTGCAACTCCCCACCTAACGGCGGAAATGCTTCTGATGGAACCGACACCAATTATAGCTCCCGTTATTGTGTGAGTCGTACTGACGGGAATACCAAGAAGTGATGCAATAGAAATTGTTAATCCCGAAGAAGTTTCCGCACTGAAGCCGCCGAAAGGCGTAAGTTTTGTTACTCTCATTCCAAGTGTTCTTATAACTTTCCATCCACCAATGAGTGTTCCAAATGCAATAACAGAATAGCTGAGAATTATTACTCCGAAGGGAATATAAAAAGTATTCCCTAGTAGTCCGTTCGTAAAAAGAACTACTGCAATTATTCCAACAGTTTTTTGTGCGTCGTTTGAGCCATGACTTAAACTATAGAAAGCTGCAGAAACAAGCTGAAGCCTCCTGAAGTATTTATCAACTTTGTAAGGAGATTTATACCTAACTATCCACATGGTTATTATTGAAAAAAGTATTGCGACTAAGAAAGCAAGAATTGGGGCAACAAAAATAAAAATTATAATTTTTGTATAACCGGAAACAATAATTGAACTAAATCCTGCTTTTGCAACCGCAGCTCCACCATAGCCTCCGATAATTGAATGAGAAACACTTATCGGCAATCCGTAATGAGTAGCTGTTGCAGTTAAAATAATAGCTCCTATTAATCCTGAAAAAATTACGAAGTTATCTACGATAGCCATATCGACAATTCCTTTTCCTATTGTGTTGGCTACGTTTACGCCGAATAAAAATGCGGCAACAAAATTAAAAAATGCAGCCCATAGAACTGCCTGGAAAGGTGATAACACTCGTGTAGAAACTACAGTTGCGATAGAGTTGGCTGCGTCATTCATTCCATTATAGAGATCGAAGACGAGCGCGAGGACAATGATTATAATTGCAAATATCATTCAGCTTAATTGTTCTTAATAAAGATTGCGAGAATTATATTTGCTGCTGATTGGCACTTGTCGCTGGTTTTTTCCAGGATATCGAGAATCTCTTTTTCCTTAATGAGCTTTATTGCATCTTTTTCTTTTTCAAATAATTCTTTATTTGCCTGCTGGTAAATTTTATCTGCTTCGGATTCAAGATCGTTAACAGCTTTGCATTCATTGATTCTTCTTGCTTTAATATCCTGTATTGCAATACCCAGCTCTTTTATTTGTTGAAGTATTATCGCGGAAATCTTGTCAGTGTATTTAATCTTTTCTTTTATGTTAAATGTTTCTACCCTGTTTGAAGCCCCCAAAAGATTGTCGCTTATTGCGGAGAGCCGCTTAACAAGTCCGAAAATATCTTCTCTATCAAAAGGAGTAATAAAAGTTTTGTTCAGCCGCTTAATTATTTTTGAAGAAAGCTCGTCACATCTTTGTTCAAGCGGTTTTATTTTTAAGAGCAAACTTTGATCTATCAGATCGGAAGAGAAAAGCTGGTTTGTATATTTTGCCATTTCAGAGATATGAGAGATCATCTCCTTGAAATCATCAAAATACTTTTCTTCTTTCGGTATAAGATGCTTCAGCATAACGTCCCCTCTAAATAATTTTTTAATGTCCAAATATAGTTTCTTTTTTCAAACCTCTAAAGCGTTGTCGTAAAATTATATCCTCATTTTACTATATTTGAAGGGAGTTTTTAAAATATTTTCGGAGTGTGTCATAGAAAAGAAATCGAATAACCGGTCAGAGCTATTGGATAAAATTGTATCTCTCTCCAAAAGAAGGGGTTTTGTTTTTCAATCGAGTGAAATTTATGGTGGATTAAACGGATGCTGGGATTACGGTCCTTTGGGTGTTGAGCTTCTCCGTAATATTAAAGAAGAATGGTGGAAAGCGATGACCTACCGCGATAATATTGAAGGGCTTGATGCTGCAATTCTTATGCACCCGAAAGTATGGGAAGCTTCCGGTCACGTTGAGAATTTCACTGATCCGATGGTTGATTGTAAACAATGCAAAGCCCGCTACAGAGTCGATGTTCTTGGTGAAATGATAAATGAAAAGAAGAGAACAAAAGCTCTTGAAGAATTGAAGAACTCGATTAGTAATGATCCGGCATTAACTCAAAAATATGAAAAAGCACTTCAGGCAGAAGATCTTTTTAGTGCAGTTATGGAAGATCAGGATTTAGGTCCAAAGCTGCTGCAGGAAATTAATTGTCCGCAGTGCGGCAATAAAAGTACTTTTACATCTGCGCGTAAATTTAATTTAATGTTTAAAACTTTTATCGGTCCTGTTGAAGATTCGAGCGCTGTTGTTTATTTAAGACCTGAAACTGCACAGGGAATTTATGTTAACTTTTTGAATGTACAGAGTTCTGCAAGACAAAAGCTTCCTTTCGGTATTGCACAAATAGGAAAAGCATTTCGTAATGAAATCAACACAAAGAATTTTCTTTTCCGTACGCGCGAGTTTGAGCAAATGGAAATGCAGTTTTTTATAAAACCTGTTGATGATAAAAAATGGTATGACTACTGGAAAGCAGAAAGACTTCAGTGGTTTAAAAATCTTGGAATGACCGAAAGCAAACTGAGATACCATGATCATCCAAAAGAAAAATTAGCTCACTATGCAAAAGACGCTACAGATATTGAATATGAATTTCCTTTCGGCTGGGGCGAGATCGAAGGAATACACAACAGGACAAATTTTGATTTGACACGGCACGAACAATTTTCAGGAAAATCATTAAAATATTTTGACGAAGAATCGAAAGAAAAATTTATTCCTTTTATAATTGAAACATCCGCAGGAGCCAGCAGATCATTTATGGCTTTCTTAGTTGATTCTTATTATGAAGAAGAAGTAAAAGGCGAGATGCGATCTGTACTAAAATTTCATCCAAGACTTGCCCCTATTAAAGCTGCAATTCTTCCTTTAGTTAATAAAGATGGAATGCCGGAAATATCAAGAGAGATAGAGAAAGATTTAAGAAAAAATTTCAAAGTATTTTATGATGATAAAGGTGCTATCGGAAGAAGATACAGGAGACAGGATGAAGCAGGTACACCTTATTGTGTTACTGTCGATACTCAAACACTCGAAGATAAAACAGTAACAATAAGAGAACGTGATTCAATGGAACAGGTAAGAATTTCGATTGATGCAATATCAAAATATATGAGTGACAAACTTAAGCTTTAATTAATGTGCACATTAATTGGTTTGAATAGAGTTTTATTATCACATTTATTTTGTAGTAGAAATTTAATTCCTTAGAAAGAAACGAAGGAAATAGAATGAAACAAAAAAATTTTAAGGCACTTTTACTCAGTTTTACAATTCTCACAGCAATTTTCCTGGGAGGCTGCAGCACAGATAATAATAATGGACTTACCTCGCCCGATACAAACACAGTTTCACCGCCTGCATCTTTTACTTTTAACGTTGATGCAGTTGCAGGAGGTGATGCAAGTGTTACTTTTAACTGGACTGCTTCGCCAGATGCAAATAAAAGTAACTTTAAAGGATACAGAATTATTACTGCTGAGGTAGATAGTAATGGCAATATAACTTCAGTTCTTCAGGAAGCTTCCAGGATTAAAAATTTAACTTACTCAATCAATCCTTTGGATAGAGGAAGAAGGTATAAGACTTTTCTCTGCGCAGAACTTGAAGACGGCACAATGAGTGATTCTCTAAAAACAGAAATTTATGCAGCGGTTTTTTATAACACCGATGGGGTGATCGATTCTTATGTCCAAAATAGTTCTACTATGAGCGGATTCGGGTGGGATATTTCAACTGGTGTGGGAACTCCTTATTCTTATACTCAGGGAAATGCAGCTTTAATAGACCTTCACCTGGAAGAAACTCATAGTGCGCCATATTTTTATACTCCAAATGCATTTGGTGGTAGTTTTAAATTAACAAGAATGAAACTTATTGGCTCGGGTCAGGCTGGTTTTGATGAAACTGATTTACCTGAAGCAGATGAGACCATTTTGCTTGCCGAGAATGATAATGTTTATTTACTTAAAACGCAGGATAATTATTATTTAAAAATTTGGATAAAGAGTGTAGATCCACCAAGCCTAACTTCGGATCATTTTACGATTCATTTTGATTATAAAGTTCAGCCGATTAAGGGACTTAGGGTTCTGTAAAAAATTATAAATAATGGAATTATAAAAGCGGAGAATTTATGTTCTCCGTTTTTTATTTTAGGCAGATAAAGACATTAGAGGATAAAAAACCGTTAAAACGGTTATTAAGATATTTCTTTATAGGTTAACCCCTGACTTAAGTCAGGGGTTAATGAGTTTGAATAAGTAAAAGGATAACCGTTTCAACGGTTTATATACAATGACAAAGTATTTCATAATTCTTATCTTTCTATTTATAGGCATAGCTAAAGCCGAAGATGCTAAGTTTGATTCGCTGGTTACCACAGGAATAAAGCAAATCTATAACATCAAATTTCCTGAAGCAGAAAAGACTTTCAGAATTCTGATAGCTGATTATCCTGATCACCCAGCAGGGAGATTTTATCTTGCAATGATAGATTGGTGGAAAGTCCTTCTCGACCTGGATTCGGAAAAATATGATGAAATCTTTTATCAAAAACTTGAAGATGTAATTTTCCAGTGCGATGAACTTCTTAAAAAAAATCCTGAGAATGTTGATGCACTTTTCTTCAAAGGAGGTGCAATTGGTTTCCGCGGCAGATTAAGAGCAAATAGAAATAGCTGGCTTAAGGCTGCAGATGATGGAAGAGAAGCTTTACCAATCGTAGAGCGCGCAGCAGATCTTGATTCCAGTAATGTTGATGTTCAGCTTGGTTTCGGAATTTATAATTATTATGCTGCGGTTATTCCTGATGAATATCCAATGATAAAACCTTTAATGTTATTCTTTCCTTCCGGTGATAAAGAAAAAGGAATTGAACAACTTAATAACGTTGCATTCAATGGTAAGTATGCGAAGTATGAAGCACAATATTTTTTGATGACACTTTATTTCACTTATGAAAACAATGCTTATAAAGCTGATGAATATGCTGAGATGCTTACTAAAGAATTTCCCGACAATCCGATTTTCCAGAGGTGGAAAGGAAGAATCGAAGCGAAGAAGGGAGACTATGCTGCCGCATCAATAATTTTTCAGGAATGCTAATTGATAAAGCTGATTCCGGTCTAACCGGGTATAATGTTCCCAAAACAAAAAGAGAAGCTGATTATTATATAGCATATCAATATTTCAATACTGATAAACTGGATTCCGCAATGATTTATTTTGATGATTGTGCAAAAATTTCAAAACAAGTTGATGAAGATGAAGAATCGGGTTTCCAGGTTAATGCAGTTTTATATATAGGGAAGATAAACGATTTATGGAATAAAAGAGACGCGGCTATTTCAAATTATAAAAAGGTTCTTGATATGAATGAGTATGCTAACTCACACAAGTTAGCAGAAGGTTATATTGAGAAGCCGTTTAAGAAGTGAGTTTTACTGTTACATTGAGCTTGTCGAAATGTGACTGTCAGTCTTCGACAGGCTCAGACTGACAGTTTTATAAAGTTGTTGATATGCTTATCCTATGCAACTCACCAATTGAACCCATTGAAGAGAAACCGTAATCAAATCTATATTGAGAAATTTGAGCACCGAAGCCTGCATTAAATCCGGCTATCCCTGCAAAGGAACCAACCTTTAGTTCTGTTCTTTTTTCATTATCATAACCGAATCTCAAACGCAAAACTTTACTTAAGGTAAATTCTGCACCGACTGTAAATGCTTTGAATCTTTCGCCGAAGTTATCTCTCTCTTCATTTAACTTGTGAAAATCAAGAGATAACCTGACCGGGAGATACTCGAGTTTTTTTGAAACACCAATTACAAAGTCAAGAGGCAAATCTTCTTTTGTATTTATATAATAAGATAGTTGGCTTCCGATATTTAAAATTGAAAAACCGATATTAATTTGTTGTGAAGGAACAGCATAATGTAATCCAAGATCGAGTGCCAGTGCCGTAGATGAATATTTTTCTATACTTGAATAAATAAATTTTATGTTAGAACCATAATAAAAATTTTCATCAAGCTGATTAGCATACCCTAAAATAAAAGCAACTTCACCTGCACCAAAATCACTTGTGGGACTTCCGTTTTCATCAAAGCCTTTGAATGTTCCATAATTAATATATTTAACTGCAGCCCCAAATCTTCCAATGCCTTCAAGTTCTGTTGAATAAGAAAGACTGGCAAGGTTAATATCGAGCAAGTGTTTTACAAAAGAAAAAGAAACAGGAGTGTCGCTTAGCAATTCCAAACCGGCAGGATTATAAAATATAACATCAGGATCATCATTATTAGAAACGAAACTGCCCGCCAAAGCTCCGGCTCTTGCGCTCATATCGAGTCTTAAAAAATCATAAGTATTCTGTGCTTGCGTACTAAATGCGGTTAGAAATATTATAATTGCCGGCAGCAGGTATTTCTTCATAAATTCCTCAAAATTTCGTTCCTTATTTAACCATATTACAAAATAAAGGCAAGACCTTAAGGAATGTAGAATTTAGAATGTAAAATGTAGAATTAGGCTATTGAATTTTTAACATTCTAAATTCTTAATTCTACATTCTCAATTCATTCTTCGCCTTGCCTCTGCATAAGTCTTTATTTAATTTTGAATCAATAAAATTACACAGGTTTAGATAAAATGAATACATTAAAAACAGCATTTTTAATGACTGTTATGATGATTCTTTTTCTCCTTGTAGGCATCTGCTTGGAGGAAATTCCGGGATGACGATGCTTCTTCAGGATATTGCTGCCGGAAGAAGATAATTCGTATTTTTACTATTCAATAATTTTTACTGATATGTGAAGATGAAAAAATTATGTTAGCTGTTGTCGATGACTTTTGTGAGATTTAAAGATTTGAAAAATCAATCTTATATAATTCCGATCACTATTTACAATTCTGAAATTACAGATCTTACCCAGATCAAATATCTAATCAACATACGGACAAAAATCCGAAACAAAAATAAAAGAAGGAAGACTTTATGAATGGTCAGGTCAATTACAAAGAGCCTGCTCCAATAATCGACAAGGAGAACCCTTTCGAATCTATGATGGAGCGTTTTGAAATCGCTGCTAAAAAACTCGGTCTCGATGAAGGAACATATAATTATCTTAAGTCGCCGGTTAAGCAGGTTATAACTGCGGTTCCGGTTATAATGGATGATGGAAACATTGATGTTTTTGAAGGTTATAGAGTTATTCATAATGATATACTCGGTCCCTCAAAAGGAGGTATAAGATTCGCTCCCGATATTTCACTGGACGAAATGAAAGCTCTTGCAGCCTGGATGACATGGAAATGTGCAATTGTAAATATACCTTTTGGCGGTGCTAAGGGAGGGATAAAATGCGACCCATCTAAACTCAGTATACATGAACTTGAAAGATTAACAAGGAGATATACAGCTAACCTGCTTGATGTCTTTGGTCCTGAGAGAGACATACCTGCACCAGACATGAACACGAATGAACAGACAATGGCGTGGATAATGGATACTTACAGTATGCATTCCAAGAAAGCAGTCACCGGAGTAGTTACAGGCAAACCTATGATACTTGGAGGTTCACAGGGAAGAAGAGAAGCAACAGGACGGGGATTAATGATTGTTTCTATTTCAGCTTTACAAAAGCTAGGCATTAAACCAAATGAAGCTTCGGCAGTAATACAAGGATTCGGAAATGTTGGTTCGGTTGCAGCGCTTTTACTTTCTGAAAAAGGTGTTAAGATAAATGGATTAAGTGATGTGAACGGAGCGATATATAATTCAAAAGGATTTGACCTGCCTGAGGTGATAAAATATGTCGAGAAAAATAAAACGCTGTCAAAATTTCCAAATGCTGAAGCTATCACTAATGAAGAATTACTCGAAATTGAATGTGACTTGTTAGTTCCGGCTGCTAAAGAAGATCAGATCACTATGAAGAATGCTAAAAAACTGAAATGTAAAATTATATCGGAAGGAGCTAATGGTCCAACTACAGCAAAAGCAGATCCGATATTACAGGAGAAAGGAATTTTAGTTATTCCTGATATACTCGCGAATGCGGGCGGAGTTACAGTATCTTATTTTGAATGGGTTCAGGACAGGATGGGATTTTTCTGGACTCTGAACAGAGTTAATACCCGTCTCGAAAGAATGATGCACGAAGCTTTTGTTAACGTTTATAAAACTGCGGAAAAATATGATGTGTCTTTAAGAATAGGAGCTTACATACTTGCTATTGACAAGGTCGCAAAAACTCTTAAGATACGCGGTATATATGCCTGAGATCTTTAAAAGATTAATATTCTTAGCTGTTGTAATATTTTTTTTAACGGTTGATTTATCTGCACAACAGCCGGATACTAATCTTGATATATTTTATTCAATGATTGATTCTTCGGTAACGGATTTTATTTCTAAAGTTCCGCAGTCTGAAGAATCAATCAAACTGGATTTGAATCTTGGGAAAGATTATTCTGTTTTTACCAACAAAGTAATTGCAAAAATAATTTCTTTCGGTAAAAAAATTTCGAATGAAAAGGATAATGAGACTTCAAGTGTTAATTATATAATTAATAAAACTGATGTAACTTATGGTGAGATTTACAGGGACGGTTTCTTTGGCAGTTATTATTTGCCGCGTAACTTATCTTTAAAAGGAAATTATACAGCAGAAGGTGACAGCACCTTTTTTAAGGATTTCAGCTATTCATATAATGACACTTTAAAGTATAATGATATTCAGAATGTTGAGAATGATGATTATCCTTTTACAAAAGGGGAAATCCCTCCGGAACCTTTCTTATCAAGCTTGTTTGAACCAATAGTTGCAGTTGGGGCAGCGGCAGTAGCTGTTATTTTATTCTTTACAGTACGAAGCAAGTAGCCGTAAATACCTTTGAAGCCTAAAGGAAAATAGTTATTATTACAAACTAAAATCTTATTATTTATAGTGAGTTATGAAGTATTTTATATTAGTTATAATGTTTGCAGGAATCTTCTGGGGCTGCTCATCTTCGGTAGATACAATTAATTTTACGCCGGATGAGAGACTGGCTTATGCAATGAAAATTTATAATGATGAAGATTACGAAGATGCTCTCAATGAATTCCAGGCGATAGTTCTTCAATATCCCGGCAATGCAATAGTAGATGATGCACAATTTTATCTTGGTCAAACAAGGTTTCAAAGAGGTGAGTATCTTCTTGCAGCTTACGAGTTCAGCAAGCTTGTTAAGAACATGCCTGCAAGTGAATTTGTGCCTAAGGCTCAGTATATGTTAGCCGAATGTTATTACCAGTTGTCTCCCAATTACTCTCTTGATCAAAAATATACTAAGAAAGCAATTGAAGAATTCCAGGCATTTATTGATTTTTTCCCTTCGAATGAAAAAGTACCTGATGCGGAAAAAAAGATAAACGAGCTTAACAATAAACTTGCCTATAAAGATTTAGTAATTTCAAGAATATATGTAAAGCTTGAATATTATACAGCTGCTCAGGATTATTATGATCAGGTTATAGAAACGTATCATGATACAAAGTATGCCCCAACAGCTTTGTATGAAAAAATAAAATTACTGATAAAACAGGATAAGAATTCGGAAGCACTTTCCGAAATATCTAAATTCATTCAGAGATATCCTGACGATTCTAACAAAGATGAAATCCTGGAATTAAAATCCACTCTCGAAAATAAATTGTCTGCATTAAAGTAATGGTTCAATCTAAAAAAGTAGGTGAATCATTAATTACTATGACAGAGTTGGTTTTACCGCACTATGCAAATCAGCTTGGCATATTGCTCGGTGGTCAGCTTATGCACTGGATAGATATCTGTGCGGCTCTTTGTGCATCAAAACATAATCAGAGAATTTGTGTAACCGCTTCTGTTGACAGAATAGATTTTCATCATCCTATAATAGTTGGAAACGCTGTTACATTATCGGCTTCTGTTAACAGGGTGTTTACAACTTCGATGGAGATTGGGGTAAAAGTTTATGCAGAAAATTTTAAAGAAGGAACAAAAGTACACACGAATACAGCTTACCTTACTTTTGTTGCAATTGATAACGATGGTAAGCCCGTTAAAGCAATTCCTGTTGTGCCGGAATCAGATGACGAAAAACGAAGGTATGAAGAAGCTCTTCAGAGAAGAGATGCAAGGCTTAAAGAACGAATTAAACGGGGTTAAGCCGCTACTTGTCTTTTTTCTTTTTTCACAATGCGTATTTTCCCAGATACCTATCAATGGCTTTTGCAAATACAATTGTTACAAAGCAGATTCCGGTTTTACAAATTTCATGATGATAAATTTTAATAATGATTTCTATTCCGATTTTATTTTATACAATTCCGAAAAAAAAGAAGTTGAAGTAATTAAGGGAGAAGAGCATGGAGTCCTGAAAGAAAAAAAAATATTCCGCATTCCTGTTGAGATAGCTTCTATTCAACCATTGCAAAGCAGAAGAGGTCCCGGTTATTTCTTTTCCAACCGTAAAAAATTAAAAGCTGGTATTTATGAAATAAAACCAAACGGTAAACCTAACCTGACAAGCTCAATCAGTTTTGATTCTTATCCTGATTATTTAAGTGTTGGTAATGTTGATGGAAAAGGGAAAAATGAAATATTAGTTTCCGGAAGTTCGTTCAATGGGCTTTCAATAATTTACCAGGATGATAAAAAATTAATTGAAAAGAAAATTGTTGAGGGGACATCTTTTTCACATTCGGTTTTATGTGATCTTAGTAATGATCATTTCCCCGATATTGCAGCTTATAATGTTGTCAAACGGCAGTTTGAACTTTTTTATAATGATAGTAACGGAGAATTCAGGAAAGTTCGTTCTGTTCCTTTTCCCGAAAAAATTACAAGCCTTAAATCCTTTGATATAAATCTCGATTCTTATCAGGACCTGATTTTTACATCCGGGAAATCATTTTATATATGGTATGGAGATTTCAGATCTTCTTATGAAAATACAACTAAGATTGAAACATTGTACAAACCTGATAAATATATAATTGGAGATTTTAATAAAGATGGAAGAATAGATCTCGCATATTTAAATTTAGAGCATTCACTTGTCTCAGTTCTTTTTGCAAAAAATGATTTCGAATTTTATCCTGAAATAATTTATCTGCAACAAAAAGAGTTGACGGATATATCTCCTTATTACAGCAGGTTCGTAGATGGAATTGCAGCTTTAAGCTTAGATGGAAATATTCATACAATAACAAATCTTTCTTCCTTTACTGAAGATGTTGATATTTCTTTAGGGGCAAAGCCGGGTGCAATTTCATTTTTTGATACTGATAATAATGGTATAACGGATTTTTGTTTCATAGATGAGTATGACAAAAAAATAAAGTTTGTTCTAAGAAACAGCGGCGGAATTCCCGCTAATTTCTTTTCATATCAATTGCATGAGAATCATACTAAAATAATCTCCGAAAATCTAAACTCGGGTTTTAAAAATTATACTTGTTATTCAATCGATAAAAAACTGATAGAAATAATTAAAGCAGATTTTGACAATAACAAAATTGAAGAAACTGCGTTGTATTCCCCGGGACCAATAGAGGATTTGAAACTAAAAAGAATAAATGACAATGAGTACATCATCTATTTCACTTACATAAACAACAACTCATTATTTGTCGGTGCTTTTAATTATAAAGATTTTAAGTTCAGTTTTTCGGAACAATTAATTGATACAGGAAAATTTTATGATGCTGCTTTAGGAATTGGTGATGAGCTTGTCGTGTATTATTGGCAGAAGACCGAACAAAATGTTTTACTAAAAGAAATGCGACCACTTAATTTGCCTGAAAAAGCAAACGATATTATTTCTTTTCCTCTAACTGATAGTCTTAAGATTTATAGTTATGCAGGCAATTTTCTTAATATAGATAAAAATGTTTTGATCGGCTTTTTAACTTCGCCTGAAAATAATTATTCTGTTGTAGCATACGACAATTTTTCATCTATAATTAAAGGTGATCAAAGTCTCCCCGATTTTAGGATAACTTCAAAAAATAATTTATTTTTTGGCGAAACAAGATTTAACGGACTTAAAAAACTTTGTATTTATCTTCCTGACAAAAGTGAAGTGGACAGATTGGAATTTATTAATAAAGGAAAAGATTTAACATTTACGCAACTTGCTGATCAAACTTCCATTGGAAGTTTCTTTATAAAGAATATGACTTCAAAAAATTATCATATAGTTTACTCCGATCCGGAAAAAAACTGTGTTACGATTAAAAGGATAAAGGGATGAAGATAATTAAGATACTTTTATTTTTAACTTTTCTTGTCCCAGCATATTCACAGATAAATAATAAAAAGCAGCTTGATTCGCTCTACAATGCATTTGTAGAACGTTATAATTACAAAGAAGATAATATTTCAACTGAAAGTCCCGAACATATAAAATGTGCTTTTGGAATTGCTAGTGAAGTTGTAAAAAACCTTGACAGGTACACAGGAGAGCAAAGACAATTATTAAAAACTTTACTGGATCGTCCCACCAAACAAAAAAGTTTAGTTAGCCCCTCAGGTTTTTTTAGAATACACTATGATACTACAGGAAGTGATATCCCGAATTATGATACTTCACTAAATGCAGACGAAAATGCGATGCAGGTTGGTATAGCTGCAGATTCTGCTTATAATTTTGAAGTTAATTATTTGGGATACCCGCCTCCACCTGGCGATGGCAGCGATGGTGGGGATAACAAACTTGATATTTATATAACTTCACTATCGGCTTATGGAGGTACGACACCCGAAAGATCCTTGGGTAATCAAAAATATACTTCGTACATAGAAATTCATTATAATTTTCAAGGATCGGGCTTTGCAACACATGGGCTTGATGCAATGCGGGTAACTGTGGCCCACGAATTTCATCACACTATACAGGTTGGAAATTACACGGGAGATAAATATGATGTTGATGGTTTCTTTTATGAAATGACTTCAACCTCAATGGAGGAATTCGTTTACAGTACTGTGAATGATTACTATGCTTACATGAAAAGCCATAATTCTAACATAGAAAGCTATTTTAATAATCCTAACAGAGTATTCAATTCATTCAGAGCAGGAACTAATGACGGATATGATCTTGCAGTCTGGAATATTTTTCTTAAAGATAAATTTGGATATGATATTATAAAAAAGCAGTGGGAACTTTTTCCTAATGTTAGAGCGTTAACTGCAATTCAATCAAGTTTACTTAACAGAGTTCATCTCTTAAGCGCATCATTAAATGAATTTGGTATATGGACATTTTTTACAGGTTACCGAACTGTGCCCGGAAAATATTTTAAAGAAGCAGCAAACTATCCTCTTATAAAGTTAACAACAACTTCTTATATTCCCAACAGCACAATTTCGCTTACTAACATAAAAGCTGCTTCAAATAATTTTTTAGCGATTATCAATTCTTCGGTAAGTCCGAATGATACATTAGTAGCTATAATTACAAACTCCGATTATGCTTCTGCAAATGATAGTTCCTCCAGCAAAAATTTTAATTTTGATTATACTCTTGCGCCCGATTCAACTGATGGAAGTGTAATGCTGACAGATAATTATTTTGCAAAGTTCAATGTTGATCAGCCGAATCTCTGGTCTGTTTCGGAAATTCTTAATAACCAGGTAATTAAGACAGAGTGGGACTGCACACAAACTCCTGTGAAAGCAGGTGAAGAAATATATGCATATCCCAATCCTTTCCATTACGGTATTAATAAAGGCAAATAATTATAAGTAGCTGACCATAAAGGAGAAACTAAAGCTGATTTAAATGTTTATACTCCTGCAATGGAATTGGTATATTCTAAAACACTACCATTTATTGGAAATACATTAACTTGGGAAATTGGAAATAAAAACTTGCATCTGGTGTTTACATTTATGCTGTTAAAATTGGGAATAAAACTTCTATTGGTAAACTGGTAATTTTTGATGAGTGAATATTCTCTTACAGCAGAATTAGTAAACAAAACTTTTGGCAGAAGATTAATCTTCAGTAATATTAGTTTTAAATTAAATTCATCAACTATTTTTGGAATATCAGGTCCTAACGGTTCCGGCAAATCTACTCTTGTAAAAATTATTGCAAATATAATTTCTCCTTCATCAGGTAAGCTTGTCCATAATCTTAATGGAACAGAAATAAAACCTGAACAGCTTCATAATCATATAGGTCTTGTTTCCCCTTATCTTCGTTTTGTATGATGAATTCACTGCTTACGAAAATCTAAATTATTTTTCCGAGATAAGAGGAATTCCTTTTGATAAAGAAAAAGTCGACAATCTTTTAAACAAATTTCTTCTCTTTAATAGGAAAGATGATCTAGTAAAAACGTATTCATCTGGAATGAAGCAGAGATTGAAATTTATTTTTGCTTTAATGCATTCTCCGCAATTAATAATTTTGGATGAACCAACTTCTAATCTTGATGATGAAGGAAAAGAAGTTGTTTACGAACTTATTAAAGAAGAAGGAAACAAAAACATTGTGATTATAGCTTCGAATGAGAAAACGGATTTGAAGTTGTGTAGCGAGACAATTGGTTTAAATAACTTTAAAAAGTGAAAAGGTAAGCGGCAGAAGGCAAACGATTCGTTTCACATTTTACTTTTGCCGTTTGACGTAACAAGAATGAAATCATTCGCATTATTTAAAAAAGATATAAGTTCAGAACTGAGGACGCGCTACGCAATTAACGCTTTGGCGATGTTCATAATAGTTACTTTAAGTATAATTCTTTTTTCAATCGGGAATGAAAGAATAAGTCAGCGTTTAACAGGTGGTTTATTTTGGGTTATTATCTTTTTCACATCTATGTCTGGATTATCAAGAGTATTTGTCAGTGAAGAAGAAAGAGGAACATCGCTCACACTTCAATTAATTGCCGCACCGTCAACAGTATTTTCAGGTAAACTTCTCTTCAATCTCATTTTGGTTTTTGCAATGAACACAGTAATTGCAATTCTTTATTCTCTTCTTTTTGACACTTTTGTTCTTAAGAACTTTACGCTTTTTTTAGTCTCATTTATAATTAGTAATATTGGCTTAGCCTTTGCATCGACAATAATTGCAGCCATTATTTCAAAAGCAGGAGCAAAAGGAACGCTTTATCCTGTTTTATCTTTTCCGATCTTATTGCCTTTAATATTAACTTCCGTACAGTTAACTTTATTTGCAATGGATGGCACAAGCTTTGAAACTGCTAAATTTGAACTAGCAATTGTTGTGTGTTATGATGTTATTATATTTACAGTGTCTTATATGCTTTTTGATTTTATCTGGAAAGAATAGGAATTTTAAGAACTTAATTCATTAGTATGAAAACAACCTGGAAAATATTTTTATTTCTGCTTCTTTGCTTCGTCTCAATAGCTGGAATAGCATTTCCCATAGTTAAGAATCCGCAAGAATGGTATCAGTTTCCTTACATAAAAGGACTTGAAGAAAATGCAAAAATAATTTTCTTCCATGTTCCAACTGCATGGCTTACTGTTGTAGCTTTTTTTATGACTGCGATTTATAGCTTCAAATATTTAAGAAAGAAAAATCTTGATGACGATGCAAAATCTTATGCAGCGGCTCAATTAGGAATTATCTTTTGTATTCTTGCAACAGTAACTGGTGCAGTCTGGGCTAAATTTGCCTGGGGCGAATTCTGGAGCTGGGATCCGAGACAGACAAGTATTTTTGCACTGCTATTAATTTACGGAGCCTGGTTTGCATTGAGATCATCAATTGAGTCGGAAGAAAAGCGCGCGACGCTTTCTTCTGTTTATGCAATTATAGCTTTTGTTACAGTTCCGTTTTTTATTTTTATAATGCCAAGGATTATGACAGGTCTTCATCCGGGTTCCGCAGATGATACAAACTCGGGACCAATTGTCGATTTTAAAATGAATGCAAACATGGAATTGATTTTCTTTTTATCACTGATTGGATTTACCATACTTTTTTTCTGGATGTGGAGACTTGGTTACAAATCAATTATATACAGGGATAAACTGAACAAACAACTAATACGAGGTTAAATTGGATTTTTTACAGAACAATGCAATCTACATTGTAATGATTATAGTTTTAATTGTCTGGGTCGGAGTTTTTCTTTATCTGTGGAACCTTGACAAAAGAATTAAAAATATTGAAAAAGAAATAGGAGATAAATGATGAAGAACAAATATATTTTCGGCGGATTTATTATTGTAGTATTTCTCGGTATGCTGGTATATCTTTTAACTCAAAGCAACATTAAATATGAAGATGACTTTGCCAAAGTAAAACAAGAAGAGAAAATAGTCAGAGCAACCGGGCAATGGGTTAAAGAAAAAAATTATGAGATAAATAAACAAAATAAAACATTCAGCTTTTACCTTGCAGATGCAAAAGGTGTTGAGATGAAAGTTTTATACGATGGAACAATACCAAATAATTTTGAATCAGCAGTTAGTGTTGTTGTAACAGGAGAATACCGTAATGGATATTTTCATGCAAAAGATATTTTAACTAAATGCCCGAGTAAGTATCAACAGCAGTACGACCAGGAGAAGATGAAATCTTCGGGAACATAATTGAAAATGTAAATGACAAAATGGAAATCGAGGCGTAAATGATCGGTAGTATAGTTTTAACGTTGGCTTTGGCTTGCAGCATTTTTACTATGGTGATGTATTTCCTTACTTATAAAGGATATAAAAATACATTAAACTATGGACGGATTGGTTACCATGTAATGGCAATGCTTGTTATTGTTGCTGCAACTTTATTATGGCATGCAATATTAACTCACTCTTACGAATACAAATATGTTTACGATTACAGTCAGAATTCTTTAAAGACAGGATTTCTTATCGCTTCTTTCTGGGGAGGTCAGGAAGGAAGCTTTATGCTTTGGCTGCTTCTTACTTCAATAGTTGGAATTATACTTCAGTCTTATACTTCAAAGAGAGGCGATCTCGAACAAAGAACAATGGCTGTATTCACACTTGCGACTACTTTTCTGTTAATAATGGTTTCGCCTTTATTTAAAAATCCGTTTATGTATATCTGGCAGGAACCAGCTTTCTTAAATGTAAAGACAATTAACCAGTCTATACTTGCGATGCCTTTGCTTCAGAATTTTATTTTTACAGACGGTTCATCGGGACAAAGTTTTGTAAAGATGAGCAGTGAACTTTATACTGCTCTTACTTCTGCAGGACTTTCAGTTCATCAGCTTATAGTTGATGGTAAAGGATTAAATCCTCAACTGCTAAATTTCTGGATGCAGATACACCCGCCAATTCTATTTACAGGTTTTTCAATGTCAACCGTTCCTTTTTCATTTGCAATTGCAGCAATGCTTAAAAATGATTACAAGGATTGGGTAAGACAGGCGTTTCCATGGGTTCTCGCCGGTGCCGGAATTCTTGGTCTCGGTATTATGCTCGGCGGTTATTGGGCTTATGAAATGCTTGGCTGGGGCGGTTACTGGGCATGGGATCCTGTTGAAAATTCAAGTTTAATTCCATGGCTTGTTGGTGTTGCATCAGTTCATACTTTACTTGTTCAAAGAAGAAGCCAGAAAAAAGGCGGCACAGGAAGATATGCAAAGACAAATCTTATTCTTTGTTTGATGACTTACATTCTTGTTCTTTACAGTACATTCTTAACAAGAAGCGGTGTACTTGGTGATGCATCTGTTCATTCTTTTGTTGATCCCGGAATGATTGTTTATCTCTTCCTGATAATTTTTATCGGAACTTTTATTGTTCTCGGTTTCGGAATGTTGATTTACAGATGGAAAACTTTAGGCGAAGAAACTCCTGCTGATGAAGGATTGCTTTCACGCGATCTCGCGTTGTTTACTGCTTCAATTGTTTTAAGTGCTTCTGCTCTTATAGTTCTTGTCGGAACATCAGCACCACTATTTGGGCATTCTGTTGATGCACTCTTTTATAATCAAATGCATATTCCTCTTGTTATAATTATCGGGTTGTTAAATGGTTTAAGCATTCTTCTTAAATGGAAAAGTACAAAGAAAGAGGATTTGTTTAAGAAATCGATCTTCCCAGTTTCATCGGCAATAATCCTTACAACCTTTATTGTTTTGTTCGGCGGAGTAACCAGAATAATGATGATACTGGTTGCTTTCTCAGCTTCATTCGCTTTATTTGTTAATGTTGAAATTGCAATTAAAATTATTCGCGGCAATATGAAAATGCTCGGTGCTTATGTTGCACATATAGGAATTGCATTATTTATTCTTGGTGTAATTGGTTCAACAGCATACAGTTCACAGAAAGATATTGATCTTATAAAAGATCAGCCACAGGAAGCCTTTGGTTATCAATTAGTTTTTACTGGTTACCATCCAATCGATAATAATACTAAATATGCTTTTAACATCGATATTAAAAAAGGAGGTAAAATTTATTCTGTTACTCCAATAATGTATATAAGTGAATTCAACAACGGCTTGATGAGAGAGCCTGCAATTCTTAATACACTAACAAAAGATATTTATGTTTCCCCTTTAGGATACGAAGACCAATCACAATCCAAAGTTCAGGGTGAAACTGTAAGTCTTGGTCTTGGTGATTCAAAAGTAGTTGATGGAGTTAAAATTGAGTACAAAGATTTTGATAAACCTGATATGAGTGTGATGATGGGCGGCGGCGATTTTAAAATGGGAACAAAATTAATTGTTACTAAAGATGGAAAATCTTATAACGCAGAACCTCTGATTAAAAGGGAAGGAAGAGATTTTAAATATGTTCCTGATCAGATTGAAGCTGCAAATATTAAAATCGAATTGAAAAAAATTGATCCGGGAACTCAGCAAGCAGATTTTATAATATCAAAAATTTCGGGAAACAATACTTCGCCCTCACAACCCAAAGAAGTTCTTACAGTTACGGCAAGTATTAAACCCTTTATAAGTTTTGTTTGGATAGGAATTGTGATAATGGTTTTCGGGTTCTTTGTTTCTGTCGCAAGAAGGCTGCCTGAATCTCTTACAAAAAGCTAAATTTCAAATTGCTTTTTATGAATTATGCCCGGCTTGACCGGGCTTTGTGTATTTAAATTCCTGTAGATGCATAACATGCTATTTCCCTAACTAGCAATGTAATCTAGCCATGTAATCTTGAATAAAAAGTATGTAATTATGTAATATTTATAAAAAAAGGAATTGTTGCGTTTAGAATTTGGAACATATACAAAGTTTAGAAATGGCACTGAAAATGAAGGTATTTGGCGTGCTGTCCCATTAGCTAAAAGTAAGAGACAGTCAGGTTAAGAATATATTATAAAAGATTGCTAAAGAGGAGGCAGAATGGAGCTTCGAAAAATTGCTTTTCTGGAAACGTATAATCTGGAAAACGATGCAGGAATAATGGGAGCGATACTGGTAACTGATGCTGAAACAAAACCTTTAGAGTTTAGAGTAACGGCACCAATTAAGCCAACAAATTTTCAAAAGACACTTTATGGCGATGTTCTTTTAGAACACATTTTAACCGAACTTGTCTCGGTTCCTTTGTTAAATGCTATTAATGAAGAAATTGATCTTATCCTTGTAAGAGATTCTTTGTTCATGGGTGTAAATGATAAACAGGGGATCAGAGTTATAAGAGTAATGAATGAAGACGATGGACAGAAAAACGGAAAATCAGTTCAGGAACTTGTTTCTACAAATGGACACCCAAAATTATTTGTTGAAACTTCAAAGAAATTTGAATCTGAGTTAGCGGAAATAAAAACAAAATTAGGTCCAATAGCCGAGCATAGAAATCTTATAGAACCATTTGACAGGCTTAAAGAAGCCTGTGAACAAGTTCATCTCCAGAAGACAAGCGAATAGTTTCTCTCCAAACCGGACAAGTTGAATGTATAAGCAAATTAGAAAGAGGTTTGCGAAATCTGTTTCGGATATTCAGACCATTGAGGATTTTGAATGGAGGAAATGGCTTAAAGAACCTTCTTTGCATGAAGAAAAAATTGAACAGTTTACTACAAGTGCATCATAAATACTGATAATCAAAATCAATGGCTTGAAAAACCTTCTCACGAAGAAAAAAAATTGTTCTCGATGATGCAACGGTTCTTCCGGAACTAAAAGATTTTTCTTCGCGAAAAACCAAAACTAACTTGGTCTTTTTCGGATTAGGTTCCCCAAATGTAAAGAAATTTAAACTTGCTGATTATGAAGTCAAATACAAACAAAAACCTCCTGAAATAAAATTCCGTAATAAATCTGTAATCATTAAAAGTGTAGATTGTATAATTCCTGATTCAGTAATTAGGGAACAGCCCTGGGAATTAAAACCCGAGATAATTCAGATTGATCTTCTTAAACCTGAAACTTTCTCAATTGAAAAGAATGCAGACAATGTTATGAATATTGAGCTTGCTGCAATTTCTGTCCCACCTAAAATTTATAAAGATAAAATCCTTAACCTTAGCAAAATAAAGCAGACGAAAATTTATTTTCTTAAAAACATAAATGTTAAACAAGACAAACCAATAGGGAACTTCTCAAAAATTTTTAAATACCCCGAAGTACTGGAATCAGATATTGATATCCTGAGAATGAAGGAGGAAGTAATTTCGATAAATTTATCTGAAACAAATCTTGTAGAAGATACTGTTGCTGAAACAATAGCGGAAGTAAATCATATTGAAGAAACTCCATTGATTGAAGAAATCCAGGTTGAGATGGAAGTGATTCCCAATGTGGATATAATTCCGGAAGAATCGATACCCACAAAAGTAGATGAAAAGCAGGAAGAAAATAAAATTGAAGAAGAAAAGAAAGAAGAAAAGAAGGAGGAAGAGAAAGAAGAAGAGGATGACAATAATTATGTGAATGTTTTTGAGTCTCTTTACAATTATCAGCGTGAAGGTGCAGAATTCCTTTTAAAACACAAACGTGCTTTTTTATCTGACGAGCTCGGACTTGGAAAAACTGTTCAGGCTATTTCGGTACTTAAAAATTTATTTGAAAGCGGAAGAACAGGATCTGCTTTAATTATTTGCCCGGCTGATCAAATTGGAAGCACGGGAAAAATTGAAGGTCTTATGGACGGCTGGATTGGACATCTTCACGAAAGAGCTCCCGAGCTTAAAGTTGTTCAATTGACCGGTAATTTGCAAGAAAGAAAAAAGAAATGGCAAACAGCCACAGGAGTTCTGATATCAACTTATGAAAATTTCTTTTTTGATATTGAAGAAAATGCAGCCGGTTCAAAGGAACTAAAACATTTTAATTGTATAGTATTAGATGAAGCGCAGCTTCTGTTTAATAAAAAATCTGTTAGTGATACACTTCCAAAGTTGATAAACTCAAAGTATATACTTGCACTAAGCAGTATCCGAAGCGATGAGATTAAGGATAATTTGAATACAATATTTAAGGATGAACTTTCAATAAAGAGTTATTTAGGAAGATCAAAGAAAGATGTTGTAAAGGAAATTCCCAATATCGTTTGGCAGGATAAATGGTTAGATATGGATGAAGAACAGTCAACTGAATATAAAGATGCGTTTGTCTCGGCAAAAGAAAAAGTCAGTTGGCTGCTTGAATCGGGAAATCCACTTAGGTTTAATGCGAACATTTTTACAATTCTTCATCAGCTTAAACAAACGTGTAACTTTTCTTCCAATAATGAAAACAGTCCAAAGACAGAATTACTTACAAGGCAGATAAAATTAATCGCAAAGAACAATAAGAAGGTTGTTGTTTTTTCACAGTATGACAAAGCCGGCACAAAAAAAATTGAGGAAGTATTAGGCAAAAGTGGTGTAGCTTACATATCGTGCGCTCCGGGGATGTCCACAAAGGATGTGGAAAGTACAATTAAAAATTTTATAAGCAGTAAATCAATAACAGCTATGATAGCCGGCGTTAAGCCGGGCAGAATGAAAATAACTTCAGCAGAAATTCCTTATGTTATTAATTTTGATCAGTGGTGGAATCCTGCTACAGTATGGCAGACCGAAAGTGTTTTTACTCCGTCAAGAAGTGTTCTGCTAAATGAAAATCTCAATATATACAGCTACCTTATGAAAGGAACAATTGAGGAGAAGATAAATAATCTTCTTTACAGAAAAGGGTTTTTGAATAAATGTGTTATGGAATATGTTAATGCCGATTCAATCGCGGAAATGATAGCTAACCAAGAATGGCTTGACGTATTCGATATGCCGGATAAAGAATTCAAAAATAAATATGAAAATGCTTTGGGGGAATTAACAATCAAAATAGAAAATTTTTCCGCTGCCGAAATGATGGAGAAAGGGAAAAATTTCTTCTCTAAACTTGGTTATCGAAATGTTGATGCTTTTGAAAGCACTGATAAAGATTACTTCGATATAAGGGGAATAATTAAAAAAGTAAATTATGATCTGCAGATGAATGCCAGGTTTGTTTCCAAAGATTACTTAAGCAGTGAGGAAGTTAGAAATCACCTAGAAGAGCTCAAAGAGAAGACAAAAAATGGCAAAATTTTTCTGGTTTCAAAAGGTACATTTGAAAAAACAGAATTAAATACACCTAATGCTGCGTTGATTGATCTCGGATTACTTACGAATTACTTTTATCATTTCAGGGTTGTTTGATAGTTCCTTTCTTCCAAATCAAACGATATTTGTATTTAAAAGTGTTCCGTTTGCTTGACAAAAGCTGACATACTCTTTATGTTTGAAAGCCTTCTCTGAAGGTATTTTTTATGTAATTCCGCGATAGCTCAATGGTGGAGCATCCGGCTGTTAACCGGAGGGTTGCAGGTTCGAGTCCTGCTCGCGGAGCGTTAAGGGATTTATAGTATTAAAAGAGCTGTAACTCCCTTTTTTTATTGGGGACAGGCTAGTAGCCTAATGTCGGCTGAAGCTAATAATGGGGATGCATCTATAGTAGTTCTTGCAAAAAATATTTTTTTATTTTAACTTCCTCAAAGGTTTTCGAAAACCTTTGAGTAAAAACGTTATATTTTAAAAACAATCTATGTAACTCATGTGGCGAAGCTGTATTTAAGTATTATTTTTCAATAAATTTTTTATACGAGAAGATGAGGAAAAATGAATACGCAAAAATTAAGTGAATCATTAGTAAATCTTAAAAATGAATTTGGAACTGAAAAAGTTTATAAAGCAATAGAAGCCGTCGAAAAATTTCAGGTTGAAGTTCCAAGTTGGATTTTTGGTGAATTCGGTGGAGGAAGATTTGGCAACTATATACCTCCTGGATTTGCAACAAATATTTTTGAAAAATTAAATGATGCTGCGTTAGTTAACCAACTAACCGGAGCATCTGAACAAATCGCAACACATACACTATGGGATTTTTCAACTGATGGTTTGGAAGGAGCCTATGACATTGCTGTTGAAGTTAAAAAAGCGGCTGAATCCAGGGGATTGAAGCTGGGCTCAATTAATCCAACTTATTTTCTAAAAGGTTCTCACACTGGAAGTTTAAGTTCTTACGATGAAAAGGTAAGAGAAAGATATATTAAACAAACAATTCTTTCCGGGAAAATAGCTGAGGAATTATCAAATAAACTTTTAACTCTCTGGCTTCCAGATGGTTCTAATTATCCTGGTCAAATAGAATTAGATAAAGTTACATCAAACACAATTGAGTCATTAAAAATTGTTTCGAAAAATGTATCTGAATCAGTAAGAGTTTTAATTGAATACAAAGCATTTGAACCAGGAACTTACAGTACAGTTCTGGATGATTGGGGTAGTGCATTAATGATGGCTCAAAATTACGGACCAAAAGCCGGTGTCCTGATAGATTTAGGTCACCATTTCCATTCAAAAAACATAGAACAGATTGTAGCAAGATTGATTAATAATAAAATTCATGGTGGATTTCATTTTAATACAAGATATGCGGCAGATGATGATCACTCCGTGGAACCAAATCCGGAAATTGCAAGAATATTTTATGAGTTAGTAAAGGGTAATGCTATTTTTGGTTCAAACAAATGGGACTTAATGATTGACCAGTGCAGTAGCAGAGAGAATAGAATTCAAGCGATTATACATTCGATTGATTCATTGCAAATATCATTGGCAAGAGCAATGTTGGTTGATAGGGAAAAACTAATTGAATTTCAAAAAGCTGATAGCATAATTTTAGCAAACAGGTTTTTTAACAATGCATTGATTCTTGCTGATGTTAGACCGATAGTGTATGAAGCAAGGAATAATAAAAAATTACCACTTGATCCGGTTAAAGCTTTTGTACAAAGCGGGTATCAGGATAAAATAGAAAAAGAAAGAAATAATTAAATTTTAAATTTAGTGTTGCAACCAAGGAGTTAAAATGTTCAAAGAAAAATTATTATCACAACTGAACTCCGTTGAAGAATACGAAAGAACTCCAATACCGGAAAGTAAATTAAAGGGATGGAAAAGTTTTATAGGGATGTATGCAGGTGAGCATACTGCAGGTACTGAGTTTGTTATTGGACCTTTGTTCGTAGCGCATGGCGTCACTGCCAGCAATTTGTTGCTGGGACTTTTCTTTGGTAATATTTTAGCTGTTTTTAGTTGGGCATTTTTAACTGGTCCAATTGCCGTAAAAAAAAGAATTACGCTTTATTATCTACTTGAAAAAATATGTGGCTATAAATTAACAGTTGTTTATAATCTGGTTAATGCTCTCATGTTCTGCTTTTTGGCCGGTTCAATGATTGCTGTTTCTGCTACCGCAGTCGGGATTCCATTCAATATGGCTATGCCTTCATTAAACGATTGGCTGCCGAATACTTTTGGCTGGATCGTTGTTGTAGTTGCTGTTGGCATTTTAACAACAGTTGTGGCCATGTTCGGATATAATCAGATTTCAAAGTTCGCAAACATTGCAGCCCCCTGGATGATTATGGTGTTTGTTGCTGCTGCAGTCGCAGTCTTGCCGAATTTGGGTGTTCATTCAATTTCTGATTTTTGGACTAAAGCAAATGATACCATATGGACAGGAATTCCGCTCAAAGGGCAAAGTCAATTTACTTTCTGGCATGTTCTTTTTTTCGCCTGGTTTTGTAATATGGCTATGCACATTGGAATGGCTGACCTTTCTATTTTGCGATACGCAAAAAAATGGTATCATGGATTCTCTTCAGCAGCAGGTATGTATCTTGGACATTACATTGCCTGGGTAGCTTCAGGTATTTTATATTCATTATTTCTACTTGAATCTTCTTATAGTACACAGTTTGCCCCTGGTCCGGTTGCTTACCGAGCGGCAGGACTGGCGGGAGCTGCTTGTGTTGTTATTGCCGGATGGACAACGGCAAATCCCACAATTTACAGGGCAGGTCTGGCTTTACAGGCAATTAAACCAAAATGGAAGACATGGAAGGTAACAGCTTTAGTAGGTGTCATAACAACTTCCGCTGCTTTGTTTCCTGCTCTGGTCATGAAACTCTTAGAGTTTGTTGCGTTGTACGGGTTACTATTAATGCCTATGGGAGCTGTTATTATGATGGATATTTATATACTTCCGAAATTAAATTTAAAACCAAACTTTGCAGAATTCTTTAATAGAAAATTTAATCCTTCTGCAGCTTTAAGTTGGATACTAACTTTATTATCTGCACTATTTTTCAATATTTATTTTGGAGTTGAAGTATTCTTCCTGGGTCTACCGGGATGGTTCGTTGCATCACTAGTATATATTATATCAAGCAAGATTGTTCAACAAACGGTTGGAAAATCAATGGAGGCTGTAGCATGAAACTGTTAATAAAATTTATTTCATATATTAGCCTGGGTTTAACTATTATTCCATCATTCCTGGTTTTTACAGGAAGTATATCATTAGATTCAAGTAAAATGTTTATGTTTGTAGGTACAATTATTTGGTTTGTATCGGCTCCAAGCTGGATAAATAAAGCTGAAAAATAGATAGTGTTTATCGGACTAAAGTGAAAAAGAAAATAACCATCAAAGATATTGCGAAAGAAATTGGGGTTGACCCGTCGACTGTTTCAAAAGGCTTACGTAAGCAATCTGATATATCAGTTGAAATGCAAAAAAAGATCAAAAGAATTGCGGATAGATTAGGTTATAGACCCAATCTCTTAGCAAAATCTTTAATTAATAAAAGAAGTAATATTCTTGGAGTAATTATACCAGATCTGAGAATTTCTTTTTTTTCGGAAGCAACACGAGGAATTTACGAGGAAGCTACAAAAAATGGGTATGAAACAATTTTATTGGTTCATGATGAAAATGCCGAAAATGAAAAAAGAAAACTGGAGTTTTTGAGTGATATCAATGTTGATGGTATTTTGCTTAATGCTGTAGATGAAACAAACAATCTGGATTTATATAAGAAACTTCACTCTGAAGGAATTAGGATTATTTGTTGGGATAGAAAGCTCAAAGATTCAAGTTTTAACTCTGTTACTATTAATGATAAAAAAGCTTCTTTTGAATTGACTAATAAACTGATCGAAAATGGAAGAAGAAAAATAATGTTTATAGGTCCAAATACCGGAATACCTGTCGCAAAAGATAGATTTGAAGGATATTTGATGGCTCTTAAGGAAAACAAAATCAGAGTGAGGAAAAATCTTATACTTGAAACTGAAAGAACTTTCGAGAGCGCTCATAATACCTTATACAAGGCTATACAAAGTGGTATTGATATTGACGCAATTGTATGTGTAGGTGGACTTGTAGCTTTTGGCGCTGGTAATGCTATTCTTGAAAGTAAACTAAAAATTCCTGAAGATATTTTCTTATGTGAATTCGGCGATAACGATATAATTTCAAGGCTTGGGGTTCCGTTTTACTCTGTTAATCAAAATCCATATAAAATAGGGCAGGAAGCTGTCAACCTTTTAATTAAATGTCTTAAGGATGATAAATATTGCAACAAGTCTATAAATATTGAAGTTGAACATAGAATTGTATATCGAAGTACTGGTGTACAAAGGATTATAGATGAAAATAAGCCAATAAAAATGATGAGTAAATCTGCCTGAAGAAAAAGTAATAAAAACTGCTCAGTTTTGTAAAGTCAAATTTTCAATTTGACAAAAGCATATCGTTAATAAATCCTTCTCTTAAGAATGAATAAAACCATGAAAAGATCAACATTTTATACTATCGTTATTTTCATAATTTTAAATACTGCTACTTTTTCACAAATTTATGTCGCTCCCGATGGAAATGATTCGACAAATGCTGGAACAATTGATCAACCGTTCGAATCAATTCAAAAAGCGCAGGAATTAGCAAGTCCCGGCGACACTGTTTTTATCCGAGGTGGAACATATAAAGTTCGTCAGGATCAAATTTCAAGAGTGGTATCAAATCTTTTTGCCTGCATAACTTATTTAGATAAGAGCGGAACAGAAGGTCACACAATTAAGTATTGGGCATATCCGGGTGAAACTCCAATTTTTGATTTCTCTAATGTTAAACCAGCAAACCAAAGAGTGGTGGGTATATATATAGTAGGTAGTTATATTCATATTAAAGGATTGGAAATGACAGGTGTGCAGGTAACTATCACAACGCACACAGAATCTTACTGCATTTATAGCAAGGGAAATTATAATATATTTGAACAAATTAGTATGCATGATAATGTGGGGACAGGATTAAGACACTATAATGGAGGTCATAATCTGTTTTTAAATTGCGATTCTTATAGAAACTGGGACAATGTTTCTGAAAATAATCTTGGCGGTAATTCCGATGGCTTTGGCTGTCATCCGAACACTAGCGGGGCAGGTAATGTTTTTAGAGGGTGCCGTTCATGGTTTAATAGTGATGATGGTTTCGATATTATTAGGTCAGGAGCAACGGTTATTTTTGATAGCTGCTGGTCATTTGATAATGGCTATTCAACTTCTTTCCAGGAATTAGGCGACGGAAATGGATTTAAAGCTGGCGGATTTGCTTATGACACTGCTGATAAAATTCCAAATCCGGTTCCCAGACATACAGTTGAATTTTGTATAGCAGTTAGAAATAAAGCAAACGGTTTTGATTCCAATCATCACCTAAATGGAAATGATTGGTTCAACAATTCGGCTTATCAAAATGATATTAATTATAATATGGTTAATCGTGAAAGTCCTCAGGCAGATAGTAGTATATGGGAAAATGGTTATAATCATGTTTTAAAAAATAATTTAAGTTATAAAGCAAGGGGTTCCGATACAGCATATATTGATACTGCACAAAACACACTATCACATAACTCTTTTGATTTGGGTATAAATATTACTGATGAAGATTTTGTTAGTCTTGATGAATCTCAATTAACTGCACCGAGAAAAGCTGATGGCAGTTTGCCCAATATTGATTTTATGAAACCGGCGCAAGGAAGTAATATAATTGATGCGGGAATAGATATTGGATTTGAATTCTTAGGTGAGGCGCCCGAACTTGGTGCATTTGAAGTTAGCTACCCAACTGATGTTAGGAATAGTGAAGGAGGTATGCCGGAGAAAATATCATTATTACAAAATTATCCGAATCCTTTTAATCCTACTACAAATATTATTTATGAGGTTCCAAATTCCGGAAACGTTGAAATAACTATTTATGATTCAATCGGGCGGAAAATAAAAACACTTGTAAATGAGATGAAGAATAGTGGAACTTATGAAATACAATTTGATGGAAGCAATCTTACAAGCGGTGTATATTTTTACAGGTTCCAAATGAATGGGAATTCAATTGTTAAGCAAATGCTGCTATTGAAGTAAACTATAGCTAGGAAGTAGATAGGAAATGAGAATCGCATTTAAAATGAAATTATTTGAAGGAAATGTTGAGGAATACAAGAAAAGACATAATCCAATTTGGTTAGAATTAAAAGAAGTCTTAATAAATCATGGAGTAACAAGTTATTCCATTTTCTTAGATAAAGGTACATATGATTTATTTGGATATGCCGAAATTGAAGATCTGAAAAATTGGGAAGAAATTGCAAATACAGATGTATGCAAAAAATGGTGGAACTACATGGCTCCGCTTATGGAAGTTAATGAAGATAAAAGTCCTGTATCAAAAGATTTATTGGAAGTTTTTCACATCGAAAAGAATAACTAATTACAAGATACAGATAACAGTTTTAAGGAAATAAAATGAAAATTAAGTGTGTTCTGATCACTCTTCTGATATTTACATTTAGTGTCTTTGCTTTTTCTCAAATTCAGTTGCCTTCATTTATTTCGGACAATATGGTTCTTCAACAAAAATTTGAAGCGCCGATCTGGGGCTGGGCAGATCCGGGAACACATATTTCTATTACACCGAGTTGGAGTAATACAAATTATCAAACCTCAGCAGATTATAATGGAAATTGGTTTGTAAAGATAACAACACCTTCTGCCGGGGGTCCTTATTCAATAATTATTAATGAAGATACTTTAACAAACGTTATGATTGGTGAAGTCTGGGTTTGTTCCGGGCAGTCGAATATGCAATTAGCGATGAATAAAACTGAAAATGCAGAGGAAGAAATACAGAATGCTAATTACCCGGATATCAGATTATTTTACGCAGCAAGAGATAATGCAAGGTCACCGAATAAGGATGTTTATGGTCAATGGGACGAATGTACTCCAAAAGTAGATAGTACTTTTAGTGCCGTTGCGTATTATTTTGGCAGAGAATTATACAATCAATTACACGTTCCAATTGGGTTACTTCATTTTAGCTGGGGTGGGTCAACGGTACAAGCCTGGACAAATCCCGAGGTATTAAAAACCACTCCCGAAGGAAGATATTACTTAGAAATATTTAAGGAAAAAATAAAGAATACACCTCCTGGTGAACTTCCAAGAAATTATAGAGATCCCGGTGCAAATTTTTACGGATTGATAGCACCTTTAATTCCCTATGGTATAAGAGGTGTAATTTGGTACCAGGGAGAAAATAATGTTTTCGAACATCAACTATATAGAAATTCATTTGAGACGATGGTCAAAGACTGGCGCGATGAATGGAAAGAAGGAGATTTCCCATTTTATTTTGTTCAGCTTGCCCCATACAATTATTCACAAAAACTTGTTGGTGCAGCTTTACGAGATGCTCAAAGAAGATCATTAGATATTCCAAACACCGGCATGGTAGTAACTCTTGATATTGGTAATCCGGAAGATATACATCCAAAAGATAAATTGGATGTAGGTAAAAGATTATCACTTTGGGCATTAGCTAAGATTTATGGTAAAGAAAATATAGTTTATAGCGGACCAATTTATAAGTCTATGAAAGTTGAAGGCAACAAAATCAGAATAAGTTTTGATTATGTAGGAAGTGGACTTTATTGTAAAGGAGATGCGCTTACATATTTTACAATCGCAGGAAATGATAAAATCTTTCATTCGGCAAATGCTATAATAAAAAATAATACTATTTTTGTTTCATCTGTGGAAGTAAAAAATCCCGTAGCTGTTAGATTTGCTTTCGGCAATGCTGATGAACCGAATTTATTTAATAAAGAGGGACTTCCAGCATCTACTTTTAGAACTGATGACTGGGATCTTTGAAAAGGTTACTTAAAAGGATAGAAATTTTGTAATTAATATGCCCCTTTTCTTATTCCTTATTTCGACTTTTTAAAAAACTTGACATTATTTTAGAATTATGATAAGTTGCCATCAGGTTTACTCAAACGTTTTCGTATAATTTTAGTTGAGATATAAATAATTCTTAAAAACAAATTTAAATTATTTACTCAAACCTTTTCGTAAGGTTTCTAATTAAGTCATATATAAATCTTAAACCAAAATGGAATTAAAATTATGCACACAGTCTACAACTATTCTTACAAGTTAAAAACAATTTGCAGATCGACATTCTTACTTTTGTTTGTTCTGGGATTTGATGTGGCTCAGGCACAAGAATCCGGCAGAATTATAGGTACGGTTTTGGACAAAGGTACCGGGGATCCATTGCCCGGAGCAAATATTCTATTGGATGGGACAAGCCTGGGTACAGCCACATCAGTTGATGGAAAATATACTATCCGTCAGGTTCCTCCGGGAAGTTATAATTTGATAGTTAAGTATATAGGTTATAAAGAACAAGAGATACCAATCAACGTAACATCCGGGAAAACTTTGGAAATTAATACTGAGCTTGAATATGTTGCAGTAGAAACCGGAGAAGTAACTATAACTGCCCAGGCTATGGGACAAACTGAAGCTATCAACCAGCAATTATCTTCAAATACTATTTCAAATATTGTATCGGCTGACCGCATTCAGGAGATTCCGGATGCAAACGCAGCAGAATCTGTTGGACGTTTACCTGGAATATCCTTAATAAGAAGCGGCGGTGAAGGGCAAAAGGTAACTATCCGTGGGATGTCACCACAATACAATGTAATGATGGTGAATGGCGTACGGCTGGAATCTACTGACCGTGATGACCGTAGTGTGGATCTGAACATGATAGCACCGAATATACTATCCGGTATTGAAGTTACAAAAGCATTAACCGCTGATATGGATGCTGATGCGGTTGGCGGAACTGTTAACCTTAGAATAGGTAGAGCTAAAGAAGGATTTCATAGTAATCTTTCGGTGCAGGATGGATATGCATCATTAGCTAATAATAAGCCCTATGGTAATTACCGATTAGCGGGGCTGGTCACTAATCGTTTTCTTGACAACAAGTTAGGCGTTCAACTTTCAGGTTATCTGGATAGATACAATAGAAACTCTGATAGACTAAATGCTACATATATAACGAATGTAGAATCTATTACGAAAAATGGATTGATTCCAACACTGCTGAATGAAGTTAACATATATGATGAAGTTACTGATAGAAAGAGAGCCGGCGGCAGCCTGGTATTGGACTATCAACTTCCAAGTGGTTATTTAATGTTAAATAATTTTATTGGCAACCTGGATGAAAATCAAATAGAGCAGCGAAATTATTTAACTACACTTTACGAATGGAGAGGTTATGGAGCGGACAGGGAATTTAGTAATACAATAATCAGTAGTGCCCTTCAGGGTGAATTTGAATTTTTTAACATTAACATGGATTTTTCACTTTCTAATTCAATTACGACTCAACGCAACCCCGGCGATCTAACACTAGATTTAAGAACGAGGTCAGGCGGCGTACAAGGATGGACCCCGGATTCAGTTATAGCAGGTAAAGAGGATCAAGTATCACCAAGTGTACTGCTAAATCATATGAATATATCGGGTCAGAGTAAAATTGTAAATAACGCCTCCACTCTCAAACGGGATGTTGATGAAACTGCGCAATCGGCTGTACTTAATTTTAAGGTACCTTTTAACTTTGCTAAATATCTCTCAGGTAACCTGAAACTTGGCGGTAAGTATGTACGCAATACAAGAAAAAATGATGAAACCCAATGGGTAATTGATGCGGACAGAGGAGGCCTTGCATTAGATTTTAATACTCTTTTAAGGACTTCTGCCTGGACGGACCTTGGTATATCTCCTTCGGATGTTGGCCTATTAGCTTCTTTATTTGCAGATCCTTCTTATGATATAGGCAGTTTTCTTTCAGGTAAAGAGGGAGTTAGTAGTAGTGCTTTCTACAACAAAGTTTCAATTTGGAAAATGCATCATTTGGCAGATTTGGCTAAGCAATATGGCTACTATCTTCCTGATCCTCTAGGGTCAACCCAATATGATTATCATTATACACGGAATTTCTATGCTTTCTATATTATGACGGAATTGAATATAGGTAAATATATTAGTTTGTTCCCGGGAATAAGATATGAAAAATTTGGTTTCGATTATACTGCAGATTCTACAGTTGAATTTGGTAGACTAACTACACCGGGTGAGCATTATTATAACTCTGTAGAAACACATTGGGATTCTACCAAAGGAGAAAACTGGTTCCCGCAGATACAAATGCGTATTAAACCGACAGATTGGCTGGATATTCGATTAGCAAGTACTAAAAGTATAATATACCCGGATTACCGGGCTGTTTCTCCTTATTTGTTTGCTGATGTATATAGTGATCCAATATTACGCTTAGGTAATCCTTATCTAAAGCCGGCATTAATTCAAAATTACGATATTTATACTTCAGTATATGAAAATCATATTGGATTATTCACAGCAGGATTCTTTTATAAAGAAATTGATAATTTAATTGTTCCATTTGTCTTTTTAACCAGAGATGCTTCAAAGATTCACAATAGATATAAACTAAGCTCATCGCAAGATACAGAAGTTCACACCTGGATTAATTTAGATGAAACCTCTTATGTAAGAGGTGTTGAATTAGACTGGCAAACCCATTTTTGGTACCTGCCTTCTTTCCTAAGTGGATTCGTTTTTAATATTAACTATACACATATCAATTCTGATACGCGTTATCCATATACTAAACAAGTGGCAACAGGTACCGGCCCATTTAAAAAATATACCTATATAGATACGACCAGAACCGGCAGACTGGTCAATCAACCGAATGATGTCTTGAACTTAACATTGGGTTATGATATTGGCGGTTTTTCTGCCAGGTTATCATTTCAATATACGAACGATGTTTTAAGACAGGCAGATAATGTTTATCAAGAGCTTGATTCTTATACAGCACCTTATTCCAGGTGGGATTTTACTGCATACCAAAAACTTCCCTGGCATGAAGGTCTTCAAGTGTATTTGAATATAAACAATATTGGTAACAGACCGGATCGTCAAGTTGTAAGTGTTTTAGGAAAATTATCTGATGTGGTTTACTATGGTACAACGGCAGATTTAGGTGTTCGTTATTCGTTTTAATATGTATTTTTTATATAAACCTGAACTGGTGGGAGGTGATATATGATATAGAAGTAATTTAAGAAATCTATTTTCATAATTAACTAATTAAACACATTGAAAGGAGTATTTAATGAGAAAGTTAATACTACTACCGGCTTTTTTCCTAATGCTTGCATCATCAGTGCAGGCACAGGTAACACTTGATCCAAACCAGTTTGTTAACATACAAATTGCTTCTGACACTCTGGCAGATGGATCGCATGATCCGGCGAAGACAGTGTATATGGCTGAAAGCGGTAATTTTTATGCCTTTGACGGAACTTTAAATGTTGATTTTGACCTGGTAATATTAGGTCCTGATGCTACCTGGATTAAGGATCAGACAGCTCCGCCGGTATTCTTACAAATCCCGGCTGCTGCTGGTGGCACAGGAAGAGATATGATTCACATTTTGGCGGGTGGAAGTACGAGGATAAAAAATGTCATAATGGATGGAAATCTTCCCGATGGTAACCTTGTTGGAGCATTTGTAGTTAATTCCGGCGGTTATAAAGTTATCTTCGATAATTGCGCTCTCTCCTCTGCTTTAAATTTTACCAGTAGAAATCAAGCATTAGTTGATACACTTAGTTATACCAACTGTCTTTTTATAAATACGGTTCGAAAGGCTAGTACACCCTTTAATGGTATCTTAACGCGTATTGATGCTGCTTGTACAAATTTTATATTCGAAAACAATACCTCAATTAATTCAGGCAGAATGTTTGGTAATGGCGGTAATTTTATTACTTCAAAAATGTCTGAGATACATAATACCATTCTAAATACGCAGGTAAACGGTCATGAACTTCATTGGTATGAGGCTTTACAGGCAAATAATATTTATTATAATTGGAGTTATAGAGGACGTAATATAAAGACTAACCACTATGAAGCACCTTTTACAACATGGGATTTTTATTATGAAATAGCAGGTGTGCTTGATTCTATTTCACTATATGAAGGAAACAACGCATTTTACCTGGATCCTGCTTTCCCGGATTATTGGAACAATACAATTAATCCTCAAATTGCGAATGATTCTGATAAAATAATTTCTTGTTTTTTATGGGATAAAGGTGTTGACACAACTATATCTAATGATAATAACTTTACAATTGGTAAAAACTATTGGCAATTTAATCCCGGGTTTACTAATAATCCTAGTAAAACTGATAGTATGTTAGCCTGGGATATTTATTATTGGGCTGGTACTTTGGGGATTACTGGTCCTACAGATTGGCCGGATTGGCGTATTCAATTAGTTGTAGATTATGATCAAAATGCTCAACCGGTTTTAAACTGGCCGCCGGCATTTGATTTAACCTATTCAAATTCATATCTGCAAACAGCAGGTACAGATGGATTGCCGCTTGGTGACTTAAACTGGTATCCCAGTGCCAAAGCCACTTACATGGCTAACAGGGATACATATATTGCTGCATTACGGGATTCAATGACAAATGCGACCTGGGTTTATACTCCCGGTGATAGTGCATCTGCAATTGTTACACCGGATATGGTTGATGTTCAATACGAAAGCTCTAATGTCCCGGATAATTTTTACTTACGTAACAACTATCCAAATCCTTTCAATCCAAGTACAAAAATTGAATTTGGATTGCCTGAACAATCAGAAGTTACTTTTAGTGTATTTAACATCTTAGGTCAAAAAGTATTTGAAGAAACAGCGAAGAGTTTAGCAGCGGGAGTTCATTCATTTAAGTTCGATGCTTCCCAGTTAAGCAGTGGAATTTATATTTACAGTATACATGCTGCAGGGGCAAGTGGAAAGAACTTTATTTCATCCAAGAAAATGATGTTACTAAAGTAGCATGACTTAAGAATAATTTAACGAGTTTCTTCAAACTACTTTGGAGAAACTCGTTTTTTAATTGTTTCATCGTCTCCTTTTCGCTTTCTTCTTATAGTCAAATTCAAATATACTTGTTACCATTAAGGTAGACCGAATCCCACCTCTTATTATTCTTAAAAAATAAAAAATGATAAAGAAATTATTTTTTTTTGTTTTTTGTCCTGCTGGTTTTTACATCCTGTCAGAGAAACAGTATTAATCAAATTAAAATACTGGAAACCGGTTCTTTAAAACCGATGCCTGGTGCATGGATTGATAAAGATACGGGGCATAAAACTATTCATCTAATTCCGGGAGGAGGAGAAAACAGAAGTTTTTATTTTCATAATAATCCATTTGTCCCGTCAGATAGTAACAACAATGGAAAGATGATTTTCTATCGAAAGGTAAGCGATGAGAACCATTTTTTTTCTATTGATTTAACAACTAAAAAAATAGATCAACTCACAAACAAAGATAAAATTAGTGGAGAAATAGTAGGTAAAGAAAGCAGAAAAGTTTTTTACCAATGCGGCGATAGAACCTAATGTGCACTTTTCTCCGGACGGTAAATGGATTATATTCAGAGCTAATTTTGAAGGGCACACTGATATTTATGCCGTTGAAATTAGAAAGACTGAAGTTTAATCTTGAAAGAATATAGATGCTAAAAAAATACTTTTTGTATTCAAAAACAAAATGGTTACTTGTTGCTTTACTCTTAACTTTGATATCTGCCTTTTCTTATTCAACCAAGCAACAAAGTAATTATAAAGCCAAGTGGCCTCCTGTAAATAATATAACACATCCATGGACAAGATGGTGGTGGCATGGAAGTGCCGTAACAAAGAAAGATCTGAATGAAAATTTGGAAGAACTTAAAAATGCTGGTTTTGGTGGAGTTGAAGTTACAGCTATCTATGGTACTAAAGGATATGAAAAACAAAACATAAGTTTCTTCTCTCCTGAATGGATGAATATGTTTCAATATACTTTAGAGCAGGGACAAAAATTAGGTTTAGGAATTGATTTGGATAATACTTCCGGCTGGCCATTTGGAGGTCAATGGGTCTCTGCAGATGATGCTTGCAAAGAGGTGAGTTATAAAATTTACACTTTGAAGTCCGGTGAAAAATTAAATGAAAAAGTTGAATTTATTCAACAACCTTTAGTAAGAGCAGTCGGTCACAAAGTTGATATTTCGGAAGTTAAATTTCCAATAAGTAGTAATACTAATCTTCAGGAACTTGCGTTAGATCAGGTGCGTTTTAAAAAGAAATTACCGCTTGAAACGCTTATCGCTTACAATGAAAAGGGTACAAACGTGGATCTTACCAATAGAGTAAGTAAAGATGGAACATTAGATTGGATTGCACCAGATGGAGCTTGGAAGCTTTATGCTGTATTTCAAGGATGGCATGGTAAGATGGTAGAACGTGCAAGTAAAGGTGGAGAAGGAAATGTTATTGATCATTTTTCTGAAAATGCCGTAAAACATTATTTGGAATTTTTTGATGAAAATGCAAAAGATTTTCAATTAAAAGGTATCAATGCCTTTTTTAACGATTCTTATGAAGTTGATGATTCACAAGGAGAAGCAGATTGGACGCCATTATTTTTTGAAGAATTTAAAAAGTATAGGGGGTATGATCTAAAAAATTATTTACCCGCGTTATTTGGAAATGATTCTGAAGATATGAATGAAAGAGTTCTTTGTGATTATAGAGAAACTATATCAGATTTACTTCTGGACAAGTTTACTAAAGTATGGAAACAATGGTCCCGTAAATATAATGCTGTTGTTCGTGACCAGGCACATGGGTCACCTGCAAACATACTTGATTTATATGCAGCAAGTGATATACCTGAAACCGAAGGAGAATCCGCATTACGAATGAAGATGGCAACCTCTGCAGGACATGTTTCCGGTAAACCTATAATATCAGCTGAAGCAGCAACATGGTTGAATGAACATTTTCTTTCAACTCTTTCCGACGTTAAAAAGAGTTTCGACCGATATTTTGCAAATGGTGTTAATCATCTTGTTTATCATGGTACACCGTATTCGCCTGTTTCTGAAAAATGGCCGGGGTGGCTGTTCTACGCATCGGTTCATTTTGCACCTACAAATACTTGGTGGGAAGATCTTAAAACTATTAATTCATATGTAACAAATTGTCAATCGTTTTTACAGAGTTCAAAACCAGACAACGATATTCTACTCTATTTCCCGATTTACGATGCATGGTCTCAAAGAGGCAAAAGTATGCTTAAGCATTTTGGAACACAAAACGAAGAACTGACCGAAGGTCTTGGTGAAATGTTATTAAATAACGATTATACGTTTGATTACATTTCCGATAAACAAATTCAAGCAATTAAAAGTTGAAGATAAAAAAATTCTTTCTGACAATTCTGAATACAAAACTATAATCATTCCCGACTGTGCTTACATTCCTTTACCGACAATCCAAAAAATTATTAGCCTGGCACAGGAAGGTGCAACAATTATTTTACAAAATGATTTTCCCAAAGATGTTCCCGGATTAAATGATTTAAGGCATACACAGGAAGTTTATCAGAAAATTAAAAATGGAATAAAATTTAACATCCAAAAGTGATTATGAAAGTAGTCAAGTCGGAGAGGGGAAATTAATTAAAGGAAATAACTTAAAGACAATTTTAGAATGATATTGAAGTTTTACCAGAGTCGATGGCAAAAGACGAACTTTGGTTTAACAGGGTTAATCGTGAAGAAGGTATTTGTTACTTTATTAGTAATTGGAGTGATAAAGATATTGATCAATGGATTCAAGTTCGTTCAACCGGAAAAGAAGCAGTTTGGTTCAATCCAACAAATAAACAAATTGGAAAAGCTGAAATAAGAAATTTATCTAAAGATCATGCTGAGGTTTATGTAAAGTTAGGTATAGGTGAAACTCTGATTTTACAATGGTATCCGACAGAGCAAAATGTAGAAGATTATAAATTTTATGAAAAGACAAATGATGTAATGAATATGGATGGTGAGTGGAAAATTAATTTTGTAAAAGGAGGTCCAACATTGCCAGATTCATATACTACTAAAAAGTTAGAATCCTGGACAGAACATTCAAATGAACTGGAATGGTTTTCCGGTACAGCCAGTTATAAAACAACATTTGAGAAACCTGGTTTTAAAGTAGCAGCTTATATGCTGGATCTTGGTAAAGTTTGTGAATCGGCAGATGTTTATTTAAACGGTGAAAAACTTGCAACTCTAATTGGTCCGGAATTTCAACTAATAATTGATGACGGGAAGCTTCAAGATACAAATAACCTTGAAGTACAGGTAACAAACTTAATGGCAAATCGAATTATTGATATGGATAAAAGAGGAGTTAATTATAAAAAATTCTATAACGTTAACTTCGCGCCTCACGATAGGAAAGATATGGATGAGAATGGTTTATTTACCGCAAAGAATTGGAAACCACTTGAATCCGGTTTAATTGGACCGGTTAAATTGATCGGGTTAAAACCTAAAAAACATTAGGTTGAGAAGAAATAGAAAAAATGAAAGAAAACAAGTATTTATTATTCGTTATAACAATTGCTTTGCTGGTCTTCCCCGTCTTACTTTTTGCCCAGGAAGATACTTACCCGCCGGGGACAATACAGATGACCCCAAAGGTCGATCTGAACCTGGAATCCGTTCCTCTTATCGTGCCTGAAAAATTCCAGGACTATGGTACCGGAGGGTCTTAGATTGAATCTGCCGCCAGGTTTTTCAGTAAAAGTTTTTGCCGTCACCGGTTTGAGAGGTCCTCGCATGATGGCTTTTAACAAGGATGGGGTTTTGCACGTTGCGAATATGAAAGCCGGCATCGCCGATGAATTTCAGCCTCATGCTAACGACTTCACCAGTCAGATTGTTGCCCTGCCGGACAGGGATAATGACGGTGTTGCCGATACTGTTATAATTGCTGCCGACAGTCTCAGATGGGCTAACAGCCTGGTTTTTTACAAGGGAGATATGTATGTAGCCGACACTCATCAGATAGTCAAATTCACTGATGCTGATGGTGATCTGGTTTACGAAAAACGTGAAGTTTTCGCCGATAATATTCCAAGTGCCAATACTCCGCACATCACCCGAACTATCGTTGTGGATGAGGCGAAGGAACTCTTCTACCTGTCGGTAGGATCCCACTGCGATGTTTGCCGCGAAACTGATCCAGAACGGGCCGCCGTTTTGCAATTCAATGCAGACGGTACGGGGCGCAGGGTCTTTGCTATCGGCTTGCGCAATGCTGTCGGTCTCGACATACATCCGATTACCGGCGAGTTGTGGGCTACCAACAACGGTCATACTGAAGCTGTCGATTCTTTGCCGCCGGAATGGATCGGTATCGTTCGCGACGGTGGTTTTTACGGCTGGCCTTTAGCTTACGGTTACCAGGTTTATATAAATTTTGCGATTCGTGGGCATCCCCAGGTGCTGCCTATTACTCATGAAGACAGCCTACTTGTACAAACAATGGAACGTCCGGTTGCATTAGTTGATGCACACAGTGCCCCGATGGACATTTACTTCTATCCATCCGGTAATTTTCCTTCGCAATATATTGATGCAGCTTTTGTAGCATATCGAGCTGGATTCCTGGGACCCGATCCCGGGCACAAAATTGTGGCTTTGTTTGTCGATCCCGATGGCAGCAATGCTACGGTAGGTGATTTTATGACGGGCTTCTGGCCAAACCCGCCCGACCAAAGTAATATATGGGCTAAACCTGTAGGACTTGCAAGCGACAGCGTGGGCAATCTTTATGTCAGCAGTGATTGGATCAACAATTTAATTTTACGAGTAGAATACAAGGGAGTGCAAACAGATGTAAAAGAGGAAGGGTCTTCATACTTACCATTATCGGCAACACTTGAGCAAAATTATCCGAATCCGTTTAACCCGATAACTACAATTAGATATACAATTCAGAATACAGGAACTTCTGCTATAATGTTTACACAATTAAAAGTTTATGATGTACTTGGCAGGGAAATAGCAACCTTGGTTAATGAAGAAAAACAAGCTGGAAATTATGAAGTTAAATTTGATGGGAGCGATCTGCCAAGCGGAATTTATTACTACAGGCTTTCAGTAGGAAATTTTTCAGAGACAAAAAAACTTACATTAATGAAATAAGGAAAATTTTCTAGGGGTAAATTTATCAATTCAATGATCCGCTTTCTTATTACCAACCGATTTATGACGGTTCAGCCTGTTTGAAGTGGACGATTCCGGGGATAAAATAGTTTTAGGTAAACCATATTAATTCTGACCTTATTTTTTCACAACGATATGTTGATGAAAAATTGAAGATAGGAAATCCAACCAGAAAATTTTTTTATTTGCGAATCCATACAAAAGTATGAATATGAAATTTAATAGAGTTCTAAAATCAATAGCAGCTTTTTCATTATTATCTATTTTATTATTTGTAAGCTGCTCACAATCAATAAACAAAAATACAATCTCCTTAAAAGGAGAATGGCAATTTCAAACTGATCCGGAAGATATCGGCATCGAACAAAACTGGTATCAATCAAAATTGGACGATGTTATAGAATTTGCCCGGTTCAATGAGAGATAATAACAAAGGAGACGAGGTTACACTTAATACAAAATGGACAGGTAGTATTTATGACAGTTCATGGTATTTCCGTAAGGACATGGCAAAGTACAGGCAAAAAGGTAATCTGAAGTTTCCATTCTGGCTGACACCAAACAAACATTATGTTGGAGTTGCATGGTATCAGCGGGAGGTTGAGATTCCTGCTCAATGGAAAGGACGAAAAATTGAATTGTTCTTGGAACGCCCGCACTGGGAGACAACATTGTGGGTGGATAGTATTAAAATCGGAATGCAAAATAGTCTTTCAACACCTCATCGTTATGATTTATCAAAAGTATTAACACCGGGCAGTCATACCATTTCTATCAGAGTGGATAATCGTATTAAAGAAATTAATGTTGGACCGGATTCACACAGTATTACAGATCAAACGCAAGGGAACTGGAATGGAATAGTTGGTGATATTTGTCTTAAGTCTACCTCACCAGTTTCTTTTGAGGACATCAAACTTTTCACAAATATTGAAGATAAATCTGTTAAAGCAGAAATTATTCTTAATAACATTATTGGAAAAGATGTATCAGCAAAAATAACGCTTAATGCAAAATCATTTAATTCAAAAACAGATGCAAACAGTTGAACCTCTTGTTAAGGAAATAAATGTAACAAAAGGAAAATCACATATTGAAATTATTTATCCAATGGGTGAAAACGTTCAATTGTGGGATGAATTTAATCCGGCACTTTACAAAATGACCGCTGTTCTATCTGATGAATCTGGAAATAAAGATGAACGGGAAATCCAATTCGGTATGCGTTCATTTTCTATAAAAGGAACTCGCTTTGAAATAAATAATCGTCCGGTATTTTTAAGAGGGACTGTTGAAAATTGTGTCTTTCCTAAAACAGGTTATCCGCCTACAGATGTCGCTTCGTGGGAAAGGGTATTCACCATTTGTAAAAATTATGGTTTAAATCATATGCGCTTCCATTCGTGGTGTCCTCCCGAAGCTGCATTTGAGGCTGCAGATAAATTAGGATTTTATTTAGATGTTGAAGGTCCGAGCTGGGCAAATCATGGCACAAGTTTAGGGTGACGGTAAACCTATAGATCAATATATTTATGATGAGACCGATCGTATTCTAGATGCCTACGGTAACCATCCGTCATTTTGTATGATGGCTTACGGGAACGAACCGGCAGGACGAAATCAAGCGGAGTACCTGGGAAAACTTGTTAATCATTGGAAAGCAGAAGATAACCGCAGAGTTTATACAAGCGCTTCAATTGGTAGAAACTGGCCTCTTGTACCGGAAAGTCAATTTATTGTTCGATCGGAACCCCGTGGGCTTCCATGGAAAGAACAACCCGAAAGTATGTTTGACTATTCTGATAGAATTGAACAATACGCTGTTCCATACATAGTGCATGAAATGGGACAGCATTGTGCTTTTCCCGATTTCAAAGAAATTAAAAAGTACACTGGTGTTTACAAGGCTAAGAATTTTGAATTGTTTCAGGAAGAGTTAGAGAAACATCATATGGGAGATCAGGCTGAAGACTTTTTAATGGCATCAGGTAAATTGCAGGTCTTGTGCTACAAATCAGAAATTGAGGCTGCTTTGCGTACGCACAAATTGGCTGGTGTTCAGTTACTCAGTCTCAACGATTATTCCGGACAGGGAACAGCTCTCGTTGGCGTGCTTGATGCATTTTGGGATGAAAAAGGATATATCAATGCGCCGGAATTCAAACAATTTTTTGGACCAACAGTACCGTTAGCACGAATACCGAAATTTGTTTTTAAAAATGATGAGACATTTAATGCAGAACTCGAGGTTTTTCATTTTGATAACCATCCGCTTAAAAATATCTCAACGCAATGGAAGATAACTGATGCAAACGGAAGCATCATTGCGCAAGGTTCTTTAAAAGAACAGGATATTCCGATTGATAATTGTATACCACTCGGCGCTGTCAGTTTACCACTTTCAAAAATTACCAAAGCTGAAAAGTTGAATTTGGAAGTTTCTGTTGCTAATCATATTAATAGTTGGGATTTCTGGGTTTATCCTGCCGAACTTCCAACCCTAAACAAAGATGATATTTATTTTTGTAATAACCTTGATGAAAAAGCTGAATCTATATTAAAAAATGGAGGGAAAGTTTTTTTACTTGCAGCAGGTAAAGTTGAAAATGGTAAAGATGTAGTTCAATATTTTCAACCTGTATTTTGGAATACCTCGTGGTTCAAAATGCGACCGCCACATACAACAGGAATTTTGTGTGATCCCAACCATCCGGCTTTTGCTGATTTTCCAACTGAATTTCATAGCAATTTGCAATGGTGGGAAATTCTTGATCATCAACAGGTGATGAATCTTGAACTGTTCCCGCCGGAATTCAAACCGCTTATACAGCCGATCGATACATGGTTTTTAAATCGCCGCTTAGCTGTGTTGTTTGAAGCACAGGTTAGAAAAGGAAAATTAATGGTTTGCAGTGCTGATCTTCAAAGCAATTTAAATGAACGACCTGCAGCGAGACAATTACTTTATAGTTTAACAAAATATATGTTGTCAGATAAATTTAATCCGAAATACAAAGTTGATTTCGCAACAGTTACAGAACTTTTTGAGAAGAAGGATCGTTCTCCAGCTATAGATTTCCATTCAAAACAAAGTACAGATGATTTAAGACCGAAATTAAAATAAATTAATGAGTATGAAATATTTAATTATAATATCTCTTCTTTTTATAGCAGCGTCAATTCAGAATGATTCCGACAAGAAATTGAAGCCTAAATTCAGTCATCCTCAAATCATTAGTTATGATAATAATACTTTTTATATAAATGGTAAAGGAACTTTTATCTACAGCGGAAGTTTTCACTACTTTCGCTGCGATCCCGGTCAATGGGCAGATATACTGCAGAAAATAAAAGCTGCGGGATTTAATACTATTGATACATACGTTCCATGGAATTTTCACGAACAAGAGAAAGGTCAGCTTGATCTTACTATGCTTACTAAGTTTCTCAATTATTGCCAGCAGATGGGTTTTTATGTTATAATCCGTCCTGGTCCCTATATTTGTGCAGAATGGGATGTAGGTGGTTTCCCTAGATGGCTTGCCGGGAAAAGAATTGGATTCAGAACAGCATCACATCAAGATATCTACTGGTCTAAACATTGGTTCAATGAAGTTCTACCTGTAATTCGGAAACACTTAATTACTAATGGTGGAACAGTAATTCTCTTACAAGTTGAAAATGAATATGATTTCTTCGAATTGCCCGACTCACAGAAAGTAAATTACATTAAATCTCTATATCAGGATGTTATACAAAACGGCATCGATATCCCCGTTATAACATGTTGGACAAAACAAGTACGCAACAATACCGATTCGGTCTTCTCTCAAATTATGGATGCAGTAAATGGTTATCCCGGTTGGAATATAGAAGGTGTACTTCCAAGAATAAAGTTACTTGAAGAACAGCAACCAGACGCACCTCCGATATTTACAGAATTGCAAGGCGGATGGTTTACAGGTATTAGTGATACAACTGTTAGACAAATAAATAAATTAGGTGCTGATCAGATTAACGCTTTAACTAAATACGTTATTGCTCAAGGTATCAAAGGGCTGAATTACTACATGCTATACGGAGGTACAAATTTCGATTATTGGGCAGGAAAAGAAAAAATAACAAGCTATGATTATACCGCACCAATTTCCGAATTCGGAGGTTTGTGGGAAAAATATTATGCTGTAAAATTAATCGGCGATTTCTTAAAATATTCAAATCCATATCTGGCAAGAAGTCACGAGATAGCTGATGGTGCAGTATCCGATAATGATGAACTTGAAACTATACTTCTCTCGGATGGAAATGTTGGCTTTCTGTTTGTACGAAACAAAACAGAAAAACAGCAGAATGCAAATATCGAAATTAAAATGCCGGGTAAGAACTCTAATAGAGTTTCTATTTCTATAGATTCACTTAATACTTACTTTTTACCAATCGATTTACCAATACCTGGGGGTGGTATTCTTAATTACAGTAGTGTTCAATTATCCGCCGTGACGGAATATAATAATAAACCACTTTTAATTGCCTACGGTTCACCCGGTGAAAAAGCGATAATGGACCTGGGTTCAAAAGTCTTTTCCGAAACGATACTTTCTTACGATAGATTATACCTTTGGAATGGTACCTATGTGTTATTAACCTCCCAGGACCGAGCTGAACGTTCAGTCCTATTCAATACAAAAAATAGTTCTGCTGTTTTATTGTCTGATTCTTATTTAACAATACCGGATGCGCAAAATGATAATAATATTGAATTACAAACTAAACCCGGCCAGAATAAGTTTTCCTTGGTTACAACCGGAGATGTACATCAAATTCTTTTGGATGGCAAATCTATTAATTATACTAGGACCGAGGATGATGTAATTAATTTTACCATGAATACTCCCGACTTTTCTCCACCAGAAATAGAATACGGACAGATACGTTTTAAGTACGATGACGAGGCTGAACAAAAATCCGACTTTAAGACTTTATCATACAAAAACGGCATTTATCCATCTCTTGATAGTTTAGGTGAATACCAAAACGGCTATTACATTTATAAAGGTAAATTCGAGATAGATGGCAGGAAGCTGTTGAAAGCAAGTTACTATTCCAATGATTGGCATTCGATTTACATTGATGGAGAACAGATGAAGGATTTAACCGGCTATACTTATAACGATTTTTCGGAAATGACTTTATCAAAGGGTACACATGATATAAAGATAATTTTTGAAAATAAGGGAAGACCTAACTTCGGATTTGTGGAAGAGAAAAAAGGAATTAAATCCCTTAATGTATTATCTCCTGAACAATTTCGGAATTTAAAGGAATGGAAATTTTCTGTTCAATTGGACGAACAACCTGGTTCAAATTCTGCTGAAGCAGATGCCGGGTACAATGATTCGGAATGGACGAATTTTGAAGCAGGTTACAACTTACAGGAAAATCGAAATAATGACCAGGTAAGTTCCTGGTACAGAAAGACAATTAACCTGACTTCTAAAGAAGCAGATAATAATCCCAGATTAATTTTTGAAGGGATTAGTTGTAGTGCTATTATTTTTGTGAATGGGAAACAAGTATACAAATTTGAACATCACGGATTGGATGGTCCTTTTGATGTCTCATTAGATGGCTTTGTAAAATCGGGAAAAAATTTAATTGCTTTATACGTTGAAAATGTAAAAGGCAGAGGAGGTATCGTCGGTCCGATTGAGTTTGAGTATGGTAATGAAGAACCTTTAAAGCTTATTCAATTTTCTTATCATGCATCTTTGAATGGAGAATTATCCGGTTGGCAAAAATCTGATTATGATGATTCAGATTGGAGCGTTGTACAGAAATCAAATGATTCCAGATCAGATTTCGGTATTAAATGGTACCGTACCTGGTTTAAAGTTCAGCAAATTAAAAACTGGATAGCACCATTAAATATTCATGTAATATCAACAGGAAATTTACAAATATGGCTAAATGGAAAGTTACTGGGACTCTATTTTGTTGAAGGACCCCAGAATGATTTTTATATTCCTCAAGGATGGCTGAAGGGAAAAAATTTACTAGTTTTTGTGATACGTCCCGGCGGTAAGGAAAACATTGTTCCCGAATTGAAAACTTTTTCAATTAACTATTATAATGACTATGTTGTACAAAAACATGAACTTAAAATCGAACAATAAAAGTTTCAATAGAATCGGGGTTTAATAATCTAATCAGTGCTGAAATTCACTTAAATAAGATAATATAGATAAGTCCAGTATAAATTCGGTTTGTTAAATCTACTTGTATAAAAGTAGGTTATGATTAGGGTTATTTCCTTTTTTGCACATCTTTTTAGAATAGAGAGGACAGAAGTTTATGAAGAGAAAAACAAAAAAAACTCCGCATCATTTTCAGTATGAAAAAAGAAATTGGCTGATTGCTTTAGCATGGATTCTGATCATTTTCGGTATTGTACAGAATTCAGTTTTTGCCCAGGACGTCAGTCCGATTAAATTATCATGGCTTGGAGGAAATCCGCCGACAAAGTCTGTTGGTGTGAGTTGGGGGGTGCCGTTACCGGAAGGAAAGATTGGTCCATCAACAAATTTTTCGTTGAAGAATTTTCAAGGACAATCTATGCCGGTACAATCATGGTCATTGGCTTATTGGCCCGATGGCTCGTTAAAATGGGTGGGCTTAAGCACGGTGGTCGATTCGAATGCCGGAACGAGCTTCGAACTTGAACCTGTAAAAACATCCAGCATTGATCCGTTAAAGACAAAAGTTGAATTAACTGAAACAGATAATGATGTGTTAGTGAATACCGGCGTTTTACAATGTGATATTCCCAGACATGGCAATCAGCTAATTAGTTTCATAAAAATGGATGGAAAAGATATTTCCACAGGTGGAAGGTTGGTTTGTATTTTACAGAATGGTCCCAGCAAAGAAATTGGTGATCAGCCCTCTAAAGAAAAATTCATTGGTAATATTGAAAAGGTAACTGTTGAGCAAAACGGTCCGGTCAGGGCAGTTGTTAAAATTGAAGGTAAGCATGTATCGGAATCCGGGAGTCGAAGTTGGCTGCCATTCATTGTTCGACTCTATTTTTACGCGGGACAGCAATCGATACGTATAGTGCATACAATTATTTATGATGGTGATCAGCAAAAAGATTTTATCCGCGGTTTGGGATTAGTCTTTGATGTTCCACTTGATGAACAGTTATACAACCGGCACATTCGCTTTTCAGGAGATGAATGGCAGGTTATGGGATGAACCATGTGAGCCGCTTAATGGACGAAGACCACTTGATTTTAAAGAAGACCTGTATGCTAAGCAGCTAACAGGTGAACGCATTGCCGAGCGTGAGACCTTTTCCGAACAGCAGCAATTCCTGATTGATAACTGGGCAAGCTGGAATGATTTCAAGCTGCAGCAATTGAATGCTGATGGTTTCCGGGTGCAAAAAAGAACCAACGATGAAAGCACATGGATTGATGCCGGCTATGGCAAACGTTCCGAAGGAATGGCTTTTGTTGGTGATGTATCTGGTGGATTGGCTGTATGCGTTCGTAATTTCTGGCAATCATTTCCTTCAGCTTTGGAAATCCGAAATGTAAGAACTGATAATGCACAGCTTGAAGCCTGGCTTTGGTCGCCGGAGGCAGAAGCTATGGATATGCGTAGCTACGATACGCTTGCGTGGGGACATAATCTCGAAGCCAGTTATGAAGATGTTCAGCCTGGATTTAGTACGGCAACCGGGGTTGGACGCACATCCGAAATTATGCTGTATGTGTCTGATAACGTGCCGTCTTATGAAACATTGCATAAAATTGTGCAACAGGGAAATCAGCCGCCTTTGCTTACAGTTTCTCCAGAATATATTCATAGTATTCCAGTTTTTGGTATATGGAGCTTGCCGGACAAAAGCACAAAAGGAAAACGCTGGATAGAAGATCAGCTAGATAATGCTTTTAAATATTATCAATTGGAGGTTGAACAAAGGCATTGGTACGGTTTCTGGAATTATGGTGATATCCGGCATAGTTACGATCAGGACAGACATACATGGAAATATGATATAGGCGGTTTTGCCTGGGACAATACTGAATTGATGCCCAACATGTGGTTATGGTATAGTTATTTGCGATCAGGTCGCGAGGATATTTTCCGAATGGCTGAGGCAATGACCCGTCATACAGGTGAAGTAGATGTCTATCACCTGGGACGTTTTAAAGGATTGGGTTCACGCCATAATGTTGTTCATTGGGGTGGCGGAGCTAAAGAGGTGCGTATTTCACAGGCTGCTCTTGGCCGTTTCTATTATTATTTGACCACCGATGAACGTACTGGAGATTTAATGCATGCTTCTGCCGACGCATCTAATGAAGCCATTGGCAAAATTGATCCGTTACGTGAGATTCTTAAAAAAAGCGAATACCCGACGCACATTCGTGTCGGTCCGGATTGGTTGGCACTGGTTGGCAACTGGATGACCGAATGGGAGCGTACAGGAGATACTCGCTATCGTGACCGGATCATTGTTGGTATAAATAGTTTATATGAAATGCCCTATGGTTTTTACTCCGGTAAAGATGGCGCCTTTGGATATGATCCAAAAACTTACAAATTGTATCGTCTGAATGATGATGATATTGGTTTTATCCACTTGTCTGTTTTGATGGGAGGTCCGGAAGTGGCTTTTGAACTGACCCATCTTCTTAAAAATAAAAAATGGGATAAACTTTGGTTGCAGTTCTGCAAATTATATGCAGCTCCTAAAGAGGAAATTGAAAAAGAATTTGGTAGGGATGTGAAGTTAGGAGATCCTGGTTCATGGTATGCCCGCCTCCCGGCTTATTATGCTAAGGCGACAGGTGATAAGACTTATGCAGCCAGAGCATGGGAAGAGTTTTTTAATGCAAAAGCTAGGTATTACCATACTAATTTCAATATGCAAAAATTTAATGGAATTCAAAGTCTGCAGCCCATATATGAAGTAAAAGGAGTTTCCACCAACAACACCGCACAATGGTGCCTGAATGCTATTGAATTACTGCAACTTGTTGGTGATGAACTTCCTGTGGATAATCCGGTAATAGCAAAATGCAAATTCTAAAGAAAAAAAGTAATTAATTAAAAAAATCAGTTTTATGGAAAAGAAAACAAATACTTTGATACAGCTTATTTTCTTATTAGCTGTTTCATCTATAATAACATTTAATATTCAGGCTCAAAATCTTAAAGGAAAAAAGGTAGATCAGAATATTAACTCAACAAGTCTTGAATCAACCTATGTTAGTGAAGAACTAAAAAGTTTTGAAGCTTATGTAATTAAAGCGAAAGAAATTGGTGCAACTCATGTAGATATCACCTTTAATATTCCTCCTGCACTCTGGCAGTTTGATACGCCGGGAGATCCTTATCCGGTTTGGTATGCTTATCGTCCGGGGTTGATGAAGATTTTTCCGCCTGAGGAATTGAAGCCATACATTAATTTAGACTATGCTGAAAAAATTGCTTCACTTTTTCAGAAACGTTGTGAGATTCTTCGCCGGCATGGAATGAAAGGAGCTTATTTTGCAAATGAACCTTATGTATTGCCTGAGGCATTTTTTAGAGATCATCCGGAACTTCGGGGGGCACGAGTAGATCATCCGAATCGATCCAGGGTTGCACGCTTCGCTCCTTGTGTTGATGAGCCTGAAGTATTAGCGATGTACAAAGAGTCTATGAAACTTTTATTGGCTCGTTGTCCCGAAGTAGAGATTTTTTCATTTCTTACATCCGATTCCGGTTCCGGCTTTTGTTGGTCACCTGCTTTATATTCAGGACAGAATGGAAATGCAAATTGCCAGAATCGTTCGATGACTGATAGAGTGGTCGGTTTTCTGGAAACTTTACGTGATGCAGCAAAAGAAGTAGGGAAACATATTGAGATTAATATTCATCCGATTGAACCCAGGCAATGGATGGTTGAAACGTTTGATCATCCGGAGCTTATTTCTGCCCGGTTATCAGATGGATTAACTATTGGAAATTACAAGAATGCGGATGGACAGCAATTTGATAGCGGCATTTCCGGTTGGGGAAGAGAAAGTTTTACCCCAGTGTTAGAATTACCAAATCCGGTGTTACGGGCAAAACAACTTGTTAACAGATTTCAGGATAATAAACCCGCTGATTCCAAATTATTATTAGTTTCATATGATGATCCATCTACAGCAGATTTTAACTTAGCATTATATATTTTTTTTGAACAGGCAAAACCACACAATACGATTGAAATAATGCAGACTTTGAGAGAGTTTGCCAAAACAATTGCCGGAGATAAAGAGGCAGACGACTTATTGGATATCTGGTTAGCTCTTTATGATATATCAAACGATTTACAAGTTCTTAATTTTGGTTCTGTCCTTACATTTGGTCCTGTGCTGGATCGCTGGATCAATCGTCCTCTTGTTCCTATTCCGGAAAATTTAACGGATGAAGAAAAGAGTTATTATCGCCCATTTATATTTCAGGCAAAAGGAGAGGAACAAGCGAACGATTTGATAGACATTCAGGCTATGAGAATGTTTGAAGGATATGGAGCAAGACTTCTTGTTCAACGTGTTTATGAAATGGTAATTCAAAAACTTGAGAAAGCAGAAAAGCTGACAAATAAGTTACTGAAACAAGAAAAAGATGCAGAAGCAGTTGATAGATGGGAATCTCTTAAAAATCGTTTAGCTGTACTTCATAGTCTTATGAGAACAATTAATAATGTTGTAGGTTATCAGGCATTATTAGATCTTGCACATAAAAGAAATATTAGTCCTGAGCCCAATCCCGTATTGGGAACCGCTCCATCGTGGGACCGTCAGGAAATTATGCGCATTGCACGGAATGAAATCGACAATACCGCCAACCTGAAAAAAATCCTTGAGTCTTCAAAAATTCCGTTGATCCAGGAAGCCATATTACCCAAGTATGAAACAATAAGAATGTTAGGTCCGGATTTGATATCACAATTAAAAAAGAAGATAGATATTATGAATGCACATTGGGAAGATTATAAAGAATTGTATACTTCACCGAATTATTAATAAGAATGATATCTCCAAGATAAAATTAGAATATATCGTCCTTACAGGACTCTTAAATTATTCCTGCATAAGTTCTATAAATACTTCGTCCCTCCGAGACGAGTTTGATTTTAAATAATGTCGTGAAAGATTAGAGTATTTCACAGCTAATATGTCAAAAATCTAAATTCCCATCGGGACGGCATAGGATAGATTCTTTTTAATTTAATATGATAGAAAAAATTAATATAAACAAATTGATTTAAACAAAATGAAACGATACACTTTATTTGCCTTCATCGGGGCTTCATTTCTGATGCTTCTTTTCAGCAGTTGCCAAACGGCGACCAAAAAAACAGATATTACTTTGTCTAATACATCCCCAATCGATTTGACCGACAAAGCCATTTCTATTGAAAGATCACAACTATCCGATTTGCCGGAAGGCGTTGCCTATCCACTTATTATTTCTGCCAAAGGTGATACGATTGCGTCTCAGTTGGATGATCTGGATGGAGATAAAAAATGGGATGAGTTGTTTTTTGTAGCCGATCTGTCCGCCAATAGTACAGAGACTTTTTCATTGCAATGGGTAAATGAGAAACCTAAATATGTGGTACGAACCAGCGCTCGCTTTGGAAAACGAAGCTCAGCAAATACTCCAGTAAAACCGGCTACAAACGATACTCTGTATGCAAAGGATTTACCCAAAAGTCTCGGTTATCAGCCTTACCAAACCGATGGACCTTCATGGGAAAACGACAAAGTGGGCTTCCGTGATTATTTCGATGGTCGAAATGCTAAAGATTTATTTGGAAAAATAGCTTCATTCATGTCGCCCGAAAATGTTGGGATAAATGCTGAAGGTGCTGTTGAAGATAACTATCATGTAATGGCAGATTGGGGGCGTGATATTTTAGCCGTTGGAAACTCTGTTGGAATTGGCGGCTATGGTTTGATAGCTGGTAACAAGCTGCTTCGCCTGGGAGTAACGGTTGATGATTCAATTAATAATATCGAAAAAACCACTTTCCGGATTATGGCGGAAGGTCCGGTGAAATCGGTTCTAACTTATCATTATGAAAACTGGCATCCGGGTGAAAGCCAGAATTACCAAGTGGATGAAAACACCAGCATCTGGCCGGGTATGTATGCGTATCAGAATAAAGTGGAGTTTTCCGGATTGCATGGAGATGAAGATATGATCATCGGTCTGGTTAATAGTAATAATCAAAATCCATTGCAGGTATTTCCGGTGAATGATCAGTGGGAAGTATTGTTAACCCATGATATGCAGACTTATAACCGGCAATGGTGGCTTGGCCTGGCATTGATTGTTCCGCGAAATTTATATCTTGGTTATATTGAGGCTCCTAAAACAGGCAAGCTTAGTAATTCTGTCCTGGCAAAATTGAAAGTTGAAAATAATAAACCAGTAACTTATTATGCTGCGGCAGGATGGGAAATGAGTGATAAACGTTTCAAAGATCCTGCCTTTTTCAAAAGTTATATAGAAAATTTGGTTAAGCAACTTTCGGCAAAAGTTGAAGTGACCATCAAATAAAAATGAAAGCTTATATTTAGTAATTATGTTTCTTTATCAGTAATACGGTGAGAGTTAAATATTTAACATTCTTTTTGTTTTTTATAGTTTTGCTTGACCCATCCTTTTCAATTGGGCAGGAGAATCAAACTTCGATTCCTGTTTTAAATATATTGCAATATGGAGCTGTCGGTGACGGCAAAACACTCGATACCGATGCTATTCAAAGAGCAATAGATGAAGCTGCCAAAACCGGCAGCAGGACGCAGGTTTTAGTTCCTGCCGGACACAAGTATTTGGTTGGTACACTTGAACTCAAAAGCAACATTGATTTTCATTTGCAGGGTAATGCTGAATTATTGATAAGCACAAATCAAAATGATTACTTCGGAGAAGCTGCTATTATTGCCAACGGTGCTAATGAACTGACTATTTCCGGAACCGGAAGTATCAATGGTCAGGCGCTGGAGTTTATGTCACATTACGATAAGACTAATGAATGGTGGATTCCTAAAAAATGGCGTCCTAAACTTTTCGTCCTGACCAAATGTAATGATTTAAAAATGTTAAATATAACAATCAATAAAGCGCCCTGGTGGAGTGTACACATGTTGGGTTGCGAGAATGTTTTGATAGACGGAATCAAAATTGATAACAACACTGATGTGCCTAATTGCGATGGAATTAACCCGGATCATTGCCGGAATGTGGAAGTGCAAAATTGCGAGATCAGTTGTGGAGATGATGGTATTGCGGTGAAGACAACACGACAGACGGAAGATTATGGGCCATCAGCCAACATCAATATTCATGACTGTATATTGGCAACGCATGATTCGGGCTTGAAGATAGGAACTGAAACCACACAGGATATTTACAATGTAGTGTTCGTACATTGTAAAATCAAAACCAGCTGCCGTGGGTTAAACATTCAGCTTCGTGATGAAGGGAGTGTGTATAATATTGTATTTCGGGATATTACTTTTACATCGAGTTATTATTCTGCACCCTGGTGGGGAAGAGGAGAAGCAATCTCCTTTACGGCTATTCCCAGAACATCACACACTAAAATCGGGACCATTCACAATATTCATGTAGAGAATGTCACCGGAACATCTGAAAATAGTGTGCGGATCAATGGCACCAAAGAAAGCAGGATCAGTAATGTGCGTTTTAAAAATGTGAATGTTACATTGAACAGGTGGACAAACTACCCGGGAAATCTTTTTGACAATCGTCCGACAAAAGTCTATGAAGATATTGAACCGCATGATAATCCCGGTATTTATATTCGTTTCAGCGACCAGGTTGTGTTAAAAGATTGTAGTGTAAATTGGGGAAATACTGTTCCCGATTATTTTACCAATGCTATTCTGGCACATGATGTAACTGATATTAAAATTGAAGGTTTTAAAGGTGAAGCTGCACATCCTGACCGGGATAAGGCGGTTGTTGTGAATGAAAATAAGTAGCAAATAAACAAAAACGTTAGTGCAGTTTGTTGATTACAAGTGAATTTAAAATTATAAATAATATCAAGAGGAGTAAAAGCAGTGAAACAAGCCATGGTTTTTATATTAGTCTTTTTCTTAACTGCAATTACATACGCACAAAGCAGTGATGTTGACGAGATAGTTGTAAGAAGAGTTGCGGATTACATCCTTGAACACGGCGAACTTAGCTTTACTGATGTTAATACTGGTAAAATTTATAAATCTACAAAGGATATCCCTGAGGGAGCAAAAATTAAATTTACCACTCCCTTCGGAGAATGGCATTATACTAGCGGAGTATTAAATATGTCCTTAATTGATTTATCGAATTTTTTAAGTGATAAAAAATATGCTGAATATGCCGCAGCACAAATTGCATTTGGGATGAACAATTACAAATATTTTCAGAAGCGGTACAACCCAGAGAAAGATGGCCCTCATTATCTTTTTCCTTTCGGGCAGCTCTGGACGATGGATGAGCTGGATGATTTCGGCGCTATGGGCGCAAGCATGACAGATGTGTACCAAACAGTTAAACGAGAAGATTATAAAGAATATATAGAAAAAGCGGCAAAGCATATTAAGGAAGAACGAGAGCGTCTGGAGGATGGAACTTTGGTACGTAAAATTCCTCATGAAATGACCCTGTGGGCTGATGATTTATATATGAGTGTTCCTTTCCTTGCAAGGATGGGGAAATTTTCCGGCGACAAAAAATACTGGGGTGATGCAATACTGCAAGTCAAGAACTTTACTAAATATCTTTGGGATGAAAAAGAAGATTTATACTACCATTGTTATTACACAGACGTAAAACAAAATGGAGTTGCGCATTGGGGCAGATGCAACGGCTGGGTAATGATGGCAATGGTACAGTTGTTAAATATTTTACCTGAAGACTATCCCGGAAGAGAAGAGATAATAAAGGATCTGGAAAGGCAGATTCTGGGCATTGCAAAATACCAGAGTGCTGAGGGTTTATGGCATCAGGTACTTGATAAAAGTGATTCTTATCTTGAATCTTCCTGTTCAGCAATGTTTACTTATTGTATAGCACGAGCCGTAAACCAAAAATGGATTGATGAGCGCTATGGTTCAATCGCAATTAAAGGCTGGGAAGGATTAAAAGAATACAAAATCCAGCTTGACGGACAGGTGAAGGATATTTGTATCGGTACCGGCATTGAAGACAACTTAGTATTTTATTATGAACGCCCGGCACGATTGAATGAAAAACATGGTCTTGGTGCAGTGATAGATGCAGGTATAGAGGTGATCAAATTAAAAAAGGCAGAAAGCCAGGAGCAGTAAAGTTTTGTTATTATATTGTTGAAGTTTTACTATGACAATAGGACTTTTTATTCCTTGTTATATTAATCAATTTTATCCACAGGTAGCAATTGCTTCGCTTGAGCTTTTAGAGAAACAGGGGTTAAAAGTTGAATATCCGTTAAATCAAACTTGTTGCGGACAGCCGATAGCAAATTCAGGTTTTGAAAAATCGGCAATTGAAACCTATAATCTTTTTGTTAAAAATTTTCATCATTTTGATTATATAGTTTCACCTTCAGGAAGCTGCGTTCATCACGCAAAAGAACATTTTGATATTATTGAACAAACCAATCAAGTTACTCATGTCCGTTCCCAGGATATATGAAATATCAGAATTCCTGGTAAAAATTCTTAAGAAGGAAAATTTCAATTCTTATTTCCCTCATAGAGTTGGATTGCATCAAAGCTGCCATGGCTTACGTGGTTTAAATCTTGGAAAACCTTCTGAAATAATCGGGGAAGAATATTCTATTACAAAAAAGTTATTGAATAATGTTAAAGGAATTGAACTTGTTCCGCTTGAGAGGGAAGATGAATGCTGCGGCTTTGGAGGAACTTTTGCAGTTGCTGAGGAAGCTGTTTCGGTAAAGATGGGAATTGATAGAATAAATGATCATATCAACCATAAAGCTGAAGTGATTACTGCAACAGATATGTCATGCCTTATGCATCTTGAAGGAATTATCAGGAAAAGAAAATTGCCTGTAAAAGTTAAACATATTGTTGAAATACTAAATAGCACAAATTAAATGATTGATCATCCCCGTGCTGCAGAAATATTTAATGAAGATGAAGAGCGTGTAAACTGGCACGATAAATCACTCTGGGTTGTTAGACAAAAACGTGATAGTGTTGCAGCAAAAGTTAAGGGCTGGGAAGAGCTTCGGGAGCTTGCATCAGGGATTAAGGCTCATACACTCTCAAAGCTTGATGAATACCTTATTCAGTTTGAGAAGCAAGCAATAAAGAACAGAGCAAAGGTTCATTGGGCTACCGATGCAGAAGAACATAACAAAATTGTTTTTGAAATTCTTAATGAACATAAAGCCAGGAATGTTGTTAAAAGTAAGTCGATGTTAACTGAGGAATGTGGCTTAAATCATTATCTTGAAAAAAAGGGAATTGACATTGTTGATACTGATCTCGGTGAAAGAATAGTCCAGTTAGCAAAAGAACCGCCAAGTCATATAGTTATGCCTGCAATACACAAGAAAAGAGAAGAAATTGATGAACTCTTCCATCATTATCTTAAAACAGAGTTATCCGGAGGAGATGAAGTTTATTTAACAAGAGAAGCCAGAAAACATTTGAGGCAAAAATTCCTTAAGGCAGATGCTGCAATAACAGGAGTTAATTTTGCAGTTGCTGAAACTGGAACTATTGTCGTTTGTACAAATGAGGGCAACGCTGATATGGGTGTTCATTCAGCAAAGTTGCATATTGCTTGTATGGGAATTGAAAAGATAATTCCTAAACAGGAACATCTTGGAATATTTTTAAGATTACTTGCCAGAAGTGCAACAGGTCAGCCCATTACTTCATATTCATCACACTTCCGCTCTCCCAAAGCGGGTAATGAATTTCATATTATAATTGTTGATAATGGTCGTTCAAAACATTTGGGAAGACCAGAGTTCCGAAGTTCACTTCATTGCATTCGCTGTGGTGCCTGTATGAATACTTGCCCGGTTTACAGAAGGAGCGGCGGACATAGTTATAATGCAACTATTCCCGGTCCGATAGGTTCTATTTTATCTCCCGGTTTCAATTTGAATAAATATAGTTCTTTACCGTTTGCATCATCTTTGTGTGGTTCTTGTTCGGATGTTTGTCCGGTTAAGATTGATATTCATGCTCAACTTTATAAATGGAGACAGATTATAACAGAGAAAGTTCATAAAAATAAGTTAAAGAGACTTATAACATTTATAACTAGTTATGTTTTCGCACATCCATTAGTTTTCGGTTTTAGTAGTAAACTTACAAATTTGTTTTTACTTGTTCTGCCTCAGACTATTATCAATAATTTTATTAAAGGATGGACAAAGGGAAGAATGTTACCGGAAGTACCCGAAAATACTTTTGTTGAATGGTATAAAAAGAACAGGATGAAATGAGCCGGGAGAATATTTTAGATACGATAAAAAAGAACAAACCAGCGTTAGCTGAGCTTCCTGTAATATCTGCAGAAAATTTTAAAGAGGGAAAGAATTTAAAAGAATTATTTGTGCAGAATGTTGAAGCAACAGGAGGCAAGGTTGTTTTTATAAAAGATAAAAATGATGCTGTTCCGCATATCAGAAATTTATTCAAAGATATTAATAATATTATTTCTCTTTCAGAAGGCATAAACATTACTACAATTAATTCAGAAATTACTTCTGTCAAAGAATTTGATCAACTTGAACTGGTAATTTTAGACGCGCAGTTTGGTGTTGCAGAAAATGGAGCAGTTTGGGTATCGGAAAAAAATATTTTTCATCGTGTAATTCCATTTATAACACTTCACCTTGTTCTCATCTTAAATGAAGAACAAATTATTGAAAATATGCACGAAGCTTATGAAAAATTATCTTCATTTGATGAAGGTTACGGAGTTTTTATTTCGGGTCCATCGAAAACTGCAGACATTGAACAATCATTAGTAATCGGCGCTCAAGGACCTTTAAGTACAACGGTTTTTTTAATTAAATAATCTTATAATAAATGGGGAAGTTATAAAATGAATCCTTTGACAATCAATTATATATGAAATCTAAAATAACCTGCTTATCAATAGATTTAGGCGCTGAATCTGGTCGTGTAACAGGAGTTAGTTATGATGGAAAAAGCTTACAGTTAAATGAACTGCATCGTTTCTCTACTGTCCCGGTAAAAAGTAATGGAACCTTTTATTCTGATATTTTAAAAATCCGGAATGAAGCAGAAACTGGTATTGAAAAGGGACAACAATTCAATCCCGTTAGTATTGGTATTGATAGTTGGGGGGTTGATTTTGCTTTGCTTGATTCTCAGGATAATTTATTAAGTAATCCTGTTCATTATCGGGATAGCAGAACTGACGGGATGATGGGAAAAACTTTTTCCATAATTTCTAAAAAAGAAATATTTAAACAAACGGGTATTCAGTTCATGTCTATCAACACTCTTTATCAGATTATGAGTTTGGTAGAAAGCAAGTCGCCGCTTCTTTCCAATGCAAAAACATTTCTTACTATTCCCGATCTATTAAATTTTTGGCTGACGGGAACAAAGGTATGTGAATTTACAAATTCAACAACGACACAGATGTATAACCCGTTAACCGGTGACTGGGCAAAATCTTTATTAAATGAGTTGCATATTCCAAATCATATTTTCCCTGAAATTGTTCCTCCGGGAACTATGCTCGGTGAGTATCAGGATATTCCAGTATTCACTGTTGCAAGTCACGATACGGGAAGCGCCGTGACAGCCGTTCCGGCTCAGAGTGAAAACTTTGCATACATAAGCAGTGGAACATGGAGCCTTGTTGGACTTGAAGTAAAAGAACCGGTAATAAATGATTTGGCTTTGGAAGCCAACGTTACAAATGAAGGCGGTGTTTACGGAACTTTCAGGTTTTTAAAAAATGTGATGGGTCTCTGGATTTTACAGGAATGCCGACGTAGCTGGGAATCAGAAGGTAAAGTTTTTTCTTACAACGAGTTGACTAGTCTGGCTAACTATTCACAACCGTTAAAGTCTTTTATTTCTCCTAATGATTCCATTTTTCTGCATTCGGGAAATCATCCGCAATTGATTAAAGATTTTTGTAAAAAGACTTCCCAGCCAATTCCTGAAACAGAAGGAGAAATAGTAAGATGTCTTTTAGAAAGTTTAGCTTTAGCATATAAGGGTGCCCTTAATAAACTTCTAAAAATATCGGGTAGAAAAGTAGATGTAATTTATATAATTGGTGGCGGTTCCAAAAACGATTTATTAAACCAGATGACGGCGAGTGCTACAGGTATACCTGTAATAGCTGGACCTGCAGAAGCTACTGTAATTGGTAATGCTGTTGTCCAGTTGATCACTCTTGGTGAATTAAAAAATATAAATGAAGCGCGTCAGCTTATTTCCAATATGGCAGGCTTAAAAAAATATGGACCTGAAAATATTGAAGCCTGGGATGAAGCTTACGAGCGATATAATAATTATGATTCAATAAAGTAAAACTAAACAGGGAAAAATTATGTCTGATAAAAAGAAAAACTTTAAGTATGTAAACTATAAATGGAATGATGAAGTTGCCGCTAAACTCGATCCGGTAGAGAAGCTTGTTTACCGCTCTAATATTCTAGGAGATGACCAGAGAATTACAAATACCGGCGGTGGGAATACTTCATCTAAAATTACGATGAAAGATCCATTAAGCGGGGAGGATATTGAAGTTCTTTGGGTAAAAGGTTCCGGTGGAGATCTCAGGACTTCTAAGAAGGAAAACTTCGCTTCTCTGTATCAGGATTCTCTAATTGGTTTGCAAAAAATTTATGATAATGCAGAAGAGAAAGGCGTGAAGACAGAGATCGAGGATAAAATGGTTGATATGTATAGACACACAGTGTTTAATCTTAATCCACGTGCAAGCTCTATCGATACACCGCTTCATTCTTTTGTTCCTTTTAAGCATGTCGATCACATGCATCCAGATTCGGTTATAGCTGTTGCAGCTGCAAAAAATTCACAAAAACTTACAAAGGAAATTTTTGGAGATGAAATAGGCTGGGTTAAATGGCAAAGACCGGGTTTTGATCTTGGTTTAATTCTACAGGAGGAATATAAAAAAAATCCTGATTTGAAAGGGATTGGTTCTCGGACAGCATGGATGTAATTAACTGGGCAAATGATAATAAGGAGTGCTATGAACTAACACTTTCAATTATAGAAAAAGCGGCGGAATATATTGAAGCTCATAGTAAAGGGGAGCAAACATTTGGTGGACAAAAGTATCAATCATTACCTGATGAAAAGAGATTTGAGGTCTTTTCTAAAATTCTTCCCAAACTACGGGGAATGATATCTCAGAAAAATAAATTTATTAGTACAATTCAAAGTGATGAAAAAATTTTACGATTTGTAAATAGCAATGATGCTGAAAGATTGGCAGAGTTGGGCACATCTTGTCCCGATCATTTTTTAAGAACGAAAATAAAACCTCTTTATATTGATTGGAACCCGGCGAAAGAAAATACTGACGTGCTTATTAAAAAGTTAGAAAAAGGTTTAGAAAAATATCAAAAAGATTACTCAGCATATTATGAAGAATGCAAACATCCCGATTCTCCATCAATACGAGACGCTAACCCTACTGTAATTCTTATTCCCGGTTTAGGAATGATAGCCTGGGGGAAAAATAAAAGTGAATCAAGAGTTACGGCAGAGTTTTACAATAATGCTGTTGAAGTTATGCGTGGTGCTGAGGCAATTGATGAATATATTTCTTTGCCAAGACAGGAAGCTTTTGATATAGAGTATTGGAAACTTGAAGAGGCAAAATTAAAACGTATGCCTCCTGAAAAAGAATTTGCAAGAGAGGTAGTCCTGGTAATTGGTGCCGGCAGCGGAATTGGCAAAGCAGTTTCACATAGGTTAGCAAAGGAAGGCGCTCATATTGTTTGTGCCGATGTAAATAAAGAATCAGCAGAACAAACAGCTACAGAATTAACGGAGATTTATGGAATAGGAATTGGTGTATCAGGTACCGGGATTTCAAATTGTGGTCCGGCTATAGGATTATATGTTGATGTTACTAACCGCAAAAGCATAAACGAGATATTCAAAAATATTATTCTTGCATACGGAGGGATTGATCATATAATTATCACTTCGGGAATTTTTGTCTCGCCCGATTTACAGGGAAAAATACCTGATGATAAATGGGGACTTACTTATGACATTAATGTTACCGGCCCTTACTTAGTAGCCGATGAAGCAAAACAAATATGGGTAGACCAGGGATTGAAAGGAAGCCTTACTATTACAACCAGTGTTAATGCAGCAGTTTCTAAAAAAGGTTCGCTTGCTTACGATACAAGCAAGGCGGCGGCAAATCATTTGGTTAGAGAATTATCATTAGAATTGTCTCCTTTGGTAAGAGTAAACGGATTAGCCCCTGCAACTGTGGTTGAAGGCAGCAGTATGTTTCCGCGGGAAAGAGTTATAAGTTCATTAAAAAAATATAATATTTCTTTTTCTGAAGATGAGGATACCGGGGTCTTAAGAAATAAATTATCTGAATTTTATGCACAGAGAACGCTTTTAAAGTCGCCAGTTACTTTAAGTGATCAAGCTGAAGCGGCGTATGTATTGGCAAGCAGGAGATTGAATAAAACCACGGGACAGATTTTTAGTGTTGATGGAGGTCTGCATGAAGCATTTCTAAGGTAATAATGAATGATAATCCGTCTTTAATTGAATTAAGTGAGTGCACTGTGAGTCCAAATGATGGAAGCATGTGAATATTCAAATTTCATGATTCAATAATTTTTTTTTCAATTTGCTCGTTATCTCAATCAAAGGAAAATAGGGTGGAAAAATTGCTCTGGGGGCTCATAGGTTGCGGTGATATATCAACAAAAAGAATTGCACCTGCTCTAAAAGCTTTAGAACAGTGCGAATTACTGGCTGTTACAAGAGCCAATCATACTCTTGCAGAATCTTTTGCGCAGGAATTTGGCGCCAAAAGATGGTATAAAAACTGGCAGGATCTTATTACGGACAAGGAAATAGATGCGGTATATATAGCCACTCCTGTCTATTTGCATGAGGAACAAACAATTGCGGCCGCAAAAGCAGGAAAACATGTATTATGCGAAAAACCGATGGCAATGAATGCGGAAGATTGTGAACGTATGATAGAAACATGTAAAAAACATGATGTTACTTTTGGTGTCGCATACTATCGCCATTTCTATCCTGTCATTACTCGTGTTAAAGAAATTATATTGTCCGGTGAAATCGGTGAGCCGGTTATCGTAGAGATCCAGGTATTTGAATGGTTCGATAGAAAACCGGGTGAGCCAAGATATTGGCTTTTAGATAAAGAATTGTCGGGTGGAGGGCCGATGATGGATTTTGGATGTCATCGAATCGAAGTCCTTCAACATCTTTTTGGGAAAATCAAAGAAATACAATCCCAGTTATTTAATGTTTACTTTAAAAGGGAAGTTGAAGACACTGCATATGTTTCTTTATTATTTGAGAATCAAACGCATGCAATCATTAGGGTGACTCATGCGGCATGTGAAGCAAGAGATACACTTGATATTTTTGGTACCAAGGGATCTATTCATATTCCAGTTCTGAATAGTGGAACTTTGCTGATTAAAACTGAAAAGGGTGAGAGTACAGAATATCATCCTCCACATCAGAATGTTCATCAACCTTTGATTGATGATTTCACAAACTCTGTGTTGGAGAATAGAAATCCGGTTGTCGATGGTCTTGTCGGTAGAGAAGTCACTTTGATACTTGATAATATATATAAATAAGAGAATGTATGAAGACTAATAAAATTTATATACGATTTCACCATTTTATTTATCTAAATTATTTGAAAAAATTTTTTTAATTCTGGCCGGGAGACAAAATATGTACAGATCAACCATTGAAATTGCGATAGCTTACCGATTCATATTAATCCTTGTATTCACGTTGTGTGCACTCACATGTTCTGTTTATGCTCAGCAGGCAGGTGTGCAGACTCCATTGCTTACTCCCGGCAAGACTCAGCTCGTGCAGCAGCTCGAAGCAATTTTCTATGACGATGATTTCTGTGTAATTCCCAACCGGATCTTCAATGCCTCCAATTTCGGTGCGATGGGCGATGGTAAAACTCTTAACACACAAGCAATTCAGAAAACCATTGATTCCGCCGCAGCATCCGGTGGCGGACAGGTAACCTTCAATCCCGGTGTTTATGTTACCGGTGCACTCTTCGTTAAATCCAATGTTGATTTTCATATTCCCGAAGGTGTTACTATACAGGCAATACAGGATGATGCTTCCTTCCCCGATACACTCACTCGTATTTCCGGTATAACGATGAAATGGCCTGCGGCACTTATCAATGTATATCGCGAACGTAATGTTCGCATCAGCGGGAAAGGCACTTTGGATGGTAACGGAAAATATTGGTGGGATAAATTCTGGGGTGATCCCCCGCAGTCAGGCGGCATGTATCAGGATTATATTAAGCGTGGACTCCGCTGGGCGGTTGATTATGACTGCAAGCGCGTCAGAGCTCTCGTTGTGTATGAATCCGAGGAAGTTGTCATCAAGGATATCAACATCTATCGCTCAGGTTTCTGGACCATCAGCCTGACCTATTCCGATCAGGTTCACGTTGACGGCGTTACAATCCGAAACAATTTTGATGGTCACTTCGGTCCCAGCTCTGATGGGATCAATACCGACTCGGGTCGCAACATTCTTGTAGAGAACTGTGACATTGACTGCAACGATGATAACCTTTGCCTTAAAGCCGGCAAGGATGCCGACGGACTTCGTGTCAACCGTCCCACCGAGCTCGTTGTTTACCGCAACTGTATCACCCGCGCCGGACATGGTTTGTTTACCCTGGGTTCGGAAACATCCGGCGGTATGCACGATATAGAAGTATATGGACTTAAAGCCATTGGAACCAATACTGGTATTCGCTTCAAGTCGGCTAAGATCCGCGGTGGAGTTATGCGCGACATTTACATCCATGATATTGAGATGGAGAACGTCGATAGCCCATTCAAGTTTGAACTAAACTGGTATCCAAGTTTTAGCTACCCGGTCATTCCCGATTCTATTCCAAAATCAGAATACAAAGATCACTGGCGCATTATGCTCACACCAGTTGAGCCTCCGGAACGTGGCATCCCCGAATTCCGCAACATAACATTGGCAAACATCTCGATTAGAAATGCGGGAACAGGTTTCTACGTAAACGCTTATCCAGAAAAACCCATGCGCAACATGCTCTGGAAAAACATAGTTATCGAAGCTCAAAAGCCCGGTGAAATTACCTGTGCTAAGGATTGGGTCATGGAAAATGTCACGCTGCTAACTCCGTCTGAAGAACCCATCAAGCTCGACCAGGTTGAAAACGTTCAACTTCCGCAAATGTTCAAAATTGTGGATCCTCCCAATGGTCCCGATAATCCGGATGATAGCGATCATGTGCTTGGGCATTGAGATAAAGAAAAAATTAAAATAAATTATAAATAATTACTTGGCTAACTAGTATTTTAACATTAAGTTCTTATTAAAACCGGAGGGCTAAATGGGAAATTCATTTTTGAAAAAGTATCAGATCAATCTCCGAAGCATTCTTATACAATTAATTTGTTTATTAGGACTACTCTATTTGTTATTTAAATAGGTCCTGTGTTAAAGTTTCCCCATCTTTGATATATTAAGAAACCATAGCCCTGATCGCCCGATCAACGGGCTATTTTTTTTAATGCTTATTAACAAAATGAAAATTAAAAAGTGAACTCTAAAATAAGCTTGTGATTGTGTGTTAATATTTTTCTTTATAAGTTATTAATATGATTTGGGAATGTAGAATAAAGATTCCCTAAGAAATGTGAAATAATTTGCTATGAAGAAAATTATTTTTAATAAAGGATAGGAATTATAGAACAGAAATTTTCAATTAACTTTATTGACTACATAAAATTTTTTCAGAAGTCTAAGAATCATTAAAGAATCCTTCTTAAAGAGAGTGGCTCTATTTAGAAAGTTATTTCTCATTAAATTTAACAATATCGTTAAAAGGGAGAAAACACTTATTCTCTTGGAAATAGGTTCTAATTGATTTCAGCTTGTGGAGCTTTTTTAACTTCCAACCGACATTTCTTTTATATATGATTAATATAGAAAGCCACAGAAGATTTAATCCTCTAACCGGAGAATGGATTCTGGTTTCACCTCAGAGAACAAAAAGACCATGGCTGGGGAAGGTTGAAGAAACCAGGATTCGAAAGAGACCGGATTATGATAAAGATTGTTATCTCTGTCCGAATAATAAACGTGCAAACGAAGAAATTAATCCTGACTATTCCTCTACTTTTGTTTTCGATAACGATTTCAGCGCATTACAAAGTAACCTAACGAGTTTAGATGTAAATGATTCTGAATTATTAAAAGCTAAATCTGAAAAAGGAATTTGCAGAGTAGTTTGCTTTTCTCCAAAACATAATTTAACTCTAGCAGAATTAGAGTTGAAAGAAATTATTAATGTAGTTAAAACCTGGCAGGATGAATATTCATATCTCGGCAGCAAACCATTTATTAATTATGTGCAGATCTTTGAGAACAAAGGTGAGATAATGGGCTGCAGTAATCCGCATCCTCATGGACAAATATGGGCACAGGAATCAATTCCAAATGAAGCATTAAAGGAACAAAATAATCAGATCGACTATTTCATCGATAAGAAAAAAACTTTACTAAATGACTATTTAAATCTTGAAAAACAAAAACGCGAAAGAATTATTTTTGAAAATGAAGGTTTTATTCTTCTTGTTCCTTTCTGGGCGATCTGGCCTTTTGAGACCATGATTATTTCGAAAAGATCAATTAATAATATTCTTCGACTAAATGAAGAAGAGATCGAAGATTTTGCTGAGATTTTAAAAATGACAACTGTTAAATATGATAATATTTTTAATATTTCATTCCCCTATTCGGCGGGAATTCATCAGGCTCCGACCGATGGAAAAGATCATCCCGAATGGCATTTTCACATGCATTTTTATCCACCGCTTTTAAGATCTGCAACTATTAAGAAATTTATGGTAGGATATGAAATGCTTGATGAACCACAGCGGGATATAACACCAGAGAAAAGTGCAGAGATATTAAAAAAATCCGATGCCATTCATTACTCAGTGAAAAAATAAAAAATTATCTCTATGGCTTTTCGGAAATTAAGCTGTAATTTAAAAGTAGAGTGTAAAAACATTTTGTAATCCGAAAAAAATTAGTAATGATTTCTACTGGGTCACTTCTTAAGCCCGCAATAAATTTACAAAACCTTTATGGGAATGATGAAGAAGTAGTTGAATATCAAAAGAAACGTTACAATAAATTATATAATAACTTTAGGAAAATTTTTGGGAAACAACCGGTAAAATATTTTAGCTCGCCAGGTAGAACCGAAATAAGCGGCAATCATACTGACCATAATAATGGAATTGTTATCGCTGCAAGTATAAATTTAGATTCAATTGCCTGCGCTGCTAAAAGTGATTCAAGGGTTGAGATTTATTCTGATGGTTTCGATAACCCCTTCGTTGTTGATATTACTAAACTTGAGCCAATAAAAAATGAAACCGGGACGACAAGTGCAATAATCAGGGGAATTGCTTCAGGCTTATCAAAGAAGGGATTTAGCGTTGGAGGATTCAAAGCTTGCATTACAAGTGATGTTCTTATCGGTTCAGGGTTAAGTTCATCTGCATCAATAGAAGTTTTAATCGGAACAATTTTTAATCATCTGTTTAATGATGGAAAAATATTTCCTGAGGAAATAGCAAAGATTGGACAATATGCAGAGAACGAATTCTTTAAAAAACCATGCGGATTAATGGATCAGGTGGCTTGTGCAGTCGGGGGAATTGTATCAATTGATTTTAAAGATAAAGACAAACCCAAAATAGATAAAATCGATTTCGATTTTTCATCTACCAATTATAGACTTCTCGTTGTTGATACCGGGGATGATCACGCTGATCTTAACGATGATTATGCAAGCATTCCTAAAGAAATGAAACAAGTAGCACAATATTTTAATAAAGATTATTGCAGGGAAGTAAGTTTAGAACTTCTTTTAAAGAACATAAAAAAAATTCGTAAGAAAATAAGTGACAGATCAATTTTAAGAGCAATTCATTTTATAAATGAAAATAAACGTGTTGAAAATCAAATAAAGGCATTAAGAGAAAATAATTTTGATTCATTCTTAAGGCTGGTTAATGAATCCGGGAATTCATCATTTAAATATTTACAGAATATTTATTCACCAAAAAATATTGAAAAGCAGGGAGTTTCTTTAGCATTAGCTTTAAGTGATATCTTTATACAAAAACATGGGAAAGGCGCATGCCGTGTGCACGGCGGAGGTTTTGCAGGAACGATTCAGGTATTTCTGCCAAATGATTTAACTGATGAATACAGAAATTTTATGTCTGAGTCTTTCGAAGAGAAAGCTGTAAAAATAATATCGATAAGAGATAAAGGGGCAGTTTGCTTAGATATAAATATGCATTAATAATTTGACTTCATGATTAAAAATCTCCTTTTAATAGTTGTAGTTATAATCATCAAATAAAAAGGTAGTTTTATGAATACAATAGGTTTACAATTTGAGGATTGGATCATCATTGCCATTTACTTTGCATTTGTTCTTGGGATTGGATTCTATCTTAAAAAGTTTACAAAAAATGAAGAGGACTTTTTTCTTGCAGGCAGAAAAAACAGCGCCTGGGTCGCGGGGTTAGCTTTTCTTTCTGCAAATCTTGGTGCACTTGAACTTCTCGGAATGACAGGTAATACTTTTAAATATGGAATGTACGTTGCACATTTTTACTGGATAGGAGCTATACCCGCAATGCTGTTCCTGGGTATTTTTATGATGCCGTTCTATTACAGTTCAAAAATTAAATCTGTACCGGGATATTTGAAATTGCGTTTCGATGAAAAGACCCGCGTGTTAAATGGAATTGCCTTTGCGATAATGACTTTACTTGTTTCCGGGATTAATCTTTATGCAATGGCTTTGGTTCTTCATACTTTTCTTGGATGGAACTGGGATGTAAGTATGTGGATGTCTGCCATAACAGTTGCCCTCTATGTTACTATGAGCGGATTACTTTCTGCTATTTTCACGGAGATAATTCAGTTCTTTCTCATCTGGTTTGGATTATTTTTAGTATCGATACTCGGGATAATTGAAATAGGAAGTATACATGAAATCTTTGCAAGGATTCCATCATCTTTTAATACACTATGGTCAACATCCGGAAATCCTGCCGATAATGGAATGCTTGTAAGCTGGGGAGGTATTGTTTTAGGTTTGGGATTTGTTCTTTCTTTCGGATACTGGACTACAGATTTTCTTGTTGTTCAAAGAGCATTTAGTGCAAAGAATCTTAAGACTGCAAGAATGACTCCAATCATAGCGTCCTTCTTTAAAATGGCTATTCCATTCATAGTAATTTTATGTGGGTTAATTGCATTGATACTTGCTCATGATCCTAAATCAGGTTTTCATTTATTGACCGATGGAACCCAGGTCAATTATGATTCTGCACTTCCTTTACTTATTGCACGGTACTACCCATCAGGGCTTGTTGGTCTCGGTGTTACAGCGCTGCTTGCAGGATTTATGGCAGGGCAGGCTGGCAACATAAGTGCGTTCAATACGGTCTGGACTTATGATATATATAAATCAGTTCTAAATAAAAATGCTTCAAACAAACATCTGTTATGGATGGGAAGGGTGGCTACAATTGTTGGAGTTGTAATAAGTTTGATTACTGCTTACTGGGCAAAAAGTTTTCCAAGCATTATGGATTATATGCAGGCGATATTCTCCTGGGTTAACGCCCCGCTTTTTGCCACTATGCTTCTGGGAATGTTTATAGTCTGGATTACACCAAACGGCGCTTTCTGGGGATTGGTTCTTGGTATGGGATCTTCATTTGGTTTGTACCTTGCCGCAAAGTTTAATTGGATAAGTGCAAGCATAATAACACTTTCAGGTACTTCGAGCGACATGGCTGTAAATTTCTGGCGCGCGTGGTGGGCATGGTTAATCTGTTTCCTCGCAACTATTATAATCAGTCTCTTTACAAAGAAAAAACCTAAAGAGGAATTGGTAGGACTTGTTAAGGGATTAACAGCGGAAACAATAGATAAAGAGAGAGGTTTATTCCAGAAGCCGGAATTTTGGGCGGTTGTTTCCTTAGTTGTTCTTGTTATACTTAATATTTACTTTTGGTAATAGGAGAAATTATGAAACCGATCTGGTATTTTGTTGGACTAATTTTATCTAGTATAGGTTTGGTATTAATTATTGCCGGGTTATATAATTTGTTCTATGCAGCCGAACCTAAAACAGTTCTTCCGCATCTTCATGCTGATATCTGGTGGGGAGCTGTGATGTTTATAGTAGGATTGATATACATAATTAGGAATAGAAAAATAAAGATAGAATAAAATTCTTTTGCTATTAAAAACTACTTAGGGTTTTGTTATTTATTCCTGTTAAGGATAAATAGAATGGTTTATGAGAATTTTTCAAGATGATTCTACAAGTATAGATTTATTCTTCCCCCGACTAAATCTCTGTATTTTTTCACTTCGAATTGCTAACTTCCATCTTGATACCCTTATATTATAACTAGGAAGATTAAGTTTACTTTTTCTCTTAACAACACAAACTACAGTGAGAACAATTTCTCTTATTTTATGAATAAGACATCGCACACAGAAATAACTTTACTGCATAATGAATTACAAAGCGGAAACAAAGAAACTATAAATTAGCTTCTTCCATTGGGCGAAAATGACTCCAGCACGGTAAGATTTCTTCGTCAGCTTCCGATTCTTTATTCAAAAATGTCTGATAAGAAAAATGCGTCAAAGTATAAGAAAGTCTTAAACAGTCTTGACAATAATTGATTGAATCTGATACACAAAATTTTCGCAATTAATTTTAACAAATGAGACATCTCATAGTATGACAGTAAATTCATAACCCAATCGTAACTCTTACAAGTAAAAGTTTCGAGACGATTTTGTAATGTACCAAAACTATTTTTTTTCTTACATATCGGGTGGCATATATTTTTCTAATACCTCACTTGAAAAATTCATCATTAATATCAATGTGAGAGAGGCTGATTTGAAAAAAGTCTACACTCTAAAAAAGATTAGCGACAGAGACATCAGGGGAACGGTTCAAAGTTTATCTCGTTATACCCAACAAGGCATTGATACCCGTGATGAAGTTATAGTCAGGTATTTTTGGGGGCAGGAGAGAAATCATCTTTATTTATTGCAAACATTTGCCGGCTCGGTCTCGGCTTTTATGAATTGTTACAAACTGTTAGGAGCAGCCGAAAGAGCACTGGTTATGTTAATTTCCGAATTTACAAGGCGAGTCGAAGAGAATGGGTGTGCCGGGACCGACTACGGCACAACGGCGTCGCTGTTTGTAATAAATTTAGAAACAGAGAAACTAAACAAATAAAATCTTAAAAAAAATATGATTCTATAGTAATAATTTCTACTCACTCTTGCTCTCTATTTTCTTCTTTTTTTAGATGAGAGGTTGAGAGCAAGAGACAATTTAGTCTTCCTCAAACAAATTCTCCCTTGAAAGATTTTAGTATAATTTGTTAAAAAGTTATAGCTTTAGTTGTTACTAAATCAAACACTTTGGAGATGAAGGTTTTATATTCGTGTCTTTCAAAAAGCTGGGGCGGACTTGAAATGGGCGTTGTTCAGGATGCAGAACAGTTAATGAAAAAAGGTTTATCTGTAGATTTTCTCTGTTACCCCGAATCCAAAATCAATGTTGAAGCTAACAAAAAGGGAATAAGGTGTTTAACATTAAGAGCATCAGGATATTTTCATCCATGTACAAATAATAAAACTTTCCCGGCTTATCAAAAAAAATTGTTATGAACTTGTACATACGCACTTATCAAAGGATTTGTGGATACTTTCACCTTCTCTTAAACTTGCACAATTAAAAATTCCATTGCTTCTTACAAAGCAAATGGGGTCTTTTGTAGTAAAGAAAGATTTTCTTCACAGGTTTTTATATAATAGAGTTAATTTTATTTTGGCAATTAGTAGAGAAATTGAGAAGAATGTCCTCGAAACATGTCCCGTAACAGAAGATAAAGTTTTGCTTCATCATAATAGTGTCAACCTGAAGAGATTTGATCCTTCACTTACAGATCGAAAGAAAATAAGAAGAGAATTTGGAATAACTGAAAATGAAATCTTAATAGGAATGATTGCGAGATTGACACATGGAAAAGGACATGAAGAATTCCTATATGCTGCAAACGAGCTGACTAAGTTGTATAACAATCTAAAATTTTTAATTGTTGGTGAAACAAGTCCCAATGAAATTGAGTATGGAGAAAAAATTAAAAAACTTTCTGAAACTTATAAGCTTAAAGATAAAGTAATATTCGCTGGATTCAGGAACGATACTCAGGATATACTTGCTGCTCTTGATATTTTTGCTTTCCCTTCACATAGCGAAGCCTTTGGAAACGCATTAGTAGAAGCTATGGTGATGGAGAAGCCATCTGTTGCAACAAGATACGGTGGTGTGCTCGATATCGAGGAAGAAAATGTTACTGGCTATTTGTTTAACAGAAGAGATGGAAATGATCTGGCGAATAAATTAAAATTACTAATTGATTCACCAGAAAAAAGAATAAAGATGGGCATAGCTGCAAGACAACGTGTCATTGAAAATTTTGATGTTGAGAAACAAACTGAAAAATTAATTTCACTTTATAACAAACTAACTTCTGAGATATAATTTCTTTTCTCTCAAATTCCACCTTACAATCGATTTTTATAGATTAACAAATAAAATATTTTTTTGAATTAAGAAACTATCAAAATGGAATCTTCAGCAGAAAATAAAAGAGATCTTAAATTCCTTGGAGATATGCCAGCAGATGAATTCCGGAAATATGGTTATGAGTTAATTGACTGGATTTCAAATTATCTTGAAAACATAGAAGATTATCCAGTCTTATCTCACATTAAGCCTGGTGACATTAGGAAACAGTTACCGTTATCTGCTCCTAACGAAGGTGAAGATATGGCGAAGATTCTTACAGATGTTGATAAAATAATAGTCCCGGGTTTAACTCACTGGAACCATCCGAATTTTATGGCATACTTTAATTCGTCATCAAGTGGTCCAGGTATCCTTGCGGAATTACTCACTGCTGCTTTCAATTCTAATGGAATGTTGTGGAGAACGAATCCATCTTCTGCTGAGCTTGAACAGCAAACACTTCAATGGTTAAGACAAATGCTTGGAATGCCGGAGGGTTTTTGGGGAATTATTTATGATACCGCTTCCGTTGCATCGATGCACGCAATTGCTGCTGCCCGTGAACAAGCAGGAATTAACGTTAGAGAAAAAGGTCTTGCAGGGAGAAGTGATTTATCTAAGTTAAGACTTTATGCATCAGAGCAGGCACACTCTTCTATTGATAAAAGTGCAATCACTTTAGGAATAGGATTAGACTCACTTAGAAAAATTCCTACTGATAAAGAATTCAGAATGCTGCCCAATGAATTAAGTAAAGCCATTAACGAAGATAAAAAAAATGGCTGGCTTCCTTTCTGTGTTGTTGCAACTGTTGGAACCACTTCTACAACAAGCATTGATCCCGTAAATGATATTGCAGAAATATGTGAGAAAGAAAATCTCTGGCTTCATGTCGATGGTGCACACGGCGGATCTGCCGCAATAATTCCAGAGATGCAGTGGATTTTCAAAGGAGTTGAAAGAGCTGATTCATTTCTTGTAAATCCTCATAAATGGCTTTTTCATCCTTCGGATATTAGCGCGTTTTATACACGGAAACCTGAAGTATTGAAAAGAGCTTTTTCTCTTGTAGCAGATTATCTTAAAACCCCCGAAGAAAATATTGTCGATAATTATATGGATTATGGAATTCAGCTTGGAAGAAGATTCAGGGCATTAAAGCTTTGGTTCACTATAAGATATTTTGGAGTAGAAGGATTGAGAGACAGGCTTCGATATCATCTTTATCTTGGTAAAGAATTTACTAAATGGGTTGATGATTATCCCGATTTTGAAAGAATGGCTCCTGTTCCAATGAGCACAATCTGTTTCAGGCTTCATCCTAAAAATGTTAATGATGAAAGCAAACTTGAAGAACTGAATCTTCGTTTGTTTAAAGAGATTGATACAAACAGCGACATAATGATTTCCCACACGAGGTTGAATGGTAAATATGTTTTAAGAGTTAATATGTCTGGTTTAAGAATGGAATTAAGACATATTGAAAAAGCCTGGCAGATAATTAAAAATAAAGCGGAATTGGTTTTGGCAAAATTATGAGATTAATTTTTTAGCCATTGTAAATTTTAACTTTGCAAACCAAATTTCATTTCTTATTTTCCTGCGGAGGTAAATCAAATAATTTTAACTTAAATAAAAGGAGACGAAATGGTTTCAATAGTTTCTCTCTGGCTTCCGATCCTTCTCTCAGCCGTAACAGTTTTTATCATTAGTTCACTCATTCATATGTTCCTAGGTTATCACAAGAATGATTTTGAGAAACTCCCCTCGGAAGACCAGGTAATGGATGATCTGCGAAAATCAAGTATTCCACCTGGTGATTATATGATGCCTTATTGTACTGATAATAAAGAAAGGCAGTCGCAGGAATTTAAGGATAAAATGAATAAGGGTCCCATTGCATTAATGACTGTGTTACCTGCCGGACAAATGGGAATGGCGTCCAGTATGATATGGTGGTTTATTTATTGTGTAATAGTTGGGATAATTGCCGCTTACATTTCCGGACATGCTCTTGCGCCCGGAGCCAATTACCTTTCGGTATTTCGCTTTGCAGGATGTACAGCATTTGTTGGTTATAGTCTAGCATTAATGCAGAATAGTATCTGGTATAAGAGGAAATGGTCCACAACAATCAAATTTATGTTTGATGGGTTAATTTATGCACTTTTACAGCTGGATTTTTTGGCTGGCTGTGGCCGGCAATGTAAAGATTAATTGATGGCAGGAGATGACATCTTTTTGAAAAAGATGTCATCTTTATATTCTATCCTAATTTTTTTCGAAAAGCCCTATCGTATTTCCATCTAAATCAAATAGTAAAGCGTACCAGCCCATAGCGGGTATTACTCGTTTTTCTTCTTTTTACGGAACCCCCGATCTTAAGACATTTTTCTAAACAAGTATCGATATTTTCAATGTTGACATGAAATACTGTGTTTTCGCCTTTGGCAACCGCATCAACCTTTCTTAATCCAACCATAATTCCTTTATGGTCATTAAAAAGAAGATAACCGTTGCCGAAAGGTTTAAAATCCCAGTTAAATAATTTGTTATAAAAATCTTTTGACTTATCAAGATTAGTTGATGGAATTTCCAGATGCGAAATAAGAGGCGTTGCCATTTTTTGTCTCCCGTCTTAAAGTATAATTCAGAACTTAGCTTAAGTAAAATTAAGCTTATTCAGCAATCATTTCAATTCTTTTTGTAAAAGAAAGGGAAAAAGAATAAAAAAACTTTTTTAGTTGTGGTTTTAATGGTTTTAAATACGATTTTTACCAAGCCAGTTTAAATTTACATTATTTAAACTATCTTTGAGAAGAAATATTTATTATGTTCAAAGAACTTTAAACTATGAAAGAAGAAGTCCTGCCTTACATAAGTGAAATCAGAAAAATTGTTAATGATTTTTTATTTCCTGTATATTTTAACAAGATTGATGAACATATAGGATTTATTAAAAGTTGTGAAGCCGCATTAAAGGATTATGCAAAAGCATTGCAAATTGATGAAGGAGATTCCCATAAACAAAAACTGGATTATCATAATAATTTCTATTCCATAATTCAGACAAAATATTCAAAGACCGAAGGGAAAAGTTTTGATAACGACTTCGGCTTATTCATTGAAAAAATAAATTCTTTTCTCCAGACGATTGAAGAAAATATTATCAGGATACAGGACGAAGAAAGATTTATTGTAAGTGAAGATGATGGACATTTCCTCAAGATTTTAAAAACATTTAAGAGGTTATTTTTTTTCATTTCAAAAATTCCTCTAAGTACTGCAAATTTTTTTAGAAAGCTTTTCCGGAAACCTCTTAAAGAAAAAAATCGGTGGACTCATAAAATACCATTAAGAAACCTTGTCACTTTATTTTTAAGAGACTCCTTTAGTCGGTCAACTATTCGAGTTACTAATGGGATTAATGAAAATATTTCAAGAGCGTTACTAGAAGTATGGAAAAGAGACGAAGAAGTAAGAGAATTAAAAAGAAACGAAGTTCTTAAAACCGATTTTAATGAAATTGTAACTGAACTGGAAGCATTAAAAGCTGATTTAATTAAATCAATTGAGAATGTTTTTGATGAAAAAGTTTTGGGATTTGAGGATGCTTTTAAGAAGGTCGGCACGATTGAACTTTCATCAGGGAAATTTAATACTGAAAAAGTTGAGAAAAGACATGATGCCTTAAACGAAGATTATAAAACACCGGATGGTAATTGGGCAAATACATTTTTCGCTCTTTTTGAAGACTGGAGAATGAATAAAGAATTATATGTTCTCCGGGAAAAACTTTATAAGGATTATAAAAAGCTTTCGCTAAAAACTAATGATATCGTTGAAAACAAAATCAAACCCAAATTTAAAATTATAGAGGATTTTCTGGACGAGGTAGCTCAAGGATTTAATGAATTCTCAGGTAACAGTACCGAAGCAAAAGCATTATTGGTTAGAGAAAAGGTTAGAATATTTAATAAGCTCTCAGCGGATATTATTCCATTAACTTCCGAGTTAATACTTAACCAGAATATACCTGATTTGATTGACCAGATTGAGTATCAGGTGGATACCGGAGTAAAAAATCTTCCTGAGAAAAGAGCAATTGTAAATACATCTTTATATAACCGCGGAATAAAAGATTCAGAGATAGATTATATATCACCTAATGAAATTATCACTTACTCTGCAATACCTTCATTTGTGAAATCTTCTAAAGAAGTAAAAAGTGATCTCATGCTCGAGCTCGAAGAAATTCAAAAGGGATTAAAGGATATTGCCCAAATCGCAGACTTTAATATTGAATCAGCCATTTCTATGTACCAGACGGATAAAGATACTTTGGAGAATCCCGTTATAATAGCTGTTGAAGGTATAAAGAGAGCTTTTTCGAAAGCTGAAACTATCGAAAGAAAAGTTGATGATATCGAAGTAAAAATAAATAAAGACTTAAATGAAGCCGTTGAGAAGATTAATGATCAATTATTAAGACTAACTCTCAATGAAAATATTATTGATATTAAATTAAGAATTGCTAAAACCAAAGCCTTACAAAGAACCAAAGAGCTAAAACAAAGAACATTTCTTTTCATTAAGAGTTTTGTTCCTCAAATAATATTATTCATAAAAAAATCTTTTAACGATTCTAAAACTTTATTTCAAAACTTCCGCAGTAAATTTGGACTTACTCCTCCGCCAACCAGTATCTCAACAGAGGTTTCTGATTTTCTGGCTGCAACTGAAAATGCAATATCGAAGCTGCCTTTTGTTTATCAGCGTTTATTCAGGATAGAAGCTCTTGAAGATGAAAGATTTTTTGAGGGAAGGGAAAAGGAGCTTGAAGGAATTTCTACTGCTTTTAATAACTGGCAGCGGAAAAGATATGCCCCGGTCATTGTTTTCGGAGAGAAAGGCAGCGGGGTTACAACTTTACTTAATTTCTTTTTCAGAAACCTTGATTCTGATTATGCAATAACAAGAACATCCGTTCAAACTAAAATAAATACAGAGAAAAATTTTATTGATTTTCTTAAAAATATTTTGAAGGAGAGTTCAGTTAAAACTCATTATGATGTTATTGATTATTTAAATGAAAATATGCCGAAACGAATAATTGTCCTGGAAAATTTTCAGAATTTTTTTCTTAAAAAAGTAAATGGCTTTACCTGCCTTAAAATGCTTTTTGAAATTATTTCGAGGACTAATAAAAATGTTTTCTGGATTGTCACTTCAAATTTATATGCATGGGAATATTTAGCAAAAGTAATGAATGTAGCTGATTATTTTGGCTATCAGGTAAAAGTTGGTCAATTAAGTGATAAACAAATGATCGATATAATCCTGAAAAGGCACAGGATAAGCGGTTATAATATATACTTTAAACCCTGGAACCCTGAGTTAATAAAGAAGAAATACAAAAAATTATCTGAGGAAGAAATACAGGATGTTTTAGTTAAAGAATACTTTTCTGATTTGAACAAGTTTGCTAAAAGCAATATTAGCCTGGCTCTTCTTTTCTGGATGAGATCAACACAAGAAGTCTCAACTAATTTAATAACGCTAAGTTCCGTTTCCGAACTTAATACATCATTCCTTGAAGTAATAAACCAGGAAAAGATTTTTATTTTACATCTTTTACTCATACACGACGGTTTGTCGGAAGAAGATATTGCTTCAATTTATAACAAACCTTCAAAAGACGTTCGCCTGGTTTTGCTTGCTTTGTATGATGATGGGATAATAATAAGAAAGGACAACCTGTTTATGATTAATCCTCTTTTATACAGACAGATTATTTTTTTGTTACAATCAAAAAATATAATTCATTAAGCCATTATGAAAAAAATATTTTTATTAATCTTTTTATTTTTTATTCAGCCCACATCCTTTCCGCAAACAGATAGTGTTAAAAATATTAAAATAGATTCAACGCTCTTGGCTAAAGTTGATTCACTTAAAACCTCAGTTGATACTTCACTAATAAAAACCACAAAGGATACGTCAAAGGAAAATTCAATTGATCTCAATCCTCCTTCGATCATTGAAATAATTTCTCTCGGCAAAATAATCTGGGCAATAATTTTTGTTGTTGTGGGCTTTTATATAATCCGTTTTATAATAAAAATATTAGATCTTTTTGCTGAACGAAGCATCAATTACCGCATTACATTAAAAGGAATAGTCCCGATAATCCGCATCTCAGGATGGATTATAATAATCTATATTCTTCTTGCGGGAATTTTCAAACCTCCTTTTTCGACAGTAATAGCAGTCACGGCTTCTATAGGAATTGCAGTAGGTTTTGCCGCCCAGGATATTTTGAAAAATATTTTCGGCGGAATAATGATTTTATTTGACAGACCTTTCCAGGTTGGTGATAAAATTCAAGTTGGGGATTATTATGGTGAAGTGATAAAAATAGGTTTACGTTCCACAAGGGTTGTTACTCCGGATGATTCTACTGTAACGATTCCAAATGGAGAGATTATGAATAAGTCCGTTTCAAATTCAAATTTTGGTGAGCCGAGTTGCCAGGTTGTAGCGGAAATTTATTTACCAATAAATGTGGATACCAATAAAATAAGAGAAATTGCAACTGAAGCTGCGCAGGTTTCGAAGTATGTTTTTTTGAACAAACCAATTACCGTTCTTTTTTTTAATGAAGTAAAAGAGGAAAGAGTTTACCTTAAAATGAGGTTAAAAGCTTATGTAATGGATATTCGTTTTGAGTTTAATTTTAAGAGTGACATGACTGAAATTGTGATGAGGGAATTATTAAGTCAAAAAATAATTTCTCCCGAAGATTTTAATTAAAATCAGTTAACTGTATTGTATTGTTTTTGATACCGAGGATTTTTTATAAACAGGAACTCTGAACGAAAATGTTGTCCCGATATTCTTTTTGCTTTCAACATTTATCTCTATGTTATGAACTTCAAGTATTTTCTTCACGATTGCCAGGCCAAGCCCAAGCCCATCATTAGATTCTGTCCTTTTACTCCTGTTATACCTGTCAAAAATATGGGCTAATTCCGAATTGACAATACCTTCACCACTGTCTCTTATACTTATAATTATATCGTCGTTTTCTTTCTTTAATTGTATGTCGATCGTTCCACCTTCAGGCGTAAATTTAATTGCATTATCAATCAGGTTTTGCAGCACTCTTTCCATCATTCCTATATCTGCATAAGCTAAAGGAAGATCATAAGAGAAGCTTGTTTTTAATTCTATTTTTTTTGCTTCAGCAAGGATAAGATTTTTTTGATGAACATCCTGCAATAATTCTGCAATAGAGAAAGCTTCCGGTTTCGGTTTCTTTTCTCTTGCTTCAAGCTTTGAAAGCTCAAACAATTCATCAACAAGTTTTCTTAATCTTTCTGTACTTTTAAATATTGTCTGAAGGTATTTTGTTTTCTCATCTTCCGATAAGGAGTTTGCCTTTATCAAAATTGTTTCGAGATATCCTTGCATCGTCGCAAGCGGAGTTCTTAAATCATGAGAAACATTTGCCACAAGCTCGCGTCTTAAATTATCCATTGTCTTCAGGTCTTCCATATTTTGAACGATTGTATCCGCCATTTCATTAAACGTATCTGCAAATTCGCCTAGTTCATCCTTCCTTTTTTTCTTTATTCTTGCAGAAATATTTCCATTCTTAAAATCTCGTACAACGCTTGCTATTTTTTTGATATTTCCGACAATAAAACCAAGAGCGATCAAAGTAATTAAAACTGCTGCTGCAAGTGTAATGCCCATCGAACGTAATCCTAGCCGGAGAATGTAACTGCCAAACAGGAAGTGCATTGTGCTTTCATATTCTTCGCTTGCAAGAATTACATAGATGTATCCCATCAGCTTGCCCTTTTCATAAACCGGTGCTGCAGAAAAAACTTTTTCTGCATCGGGATTTTTAGGGTCGACTCCCATAATAAATTCTTTTCCTCCCGTAGCAATAAATTTCTTTACATTACTGAGGGGAATATGGTCGAGTTTTATAGTTTTGTCAGGCGCATAGAAAGTCAATATTTTCCCATTAGTATCCAGCAAGTATACTTCAATACTCGGGTTTATGATCATAACATCGTGAAACACATTCTTAAGTATCTGTTCATTAGCTTTGCCGTCAATGAAAGCCTGGTTTTCGCTTGCAATGTGAGGTGCGATTTCTGCATTCAATCTCTGGTTGACTTCACAGAAATACATTTCTGCAGTGAACATGGATATATACAGATATACTGCGGATATAAGGATGAGTATTGCAAGAAAAGTAACACCAATCTTCCAGTAAAGAGAATTAAAAAATTTGCGCCGTTTTTTCATAACTCATCCCTGAAAATTTTCAATATCGTTAAACCTGTAACCGACTCCCCAGGATGTAAGTATGTAAGTCGGGTTTGAAAGATCTTTCTCTATTTTACTTCTAAGCCTGTTTATATGAGAATTAACGGTATGCTCGTAACCATTATATTGATAGCCCCACAAAATATTTAACAACTGCTCACGCGTATAAGTTTTGCCTGGGTGAGAAGCTAAAAGAAGAAGCAGGTCGAATTCTTTTGGAGTAAGCTCGATACGGTTGCCATTAAGCTTTACTTTTCTTTTTGATACTTCAATAACAATATCGCCAATTACAATATCGGATTGATTCTCAGTTTCCTTCTGGAAAGCTTCTGTCCTTCTGAATATTGCTTTAACACGTGCAATAAATTCTCTTATACCAAAAGGTTTTGTAAGATAATCATCTGCACCGACTTCAAGTCCTACAACTTTATCGAGTTCTTCGGATTTTGAAGTTAACATCAGTATAGGAGTGTACTCTTCCTTTTTTCTAACTTCTTTACATATTTCAAGACCATCAACATTAGGCAGCATTATATCAAGAACTATAAGATCGTAATTGTTTCCAGTTGCAAGCTGTAAACCATCTTTCCCGTCAAAAGTTTTTACAACATTGCAGTTAAGATCTTTAAGATGGATTTCTACCAGATCGGAAATTGATTTATCATCTTCAACAACTAATACATTTTTCATTTAAGCTCCGCTTTTATGAGCTAAATATATTTTAGTTATATAACAAAACTATCACAAAGAATAAAAAAATCAACACGATTCTAATAAAAAGCCCTTTCTTTAATAAGAAAGGGCTCAAAGAAAAAGGACCTATTTTTAGAAAAATTACTTGATTCTCTTAAATTCTATTCTTCTGTTTTTAGCTCTATTTTCAGAAGAATCATTTGGTACAGTTGGGTTTTCTTCTCCATAGCCAACAGATGTTAACCGCTAATAGGTTGATTTTTTTAAGAGAATTGAGGAATGGTTAGAGGTTATTTATATGTTCGCTAATAATACTTATTTCGGCAATGGCATTAATACTTTTAAAATACTTTAAGGCATTTTCAAAATATGATTTTGCTGTATTTTCGTCCCCTTTATTTTTATTAAGCAAGCCAAGTTCAAAACAGGTTTCTGCATAGTTTAATTTATTTTCAAGTTCTTTGTTAATTCTTAAGCTTGTAAGCAAAAAGTTTTCTGCAGATTCAAAATTTGATTTGTGTCTTTGGATGATGCCTTTTACTTTATATACTTCTGCAATTGATAATTTATCATTAGTCCTGTAGCAGATATCCATAGCTTTATCGGAAAATGCTTCCGCCAGGGAAAAATCGTTTTGCTGAGTATAAAGATAAGCTTTACTTACATATGTTATTCCCAAAGATGGAAGCGAACCGGACTTGTAAAGAAGTAGATATGCTCTGATCAAAGTTACTTAATGCAAGTTCAAACTTATTTAGTTTTAAATAAGTCATTCCTATGTTATGACTTATTAATGCTATGATTTTTAAATCCGACAGCTTTTGAAAATTAAGTAATGCTCTTTGGTAATAAGACAGAGCGAAGATCATAATTGCTTTGAATATTATTAACAATTCCAAGATTGATTTCGATCTTACCAGTAAGAGCAATGTCTTTTTTACCTTCAATTAATGAGAGCCCCTTTTCAAAATGTGTTTTCGCTTTTTTAAGGTCTCCTAAATCGCCGTAAATGGTACCAAGCAGGTTTTCACATTTTGCTATTCCACTAAAATCATTTTGTTTTTCGAATAAGGCTTTTGATTTTTTGATATTATAAAAACTTAGTGACCATTGTGCCTGCCTGCTATATAATTCACCCAATGCAAGATAAGCGTGAGCATTTATTGTTAAATATTCACGTTTGTTTTTTGTTTCGTTAAGTAATTTTTCATGTAAATCAATGGAAAGAATAAATTCTCCGGCAGCTATTGTGAATTGCCCCAGGGAAAGAAGAAGCTCAAGAAACTTATTTTCTGTTAGTTTGGTTTCAGCAAAAGTAATTAGTAGATCAACATCTGATCTGAACTTAGCATTGTTATGTAGTTCAAGATCAATTTGCTTTTTATCTTTTTACTACCGGTTTTGATTTTGATTTCTTAACAGAACTAGCTAGATACTTCTTGGTAAATTCTGATACTTCTTTACTGCTGAAGTAGTTTTTCAGAATATCTTTAAGAAATAAATCTTTTTCTTCTTTAAGTGTTGACATATATTTTTAATCTAATTCTTATTCTGAAAATTATCTTGAAAACGCATACCTTGAAAAATGGTGGATTTGTGCCCTGATTACTCCCAGGGCTCCGTGCAGAGGGTTCAAAGTCAATTCCGTCATTTATCACAAGGATCGACTGTTCCGTCTTATCTTATATAACCGAATTTTACATTATCAGTTGTAAAACCAAGTTTAGCTAAATCAAGACCAACGAAGTTAAATTCAAATGGAGTGACTTGTCAAAAGTCATACTTGGGTAACAATAAAGTGATGCGGTTTTATAGTCAGCAATCAATGTTATTTCTCTGGTTCCTTTAAAAGCTCCCGGAGGAATGATTAAAGTAGCATTTACATTAATAATTTGACGGTTTGATTTATTCCCTTAATACGTCAAAGAATCATCAATTTTATAAATGGCTGATAAATTAATAACTCCGCCTGTTCTCCCGTTTATTACTTTAGTAACAACTTTATTATCGTTAAACCTAAAGTTTTATTAAGGGGGTTTTTCTTTTGGAATGAATTCGAATATTCTGAAGAATAATTAACGAATTATTATCCTGTACAGGTCCATTCAATGTAGTATCTGAGCAGCTTAAAAAGCCTAAAGACAATACTAAAGTAATTCCTAATAGTTTTATCCTTTTCATAATTTCACCAAATCCTTTCATTTTATTAATCATATCCAATGAATATGCCATAAAACCACTTGTAAATGTTACCTTGATTATTTTCTCTGAATTAACATTCAGTAAGTGTTACTATGCAAACTGGAAACATTACTGTAATATTATCAAATTGTTTTGGAAAGAGACAGATTTAAAGACACTATTTAGCAAAAAGGTTATTAATTGGATAAATGTAGCAAGTTTAATAAAGGGATGTCACAAAATGGAGCGAATAAAGTTTAACTCGTCTTCATTAATTGTGTGCCCCATACTTTTATAAATTTTTTTAGTAAGAGAAGCATTTAATTTCTTCATTATAATTTCTGATTGATTTACACGCTCTAAGGGAATATGCGAGTCTATGTCGCTACACCCTAAGAATACCTGGCAATTTTCAAATGAACCGGAATATCTTTCTTCTTCGATTTTATCACCAATTAAGCCCCCGCTTAATCCTATTACACCTTTGTAAGGTTTTGCATTTCTGGCAGCAAATTCTAAGGCAAGACAAGCTCCCTGTGAAAATCCCAATAAAATTATCTCTTTATCCGGCGATTCCTGATTTATTTAATTCTTCAATAAGATCATTAATTACTTTTAACCCCGATGTTATTCCCGGTTCATTATCTTTAATCGGAGCAAGAAAACTAAAAGGATACCATGTGTTACCGTTTGCTTGAGGGGCAGCAAAAAGATAATTATCGGTATCAAACTCTTCTGTTAATGAAAGAATGCTTTCTGCAGTAGCTCCCCTTCCGTGAATCAAAATCATAGCTGATTTTGCAGAGTTAATATCTCCTTTAAATAATACTTTTTGGTTTCCGTGGGGATGTGATAACATTATTCAGGTATCACAATTTTGGGAAGAGTTGATTCAATTTCTGAGCGTATTGATTCATACCAGTCTGGTAATTTAAGAGACTTGCCAAGTTCTTCTTTAATTTCATCGACAAAAAATCCGGGTGGATCAGTTGCAACTTCAAACAAAACATTTCCCGGTTCTTTAAAGTAAATTGAATGAAAATAATTTCTATCAATAACAGGAGTTACATCATATTTTTTACTGATAATTTTTTCTCTCACTTCTAATTGAGTTTTTTCATCCGCGGTTCTGTAAGCTATATGATGAATCGCCCCGACTCCCATTATTCCTCTTTGCTGTTCCGGTAATGAAATTAAATCAACATAAGTTCCGGCTCCGCCATCTGCAAGAGCCAGCCTTGTTCTATTTTCGTTTTCATTAACTTTTTTAAATCCAAGTAAGCTTAACATAAATGTTTCTGTGGTTTCAATTTTCTGATGCCAGATAGTTGCGCCCCAGAAACCTCTTATCGAATGCTCCTTTGGTATAAAACCAGAATTCCAGCCGGGACGTTTTTCTTCTTCACTAGCGACTATCTCTAATTCAAATTCATCATGGTCTTCAAAGATCAATACTTGTTCATCAAAACGTTTTACCGGGCCCGCAAAATTTATTTTCTGCTTTGTTAAGTGTTCTACCCAGAAATCAAGAGATGAAAGTGGAATTGAGAATGATATAGCGGCTAATTGTCCTGTTCCTCTTTTTCCTTTAAATCCTCTTTCTGTCCACGGGAAAAAAGTTAAAATTGTTCCGGGATTTCCTGATTCATCTCCATAATAAAAATGATAAGTATGGGGGTCATCAAAGTTGATTGTTTTTTTAAGAAATCGTAAACCGAGAACTTTAACATAGAAGTCAACATTTTTTTGTGGATCCCCTGCAATAGCAGTTATATGATGAATACCCGTTAACTTGTTTTCATTATTCAATAAAGCCATACCTTCCTTTTGTATTAATAAATCGGATCCATTCCATATCTGCCGCATGAATACATCATCAGTATTGCAGCAAGATCGACTAAAGCTTTTTTCTGATCTTCAATATAAATAACAAGATTATATACTTCAGCAACAAACTGCATGTCATCAAGTATTTTTTGCAACTCCCTGTAAGAAGGACTGCCATGCCAGTCAGCTATCTGGTTAACAAGCATTTTTTCATGTCTTCGCAGGAATTCATTAAACGAAATTGTTTTTGTAGAATTAGGAAATCTTGGGCGGCAGATCATAATTAAATCATTAAAATAAGCATCCCATTTTCTTGCGAGGCTTTTGTTCCTGTCTCTCATAACATACTTTGCTTCTTCTAAAGTAAACTTAGCCTTAGTAGCGGGCTTGCTGTTTGAAACAAGAGCATAACCGTCATAACTTATCTCACCGTTCTCATCATCAACATATTTCCATCTTCTTGTTAACTGTATGGGCGTGTAGATAGCAATCACTTTATCGAGAGCACTATCAACTAAAATGAATTTACCATGCTGCTGATTAATTACAGTGAGCCAGTGTTCCCAGTTATCGACGCTGAGAATGCACGGGTAACCTCTCCTGAGATGATATGTTAAAATTTTGATTGCGTCTTTTGCATTTTCTCTTCTGAAGTATTTCATTTTACAATCAAAACTTTTTGCAGCTTTTGCAAGACCAATTTCATCGGTACCATTCCACCATGTGCTTCCGGCTTTTTTGCCGATAGCTTTTTCATTTTCAAAACGACCGAGCATTACAAGTCCATACTTAAGTGCAAAAGGACCGCATTGGTATTTATAAGGTTGGGGATAGAAACTCATAAGAAAATTAAAACGCCTCCTGATTAAAGATGAAATTATAATGTAATAAAATATTACTTAAGAAGATAAAATTCAGTATTTTTAAGTATGCCGGGAAAAAAAATTAAAGTTGCGATTGTCTTTAATGAACCGCACCCGGAATTATATATAAAGCCGGGAGAGCTTGATGAGAAAAAGCTCGATTTTGTTCCATATTTTGAGGTTGAAAACATTACCCCGATTGAGGAATACGATCTTATGGCTCAAAAGCTCAAAAAAAACGGGGTAAATGCCTACACACTGAATATCAAAGATGATATAGTTTCCCTGTTAAGAGATTTAAAGAAGAACAAGCCTGATATAGTCTTTAATTTTGTTGAGATATATAAGGAAGACTCCCGCAATGAGATGAATATAGTTGGATTACTGGAATTACTTAAAGTTCCTTTTACCGGGGCTCCGCCAATGGCGCTGGCAAACTGCCAGAGCAAAATATTCACTAAAAGATTATTAAATGCCATAGGAATAAAAACTCCAAGATTTATTATCCTAAAAAAAATACCCAAAACTTACCGGCATAGATTAAAATACCCGATGATTGTTAAGCCTGCTTATGAAGATGCAAGTGTTGGAATTGAAAATGAATCTATTGTAGAGAATGTTGAGAAGCTAAAGGAACGCACAGAATATATCTTTAAATATTTTGAACAGCCGGCTTTGATAGAAGAGTTTATTGAGGGAAGAGAATTAAACCTTGCTGTACTCGGTGACCTCGAACCTGTTGCTTTACCGATAAGTGAAATCGATTTTACGGAAATGCCTGATCATCTTCATAATATTGTTAGTTACCAGGCGAAGTGGGATCCGCATCATGAAGCATATCATAAGACAATTCCGATATGCCCGGCAATACTTCCTAAGAGAATTGAAAAGAGAGCAAAGGAAATTGCCCTTAAAGCTTTTAAAGCAATGGGCTGCAGGGATTATGCGCGAGTTGATATGAGACTTTCTAAAGATAATTTGCTTTATGTTCTTGAGGTAAATCCAAATCCGGATTTAACCGAAGGTGCGGGCTTTATGCGCTCTGCTGAAACTTCAGGTTTAAGTTATGTTGAAACACTTAAAGAAAATTATTTATTTGACTAAAGAACGTGCAGAGCGACAGGGGATAGCTGCTTAGTAAAGTTTGTCCAGTATCTTTATAACTTCCAAAAGATTTTTTGCTTCATAAGTTGGTTTTATTTCGGCGTTATCAGGCAAAGGAAATTTTGTTTTACCTGTAAAGATTAAAATTCCTTTTCCCCCGATCGTTTTGTGCACCAACAATATCTGTTTCAAGATCATCTCCAAGCATAAGGAAGTCTGAATTTTCTTCGCCTAAAATTTTTAAGGCAGCTTTAAAATAAATTGGTGATGGCTTTCCGATTAGCAATGCTTCTTTTGATGTTGCATATTCAATTGCTTTTATGAATGAACCTGCGTCGAGACAAAGTGTTTTTCCATCCGGTTTCCAGAATTTATTTTTCTGCATTGCAATTAAATCTGCACCGGAATAAACATCTCTGAAAATTTCATTAAGAATATCATAGCTCCAGCCATCAACAAGATCACCAACAATTACAGCCTCAGGATTTTCATCAACTAGAAGATCAGCAAATATTTTTTTTATACTTTCGATTGAATACACTTTTATTCTTTTATAATTCTCTTTTGCATATTGTAAAGCAGCTTCGGATGCAGTTACAGCAGGAATATTAAATTCAATATTGTTATCTGTTAAAAAAATCTTTTATCTCAGAAGAAGTTTTAAGAGTAGTATTACTTATTACACAGGCAGGGACTTTTTTCTTTTCTATAAAACTAAAGAATTCTTTTGCATCCGGCGCTGGAATATTGCCTAATCTGATAACTCCATCAAAATCAATTAGTAAAGGAGGGGATTTCATTTAAGCTTATAATTCCGTAGCACAGAATATTATTCTGTGCTACGAGTTTAAAATTAACTAAGCTTTTACTTTTTCAAGCTGCGGGAATTTTAATTTGGCAAATTCAAACAGACCAAATAAAACTCCTACAAAAAACAAATCACCGAAAAGTGTATAATGGAAGAATGGAATTGCCGCAACAAAACATTCGGCTAAACCTGCAATTGTTTTGGGATACAAAATTCCAGTTAACCACAAAGCAAAATTTGTAACGACAAAGAAAAGAACTGAAGCAGAAACAGAAGCTAAGAAAATGTTGACAACCTTCTTTTTGTTTTTCAATGTCATTCCAATCATGACAATTAAAGCAAAGCTTAAGTAAACTGCATACATTCCCGGATGAAACCCGATAATCAAATCTGATAAAAACATTGCAATTAAAGGAACTGCAAAGGCAAGACTTTTTTTGTTAAAATAAGCACCGCCGAATAAAGCTATTGCTCCGATTGCTGTAGCATTCGGCGGATGAGGAATTAACCGCGTAAATGCCGCCGCTAAAATTATTCCTGCTAAAACCCAAAACCTCTTTAAGTTGGTATCCATATCATCTCCTTTAATTAATTGATTGTAAAATAAAAATAATTTATCACATTATAAACCGATTTTTATTCCCGCATAACCTGAGAGCCCTGGTGTTGCATAACCAAGAACTTCCTCATAATCGGTATCGAAAAGATTTTCTACTCTTCCATAGAGCTGCAGGAATTCAAAAATCTTATAAGAAGCCGCAAGATTAACTATTGAATAAGCTTTCAACTTTACTCTCTGAACAGGGAATTGAGAAAAATCTTTATCATCTCTTTCTCCTACATAAATAATTTCTCCGTTTAAATTTGCTTTATCGTTAAAATTATAGTTCACCTCGTAAGAAGCTTTTATCTTTGGTCTTCTTAAAAGTGGAAGATCTTTATCAGGGGAATTATCACTTTTATCTTTTGCATCTGTGTAAGTTAAATTTCCTTTTGTAGAGATTTCTTTTGTTGGATTAATGGCAAAATAAAATTCGACTCCTCTTGTTTCAGCTTTATCGATGTTCACAGTTCTATAGTTCGCATCAAAGCCAAATAAATCTTTAAAATGATTTTCAAAATAAGTTGCCCCGATCATTATTTTTGAATCCCACAAATATTGTTCAATGCCGGCATCCCAGCCAAGATTTTTTTCAGGGTTAAGGTTTGGGTTCCCATAATTAGGATCGAAAAGATAATAAAGTGATGGCGCTTTAAAGCCCGTTCCGATTGTGGCTTTTAATTTTGTTCCTGTATTCCAGATTATATAAGCCGGTGCAAACCTGTAAGTAACTTCGGAACCAAATCTTTCATGACTATCGAATCTTACTCCGGCACTTCCGAAAAGATTTTCTATATTAAATTGATCCTGGAGATATACTCCCGTTGTTCTTGCGCTGCTCACAGGTAAAATACTTGCAAATGGAGAAGTAGTTGAAAATACAAAATAGTTTGATTGAGATTCTTCTTTTTCTGTCTCGGCTCCCAGAGTCAAAGTATTTGTTTTTCCAAAATGAAAATTATTCTGCCAGTCAAATTTTAATTTTCTTCCGTCATAAAAAGCTTTTGATGCATCATAAACAAATGCATCATTGGAATATTTTCTTACATTTCTGAAAACAGAAACACCGAGAGTTTGATCCCACATCCCATCGAAAGCAGAATATTTTCCTTCTGTTCTGAATGCCGATTCTTCAAGTTTATAAACATAAGTCGGATCATCGCCAAATTGTCCGCCGAACTGGTCGTAAGCAACATCTGCTTTTGTAAATCTGAATGTAAGATTGAGTTTGAGATTGTTGGTAATTTCGGCACCAAATCTTGATGAAAGATTATAACTTGAAGAGCCGTCTCTTTCTTTATTCCCGTCTTTTTCGGAAGCCGAAGAAAAGCCGTCTGTTTTTTCTCTGCTAAGAGTAAGAGAGTAATTCAGAAAATCATAACTGCCGTTTAATCCCGCCAATCCTTTGTAAGAATTATAAGAACCGCCTTCGGTTAGAAAAGAAAATTTTGGTTTGCCTGTTCCTTTTTTAGTAATAATATTGATAACTCCTGCCATTGCATCCGAACCATAAAAGTGTACTTTGAGGTCCACGGAGAATTTCTATTCTTTCTATATTATCAACAGGAAGATTTCCGAAATCATAAGTGCCGCCGGGATCGCTCGGCATGTTAACTTCTACTCCATCGATAAGAACAAGCGTGTGACCTGTATTGGAACCTCTTGTATAAACATTTGCAAGTGAACCAAATGAACCTTGCCGAGTTATATCAAGTCCGTATTCCGTTTTAAGCAGATCGAGAACAGTATTGTTTTCCCTTCTTTGTATTTCTGCAGAATCAATTACTGTTATTGAATTTGCAAGCTCGAACAAAGGCGTACTTGTTTTGGTTGCGGTAACAACAACTTCAGAGAGTGTATAAATCTTTGCTGAGTCTGTTTGTGCAAAAGATAATGAAGAGAGAAGAAAAACAAAGCTGAAAAATTTTAGTTTAGCCATAGAAGTTACTCCTATATTTATAATTAAGGTAACTTCGTGGGGAGTTGTTAAACGAAATGTATTGTTTGGATTTTTCGTTAACCTAACCTCTTCCGCGAAGGTTGATTTAGTTACAACTACGGCAGGTCTCCTGGCTTTCTCAATGTAGAATTTAGAATTAAGAATGTAGAATTAAAACCATTCTAAATTCTACATTATTCATTCTACATTGATTTACAGTTGCGCGACAGCGCCGGAATTTTTCCGCCAAAGGCGGATCACCGGACTTCCCTATAATTCCCGTTATTCCGCCAAAGCAGAACCGGGACACCGTAATCAAAATTTCTAAGAACTTGGTATGAAGATAAAATGAAAAAATATTGAATCAAAATCCTCTATATGAAAATTCTATATTGTTTTGCTTTCCAAATTGCATTTCACGCTCATATTAAATAATTTTATCCCTGTGTTAAGTTTAATCTTAAAATTTGTAGACTTAAAATATTCGATGTCACTTTTAGAAAATCCTTTCAGAACCAAACTCACCGCTTTCATATTTCAAACGGGGAATTCTTAATGAGCGGCTTCTTCAGGTTCATTGATTCCTCTGTCGGTAAAAAGATTGTAATGGCAATAACAGGTTTATCCATTATTTCTTTTTTGATAGAACATCTTGTTGGAAATCTTCTTCTTCTTTTAAATGATAAAGGAAAAGTTTTTGAAGAATACTCGGCTTTTATGGCGAGCAATCTTAACATACCTGTAAGAATCGTAGAGATCGGTTTATTCCTTTTTATTTTATATCATATTGTTGATGGTGTAAGACTTTGGTGGGCAAACAGAACAGCAAGAGCAGTGAGTTATAAGGTTAATAACCCTTCAGAGAACAGCACTTTCTTTTCAAGATTTATGATCTGGGGAGGAAGTATAGTTTTTATTTTTCTTGTAATTCATTTAAGAACTTTCTTTTTTCCTTACAGGTTTGGCAATCCCGGGAACACAATGTATGAAGGAGCAGTCGAGGCTTTTTCAAATCCATATTATTCTATCTTTTATATAATAGCATTGATCTTTTTGGCTTTTCATCTTGTGCATGGATTTCAAAGTGCGTTTCAAAGTCTGGGAATAAGGCACAGCAGGTACACATCATTTATAAAAAAGTTTGGAATTATTTTTTCGATTTTACTTTGTTGCGGGTTTGCAGTAATTCCTTTGTACTTTTTATTTACTGCGGGAGGACATTGATATGAAGTTGGATTCAAAAGTTCCCGCAGGAAAACTTGAAGAGAAATGGACGAATCATAAATTCCAGCTTAAGCTTGTTAATCCAGCAAACAAAAGAAAATATAATATTATAGTTGTAGGAACCGGACTTGCCGGAGCTTCTGCTGCGGCTTCACTTGCAGAACTTGGTTACAATGTAAAATCATTTTGTTTTCAGGATAGTGCAAGAAGAGCGCACAGCATTGCAGCGCAAGGGAGGAATAAACGCCGCAAAGAATTATCAGAATGACGGCGATAGTGTTTACAGGCTTTTCTATGATACAATTAAAGGCGGCGATTACCGTTCACGTGAAGCAAATGTTTACCGACTTGCAGAGGTAAGTGCAAATATTATTGATCAGTGTGTTGCGCAGGGAGTTCCTTTTGCTCGCGAATATGGTGGACTTCTTGACAACAGATCTTTTGGCGGCGCTCAGGTTTCAAGAACTTTTTATGCAAGAGGACAAACGGGTCAGCAGCTTTTGCTTGGGGCTTATAGTGCATTGATGAGGCAAGTTGGATTGAAGAAAGTTCAAACGTTCACGCGTCACGAATTGTTGGATATTGTAGTTGTTGATGGAAAAGCGCGCGGCATAACTGCACGCAACATGGTAACCGGAGAAATTGAATCTCACGTTGGTGATGCAGTTGTACTTTGCACCGGCGGTTATGGAAATGTTTATTTCCTTTCTACAAATGCAAAAGGTTCCAATGTTACGGCAGCGTGGCGTGCATATAAAAAAGGTGCTTACTTTGCTAATCCATGTTTTACACAAATTCATCCTACCTGTATTCCGGTTACAGGACATTATCAGTCCAAGTTAACTTTGATGAGTGAAAGCTTAAGGAATGATGGAAGAGTTTGGGTTCCGAAAAATCCTGACGATAAAAGAAAACCAAATGAAATTCCTGAAGAAGAAAGAGATTATTATCTTGAAAGAAAATATCCTTCATTCGGAAATTTAGTACCGAGAGATGTTGCTTCACGGAATGCAAAAGACCAGGTCGATGCAGGCAAAGGTGTCGGCGAAAGAATGAATGCCGTTTATCTTGATTTTGCCGAAGCTATACAAAGGCTTGGAGCTGATGCAATTAAAGATAAATATGGAAATCTTTTTGATATGTATAAAAGGATTACAGATGAAAATCCATATAAAGTTCCGATGAGAATTTATCCGGCTGTTCATTATACAATGGGCGGGCTCTGGGTTGATTATAATTTGATGACAACTATTCCCGGACTTTTTGCACTCGGCGAATGTAATTTTTCCGATCACGGGGCAAACAGGCTTGGTGCGAGCGCCTTAATGCAAGGACTTGCAGATGGCTATTTTGTTATTCCTTACACAATAGGCGGGTACCTTGCTCAACTTAAAAGAGATAATGTTGATGAAAACCATCCGGCATTTAAAGAATCTGCGAATGAAGTTAATGAAAGAGTTAAAAAACTTTTATCTATAAAAGGAAAGAAGACCGTTGACGAATTGCACAGGGAGCTTGGACAGGTAATGTGGGATGATGTCGGTATGGCAAGAAATGAAAAAGGTTTGAAGGAAGCCATATCAAAAGTTAAAGAGATAAGAGAAGATTTCTGGAAGAATGTAAATGTTCTAGGAGAGAATGAAGAACTAAACCAATCGCTTGAGAAAGCTGGAAGAGTTGCAGATTTTCTTGAACTTGGTGAGTTGATGGCAAAAGATGCTTTACTTAGAAATGAATCGTGCGGCGGACATTTCAGAGAAGAATACCAGACAGAAGAGAATGAAGCAAAACGTGATGATGAGAATTTTGCTTATGCAGCAGCCTGGGAATTTAAAGGAGATAATGCAGAACCGGCTATGAACAAAGAAGAACTCGTATTTGAGAATGTACATTTAACACAGAGAAGTTATAAATGAGAGCAAGGAATGGTTGCATGAAAAGCATGGCTGCATGAAAATTTTAAATTCAAGCATTCATGCAAACATGCGATTCATGCTTGGTAGTTAAGGACAAATTGATATGAACCTACATCTTAAAGTTTGGCGGCAGAAGAATAAAGATTCCCAGGGAAGGTTTGTCGATTATGAAGCGAAGGACATTTCTACAGACACTTCTTTCCTTGAGATGCTCGATGTTGTTAATGAAGGACTTAATTAAAAAAGGGGAAGAGCCGATTGCATTCGATCACGATTGCCGTGAAGGAATTTGTGGAAGCTGCGGAATGTATATTAACGGACGTGCACACGGTCCGCAAAAAGGCGGCGCTACCTGCCAACTTCATATGAGAAGCTTTAAAGACGGCGATTCAATTGTAATTGAACCATGGAGAGCAAAAGCTTTTCCGGTTATAAAAGATTTAGTTGTTGACCGCTCAGCGTTTGACAGGATTATGGAAGTGGGTGGATTTATTTCCGTTAATACCGGCGGCGCACCTGATGCAAATGCAATCCCGATTTCCAAAGAAGAACAGGAATCTGCTTTTGATGCTGCAGCTTGTATTGGATGCGGTGCTTGTGTTGCTGCTTGTAAAAATGCTTCTGCAATGTTATTTGTTTCTGCTAAAGTCGCTCACCTTGCAAGACTGCCGCAGGGCAAACCTGAAAGAGAAAAAAGAGTTTTGGCAATGGTTGCTAAAATGGAGGAAGAAGGTTTCGGTTCCTGCACAAATACCGAAGCCTGCTCTGCCGAATGTCCAAAAGAAATCCCGATGGATGTTATTGCCCAGTTAAGAAGGGAATATATGCGGGCGTTCGTAAAGACAGAGGAAAAAGTTTAGAGTTTTATTTGTACCTTCTAAAAGTCTCCCTTTAACAAAGGGAGATGTCATCTGAAAGATGACAGAGGGATTTATTAAATATCTAAGACCTAAAAACTAATGCCCAAATCTAGTGGACTAATTACAAACCTCAGAGAATTACCTTATAATCCTGAGCTTAAGGATTATGCAAGAAAAATGAGAAATAATTCCACAAAAGGAGAGATTAAGTTTTGGTGTGAATTGTTAAGAAAACGGCAGTCTGGTTATCAGTTTTATAGGCAAAAAGTTATTGGACATTATATAGTAGATTTTTATTGTGCAAAATTAAAATTGATAATAGAAATAGATGGAACGAGCCATGAAGATAAAGAGGAATATGATAAAAAAAGGGATAGAGTTTTAAATTCATTGGGATTAAAGGTACTGCATTATAATGATCTTATGGTATTAAATAATTTTCATTTAGTTGAGAAGGATTTTAAAGAACAGTTAAATAGTAGGGTAAAAGAACTTGGTTTCCTTTGAATCCCCCTCGGCTTCGCCGCGTCCCCCTTTATAAAAGGGGGACTTGTTTTTCTTTCACATTGCTCACAACATTTCCGGTCGTTATTTTATTTATGAAAATTAGAGAAGCAAGAAAAATTAAGCTGAATGAAAGAATTAGACGATACAGAAAAATTCAGCCTGAACTTCTGGATGAGATAAAAAAGATAAGTAATGTTCCTGAAGAAGACAGAGGAAAAATATTTTATAAAGTCACTGAAATTTAGCAGTGAAAATCATATTATGAATTTTATTTTAACATAAAAAGTTTTAGTAAACACTAATAACAATGCCTGAACTACCCGACTTACAAGTATTCAGAAAAAATTTAGAAAAGAAATTTGTTGGGAAGAAATTAACTAAAATTACTGTTACAGGAAGTAAGATGAAAGTAAAACTTCCTGAAGCTGCTTTAAAAAAATTAGAAGGAAAGAAATTAAAAACAATAAACAGGGAAGGGAAGGAATTATTTTTTGTTTTTGAAGGAGAACAGACTTTAGCCTTTCATTTAATGCTTAACGGGGAGTTCCATCTTTTTAACGAATCAAATAATTATAAGAATAAAATTCTCGATCTTCTTTTTGAAGATAAAACCGGATTAGCTTTAACCGACTGGCAGCAATACGCAAATGTTAAGCTTAATCCCGAAAAACCTAAAGTGCCGGATGCATTTTCAAAAGAATTCAACGAGGAATATTTGGAGAATGGATTTAAGAAATATAAATCAAAAAGAATAAAAGATTTGTTGATTGACCAGAAGTTTGTAAGAGGAATCGGTAATGCTTATGTAGATGAAATATTATGGGATGCGAAAATCAGTCCATATTCTGCAGCAGGTAAAATTCCTAATAAAGTAATAAAGAAATTACATAAGAGCATTACAAAATTTTAGTCGAAGCGGAAGAAGAAATAATCAAAAAAGACCCTGATATAATTCGCGGGGAAATAAGAGATTTCCTTAAAGTTCATAATTCAAAATTAACACATTCACCAACAGGTGGAGTTATCAAAAAAGAAAATATCGGCAGCAGGATTACTTATTATACCGACGAACAGATTTTGTATGAATAATTTAAAATAAAGAAGACTCCGCGTTAACGGAGTCTCTCTTAAGAATACCTTACGATCATCTTTCTTTACAAACCAACCTTTATCATACGTTTCGTTCACTAATCATCTTTTCTCTGTACATTCAACATCATAAAGCTTTGTAATCATCATCAAATCAAATCTCAAAATAACAAATCGTATATCATAACTTAATCATAATCTCGATAATCAATATAAAGCAAAAAGATGAGGATATATATAGAAGTAATTGCCATTAGCTTGTCACAATTATACTACACTGAAATGTGAGAAGTCAAAAATGATAGTCATGAAAAAATATTCTCATTTAAAATAAAAAAGACTCCGCTGTTAGCAGAGTCTTTTAATAAAGTTACTTTACGATATTCCTTTTACAAACCAATCTTTCTCATCTCATTTCGTTCACTAATCATCATTTCTCTATACATTCAACAGTCGTAAAGTTTTGTAAACATCGTCATATCAATAATCATTACTTAATCATAAACTCAGTAGTAAAGCTAAGGCAAAAAGATAAGTATATAAATAGAAATAATTGCTATTCTGGTGTAGTAGTATTACTACAATACCGTTAAAACAGTTAAAATTCAAAGATTTTAAGCCTCTGTTAACACGTCTTCTTTGCGTGTCCCGGTAAGCTTTATATGTTTACCGCTTGCTCTTGAAACCATTTGATATCTGAATCACATCAATTACTCCGGAAAGAAATTTTTCTTTTGCAGCATAGAAATTTTTTACACTTCCTCCAAAAGCGGGGACAGCGGCTGAGAGCAGCGTTAATGATTAAAAATTTACTCAGTTTAAAATAAAAAAGACTCCGCTGTTAACGGAGTCTCTCTTAAAAAATACCTTACAATCTTTCTTTACAAACTAACCTTTATCATACGTTTCGTTCACTAATCATTCGTTTCTCCGGACGTTCAACATCGTAAAGCTTTATAAACATCATCAAATCAATTTTTCAAATAACCAAATCGTATATCATAACTTAATCATAATCTCGATAGTCAAGGTAATACAAAAGAGGGTGCAATAAAATAGAAGGTCTTATTATTCTATTGTCGTTATTATACTACGCAAGTTAACAGTTGAATTTCAGTATATCTTGCAAATAGTTTCTCAAGCGGGGACATAGTTGTTGCTTTTGCGTTTTTCTTCTAAGTTTAATTTATAGAATATGTGAAATTATCTACAATTAAAAGGGCGAATCTCACAATGAAATTTTCTTTTATAGGCTTATTGCTTTTTTGCATTATTTCTCAAAACATAGGACTCTATGTGCCCTTATGTGTCTATGTGGTTCAAGAATAAGTTTGTAAAAATTTAACTTACTTAGTAGATTGTTTGTAAAATAAATTATCCACAAATAAATACTTCAATGTTTTCAAAATTGTTTTCGTCTAAACTTAAGTGGGAAAATCACTTTACAATAATATTAATCGTACTTGCTCTCTCATTAAGCAGTAATATATTTTCTCAGTCGATTCCATCAAAAATGTATTCAGATATGAGATGGCGGTTAGTTGGTCCGTTCAGGGGAGGTTGGGGAACGGTTTGCGATGGTATTCCTGATTCTACCAGTGTTTATTATTTCGGAGGTGCTGGTGGAGGAGTATGGAAAACTATCGATGCAGGAAATACCTGGCAACCCTTAATGCAGAATGAATCTGCTTCTTCGATAGGAGCTCTTACAATTGCACCTTCCAATCCAAATATTATTTATGTGGGAACGGGACAGGTTGCATGGCGTTATGATATTCTTGACGGCGATGGTATTTACAAAACCAATGATGGAGGAATAACCTGGAAAAATATCGGCCTAAAAGAGACAAAATATATTGGAAGAATTTTAGTCCATCCGCAAGATCCTGAGCGCGTACTTGTCGCTGCGCTCGGACCTGTTTTTGGATCAAGTAAAGACAGGGGAATTTATCTTACTAAAGACGGCGGCAAAAACTGGAACCAGGTTCTTTATGTTAATGATTCAACTGGAGCAGTTGATCTTGCTATGGATCCAAATCAGCCTGAAATAATTTATGCTGCATTATGGCAAATGCGAATGCACCCATGGCTCGATTATTATCTGCCTCAAACAGGAAGACATTCCGGAATTTATAAAAGTATCGATGGAGGTGAGCACTGGTTAAAACTTTCCGGTAACGGTTTGCCTGATATTCCGCTTGGCAGAATTGGATTGGCAGTTGCAGAAGGAAGCAAAGGAAAAATTATTTATGCAAGTATAGATGCAGAAGGTAATGAAAAAGGATTGTACCGTTCCAACGATGCAGGCAAATCGTGGACTCATGTAAATAATAATGATGCTTTAGCTAACTCATATTTCAGCAGGCTGACAGTTGATCCGAAAAATCCCGACATCGTTTATGTGATGGATCGGTCCATTAGGAAATCAACTGATGGCGGAAAAACTTTTGAAATTTTTATCGGTGCACCCGGAGGAGATGATTATCATTTTCTCTGGATAAATCCAAAGGATCCTGAAATTTATGATAACTGCATCAGACCAGGGAACAATTGTTACTGTTAATGGAGGTGAAACATGGTCAAACTGGTATAACCAGCCGACAGGTCAGCTATATCATTTAGCTGCTGATAACAGATTTCCTTACAGGATTTATGCAGGTCAGCAGGATAACGGTACGGTTTCAATTTTAAGCAGGGGACCTTACGGTGTAGTCGATATGCGCGACTGGCATCCTGTAGGTGCCGATGAAAGAGATTATGATATTCCAAATCCTAATGATCCGGATATGGTAATTGGTTCGGGACTTGGCGGCAATCTTAAAAGGTTTGATGAAGAGACGAGACAATCTGCTGAAGTTTCTCCCTGGCCATTTTCAAGTTATGGAGAAAAACCAAATACTGTTAAATACCGTTACTCATGGATTACACCAATTGCATATTCACAAGTAGGTAAACGCTCTCTTTACTTTGGTGCACAATATCTTTTTAGATCAAATGATAATGGAAAAGATTGGGATATTATAAGTCCGGATTTAAGCCGGATGGCAAGTGATTCTGCTAATTGTGATGAACCTGATTTTGAACAAGCAGGCAGTTGCGGTTTCGGAGTAATCTGGAGTATTGCTCCTTCCAATATTTCCGAAAATGTAATATGGGTTGGCACTGATGATGGACTTGTTCAATTAACAACTGATGAAGGAAAAAACTGGCAAAATGTTACACCGCCTGATATTCCTTTATGGGCAAGAATAGATGCAATCGATCCATCTCCATTTTCTGTTCATTCAGCTTATGTTGCAGTTAATCTTCACAGGTTAAATAAGTTCAGTCCGTTAATCTTAAAGACAAAAGATGATGGAAAGACATGGAAAAAAATAATCAATGGTCTGCCCGATGATGAATATGTAAATGTAGTTCGCTCCGATACTAAACAGGAAGGATTATTATTTGCCGGAACAAACCGGAATGTTTATGTATCATTTAATGATGGAGAATCGTGGCAGCCGATCAGGTTAAATTTTCCAACGACTTCTGTACGTGATCTTTTAGTTCACGATAATGATCTGATTGCTGCAACACAAGGAAGAGCAATCTGGATTCTTGATGATCTTCAACCACTTCGGGAATTAAGTGCTGGTAAAGTTTCAGATCCTGTTCATCTTTTTCATCCGGGTGATGCATGGAGAATAAGAGGAAATGAAAATCGTGATACACCGTGGCCGCCTTCTACGCCAGTAGGAGAAAATCCTCCCGATGGTGCAATTATAGATTACTGGCTTAAAGATAATGTTAAAGAAATATCTCTTAAAATTTCGGATGCAGAAGGAAATATTATTCGCCAATTCTCAAACAGTGATGTTCCCGAAAAATTAAATGCTGAACGTTACTTTGATAAAAGATGGCTGGGAACTCCACAACTTCTCTCAGATAAATCAGGTATGCACAGGTTTGTCTGGGATTTAAGATATAAGAGACCTCCAGCACTTAAATATGATTATGAAATTTCAGGATTATGGATGAAAGGCACACCGCTAAAACCTCAGGGACCATTGGTATTGCCCGGAACTTATGTTGTTACATTAACAGTCGATGGTAAAGAATATAATCAACAATTAAATGTTAAAATGGATCCGCGGGTGGATGTGACTGTAGAGGAATTAAAACAGCAATTGGAGTTTGCACAAAATATTGGCGGTGTACTTAGACATGTATTCGATGCGAATAGTAAAGTCGATCTTCTTTTGAAAGATTCAGCAAATACTGCACGAGAAATAATTGATTCATTAAAAATATATAAAGCAGGAATAACCACCTTAGATGGAGTCTTCGCCGGTCTTGTTACTTCGGTTCAAAGTGCAGATGCAAGTCCGACACAAGGGCAAAAAGAATTATTTAAAGAATATTTAGAAACCTTTCAAGAACTGTTTTTAAGATTACAGAAAATACTTAATCTGTATAAGTTAAAGATGTGATGTAAATGTGATCTCCTGAATTGATAAAGATTCTGAAATAAATTCAGAATGACAATCTATATTCCAGTTTTAAGATGAAATTAGGACATAACTTGATTATTATCTAAACAAAATCAAATAAAAAAAGTATATGAAAAAAATTTTATTATTCGTTTTGATATTCTTAAGCGTAAATGTTTTTGCATTTGCAGGCGAGAATGATTCGATTATAGTTATGACATACAACATTCGTGTTGCAATTGATACAGGAATAAACTCCTGGGAAAACAGGAAAGAGCTTGTTGCTTCAGTAATTAAAACTCACGGCGCAGATATTTTTGGCGTGCAGGAAGCTTTAAAATCCCAGGTTGATGATTTAACAAAATTGTTTCCGGGTTTTGCCTGGGTTGGGGTTGGAACAGATGACGGAGCGGAAGCAGGAGAGTATGCAGCAATCTTTTACAATAAAGAAAGATTTGAAGTTCTGGAAGATTCAACATTCTGGTTATCGGATACTCCTGAGAAACCTTCGATGGGATGGGATGCAGCTACTATAAGGATCGTAACATGGGCGAAATTTAAGGATAAAGAAACGGGAAAAATCTTTTACTATTTCAATACACATTTCGATTATAAAGGTATAATGGCCAGAATGGAAGAAGCAAATCTTCTGAATGATAAAGTTGCAGACATTGCGGGTAAAACTCCTGCTATAATAACAGGTGATTTTAATTTCAAATCTGATTTTGCAGGATACAAAATTCTTACAGGCGGCAGAAGAAATTATTTATTCGACACACAAAAAATTGCTAAGATCGATAGCTCCGGTTCAAATATTACTTTTAACGATTTTGGAAAATCTTTGGAAGAAGGAAATAAAATCGATTATATATTTATCAAGAATGATATCGAAGTTTACAAACACCAGATAATTACAGATACATTTGATGGTAGATATCCTTCCGATCATATGCCTGTTCGTGTTGTTCTTAAAATAAAGTAGATAAATGTCATGCTGAACTTGCTCGCCTTGCTTCGCGAAGTCGAAGCAGGTTTCAGCATCTCTTTAATTATGAAGATTCCGAAACAATCCTGCTTGATATAGAAAGAATTTTATTCTACTTTAAACTTGTTCATATTCTGGGGAAACGATTTTTAATCAAAAGACTACGATGACATAGGGTGGATGTCGCTAAAGAGCAAGTAGGGCTAACTCATCTGCTCAATAATTATTAACATAATGGATTAAGAGATGATATCTAAGAATTTTTTTCGGGAATATTTCATGAAGAAGATATTTCAATTTTATTGTAAATGTAGATATTAACTTTAGTTAGAGAAAAATAAGAGGATTAAAGTGGTTTATATATTAGAAAATAATTCGTAAATAACAACCGGATTGCAAACCACAAATTCGGCATAAGTAATAGTTATACAATTTAGTTAACATTCAAAACTTAAAAATGGAAATTAGATGATAAGGTTAAAATTGTCAATTTTATTTTTGTCATTTTTCTTCATCACAACTTTTAATTTATATTCACAAACGAAAATAGAAAACCGGTTTATAAAACATACTGATGTTATCAATAAAAAGCAGTATAACACTGAAATTTTGAATCAATATACATATTTAAAGGAAAAATCGACTAATAAAGCTTTACTATCAAGTCAAGTTGTTGACAGTATTATTTTAACACATAGCGATGGCTCTATTGAAAAAATCAAATATGCCTATGATCCGAATGGAAAAGAAACTTCCAGATTTTCTGAATTATATAACGGAATAAATTGGGTGAATTATTTGCGTGATACTTACACTTATGATTCCGATGGAAACCAAATTTCCTATTTATATGAAACATGGGATGGAGCAAATTGGGTGAATCAGTATCGTTATACTTACACTTACAATTCCAATGGAAATCAAACTTCTAATTTATATGAGCTATGGAATCAGACAGAATGGATGAATGCTTCCCGTTATACTTACACGTACGATTCTGATGGAAATCAAACTTCTAAATTATTAGAACAATGGAATGGATCAAATTGGATGAATACTGGTCATAATACTTATACTTATGATTCTCAGAAAAGGATTACCTCCTCTTTAAATGAATATTGGGATGGAGCAAATTGGGTGAACTCTACACGTTATACATACACATATGATTCTAATGGAAATCAAACTTCATATTTATACGAAGAATGGGATGGAACAAATTGGGTGAACTCTACACGTTATACATACACATATGATTTTAATGGGAATAAAACTTCCTATTTAATTGAAAGATGGGACAGTACAAATTGGGTGAATAATAGCCTTAGTACTTACACATATGATGCTAATGGAAGAATTACTACCTATTTATACGAACGATGGGATGGAACAAATTGGTTTAATTATTCCCTAATTACTTACACTTATGATTTTAATGGAAATGAAACTTTAGCTTTATATAAACAATGGGATGGTATAAATTGGATAAATTATCAACGTGAAACCTACACTTATGACCCTAATGGAAATCAAACTTCATATTTACGAGAACAATCGGATGGTATAACTTGGATAAATTTTAGCCGATATACTTATGCATATGATTCAAATGGAAATTGTACTTCCTTTTCATGTGAAATGTGGGGTAGCACAAATTGGGTTCTTTATACTACGGAATTTCAATTTGAAGATATATATGGAAATAATTATTCTCTTTTTGCAGCTAAAGGAGAAATCATTTATAAATCTATTACAGCTATTAAAGATATTGAATCACCAATAAATAATTTTGCATTGTATCAAAATTATCCTAATCCATTTAATCCAAGTACTATTATTACTTATCAATTACCTGAACGAGATTATGTATCTCTAAAGGTTTATAACTCAGTCGGACAAGAAATTACGACACTTGTAAATGAAGAAAAACCTTCGGGCAGTTATGAGGTTGTATTCAATGGTAGTAATCTCGCAAGTGGTATTTATTTATACAGGATGCAAACTGGTAATTTTACTGATACAAAGAAATTTATATTAATTAAATAATGTATAACCTGTGCCTCAAGCCGAAAGCGTAATCGCATTTGGCATTTTATAAATTTTAATGTTTGTTATTCCATTTCGGCGAACTTGTTAAAGGTAATAGTTCTAATTAATAAACTTGCAAACCGTACTTACAAAAAAAAAGATAAGCACGGTTTGCTAAATCTTCGGCAGTTGTTTTCTAAGTAGCATTCCTATTATGGGCTGCGCCTTAGCCACAACTCCGTTATGTGTTTATAAAAGGAATTGTTTTTATGACTTTAATAACTGGTTTTACTAACAATCAAAAATCATTTATTATTTGTGATTTACGTTTAACAAAAAGTACAGGTAAAAGTAGAAGCCAATTTGATAGAACATTAAAATTCATTAGTCTAAAAAATAAAATAGGTATTTTTCCTTCTGGTGATGTGAACTTTTGGAAAGAAACAATTCCAAAGTTGAATGGTATTGTAGATTTGGTCACATATGAAAACATCATTGACATCAATGAACCTTTCTGGCAAGAATTGTCAATAGCTGGGGGGAAATTCGCCGGCAATATTTCACGAGCTATATGTTTTATTATTAGTGCTGAACTTCAGAAGCATAGATTAATTAAAATTACAATAAAACCCGGAGAAGGTGCTATTATTGATGAATTTAAAGAGAAAAAAACCGAAACAATTGGTTCTGGCGCTTATATTCCAGATATAAATACAAAATTAGATTCTATTTATAACAAGATGGATAAATTCTATAAAGGAGACCTTTATTCCATTGCTTCATCATTTCGAACTGAAATACTAAATCAAATTCAAAAAAATGGAAGCAGCACATTCAAAAAACTGGGGATATCACCCATAATGATTTTATCAATTTTATATAATGATTATTTCTGTATTTGTGGTGAAGAAGGAAGAGGCGGTAATTATTCTAGCAGTAATATTTATACATATAAGTATGAATTTAGTAAAGAAAATGTAGAAAAAATTAGTTTAAAAAATTTGAACGACAGCAAAGAATTTCAAATAATTAATTTGAATGAACTTGACCTTTTGGCAAACCAAGACGAAATATTTGATCCGGCAAAGCTAACAGAAAAATTTGATCCTTCAGAATACTATAAAGATAAAAAACACGTCTTTGTTTTAGAGCAAGCAATATTTCCAGAAATTATTGAGGGTATGAAAAATCTTATAATCAGATATATTGACAAGATAGAATTTGTTACTGAACATAGATTTTGTAAGAAAACAGACTTGAAAAAATGTTCTTTAGAGAATATTAAAGATTTAGAGTTTGCTAAATATCAGAATAATGATAAAATTTATTTTAGCTTTATTACAACAGAATCGGAACAGAAATTTTTAGATGAACTTTCTGAAGAAAAGTTATTTGACCACGATTGGCTTAGTAAATTTATACAAGATTATAAAGAAGCATATAAAAACACATAACCTCTTTAATCCGTCTTCGCCGGACAAGTAAGTAAAAAGTCAAGGTAGCAATAATGTACACTGATTCGATTCAGGTACAGTATAGTTTGATATTCTGATCTACTAATTGTTACTATAATATTATTATAAGTTTACTCAAGTTGACCGCTAATAGTTATAAACCGTTAAAACGGTTAGAGATTCTTACTTTTTTATTGTTAACCCACGGATTAATCTGTGGGTTAATGAAACGAAAAATCAATTTTTTGTAACCGTTTCAACGGTTTTTTACTTATCCAATTATATAAGCGGTCAACTTGAGTAAGTTTAGTTAACTATAAATAGGTCAATGTTTACGAAGATTATGGTAATTTAAAATAAAAAAAGACTCTGCCAGCAGAGTCTTAAAATAAAATTATTATTAAAAGAAGAGACTCTACGACTTGTTCCTGCTATGCGATTCGATAGGTAGAGTAGTACATACAGCAAGAACCGTTCGGCAGAGTCTCCAGTATTTCAATCAGGCTTTACAAACTTTGCAACTTTAATCATCTAATCGTTTCATTCACAATCTGTTCATATTTTTATCATCTACTCATAATCAACAGAATGTAAAGCCGTTTGTTCAGAAGTTCCTTCCCGATCCCTCTCGATCAGGAATGTTCATCAAATTCAAAGTCTTAAACATCGTAGCAAAAATCTTAATCATCTTTTCCATCTCTTTCTTCTGAATCATTATCTTGGGTATAAACTAATCTTTCCGGAGCCGTTCAACAATCGAACAAAACACCATTTACTTGTCGTAGTTCTACTACCTGTTTTCGGCTAAATATGTATTTCGCTTCTATTATTCTTTTAACAGGGATTTTTTTATTTTCACTTTAAGAATTAACGTGAAGACTTAGATATGTATGAAAAAGAGATACAGTTTATAACTGATTATAACCTGAATAAAATCAATAACCTCGGTTCTTCTTTTACACTTGAAAAGCTTATTGATCTTGAGCTTCATCCTGCAATAATAAGATATATTTCCGGCGAACTTGATTATCTCATTTATAAGGACCGTAAAGTCCTTCTTGAAAATTCCTCATTTGATTATTCCGGTGTAAAAATAAATGAGTATTTTAATCAAATAGCAGAAGAGCTAAAGAAGACTAAAAAACTTTCTCTTGAGCAGGTCAAAAAACTTACTGAAAAGGCTGTCGCTTTCAATGCTAACTTTACAATTCATCCCTTAAATACTTTAACTGATTTAATTTTTAAGAATGAGGAATCGAAAAATGTTTCTGAAATAAAAGTTTATCTTAATCATATCTACTATTATGATTATTTGAGAGATGTTCTTAATTCATATTTTGTGAAGAAAAAATTAGTAAGTATAAACAAGAAGGATTTTGAATCGACAATAAAGAAAATTAATGATGAACTATTCTCTCAAAAATCAGAAATGATTATTTCAGATGCTATCGATTCAATTGCGGATTTTTATAATGAAGGTGGTGTAAGCAAATCATCTGTGCATGTTAATTTTGTAGGAACATACCTTAAGTCTGAAAATCTTGAAGAGCACAGCTCAAGATTAAATAAAGCTTATAAGAATAGTAAAAAGAAAGTTGATGTCGATGAGATTAAAGAAGCCCTCTTTTCGCTTCCGGCAGACTCAGAAAAAAATAGTAAAGAAGAAAAAGAGAAAAATTCACAGGAAATAAAGTCTGGAGAAAAAGCTTTGGAAATTGAAAAGTATGATGCAAACATCGAGGAGGAAAACCTTTCTGATGAGATTGAAGAAATGAGCAGTGATAAAGAAATTTTGAATGAAAGTGAATCTGATGAATTGGTTGAGGAAGTTCCAAGTAATGAATCTAAATTTGAAAAAGATCTCTTTTCCTTTTTGAGTAAGAAAGAAACTGAAAAAATTATTGGTACAATTTTTAACGATGACGGGGAAGATTTTACGGTTACTATGGAGGTATTAGAAGAATGCAAAGATTATAACCATGCATCCGAAATACTTAAAGAAGTTTTTTCAAATTATAAAATAGATCCTTATAATAAAGAAGCTGTAGCTTTAACAGACGCAGTTTCGGATTACTTCCACCAGGCAGACTAATGTTTATTGATTATGCTGAAATTGAAGTCTGTGCAGGAAAGGGAGGAGACGGCGCCGTATCTTTCAGGAGAGAGAAGTATGTACCAAAAGGCGGACCTGCAGGAGGAAACGGCGGCAGGGGAGGTAGCATCATCATAAAAGCTTATCACAATTTATCAACTTTGCTGGATTTCAGGTATAAGAAAATTTATAGAGCTGAGGATGGTGATGCCGGCGGCTCTTCATTAAAAGACGGGAAAGATGGAGATGATGTTTTTATAAAAGTTCCTGTTGGTGCAATAATTAAAGATGCTGAAACAAAAAAAATTATCGCTGATCTTGATAAAGACGGAAAGGAAATAATTGTTGCAAAAGGTGGAAAAGGAGGAAAAGGGAACAGCAACTTTGCAACTCCAACCAACCAGGCGCCAAGGTTTGCCGAAGATGGGAAGCCCGGCGAAGAAAGAAAATTAGTTCTAGAATTAAAGCTTATAGCAGATATAGGGCTTGTGGGTTTTCCCAACGCAGGCAAATCAACATTGATCTCTAAAATTTCTGCTGCAAAACCGAAGATAGCTGATTATCCTTTCACAACTCTCGAACCTAATCTTGGAATTGTTCGTTACAAAGATTTTGTAAGCTTTACGGTTGCAGATATTCCGGGAATAATAGAAGGCGCCCACGAAGGAAAAGGGCTTGGTATAAAATTCTTAAGACATATCGAGAGAACGAAAATTCTTTTGTTCCTGATCGATATAACTTCTGAAAATTACCAGGAAGAATACGATGTTTTGCTGAATGAACTTAAAAGTCATAGTAAAAAACTTGCTGAGAAAACAAAAATAGTATCTTTATCTAAAGCTGATTTAGTGGAAGACAGCGAGATAAAAAAAATTAGTAAAAAGAAAATAAAAAATGCCGATTCTCCTCTGCTTGTTTTTTCTGCAGTTTCAGGATACGGGCTGCAGGAATTGCTTGATTATTTGTGGAAAGCTTTGAAAGAAAATGTATGAATAGATGATTTGAAGATGGTTGTAAACGATCAATATCCGCCTTCTGAGATTCTTTGAGGGGGTTTTCCTATTTTTCATATCGTGATTAAATCTAAAAAACAATCCGTCCTTTCAAAAGATTTCATAGAAAAACTTGCAGAGTTTTCTGCCGGTTACCTTAGTGAACAGGAATTTGAACAACTTATCAAAGCTTTTGAAACTGAAGCTGCGCAGAAATATTTTTCCCATTCGAGTGAATCCAATCTTTTAAGAATAATTACAAACAGGTACGATAGAATTTTATTACTGCAGGATTGCATTAAGTATCCTCATTATGTTCATGTCTTGCTTGGTATTTCAATCAACAGCAATTACTTAACAGATATTCTTGTAAGAAACCCGGAATTCTTTTACAAGATTGCAAATCCTTCCGATATTAAGTACAAGCTTGATGAAGAAGACTTTCTGAAAGTCATAAAAGATACTACTTCTGTTTTTAAAAGCTTCACAGCAAAAGTTAATTCGTTAAGATCGTTAAAGAGAAGAGAGATTTTAAGAATAGGGTTAAGAGATATTTTAGGGTTAAGCGAACTGAACGAAACTGTTTTTGATTTATCCGTCCTTGCAAAAGGAATTGCTTCAGAACTTTTCTCTCTTTGTTATAAAGAAGTTCTTCAAAAATATGATATAAATAAAATTAATCATGAATACTGCATAATCGCTCTAGGCAAACTTGGAGGTAACGAGCTGAATTACAGTTCAGACATCGATCTAATTATAATTTATGATAAGGATGGCAAAGTTAAAGACAAACAATACTCTGAAATACTGAACGAAGTTGTCTTTCCTTTTCATCAAAGCAGCAACCTCGATAACAGACACAGGATACATTTATCGAATTGATTTCAGGTTAAGACCGGATGGAAGAAATTCTCCGTTATGTAAAACTTATGAAGAGTTCATAAATTATTATGAAACCCGTGGTGAAGACTGGGAAAGACAAATGCTGATCAAAGCTTCTTTTCTTAGCGGAAGCAAAGTGCTTTATGATAAGCTGATGAATTATTTATCTCATTTCATTTATCCTTCAACTTTTTACGTTTCGCCACAGGAACAAATTAAACAGCTTAAAAAAAATATAGAGAAACAATTAAGCTCGGATGAAAACATAAAATTAATTCCGGGAGGCATAAGAGATATAGAATTTTCTGTCCAGGCACTTCAATTAATAAATGGCGGAAGAAATAAAACCATAAGGACAGAAAATACTCTTGATGCAATTATAAAGCTTGAGAGTGAAAAACTTCTCTCGACAAAAGAAGCTGGAATACTTCGCACTGCCTACATTCTTTACAGAAGAGTCGAACATTACCTGCAACTTATGAATGATATTCAAACTCATTCTATTCCGGAAAAAGGTGAAACTCTTGAGAAATTAAGTTCATTTCTTGGATTTAAAACAAGCAGTGAGTTCAAAAAAAATATTAAAAGCCAGCGGTTAAAAGTTGAAAAGATATTTAACTCTATACTTCAAACAGGAAAAGATGGAACTCTCCATGAAGAAAAAATAGATATAAAATTCAGCAACAGAACGAGGGCTTTGCAGAATTTAAGATTTCTGCGTGAAGGAACCGGGCTTCTCGGACAGAAAAGCTCAGACAAGAATTCAATCTTAGCTTTTCAAAAAATCGAACCGTATCTGTTAAATTATTTGAAAAAATCATTACTGCCCGATACGGTGCTTCAAAATTTTGTAAGAATAATAAAAGAAGAAAATTTTACTTCTATTTGGTACAATGCTTTCGTCGATAAAAAATTCTTTAAGAGTTTCCTTACAATAATGGAATTCTCACAGAAATCGGTTGATCTTTTTGCAGAGGACAAAACTTTAAGAGAATATTTCTTATCTAAAAAAGTATTTGAGAAGATAGATAAAAAATCACTCGGTAATTTTTCACTGAAAGAAATATTATTTATTCTTTCGATTCAATTTACTTTTAGCAAAATTGATTTTGCTGAGTTGTCAAAAACTATGAGCGATTACTTCAGAATAAAGATTTCTGAAATAATGAGAAACATCTTGCCGAAAAGAAAATCACAACAAAGTATTTTATTGCAGGATTAGGAAGTTTCAGTACAGAAGAAATGACTTTCGCTTCAGACATCGATTTAATATTTGTTGTTGACAAACTCGATTCTCAAGGAAAGATACAGGAAGAATTCCAGAATATTCTTTTAAAATTAAAAAATGATTTTGCTCCTTTCAGCGTTGATTGCAGACTTCGCCCTGAAGGAAAAAGCAGTCTGCTTGTTTGGGAGTTATCAAGTTATGCTGATTATCTTAAACACCGCGCAAGGATCTGGGAGTTCCAGGCATTTACAAAACTAAGTTTTGTTTGTGGTGATAAAAAACTATTTACAAAATTTCTCAATTATGTTTCTAATCGTATAAAAGAAGAAGAAAAGCCGAAGATAAAAACTGAAATGATTGAAATGAGGAAGAAAACTTATCCTGTAACATCACAATTAAGTGAAAATTTCAACTTAAAAAAAGGACGCGGCGGATTGACAGATATTGAATTTGTTATTCAATACTTAATACTTTGTAATCCTGATTTATTTAAGAAATGCTGCGGCAATAATATTATTAAAAATATTTCTATTCTTATGAAGCAAAAGCCAGGGTTAAGTGAATTAAAAAAACTAATAGATAATTTCAGCTTTATGAAAACAGTTTTAATATCGAACCAAAATATATTTAACAGCACATCCCCTGTAATTTCACAAGATGAAACGAAACTTCAAATTCTTGCACACAGAATGGATTTTAAAAGTAAAGAGGATTTTCTGACAAAACTAAAAGCGGCAGCAAAATCGAACCAAAATCTTTTTAATAAATTTCTCCGGTAAAGTATTTGAAATTCTTTACGAAATATTACTCCATACTTACTTCTCTATTTGTATTTATAATTTATTTAACAACGCTTGCACCATCGGTTGTAAAGATTGATTCAGGTGAACTGACCACTGTACAAACGACATTAGGAATTGCTCATCCCACAGGTTATCCTTTATTTACTATTGTCGGATACTTGTTCACTCTAATACCGCTTCCCTTCACAGATGTTTATAAGCTTAATCTTCTTTGTGCAATTTGGTGTGCTTGTAGTATAGGAGTTTTTGTCTATACTGTGAAATATGCTCTTGATAACCTTCAATATTTTGTACCTCAAAAAATTACAGCAAAAGAAAAACAGATAAAGAAAAAGAAGAAACAAGTTATTGAAAAGCCTGCAGCAATTTCATTATCTGAAAACAGAAAATTGATTGCTGCGGTTTTCTCGGGATTACTTCTTGCTTTCAGTAGAACGTTCTGGGCACAAAGTACTTCAGTTGAAGTTTATTCTCTTCACATATTTTTGATAACACACATAATATTTTTTTTAGTAAAAGCATATACGGAAAGCTCAGACAAGATGCTGTCGAAGAACTGGTTACTGTTTGTTGTTTTTCTCGCACTCGGTTTTACAAATCACATGACAACAATTTTAATTCTTCCAGGAGTTGCATATCTCTTTTTTAATAAATTCGGATTCAATAAAAAAAGTTTTAATAAAATTTTAATATCACTTGTAATCTTTTTTTTCATCATAATCTATTTTTTATTCTTACTTACCGATTCGAGCTTCACAAAACCCAATATTAAACTGGGGAAACCCGATAGATTTTGAAAGAATAATGAGACATATCTCGGGCAAGCAATACCAGGTCTGGTTATTTTCATCAATGGAAGCAGCTAAAAAGCAGTTTGCATATTTTATCAATTCACTTCCAACTGAGTTTTCCGTAAGTCTTTTAATATCACTGTTCGGACTAATCTATTCTTTTATTTATGCAAAAAGATTTGGAATATTTATTCTTATCACTTTTGTAACAACAGTTTTATACTCAATAAATTATGACATAAACGATATTGATTCTTACTTTCTTCTCGTTTATATCTCGCTCGCATTCTTTTCTGTGTTTGGGATTATTAAAATTCTTTCTTTACTGAAGCTAAAAAAGTTTTCTCATTCAATTAGTATTGGAGTAATTGCACTTTTCATTTTGCTGCAGGCATATTCTAATTACGGCAAAGTCGATGAAAGTAATGATTATACTTATGAAGATTATACAAAAGCTATACTCGGAAGTGTAACAAAGAATGCGGTGATCTTCACATATCAATGGGACTACTTTGTTTCACCGTCTTATTATTTTCAGTATGTGGAACGCTTTAGAAAAGATGCCGTAATAATTGATAAAGAACTGATGAGAAGATCATGGTATTATAACCAAATGGAACATTTATATCCTGCCGCAATAAATGGTGTCCAAAACGAAATAAACATGTTCTTAAACGCCGTAAGACCTTTTGAGAATGGAGAAGATTATGATTCTAATCTTCTCGAAGCGGTTTACAGAAGACTGATGACAAATCTTGTCAAAACAAATGTTGATAAAAGAAATTTTTATGTTGCTCCGGAATTGTTTGAAAACGAAATGCAGCGAGGAGAGTTTACTTTACCGGAAGGTTATACTTTAGTACCGGATTTACTTTTATTCAAAGTTGTAAGCGGAAATGATTACGTGCCTGCTTCCGATCCTGATTTTACAATAAGATTTCCTGATTCAAAAGATAAGTATCTTACCAACATCGAACAGCTTTTTGTTTGTCCAATGCTTATCAGAAGAGCTTTATATGAATTGAAATATGATAAGATTGAAAGAGCGAAAATTTATATAGAAAAAGTTAAAAAAGATTTTCCCGATTATAGAATACCGTTGGAGCTTGAACATGTAATTAAATAACTAATTTTTTACAGCATCAAGCAGATCTTCTTTCTTATCAGCACTGAGTTCATTTTCAGTCATAAAGGATTGCAGCGTAACATCCATCTGTTGAATTAAATTTCGCTTGTAATATTTAGGCGCATACACAGAGCCATCGAGCATATAAAGTCTTTTACTTTTCTCATCATAAAATGTATAATTTATGAAAGGTCCACCCATTCCTTTTATATTTAATTCCCACAATCCCTGGGTAAAAATTGCATATCTTCCATTAAAATTAACTTCACTTGTTGTGTAATAATCTTTGGCGATAACAACATAAGCGCTGTCATCCGAGGTGCGGTAATATTTTTCAGTTAGCCTGTTACGAATCGCTTTAATCGAATCTGGTTGCAGCAATGCCGGAGATGCATTATCAATCCAGTGAACAAATATCCATCTTTCCATATCACTGTTAGGAGATCTCCTTATCCAAACAAAATTATCTTCGGGTTTATTTAAAGCAACCTGAAAATCTGCCTGCACATAGATAATCCAGCCGTAATCTTTTAAGAGTTTACCCTCAGCTTTTTTCTGTTCATACTTAGAACTATAAAGACTTGAATACAACCTGCTGTCTGAAATTTTCTGAAACGCATATAAAAGATCATCTTTATTTTGAAGAATATCGGACTCCAATTGCTGTATATCAGATGTAGTCAAAACCATTACTAATTGATTCCTTGCCCAAAGGTTATATTTTTTTATCACGAAACTATTGTTTGCCAGAAGTTTCTTTATTGCTGCAGAGTCCACAACTGCTTTTATGTATTGAGAAGTATGTGAAGATGAATTAAGAGGGGCAACAATTACAATGTTTTTCCTGTCTTTAAACCTATCAATCTGATTAACAGATATTCTCTTTAAAGTAAATAAGTTTTCCGGCTGAGGTGTGTAAATTATTTTTTCAAATGTTGTTTCAAGAGAGTTCCTCAATTGTTCATATTCAACCGAATCAGCAACAACATAAATTTCATCTTCCAAACCATTTGCTTCTCGTTTTGAATCGCAACCCCAGGTTGCAAGAATTAAAATTAAAAAGGCAAAAAGTAAATAATATTTTTTTACTTTCATTTAGGGACACTCAAGAGCGTTAATTCAATATTAGGTAAAAATAAAAGATAAAGACACCACATCGTTAAGCCAATTGAAATAGGGATTGATAAGTTATCATCCACAAACCCGAAAGAAATATTTTCGACTATTCCACCAATCAGCACAGCAAAAAACCCGATTAAATATTCAGTTATACTGCCGGTTATTTTAGGTGTAAATAAAATCACTATTATTGCACTGACAAAAAAGGCTAATGTTCCTTCCAGGCTTTTACTAAGAAATTTGGTTTTACCAAATTTTCTTCCAACAAGGGCTGCAATAGAATCGCTTATTATTAGAACACTAAATGCTGAAACAAAAATGATTTTGGGAAAAATAATTACACATATTAAAGCCGACATTAAAACATAAGTTGCCCCGTTTAGATTTCTTTTACTTGTATCAACCTCATGCTTTCTTAATAAAAATCCAAAAAAATTATAAAAAACAGTTCCAATTGATGGCGACACATAACGCCCTAAATCAATAAACAAAGCTAATCCAGTTAGGATACCTAAAATTAGAATTGCATTGGAACGTGGAATAAAATAATAAATGATAGGAATGGATAAAGAAATAAGATGAATTAGTTTGCGGACTAATTCATCTCTATAGTTAATAGTCCCTTGATCAGTTTGAGTCATCTTTCGGGGCTGTTTCTTTCGGCTTTCTCTGCTCCATAAGTTTTTTTACGTGATCAGGAATTCCTTCAGGACCTAAACCTTCGGCACTTCCGTTCTTCTTTACTGGAGGCAGCTCTTCCCCTTTAATGATCTTTTCAATTTCTGATGAATCAAGAATTTCTCTTTCAAGAAGCTCATTAGAAAGTTTATGAAGAATATCTATATTCTGATTAAGAATTTCTTCAGCTCTCGTCATAGCTGCGTAAATAATTCTTCTTATCTCGTCATCAATTTCGATTGCAGTTTTTTCACTGTAGTCCCTATGCTTTTGTATTTCCCTGCCAAGGAATATTTCTTCCTCTTTAGCTCCATAGCTTAAAGGACCAAGCTTTTCACTCATTCCCCATTCACAAACCATTTTGCGGGCTATGCCTGTAGCCTTTTCAATATCATTGCCGGCACCGGTTGTAAAATGATTAAAGACTATTTTCTCAGCGGCACGCCCACCAAGAGCATAAGTAATTATAGCTTCGAGATATTCTTTTGAATAGGTATGTTTTTCATCAATCGGGAGATAACTTGTAACGCCAAGCGCTCTTCCTCTTGGAATTATCGTTACTTTATGCACAGGATCTGCTTCAGGCAGCATTCTTGCAACAAGTACATGACCTATTTCATGATAAGCAGTAATCTTTTTTTCTTTCTCGGAAATGATCAGACTCTTTCTTTCCATTCCCATCATCACTTTATCTTTAGCTTCTTCAAAGTCAATCATTTCGACCTTGGTTTTATCTTTTCTTGCTGCTAATAATGCAGCTTCATTTACAAGGTTTGCAAGTTCTGCACCTGCTAAACCAGGAGTGCCTTTAGCAAGAACGTCAAGCTTAACTGTGGAAGCTAAAGGAATATTTCTTGTATGAACTTTAAGAATACCTTCGCGTCCGTTCACATCAGGTCTGTCAACAACAATCTGGCGGTCAAACCTGCCAGGTCTTAACAATGCGGGATCCAGTACATCAGGACGGTTAGTAGCAGCTATAATGATAACTCCAGTATTCTGTTCAAAGCCGTCCATCTCAACCAATAACTGGTTAAGAGTTTGTTCACGTTCATCGTGACCACCGCCTAAACCGGCACCTCTGTGACGACCCACAGCATCGATTTCATCTATAAAAATTATACAAGGTGCGTTTTTCTTTCCCTGTTCAAAAAGATCTCTAACTCTGCTTGCACCTACACCAACAAACATCTCAACAAAATCGGCACCGCTTATTGAAAAGAATGGAACACCGGCTTCACCTGCGACAGCTCTTGCAAGCAATGTTTTACCAGTTCCAGGAGGTCCTAAAAGAAGAACGCCTTTCGGAATTTTACCGCCGAGCTTTTGAAATTTTGTCGGTTCTTTAAGGAATTCAATTACTTCAAAAAGTTCTACTTTAGCTTCATCTGCTCCGGCAACATCATTAAAAGTAATTTTCTGTCCGGACTGGGTTATTAATTTTGCTTTACTTTTTCCAAAAGAAAAAATACCGCGCGTCCCTCCACCGCTTCCCTGCATCCGCCGCATTATAAAAATCCACACGGCAATTATTATTATCCAGGGAACAAAACCAACAAGAATATTAAGCCACTCATTCGATTCTTTATCAAAAGAATAATCAATTCCTTTTGCCTTCCATGCAGCTTCCTGATCTTTAATTACAGGCTCGGGAAGATAAACTGAAAACTGTGTTAGTTTCATTTCTTTATTATTAACTTCAACACTCTCTTCATCTTTCAGTTCTGCTTTAAGATAATAGTCGTTAACATCAGATTTTGTTATTGTTGCTTTACTGATCTTATCATTGTTTAACAACTTTTCATACTGGCTGTAAGGTATTTCCACATAATTTGTAGATCCTGTTCTGAAAACCTGCATAACAATTACGGCAGCAACAATAACGGCTCCCCAACCAAAAACCAGTCGTATTATTTTCGACCAATCGAAATTATCGTCGGGTTTGTTTGATCCGCTCCCTTTCGGGGCTTTGTTATTTTTATTATTACTTGGCATATTTGAATAATTCTTTTTCTGTATAAATTATTATTGCTCCAAGACGTATATCGATCTCAGATTTCTATACTTTTGAGAGTAATCCATACCGTATCCTATCACAAATCTGCTTGGAATCTCGAAACCAATATAATCAATTTTAACATTATATTTAAGGCTTTCCGGTTTCAAAAGAAGGGAAACAACCTTCATACTGGCAGGAGTATATTGTGAAAATAACCCTTCAATATATTTGATTGACAAACCGGTATCTACTATATCTTCGACTATAATTATATCCCTTCCGTTTACATCACAATTAAGCTCTTTTATCAACGTTACCTCGCCCGAAGATATTTTTTCATCGCCATAACTGGATAACTTAAAAAAGTCTATTTCACAGTTAACGTAAATATTCTTTATAAGATCTGCAAGGAAAAGAAATGCACCATTAAGCACACCAATAAAAATTGGCACTTTGCCGGCATAATCTTTTGAGATTTGTTCTCCCATTTCCTTGATTCTTGTATTCAGTGTATCCTCGGTAATTAATGGGACAAAAACGTCCTCGCCAACTATAATTTTATCTGTTTTATTCATGTAATACACAGCTCATATATTTTTTTTGTTTGTGGTGTAATTCTGAACCTATTATCCAGCCTTAATCCAATAACCCAAACTATGCGGTTATCATTGGTCAATATCATTTGATCTTTTTTATTGTATGTAGATATTTTTTGTTCACTAAGGAAGTCGGATACTTTTTTAGAACCTTTCATTCCAAGAGGAATAAATCTATCACCGGGTTGCCAAGTTCTTAAAATAAATTTTGATTTTGTTCTATCACCGTTAATAAATTCAATGTTTTTATCAGCATCAAATTGTTTCTTTTTAGTAGTTACTTCTTTAATTGAAATGAGCTTATCATTCACCTTAACAGAATCTCCACTGCTTATAACAACAGGTTTCGAGTTTAACATCTTTCTTTTGATTCACAACAACTAATTCATTTCTTTCTCTCACAACCTTTAGTTTTCCTTGCAGATTAATACTTCTTCCCGGTTGTTTTTCAATTAAAGAAAAGATTTTTTTTACTTCATCAAATGAAAGCTGAATTTTATATTCTTTTTCGAATACAAGACGAATAGCTTCTCCTCTTAATTCACTCTCTATTTTGTTGAGATTTGATAATGATATACTTAAAGTATCATCTTTTTTTATTACAAGATTATCAATTTCATCCTTTAGTTTTTTCTTAACAAAATTATTAATTTTTTTAAATACTTCTGATGACTTGAGCAAAGTATTTTCAAGAGAAGGATTAAGTCTTTTCTTAATTAAGGGAATAATTTCATTGCGCAAAAAATTTCTTTCATATTCACTTTGGAGATTTGTCAAATCTGTTCTATAATCAATTTTATAGAATTTAAGATATTGGACAATTTCTTCTTTGGTTAAAACAAGCAAAGGTCTTATAATTTTTCCACGTGAATAAGGAATTCCCGAAATGCCACTGAGACCTGTTCCTTTAATTAAATTTAACAATACAGTTTCTGCATTATCATCTGCAATATGTGCTGTTGCTATTTTTGTAAAACCTTCTTTAGCTGAAAGTTTTTCAAATTCTTCGTAACGAATTAATCTGCCTGCTTCTTCAGTCGATACTTTAAGTTTTTTTGCAAGAGCTTTTACGTTTCTTTTTACAGAATAAAAACGGACGCCAAGCTTTTTAGTTAATATTTTGCAAAAGTTTTCATCTGACGAAGCTGCTTTCCCTCTTAATCCATGATTGATGTGAATTGCAGCAAGAGATATCTTAAACTTTTTACTGTACTTGTTTAAAAAATGAAGGAGAAAAACAGAATCAGGTCCGCCGCTTAGTGCAACAAGAATCCTATCATCTTTTTCAATAAGATTTTTCTCATCGATAAACCTGAGTACTTTCTGCTCTGTTTTTTTCATACAATTGGAAGATTATCCTGTTTGCCTTCCATAATTCTTTCAACATATTTTCCCAGCACATCGAATTCGAGATTAACTTTGTCTCCAACTTTCTTATCAGAAAAGACTGTTTCCTGCCAGGTAAAAGGAATAATTCCAACACCGAACCAGTTATCTTCAAGTTCAGCAACTGTCATACTTACACCATCAATCGAAACTGAGCCAACATAAATAAGATAACTTTTAAACTTATCCGGAAAAGTAATCTTCATAAAATGACTATTCGACAATTCCTTTATTTCCTTCACAATTCCGGTTGTATCAACATGTCCAAGTACAAAATGTCCTCCGAGGCGTGCATCTGCTTTTAATGGACGTTCAAGATTTACTCTGTTTCCGACTTCAAGCATACCTAGGTTTGTTTTTTTAAGAGTCTCTTCAATCGCATCGACTGAAAAAGTTTTATCCTCTTTCTTTACCACTGTAAGACAACAGCCATTAACGCTGATACTGCTGCCTATATCAAGATCATCAAAAATTTTTGATGCCGAGAAAGTAAATTGAAAACCTTCGCCGGTTTTTAATTTCTTTATCTAATTTTCCTGTTTCTTCTACTAATCCTGTGAACATATTCCCCTTACATTTTTATTGATGAATAATTATTTGTGATACTAAATTACTTATATAATTCTAAAAGAATGTCATCCCCTATTTTTTCAACATTCCCGATTTTTGCTTTAACAGATTTTTGTAAATTTTTTATCCCGAGATTTCCGATAACAGGAACTCCGCAGCCAAGTATTTTTGGACTAATAAATATAAGCATATCATCAAAAAGATTTTCCTTTACAAAAGAGGTAAAAACCTGGCTGCCTCCTTCAACTAAAATAGAAGCAATGCCAATTTTGTATAATTCTTTCAATAGCACTTTTCAAATTAATCTTTTCATCCGATTCTTCTTTTGCAAAAAGAATAGTCGCTCGAAGTGAATTTAATTTATTGATTTTTCTTTTCTTACCTGCATTCTTTTTAGATGTAATTACGATGAGATTCTTATCTTTGTTCTTCGTAAAGATTCTATGACTTAATTTTATATCCAAATTTGTATCGAGAATAATTCTTTTGGGATTTCTTCCTTCAACAAGTCTTACAGTTAATTTCGGATCATCCTTTTCAACTGTTCCTTTCCCGACTAAGTACTGCATCATACTGTGCTCTTAAACTGTGAACATATTTCCTGGATTGCAAAGAAGAAATCCATGCAGATTCACCGGATTTATCCGCAATTCTTCCATCAATAGTTTGTGCAGATTTTAAAGAGACATAAGGAAGTTTTTTTGTTATATATTTGAAAAAAAATTTATTAAGTCCAATACATTCATTTTCCAGGATTCCAACTTTAACGTCTATTCCTGCAGATTTAAGTTTCTTAACGCCTATTCCGCTTGTTAACGGATTCATATCGAGTGTTCCGATTACAACTCTCTTAATTTTTTCAGAGATTATTCTGTCAACACATGGCGGGGTTTTACCATAATGGCTGCATGGTTCAAGATTAACAAAAAGCGTTGCTCCTTCAATACTTTCTTTAGCTTTTTCTATTGCATTTATTTCTGCATGTTTACCGCCGAATTTTTCATGAAACCCGGCTCCAAGAATCCTTTCATTCTTTACAACGACAGCACCAACCAATGGGTTTGGACTTACCCTTCCGGCTCCTTTCTTTGCAATTTCAATTGCTAACCTTATATAGGATTCATCAGTCAATTTATGATGTTATTTTATTTCCAGTATTTCAAAGTCCATAAGTCCGGCAGGAGCTTTTACTTTTATTTTGCTTCCAACCTTATTTCCCATTAAGCCCTGACCAACGGGAGAAGTAACAGAAATTTTTCCAGCCTGGAAATCGGCTTCTTCCGGAGATACAAGTATATATTCAAACACTTTGTTGGTTTTAAGGTTTTTAACTTTTACTTTAGAGAGAATATGAACTTCACCATCGGGAAATTGAGATGCATCAATTACACGAGCGCGGGAGAGAATATTTCCCAGTTTGCTTATTCTAAGCTCGAACAATCCCTGCTCTTCTTTGGCAGCATCATACTCGGCATTTTCAGAAAGATCACCATGAGCTCTAGCCTCAGCAATTTTATTGGCGATTTCTTTTCTGCCGTTTGTTTTAAGATCTTGCAGTTCTTTTTCCAGTTCGATAAGTCTCTCCCTGGTTAAATAAACAAATCCCTGGTCAGGCATTGGTCACTCTGTTTTGTTAATAAAAGTTTAAAAAAAATTACCACCGTCCTCATATAGGACAGTGGCTAGTGAAAAGTTAAAGATTTTAGTTTTCGTTGTCAAGAAAACTTTCAGGGTTGCAAGAAACTTTTGAATATAAAGGAATTTTGGTAAGATTTTTTACAAACTTTTAATTGCCTGTGTAAAATAGTTTACCCGGTTTCTTCAATTCTGCAAATAGCTCTGAAACTGCAGAATCTGCAAACTTTGCTTTCTCTATCTTTTAATTGTGTCAAATGAAACTTCCCTGTACTTATTGATTGAACATATCCGTTAATTGAATCGAGACAGGTTTCTATTAAATCTTCTGTTAATGATTTATCAGACGATAAACTTTTAACAGGAAGTCTGCCAAAGTATTTTTCTCTGTATCTTAAAGAATAAATATCTGCACCTTCAGGTTCATAATCTTTTTTTAGCTGAGCTTTTATTAATTCTTTAGCGGCAAACATATACAAAGGAAGCTGAAGAGAAATTCCTGTTCTCAGATCTTCATCACTCGGTTTTCTGCCGCCGAGTTTGTAATCGATTACTCTGAAAGATTTTTCTTCATTGTTAATATCTATCCTGTCAATTTTTCCCCTTACAGCAACATCTTTTGCTTTTAAATTCCGAACAGATTCAGGAATCTCAAAATTATCGGAAAAACCAAAACCTACTTCCAAAAATGAAGGAACAAACCCATCTTTTCTTTCTCTTTCTGCTTTGAGAAATTCATAAAGTATTGAACTTTTCCTGTTATTATTAATGCCGAGAATCTTTTCTCTTTCATAAAAACTAAGCGGCGATTTAAAATTGGCCTCTTCAACTTTTTTTATAGCTAAAGAGAATAACAAATCTTCTGCATATTTAAATTCCTCCTGGGAACAATTAAACAGAACAATGTTTTTATTTTTTAACTTAGCATAAAACTCATATAGAAGATTATGTAGAATACTTCCCATCTCAAGAGCTTCGATTTCTTCAACCGGTTCATCGAGTTGTTCAAGTTTTAGTATTCTTTCTGCAAAATATTTATAAGGACATTTTGCATAAGTTTCTAACTGCGATGTTGAATACCTGTTATTCTTTAAACTGAAGATCCAATCTTTTTCATTTTCATTTAAAGATTCATATATATCACCTGTAAAAGCTGAAGCAGCAAAAGGATCTTTTGTTCTCAAATCATTTATAGAAATTGATTGTTGCAATTTTTCAAGATTTATAGGAATCTTTTTCTCATCATATTTTTTTTTGATGGAATCGACTCCGATAAATCCTGCTGCTCTCAGAAGCTCGTCTTTAGAATAAATTTTATTAAGATAGTCAGCTTCCTTCTTTTCGGTTATTTCGAAAAGATTTTTAAACTCAGTTAAGAAATTCGATTGTACAAGTTCTCTTATCTCTTCACTTAAAGGATGTGTGAGATATAATTTTTTCTTCCATGAACATAAAGACTGGTAAAAATGATATCTCTCTTCAACCTGGTGATTTTGTTCCTGCCTTGAAAAAGAACCTGACAAAAAAACTTCCGGCATATAACGTGTCGGTAAATCTCCGTCACATAAACCGCAAATAAAAAGATAATCAAACTCAAGTCCGCGAATTTCATTTAATGTTGTTACCTGAATTCCATAACCCGGCTTCTCTTTAATGTTATATCTTGCAGATGCAACTGCTGTTCTTATCTGGTTAAGGAAAAACTTTAAAGAAAATTTCGTTTCGCTTGAATATTCTTCTTCGAGCAAATCTAAAATATCATTAACAGTTTCAATAAAAGTGTCGAGAGCTTTAATATTCTTTTCTATCAGTTCACTATTATCATTAAGTACATTTGTACTAACGCCAAGTTTAAAGACTAAATCCATAAACCCACTTCTGAATTCTTTTACAGTAAGTTTTCTTTGAAAATATTTTAAATGTGAATTGAGTTCACTAAGAGAAACCAAAGCTTTGTTATACGTTTCTTTGCTTAGTTGAAATCTTTCGTCAGAATCTTCGTCCTCACCTTTGTTAGCAAGAACATCCTGAAGTGTGGTAATCCATCTTTCATAACCGGAAAGAACTTTTAAATCCGATGATGCTTTTAAAAGACTTGAAAGATCAATATTTCCAATTGTAAGAAAACTATTACTCAATGCACGAAAAATACTTTTATAATAATAATCGTTCTCCTGTATCTCTAAAAAATTAATCAAAGCAACAACAGGTGGAGAATTACTTAAGGAAAATCTGTCGGTGAGATTATATGGCAACCCATACAAAGGGAAAAGGTCCCGTATAATCGGAGAATATTTCTGAATCAGGTTAAAGACAACGCATATTTTATGAGGCTCGACATTTTCTTCGGTTATAAGATTCTTAATTTCTTTTGCAACTAAAGCAATTTCTGTTTCCCTGTTTCTTGCAGTAATAGAAATTAATTTTTCAGAAAAAGAAATTTGTTTTTCTCTTTTTTTAAGAAATAAATCTTTCCTTACAGTTGAGATGAAATCATTAAAGCCGGCTTGCGATAATTCTTCTACTTCCTGGAAACCTTTTCTCTTTAGTCTTGAATAACATTTATCGAGATGCGAGAAGATCAAAGGATTGTAATCGTAATAATCGAAGGTTAAAAAGAGTCTGCAATTGCTTACGAAAGAAGTTAAATCTATAATTTCAATTTCGGGCGCAGTGAATTCATCAAAACCATTTATTATGACGAGATCGACTGAAGTATATAACTCTCTGAATCTTTCATTAAATTCTATTGGAGTCAAAGTGACAAGATCAAAATAAACATCTCCAATTTCTTTTAAGCCAAGTTGTTCTAATTTTTTTTGATACAAACTATAGATGGCAGAAATGTCTTCGGCTTTTCTTTTCTCCAAAGAAACCAGGTTTTTGCTTTCGGCTTTTAAAGTTTCTGGTGTAATACCCTGTCTTTTATATTCTGAAATTACATTCCTTATTCTCTCTAATGTTCCTGAAGGTATTTCCCCGGAATAATTTGAGAAATATTTTGGTTTGCTTTCCTGGAAACTTTGTCTTAACAAAACTGCGGCGGCGGCATCACTTAAAACTTTTAGTCCGGCTTTTTTATCCCGCGAAAAAAGTTTTGTAGAAAATGTTCCGAGTGTTTCAAGATTAATTTCTGAAACAGCATTTGAAGGAACTATCGAGATGATTTCTTTTTTAAGAGACCTGCTTTTCCTGTTGGTTGGAACAATAATCAGCAATCTTTCAAGTTGATTGGATTTTATTATCCTGTCAATTTCAAAATCAATATCAACAGATTTTTCAGTGCTTTTTGTTAAAATCATTTTTCTAAAATCAAATCTAAATTGGATTTTCTTATCTGTTTTCCTGTATCCAAGCTAAGAAGTTCAACAACTTCATTAAATTCTTTTACGGCTGATTTTTTATTTTTCACAACAACGGATTCAAGCTCAATAAAATTTCCTAAATTCTTAATTTTATCCAAATGTATTCTTGTATCTTTATATAAATATAAAATCCTTTTCTTCTCAACTACAGCTTTTATCTTAAAAATATCGTTAAAAAATTTCTCTGCCGAATTATTGTTTATCCTAAGCACAGTATAATTAGAAACTCTGCTTTTTGATTTCTCATCTCTTGAATATTTTATTAAAGAATCCCTGCCGTTCTCTATTCTGAGTTTAAGCAAACCCGTTTTAGTTTCATAATAAATATCCTTCTGATTAAGCAACTCTTTTGGCTTTAATCCCAGCGATTTAAGAATGTTTTCATACTTCCTGAAAGTAGGGATTTTTATTTTTATCTCAATATTGGACGGCATTTGGAATGTTATTTAATCTTAATTTGTGATGTATAAAGCTATTGAATTTTTCTTAATGTTGAGTATATTAAAAAGAAAAAAAAATAGTTTTATGAAAAAGCTTCTCGTAGCTGTAATATTACTAATTCCTTTCTTAATTGTAAACGCTCAGGGCATAGGCGAACTGGCACCAGAAAAGAAACCAACTGTTTTTCCCGATAACGTTTTAGGACTAGACATAATGTTCAGTGATGGCGGTTTTGGTTTAGGTGGATTCTACAGACGTCAGCTTTCGGACATCTTAACAGGTTTTGTCGATATCTCAATGTCCGAAGCAAAAGATTCAAGAGAATTTAGTTATACCTACACAGATTATTTTACCGGAGTTACTGATAGTTATACTCTGGGAAAAGTAAACAGAGTATTTATTGTCCCGGTTGATTTCGGTCTTCAATACAGGCTGTTTAAAGATGCAATTTACGATAATCTTCGTCCATATATTAATGCGGGAGTTGGACCTTCAATTGTAATAACAACTCCTTATGAAAGAGAATTCTTTAATGCATTTGGTTATGCAACAACGAAAATTACGCTTGGCAGCTATATAGGATTTGGTGCAAACTTCGGTTTGGATAAATCAAGTGTCGTTGGAATAAATTTAAGATACTATATTGTTCATTTCTTTGACCAGGGTGTAGAAAGTCTTCAGGGAAAATTTAGGAAAGATATCGGAGGAGTTTACCTTACAATTAATTTGGGCTTAATGTATTGATCGCAGAAATTCCTGCGTTCGGCGGGTATAAAAACGACACATTTAATTTTCTAGAAGAACTCTCGAAAAATAATTCACTGCAATGGTTTGCTGAAAACAGAGAGAGGTATAATAATTCTATTGTTCTTCCATCAAAATCTCTTATTCTTGCTCTAGCACCTTTCTTCAATCAGCTTGAACCGAAAATAAACACAGAACCAAAATTTGATAAAACCTTAATGCGGATAAATAAGGATTACCGTTTCTCAAACGGAGCGCCTTACAGAGATTATTTTCTTGTTCATTTCAGAAGATTTAAAGACGATAGTGAGTTTTATGTTTACATTAGTAAAGATGGAATTGAGTACGGTCTTTATGTAAATAATAATCTCGGCAATGAATTATTCTTCAATAAAAATTTACCGGGACACAGAGATGAACTAATCGAAACTTTTAGAAGATTTGAATTGAACGACAAGTTTGATTTTTACCAGATGAATAAATCGAAACCGGAACTTGTTAAAAAGAGTTTTAATATTGAAGAAGACTTCGATAAAATGGCGCGGACAAAAGATATTCTCTTACAAAAAGAAATGAGACAAAAGTTCGGAGATTATTTATACTTCTGATATTCTTTTAGAGATAATAAAAACATTTTCGCAGCTTTATACAGTTTACTGTTTCTGCATTTCGCAAAATCCACTTCATTTAGTCGAGACTTTTGAAAATCAAATTGGGATAATTAAGTAGATATAGCAATAAGATATATGAAGAATCCATTAAGCCAAATTGAATTAAAAAGTAAATACTTAATCCAAGTTTTTTCACTTTTAAATAGAGATTGATGGGGATATCATTTATGTAGAAATTAGCTCAAAACCTCATGAAAGGAAAAATTGGTTATTACTTTACAATTCAAATAACCAATCTAAATATGAAATGATAGTTTAATTTAGAAAATTCGGAATAACTTTATGGAGTATTACCACTCAAATTACAACGTAATATGTAAAGAATTAAACGATAATAAATCTTATAAAGAAAAAATATAAATAAGAATTTATAGACATAATTATTCTTAAATTAATGGAACAGTTCATTTAATATCATTAAATAATCCAGAAAAGATTCAAGGATTGAAAGAATAAATGGTTGAATTGTTTATTGCAATCTAAAAAATTATTTCCGATTGGATCATAAAATAATGAACCAGAACAAATATCTGAAGTTTTTAGAGTGAAATCGAAAGAAAGTGCTAATAATCATTGATTGTTTGAATATGAATTACTAAGTGTATCTTTGTCTGCACAGAAGATTATATTATACAATATTCATATGAATGCATAAAAAATATTTATAATACAAAATTGATATTGATGGTTTTGTTGGCTCATACAATACAATTTATTGGATATTTTAAGGATAAACGAGATACTAATATTCATTTCATTTCAATTAAAATTTACAAGTCACGAATTATTAAATTTTAGGCTTGTCACTAACTTGCAACCATAAGATTTAGTAAATAAGAATGAAAATGAATCAGAAAGTATTTCAAATAAAATAGTTCAGTAGATTCTAAAAATCCGAATATAAAATGACAATGTTTTAATCATTGGAATGACGAGAGATATATAAGTTGTGTAAAAAATATTTTAATAACTTTTGTGATTTGAAATGAATAGTTAATAAGATATATTACTGCATAAAGAAATACCTGTCCACAAATTATTAATGTTTTGTATTTTTAGCCGTTAAGCTGCTTTCCACTTAATCGTACATCCGATCGAAAAAGTTTCAGGGACTGAAATTTCTTTTCCTTCAAGAAGCTCATCAATTGCACTTCTTAAATATTTGCTGACAACTTTTTCCGGTTCTCGCCAGTTATCATCGATCTTTACCGTGATAAACTAATTTGCGTTCATTGTTGAATAAAAATGTTTCCGGTGTGTGTGTTGCTCCATAAGCTTCGGCAATTTTCTGATCTTCATCTCTTAAATAAGGAAAATTAAAATTTTTCTTTTTAGCTCTTTCAACCATGTGATCAAAAGAATCATCGGGATAATTTGTTAAGTCGTTTGCATTAATTGCAACAATTGAAACGCCTTTATTCTTATAATCATTTTGAAGTGCAATTATTCTGTCTTCATAAGCCTGAACATAAGGACAATGATTGCAGCTAAAAATAATTATCAATGCTTTACTGTCTTTAAAAGATTCTAAAGAATAAGTCTTTCCATCAGTTGCTGGAAGATTAAAACCGGGAGCTTCGGAACCAATTTTTAATTTTGATGTTGCCATTATATCCTTTCATTTGCATTCATAAACTTTGGTAAATGATTTAAGTTATAAGTAAATTTTAATATGTTATCATCAACTTTGTTTTAATATTTCTTATGATGAACTCAACACAAGATATAGAATTTTTAGAAAAGGTCAATAACCGGTATGAGAACTACCGTGAAAAAACAATTACTTACAGGCGGTTCAAACACTCCGATATTAAACCGCTTATTATTGACTTAGAAAAGAAAAACTTTACGGTTAACAAAGCCGGAGAATCGGTTCAACACAGAGACATTTTTTTAATAAAGTGGGGCAACGGAAAAACAAAAGTATTTCTCTGGTCTCAAATGCATGGCGATGAACCAACAGCAACAATGGCTCTTCTCGATCTATTTAATTTTCTCAGCAGCGATGATGAGTTTAATGATTTCAGAAATCTTATAAAAGATAAATTAGAATTATACTTTATGCCGGTTGTTAACCCTGATGGAATGGAACTTTACCGGCGGAGAAATATTTTCGAAATCGATATAAACAGGGATGCCGTAAAGCAGCAAACACCGGAAGGTAAATTGTTGATGAATACTTTCAAAAATATTAAAGCTGATTTCGGTTTTAATCTTCACGATCAAAGCACAAGATATTCTGTTGGCAATAGTGCTAATCCTGTTACTTTAGCTTTTCTTGTTCCAACTGTTGATTACGAGAAAAGTCTCTCGCCAAAAAGAGAAGACGCAATGAAACTCGTTTCCAGAATATTTAAGAACATCTCTCATTTTATCCCGGGAAACATTGCCAAATACTCAGATGAATTTGAACCGAGAGCATTTGGAGATAACTTTCAAAAATTGGGAACAAGAACAATTCTGGTTGAATCCGGTGGCTATAAAAACGATCCTGAAAAACAACACATCAGAAGAATGAACTTTCTTACATTGCTTTCTGCTTTTAAGAGTATCGCAGAAGAATCCTACAAAAATGAAGACACAAAAGTATATAATGAAATTCCTTTCAATGAAAAATTTATAATGGATCTTGTGTTAAGGAATCTTACTGTAAAAGAAAAAGAGAGTGAACATATTGTTGATATCGGAATTAACAGAGAAGAAGTAAACTGGAACGACGCCAAAGAATTTTATCTTAAATCTTCAATAGAAGATCTCGGTGATCTTTCAAACTTTTTTGGATATGAAGAATATGATTTAAAAGGAATGGAAGTAACCAAAGGGAAAAACTTATCCAAATGCTTTTTAATTCAATATCTGAAATAGAAAAGACAAATCTTCAGCAAGCTTTATGAAGAAGGATATACAAATGTTATTTTAAAAGATAATGAAACAAAACCGGGTCCCACAAAAATTCCTTTGAACATTTATATTCAAAATGCTCCTGAAGAATCTGAAAAGATTATGCTAACTGAAATCGCTAATCTTATTATTAAAAAAGATGGAAAAGTAAAGTATGTGGTTGTTAACGGATTTTTAATCAATCCTGAAAAAATTGATTTTAAAAATTGTAATGCACTTATATTAAAACCATAATTATAAAAATAAATTATGATTTCTTCTCTCCCTTTTTAACAATATTGAATAAACCAGAACTAAAATCAGAATTTCGAAAAAAATACTTTCCCATTTCTTGACATGCTTTACAACTTTGCTTTACGAATGACGGGAAATGAAAAGGATGCTGACAATCTTATTATAGAAACTTATCAAAGAGCTTTTCGTTTTTATAATCATCTTGATGAAGGAACTGATTATAAAGCGTGGCTGTTTCGTGTTATAAAAAATGCTTATGAAGATCTTTATGGAAAACTTCAAAACAATAATGAAATAAAAAATAGTCTTCAGAAATTTCTGAAGTGCTTGCTTCACTTCCTGTAGAATTAAAAACAGTTATTATACTTTCCGATATTGAAAACTTTACTGATGAAGAAATAGTTGCTTTCACAGATTGTCCTTTGCCTGTTGTAAAAGAAAGATTAGTTGAAGGAAGAAAAATTCTTTTCAAAAGTCTTAATAGAAATTCTAAGGAAATTTAACTGATGGTGAAATTCAATCTTTTATTAAAAACTTAATCTACTGAGAGAGTTAAAGATAGAACCAACTCCTGAACATATCAGAAAAAAAATAGTCAAAAGGATAAGATAACGTTCTGCTTCAGACTATTTACAGATAAAGAAAATCATTAAATTATCCCGCAGTAAAGTATACGATACTTTTTTCAGTTGAATTAAAGAATCAATTTTATAACCTAAACAAAAAAGAGGAAGTATGTTCAAAATAAAAAATATTTTGTTGCCCACAGACTTCAGCGCTTTGTCTCTTTCTATTTCCGGTTATGCTGAAGACCTGGCAGAACAATATTCTGCAAAACTTCATCTTCTTCATGTCCTTGAAAAAACTCCGCCGATTCTTACAATACATTCATTGGATTTATCCGAAGAAAAAATCATTAAAAGTATCGATGATGATGCAAAGATGAATCTTGAAAAAGCCGTTCAGAAAATTAAAAAAGGAAAGAACATTGAAGTTATTCCTGTAATCCGAAAAGGAATAGATTACGATGAAATTATAAAGTATGCGGAAAAAGAAAAAATTGATTTAATCGTAATTGCAACTCATGGAAGAACAGGAATTCTTCACACTTTGCTCGGCAGCGTTGCCGAAAAAGTTATAAGGTATTCTAAAACTCCGGTTTTAGTAACAAAAGTAAAGGATACACCTAAGTAAGCTAATGATCCTTGATTATAGAGGCTATCTTAGATATATTTAATAGTTGTGTCTGAAAAAATAAGGATAATAATTGGCAAGGATTAAAAACGTTGAGGCTTTCTGCAGTTTTTGCAACGGCTTAAGAAAAATGGAATTAGCCGGAGAAGTTGCTGAAAAGGAAAATAAGCGCTGGGCTAAATGCAAAAAGTGCAAGCATACTATGATTATTGATTTAATTGAAGATGTAAAAGCGACAAAGGTTTCTCTTGAAGGAATAGAAAATGACGAGTGCATAAAATATTCCCCGCAGAAATCTTATGAGGTCGGTCAGTCAATTTATCATGAAAACTGGAACGACTTCGGTAAAGTAGTAGGTAAGGAAATTCTTTCGAACGGTCATAAATCAATTGCCGTCGAATTTCAAAAGTCAGGTCATAAAAAATTAATTGAATCTTTAACAACTTAAAAAACCACAAAGCGAGGTGAATTTTTTTGGTCGGTATATCCGTTGGCGAAAACGAATCCATTGATAAAGCATTAAGAAGATTTAAGAAAAAATACGAAAGATCCGGAGTTCTTAAAGAATACAAGAAAAGAACATTTTTTGTAAAACCTTCTGTTAAGAAACGAATGGAAAGACTAAAGGCTCTGCGAAGAGCACATCGTGTGGAAAATATGGAAGTGTAGAAAAGATGGAATAGTTTATCTGCCTCTTGAACAAAGAGGCTTTTTTATTTTAAATCGAAATTTTGGGAACCGAATTTTCCTTTTCTTTCTCCTTCAGATAATTCTTTTTGAAATGTGCAGTAATAATATTAAAAGCCTCGTCAACAGTATTACAAAAAGAAAATAAATTTAAATCCGCGTCGCTAATCACGCCACGTTCTACTAATCCTTTAAAGTTAATTATACTGCTCCAGTATTTCTCATCATAAACAACCAGCAATAATTTCTTTTTTATCTTCCCTGTTTGTAAGAGAGTAATCAGTTCAAAAAATTCATCCATCGTACCGTAGCCGCCCGGAAAAACAATTAAAGCTTTGGCAAGATATGCAAACCAGAATTTTCTCATAAAAAAGTAATGAAATTCAAAACTTAAATCGGGTGTAACATATTTATTTACAAACTGCTCAGTAGGAATGCTGATGTTTAAACCAATAGAATAGCCGCCAGCTAATTTTGCACCTTTGTTAGCAGCTTCCATAATTCCGGGTCCGCCGCCTGTACAAATAATAAATCTGTTAGCCTGTGTCTTCAGTCCCATAGACCATTCTGTCAATCTCTTTGATAGTTCAACTGCATCTTCATAATATTTTGACATCTCAACAAGACGCTCAGCACTCCTCAATTCCTCAGCAAGTTTTGAAGTACTGTCCGGGTTTATTGTCTTAAACTTGCTATAAACTTTATTTGCATCGTGGCGGGACATTAATCTTGCTGAACCAAAGAATACAACTGTATCCATTATTCTCAATCTTCTGAACCTGCTTTGAGGTTGTATAAACTCCGAAATTATTCTTAATATCCTTGCATCTGCAGAATTCATGAAGTCAATATCTTCATAAGGTTTAAGAGTGGTTTTCTTTTTTGATGATTTTTTTTCAGTCATAAATTTTCCGGAATTAATTAGTGAATAAAAAAGCGATCTTTTTTCATTAGAATAAAATCTCTATTTTCGCTCTTAGTTAATAAAATGTTTGATATAGTTTAAAGATACTCATAAAAATAAAATTATAAAGAGATATTCCTAATCATATAAAGAAATTTATTGGTCACCTATGAAATTTTTTAGAATACTACTTCTCTTCATTTTATCTACACTCACACTTTCAGCATCATCAAAAGATGAAATACAAAACAAAATTGATAAAATTCTAAGGAGGTTACCTTCGGGAACAAAAGCGGGAATATTAATAATCAATCCTTTCACGGAAGATACTTTATACAGTCTTAATCATACAGTTTCAATGATACCTGCATCAAATACTAAGCTGTTTACTACTGCAACGGCTTTATCGATTATGGGAGGAGATTTTGTTCTTGCTACCAGACTTTACAGCGATGACGAAAACATTAGTGATGGAACGATAAACGGGAACATATATTTGAAAGGGTGTGGTAATTCTCTTTTCACACAAGATGATCTTCAGGCAATGATTGATGAATTAAAAAGCAGAGGTGTAAAAAAAATCACAGGGAAAATTATAGGAGACGATACTTACTTTGATGAAATTTATACACGGGACGATTGGATCACTGATGAAGTCGCAAATGTAAATCTCCCACCTATATCGGCTTTGGTGATAGACAGAAACCGGAAAATAGTTCAGAGAATTCATAGAGGAAGACTCAGAAATTATTTAGCTAATATTGATAATCCACCTCTATATGCCGCTTCATTATTACGGACAAAGCTTATTGCATCGGGAATTTCTGTTGGGTCGGATGCTGAAAAAGGAATTACACCTGATAAAGCTTATTTAATTTTAGAAAAGGGAATTACTTTAAGAGAGCTTATAAAACAAACGAATAAAGAGAGTGATAATTTTCTTGCAGAATGTCTCTTTAAAACAATTGGAGCAGTTGCAAGCGGAAAACAGGGAAACTCTTTTTATTCAACACAAGCAGTTTTATCATTTATTTCTGATAACGGAATTTTCTCAAACGGAACTGCTGTAGTTGATGGTTCAGGCATTTCAAGATTTGACCAGGTAACAGTTGGATCGATCGCAGGCTTGCTTGAAAAAATGTATTTCGACACTGCAAACTTTGATGATTTTTATAATTCATTAAGCATAGCCGGTGTTGATGGAACTCTTGAAAGAAGAATGAATGGAACACCTGTAGAGAATAACTTTCACGGCAAAACCGGAACGCTAAACGGAGTATCATCAATTTCAGGTTATTTAACTTGTGCAAATGGGGATGATCTTGTTATATCCATGCTCTTCGAGTTTAACAGAGATGGGGCGAATTATTATAGGGATATTCAGGACAATATAATTGAAGCTCTTTACAATTTAAACTAACAAAGCCCGGTTTCTCCGGGCTCGTTAATGCTTCATCAATTTACTTTTCTTTTACTTAGCCGGTTTCTTCTGCGGAGTTTGATTTTGTTGAAAATTACTCTCGTTAGGAAGAGTCGGAGTTTGAGGAACATTTTGTCTTCCCGATTTTTGAATTATGCTTTCAATTTGTTGTGAAGAAGTCTGACCCGGAAGGAAGAACAAATTTATAATCAACCCAAGTGCTGCAAGAGAGCCTGCCAACCACCAGGTAGCACGACTTAAGAAATCGGCAGTTCTTCTCGTACCGAAAACAGTTCCCATTCCGGCACCACCGAAAGTACCTGCAAGTCCTCCACCTTTGCTGGACTGCATCAAGACAATAATTATCAGAAGCAATGCAATTATTGCACAAATAATAACTAAAACTGAGTACATCCTATTTCTCCTTAATTCACCGTAGCGGGGGAGGGATTCGAACCCCCGACACGTGGATTATGATTCCACTGCTCTAACCTACTGAGCTACCCCGCCCTTTTTCAAATTTTAAGATCTAAATATAGGCACAATTATATTTACATTCAAAAGAAATTCTTTGCCGGAGTTTCTATTCTTTTCATTGAAGATATTGTTCATTAGAATATGCTAAAAAGAACATGTAAGGATAGAAGCAATTCTTATTAGTCACTTCTTCTTAAATTGCATTTCAAAACCCTAATAACTAACTTTGCTACTCATAAATCAACAGGAAAACCGGATAAAATGCTCGATATTTTTAAGAAAGTTTTTGGTGATAAGCATACAAAAGATGCTAAAACTCTCTGGCCTATTGCTGAAGAAATAAACAGTGAATACGAGAAAATAAAGAATCTTTCCGAAGATGAACTAAAAGCAAAAACAGTTGAGTTCAGGCAGAGAATAGAAGATTACGTAGCAGAAACAAAACAAAAAATTGAAGAAATAAAAACCCGCCTTCATTCTGATGAAGAGTTTGACAGGAATGCCGCTTACGATGAACTGGATAAGCTCGAAGAGGAGCTTCATGAAAAATATGAAGAAATATTAGATGAAATTCTTCCAGAAGCCTTTGCTGTTATAAAAGCGACCTGTGAAAAACTTGTAGGTAAAAGCTGGATGGTAACAGGTCATAAGGTTACCTGGGATATGGTTCCTTACGATGTTCAGTTAATGGGTGGAGTTGTTCTTCACGAAGGTAAAATTGCAGAAATGGCTACAGGTGAAGGAAAAACTCTTGTGGCTACTTTGCCGATGTATCTCAATGCTTTAACCGGTCTAGGCGTTCATCTTGTTACAGTAAACGATTACCTTGCACAAAGAGACAGTGAATGGATGGGAGAGATATTTAGGTTTCATGGTCTCACAGTCGGTTGTATTCTTAACACAATGTCTCCCGAAGAAAGAAAAGAAAGATATAACTGCGATATCACTTACGGAACTAACAACGAGTTTGGCTTTGATTACCTGCGCGATAATATGGCTGTCGATATAGAAAGCCAGGTGCAGAGAGGTCATAATTATGCAATCGTCGATGAAGTTGACTCAGTTTTAATTGACGAGGCAAGAACTCCTCTTATTATTTCCGGTCCTGTTGAAACAGATGACCAGAGATTTAATGAGATGAAGCCCAAAGTGGAAAAGCTTTACAGGATGCAAACTAATCTTGTTGCAAAGCTTGTTCAGGAAGCCGAAGAGTTGTTAAAAAATGGGGGTGATGGCAATAAAGAAGCAGGTGTTCTTTTGTTGAGAGCATTCAGAGGTTTACCCAAGAACAACAGGCTATTAAAAGTTTTTTCCGAAGCTGCCAATAAAAAATTAATGGAACAAACGGAGATGGAGTTCCTTCGTGAAAAAGCGAAGAATATGTACATTATCGATGATGAACTTTACTTTGTAATTGATGAGAAGAATAATACGATCGACCTAACGGAAAAAGGAAGAGAAGATCTTGCAAAGGGAAGTGGGATGGAGAAAGATTTCTTTATTCTTCCCGATCTTGGAACTGAGGTTAGTAAATTTGAAAATGATATGGAAATTAGTGATGAAGAAAAATTGAGACGTAAGGATGCTCTATATAAAAAATATTCCGAAAGCAGTGACAGGATACACACTATTCATCAACTGCTTAAAGCATATACTCTTTTTGAGAAAGATGATGAATACGTAATTACTGAGGAAGGAAAAATCGCAATCGTCGATGAGTTTACTGGTCGTGTACTTCCCGGCAGACGTTATTCAGATGGACTTCATCAGGCAATTGAAGCAAAAGAAAACGTAAAAGTAGAAAGAGATTCTCAAACTCTTGCTACTATTACTCTGCAGAATTATTTCAGAATGTATAATAAGCTTGCAGGAATGACTGGTACAGCGGAAACCGAAGAAGGGGAATTCTTTGAAATATATAAGCTTGATGTTGTTGTAATACCAACCAACAAACCTAATGTTCGGGATGATGAAGATGATGCAGTATTCAGGACAAAAAGAGAAAAATATAATGCTGTAATTGATAAGATAGAAGAATTGAAAAAAGAGGGCAGACCTGTTTTGGTTGGAACCACTTCTGTTGATGTTTCTGAAACCATAAGCAGGATGTTAAAAAGAAAAGGTGTTGCTCATAATGTATTAAATGCAAAACAGCATCAGCGCGAAGCGGAAGTTGTTGCTCACGCAGGAGAGATCAGTGCGGTTACAATAGCTACAAATATGGCAGGTCGTGGTACCGATATAAAACTTGGTACGGGCGTGGTAGATAGAGGCGGTTTATTTATTCTTGGAACTGAGCGTCACGAATCGAGAAGAATTGACAGACAATTAAGAGGTCGTTCGGGAAGACAGGGAGATCCGGGAACAACCAAATTTTTCCTTTCACTTGAAGATGATTTGATGAGACTATTCGGAAGCGATAGGGCATCTTCCGTAATGCAAAGATTGGGACTTAAAGAAGGGGAAGTAATTCAGCATCCACTTATTACCAAGTCTGTAGAAAGGGCGCAGAAGAAAGTTGAAGAGAACAACTTTGCAATAAGGAAAAGACTTCTTGAATATGACGACACAATGAACCAGCAGCGTGAAGTTATCTATACAAGAAGAAGAAAAGCTCTTGAAGGTGACAGGCTTAAAAGTGAAATCTTTGATCTTCTTGAAGAATATGTTACTGAAGTGGTCGAAAGAGGTTTTGATGATGTACTTGTAGATAATATGAAAGAAGATATTAAGCTGAGTCTTCTGGTAGAATTTCCTCTTGAGGCGCAGGAATTTGAAGATCTTGGCAAAGAAGGTATAGTAGAAAGAATTGTTTCTGCTGCAAAGGAATTTTACAAAAGAAAAGAAGAAATGCTTGGTTCTGAATTGATGGCTCGCCTTGAAAGATATGCAATGTTAAGTGTGATAGATCATAAGTGGAAAGAGCATCTCCGCGAAATGGATGATTTGAAAGAAGGAATAGGTTTAAGAGCTTATGGACAAAAAGATCCGCTTGTTGAATATAAAACAGAAGCATTTAAATTATTTGTCGATCTGCTCGAACAGATAAGGAACGAAGTAGTTTCATTCTGCTTTAAATTCTTTCCACAGGTTCCGGAAGAAGTTCAGAGAAGAAGACGACCTGTCAGCAGAGTTACCGAAACTAAACAGAGTGCGACCAACATTGGTCTCACTACACCCAAAGCCGCGGTAACAGACCAAAGAGCAGGCAAAGCACAGCCGGTGAAGGTTGGTGAAAAAGTTGGAAGAAACGATCCCTGTCCTTGCGGCAGCGGTAAAAAATATAAACATTGTCACGGCAAGTAGAAAGGGGAAATTATGAAAAAAATAGTAGCGATAATTCGTCCCTTTAAAATGGATGAAGTAAAAGAAGCCCTAGCTGAAGAAGGAATTAAAGGTCTTACTATAACCGAAGTAAGAGGCTACGGCAGACAAAAAGGTCACTCGGAAACATACCGCGGAAGTGAATACAGGATAGAATTTGTTCCTAAGATGAAAATTGAAATTGTTGTAGAAAAGGAAAAAGTTGATAAGGTTGTCGATGCAATTTTACGAAGTGCAAAAACCGGTCAGGTCGGAGACGGCAAAATTTTTATAAGCGACGTAGAAGAAGTAATAAGAATCAGAACAGAAGAATCTGGAAAGGAGGCTTTGTAATAAATTTTTTACCTTTTACATTTTTTTAATCTTTGATAGCTTCTTCAATGCGATTTCTTAAATCTAAACTTTATCTTCTGATGTTTCTTCTTCTTTTTCTACCATCCTGTAGTTTGTGGGATAATTTTATAACTTACTTTAATCTTTACTATAACGCATCCGATCTTTTCCAGCAAGCTGAAGAAACAATAAAAGAACAAAAGACAGATCTTTTTTCATCAAATGAAATAACTGTTCCCGCCAGCGCAAACCAGTTGCTTGGAAAAGTAATAGAAAAGTGTTCCAACATTTTACAATTCCATCCAAATGGTCCTTATGTTGATGACGCGCTTTTGATGCTGGGAAAATCGTTCTATTACCAGAAAGAATATTTAAAAGCAAATCGTAAATTCCAGGAATTAATTGCGACTCAGCCTAAAAGTGATCTTATACTTGAAACAAGATTGTGGATAGGGAAAACACAAATTAGACTTAAAAATTATGACGACGCATTACAAACAATAGGCGAGGTTAGAGATGAAGCACTGGCTCAAAATAGACAGGACATTATTAAGGACGCTTTTATTGAAGAGATTGCTTATAGAATAGGTAAAGAAGATTATCAGGTTGCCATCGGGTTAGCAAATCAACTGATTAAATCTTCTAATGATGAAAGCATTAAAGCCGAAGCATATTATGAAACGGGAAAACTTTACAATAATGTTGATCAACCGCAGGATGCAATTTCATCATTTAATCAGGTATTTGAGTATTCTCCTTCCTATGAAATTGAAGTGGCAACAAGGCTTGAACTTGGTAGAACATTAAGATCTACAGGTGAGAACCAAAAGGCTCTAGATATTTTTGAAAAAATGAGAAATGGAAATAAATTCAGTGATGTATATGATCAGGTCGACCTTGAAATAGGATCTACTTTAATTAGTCTTAACCGGCTTGATGAAGCTCTTGATAAATTAAGATACGTTGACTCAGTTTACGTTAATACGAAAACATCAGGAGTTGCCAAGTATAAACTTGGTGAGTTATATCAAAATAATTTTCAGAATTTTGACAGTGCCGCTACATATTACCAGAAAGCTTCAACTTCCCCGATACCCCCGGAATATCTTACTAAGGCAAATGAAAAGTCAAACATTTTTAAGAAGTACCAGAGCCTGACTTCAATTGTTAATAATTATAATAGTGAACTCTTCTATGTTGAAAACCCCGAAGAATTTAGTAAAGATTCAATAAAATTTGTCCAGGATTCTGCGAGTTATGTTAGTGACTCTTTAAAAATTCTTGCTGAGCTAAATCTTTACACCGAGCATCTTGAAGGTCTCGCAAGTTTTGATGCTAAAACCGATACAGCAAAAACCGATTCTACGAAGCTTGATTCAACAAAAATTGATTCGACAGCTATTAAAGATTCTTTAAATAACATTAATCAAAATCGGGAAAATGTTGTGCAGCAAAACAGAGATAACAGAAAGAAAAAGGCAAATATTGTGGAAGGAGTAAATATTGATTCTCTCTTTGCGGAACAATGGGGAAGGGACCGAGTGTTTCCTAAAAAGCCTTTGAAATCGACCTTAAGCCAAGACTCTTTACAATCTCTGCTTGCTAAAAATAAACTTGCGTTAGGCAATCTTTTCCTAACTGAACTGGAACTTCCCGATTCTGCATATAAAAATTATATAAGTGTACTTAACGATTATCCAAATACTTCTCTTCATGCAACAGCGTTGTATGCATTGGGAAGTTATTATTTAACAGTTAACCAGGATACAACAGCGGACAGCCTGTTCAATATTATTTATGAAAATTACAAGACTGAGAGTATCGTAAATGCGGCAGCAAATAAATTAAATAAACCTTTAATAGATCTTGAATATGATCCGGCAAAAGATCTTTATGCAGATGCAGAAAAAGAAATGCTTAATAAAAATTACGATAGCTCGATAAATAAATTTTACCAGTTGTATAAAGAATATCCCCAATCGAAATTAGCGGCAAAAGCTTTGTATGCTTCCGGGTGGATTCTGGAGAACGATTTAAGCTTATATGATTCTGCGGCAGTATTGTACGATACTTTGTCGATTCATTATCCTCAATCCGAATATGCGATGAAAATCAAACCGGAACTAACAACTTATGAATTATTCAGGCAGGAAAGGGAAAAAGCTGCTGAAGATTCACTTAAGAAAATCGAGCAGGAAGAATTTGCAACAGATTCTCTTGCTGAAGCGGATTCTTTGAAAAAAATTGAAACTGGCACTGAAACGAATAATTTACCCGGTCAAAATTTAAATACAGGAGCTGAGAATACGCAGACAGCTCAGAGCGACTCACTTCACCAGGGAATTTTAAATGATCCCCGGCGAAACCCGCGAAGAAGATAAATCTTTTTAGTATTTTCCTGCTAAGCAATTCCATTATTAGTTTAAATGAAACCGCAGTTTCCTCATTTTGAATTAAGTTTTCTTTTTGAAAGGATATTTCCTTTAATAAAGAGAAACAAGTTCAAAAGCTTTTTTCTTTATATTATTTTTCTTCTTTACTTTAGCATTCCTTCTTTTCAGATTCCTGTTTTAGAATACAATAGTTTCCGGGTAACTTCTTTAATGGAACAAAGGGCAATTGAACACAAACTGCTTTTTTATCCACGTCAGTCCTGGGTTTCAATTGATGATGTTAATCCAAATCTTTTGAGAGCAATTATTGCAATGGAGGATGGAAGTTTTTTTATTCATAAAGGAATTGATTGGAAAGAATTAGAAAATTCTATGCAGGTTAATAAACGAAGAAGACATTTCGCACGAGGCGGAAGTACGCTTACTATGCAGCTCGCAAAAAATCTTTTTCTTACGACGCAAAAATCGTTATTACGAAAAGGCAAAGAGTTTTTGATAGCTGTGAGAATGGAAAAAGAGTTATCCAAAAAAGCTATACTTCAGAATTATATAAATGCTGTTGAATGGGGAGACGGAATTTTCGGAATTAAGGCTGCATCCGAAGAATATTTTAACAAAGAGCCGGATCAGCTTACAATAAATGAATGTGCAAGACTTGCTGCCGTCATTCCTTCTCCCTTAAGATATAAACCTAATACAAACTCAGGTTATGTTTTAAGAAGATCATCAATCATCAGGGGAAGAATAGGTGATATTGTTTTATTCCCCAAAGATAATTTATGAAAAGAAGAGAACTTTTAGAGCTTATAGAAGAAGGGGAAAATCTTCATTGCGAATTTAAACGGAAATTTTCATCTCCACAGAAAATTGCAAAAGAGATGATAGCTTTTGCAAATACAAAAGGAGGTTATATTCTTTTTGGAATTGATGATGATAAAGAAATTGTTGGTGTTGAAAGTGAAAAGTCAGAAGCAGAATTAATAAAAGATGCGGCTGGAAATCTTTGCGAACCTCCTTTAGAATATAGCATCGAGTATGTGGAATATAAAGGGAAAGAAATTGTTGTTGCTGTAATACCGGAATCTGATAATAAGCCGCACCGCCTGCAGGATTACCAGAATAAATTTGATATAACCAAAGCAATTGTTATGATCCGCGTTCAGGATAAAAGCATCCAGGCAAGTAAAGAGATGGTAAGAATTATGAAAGCTGATGCCGCTAATCTTGCATTGACTAAATATTCAATTGGTCCTAACGAGAAAAGAGTTTTTGATTACCTGGATGAAAATGAAACTATATCAGTTAAACAATTGAGCGGTCTAATAAATATTTCTGAAAGAAGAGCATCAAGAACATTAGTTAAACTTGTAAGAGCAAAGCTGCTGGCAATTCATACAAAGGATAATGGGGAAGAATTTTTTACTGCGATTGGATGAAATGTTATTAAAACCTGTCGAACATTTTTCTCAATTCAAAAATCATTACTCCATAAGCACTGCAACATTAAGTGATTGCTTAATTCCATACTGTGGAATTTCAATTGAGAAATCACAAAGATCGATAAGTTCCTGTGAGACTCCGGTAATTTCATTTCCTACGATAACACAAAGAGGAAAATCTTCTTTCTTGACCTCGTGATAAGGAATACTTTTGTCTGTAAGTTCAAGAGCACAAATCTTAACTCCTTCATTTTTCAGTTTTAGTATTACTTCTTTCGGATCTTTTACATATTCCCATTTTACACTTTCAGTCGAGCCGAGTGCAGTTTTAAGTATTTCTTTTTTCCCATCGGATGAACCTTGTTTTGGCGGATGAGGAGTATAACCGCACAAGTAAAGTTTCTCAATCATTGCCCCATCTGATGTACGGAAAATCGAACCGACATTATAGTTGCTTCTTATGCTGTTAAGAACAACATAAACAGGTAGCTTTTTTACTTTGTGCAGAGTTTCAAGTGTGCTTCTTTTTCGGGAGATTTCTTCGTGGGAAAGTTTTTTCATAAACTCAAACCCAATATTTGAAATTTAACTTTTGAGATTTGAGATTATCAACTCTTAATTGCCAATTGTCCGCATGCTGCCGCTATATCTTCACCCTGGGTATATCTTACAGTTACAGTAATATTTTTATTTCTTAGTTCTTCAACAAACTCTTCAATTCTCTCTCTCGAACTCGATTCAAGCACTGCAGACAATCCCTGTGGATTCATATGCGCAAGTGAGTTAAAAGGAATAACATTTATCTTTGAAGGAATTTCACTGCACAACCTCTTTAAAGCAGCAAGGTCTTCATCCCTGTCATTAATACCTTTCAGCATAACATATTCAAAAGTAATTCTTGTTCCCGTTTTTCTCGCATAGTATCTAACCGCATCTATATTCTGCTTAAAAGAATATTTTTCGTTTATCGGCATTAACGTGGTTCTCATTTCATCAAAGCAGGAGTGAATAGACAATGCAATTTTTACTTTCAATCCGGAGTTTGCCAGATCAACTATTCTGGGAGCTATTCCTGCTGTCGAAACTGTAACTTTCTTAAGGCTAATTGATTTTGTTAATTCTTCACCGAAAATTTGTAAAGTTTTTACTGTAGCATCATAATTCAATAAAGGTTCGCCCATTCCCATAAAAACTATGTTTGTAATTTTATCTTTTCCGTAATCTCTTGCAGCAAGGGCGTATTGATCAAAAATTTCACCCGAAGTTAAATTCTTTTTATAGCCCATTAACCCTGTTGCGCAAAATTTACAATCGAGCGGGCAACCAACTTGTGTTGAAACGCATAAAGTCGTTCTGCCTTCATCAGGAATAATAACGGACTCAATCTTATTTCCTTCGGCGGTTTCAAAAAGATATTTTTTTGTACCTGTTAAAGGAGATGTTTCCGAAGTAACAAGCTTTAAGGCATTTATCTCACAATTATCTGCGAGAATTTGTCTGACGTTTTTCGGAAAATTATTTACCAGGAAGAAATCATCAACAAGATGATTATACATCCAGTTAAAAAGTTGTTCTCCTCTGAACCTGGGTTCGCCAATTTCAGCAAAGTATTTTTTAAGTTCGTCTAAAGTTAAACCCTTGAGCAGTATTTTTTTAGCGGTCGGGCTGCTTTCTTTTATTGTTAGATCCTCTTTTTCCATAATGTAAATATAAGAAATAGGAACGGTGAGAGGAAATCGTTCTATGAAATTGGAAGTCTTTTAATCAAAATAAATCCGGAAAAACGCTCCTTCAGTACATTGCAAACTTATCTTATATCCCGTATTTTTATGTTTTGAAAGAGCTTAAGAGGTTCAATCTAAATAAATTACCAAAAGTAATTTCCGAACAACCAGAGAGAAAAAAATGAATTTCGATTTAACAGAAGAACAGGTAATGATTCAGCAGTCTGCAAGGGAGTTTGCTGAGGAAGCAATAGCTCCGACCTCTGTTGAACGCGATATAAAAGCAGAATATCCTGCTGAAATAGTGAAGCAATTAGGCGAGCTTGGTTTTATGGGGATGATGGTCTCGCCTGATTATGGTGGATCCGGTCTTGATATGATGAGTTATGTTCTCGCGATGATTGAAATTTCAAAAGCCGATGCAAGTGTTGGAGTTATTATGTCCGTAAATAATTCTTTGGTTTGCTTCGGGCTTGAGAAATACGGCACCGATCATATTAAAGAAAAATATTTAATTCCTCTTGCTAAAGGAGAAAAGCTTGGTGCTTTTTGTCTTTCGGAACCTGAAGCCGGGAGTGATGCTACAAATCAAAGAACAACAGCAGATAAAAAAGACGATCATTATTTGCTAAACGGGATAAAGAACTGGATAACGAATGGGATCAATGCTGATTTCTATCTTGTAATGGCAACAACAGATAAAGAAAAAGGTCATAAGGGAATTTCAACTCTTGTTGTAGAAAAAGGAACAGAGGGTTTTGGTCATGGAAAAAAGGAAGACAAGCTCGGAATAAGAAGCTCGGATACATGCTCGCTCACATTTGAGAATTGCAAAATTCCTCTTGATAATCTTGTATGGGAAGAGGGTAAAGGTTTTAACTTTGCAATGAACACGCTCAACGGTGGAAGGATTGGAATTGCTGCTCAGGCAATTGGAATCGCAGAAGCATCTTTTAATGCGGCATTAAAATATTCAAAAGAAAGAAAAGCTTTTGGCAGTCCTATTTCCAAACTGCAGGCAATACAATTTAAACTTTCCGATATGGCAGTTAAAGTTGATTGTGCAAAGATGCTTACACTAAAAGCTGCCGCACTAAAGGATGCAGGAAAACCTTATTATAAAGAAGCAGCAATGGCAAAATTATATTCATCAAAAATTGCTGTTGAATGCGCTCTAGATGCAATTCAGGTTCATGGCGGCTATGGTTATGTCCGTGAGTATCTGGTTGAAAGATATTTACGTGATGCAAAGATCACGGAGATATATGAAGGTACTTCTGAAATTCAAAAGCTTGTAATTGCCCGTGCTTTGCTCGAAGAGAAATAGTTTTAGTTTTATTTCGTAATCATAATCTTAATCGTATTCATAATCGATTAAGATCAAGAGCAAGATTAAGATGAAGAATTAAAATGAATTTACAAATGAAATTTATTTTTATTATTGTTCTTATTCCATTACTGTTGTTGAATGCACAAACAGATTGGGAGAAATGGGGAAAAGCTGATATTGATTATACATTAAAAGACAATTATCGTCACAGAGATTACAGTTTTGATTCCGGCAATGCTGGAAATTTTGTCGTCAAATCTTTTGTTAATGCTTACTGGTTTTTTGTTTCAGATGTTGATGGAGATAATTGTCCATTCAGACCTTCCTGCTCATCTTTCTTTGTCGATGCTGTAAAAGAAACAAATATTTTCCAGGGAACATTGATGTTTTTTGACAGGTTCACAAGAGACATAAATATTTTCAAAGAAGGAAAATATCCCCGCGAAAAATCAGGATATTATTACGATCCTTCTTTTCTTTATACACTTTCTAAAAAAATAAATTACATTCCCGCGAATGTAGTTGTTGCTTCGGAATGAAGAAAATAATTGTTCTCTTTATTCTTTTATCAATTACAATTAAATCTCAAACGCCTAATCCTCTTTATTCACCGGAAAATATTAGGAAATTTGCCGATCATTTATTTTCAGAGAAAGATTATCTCCGTTCAGTTTTTGAGTATGAAAAACTATTGCAATATGGAAAGAACGATACAATTGAATTTAAAATCCCTGTTGCTTATCAACTAATGGGGAAATATGATTTGGCTTTACAAAAGTTTTCTGAGATAAATAAGGAATCGGTTTATTATGATGAATCTGAAAAAGAATATTATAAAACACTTTTTATGTCCGGTAGATATGATGAATTACAAAACAAGCTTGCAGGAAATGATGTAAAAGATTATCCAGAGACTTCTTTATTTATCTTATCTTTTTACCTCTGTTAAATTACCTGACGAACAAAATTTCTTAAATGTTTTTCCGTCCAATGAAAAAGAAAATCTTCAAAACTTTTTTAATGAAAAGGTAAATCCACTATATAAAAGTTCTTTACTTGCAGGTTTGTTTTCTGCGATAATACCTGGAAGTGGGAAAATTTATCTTGGTGAAATTGGAGACGGAATTACAGCTTTTATTGCATCGTCCCTTTTTGCCTTTTTATCTTATGATAATTTCAGAGCAAATCACGATTTCAGAGGCTGGCTTTTTTCCGGGATAGGTTTTTTCTTTTATACAGGAAATATTTACGGCTCAGTTGCCGCTGCTCAAATTTATAATGCGCAAGAGTCGATTATGAATACAATGACAAGTTGAAAGGAATATCTCAATGATAGAAATTATTTTATAGAAAGAAATGATTTTAATAAATAAATATTTTTTAATTCTTTTATTATTTCTTGGGAATTTTTCCTTTGCACAGGATTATCTCAAGCAACAATTCGATCTTGCTAAAAAATTATTTGATGAAGAAAATTATTACGATGCGATCACCGAATTTAAACGTCTACAGTTTTTTGATACAAGTAATGTTTATCAATCTTCTTCGGATGACTTGATTGCTACAGTCTTATAAGAACGGTGGAAAGTTTGATGATGCTATCCATTATTTTACACTTGCGGAAATAAATGCAAAGAGCAGCGAAGATATTTTCAGAATAAAAATTGAAATTGTTCGTGTTAATATCTTAAGAAGAACTACTGATAATGCCTTGCGGCTTCTTGATGATTTAGAAAAAGATAAAAGATGGTCTAACAAAGTTGATGAAATAAATTACTGGAGAGGCTGGGCATATATTTTTGCAGATAAATGGGATAAAGCTGCAGAAGAATTTTCAAAAATCTCTTCCGGTAATGAGCTAAAACTTTTATGTGAAAAAACAGATAAAGAAAAGTATTCTGTAACACTAGCTAAAATTATGTCGGTTTTTTTGCCGGGCTCTGGACAGTTTTATACAGGAAATTATTTAAGCGGTTTGCTTTCGTTAGGATGGTGCGCATTATGGGGTTATGTTTCAGTCAATGCTTTTGTTGAACAAAGAGTTTTTGATGGTCTTGCAGTTGCTAATTTTTTATGGTTCAGGTTTTATCGTGGAAATCTTGAAAATGCAGAAAAGTTTGCTGTAGAAAAAAATATTCAGATATCGAATGAATCGCTAAAGTTTTTACAGAATAATTATAAAGGAGAAAAGCCGTAATTTGGGATGATGAGTGATTAGATTATGCGATGATGAGAGAAATCATTTAAAATCTCATCTTCTCATAGTCACATTATCTCATAATCTCTGCTAACGTCGTCACAAAAGTATTGCATATTGATTAAAATTCAATTTAATTTAAGATGTTGAACGAATATTTTAATATAAATCTCTCGACCTTCAGGAGGAATAATGAAAAATAAAGGGTTGATTATAACTCTCTCTGTAATCGGAGTAATAGTTTTATTTGGAATTATCTTAGTTGCTTGGGGTGTTGGTTCTTATAATAGTTTGGTAACTTTAAATGAAAACGTTAACCAGAGCTGGAGCCAGGTTGAAAACCAGTATCAGCGGAGAGCCGATCTTATACCTAACTTGGTAAATACTGTTAAAGGCTATGCTAATTTTGAAAGAGGTGTTCTGACCGATGTTACCGAAGCAAGAGCTAGAGTAGGGCAGTTTAATGTGACTTCACAGGTATTGAATGATCCACAGGCTTTTCAGAAATTCCAGCAGTTGCAGGGACAATTAAGCGGTGCCTTGTCACGGCTGCTTGTAACGGTTGAGAATTATCCAACATTAAAAGCAAATGAAAATTTTCTGCAACTGCAGGCTCAGCTCGAAGGAACAGAGAATAGAATATCCGTTGAGAGAAGAAATTTTAACCAGGCAGTTCAGACTTATAACACTACAATAAAAAGATTTCCCGCATCAATTTTTGCCGGCATTTTTGGATTTGGTCCGAAACAATATTTTGCAGCTACTCCGGGTTCGGAAACTCCGCCGAAGGTTGAGTTTTAATTCTGATGAAGTTTTTATTTTTATTAATAATATCGTCAACAGTTTTAAGTGCACAGCCTGAAGTTCCAACTTTAAAACAATGGGCTACAGATTACACAAATACATTAACTGGTTCCGAGCTTGAAACTTTAAATTACCGCCTTAAAACTTTTGAAGATAGTACAAGCAATCAGCTTGCTGTTTTAATGATTCCAACACTTGATGATTACCCGATTGAATATTATACTCACGATGTGGCTGAGAAAAATAAAATAGGGACTAAAGAGCATGATAACGGTGCACTTTTTTTTATTGCAAAGAATGATAAGAAATTAAGAATAGAAGTTGGTTACGGGCTTGAAGGTGCTTTACCTGATGCACTCGCAAATTCAATTATCAGAAATGTTATAGCCCCTTATTTCAAGCAAGATGATTTTTATGGTGGAATAACTGCCGGTGTTGATGCTATCATTTTAGCTACATCCGGGGAATACAAAGGCGACAGAGATGTTTCTTCTAATAGGCACAGAACTCCATTTGCTTCTACTTTAATTATGATAATTTTTGCAATAATAATATTCTTGTTTAGAGGCAGAAGAGGACTAATAGGAGGAATTTTCTTAGGTGGGTTTGGCGGAGGAGGATTTGGTTCAGGCGGAGGTGGTGGATTTAGCGGTGGAGGTGGATTCAGTGGTGGCGGCGGTTCATTCGGCGGTGGTGGTTCGAGTGGAGGATGGTAAGCGTACAGAGCATAGTGCTAAGTGCATAGAGTAGTGAGTAAACAGTATGGAGTTATAGAATAATTTTTCTGCCGTTTGACTTTTGCCGTTTGCCCTTGAAGGCTTTTGAATTTGAAAATTGTTTTATTAAAATAGTAACGGATTTATGAAAGCTTTTCTGAATACAGGAGATAACAAATGGCAATATTTATAACTGAAGAATGTATTAACTGCGGAGCCTGCGAGCCTGAATGTCCTAACACTGCAATTTATGAAGGTGGAGCCGAATGGGAACTTGTCGGCAAGAATTATGGAGAAGGTGATACTGCACCTTCCGGTGCCAAAGGTTTTTTCTCAATGGATTTCTTTTACATTGTTCCCGATAAATGCACAGAGTGTAAAGGCTTCCACGATGAACCGCAATGTGCTGCTGTTTGTCCCGTTGATTGCTGTATCCCTGATCCAAAAAATGTTGAAACCGAAGAAGAGCTTCTTAAGAAAAAAGAATATTTAGATGGTATAGGGAGAGTGGCGAGATAAGGTTCAAACAAATTTTTTTCTATTCTCACCATTTATATTAATCAGGTCGTTTTTTATCTTTATTCATAAAATAGCTTAAAGCACGGGAGGGGTTCCATAAACCAAATTTCTTAAACAAAAATGAAAATAGGCAAATACACTTTACACGTACTAAACTCTGGTTATTTTGGATTGGACGGTGGTGCAATGTTCGGGATAATTCCAAAACCATTGTGGCAAAAAACCAATCCTCCTGATGAAGCGAACAGGATAAAGCTTGCAACAAGAAATCTTCTTTTAGTAGATGGGGAAAGAAAAATTCTTATTGATACAGGCAACGGAAATAAATGGGATGAAAAATCAAAAAGCATATATGGATTTGATTTTGCTACTTCTCTTGAAGGAAGCTTGAAAGAGCTTAATCTTACCCCATCAGATATAACGGATGTAATTCTTACTCATCTTCATTTCGATCATACAGGCGGTTCAACGAAAATAAAAAATGGCAAAATTGTTCCGTCATTTCCAAATGCAAAATATTATGTTCAGAGAAAAAATTATGAATGGGCGATAAATCCATCTGAAAGAGACCGGGGGAGTTATTTGAAAAATAATTTTGAACCTTTGATGAATGAAGGAGTTCTAACTTTAATAGATGGTGAAGAAAAATTTGACGATGAAATAGAATTTGTAATTGTAAATGGTCACACTTATGCACAACAATTAATAAAGATTTCTGATTCTTCCTATACTATTCTTTATTGTGCCGACCTTTTCCCGACAACTTCTCATATTCCTTTGCCTTATGTTATGAGTTATGATCTTCAACCACTTGTAACTGTTGAGGAAAAGAAAAAAATTCTTAACAAAGCAATTGAAGAAAACTGGAAACTATTTTTTGAGCACGACCCCGAGACTGTTCTTGCTTCAGTTATAAAGGACGAAAGAGGATTTAGAGCGAATGATAAAAAGAAAGAGTTATGACCGAAGAAGGATTTACAAAAATTTGCAAATTCGAAGAGCTAAAAGAAGGAGTTGGTAAAAGATTTATTGTGAATGATACCGAAGTTGCGGTTTTTAAAATCAATAATGAGATATGTGCTCTCAGTAATATCTGTCCGCACCAGCACACTGCATTAATTTATGATGGATTTATCGAAGATGAGTTTGTCGTCTGTCCAATGCATGGCTGGAAGTTCAACTTAAAAACGGGAAGACAACCCCAGGGTGAAAGAGGATTGGACAGCTTTCCTGTAATAATTCACAATGACGAAGTTTATGTTAAAGTTTTCAAGAGGGAATTGAGATGGTGAGTGCCTGTCACACTGAGCTTGTCGAAGTGTGACTAATCTGACAGTCAGTCTTCGACAGGCTCAGACTGACATGATGTTCTCCTTGGAATAATTATGAAATTAACCAACGAAATAGTAATTAAGAAAGCTAAGCAAATCGGATTCGATATAGTTGGTTTTGCAAAAGTTGAAGAACTAACTAAAGAAACTTCTTATCTTAAACAGTGGCTGGAGAAAAAATACCATGGGGAAATGGATTATATGCAGAAAAATTTTGAGAAGAGAATAAATGTTTCTAAAATTCTTCCTACAGCTAAAAATATAATCTCTCTTGGAATGAATTACTACATAGATGAACAATATTCAAATCAAAAAGATAAAGGCAAGGTTTCCCGCTATGCCTGGGGAAAGGATTATCATCTAATTATCTGGGAAAAATTAGATGAACTTGAAAATCAATTAAAACAAATTGATCCGGAGTTCGAATCAAAATCTTATGTTGATACTGGTCCTATTATGGATAAAGCCTGGGCTGTGAAAGCGGGACTTGGCTGGTTAGGAAAACATACGAATGTTATAAATACAGAAATGGGGAGCTGGTTTTTTATTGCAACATTAATAACAAATTATGAGTTTAATAATTCATCAATTGTTACAGATCATTGTGGAAGCTGTACTGCCTGTATAGATGCTTGCCCGACCAATGCAATTGTTGATGAATATATTTTAGATTCTACAAGATGTATCTCTTATCTTACCATTGAAAACAAAGATGAAATCCCTGAAGACTTTAAAGGAAAATTTGATAACTGGATTTTTGGCTGTGATATCTGCCAGGATGTTTGTCCATGGAATATTAAGTTTTCAGAAGTAACATTAGAGGAAGAATTCTTACCACAAAATAAGGAACTTGATGTATCTGAAATTTTGAAAATGAATGAGGAGGAATTTCGGACAAAGTTTTCAGAGAGTCCCGTTAAAAGAACAAAATTAAAAGGACTGAAAAGAAATGCAAATTTTATAATTTAGACATGAACCTTTTTATCAATTAGGTTATCTTATGTACAGTTAATTTTTTGAAAGTAGGGAGAAAAGAATGTCTGTTGTTGAAACAAATAATCATCATAAAGTAATAATAATTGGTGCCGGTCCTGCCGGATTTACTGCTGCTTTATACACTGCGAGAGCGAATCTTAATCCAATAATGTTTGAAGGACTTCAGCCGGGAGGACAGTTAACAATTACAACAGAAGTTGAGAATTATCCGGGATTTGAGACGGGAATAATGGGTCCTGAATTAACTGATGTAATGAGAAAACAAGCACATAGATTTGGAGCCAAATCACTTTACAAAGAAGTTACTGAAGTTGATTTTTCAGTTAGACCATTTATAATTAAATCTTATGATGAGACTTATACAGCGGATTCTGTAATTATCGCGACGGGGGCTTCTGCGAAACTTCTTAACATTGAAAGTGAAAAGAAATTCATGGGTTATGGAGTTTCTGCTTGTGCAACCTGCGACGGTTTTTTCTTTAAGAACCAGAAAGTGTTAGTTGTTGGCGGAGGTGATACTGCAATGGAGGAAGCCAACTTCTTAACAAAGTTTGCTTCCGAAGTTATTGTTGTACATAGAAGAGAAGAATTTCGTGCATCTAAAATAATGCTTGAACGAGCAAAGAGTAATCCTAAAATAAAATTTCTTACAAACAAAGTTGTAATTGATGTTTTGGGTAAAGAAGAAAACGGACGAAAGACAATGACTGGTGTAATTCTGCGGGATACTGTTGACAATTCAAAAGAAGAATTTCAGGCTGACGGTTTATTTATGGCAATAGGACATAAACCAAATACCGATCTTTTTAAGGGAATACTCGATATGGATGAAACGGGTTACTTAAAAGTTAAGGACGGTTCATCTTATACAAATATAGATGGCGTTTTTGCAGCTGGAGATGTAACAGATAAAATTTACCGTCAGGCTGTAACTGCTGCAGGCATGGGATGTATGGCGGCAATAGATACTGAAAGATGGCTGGGGGAATTTGAACATAAAATGCAAATGGAGAATTTGGAGAGTAAATAAATTTTATATCGTAGCACAGAATAATTATTCTGTGCTACGCTTGCTTAGTTAATTACTTTTTCTCAATCTTTCTGGCAACAACATTGGCAACTACAAAACCAATCCCGGTTACCGTGAATAAAAAGAGAGGAACCCAGTAACCGCCGCCATAATCAACTTCGTACATAATACCAAATCCTAATCCTAAACCAAAAGCAATTGTTACTATACCAATCTTAAGCATTCTGAAAGGATCTTTTTTCCCTTCGAAAAATTCTTTTATGGATTGTGCATCCATTCCTTTTTCGATAAGCAATTGTCTTTCCCTCGATCTGAAAAAGAAGAAAGAGACGAGAATTATTCCGACAACTAATACTGTAACTATCGGGATAAAAACTGCTATTACATTTTCAGCCATTTAATTCACCTTTATATTTTTTTATTTCTTTCGTTTTCTGATTGTTGAGACTATAAACCTTGTTTTAAGGTTACAGTTCGTGTTTAATATTTTATTTCAATGTTAAAATGAGTAGGTTTCTACGTATTCATTTCAAGTTCTTATAGTTTTGTTTAGAATTTGAAATAAATCCAATATCAGGGAGAATGATTATGATTCCATCTTCCTCAAAAGGAGTCCATTCGGACATTTTCCATCAACTATATTCCATTATTTCTTGTAACCTTTTTACTTAAAGAAAGGTCAAAAACGGTAAATGAAAGGCTTAAGCGACCAGGAAGTTATAGATTCCGTAAAGAAAGGAAATCATTCTGATTATGCTATTCTTATCGATAGATACAAGAACAAAGCTTTTTCAATGTTAACAAGGATGTTAAAAAATAAAATGGAAGCAGAAGAAGTTTTGCAGGATTGTTTTCTTAAAGCATATAAAGGGTTAAATAATTTTAAAGGTGAAGCAAAATTTTCTACATGGTTTTATAAGATTGTTTACAATACAGCATTAAGCAAATTATCTGCACAGAAAAGAAAAATAGAATCTGAAATGACTTCGATACATGAGCTCTTTAATCTTGAAAGCGATAATGATTATAATATTTCTGAAAAGGAAGACCTATCTTTATTTATAAATGAAATGGTTAATAAGCTGCCGGCTAACTATGCATCTGTTATTTCAATGTTTTATCTTGAAGGTATGTCCTGCGAGGAAATAAGTAAAGTATTGGAAACAAGCGAGAATAATGTTAAAGTTATGTTGCATAGATCGAGAGCTGCTCTAAAAGATATGATGATAAAAAACAATTATACTAAGGAAGTATATGATTGAATTGAACGATGACATATTGAATAAATATATCGATGGTGAACTCGACAACAATTTAGTTCATCAGGTAAAAATTCAGCTTGAGTCATCTACAGAAGATATGAAGAAGTATAAAGCTTTGCTGTCTATTCACAATGAATTAAGAAGATTACGGATTGAAGAGGTTTCACCTAATTTTACTTCCAATCTTATGTTAAAAGTTCAGAGAAGTTTAAAATCGAAAAAGGAACAAAACTTTTTCTTAGTGTCGGTTCTATCCTTGTTCTTTCTAATTTGTCTTGGGATAATCGGTTTTTTAATTGCCAATTATATTTTTATAGCAGAACCAAGTTCGCCCGATATTCTCACACAATTCACCGAACGCTCAAATAGTTTTGTAACACTTCTTAAGAATTTATTTTCGAAAGGGAATATTTCAATTATCGGTTCTGTGTTTTCTTTTGTGCTTATTATAAGCGGGTATTTCTTTTACGAAAATATTAAACATTCAAAGCAGCATTAAGTAATTGTAGTTTTTTATTCTTCTCATTCCTCTCAAAATCCCTTATTGTGTGTATATTTGTATTATAAATCATGCAATGAACTTATTGAAATTATGAGTTTAGTTACGAAGTCAGGTTATGTTGCAATTCTCGGTTTACCTAATGCCGGAAAATCAACTTTAATGAACGCACTTCTCGGACAGAAGCTTTCCATAACTACATCAAAACCGCAAACTACAAGAAAGAAAATACTCGGCATTCTTTCATCTGAAAATTACCAGGTGATTTTTCTCGATACACCTGGAATAATTAAGCCTAATTATCTCTTGCAGGAAAAAATGATGGAAGCTGTAAATTATTCGTTAACAGATGCTGATGTAGTTGTACTTATAATCGACGTCTTTTCCGATCCTGAAGGAAAAGAAACATTAAACAATATTTTTATTGCTGATAAAGTTCTAAGCGCAAACAAATCTCTTTTGCTTCTTCTTAATAAGATAGATCTTACTCAACAGGAAAATGTTAAGGATCTTATTTCCAAATTTGAATCTTTGAATAAATTCAGAAAAGTAATCCCGGTTGCTGCATTATTAAATTTTAATATTGAAGAAGTTCTTGGCAGCATAGTTGAGCTTTTGCCGGAGGGTCCTAAGCTCTATCCTGATGATATAGTAGCAGATGAGAATGAAAGATTTTTTGTATCTGAAATAGTTAGAGAAAAAATATTTGAACTTTATAAAGAAGAAATTCCTTATAGCACCGAAGTTGTTATTATTGATTTCAAGGAAAGAGAAGATAAAAAAAATTATATTCTTGCAGAAATCAATGTTGAAAGAGAAAGCCAAAAAGGAATATTAATCGGCAAACAGGGCACAGCCATAAAAAGACTCGGTCTCGATGCACGAAAAGCAGTTGAAGATTTTTTGCAGAAAGAAGTTTATCTTGAATTGAAAGTGAAAGTAAAAAACAAATGGCGTTCTGATGAGAAACAGCTAAAATCATTTGGTTACATTAAACCTAAAGATTAAACAAATTTTCTTTCCTTCATGAAAAAATATTTTCCTGTAATTATTCTTTTGTTTGTCACTTTAATATGGGGAGCGACTTTTGTAATAGTAAAATCTGCGTTAAAAGATATCTCTCCTTTATTTTTTATCTCGGTAAGATTTTTATTCGCTACGGTTATTCTTCTTCCCTTTGTTTTTAAAATATTTAAGTCATTCAATAAACAAGTTTTGTTGGAAGGAGTATTACTTGGGCTTATATACTTTGCGGGATTTGCCTCGCAGACAATGGGATTAAAATATACAACGGCGACAAAGTCAGCATTTATAACGGGAACATTTGTAATCTTTACTCCTTTCTTTCAAATATTTTTTGAAAAGAGACCTCCAAGAAAAGAAGTAGTTCTCGGAATCCTGCTTTCCATAACCGGATTGATTTTTCTTACGAGTAAAGGAAATTCTTTATTAGGAATTTTCTCTGAGATAAGCGGGAACTTTGGAATTGGAGATATGCTTACAATATTGTGTGCTATATTCTTTGCGCTGTACATAGTTTATCTCGATATAGTCAGTAAAAAAAATGATTATAAGCCTCTTGTTTTTTTACAGATTGCTATCACCGGAGTTTGCGGTTTGCTATTTTCATTTTTATTTACTGGATTGAAAATTGAATCGATGCAATTCACTTTTAGTAATAGTTTGTTGTTTGCAGTTTTATATACATCGATTCTTGCGACTGTGTTAACAACAACTTTACAGACGAAGTATCAAAAATTTGTAACTCCTTCAGTTGCGGGAATAGTTCTCTCATTCGAGCCGATATTTGCAGCGTTGTGTGCTTTTTTTGTCCTGAATGAAAAAATATCTAATTTTGGTTTAATAGGATGCGTACTTATTTTCGCCGGACTTCTGGTTTCCGAGATGCTTAACAAAAATAAATAATCTTGAATGGAAGATTATACGAGAGCAGAAATTATTGTTAACGGGTTTGTGCAGGGTGTGGGTTTCAGATATTTTGTTTATAGAAATGCAAAGGCTTTGGGATTAAAAGGTTATACTAAAAATCTTTTTACAGGAGAAGTTGTAACCGTTGTAGAAGGGAATCGTGCGATGATAGAAGAGCTCAGTAATAAAATAAAAATCGGTCCCTCTAATGCATCAGTAAGGAAACATAATATTTTTTGGCAGGAATTTAAAAATGAATTTAAGGATTTTGAGATAAGAAGATGAAAGAAGAATTCAGAACGGGAATTGGTTTTGATGTCCATGCTTTTGCGGAAAATCGAAAACTTATAATTGGTGGGATAGAAATTCCTTTTGAGAAAGGCCTTAGCGGACATTCAGATGCAGATGTGCTTCTCCATGCAATTTGTGATGCTCTGCTTGGCTCGCTTGCTCTCGGAGATATAGGGAAACACTTTCCCGATACTGATCCTAAATTTAAAGATGCAGACAGCATTCAACTTCTTTCTAAAGTTTATGAAATGGTAGAATCCAAAGGTTATGAACTTGGTAATTTAGATGCAGTGTTAATACTTCAGAGACCTAAAATTTCTCCTTATGTAGAAAAAATGAGAGAAAAAATAGCATCAACTCTTAACATTGATATTGATAAGATTTCGATAAAAGCAACAACAACTGAAAAGTTGGGTTATACAGGAAGGGAAGAGGGCGTAGCTGCAATGACTACAGTTTTAGTTACAAAGGTTAATGAATGATCGAAAATATTCTTAATCACATTTCTGACCTGAGCCCTTTTCTTATCTATTTAATTCTTTTTCTTTTTTCTTATGTAGAAAATGTTTTTCCTCCGTCGCCAAGCGATCTTGTAGTAGTTATAGGCGGCTCTTTAATTGCAACAGGCCCAATCCATTTTGTACCGACATTAATTTTTACAACTGTTGGAAGCATTCTCGGGTTTATGACTTTGTACTATATCGGTTCACAGCTAGATAAAAAAGTTGTAAGAGCAGGTAAGATTAAATTTATTACAGCAGATGCTGTGGCGAAAGTAGAGAAATGGTTTACTAAATATGGCTATACGACTATTGCTGTAAACCGCTTTCTTCCCGGGACAAGGTCAGTGATTTCTTTTTTTGCAGGATTAAGTGAATTAAAAGTTTTAAAGACAGTTATTCTTGCAACATTAAGTGCAGCATTCTGGAATACGATAATAATTTACCTGGGAATAATTTTTGGCGATAATATAGAACGTGTAGATTTTTATTTGTCCCGTTACGAAGAAATTGTGTTAATATTAACAGGAGCCGTCATTTTATTTTTTGTTATAAGATATTTTTTCTTTAAAAAGAAAAAGAGCGCGAGTTGATCTTCAAATCAAAGAATAAAAAAATTCCTCAAACTCCCGAAGAAAAAAAAGAAAAAAGAAAAGAGAGGCTTCTTCTTATTCTTTCCGGAATTTTGTTGGGAGTTTCTTTCCCGCCTTTCCCATTTCCTTTTACTCTTTTAATGTTTGTGGGATTGGTTCCTTATCTTAAGGTAATTGAAAAGAAACAAACTCTTCTCGAGATAAACCGCTCTACATATTTAATGGCTTTTGTTTTCAGTCTTATAACAATTTACTGGGTTGGAAGTTGGCAAAAAGAATCGGACCCTTTTTTAATGATATCCGGCGCTTTGCTTTTGTTTGTAAATCCCGCACAGTTATTAATTCCTTCTACACTTTATTATTTCACTAAGAAATTATTTAAGAGAAACATTGCATTGTTTGTTTTCCCTCTCTTCTGGGTTACTTATGAATATGTCACAATGATTACTGAATTTCATTTCCCCTGGATAACTCTTGGAAGTGGTTTGGCTTTGTTCAATAAATTTATTCAGGCTGCGGATATTGTAGGTTCACTTGGTTTATCTCTTATCGTAGTTTTTATTAATATTTTTTTCTATAAAGCTTTTATCAATTATAAAATTTCAAAAAAGAAATTGTATCAGAATTTTTTAGTTTCTGTTTTGATCTTTCTTATCGTAATTAGCTATGGTTTTTATCGTACTTTATCTTTTACTCAGCCAGGTAAGAAAATAAGAGTTGGGCTGATACAGCCAAACATAAATCCATGGGATAAATGGTCGACAGGAGATTTAAATACATTTCTGGATCTTTATCTTGGTCTTTCAAAAAAGCGATTAATGATGGTGCTGAGATCTTATTCTGGCCGGAAACTGCAATGCCTGTTTATCTTATGAGCGGAAGATACCAATCAACTGTTGATTCCATTTACAGTTTTCTCCGGCAAAATAATATTTATCTTCTTACGGGAATGCCTGATCTTATTTATTATGATAAAAGCCACCATCCTGATGATGCAAAAAATAGTGAGACTGGTGATTTTTATTATGCAACATACAATGCAGTTTTACTTTTGTCACCTCATTCAAGAGAACTTCAAAGATATGGAAAAACAAAGTTAGTTCCCTTTGGTGAAAAAGTTCCATATGCAGACAAGCTTCCTTTTCTCGGAACTTTGATTAAGTGGGGAGTGGGAATAACCGGCTGGAATGTTGGTCACGATACAACGGTTTTCTCATTACCTTTTCCTGAAAGAGAAAAATGATTTTATAACTTATTCTAATAAAGATAGTCTTTACATAAATGGACTTATTTGTTATGAATCCGTCTTTCCGGATTTTGTTGCACGGTTTGTAGACAAAGGCGCACAAATGATTGCTATTGTTACAAATGATAGCTGGTACGGAAAACTAAGCGGACCATATCAACATAAAGAATATGCAGCATTGCGTGCTGTTGAAAACAGAAGAAGTGTTGTAAGAGCGGCTAACGGTGGAATTAGCTGCATAATAAATCCTTTAGGAATTACAGAAACTCAAACTAAAATGTTTGAAAAAATTTTTGTCGTTGGAGATGTTGATATTGAAAATGTCAAAACATTTTATACACAGAATCCGTTGTTAATTCCAATTTTATCTTCTGTATTTTCTATCTGGATTATTGGGATCTTTATAATGAAAAAAATTAAAATAAAATTTAATCTTTAATAAAATGAAAATAATTGATTTAAGAAGTGATACAGTAACCAAACCTTCAGAGGCAATGCGCAAAGCAATGTATGAAGCTGAAGTTGGTGATGATGTTTTTAAAGAGGATCCAACAGTAAACAAGCTTGAGGAATACACAGCCGATTTACTCGGTAAAGAAGCTGCATTGTTTGTTTCGAGTGGAGTAATGGGAAACCAGGCTTTGCCTCAATGTTCTTACAAATCCGGGTGATGAAGTTATTTGCGAAAGAGACGCTCACATTTTTAATTATGAATCTGGTTCACCTGCGGCATTAAGTGGAATCCAGCTTTGTCCTGTTGATGGGAAAAATGGGGTAATAACAACAGAACAAGTTGAGCCCTTAATCCGACCTTCAAGCGCTTATTATATGCCGAGAACAAAAGTTATTGCTCTCGAAAATACGCATAACCGTGCGGGCGGAGCAATTTATCCTTTGGAAAAAATAATTGAAATGAAAGAGCTCGTTAAAAAATACAATTTACTTTTTCATCTTGATGGAGCCAGAATCTGGAATGCTTCTGTTGCGACAGGAATTCCTGTTAAAGATTATGCTTTCCGTTTTGATTCTGTTTCCTGCTGTTTCTCAAAAGGACTCGGTGCACCAGTTGGTTCTATAATTGCGGGGACAAAAGATTTTATTAAAGAAGCTTTCAGAGTTCGTAAAGCATGGGGAGGGGGAATGAGGCAATCGGGAATTCTTGCTGCAGCTGCTTTATATGCTCTCCAAAATAATATAGAGAGGCTTTCAGAAGATCACGAGAAAGCAAAGATTCTTGCCAAAGCAATTAATGAAAATCCGAACCTGGAAATTGACATAGATTCCGTTCAGACAAACATTCTCATCTTTAAACCTTTAAAGATGAATATTGATGAGACTATAAAACTGTGTAAAGAAAAAGGCTTGTTATTACTTGTAGGGCGAGTCGGTTCTTTAAGAGCAATCACTCATCTTGATGTTAGTTTTGAAGATATAAATAGGGCAGTAGAAATTATCGGTGAAGTTTTTAATTAATCTTAAAAATTAAAAAGTCATTGATAAAGCCAAACCTGTTCCAAAGTAATCTGAATAGGGTGAAATTATTACTGAAACTTTATTATTCGAAGAATCGGAATTAGATTTATATTTTTCAGGATGGGCTACGATTTTACCGAATTCATAACCAAGATATATTGCTAACGGATAGTCACTATGCCAGTGAATTCCTTTATTTACCATCGCCATTGCCATTAAACCGGAAATAGTATACCCAACCGGGTCAACCCATTTCCATTCAGGATAATTTTCTGAAATTACTCCAACCATGCTCATCATTGTTGTAAGATGACCGGAAGGATATGCATCATAATATGGAATGCGTTTGTGGTAAGCCAGGGGGCTTGGGAAAAATTTCCATTTGCCTGTCCGAGTTGTGGATACAATTGGACTTTCTCTTCCAGTGAGATGTTTAAGAATCTGAACAATTGCGCCGGAAGAAATTGTGACCTGTGCAATCTGGCTTGCAGTTCGAATCGCTCTCTGGTCGTCATTGATTAGACCGAAACCTAAGAATACAACTGTCATTGCAAGCTGTCCATTTCCAGCCCCAATTTGTTCAAAGATGTCGCTTGCTTCATGTACAAAGTGAGAACCTGTATACCATTTATGTTGAGCATCATAAGTTTCCCTATCTGTAGCCATAAGTGCAGCGGTAGACGCTGCAATACTTAAATAAACAGGAATACTTGTATTCAATGCGATATCGTAAAATCTTACATAATCCTGTGGTATGTTTGTAATCCAATCATGCCAGGTTACATTTGGTAGTTGCTGAGGAGTTTGATCTTCTTCTCCTTCGTAAAGTTTGAAGTCAAATGGAGATTCAACTTTTTCAATTTGCGAGAGTTCCGGATAATTTTTCCCTAAGTAAAAAGGAATAACTTTAGAAGTGTCTTGGGCTTTTATGCGGACACATAAAATTAAGAACACAAATAGTATACTATACCTGCTCAAAAATTCCTTTAGAGTAAAATTGTGATAAAATTCAGTTCAAATTTATTACTAATTCCCGAATAATCAATAGTATTTTTTAAGAATTAATTTGCCATTATTTTATTATTTTAAAACATTGAAAGATATTTTCTTATGAGGCATTTATGAAAAGCAAATCTATTTTGATAATGACGTTGCTGGTATGTTCGTCATTTATTTTTTCACAGGATAAAGTTCACGATAAAGGAGTTTTTGTAAAAAGACAACCTGGTTTTTATGAAAAAATTCTTAATTCCCTCGGCGATACAACTGAAGCTAAAACATTAGATAAAGTATCTTATAAAGTTGATGTAACAGGAAAAGATTTTCCCAAATCAGTTGATGAATTTAAAAGCTGTTGGTACAATGATCCTGTTTCACAAGGAAGAACAGGAACCTGCTGGGCATTCTCCACAACTTCATTTCTTGAGTCGGAGGTTTATAGAATTCATCAGAAAAAAGTAAAGCTCTCAGAGATGTACACTGTATATTGGGAATACTTGGAAAAAGCCGCTAGGTATATTGATGAAAAAGGGAACTCTGAATTTGGTGAAGGTTCGGAAGCAAACGCTGTAACAAGAATCTGGAAAAAATATGGAATCGTTCCGGAAGATGTTTATGATGGAAAGCCGAAGAGACATAAATTTTATGATCATAAAGAAATGTTTGACGAAATGGATTCTTATCTAAAAAGTTTGAAAAGTACAAATGACTGGAACAAGGAAGAGGCTCTTGGTGAAATCAAAATGATTTTGAATAAATATATGGGAGAACCTCCGGCAGATTTTGTAATCCAGGAGATCAGGTTTACTCCGAAAGAGTATCTTGAAAAGTATTTAGCTATAAATCTCGATGATTATGTTGATATTCTCTCCTATATGCAGCAGCCTTTTTACAAGCAGGTTGAATATGAGGTTCCGGATAACTGGTGGCACAATAAAGATTATTATAATGTTCCACTCGATGATTATATGGCTGCATTGAAAAAAGCAATTAGAAACGGTTATACTGTATCAATCGGTGGCGATGTTTCAGAAGCTGGCTATCTTTCACCCAGTGATGTTGCAATAGTTCCTACATTCGATATACCTTCTGAATATATTGATAACTATGCTAGACAATTTCGTTTCAGCAATAAAACTACAACTGACGATCATGGAATTCATTTAGTTGGCTATTTGAATAAAGATGGAAAAGATTGGTATTTAATTAAAGATTCTGCCGCAGGTTCAAGAGATGATGTTAAAAATTTTGGTTATTATTTTTACAATGAGGATTATGTAAAATTGAAGATGATGGATTTTATGGTTAACAAAAATGCCGTCAAAGATTTGTTAAGTAAGTTTAGTAATTAAATATTTTCTTATTTGCCGCGACTCATGGGTCGTGGCAATTTATAATTAAAAATATCACGGGGGTTACATGAGAAAAATTGTTTTCGATATCGAGACTTGTGCATTTCCATTCGAATCACTTTCTGAAAGCCAGCAGGAATATCTTCTTCGTTATGCAGAAAGAGAATCCGACGAAAAAGTAAAAGAGTTAAAAGTCGATGATGCGATAAGATATACGAGTCTTTATCCTTTTACTTCCAAGCTTATTACAATTGGTATTTACGACGTTGATAAAGAAAAATCTTACGTTTATTATGAAAGCGATCAAAGTGAAGAATGGGTCTCGGAGAAGGATGTTCATTATAAAGGATTAAGTGAAGCAGAAATGCTGAACTCCTTCTGGAGAATTATAGAAGTTTCGGACCAGGTTATAACTTTTAACGGAAGAAATTTTGATGCACCTTTTCTTATGATGCGTTCTGCATTGAATAAAATTAAACCAAGCAAAAATCTTGTATCTAAAAGATTCGATTCATCTTTTCATATCGATTTGCTTGAACAATTTACTTACTACGGTCTCACAAGAAAATTTAATCTTGATTTCTACTGCCAGGCATTCGGTGTTGAATCGCCTAAAACAAAAGGTATTTCAGGAATGGAGGTTAAAACTCTTTATGATGCTGGAAGGATAAAAGATATTGCAGTTTATTGTGCCGACGATATTTATGCAACTTACCAGCTTTATAAAATCTGGGAAGAATTTCTGAATGTAGTTTAGCTCAATTTCTTAAAGATAATATCTCATAATTGGTCTTTTAGGACTCCTTCTTTCCGCAACCTTAAATCCGGCTTTCGCAAAAGCAGAAGGAATTCCCGTCCATGCAAATGCAGCAGGAATATTATCGCCGTAAGGTTCTGCAGGATATGCTTCTATAACTTTTACTTTCTTCCTTCTGCAGAATTTAATTACTCCGTTCAATAGTTCAGTGGATAACCCATGTCTCCTGAAAGGTTTTGCAATAAAGAAACAAGTTATTGACCAGACAGGTTTATCATCAATCTTTTGTAATACCCTGGAATTTTCTAAGCGAATAAATTTCTCTCTTGGAGCAACTGCACACCATCCGACAGGTCTTCCGTCAATATATCCGACAATGCCGGGAGTCTCATTTTTATCAACAATTTTTTTCATTGCTTTTTTATTCCCGGCACCTTTTTGTTTATTAAAATCTTTAGGTCTTAATCTCCACGACATACACCAACATCCGCCGCAAGCACCTCTTTCCCCGAATAATTCTTCAAAATCTTTCCAGCGTGATTTTTCTAAAGGATAACATTTAAGATTAGATGAAATTTCTTTTTTCATTTTCTTAAATAAAAATATTGTTTGCTAAATTAAAACAATTAATATGAACGGGAAAGAGTTAGTTTCACTGTTATAAGATGAACCACTCTCTCATTATTAGAAATATTTATTTACAAATTCTTTCATTTTAATCCACATGTATGATTTTTTTGGGGTGGCATAGTTTAGGCTTCTCTCAAAAGGTTTTAAAAATATAATAAGGTTTTGAAGCAATTTATGTCAGTTACCATTAACCAGCTAATTTCAGGTGTTGAGATAAAAGGAAGAATGTTTCATGAAGTAAACGAAGTTTTAACACCGGAGTCTATACAATTCATTTCCAAGCTTCACTATTTATTTAATCCGAGGCGGCTTGAGCTATTAAGAAGAAGAGAAAAAGTTCAGAGAGAAATCAGTTCGGGTTTGATGCCTGATTTTATTGAAAAGACAAAAGAGATAAGAAATGGTGACTGGAAAGTTGCACCTCTTCCGGAGGACCTGCTTGACAGGCGAGTCGAAATAATTGGCTCGGTAGATCAAAAAACAATTGTGGATGATCTTAATTCCGGGGCAAATGTTTTTATCGCGGATTTTGATGATTCGACTTCTCCAACTTGGAGTAATATAATTGAAGGTCATGTAAATCTTAAAGATGCTGTTGCGGGAACTATATCTTATATAAATACTGAAACCGGAAAATTCCATAAGCTCGATAAAAAAACGTCTACACTTATGGTACGTCCGAGAAGCTGGCATCTTGATGAAAAGAATTTTTTGATTAATGGCGAACCTATCTCAGCTTCGTTATTCGATTTCGGTCTTTTCTTCTTTCACAATGCAAAAAATTTAATTGATAAGGAAACAGGACCATATTTCTATCTTCCTAAAATTGAAAGCAGGCTCGAAGCAAGACTGTGGAATAATGTTTTTGTTTTTGCCCAGGATGAGCTTGGAATTCCTATCGGTACAATTAAAGCAGCGGTTCTAATAGATACAATAGTTGCTGCATTTGAAATGGATGAAATTCTTTATGAATTAAAGGAACATTCTGCTGGACTTAGCTGCGGGAAATGGAATTATATTTTCAGCTTTATCAAAAAATTTAGAAATCACCCGATGTTCATCTTTCCAGACCGTGAGCAAATTACAGCGACATCCCGCTGTATGCAATCTTATTTTAACCTGCTTATAAAAACATGTCATAAACGTAATGTTCATGCTATAGGCTGTGTCTCTACCGACATTCTTGTAGAAAATGATGAAACGGTAAATGAAACAATTCTAAGAAAGGTTTATTCAGATAAGGACCACCAGGCAAGTGAAGGATTTGACGGGACAATGGTTATGCATCCCGGTTTGGTTTCATTCACAAAAAAAGCTTTCGCCAAATATATATCTCTGAAGAACCAGGTAGAGAATAAAAAAGAAGAGATTAATATTACGGCAGATGATCTTCTTGCGCTTCCCGTAGGGACAATTACATTGGAAGGAATAAAGACAAATATCGATGTGGGAATTCAATACCTCGAAGAATGGTTGAGAGGTGAAGGAACTTTATCAATTTATGATTCAATTGAAACTACAGCTACTGTTGAAATTGCCAGGACGCAAGTATGGCAGTCAGTAAATAATCCGGGAGGTTCTCTTGAGGATGGAACAAAGATAAGTGAAGAATTATATACTTCTCTTCTTGAATCGCAGCTTAATGAAATAAAAATTTCTGTTGGAGAAACTCGTTTTTATAAGGGAGCTTACTATTTAGCAGCAGAAATTTTTGACAGCCTTGTCAGGGAAAAAGAATTCACGGAGTTTTTAACGCTTAGAGCTTATGAGTTTATTTAGAGTTGCTTACCTTCGCTCTTAATCCATATTGTAAACTGCGGCGGATTAAGAGCACGATTTTTTGAAGAAAAAGTACCGGGTATAAAGCAGTGAGAGGGCAATGCCTGTTTTTAAAAGATAGCTTAGTCTATCGCCCGGTACGCCATATTTGTAAAGCGAAACGCCGTTTCGCTTTATTTTATTTTTAATTCCGTCCCTAGCGAATCAACGTGAGCTTCTTAACTCTCAAAAATCGATTTACTTTTAGTTGTTAATAATAAATACTGCTCGATAAATCAGATGCGTCCAATTTCACAGAATATTTTACTTAATTAAAATTGCTTTTTTAAATGAAGTAAAATTTTTCTTACTATTAATTCCAGCAGCTTTTATCTTATAAAAATAAACTCCCGATGATAAGCTTTGTGCATTCCATGTAATTGAATGATTACCGGCACCCTGTGTCCCTTTTAACAGGACAGCCACCCTTTGACCTATAGTATTAAAAACTGAAATAGTAACATAACTTTCTACCGGAAGAGCATATTCTATTACAGTAGAAGGATTAAAAGGATTAGGATAATTCTGAAAGAGTTTATATTCTTTTACGACACTATTGTTTTCATTAACATCAACTACACCGTTATTAATGATAAAAGTATTATCGCTTAAATCGAAAAGATTTTCATCAGCTACATCAATTATTTTAATTTTATAGGTTGAATCTCCATCCAATGAAGACGGAACTATCCATTTATAAGCATTAGTTTCAGAAACTAGTGAATCGGCGATAACAGTTGTTGTGGCATCATTTTTAATTAAATCAATTCTTACAGGACCCGATAAGTTATCATCCCAGCGAATTATATAAGTTGAATCCACATAAAGATTTTCGTCGCCGTTGGGGTATGAAACATCAACAAAAGGTGAAGAGGTTATAAAGCTGTTTGGATCAGACCAATCACTTTCTCCGGCCGAATTAGTTGTACTGACTCTCCAGAAGTATTGGCTGTTATTATTCAAATTGTCAATCTGGAATGAAGTTGAAGAAAGAGTTTGATCAACAATCAGGGAAGTAAATAAAGAATCTAAAGAAACCTGAAGAGAATAGCCAGAAACAATTCCCCGTGTTCCCCACATTAATTTAACGGTGTCTTCCACGTTCACTATCTCTTCATCTGGAGGTTCAATTGGAATTGGTGAATAAGCTGAATCGACACTAAGAGGTTTGCAGAAAGCAAAATCACCAAATTCGGTTGTTGTAAATGTCAATTCATTTTTAGTTGAATCATAACTTGTGGGTAGTGGTTCATAATAACTACTGTCCTGTGCTCTTACATAAATTATTCTCTTAGCTGGTTCTGTAACTAAAGGAAAATATTGCATTTTTAAAGTAACTTCTCCTTCGTATGAATCAATAGCAGAAGCGGCTAAATTATAATATTGTTTAGCGACTTTTGGTGCATCGCCGATAAAGTCTGTATTTGTGGGTGCGTTGCCGAACACAGTTGCGGTAACACTGTTATAAATAAATCCATTTAGCTGATTGAATTTAATAGTAATGCCGGTTGTGTCGTTTGGATCAGTGAAAGTATATGTATTACCTTGAAGAATTTCATATTGTGTTTCGGTCTTCTGAGGTAATTGACTTGTCCATGGAAAACGAAATGATCTATATGAAGTTACTCCCAGCGGAAGCGATAATTCGAATGCAACAGAACCGTCAGGGTGAACTTCGGTAAAAGCAGGGGAGCCATTCACCCCCGCAATCCCCCACCCAATAAGCGAATTACCATTGGGTAACCTTTGAACATTTCCCATTGCAGCGGTATGAATATCGGGAGAGTGTCTGTATTGCCAAACCAGCTCTGCTGTCATATTTTGTTCATCGAGGTGGTATTCAACTGCCCTGGAATATGGAGGAGAATGCTGGTTACCGTTATCGAATAAGGTTATATTACCATTAGGCAAGACAGTTATATTATGCTGATTTGAAAAATAAGTAGGGGCATTTGCCTCATTTTCATTGAGGAATGTAAACTGATTGCTTTTTCCACCTAATTTCCAGATAATATTTCCAGTCGCTCTATCGATTTTTATTATTTGTGATAAGCTTAATGCACTCAAGAGGTAATTTCCATCCTGGTCCGCATCTGCGGCATTTGTATGCATATAATCTATTGTAGCTGCTGTAAGGTTTGCATAGGATTCGGTTATTGGAACGTAATCCCAGCTTCTCCATTGAAAGATTACATTATTATCAGCATCAACTTCCTGTAATATTGTTCCATATACTGTAGCATTGGGATTGCCACCATCAACGATAAGACTCATATCCACAGGTTCCGCGTCGTATGCGAACATAAGTCCATGTCCATTCGGTAATAACCTGAATTCATGAATATCAGACTCATATCCGTTACCACACTGGAAAGTATCAACGGGCGTAAAAGTTGTATCCATAACTATCCATCTTGTAGTACCTATTCCTCCATTAAGTTCAATTACATCTGCATAAGACAGATTTCCGTTTGGCTGCACTTTGAAGTTAAAACTATAGTTATCCAACCGTTTATATTTTTCTACTGAACCAGCATCATTTACAATCATTAAAAAACTCCCTAGAGAATCAGGGCCTAAAAAGTTTGCCATAAATATTTTTCCAGGAGACGGATTGTTTACTGAATCAATTGTGATCTTTGGAAAATCAGAAGGCAAAGTATCCGATCCTGTACTTTCAAATTTCCTCAACGAGTAAGCAGAGTTATTCATTAAATCTGTACTCTTAATATTATCGCTAATTGTAGAAAATGGATTTATAGCAATTGGTTTACTTAAAGGAGTAGTTGTAAATTGAAATGAAACAGGTGCTAAGCTTTCTCCTTTTATAGTTTTAATTTCTGAAGAAATATTTACACTTACTTTTTCATTAGCTTGAAATTGATTATCGGGGACGAATATTAATGTTTTCTTATCGTCAGAAAGTTTTATCTTTCCTTTATGTATCCCGCTTTTAGAACCAGTAACAGATATAGTGCCTGTTGCAACTGTTGAAAGATCAATTTCATCTTTTGCACCAAGGATGAGAGTAGAATTTAATGAGACCAACTTTGCATTTTTTACAGGTGAGATATATTGAAATTTTTCCTGCGAGAATAAATTTACACTGAATAAAAAGGTTATAATAAAAAAGGTAGTTAATGTTTTCATGTCTTTCCTAAATATTTAATAATAAAATCATTTTAAAATAATGAATTTTTGGAAAAGAATTTCTGCATTAAGCAAAACCATGTTAGAAAACGACTTTCCATAGTTTCAGTATAATAATTATATTTGTATATCATTTTGACATCATTCTTAAGGGAAAAGTTGCAGGAAGTTTTAGCTAAACAGGAACCGGAAGTAACCTTACAATTAATTCTCGATCACGGGTTAACTGAAGAAGAATTTGAACGGATAAAAAAAATACTGGGAAGAACTCCGACTTTTACCGAGCTCGGTATTTTCAGTGTAATGTGGAGCGAACATTGCAGTTATAAAAATTCAATTGCATTATTAAAAACTTTACCGAGAAGCGGCAGCAAACTTTTAGTCGGTGCAGGAGAAGAGAATGCGGGACTTATTGATATTGGTGATGGACTTGCTGTTGCATTTAAAATAGAAAGCCACAATCATCCTTCTGCCGTTGAGCCCTACCAGGGCGCGGCTACCGGTGTTGGCGGAATTATGAGAGATATTTTTACAATGGGAGCCAGACCGATTGCTTCTCTTAATTCACTTCGCTTCGGTTCACTTAAAAATTCAAGAACAAGATTTTTATTTGAAGGAGTTGTAAAAGGAATCGGCGATTACGGAAATAGTTTCGGTGTTCCTACAGTTGCAGGTGAAGTTTATTTTGATGAATCTTATCAGGATAATCCTCTTGTTAATGCAATGGCGGTCGGGATAGTTAAGAAAGAACATGTTGCAAGTGCAATTGCCAAAGGTTCAGGAAATAAAGTTATGATTGTCGGTTCATCAACAGGAAGAGATGGGATTCACGGAGCTACTTTTGCATCTGAAGAAATTTCTGAAAAGTCTGAATCGAAACGACCTTCTGTCCAGGTTGGAGATCCTTTTACTGAAAAACTTTTACTTGAAGCTTCTCTTGAAATAATTAGAAATGGCTGGTTAGTTGGAATACAGGATATGGGTGCTGCAGGAATTGCATGTTCAACAAGTGAGATGAGTGCAAAAGGAAAATCCGGAATGATAGTGGATTTAGATAAAGTTCCTTTGAGAGAGGATGGAATGACAGCTTATGAAATTATGCTTTCCGAAAGCCAGGAGAGAATGCTATGTGTTGTTAAACCGGGTTTTGAAGACAAAGTAAAAGAAGTTTTTGAAAAATGGGATTTAAATTGTGAAATTGTGGGAGAAGTTACTGATGAACCTTCCCTTAAAATTTTTAGAGATGGAGGACTTAAAGCAGAAATTCCGCCTTTTGAATTAGTGCTTGGCGGCGGCGCTCCGGTTTATATAAGAGGAACAAAAGAACCGGAATATCTTAAATCAACAAGAGCATTTGATTTTTCTTCTCTTGCAAAGACAAAAGATTTAACTGAAGTTTTTGAGAAAGTTTTTTCATCTCCGAACATTGCTTCGAAGAAATGGGTTTATGAGCAATATGATTCTATGGTAAGGACAAATACAATTGTTGGTCCCGGCTGCGACGCTGCCGTTGTTTATTTAAAGGATACAGATAAAGCACTGGTAATGAAGACGGATTGCAATGGCAGATATGTCTATCTTAATCCTAAAGAAGGAACTAAGATCGCAGTTGCTGAAGCTGCGAGAAATATAGTTTGTTCCGGTGGGGTTCCTCTTGGTGTTACAAATTGCTTAAACTTTGGTAATCCATATAAACCGGAGATTTACTGGCAGTTTAAGCAGGCAATTGAAGGAATGGGAGAAGCCTGCAGATTTTTTGATACTCCTGTTACAGGAGGAAACGTCAGTTTCTATAATGAATCTCCGAACACAGCAGTTTATCCAACTCCTACAATAGGAATGGTTGGATTAATTGAAGGGCTTGAAAAAGTAACCACTTCTTTCTTTAAGAATGAAGGAGATTTAATTTATATCATTGGAGAAGATTTTGAGGAGATTGGCGGAAGTGAATACTTAAAAGTTATTCATAAAAAAGTTGCAGGTGATTCTCCCAAAATTAATCTTAATGTTGAAAAAAAATTGCATGATTGTCTATTAGGTTTAATAGAAAAGAAGTTAATTCTTTCTGCTCACGATATTTCCGAAGGAGGGATTATTTGTGCACTTGCAGAATGCTGTATAATCAATGAAGAAAATCCTATTGGTGCTGAAATTAATATTCCTATTAAAACAAGGGAAGATTTTTCTTTGTTTTCTGAAAGTCAGTCCAGAATAATTGTTTCAATAACTGAAATAAAAATGAGTTTGAAGAATTTCTGAAAGACAAAAAGCAATCTTTTACATTTCTTGGAAGAACAGGTGGAAATCAATTAAAGGTTAATGGAAAAATTAATGTTTCTTTAGACAAGCTTATTGATCTTTACTTCAACACAATATCAAGAATTATGAATGGCTAAGCTGTTAGAGAAAATAAAGAAATCCAATCTTTACAAGACTTTCAGGAAGCTGCGATTCGTTCTAAATCTAATACCATCCTTCAAAAAGATAAAAGGATTTTCGAAACATTATTTCGGTGGGTTGTATAAATGTTTTGATGATCATCATGTTTTTTTACTTGCAGGTGGATTAGCCTTTTCGCTTTTTGTGTGTATCATTCCATTTGTGTTAATAATCTTCGCGGTGCTTGGAAGCATTCTCGATTCTGGAAGTGTGCAATACCAGATAAACACAATGATCGATACAATAATTCCGTACGCTAAGTATGCTGATTTTGCTAAACGGATTTTGTTCAAGAGAATAGATGAATTTATTCAGTACAAAACTATAGCAGGAATTATTGGTGGTTTAGGTCTTCTCTTTGCAGCAAGCGGTTTGTTCAGCAGCATGCGAACAATACTTAACAGGGTTTTCGGTGTTGAAGTCGATGTTAATGTTATACTCGGTAAGCTTCGCGACTTTGCACTGGTTCTTATGGTTCTTTTAATTTTCTTTGTAACTACTATCTCAGTGCCTTTCATCAATTTTATATTTCAATATGCTAACGAAATTGAATTCTTAAATTTTTTAAGGACGGGCATATTTGAACGGGTTATACTTTCTCTTGTTTCAGTTACACTGATATTTATTTTATTTGCTGTTCTTTATTTTTCTGTCCCTCTCAAAAAAATAGGGAAAAGAGCTACTCTGGTAAGTGCACTCTGGGCTGCGCTTTTGTGGGAAGCAGCCAAGCAGTTGTTCGGTTTTTATCTTCACAATTATGCAGCCTTTGGAAAAATTTATGGGGCTTATGCATTGGCTGTTGTTGTTGCATTCTGGATTTATTATTCTTCAGTCGTTTTTATTATTGGAGCAGAAATCGGCAGACTATTTCATGAAAGACAATATCAAAGAAACAGGGAAGCAGAAATAATTAATTAAGGGATAATAGTAATCCCGGCGAGAGCTTTTTAATAAATCAAAATTTATCTTTTACTATAGCTTTCTCTTTTATCTTTTTCCCTGATTTAAAATAAAGTTCGAAATTTTTCTCGTCATCTTTCTTCAAATCTTTTTTCAACATCATAAGCATTACATGAAAACCTCCCGGCTTAAACTCAAAAGTTGAATGCGGCTTTGCCACAATTTCATTTACCATTTTCATTCCCATCATATCGCCGTTCTTATAAGATTCATGCAACATAGCCATACCAGCATCATCAAATGTTACTTTATAAAGAGTATCTGCTTTATCAGATTCATTAACAATTTTAAAATAAAGTGCACTGTTCATCCCGGCATCTGCCGGTCTTATCCATGCATCTTTAACTTGGATACTATCTCCCGGCGTTGAGAGTAGAAAGAGAAAAAAGAAAAATAAAATATTCACTTTAGTTGCCTTAGATTAATGATTTTATATCTTCAAGTAATTTATTAATGTCAACATGGCTTCCGGTATATTCTTCCCTGATTTTTCCGCCTTTATCTATTAACGTTATTCTATCTGTATGAGTTATATAATAAAAGTCTTCTCCATTAGGCACTTTTGTTGTATCGTCGTGAAAAGCAAAGACATTCATGATTTTGAGCAGGGAATCTATCTCGGTTTCATTTCCGGTAAGAAATTCAAAATTGGAAAAATCAATTCCTCTTACATCAGCATATTGCTTCAGCACATAAGGTTTGTCTCTGCCGGGATCGAAACTTAAAGCGACAAAATCGATATCGTCTCTTCCTTCATTCTTTAGTTTCTCCTGAATTAACTGCATGTTGTGAACTGTTAAAGGACAAACATCCGGGCAATTCGTGTAGATAAATCCCATTACAATTACTTTATTACTAAAATCATCCGGGAAAGTTACACCGGAACTATCCTGGTTAATCAAATTAAAAGAAGAAGTGATCTTTTCATTTTTCGAAAATGATTTGCCACATCCGGCTAGAAAAGAGAATAGTGAAATCGAAAGAAAGGAAATTAAAATAAAACTTAAGAAATTAACTTTTACTCTTTTATATTTAGGGTATGTTTTGTGTTTATTATTCTTCATCGTATTTTCTGCAAGGAAATAAACGGGAATCAATTTAAACTTTTTAATCTTAATTACAAGAAAAGAGTTTTTACATTCTTGAAATTAAAAAATACTTTATATTTATTTGTATTATTATTTGTTCTTTAACAATAGTATTCATAGATCGCTAAAATGTATCAACGAGAACGCTAATTTTAATCAATAATTTGGTCAAATAGTAAGGGGAAAAATGGAACATCCTGATTATGTGAAAAATAAAAAACTTTTGAAATGGGTGAACGATTGTATCTCTCTTTGCAAGCCCGATAATTTACACTGGTGTGACGGTTTGCAGGTAGAAAATGATGAGCTTTGTGCTCTTCTGATAAAATCCGGTACTTTTAAAAAACTTAATGAAAAGAAAAGACCCAACAGCTACTTAGCATCATCAGATCCTTCCGATGTTGCAAGGGTTGAAGACAGAACTTTTATATGCAGCTTAAGAAAACAAGATGCGGGTCCCACTAATAATTGGGTTGCCCCTGCCGAAATGAAAGCAACACTCAACGGACTTTTTGACGGCTGCATGCAAGGAAGGACAATGTATGTTATTCCTTTCAGTATGGGTCCTATAGGTTCTCCAATTTCTCATATTGGCGTTGAAATTACAGACTCGGCTTATGTGGTTGTTAATATGAGGATAATGACTAGAATGGGAAAGAAAGTTCTGGATGTTCTTGGAGATAAAGATTTCGTTCCGTGTCTTCATTCTGTTGGAATGCCTTTAAAAGAAGGAGTGAAAGATGTTCCGTGGCCATGCAACAAAGATCATAAGTATATAGTTCATTTCCCTGAAGAAAGATTAATAATGTCTTATGGGAGCGGCTATGGAGGTAATGCATTGCTTGGCAAAAAATGTTTTGCGTTAAGGATCGCATCAACTATGGCGCGTGATGAAAACTGGCTTGCAGAACATATGCTCGTGCTTGGCGTAGAATCTCCTGAAGGTGAAAAAACTTATGTGGCTGCCGCGTTTCCGAGTGCGTGCGGTAAAACAAATTTTGCGATGCTGGTTCCCCCTGAAGCTTTTAAAGGATGGAAAGTTACAACTATCGGTGATGATATTTCCTGGATAAGTGAAAATAAAGATGGAGATCTTTATGCAATAAATCCTGAAGCCGGTTTTTTTGGAGTTGCACCCGGCACTTCCGATAAATCTAATCCTAATGCTATGGCTACTGTCAGGAAGAATACAATCTTCACTAATGTTGCCCTTACACCTGACGGTGATGTCTGGTGGGAGGGAATGACTGAAACGCCGCCTCCAAAATTAATTGATTGGCATGGAGATAACTGGACGCCTGAGAGCGGAAAACCTGCAGCTCATCCAAATTCCCGTTTTACAGCGCCGCTAAGCCAGTGTCCCAGTGTCGATCCCGAATTTGAAAATCCTGATGGTGTTCCTATCAGCGCTTTAATTTTTGGTGGAAGAAGAAGCAAAACAGTTCCTCTCGTTTATGAATCTTTTAATTGGAGTTTCGGTGTTTACCTTGCTGCCACAATGGGTTCGGAAACAACTGCTGCAGCAACCGGAGTAGTTGGTAAAGTAAGGCGCGACCCGATGGCTATGCTTCCGTTCTGCGGCTATAATATGGCAGATTATTTTAATCATTGGTTGCAGTTCGGCAGGGAGCTTAAAGACGCGCCGAGAATTTTTGGTGTTAATTGGTTTAGAAAAGATGATCAGGGAAATTTTATCTGGCCTGGGTTTGGTGAAAATATGAGAGTGCTTAAATGGATTGTTGATAAAGTTAAAGGCAAGGCTTATGCTATAGAAAGTCCTTTAGGCTGGGTCCCCCGTTACAAAGATTTAAATTGGGAAGGTCTCGAAGATTTTACTCCGCAAATGTTCAATGAAATAATGTCTGTTGATACGGAAGCATGGAAAGAAGAAATTCTTTCACACGACGAGCTTTTTGCAAAACTTTATGATAATCTTCCCAAAGAGTTTTTTTATATTCGAGAGTTGATACTTTCCGGTTTATGGAGATCGCCGGAACATTGGCACCTGACTCGCAAGTAATCAGGAAGATAAGATGAAATGGATTGAATCATACCGTTCTAAAGTTTGCACGCCTGAACAAGCGGTTTCTGTTATTAAATCTAATATGAGAGTCTATGTTCATCCGGGTTGTGCAACCCCTGAAGTTCTTCTCAATGCAATGTGTGAAAACTCAGACAACATCGAAAATGTGGAAGTCATTCATCTACTTACACTCGGAATATCTCCTTATTCACATCCTTCAATGGAGAAAAAGTTCAGGCATAATGCTCTTTTCATCGGCGGAAATGTTAGGAAAGCTGTTAACGAAGGAAGAGCAGATTTCACTCCCGTTTTTCTCTATGAAGTTCCACATCTTTTTTATAAAGGTATTTTACCGATTGATGTAGCTTTGATAAATGTTTCTCCTCCAGATAAATACGGCTACTGCAGTTTTGGAGCCGGAGTGGAATGTACAAAACCTGCAACCGAAGTTGCAAAAATTATTGTTGCACAGATCAACACTCAAATGCCGAGAACTTTGGGCGATTCTTTTATTCATATAGATAAGATTGATTACTGTATCGAAGTAGACGCACCTCTTAATGAATTAAAATATGAAGAAAAAAATAATTCTGATGAAGAGCAGGAAATCTTCGGGAAGATAGGGAAGTATATTTCTTCTTTAATAGAAGATGGTTCTACTCTCCAGCTTGGAATTGGAGCTATACCTGAAGCAGTGCTGAAACATCTTGAAGGAAAAGAGGATCTCGGAATTCATACTGAAATGTTTTCCGATGGTGTTATCAAACTTGTTGAGAAAGGAGTGATAACAAGCGAATTGAAGACGCTCCACGCGGGAAAAATTATTGCTTCGTTTGTGCTCGGCTCCAGAAAACTTTTTGATTTTATTGATAATAATCCTTTACTGGAATTCCATCCTTCACATTATACTAATGATCCTTTTATAATTGCACAGAATGAAAAAATGGTTGCAATTAATTCTGCTATAGAGATCGATCTTTCCGGACAGGTTTGTGCCGATTCTATTGGTCCAATGTATTATAGCGGTTTCGGTGGTCAACTTGATTTTATAAGAGGTGCGTCGAGGAGCAAAGGAGGAAAGCCAATAATCGCAATGCCTTCTACTGCAAGGAATGGTGAGATTTCTAAAATAGTACCATATTTAGCACAAGGTGCAGGAGTTACAACTTCGCGCGGCGATGTTCATTATGTTGTTACAGAATACGGAATTGCTGATCTCTATGGCAAAAATATAAGGGAGCGTGCAAAAAAATTAATTGATATTGCTCATCCTAATTTCAGAGAAGAACTAGATAAGTTTATTACAGAAAGATTTTTCAGGAACGTTCCGGTTTAGTCCTTTTTTGTCATGCTGAACTTGTTTCAGCATCTCTGAGATTCAGTTCTTTCCGATTAATTATTTGAAAATAATTAATTATTGGATTTTTTGAATTCTGATAAGTACTATCCAAGATTTTTGATATCAAACATTAGTATAATGTACTTTTCTTAACGTAAGAAAAGTACCAAAAGAAACATGCACTTAAAAAGAAATTCTAAAATTATCCTTCGTTCAGCTAAGATAAATGAACTCGTTCCGCCTTTACCGAAGCAAACAAAAGAAAGGCGGAACTCAAACAGCATTTATCTTTTAACACTTCACTACGGATAATTTTTTAACGAATTTCTTTTAATGTGCACACCTTCCCCAAACATTATTTTGGATAGATATGTTTAGATTATTGAATAATTAATTCAATTGGTGATTGAATGCATAAATCAATAAATTGCTAAAAAAGTCAAATTTTATGATTAACTTCGACCTGAAAAAGAAATTAATAGATAAGATCCAAAAAACAGAAAACAAAGCTATTCTTGAAGAAGTTTACCGGTTTCTTGAAATTGAAACTGAAGATATGGAAATTTATAAACTAAGCGATGAACATTCGTTAGCTGTTAAGGAAGCTAAGGAACAAATAAAAAATGGGAAGTTTTTGCCTGACGAAGAAGTCAACAAGAACATTGATGTTTTTTTGACTTAAATATTTGAATGCTTTATCTCTCCAATCTCACTTTCCGGGTCTACGTGAATTGTAACATTTTCTAAATGTGGAATTTCATGAATCAATTTACGATGAACAGTTACTGCAACATTATGACCTTCTCTCACAGATAAATTTTCATTTACAGCAATGCTTACATTAACGCGCAAACTGTGTCCGATCCATCTTGCTTTTACATCGTGAACGCTTTTAACTTCTTTCATGGATGAGGTAATTTTCTCAACTTTATCTATGAGTTCGGGATCAACTATATCCAACAATCTTTTGAAAATATCTTTTGAAGCACCAACTACAATCCAGAAGATGAAGACTGAAATAAAAATTCCTGCAATTGGATCAACGACAGGATAACCGAGCATAACTCCTAAAGCTGCAAAGAATACTGCAAGTGAAGTTAGTCCGTCAATCCGTGAGTGCTTGCCGTCTGCAACGAGCGCTGCACTTCCTATTTCTTTTCCTGTATTTATCCGGTAGTGCGCTACTATTTCATTTCCTATAAAACCAATTATTGCCGCAGCCATTACCCAGCCTGTCTCCTGAATTTCCCCTGGACTTACAAATTTCAATATCGATTCATAAAGTGCTACTACAGCACTGAAAAGGATTATTACTATAATTATTATTCCTGCAATATCCTCGAGCCTGCCGTAGCCGTAAGTCATGGAACGGGTTGGTTTTCTCCTGCTGTATGCAAATGCAACCCACAATGGAATTGATGTAAGTGCATCTGCAAAGTTGTGAATTGTATCTGCAAGCAGTGCGGTACTTCCGCTTATTACAACTATTACTACCTGGAATACGGCAGTAAGCAGTAAGCCCGCGAGAGATATTTTAAGAGTTCTTATTCCTTTTGATGTTGAGTCGATGTTGTTCGTTTTTGTTTTCCTTTTTTTACTTGTTAAAGTTAAAACATATTAGGAATTTATTGATTAATAAATTCAAATGAATTTGAAGAAATATAAGTTCCTCTTAAGCCTGTAATCAAAACTTGTATAGAAGAACCCCCACAATAAAATGTATTAATTTTCTCTGGTCTTTTAAATATATATTTTATTTTAACTATATATTTTCCTTTAGGAATTCTACTAAAATTGTAAAACTCCAATCTGGTTGCAGGATATTTTATAGTTACTCCTGGTTTAATTAGTATAAGATCGGTAGAGTCTGGACAGGTTTTTTCTCCAACACAATCCATTAAAGTTATATTTTGATTAATTAATTTTCCTGAGTTATCCGTAATAACTGGCTTTATTACTTTAAAACAGCGAAAATTTTTAAATATGTAAAAAGAATCATCTACGTTATTTGTCATTGAAAAATAAGCTGTTAAAAAATCATTTGAATATGCCATACTATCAATACTGATTGATATTACAGGCTTAATTTTATTCAACTGTTCAAGTTTTTCATGGTAGGTTCCTAAAGCTGGAGTTGAAACCGAATCTAAATCAACTATAGGAGGTCTAAGTTTTACATTTAATTGAATAACCTCATCTTGGTTTATAATATTTATACTATCAATATGAGGTTTGTAAATAATGAAACTCGTCTTAATTATATATTTCCCAGGCGATAAGTCTTTAAGAATATAAATACCATTAAGGTTGGTCCCGGCTCCTATATGTGTGCCTATAACCGTAACATTAGCTCCAGCTAGTGGTTCACCAGTTCTGGAATCTGTGACGACTCCTTTAATTGTTGCTCCATGCATTAGGGAATTGAATAAAAAAAGAATTACAAAGACTTGTAGATGTTTTGCTATATTCATTTTCGCCCCGCCATAAAATAATTGTTTATTAATTTGAAACAATGACAGCTATAAGTCAATAAAAATAAATTACTATTTAATACTAAGCTTAATCTCTATTAATGCCTTAGCATATTCAACATCTTTTTTATTCTTAAAAGTTATAGTAAGTCCACGTATCTTGCCATAGTGCTTTCCATCTATAAATTGCTTCTTTAGCTCATCGGAAATGGAGCTTTTGTTTATAACTTCTTCAACTTTATCTGTAAAATAAAAAGTTATTCTGAAAGTATTTTCAGTGAGAGAAAGCCAGAAAATTGTTTTAGACTTTCTAGTAACTTTCATCAGCCAGCTTTTGCCATCGTTATAGTATCTCCATTCTTCAGAAATATCTTTATGATTTGTATGGATATATTCGAAAAGAGATTGCCAGAGTATTTTTGATTTCCCGATAAGTGAAAAAATTATTTCTTCTGTTGGGAATTGATCTTTATCCTTTAAGATTGGCGGTTCCATTTGTTCTCCCTCTGTAATACAAATAACAAATGATGGATTGAATAATATTTTTTAAAAATTTATTACGGAATGAATTGAATTTTGCCTTTAAGAACCTTCGAGGTTATTGCGTGGAATGGGAGGCTAACCTCGAAGGTTAGAACAAGAGGAGTACATTAGATATGCCAATTTTAAAATCTGGCATATCGAATAAAATTTATCCTGCTTTTTTTTCTTTCTTTGCCAAGAGTTCTTCTCTGGTTTCCTGGTGGTTAGGATCGGGTATAATCGTTCCTTCAACCGGGCAAACAGCAATACACTGAGGATCATCAAAGAATCCTACACATTCCGTACATAAATCCGCATTTACAACATATACGCTTTCACCTTCTGAGATTGCATCGTTCGGACATTCATCAACGCAAGCGTTACAGTTAATGCAATCTTCAGTTATCATTAGTGCCATGGTTTCTCCTATTATTTTTTATTGTTATTAGTTTGTTATCTAAAATCTTGTTCATTAAAAACCGTTGAAACGGTTGCATATCTTTTTATTTTCTTATTAACCCACGACTTAAGTCGTGGGTTAATGTGTAAAAATCAATAAGTAGTAACTGTTTTAACAGTTTATCAAAGAACTAAAAAATTACAGTTTCAAATTCTTTATTCGATTTTCTTTTATAATTGATTACGTATTCCATTCCTTTCCGGAATGCTTCTTCATTTGCTTTCAAAAATTCTTTCTTTTTAACTGAATAGTTCGAAGTGTAAAGAACAGACTCGGCAGAAAGAACTTTTGTGTGTGCTACATAAGCACCGACCATTACAATATTTGCAACTTTAGTATTTCCTATTTCATCTGCTATTTGAGTTGCGGGAACATAAAGAACTTCTACGTCGCTTCGCTTTACATTTCTTCCTATTAAAGAACTGTTAACTAAAATTAGTCCGTCTTTTCTTACGTTGTTCTCAAATTTGTCAAGCGAAGGTAAGTTCATTGCAATTAAAACGTCTGATTCAGTTACAAGAGGAGAACCAATTCTTTTATTCGAAATACTTACATGACAATTTGCAGTTCCGCCGCGCATCTCAGGTCCATAAGAAGGAAGCCACGTTGTGTGATAACCGGACATCATTGCACTCTTTGAAAGAAGCTGACCGAGGAACAGAATTCCCTGTCCGCCGAAACCCGAAACTTTTATTCTTGGATTCTGATATTTAAGATCGACTTCCGGTTTGCTGAATTTTACAGCAGAACCGTTCTGACCATTTTCACCAATAATTTTTTTAACTTCTTCAGGGTCGAACTTCTTTGCTGAATTTATTGAAATAGTAGACTCAGATGTTTTATCCTTAAATACACCAAGCTGAAAATTTTTGCTGAGAACTTCTTCAACCCATTTTTTAGCTTCAACCGGAGTTACGCCCCAGCCTGTCGGACATGGGGAAAGAATCTCAACCATCGAAAATCCTTTATTCTCAACCTGGTTTTGTAAAGCTTTACGAATTGCTTTGCGAGCTTTCATTACATTTTTGACATCACTTATTGCAACTCTTTCAATATAAACCGGTGCTTCAAGTGTTGCGAGTAATTCACAAATCTTAATTGGATAGCCTTCATTCTGAGCACTTCTGCCGTAAGGTGTAGTAGTTGTCCTTTGACCGATCAAAGTTGTAGGAGCCATTTGTGAACCGGTCATTCCATAAATTGCATTGTTAACAAAAAATACTGATATGTTTTCGCCGCGGTTTGCAGCGTGGAGTATTTCATTTCCGCCAATGCCTGCGAGATCACCATCTCCCTGGTAACTTATAACAATAGAATTCGGAAGTGATCTTTTTACTCCCGTAGCAACTGCAGGTGCTCGCCCATGTGGAGCCTGAACATTTCCACAGTCAAAATAGTAATAAGCAAAAACTGAACAGCCAACAGGACTAATTACAACAGAAGTATTGCTTATTCCGAAATCATCCATTGCTTCTGCAATTAACTTATGAATTACACCATGACCACAGCCGGGGCAATAATGAGTTGTAAGTTTATTCGGACCAGATTTCCTTGTAAACTCTTTGTAAAACGATTCCGGTTTTTCTAAAATATCTTTTACCATTTTCTTTGCATTAAACTTTCATAAAAGATTCGTCGAACTTTTCTATATAATTACCTTTTGCAGGTAATGATGTTGCAAGTATTTTGACTTTGTTGAGAATTTCCTGAGTCCCCGGTACAATTCCGCCCATCCTGCCATAAAATTTTACAGGACATTTCCCATTCAGTGCGAGCCTTACATCATCAACCATTTGCCCGTTGCTCATTTCACATACAAAAAATACTTTTGCTCTCTTAGCTAGTTTATTAATTATTTCTTTTGGAAATGGGAACAGGCTTATCGGCCTTAGTAAACCAACCTTTATTCCTTCAGATCTCGCTTCTTCAACTACCGATTGAAGAATTCTGGAAACAATTCCGTAACCCATCAAAATAATTTCTGCGTCTTCAGTTTGTATCTCTTCAAATCTTGCTTCAGCTTCCTGTATCTTCCTGTATTTAACCTGGAGTTTTACATTGTGATCTTCAAGGTCGTTTTCATCCAAATAAATTGAAGAGATAAGATTGTCCTTTGTTTCTTTAGTTCCGTCAACATGCCAGTTCTTTAAAGGAATTTTATTAATCGGCTCAGGTAACTCAACAGGCTCCATCATTTGCCCGATAAATCCATCAGCAAGTACAACAACAGGAGTACGGTATTTGTCCGCGAGTTCAAAAGCTAACATTGTAAGATCACACATTTCCTGGACACAATTTGGTGCTAGAACAATAAGCTTATAGTTGCCATGTCCTCCACCTTTAACAATCTGGTTATAGTCACTTTGTTCGGGAGCGATATTGCCAAGTCCGGGACCACCTCTCATTACATCAACAATTACAATTGGTAATTCTGAACCTGCCGAATAAGAAATACCTTCCTGCTTTAAACTTATTCCGGGACCGGATGAAGCTGTCATAACTCTTTGTCCCGATGATGCGGCGCCGTAAGTCATGTTTATTGCACCGACTTCACTTTCTGCCTGCAGGAATGTTCCTCCAACTAAGGGAAAAAATTTTGCGGCAGCTTCGGCAATTTCACTCGCGGGAGTAATTGGATAACCGTAATATGCTCTGCAGCCTGCGAGGATTGCTCCTCTTATAACTGCTTCATTTCCTTTTAAAAATAATTTTGACATAAAATTTTCTAATGTTAAGCCGCACTAATTTTTTTATAAACTTTTATCGTACCCGGTTCGGGACAAACGTAGAAACAAACGCCGCAGCCGGTACAACCTTCACCAATATATTCAACGGAATGATATCCCTGCTTGTTCAACTTCTGCGATACTTTCAGAACGTCCGGTGTACAAGCTTCGATACATAGAAGACACTCTTTGCAAAGCTCTCCTTCAATTTCCACACTTGCAGAACGTTTCTTTTTTTTCTGTTCAGGATCATCATCTACAAGTTCTAAGTTCATTCCGTTCATTCTGAATATTTCCCTTTTGTTTTTCTCAGATTTAATTGAGTCTTTACCTGTCTAACTCATCAAATGTCTTTATCATTTATACAATCTTTATTCCAACAATATCTTTTTTCTTTAGTTATTGAAATTGCCTTAATCAGCCTAAAAGAGGGAAGAGGCTTTCTTGATTTCGATAAATAAATTATTTCATTATCGTTTTTGAGAAATGGGAAAATGATACCTGTCAAAATCGTTTATATCCCAATGAATATTGCGTGGTATATAAATTGTCTCTCTGTGTAGAGATATTCAACAAAGAAACTTGATAGGAGAAAACATTATGACGCTGCACGCATTAAAAGAAAAGTTTCTGGACTATGATATAGTATGGTTCCTGGTATTTGTAGTCTTTGGTTGGCTTATACTATATCTTCTTTATATGTTATTTACGGTAATTGTTCTCTAAATCAGAATATTGTTTAGTATAGAAATCTTCTGATTATTTTCCTGCTTTTAAGCGGGCACTTCTATTTGCGGCTTCTTATAATAGTTCTCTATTTTCCCGATAAGGTCATCGACACTAACAGGCTTATTTATAACTTCATCACATTTAATCCATTCTTTTTCTTCAGATGTAGAAGAACTGAACTTAAAGCCTGTTGTGTATGTTGCTGAAGTAAGAAGAAACACCGGGATATTTTTTCCCCAGCTATCTTTTTTTATTCTGTGACAGAGAATGAAACCTTTATCGTATTCTTCCATTATTAATCCTACCACTGCAGCGTCAGGTTTTTCCGTCTGGAATAATTTCCAACCTTCTTCGATATCTTCAGCAGTAGAAACATTATAGTCTCTGGATTCGAATAATAATTTACATTCTTCAAGAAGATCAGGATCATCATCTACTAATAGTATTCTTTTCTTTCCGTCTGTCATTTTTACTTTTTCTCTTTCAGTTTAATCTGCAATTATCTTTATGCTCTTTTTCTTATTGAAATATTTTGTATGAAGTACGTCATGAGAAATATGAGAACCCGGTTCAATTAAAAATTCTTTATAAAGAGTTTTAACTGATTCGTTCTCATAAGATTTTCTCTTCTGATTATTTAAATCTATGGTGTACAAAGCTTCTTTTCTTTTTAAGATTTTTTCACGCTTCCTGTGAATTGGCTGTCCGCCTCCGTTAATGCAGCCGCCCGGACAACTCATCACTTCAATAAAATGGTATTTTGATTTTCCGTTTATAACATCATTAATTATTTCTTTCACATTACCAATACCGTTAACGACTGCAACATTAATTTTTATATCATTAATCATTACTTCGGCTTCTTTTATTCCTTCTGAGCCGCGTATTGGTTCAAAGCTTAGTTCATTCAATTCCTGTCCTGAGATTTTGAAATAAGCAGTTCTTAATGCAGCTTCCATTACTCCGCCGCTCGTACCGAATATTGCAGCAGCACCCGTCGATTCACCAAGCTGGCTATCAAATTGTCCATCAGGAAGATCATCAAAATTAATTCCTGCAAGTTTAAATAATCTTACAAGCTCTCTCGTTGTTAAAACGGCATCTACATCAGGCAAACTATTTTCGGAAAGCTCGAGTCTTGCCGATTCATATTTCTTTACAGTGCAAGGCATGATTGAAACAACAAAAATATCTTTTGGATTAACTCCCATCTTTTTTGCATAATAAGTTTTTATTACACTGCCTTCCATTTCGTGAGGAGACTTACAGGTGGAGATATTATCAATCAATTCAGGATTTCTCTGTTCCACATATTTTATCCATGCAGGGCAGCAGCTTGTAAACATTGGAAGCTTTCCGCCATTGTTCAATCTATCAATGAATTCATGAGCTTCTTCCATAATTGTTAAGTCTGCTGCAAAGTTTGTATCGAAAACTTTCCGGAAACCAAGACGCTTTAATCCTGTTACTATTTTTCCTGTTACATCAAACCCCGGCGGCATATTGTATTCTTCGCCAATAGTTACACGTACTGCGGGTGCAATTTGCACAACTGTATATTTATTTTTGTTATTTAGAGCACTCGTAACTTCTTTAAGCGAACTTTTTTCTCTTAATGCAGCGGTCGGGCATTCAAGAACACACTGACCACAAAGAATACAATCGTTTACTCCGAGTCCTTGGTTAAAAGGAGTTGCTACAATGCTTGAAAAACCTCTTTGAGTAAAATCTATTGCACCTATTTTTTGAATATCGTGACATATTCTTACACACCTTCCACATAAAACACACTTTGCTGGATCTCTTTCAATTGCCGGACTTGAAATATCGATAGCGTGAGATTTTTTTTCTCCTGTATACCTATGTTCTCTTACTCCGTATATTTCTGCAAATTCCTGGAGTTCACATGTTTTGTTTCTTACACAAACCAAACAATCCTGAGGATGATTTTCGACAAGAAGTTCAATAATAGTTTTTCTTGCTCTTCTTACTCTCTGAGAATTTGTTTCCACAACCATTCCATCAAAAACCGGAAAGGCACATGAAGGAACAAGATTTCTTTGTCCTTCAACTTCCACAGAGCAAATTCTGCATGAACCTAAAGGAGTCAAACCTTGTAAATGGCAAAGTGTAGGTATATTTATTCCAACTGATTTTGCAGCATCGAGAATTGTCATTCCTACTTCTGCATTTATTTTAATATTATTTATTGTAAGCTGAATCATTTTTTCTTTTCACTAGTTTATGTTTACCGCATCAAAACGGCACGCATCGAAACACATTCCGCACTTAATGCACTTTTCTTCTAATATATAATGAGCATGACCTTTTTCGCCGGCGATACCTTCGGACGGACATTTTCTTAAACAAACACCGCAGCCGGTACAGAGAGAATTATCGATTGTATAGTGAAGCAATTCTTTACAGACTCCTGCTTCACAACGTCTTTCAAATAAATGTTCTTCATATTCTTCTTTAAAATATCTTAATCCCGATAGCACAGGATTTGGAGCCGACTGACCGAGTCCACAGAGAGAAGTATCCCTTATAACTTCAGCTAATCTTCTTAAATGAATAACGCCTTTAAATCTTTGTAGCTGATCCGTTTTCTTTTTTGTGTTTTTATAGCTTTCAGGAATTCGTTCAATAATTTCAAGCATTCTTTTAGTTCCTTCACGACAAGGAACGCATTTTCCACAAGACTCGCTTTGGATAAAAGTTAAAAAGTATTTTGCAATATCGACCATACAAGTGTCTTCATCCATCACTACAAATCCGCCGGATCCCATCATTGCTCCAACTTCTTTAAGTGATTCATAATCAACCGGAGTTGTGATAACACTTTCAGGCAAGCATCCACCGGAAGGTCCGCCAATTTGAATGGCTTTAAATTTCTTTTTGTAAGGAACACCACCGCCAATAAGGAAAACAACATCTTTTAAAGTGGTTCCCATTGGAACTTCTACTAAACCGGTGTTATTTATTTTTCCGCTCAATGCAAATACTTTTGTTCCTTTACTATTTTTCGTTCCGATTGAAGAAAACCATCCGGCTCCTTTTAATATTATAGAAGAAACATTTGCAAAAGTTTCAACATTATTAATTACAGTTGGTTTGCCGAATAATCCCGATACAACCGGGAAAGGAGGTCGTGGTCTCGGCATTCCTCTCTTTCCTTCAATTGATGCGATAAGTGCAGTCTCTTCACCGCACACAAAAGCACCTGCGCCTTTTTTAACGACAAGATCAAAACAAAAATCACTGTTAAGAATATTGTTGCCGAGCAAACCATATTTTTTACATTGCTCAATCGAACTTTCCAATCTTTTAATTGCAAGAGGATATTCGGCGCGGCAATAAATGTATCCTTTATCTGCGCCTATCGCATAAGCTCCTATAATCATTCCTTCAATTACTCTGAAAGGATCACTTTCCAGAACCGAACGATCCATAAATGCACCCGGGTCTCCTTCATCTGCATTACAGATAATATACTTTTGAGAACTTTTTTGTCTGAATGCTAAATCCCATTTTTTCCCGGTTGGAAATCCCGCTCCGCCTCTTCCTCTTAATCCACTTTCTATAATTTCTTTTATTAATTCTTCGGGTTTCATTAATCTTAAAACTTTATCTAAAGACTTAAATCCTCCCTTTGCTAAGTAACAATCAATGGAGTCAGGATTAATGATGCCGCAATTTTCCAAGACAACTTTAAATTGATGTTTGAAAAAGGAATGATCTTTTAATGCGGGCAAATCTTCTTTTGCCTCGCCTAAAGTGCCAAGAAGATTTTCCTTAAAGATTTTTTTATCTACTAAAGTAGTTTTAATAAACTGCGGAACTATTTTAGGTGTTATTTCGCAGTAAGATATTCTATCCTGTCCCGATAACTTAATATCAACTATTACTTCTTTAGCACAATAACCGATGCATCCAGTCGGAACTATTAAAGCTTCTAAATTTAATTTTGTTATTTCTGCTTTTATAGCTTCTTCAACTTTTGGAGCTCCTGCAGCAAGTCCGCAAGTTCCCATCCCGATAAAAATCACCGGCACATCGTTTTCTTCGTATCTTAGCTTTTTATTAAGGGATTTTCTTTTTCTTTCGCACTCTTCACTATGATGACAAAGCGGTCCTTCGGTACAACACTGTACAAACATTTCGCATGGTTTCTCGCTGCTATGCCAGCATTCATCGCAACATTTTTCAAAGAATGAATTCATTTTGTCAAAGCTTCTCCTGCTAAAGGTGGAAATACTTCTCCTTTGGATTTTATATCTTTTTTCCCGCTGTATGATTTCAATATTTTCGGAACATCTTTCACTGCTATTCGTCCGTGGTAATCCTGGTTGATTGTTATAACCGGTGCAATGCTGCAGGCTCCTATACAATTAACAACTTCGATTGTGAATTTTTTATCTCTTGTAGTTTCACCTGCTTTTGCTTTAAGAGTTGTTTCTATATTGAAAAGAATATTTGCACTGTTCTTAACATGACACGCGGTTCCTCTGCAAACTTTAATTATATTTTCCCCGGGCGCACTCAGTTTAAATTGATTATAAAAAGTGGCAACTCCATATACTCTGCTTAAAGCGATGTCCAAAAATTCAGAAATTTCTCTAAGGGCATCTTCAGGTAGATAGTTATGTTTATCCTGAACTTCCTGAAGTAAAGGAATTAAGCTGCTTTTATCTCCTCGTTTATATTTTGAAAATATTTCATTATACATTTTTAAAACCTTGGAAAATCATAATTGTTATTTCATAACGAATGCCACAGGATAAAAAAGGAAAGATGATTCGGTTGTAAAATTTCGAAGGATAAATTTTTAGAACTAAACTTTTTTCTCTCTTTTGAAAAAAACGATTTCTAAATACAATAAAAAATTACTTTACAAATGAATAAACTTGTTAAATAGCAAATCATTTAAGGGAGATTTTTCTGAATAAAATCGCATTTTAAGTTACTTTAGCAATAGTAATGCGCCTACAATCATAATGGCAGTTGCAGCAGCTTTTCGAATAAGATTTTTTTCTTTAAATATTTTTCCCCCCGCTATAGTGCTGAAGAAAACGGATATTCTTTTTACAGCAATAATTAAGGCAACCGGTGCAAGTGTAACCGCACTGATTTGCGTGTACCTGTAACCTACTGTAAGAGCCGCTATTAAATATTATCCATAGCATAAGGGATTTATTAAAAACACTTTTTTCAACAGAAAGATTTTTATTTTTTATGAGATATATTATTAAAAAGTTAAAAGCATAAAAAACATGTTGAAAACCGATAAACGTATTTATAGGAAGTCTCAAATCATTAACTAAAAATCTGTCCATTATCGAAGTAACAGTAAAAAGAAGAAGTGCAATCAAAACATAAAGATGACTTTTGGATTTTAGCACAACTTTAAATGGATAAATAAGATTTTTCTTCCCTGAATTCTCCAGCATATAAGTTCCAACAATAAACAAAGCAATACCACCGACTTCTTTAGAAGTAAGTTCATCACCGATAAAAATGAAAGCAAAAATTGCTACAAATACCGGAGTTAAAATCATTAATGGAAGCGCTTCGCTTATTTCAAGATTTTTTATTACAAGCATTACAAAAAGGAAAGCGAATGAATTCAAAAGAGTTTTAATGTAAAGAATCCACATACTTTGAAAAGTGATTGTCGAGTAATCTATAAAAAAGAAGAAAGGAATTGTAAAAATTAATATCATTATAGAAACGATAAATGAAAACTCGAGAGCGCTGAGTTTAAACAGAACTTTCTTTTCACAAAGTGAAGAGCCGGCAGAGAGTAAAGCCGAAGTAAAAGCAAGAGCAAACCATTCCATAATTATTCGCTATCCCATGTTAATCTTAACTTTAAGAAAATATTTCTTCCCGGTTCTATATCAATCAAACCTCTGTTTGTTGAAAGATGATCTCTGTATGCTTTATCCAGAATATTTTCTATCCCAGCCACTGCCTGCAAATTAATTTCTCCAATTCTGAATTTGTCCGAAGCAACCGAGGCATTTAACAAAATATATCCCGGAGTTTCTTTTTCACCTTCTGCAATTTTATCCTGTTTGAAAGAAAAAGTCGTATTTAAATTTGCATTAAAGATAATCAAATATTGGAAATCTAAATCCTAATCTTCCATTTAATGGCGGTATTAAAGGAAGATTTAAATTATTTTTTGTGTCTTCACCCCGTCACATAAGAAATTGTACTATATAAAACTAATTCACTATATGGATTGTATTCACTGAAGAGTTCAAAGCCATACAATCTTGCTTTGCCTATATTATTTTTGATAAGTGCGGGTCTGCCTTCAAATTCTCCCGGTGTTTCCGCAACAAGATTATTAAAGAGATTTAGAAAGACATTTGTTCTAAGGGTTAATCTTTTATTCCATAATCTTTCGCCGAGATCAAAGAAATATCCATCTTCCGGTTTTAGATCCGGGTTACCAAGTTTTACCAAGTTGCCCTGATCGATAAACTCAAATCTTTCTTCTAAAGATGGAGACCTGAATGATCTTCCGGTGTTAAATGTTAAATCAAGTTCGTCAGTTAGCTTGTAGAGTAAACCAATGTTTCCACTCCAGGATGTGTTTTCAGCTTTGCCTGAATTCCAGATTATAGTTTGACTTGCAGGATTGTCATTCCTAACACCATTTGTAATTTCATATAAAGGATTTTTAACTTCATCATTTTTTATGTTGATTAAATCAAACCTTCCGCCAAAATCTAATTTCATTTTATTATTTAAAAATGAAATTTCATTCTGAGCAAAAACTCCTGAGCTGTTAAAGTAAGCATCAGGAATTGGTTTTTCCCCCGTGATCTTGTTTATCTCGCTTACAACACTACTTCCATCTTGACTTAAAATTTGTGTTAATACATTTTTCTCTCTTGATGTAAATAATTTTCTTTGCCAGAAATCAATTCCAGTAACAAGAAAATAATTTTCTCCGAATACCAAATTGCCCGTTAACTGTAAACCGTTTGTTTTATGATCTCCATTCGGAGTAACAGATTGTGCAATAGCTTTTTTCGGTGGATTGTTTCCCTGAGCAGGAATTAATGTTACAGTATTCGGAATATTCTCAACATCGCGTTCAATTTCCTGGTAAAAATATTTTAAAGACAAACCTGTGAGACTTGTTGAAATATTTTTAACATTATATTCAGCACTGTAAAGAATTCTCTGAGCCTTCTTATATGTAACTGTTGCAGAAGAAGGAAACAGTGTGTTTCCTCCCGGAAGTCCTGCATCATTCGCTTCATAATTCTGATAATTAATTTTTATTTCCTGATCAGGCAGTAATTTAAATCCTGATGAGAAGGAAATACTTTTTGTTCTGTACTGACTATTTGATAAAATCCCAATCGGCGTTTGAGTATTTCCAGCATATTCCATTGAGCCATTGAGATTGGCGAACAAGTAATCATTTTTTACGTAAAGATTAATTCCGCCGTAACTTCCTTTGTTAACACTTCTTATATTATTTGAAATGGAAACACCATATTTAAAATTCTCGTTGTAACTTACATCATCGGTTATAAGATTTATAACTCCGCCGGTTGCACCCGAGCCGTATAAAGAAGAAGCGGCACCTTTTAGTACTTCTATTCTTTTAATATTATCTAAATTAATTAAAGATAATCCGGCAGCTAATTCTGTCGATGTTTCAATTCTGTTTCCATCGATTAAATAAACAAGATTGGAACGGCTTAATCCTCTTACAGAAACAAACGTCTGCCATATTCCATCTCTTATTAATGAAACTCCCGGTTCGTTTTTAATTGCATCAGCCGGAGTAATTGCAGGACTATTAATTATTTCATCTTTATTAACTATTGAGAAGGGAATAGGAGTTTCTTTGATTGTTCTTTCAAATTTAGAGCTTGTAACAATAACTTCTCCAAAAGAAATTGGACCTGGTTCTAAATAAATTTTAATTGAGGTTGCGCTATCAACAACAACTTTTATTTGTTTCTCTAAATAAGAAATGTGAGTTATTGTAAATGTGTAAGTGCCTTCTTTTAGATTTTCAAAAAAGAATTTTCCATTCTTATCGCTTGTTGTCCCGGTGTTAAGATTTTCAATTAATATATTGGAATCTTCAACAGGTAAACCGGTTTTTTCATCTCTAACAATTCCGCTTACGCTATAAGTCTGTGAAAAAGAATAGCTGCAATAAATAATTGATAAAAGGAAAATAATTTTATAAAACATCGTAGTACAAATGTTGTCCAATCTAAGTTGCAAATGGGAAAAACACTATCTATGCCATAGGCAGGTGAGTTAATTAAACAGTAATTGACACAGCAAAATTTGCTTTTCTCACAATTAAGAAAACAACAAGATTATGCTAATCGTTTTTATCTGTTTTGATAATAAAAAAACCATAAAGCGTTAATAAACAAAACATTTTAAATGGTATAAATGTTGGCTAATCCAAGCGAATCAAAATTTTATAAATCAATTTAAGCGGTCGGAGACATGGAAGGCATAAAAGTAACAATTGACGGAAATGAAGCTGCAGCGTATGTGGCATATAAAACTAATGAAGTAATAGCAATTTATCCGATAACACCTTCTTCAAACATGGGAGAGTGGTGCGATGCGTGGGCATCGGTTGGCAAAAAAAATATTTGGGGAATTGTTCCAAGTGTTAGTGAACTGCAAAGTGAAGGTGGAGCTTCCGGTGCAATTCACGGTGCTTTGCAAACAGGTGCTTTGGCGACAACTTTCACAGCATCGCAAGGTTTACTTTTAATGATTCCCAACATGTTTAAGATTGCCGGTGAATTAACTTCTACAGTTTTCCATGTTTCTGCAAGATCGATTGCTGCTCAGGCGCTTTCAATTTTTGGAGATCACAGTGATGTGATGGCTACACGTTCTACAGGATTTGGATTAATTGCATCAAACTCTGTTCAGGAAGTTATGGACTTTGCATTGATAACTCAGGCTGCAACTCTTGAAGCAAGAATTCCTTTTATTCATTTCTTTGATGGGTTCAGAACTTCTCACGAAGTAATGAAAATAGATCAGCTTAGTGATGATGTTATTAAGGCGATGATTGATAACTCATTGGTGCTTGCTCACAGGCAAAGAGCTTTAAGTCCGGATCATCCGGTGATGAGAGGTTCTGCTCAAAACCCCGATGTTTATTTCCAGGGAAGAGAAACTGTTAATCCTTTTTATTTAAAATGTCCCGCGATTGTTCAGAAACAGATGGACAAATTTGCAAAATTTACCGGAAGACAATATAAACTTTTTGATTATGTAGGTGCGAAAGATGCAGAAAGAATTGTCATACTTATGGGTTCCGGTGCTGAAGCTGTTGAAGAAACAGTAGATTATCTTGTAAGTAAAGAAGAAAAAGTCGGCGTTGTTAAAGTAAGATTGTACAGACCATTTTCAATTGATGATTTTATAAACGCACTTCCTGAAACGACAAAAGTAATTTCGGTTCTTGATAGAACAAAAGAACCCGGAGCTATCGGCGAACCTCTTTATGTTGACATTGTTAATGCCATTTCAGAAAAGTTTAGCAATGGCGATTTGAAATTTGCTTATCCTAAAATAATCGGCGGACGTTATGGACTTTCCTCGAAGGAATTTACTCCTGCTATGGTTAAATCTGTATTTGATGAGATGAAAAAGGAAAAACCTAAAAATCATTATACGGTAGGAATAATTGATGATGTTACAAACACGAGCCTCGATTATGATCCTTCTTTTTCTGTTGAACCTGATGAAACTTTCAGAGGAATGTTCTTTGGTTTAGGCGCAGACGGAACAGTCGGTGCAAATAAAAACTCTATTAAAATTATTGGCGAGAGCACAGATTATTTTGCCCAGGGATATTTTGTTTATGATTCAAAAAAATCCGGGTCAACAACTACTTCCCATTTAAGATTCGGACCAAAAGAAATTAAATCAACATATCTTGTTAATAAAGCAAATTTTGTTGCTTGTCATCAACAGGTCTTTCTTGAAAAGATGGACATGCTTAAGTTTGCTGCAGAAGGCGCTACATTCCTTTTAAATACAAAAGTTCCTAAAGAAGAAGTATGGGAATCGCTTCCGGAAAAAGTTCAGGAAGATTTAATTAATAAGAAAATGAAATTGTTTGCTATCGATGCTTACAATGTTGCCAATGAAACGGGAATGGGTGCAAGAATAAATACAATAATGCAGACCTGCTTTTTTGCGATATCAAAAATCTTCCCTAAAGAAGAAGCAATTATGATGATAAAGAATTCGATAAAGAAAACTTATGGAGCAAAAGGCGATAAGATTGTTGAGATGAATTTCAATGCTGTTGACCAGACTTTATCAAACTTATTTGAAGTTGAAGTTCCTGCGGAAGTTACAAGTAAATTGCAATTGCAGCCTGCAATATCAGGGAATGCTCCGGAATTTGTTGCCGATGTTACTGCAAAAATGATTGCCGGATTTGGAGATGATATTCCTGTAAGTAAAATGCCTTGCGACGGAACTTTCCCAACTGCAACATCAAAATGGGAAAAAAGAAATATCGCTCTTGAAGTTCCTATTTGGGATAAAGAAATATGTATTCAATGTAACAAGTGTATCCTTGTTTGTCCGCATGCAACAATAAGAGCAAAAGTATATGAGGAAAAAGAATTAGCGAATGCTCCGGAAGCTTTTAAGTTTACAAAATTCAAAGCAAAAGATTATGGTGAAAATCTTCTTTACTCTTTGCAGGTTGCTGTTGAAGATTGTACAGGCTGCGGATTATGTGTCGATGTTTGTCCTGTTAAGAATAAGAAAGAAACAAAACTTAAAGCCATTAACATGGCTGACCAACTGCCTATCAAAGAACAGGAAAGAGCAAACTGGGATTTCTTCCTTAATCTTCCTGATCTTGATAGAACAAAAGTTGGTATTTCTAAAATAAAGGATTCACAATTTCTTGAGCCGTTGTTTGAATTTTCAGGTGCTTGTTCAGGATGCGGCGAAACTCCTTATGTGAAACTTGTAAGCCAATTGTTTGGCGATCGTACTGTAGTTGCAAACGCAACAGGATGTTCTTCAATTTATGGCGGAAACCTGCCAACAACTCCGTGGACAGTTAATAAAGATGGAAGAGGACCTGCATGGTCAAATTCATTGTTTGAAGATAATGCAGAATTCGGTTTTGGTTTCAGACTGGCAATTGATAAACATAATATGCAGGCAAAACAATTACTCGAAAAATATAAAGCAGAAATTGGCGACCAATTAGTTGATGGATTATTAAATGCTCAGCAAAATGATGAAACAGGAATTTATGAACAGAGGGAAAGAGTTGCTCAGTTAAAATTAAGATTGAATCAATTTATTAGTAACGGCTATGGTGAAGAAGCAAAGAATGAATTTAATCATTTGTTAAGCCTTGCAGATTATCTTGTTAAGAAATCTGTTTGGATAATGGGTGGTGATGGTTGGGCTTATGATATAGGTTACGGAGGTTTGGATCATGTTCTCGCATCTGGTAAGAATGTAAATGTACTTGTTCTCGATACTGAAGTTTACTCTAACACGGGCGGACAAATGTCTAAATCGACTCCGCGCGGTGCAGTCGCAAAATTTGCTGCAGCAGGGAAACCATTGGCTAAGAAGGACCTTGGAATGATGGCGATGGCTTACGGTAATGTTTATGTCGCGAAAGTTGCGATGGGTGCGAATGATGCGCACACAGTAAAAGCATTTCTTGAAGCGGAAGCTTATGATGGACCATCACTTATAATTGCTTACAGCCACTGTATAGCGCATGGAATTGATATGGGCAGAGGCTTAAGAAATCAGAAAGCCGCTGTCGATTCAGGTTACTGGCAGCTTTACAGGTACAATCCTGATCTTATTGCTAAGGGTGAAAATCCATTTAAGCTCGATTCAAAAGGATTGAAAATTCCTTTACAAGATTATGCTTACATGGAAACACGATATAAAATGTTAACAAAAACTCATCCTGACCGGGCAAAAGAACTTATGAAAGAAGCACAGAATGATGTTAATGAAAAATGGAAGATTTACGAGCAGCTTGCTTCATCAGGAAATGAAAAAGCAGATACCACTTCCGATAAGAAAGAATAATTTTTATGGAGAATACGGTTACAAGTTTTAATTATAAAGATATTAATTAAAAATTTAAGAGCGCCTCAAGAGGAGGAGGCGTTTCTTATAAAACATAAAGGTGTAAAGTGAATATTACAACAAATTATCTTGGGCTTGATTTACAAAACCCGATTGTCCCTTCTTCGGGACCAATATCGGATGATGTTTCAAAAATAAAAGCTATGGAAGATGCCGGTGCCGCCGCCGTAGTTCTTTACTCCATTTTTGAAGAACAAATTGAAAATGAATCTCTCGAGCTGCATCATCATACAACTTATCACGATGAAAGTTATGCAGAAGCTTTAAACTATTTTCCTGAACCATTTGATTTTCGTTTGGGACCGGAAGAATATCTTGAACATATAAGAAAAACAAAAGAGGCGGTAGACATTCCTATAATCGCAAGCCTGAATGGAAAATCTTTAGGCGGATGGATCGATTATGCAAAAAAGATAGAACAGGCTGGTGCCGACGCACTTGAGTTGAATATTTACCTGCTTGCTACAAATCCCTCGAAACCTTCATCATGGATAGAGAAAACATACCTTGATATTGTTAAAGAAGTTAAAAGCAATATTTCAATTCCTATCGCTGTTAAGATGCATCCCTTCTTTAGTTCTGTTGCATGGATGGCAACTGAACTTGATAAAGCCGGTGCGAATGGACTTTCATTGTTCAACAGGTTTTACCAACCGGATATTGATCTTGAAACACTTGAAGTTGTGCCGAATGTTATTTTAAGTTCACCTGCTTCTATGAGATTGCCGTTAAGATGGATTGGAATTCTTTACGGAAAAGTCAAAGCCGATCTTGCTGCGACAAGCGGAATATATTCTGAAAAAGATGTTATAAAAATGATTATGGCTGGTGCAAAAGTAACGCATATGATGTCCTGCATTCTTAAGTTTGGACCCGATCATATAACAGAGGTACTTACAAAACTAAAGTTCTGGATGGAAGTTAATGAATATGAATCTCTTGACCAGATGAGAGGAAGTATGAGCTATATGAATGTTGAAGACCCGTCTAAGTTTGAGCGTGCAAACTATATGAAAGTACTGCATTCAGTTAAGTAAGCTTTGAATTTTTATGAGAATTTACAAGTCTCAACCTCAAGCATTTCTTTGTGAAATTATTGTTGCTTCACTGGCACTTTTGGGAGTTAGTTTATGGGGAGTTAAAGGTTTGGTTTTAATAGCTTTATTAGTTTTCAGACCTTTCATTCTGGAAATTGAAATTAAAGATGTTGATAAAATCTATTGGATAAAACATTTCAATGTTATAAAATTAAGTCTCATCCTAACTTCATTAACCATTATTGCTGTTTATTTTATTTCGTATTTCTATAATAGTTTTGGTGCCAACGCTGATTTTATAATGAAGATGATATTTCCATATTTCATGCTAATTCACGGGTGCGCCGGAACTTTGTTCTTCAAAAATTAGTAAGGAAGTGTAATCGTAAAGCAACATCCGGGATTTTGATCGTTTCCCAGTTCGGAAGGGCTTTCAACATCTATTTCTCCTTCGTGTTCTTCCACAATATGTTTTACAAATGATAATCCTAATCCTGTTCCTTCAAAATCTTTCCTGATGTTGGACGCCCTGTAAAAATCCTTGAAAATGTTTTGACGATCCTTGTCCGGAATTCCTATCCCATTATCACATACAGCAACGACAAGCTTATTTTCATCCCCGGAAATATTTATGTGAACAATCCCTTCCGTATTAACATACTTTATTGCATTCCCGATTAGATTTGAAAAAGCAAGGTCGAGCAATAGTTTATCACCGAACCATTTCTTTTTAATATTTCTATTATCATTTACAGATACGTGTATTTTCTTACTATTAATTATTGAGATTTGTTTTGAAATTGTTGAACAGATTAATTCTTTTATATCAATTTCTTCTTTGTTTATTTCATCCATCAGCCGGATTTTGGATATCTTAAGTACATTTTCAATTAACTTTATTGCTTCATCTGAACGAACTCTTGCACGTTTAAGCTTATCTTCTACTTTATCATTCAAGGGACCCAGGTATTTTTCCAATATAACATCAAGATAAGAATGCAATGCAGCTATAGGCGATTTAATTTCATGTACGACTGCCATAATGTACTTTTGTTTTTCTTCTTCTGAGGCTTTAAGCTTATCGTAAGATTCAAACAAGTCCTGCTCCATTTTGTAAAGCTGTTTTGCAATTCTGTTTGCGAGAATAACGCTCATTGCCATAACGAAAGTGAATATTGAAACAAAAGCAGTTACATATTTGATATCATTATAAACAGGTGCAAACAATAAACCTTTTATTGCGTGATGCGATATTAAGTTATAGTATTCGCCAAAAGTAAGAGCAGCGAAAATTATGATGGTAGTTACCGCAGTAGAATACATTATTTTTCCCGGCAACACTAAGCTTCCGATAATCATATGAAAAATAAAAAGCATATATAATGGAGACTCAATTGTGCCCGTATAATAAACAAGCAAAGTCAGTGCATACAGATCGAGCACCATCTGGATGAGAGAAAGATGCAGAGGATTGAATTTAATATGATCATTTTTTGCAAATCTCCTGATGTATTGAAGAATAAAATTATAGAAAAGTATTGCGAATGTTATAAGAATCAGGATTTCTTTTTGGACATCAGAAAAAGTAACATTCAGGAAAAACTCTGAGGTAAATAGAAGAAAGAAGAGCATTATTACTGCTCCATAGCGCAGCTTTATAAACCACAGGTTTCTTCTTCTGACTGACTGCCAAAATGAATCGTAATGCCATGCCCAATCAGGAACTAAAGAAATCATTTTAAATAGAAAAAAAATAATCTAAAAAAATATATCGGTTGTTTCACTTATATATCTTGTTTAGTAAATATAACCTCTAACGATAAATCATATTTGTTTTCGTCTGAGGGATATTTCATTTGTAAAATTACTTTGCCGGGATTTTCTTTCTTAAATGTTTGAACTAAAAGACTATCATGCCAATTCATACAAAGAGTATCATCATCAATGAAATTGCAGGATGCAGATAAATAATTCCCTGAACTTTCAAACCACCAATATTTGTACAATTTAGATCTGTCATCCCAGGCAAAAATTCCTTGTGCAGATCCTTCACCTTTTGAAAATTTTGCTGAATATTCGAAGCTTACATATTTATCGTTCAATATTCTTTTAAATTCACCGGTCCCTTCGCCGTTGGGGATATTATATTTTAATTTCCATTTACCGATCAGGAAATCAAATTTTTCTATCGGGTTTATTTCTTTCATTCATATAATATTAGCTCTTATCTCATCTAAACGTACTTTGGCTGAAGGATCGATTTTAAATAAATTTGTAAGATTATCACACGTATACTCGTTACAGTATGCACAGTTTTCAATTTCTTTTTCGATAGCACATTGTCTTATTTCACAATACGAACATACAAAGAATAATTTCCCGTCTATCTGATTTGCATCCGTCACAATCATTAATGTCTTCAAATTTGTATTCTAATCCGTAAAGTTCTTTGCACTTGTCGATAATTTCATATATAATTTTTTCTTTTCTTTTTTTATCGGTTTCTTTTGAAGCTAAGTAAATCGGGCATGTTTGACAAATCAAACCGCAATATGAAATCATTTCATTATTACGAAATAAATCTTCCTCTTTTAGTATAATGTGTATGAAGAAGTTTGTGCGAAAGTTTTCCGCAGGGACCTTCCGTTAAGAAATTATCATAAATATATTTTACATGAGCATTTTCATGAGATTTTCTTACATTCAAAGTTGTTTCCTCTTCGTAAATAGCCTGAGCACGTTTTTTCCTTATTTCGGGAGAGGTCGGCACAGGTTGGCCACCACCGCCGAGGCATCCGCCCGGGCAAGCCATTATTTCTACGAAGTGAACATCATTCAATTCTCCGTTCTTAAGCATTTGCATAACTTTCTTTGCATTTGCAGTTCCATGAGCAACCATAAATTTCAGCTCAATTCCTTCGAGGAATTTATATTCATTCACACAATTCTCAAGTTTTATTGATGACTGCTTAACTCCATCGAATCCGCGGCAAGGTTCAATATTTCAGATTTTTAAATGGAACAGATCTTCCTGTTACAAGCTCATAAACAGTTCTTAAAGCAGCTTCCATTACACCGCCGGTTGCACCAAAAATTAATCCTGCTCCCGATGCATCACCAAAAGGATCATCAAAACCAGACTTTGGCATTTCGGGAAGATGAATGCCTGCTTCTTTTATCATCTTTGCAAGCTCTCTTGTTGTTAGTCCGTAATCAACATCTTTATAACCGGAGGCATGCATTTCTGGTCTGTTGCATTCGAATTTTTTAGCAGAACATGGCATTAATGCAACTGTCACAATATCAGCAGGATCGATCCCTGTTTGTTTTGCATAGAAAGTTTTAATTAATGCACCAAACATTTGCTGGGGTGATTTTGCCGAAGAGAGATAATCAAGATATTCAGGATAAAAGTGTTCAATAAATTTTATCCATCCCGGTGAACAGGAAGTAAATTGAGGAAGCTTTATCGATTCGTCTTTATCAACAATGGCTTTTTTCAATTTTGATAAAAGTTCAGTTCCTTCTTCCATTATAGTAAGGTCGGCAGTAAAGTTTGTGTCAAAAACTTTATCAAATCCAATTCTCTTTAAAGCAGTATTAAGTTCTCCGGTAAATGAATGGCCGGGTTCAATTCCAAACTCTTCACCGATTGCTGCCCGTGGTGACGGAGCAGTTTGTATAACAACATGTTTTTTAGGATCATCAATTGCATTCCATATTTCATCGGAAGGATCATTTGTATAAAGTGCAGCGGTAGGACATCTATTAATACACTGACCGCAATTAATACAAATAACATCTGCAAGTGGTTTGCTGAGAAAAGTTCCTATGTGAGTTTTGTCTCCTTTATCTATTGCTTCAAGTGCCCCAACTTCCTGAAGATCAATGCAAGTCCGGACGCATCTTTTACATAAAACACATTTGTTCATATCTCTTATTACAGCAACAGAAGAATTATCTATTTCATATCTCGGTTCTGAAATATGTCCGAATGTAAATCCATCAACTCCATATTCTTTTGCAAGATGTTGCAAAAGGCATTTACCGTTTTTAACACAAGTGTAGCAATCTCCATAATGTTCACTAAGCAGAAGATCAATTATATGTCTTCTCGCTTTTCTTACCATCGGAGTAGAAGTATGAATTTTAATCGGAGAAGTTATCGGGAATGAACAGGCTGTTTGTAATGTTTTCATTCCTTCAACATCAACTACACAAATTCTGCAAACTCCGGCAAGACGAAGATCGGGATGATTGCACAATGTAGGAATATGGATTTGATTTATTTTGCAGGCTTCGAGTATTGTAGTGCCGAATGGAATAGTAATTCTTTTTTCATTTATCTCAACTGTAACTCTTCCACCCAACAAATCTTTTTCGCAGGACGTTTCAATTTCAAAAGGCTGCTGGCTTACCGGGGTTCTTGATCCATTATGATTTTCCATTACTTCCTCCATTCCTGCTAGGGTTAAAGATTTCGCTTTTAAAGTTTTCAAGGATAGAAAGAAATGGACTCGGACTTGATTGCCCCAATCCGCATTTGGAAGCCAGTTGCATAGTTCTTGCCAAATCCTTTAAGTTATTAACATAGGAAAAGGTGTATTCACCTCTTTCAATCATATCAACTCCTTCAAGTAGTTTAATATTTCCTATCCTGCAAGGAGTACATTGTCCGCAGGATTCTTCCACAAAAAATTCCATAAAATTTTTAAGGACGCTAAGCATACTTCGGTTCTTATTAAAAATTATGATTGAACCACCTGTTGCCGCATCTTCAAATGCGAGTATGCGATCGAATTGAGATTTGGGAATACAAGCTCCCGAAGCACCTCCAATCTGAACTGCTTTTGTATCTTTGGCGTCGACAACTTCGAGAAGCTCATTTATTGAAATTCCCCAGGGCAGTTCGTAAACGCCGGGTTTTTCGCAATCTCCTGAAACAGAAAATAATTTGGAACCGGTTGATTTATCTGTTCCATATTTCTTAAACCATTCACCGCTTTTAGTTATGATGTGAGGAATTGAAGCGAGAGTTTCAACATTATTAACAACAGTCGGATGACCTTTATAACCTGTATTCACAGGATAGGGAGGACGGTTTCTCGGTTCACCTCTTGATCCTTCAAGCGATTCTATTAAAGCTGTTTCTTCTCCACAGACATAAGCTCCTGAACCAAGATGAATTTTAATTTCGAAATTGAAATTTTTTCTACCCGTTATATCTTTTCCCAATAAGTTTTCTTTTCTCATCATATCAAGATAGTCTTCGAGAGATTTATGAATATATTCATACTCACCGCGTAAATAAACAATGCCCTGATCAGCGCCGATAGTAAAACCCGCTATAACCATTCCTTCAAAAACTAACTCAGGGTATTCGAGCAGAAGAACTCTGTCTTTAAAAGTTCCGGGCTCGCCTTCATCTGCGTTGCAGATAATAAACTTTTTTTCTGAAATAGTTGCAGCAGTAAGCATCCATTTTGTTGCAGTAGGAAAACCTGCCCCGCCTCTTCCTTTTAAACCGGAAGTTTTAACTTCAAGCAAAATGTTTTCTCTTCCGAGTTTAAGTGCCTTGCGTATTCCGTCTCCCAGTTGGTACATGGAAAATAAAACAGGTCCGCCCCTTTTCTTTTGATTATTTATTATGGTTTTCATATTCATTTTTCCTACTTAATCTCCTTTAAAATCTTAACTGCTGTTTCAGGATCTATCCGTGTATAAACCCTTTCGTTAACAAGCATCGCCGGGGCAACATCACACATTCCAAGGCAGTTGGTATATTCAAGAGTAATGCGCCTGTCTTTGGTTGTTTCACCGAAATTAATTCCAAGTTCTTTTATAACCGCAGCTTCAATATTCTTTTGTCCTTTCATATTACAGGAGATTGTATGACAAAGCCGTACTATATTTCTTCCTGTTGGTTTTGAATGGAGAAAAGAATAGAAAGAAATTGTACTGTAAACTTCGACCGGGTGAATATTCAGCAGTCTTGCAACTTCCTGTTGTGCAAAGTCCGAAATAAAACTATATCTTTTTTGTATTGCCTGAAGTATCTCGAGAAGGGAAGAACGGCTGTTCCCCAGATTTTTTACTAACTCTTCTATTACTTCAGACTGAGCATTTTTTTCAAGTACTAACATTCTTATCCTCCGCATGTATTGATAGTAATTTTTCAACATTTGCAATAAGCTCTTTTGGAGAGACAGGTTTTTCTATAAACTCGTCGACAGGTATTAAATCACTTTTCCCATATTTCATACCTGTTGCTTTAGAAACTGAACTAAGCATGAGAATAGGGATTTTGATTTTCTCTCTCCTGAATTTTTGTGCAAGAAAAAATCCGTCGTCCTGTTCATCCATCATTACATCGAGGATGATAAGATCAGGTGAGTTTTCCTTTACGATTTTATATCCATCCCGCGGGTTGTTTGCAGTAATAACTTTAAAACCTTTTGAAGTGAGAATTAAACTGCTTGCGTCCAGGATGTCGGGGTCATCATCAATTATAACTATTACCGCCATGTTGTTCCTCTTTTAATTTGCTTTATTTAATTGATAAACAGCAACTTTTTTTACACTCTTGTATAAGTCAATCTTCATTCCATATTTTATACTGTTGAAATACTCAACCATTTACCTTCAAGAATTGGTAAGATTGTGTTAAATTTAGTATTGAGGTTTTCCAACAAATGATAATGATAATTAATGTTTGTCAAACTTGAGAATTTGATTTATGCAAACGACTTTCAATCTTGATTTCAGATTGTTCGACAGCTTTCCCGATATGTGCTTTATTTTAAATGAGGAGGGCTGGGTTGAAGATCTTAATATCTCTGCAAGAATAAAATTGGATTTAAATTGGAAAGGCGGAAAGACTCATAATTTTGTTGATCTTGTTGAAGATGCATCTAAGGAATCAACTCTTGAAGAAATTAAGAAATGTAAAACTGAATTTAAAAGCAAGATAGCGGAATCAAAATTATCTGCCGGCAAAAATAGTTTTGATGTTGAACTTTTAATTGCACCATACACCTATCAACCTGATAATGGAAAGAATGAGCATGTAATTATTCTTGCAAGAGACATCACTGAAACCAGGAAGAAAGAACTTGATCTTCTCCGGTTTTATAACATTGCAGAGAAAACTGTATTCCCCCTTCAGGTTACCAGCCTTGAAGGGAAAATGCTTTATGTCAATCCTGCTTATGAGGCGGCAAGCGGATATAGCAGGGAAGAATTACTCGGGAATAATCCTAATGTATTCAGCAGTAAAAAACATCCGAAAAGTTTTTGGTCGAATATGTGGGAGACAATAAAGAGTGGTAAGGTCTGGGTTGGTGAAGTAGAGAACAAAAGAAAAGACGGCTCACCATTTGTTTCACAACTACTGATATCTCCGATTCTAAATAACAAAGGAAAAGTGTTTGGATTTTTTGGAGTGCACAGAGATCTTTCTGAAAAAAAATTACTTGAAAAGCAACTCATCCACTCACAGAAAATGGAAAGCATAGGGACACTTGCTGCAGGCATTGCACACGAAGTTGGAAATCCTCTTGCTTCTATTTCAGCACTTGTTCAGGTTATACAAAGAACTACCGATGATAAATTCATAAAAGAAAAAAATGAGTTGATAAAAAGCCAGGTTACAAGAATTTCTAAAATCATAAGGGACCTTGTAGATTTTTCGAGACCATCAAATTATGAATTAAGGCTAATTGATATTAATCAGAATATCAATGAAGCGGTCAGCATTACGCAGGTTGGTGCTAAAGCTAAAAATGTTGAATTTATTTTTGAAAGAAATGATAATATACCTCCTCTTCCTTTAGTTGCGGACCAGATAGAACAGGTATTTATAAATATTCTGCTTAATGCTGTGGATTCATTTGCAGAACCGAATGCTAAAGACAAGAAAAATAAGTGTATCACAATAACAACAGAAATAAAAGATGATTTTGTTTTTATTAATTTTACGGATAACGGAAGCGGAATAAGAGACGAACACCTTATCAAAATTTTTGAACCTTTCTTTACAACAAAGAAAGAAGGAAAAGGTACAGGGCTTGGTTTGTGGGTAAGTTATGGTATAGTTAAAAGTTTCCAGGGAGATATTACAGTAAAAAGTAAACTTGGAGAAGGAACTACTTTTGTAATATCGTTACCGATTCATTCTAAATAGAGGTTATTATGCCCCAGAAAATTTTAGTTGTAGATGATGAAGACATTATAAGGGAATCTCTTTCCTTTATATTAAAGAAAGAAGGATATATCGTTGACGAAGCAGCGAACGGTAAAATAGCTTATGACAAATTAAAAGAAGATTCTTTTGATCTTGTAATAAGTGATCTCGAGATGCCGGTTATGAAGGGAACTGAACTTCTAGAAGAAATAAAAAAGCTTAATATTAAAACATCTGTAATTATAGTTACAGCATTTGGTTCTCTTGATACTGCAATAAACGCACTTCGAAATGGTGCAAGCGATTATATACTTAAGCCGGTCGAATTCGATGAACTTTTGTTAAAGATAAACAGACTGTTTGAAGCTAAAGATATTTTACTTGAGAACAGAATACTTCGCGGTGAAATACAGAGGAATTATGATTTCGAAAATATTATTGGTAAGAGTTCAGCCATGAAGAACGTTTACCAGACTGTAAAAACAGTTGCTGAAACGGACAGCACTGTTTTAATAACCGGCAAGAGTGGAACAGGAAAAGAACTTGTGGCACGAGCTGTTCATTTTAATAGCAAAAGAAAAAATAAAACTTTTATTGCTGTTAACTGTGGAGCTATTACTGAGAACCTGATCGAGAGTGAACTCTTCGGACATAAAAAAGGAGCTTTTACCGGTGCAGTTAGTGATAAAGAAGGATATTTTAAAGCTGCAGATGGCGGTACACTTTTTCTTGATGAAATAAGCGAGCTCCCGCTTTTGCTGCAGGTAAAATTTTTAAGAGTTCTCCAGGAAAAAGAATATACTCCAGTTGGAACTACTTTAGCTTTACCTGTAAATCTCAGGTTTATTGCTTCTACGAACCGTGATTTGAAAGAAGAAATAAAAGCCGAAAAGTTCAGAGAAGATCTTTACTATAGATTGAATGTTATTGAAATAAATTTACCAACATTACAGGAAAGAGTAGAGGATATACCCCTATTAGCTGATCATTTTTTGAATAAGTATCGCACAGAGATGAACAAAAATATTAAAGGAATAGACAACCAGGCTGTTCGTGCTTTAATGACTCACAAATGGAAAGGTGAAGTCCGTGAGCTAGAAAATATTATTGAGCGTGCAGTTATTTTTTCACAGGATGAATTTATAACTATAAAAGATCTTCCTTCAAGCTTTTATCAGCAGGCTAATGACCTCGCTGTTTTGAATACAGGATCACTCGAAGAATCTGTTAGAAATTATGAAAGAGATCTTATATTAAAATCTCTTGAGAGCAACGAATTCAATAAAGAAAAAACGGCTGAACAACTCCAGGTCGGTCTCTCAACTCTTTATAGAAAGCTCAAAGAACTCGACATTAAATCCTGATCTTTTCTTAAATCCAAGACGCTTCGTTTTCATTACTGAGAATACAGCTATTGTATATTTGAACACTTTTAAATATACCTCTCAAAAAATCTTATAAAACAAGCAATCTAAGCATCGTAAATATTTACCAATAAATGAATGCTCGATGGCACGTAAATGGGAATATTTCATCAGGGAGTGAGCATCATTATAAACTAAATTGTACATGAAGAAGATTATTTTTTATAGCCCCGATTTTACTTTGAACCTCAGTCTGTTGATGTATCTTCAGCCGAGTTACAATATTACAATGACAACAGACATTGACGACCTCAAAGCAATATGCTCAAGCTTTAGCTGCGACCTGATTTTATTGGATACTCCTCCTTCAGCAGATGTAGAAGTTTTATGTCAGGATTTAAAGCTGGTTAAATCCAACACTCCGATAATTATGTTTTATGTTTTCGATAATAAATTTAAAATCTCTGATCAGAACATAAGAAAATACGTTACATCAGTTTTTTACAAACCATTTGACCTCGAGAATGTAACTCAACAGCTATCGCTACTTACAAACTGATTCGATAAGAAAAATGACAGGTAGAAGGTGCTATGATTTAATATCCTTTAGTCCCTGTTGATTTTTTTAGATTGAATTCGGAATTTTGATTTTGTTCTTAGTGTGCACGATATATAAAACCAACCTTTACTTGTCTCTCGTAATTCTTAAGAAAGAGTTCTTTAAAAAATATTTCAATAAAAGGATTTTAATTCCAGGGATTTCTATTCTCAAATCCGATAAACCTCTTTGATTTTTCTCTCTTTTTAGAGATATTCTTAATTGTAAAGCCGATAATTTTCTTTTAATATAATAATTTTTACGGCATAGGCTTTGAGTTTGTACCCGTATTCAAATTAAAAAATTTATAGGTATATAAATGAGAAACCTTATTACTTATTTGATGTTTGTTTTCTTCGTGGTTTTGTTATTTGGCCTTGCATATCATTAGAATTCAGATAGCCTGGACATAGATATTTTTATAATTTAGGAAACTATTAAATTCAGAAATTGTTAATGTTCTTTAGGCAAATAAAAAGTTTGAAAATTAATACCAACGTAAATAGATCGTATACACTCTCCTTTTTAATAATGTTTCTTTCATTCGGCATTCAAAGTTATTTGTTTGCGCAAAGTAACGATGATTGTCTTATGTGTCACAGCGACGAAACATTAACAATGGAAAGAGGGGGAAAAGAAGTCTCCATTTTTGTTGATGCGAAAGTATTAGCTAAATCCCCCCATAAAAACCTTTCCTGCGTATCCTGTCATGTTGGATTTGATCCGGATGCAATGCCGCATAAGGAAAAAATTGAGCCGGTAAGTTGTGTGAGTTGCCATAATAATGCTCCTGTTAAACATCTATTTCATCCGCAGATACTGGCGACACATGGTAAAGGAACAATACCCGGAGAATCGTGTAAAGATTGTCACGGCACACACAATATTATTTCTCCAAAACAAAAAGGCTCTCCGTTTTATAAAGATAATATTGTTGATGGATGCGGCAGATGTCATAAAGTTGAGAAAGAAAAGTTTCTTCAATCAGCTCACTATCAGGCATTTAAGGCAAATATTAAGGGTGCCCCTAATTGTCTTCTTTGTCATACTTCACCTATTACAGATGTTACTGTAAAGCGGGATACTTTGAATGTAAAAATAGCACAGGAAAAGCTGTGTCTTTCCTGTCATCTGGATAACCCTGATGTAAGAAACAGAATAGCTCCCACTACTGCTTTTATTAAATCATATGAGAACAGCGTTCATGGAAAAGCTCTTAACGGCGGAAACACAAAAGCTGCTAATTGTGTTGATTGTCATACTGCTCACGAAGTGGAAAAAGGAACAGATCAAAGGTCAACTGTTTTTAAAACAAATGTTCCTAATACTTGTGGTAAATGCCATGGTTCAATAGAAAAAATATATAATGAAAGTATACACGGAGTAGCAGTTGTAAAAGGAAATACAGATGCACCAGTATGTACTAATTGTCATGGTGAACATAATATTCTTAAACATAACGATCCTAACTCACCTGTATCTGCAGGTAATGTTTCAAGGGAAGTCTGCACACCTTGTCATAGTTCTGTAAAATTAACTAGTAAATATGGGCTTTCCCCAAACAGACCGGAAACATTCAAAGACTCATTTCATGGTCTCGCTATTGAAGGTGGTTCAACAATAGTCGCTAATTGTTCCAGTTGTCATGGTGCACATAATATTAAACCTGCAAGTGATCCAACTTCTACAATTTATAAAGGTAACCTTGTAAAAACATGCGGTAAATGTCATCCCGGTGCAAATACTAATTTTACTGTTGGGCAGGTACATATTACTATGACCAAAAAGGCTGAACCGCTCCTTTACTGGATTGCAAACGCATACATAATACTTATCATTATGGTTATCGGCGGAATGTTCATACATAATTTTTTGGACTTTATTAAAAAGTCTAAAATCAAAAAGATGAAACAGCGTGGACTAATTAAAGAAGAACATTACGGGCACTCACTTTATGTAAGAATGACGATGGGTGAAAGGGTACAGCACTTTTCTCTTCTAATTAGTTTCATTACACTGGTTATAACCGGATTTATGCTCACATTTCCAGATGCCTGGTGGGTAAAACATTTAAGAGATTTAAGTGAATATGGATTTGAAATTCGCGGAATTATTCACAGGATAGCAGCAGTAATTTTGGTAACAGTTTCTCTTTACCATGTTTACTACATCTTCTTTACAACAAGAGGTAAACAATTAGTAAAGGATCTGCTTCCAAGATATTCAGATATTACTGAAGCAATCGGGGTTGCAAAATATAATCTTGGTCTTTCCAAAACAAAACCTAAATTAGGAAGATTCAGTTACGTTGAAAAAGCGGAATACTGGGCTCTGATCTGGGGAACAGTAGTAATGACAGTAACCGGAATAATCCTGTGGTTCGACAATACTTTTATAGGATTACTTACAAAACTTGGATGGGATGTTGCCAGGACAATTCACTACTACGAAGCATGGCTCGCATTCCTGGCAATTGTAATATGGCATTTCTACTTCGTAATATTTAATCCGGATACATACCCGATGAATATTGCCTGGCTTAAAGGAACCATTACGGAAGAGGAAATGGCTGAAGAACACCCTGCTGAACTGGAAAAAATAAAAAAGGAAAATCAAAATCCAGAGGATAACGAAAATTAAAAGTATTTGATTTTTAATGCAGAATAATTCACATCTTAAAAGTTTAAATTTTTAAGATAATGTGGGATGAAAATTTGTATTATCGTAATATTGTAATTTTTATAATACTGTCATTATTTGCTTGTCTTAATTATACGTTCGGACAGTCCAAAGATGACTGTCTTATGTGTCACGATGACAAGACTCTGAAAGGCACAAAAAATGGGCATACATTTTCTGTTTTTGTAGATGCAAAAAAACTTTCTTCTTCTGTCCACAATGATCTGGATTGTATTTCCTGTCACGCGGATCTGGAAGGTACCGATTTTCCTCATACAGATAAGGTTAAAAGGGCACAATGTCTCCCTTGCCATGAAGATGCACAAAAATTATATGATGAAGGTATTCACGGAACAGCATATAAAAGTGGAGATCAACTGGCACCAAACTGCCAGACCTGCCATGGCTCTCATGATATAATCAAAGTTAATTCTCCCGGATCAGCAGTCGCTCCAATAAAAATTCCATTTCTTTGCGGAAGCTGTCATAGAGAAGGCGCACCTGTTCAGGTGCAAAGAAAAATTCCTGAGAATCATATACTTGAAAATTATTCTGAAAGTATGCACGGTGACGGTCTGCTGAAAAAAGGCTTGAGTGTAGCTGCAACTTGTGCATCATGTCATTCGCCCCATAGGATTTTGCCACATACAGATCCGCGGTCAACAATTGCAAAGAATAATATTGCTGCTACCTGCACAAAGTGTCATATGGAAATTGAAGCGGTACACAGGAAAATTATTAAGGGCGAACTCTGGGAAAAACAAGCACACGTGCTACCCGCTTGTGTTGACTGTCATCAACCGCATAAAGTAAGAAGTGCATTTTATGAGCAGGGATTGGCTGACGGAGATTGTTTAAGATGCCATAGTGATGTTAATCTAAAAGCAAAATCGGATGGACATTCAGTATTTGTTGATTATGAAAAATTACAGGGATCGATCCATGTTAAGATTGCATGCAGTCAGTGTCATTCAAATGTTGATCAATCTAAGTTAAGACCTTGTGAAGGAATAACTGCGAAAGTCGATTGCGCTTCCTGTCATGCTGAAGTTGGAGATGAATATAAAACCAGTACACACGGTATGTTATATGCAAAAAATGATAAAAACGCACCATTCTGTTCTGATTGTCATGGTACACATGGTGTGCTTGGTAAAACAAATACAAAGTCACCAATCTTTGCGCCTAATATTCCACAGCTTTGCGCTAAATGCCACAGAGATGGTGAGCAGGCTGCAAAATTATATACCGGCTCCGAAAAAAATATTGTAAACAGTTATGTTGAAAGCATTCACGGAAAAGGATTAATGAAAAGCGGCTTAACGGTTACAGCAACATGTACTGACTGCCATACTGCTCATCATGAGTTGCCGCACACAGACTCCACATCCAGCGTCAATAAATATAATATTGCAAAAACTTGTGGAAACTGTCACTATGGTATTGAAGAACAATTTAATAAAAGTGTTCATTCTACCCTGGTAACAAAAACCGATAAACCATTACCGGTTTGCAACACCTGTCACAGTGCCCATCAGATAAGAAGAACAGATTTGGATGGATTCAGATTAGAAATAATGAACACTTGTGGAAACTGCCACAAGGAAATTGCAAAGACATATTTTGATACTTATCATGGTAAAGTTTCACAACTCGGTTATGCAAAAACTGCAAAATGCTTTGATTGTCATGGTTCACATGATATTCTTAAGGTTACAGATCCTGCTTCACATTTAAGCCGGCAGAACATATTGACTACCTGCCAAAAGTGTCATCAAACAGCAACAAAACAATTTGCAGGATATTTTACACATGCTACGCATCACGATCCTGAAAAATATCCCTGGCTGTTCTGGACTTTCTGGGGAATGACAGGTTTGCTTATCGGTACATTTATTATTGCCGGTGCCCATACTTTATTGTGGATTCCCCGTTCTTTACAGTATAAACGTGAGCTGAAAAAAAGGAAAGAAGAAAAAAATATTTCTAACAATTCTAATACGGATTTTAAAGCTTAAGAATGGAAAAAGTCAATAAAAATATAAAAATGGAAGTGCAAAGGTTTACAAGATTACAACGCTTACTTCACATATTAATGATAGTAAGTTTTTTAAGTCTTGCATTAACCGGACTTACTTTAAAATTTGCATACACAAAATGGGCATATATTTTATCACACATCCTGGGTGGTTTTGAATCAACAGGATTTATTCACAGGTTTGCTGCGGTAATTATGTTGAGTGTATTTATAATCCATTTAATTGATTTAATCAGGTTGAAGAAAAAAGAGAATAAAACTTTTAGACAACTTATTTTCGGTCCCGATTCAATGATGTTTAACAAGAAGGATTGGCAGGATTTCATTGGTTCGCTCAAATGGTTTTTGGGAAAAGGCGATAGACCTGAATACGGTCGCTGGACATACTGGGAAAAATTTGATTACTTTGCTGTCTTCTGGGGAATATTTGTAATTGGTTCAACCGGTCTAACACTCTGGTTTCCCGAATTTCTTACAAGGTTTTTTCCCGGATGGGTTATTAATGTTGCTACAATAATACACAGCGATGAAGCTTTGCTTGCGACAGGTTTTATTTTTACTGTACATTTTTTTAATACCCACCTGCGTCCTGAAAAATTTCCTATGGATATAGTTATTTTTTCGGGCAGAGTAGGACTTGAAGAATTTGAAATTGACAGGCCTGATGAGTACAAAAAATTAGTTGAAAAAGGGGAACTTGAAAATTATTTGGTCGAACCCTACCAACCTATAGTTATCAGAGCAATTAAATTCTTTGGTTGGGTAGCACTAAGTATAGGATTTAGTATTATAATATGGATAATTTATGCAATGCTTTTTGTTTACAGATAATTAGTTTAAGTTTTTTATGTTATAATGAAAAAAAGATTTCCTGATTCATTTTATAACCCAATAACTTTTGCCGGTGCTATAATAGCTTCGGTAAGTTTCGGATTGATTTTATTCCTCTCTGTTCTTGATGCTACTGCAGCAGAAGAAAACCCTTACCTGGGTATAATAACATTTATAATTTTTCCTTCGATATTAATTATTGGATTGCTGTTAATTGCACTTGGTATTTACAAAGCACATAAACAAAAAGTGCACGGAACTTATAAGGCAAGCAAATTTCCCGTTCTTGATCTGAATAATCCTAAACACAGAATATCATTCACAATTTTTTCCGTTGGAACAATCCTCTTTCTGGTCTTTTCTGCTTTCGGCAGTTTCAAAGCATACGAATATACAGAGACAGTAGAATTTTGTGGAACCGTGTGTCATAATGTAATGAACCCGGAATATACAGCTTACAAAAATTCACCCCATTCAAGGGTTGCTTGCGTTCAATGTCATATTGGAGCAGGAACTACATGGTACGTAAAGTCTAAAATATCCGGAGCCTACCAGGTTTATTCAGTATTATTTAATAAATACTCAAAACCAATCCCAACTCCGGTTGAAAATCTCCGTCCTGCACAGGGAACATGCGAACAATGCCACTGGCCAAAGAATTTCTTTAGTGAAAAGAAAGTCGATTTTCATTATTACTTATCTGATGAAAATAATACCTCTTCAAGCTTAACAATGTTATTAAAAATTGGAGGCGGAAACAGTGAAATAGGCACCAGCAATGGTATTCATAAACACATGAATATTGATAATCAAATCATTTATTACCCTTCGGATGAATCCAGGCAAACAATTCCGTGGGTTAAAAGTATTTCTAAAGTAACCGGCAAAGTTGAAATTTTTAAAACCAGAGATTTTAATGATAAAAATTTAGCAAAAGATAGTTTAAGGACAATGGATTGTATTGATTGCCATAACAGACCATCTCATATTTATAATCCGCCCGACAAAATGGTAAATCTTTATTTGTCTCTTGATAGAATTGATCCCAAACTACCGTACATAAAAAGTGTAGCTGTAGAAGCTCTCGAAAGATTATATTCGACAAAAGAAATTGCTCTCGACAGTATTAAATTTTACATACAAAATTTTTATTCGGCAAATTATCCTCAGATAGCCTCAAATAAATCTTTAGAAATAAATAAAAGTATAAAGTACATTCAGAATATTTACGAAAACAATTACTTTCCTTCTATGAATGTAAGCTGGAAAGGATTCCCCAATAATATCGGACATACCTATGCACCTGGTTGTTTCCGATGCCACGATGGAAAACATTTTTCCGACAATGGAAAAATGATCTCAAACGACTGTAATATTTGTCACACCATTATAGAACAAAAAACTGAGGATGGAAAAGATCTCGTTTCTCTTAAAGGTTTAGAATTTCTCCACCCTGTTGACCTTGGAAATTCTTTAAAAAATGAAAGCTGTGTTAATTGTCATTCTGCAAAAAAGAACGACAATCTTTAATTAAAATATTAATTATTTAATTGGAGTATAATGTTATATTCCTCTATTCAGCGATAAGATAAATTTATTTTCTCTTAGTTATTGTTCTATAGAATTCCGTTCTTAATTCTTGATAAGGAAATTTATTCAATATGATTAATTCTCTTGATTAGTTTTTAATTTTCTAACAAACGCGGTCATTTGTCATGGAAAATTCAAGTAATAGTGAGTCGCATTCAAAAACTTCCAAAAGGAGGGATTTTCTAAAATACTTCCTAACAACCGGTTTGATCGGGTTCGCAGCCTCTATATTATATCCTCTCTTCTCATATCTAAAACCTCCCGTGCAAAATGAGGTTGAAGTATCTAGTGTAATGGCAGGAAAGATAGACGATTTTGCTCCTGATTCGGGAAAAATAATAAAATTCGGTAGCAAGCCTGTGATACTCATCCGGCTAAAAGACAAAACCTTTCGTGCGTTTTCTGCTACCTGTACTCACCTTGCCTGTACAGTTCAGTATAGAAGTGACCAGGGATTAATATGGTGTGCCTGTCATAATGGTAAATATGATCTTAACGGAAGAAATATTTCCGGTCCGCCGCCAAGACCTTTAACTGAATACAATGTATTCCAGAAAGGAAAAGAAATTTACATTACAAAAGCGTAAAACATTATGAAAAATTTATTACAAAATTTTTACAAATGGATAGATGATCGTTTACAAATTAAAGGTTTAGTAGACTATATGGGGAAAAAATATGTCCCTGTTCATCGCCACACAATCTGGTATTACTTCGGTGGTGTTTCATTATTCTTTTTTATAATACAGGTAATTACAGGAATATTACTTTTATTTTATTACAAGGGAAGCTCTGATCTTGCATTTGAAAGTATAAAATTTATAATGTCAAAAGTGCAGTTCGGCTGGCTAATCAGATCAATTCATGGATGGGCTGCAAACTTATTTATCCTTTCGATTTTTATACATATGTTCAGTGTTTATTTTGAAAAAGCCTACAGGTATCCACGCGAATTAACTTGGCTAACGGGTGTGTTAATGTTTTTTATGGCTCTTGGATTTGGATTCAGTGGATACCTTCTTCCATGGAATGAATTATCATTCTTTGCTACGAGAGTTGGTTCGGATATTTTTGGAATAATTCCAATTGTCGGGGAACCGCTTAAAGAATTTATCCGCGGAGGATCTGATGTAACCGGGGCAACTCTCTCCCGTCTGTTCGGATTTCATGTAGCACTGTTTCCCGGGATTTTTACGATTCTGCTGGGGATTCACCTAATCTTAATTCAAAGGCAGGGCATAAGCGAGCCGCTTCATTACAAGGATGAAAAGGAAATAAAGAATAAGAAAAAAATGCCTTTCTTCCCTAATTTCATGCTTAGAGATTTATTACTCTGGCTAATTGTTTTGAATCTTCTGGCTATTCTTGCGGTCTATTTTCCGGCAGAACTTGGACATAAAGCAGATCCCTTCTCTTCTGCACCGGCAGGTATTAAACCGGAATGGTATTTCCTTTTTATGTTTCAAAGTCTAAAATATTTGCCCGCCCATATTTTTATTGTCGATGGTGAAATTGTAGGAATTTTATTATTTGGAATAGCCGGGTCTATTATGGCTTCTTGTGCCGTTCTGGGATACAAAAAGCCCGAAGGGTGAACGTAACAGACTTATTAACTACCTGGGAATCTTTGCCGTAATGTTCATCATAATCCTAACAATTTTGGGATGGTTATCATGAAAAAATTTATAGTATCATTTTTATTTTTATTTATTTGCGGATCAACAAAATGTGTGTTAGCTCAGACTAAAGATGAATGTTATAATTGCCATTCTGAATTAGGAGGGGAGCCGGCAGAACTTTTTAAAAACGATATACATTTTCAACATGGACTTTCGTGCGCTGACTGCCATGGCGGAAATAATAAAACTGATGATATGGATGCTGGTATGAGTAAGGAAGCAGGCTTTAAAGGTGTTCCTAAAGGAAATGATATTTCAGAAGTATGCGCAAAATGTCATGCCTCTTCAGAAAAAATGAAATCTTTTGGAGCCGAAATACCAACCAATCAATTTGCACTGCTTAAAACCAGTGTGCATGGAAAATTATCGATTAATGGAAAAGATAGAATTGTCCAATGTATCACCTGTCATGGTGCACACGGAATAGTAAAAGTAACAGATCCACGTTCTCCGGTTTATCCGTTAAATATTCCAAAGACCTGTTCAAAATGCCACAGCAATTCAGTATTTATGAGAAATTATAATCCGGGTTTGCCAATTGATCAGTACGATAAATACAGAACAAGCGTACACGGAATATTAAACGGCAAAGGCGATCCAAAGCCTGCCCAGTGTGTAAGCTGTCATGGAAGTCACGGAATTCTGGAGACTGATAATTTAAACTCAAGTGTCTATGCAGTAAATATTCCAAAGACCTGTTCAAACTGTCATAGTAACAAAGAGTACATGAAAAAATACAATATACCCACAGATCAATATGAAAAATATTCTAAGAGTGTTCATGGTATCGCTCTCCTGCAGAAAAAAGATACCGGTGCCCCGGCTTGCAATAGCTGTCACGGAAACCACGCGGCTACTCCTCCGGGAATATCTTCCATATCAAAAGTATGCGGGACCTGCCATGCATTGAATGCAGAATTATTCTCAGCTAGCCCGCACAAAGAAGTATTCGATAAAAATAAATATCCGGAATGTGAGACCTGCCACAGTAATCATTTAATCATTACTGCAACAGATAAATTGCTCGGGGTTTCAAAAGATGCGGTATGCTCAAGATGCCATACTCCGGAAAAAAATCCCGAAGGATATAAAGTTGCAAAAAATATGAAAAGCCTGATTGACAGCCTTGAGTATGCTCAGAAATATGCAAATTCTCTTATCGATAATGCTGAACAAAAAGGGATGGAAGTTGAAGATGAAAAATTTGAATTAAGAGATGCGCACCAGGCATTGTTGGAAGCAAAAACGGCGGTGCATTCATTTAACGAGAAAAAATTTGATGATATTGTTGTCGGCAAAGGTTTAACAGTTACATCTAAAGTAACTAAAGAAGCGCAGGCATCAATAGATGACTATTATTTCAGAAGAAAAGGACTGGCGGTTGCATTACTAATTACAATTCTTTTAGCTGTCGGTTTATATATGTTCATTAAAAGATTGGAGAAGAACCAGGACAAAGAATAAAATTTAATTTAAATACTCTATTACTTGTTGCGATATTTTAGAATATCGTGAAATAAGTTGATCTTATTAACAATAAGTCAGGGGTAAATATGAATTCACTATCAAATAATCCGGGAAATGACGAAGTCCTCAATTTTCTAAAAAACCTTGATGCCAGGGTCAGTGAAATTGAGAAACGTCTTGACATAACAAAACCAAGGGAATTTGTTGAGGAATTAAAAGACACACAGGGAACCTCTCAAACTTTTATTGAAGAATTAAGCAGTGAAGAAAGGGAAGACCGTCTTGAATTGCAGATAGGTCAATTCTGGTTTGCTAAAGTCGGAATAATAATATTTTTTATCGGGATTGCTTTCCTGATGTCCTTCCCGTTCGCAAATATTCCTGTGGCTGCCGACATCATCTTCGGCTATTTACTTTCACTGGTTGTACTTTTTTTAGCGAGGCGCTGGCGCGAAACAATTGTCCATTTATCGGGCTATCTACTGGGTGGAGGTTTGTTCCTGTTCTATTTTACTACGCTCAGATTAAAATTCTTTGGAACTGAAACCATCGTTACTGAAACAGCAGTAACAACAATTTTATTAATAATTGCTGTTGTTATTAGTCTATGGATAGCAGTTAAAAGAGAATCTAATTATTTAATTCTCTTAAGCATGTTTTTTGGTTATGTGACCGCTATCGTTAGCGAAAATCCATATGCAATTTTTTGTCTGCTAATTTTAATGTCTGTCTTGTCGGTTTATTTCTCCCTGAAAACCAACTGGTATGCTTTCGTATTTTTCGGAATCTTTTTTACATATTTCACTCATTTAGTTTGGTTCATAAATAATCCTGTTTTAGGTAATGAACTTAAAATAAATTCAGAACCAGTAATAAACTTATTGTTTTTATTGACTTTATTCGGTTGTATTTACAACCGGAATACGTCTCCGTAAAGAACCGGTAAGAGAAGATACTGCGGTGATTTATAGTACGGTTTTGAATGCCGCCGGATGTTACGGACTATTTTTTCTTATTTCAATATTATCAAAATATGAATCCGCTGCTATTTATCATTTGCTTGCTTCAATAACTTTCCTGATCTATGCAACAGTTTTCTGGGTAAAAGAAAAAAGCAAGTACTCAACTTTTATTTATGCAATGCTGGGTTATTTTGCTTTAACGGTGGCAATTGTTTTGCAGGTTAAAGAGCCTGATTATTTCACTTTGTTGTGCTGGCAAAGCATTATAGTGATTTCAACGGCAGTATGGTTCAAATCTAAATTTATTATTCTGGCAAACTTTATTATTTATGTTATGATTTTTATCGCCTACATTGTAACGGAAGGTAAAATCAGCGGCATTAGTTTAAGTTTTGGAATTGTCGCTTTATTAAGCGCAAGAATATTGAACTGGAAAAAAGACAGGCTGGAATTAAAAACAGAGCAAATGCGCAACGCATACCTGCTTACAGCACTTGTAATAATTCCATATGCATTATACCACGCAATGCCTGAAGGTTGGGCAAGTGTTTCCTGGATTGGCGTTGCAATAATTTATTATGTTTTAAGTTTACTTTTGCATAATAAAAAGTATCGATGGATGGCTCTTTTAACATTAGGATTGACTGTGGGATACGTTTTTATTATCGGTATAAGCAGTTCAAGTTCAACTTATAAAATAGTATCTTTTTTGATTTTGGGTATAGTACTTATTTTACTTTCAATTATTTATTCAAGAAATAAGCTTAAGGCTGAGAAGAAATAATAAGATTTAGTAATTCATTTATGTAACTTAAAACTTAAAAATAAATTTAAATTAAGTTGTCTTAGCAGATGACTTAGGAGCGTAAAAAATAAAAATGAAAAAGTATTTGGAAGAAGCACTTGAATATCATAGCATGGGAAGGAAAGGTAAAGATTGAAGTTGTCGCTACAAAACCATGCTTAACCTCACGCGATTTATCTCTGGCATATACACCTGGAGTAGCGGAACCTTGCAGGATGATTGAGAAAAATGAAGATGATGTTTACAAATATACTGCAAAAGGGAACCTGGTTGGAGTAGTTTCAAATGGAACTGCGGTATTAGGACTTGGTGATATTGGTCCCTTAGCAGGTAAACCTGTTATGGAAGGAAAAGGAATCCTATTTAAAAGATTTGCTGATATAGATGTATTTGATATCGAACTTAAAAGTAAAGATCCTAAAGAAATCATTAAAGTTGTTCAGCTTTTGGAGCCTACTTTTGGCGGAATCAATCTTGAAGACATTAAAGCGCCGGAATGCTTTGAGATTGAAGAAACACTTAAGCAAACAATGAATATTCCTGTTTTTCATGATGATCAGCATGGAACAGCGATAATTTCCTGTGCAGCTTTAATAAATGCTGTTGAAGTTGCGGGCAAAAAACTTTCTGAAGTAAGAATTGTTGTTAACGGAGCCGGGGCTTCGGCAATATCATGCAGTAAAATGTATGTGACTGCAGGTGCAAAAAGAGAAAATATAACAATGTTCGATTCAAAAGGATGTCTTACAAAAGATAGAACAGATCTCAATAAATACAAGATGGAATTTGCTACTGATAAGAAATACAAATCACTTATTGAAGCATTTACCGGTGCTGATGTTTTTGTAGGGTTGTCCAAAGGTGGTGTTGTATCTAAAGGAATGATCAAAGTAATGGCTGATAACCCTATTGTCTTTGCTATGGCGAATCCTGATCCTGAAATTACTTATGATGATGCAATGTCTGTAAGAACTGATTTGATTATGGCAACCGGAAGAAGCGATTACCCAAACCAGGTAAACAATGTTCTGGGCTTTCCATTTATCTTCCGTGGTGCTCTTGATGTAAGAGCAACTGCAATTAATGAAGAAATGAAAATGGCTGCGGTTAAAGCTTTGGCAACTCTTGCTAAAGAAAAAATTCCGGAAATAGTTATTAATGCTTATGGCGGAAAAGATTTTTCATTTGGTAGAGAGTATATAATTCCAAAGCCTTTTGATCCGAGAGTGCTCTGGTATGTTGCGCCGGCAGTTGCTAAAGCTGCGATTGAAACAGGTGTGGCAAAATTAAAGATAACTGATTGGAATACTTATATAGAAGAATTGAAGGAACGTCTTGGTCTTTCAAAAGAAGTTGTTAGAGTAATGATTCATAAAGCTCAGAAGAATCCGAAAAAAGTCGTATTCCCTGAAGGAGAGGAAGAAAAAATAATAAGAGCAGCTCACGTAGCAAGAAAAGAAAAAATAGCTTATCCTGTTCTGCTTGGTAATGAAATAAATATCAAAAAAATGATAAAGAGCCTTGGATACGACCAGGCGGAGTTTGAAATAAAAGATCCATATAAAAGTGAAGAAGCTGTTCATTATGCAATTGAGTTTTACGAAAGAAGGCGAAGAAAAGGAGTAACACTTTCTTTGGCAAAAAAACTGATGAAAAAAAGAATTTATTTCGGTTCAATGATGGTTAAACAGGGAAATGCAGATGCTCTCATAAGCGGGTTAACAACTCATTACCCGGAGACAATAAGACCGGCACTTGAATGTGTTGGTGTAAGAAAAGGATTGAAGATTGTCTCAGGGCTTTATTTAATTGTAACGAAGAAAGAAGTTTATTTCTTCGCAGATACAACTGTTAATGTTAATCCAAATCCCGAAGAGCTTGCACAGATTGCGATAACTGCTGCTGAAAAAGTTAAAGAATTCGATATCGTTCCTAAAGTCGCAATGCTTTCATTTAGCAACTTTGGAAGTTCAAAATATCCTGAATCTCAGAAAGTTAAACAAGCTGTAGACATAGTTAAAAATCTGCAGCCGGATTTAATTGTTGATGGTGAGATGCAGGCAGATACAGCGGTTATGCCTGATATTCTTGAACACGATTTTCCGTTCAGCAATCTTAAAGGCGGCGCAAATACTTTGATATTCCCGGATCTTAATTCCGGTAATATTGCTTACAAGTTAATGGCGCGAATTGGGCAGGCAACAGTTATTGGTCCTGTTTTAATGGGAATGGCAAAACCGATTCATGTACTGCAGCGTGGCGCTACGGTTGATGACATAGTCAATATGGCTGCTATTGCAGTTGTAGAAGCAAACAAAAGACAGGTCGAGATTAAAGAAGTTGTGTAAGTAGTTATTCTGAATCCGTTTTAGAGGATTAGAATTAGGGATTATTCCCCTCTAAAAAGAGGGGTGACCTGACGAAGTCGGGTCGGGGTGTGTATTAATGATTTTTTTCTATCCATTTCTCAATTGTCTTTATAACACTCTCCATATCCATCTTAACCTGGTAATCATCAAATCTTAAAAATCTTATTCCAAAGCTTTCTAATTTCTTTTGTCTTATTTCATCCTCTTCTACTTTTGTTGCATGACTTATTCCGTCAATCTCTATAGCAAGCATCAGTTTGAAACAAAAAAAATCAACTATATAATTATCAATCGGTTTTTGCCTGTGAAAGTCATATCCTTTTAATTTTTTCTTCTTGATTTCATTCCATAAAAGGACTTCCGCAAGTGTACTGTTATTTCTAAGTTTTCTTGCTTTATCTTTTAATGCCGGATTGTAGTATAGGTAGTTGGGAGTTTTCATAAAGACAAGATAAAAAATAATTTTATTCAATGGTAATTATACACCCCGTCCCGATAAATCGGGACACCCCTCTTTCAGAGGGGATTATTTAAACCAAAGTGTTAGCCTTTCGTGAAACTATCGTTACATTTCAATTCTATTTTAACTCCTGTAACAACAATTAAAAAAAAGGAGTTCTAAAATGAAATACTTAAAAATTTTGCCGATAGTTTTTCTTTCTTTGCTTTTCGTAACCCAGTTTTCCTTTGCCCAGGAAAAAATGATGAATGACAAGAAGATGGACAAAGATAATATGGGAAGTGAAATGATGAATAAAGATTCTATGAATAGTAATATGAGGAACGATAAAATGGGAGGTAAGATGATGGACAAAGGTATGATGCATAACGATATGATGATGAAGCGGGTAGATAAGGATATGAACGGCGTTGCAATAAAAGGTTATGACGCTGTCGCTTACTTTACTGATGGAAAAGCTGAAATGGGAAAATCAGATTATTCTTATAAATGGAATGATGCAGAATGGCATTTCGCAAATGCAGACCATCTTAAAATGTTTAAAGAAAACCCGGATAAATATGCACCGCAGTACGGCGGCTTTTGTGCTTACGGAGTTGCTCATGAAGCTTGCGGCACAACTGACCCTACAGCCTGGAAAATTGTAGATGGAAAACTTTACTTAATAACAAATAAAGATATTAAAATGAAATGGGAGAAAGATATTATGGGAAATATCAAAAAGAGTGATGAAAACTGGATGATGATGAATAAAGAAAAGTAAATCAAATTACGATATTAATTCGTGTCGATAGTTGAGAAACTTATAGACACTTTTTTATTATATGTATCATTAGCCGTTTTCGAAATAATCCTAAACGGCTATTGGTTTATCTGCTATTACACCTTTGGCACAAAATGTAACTTCAAAAGAAATTTTCATTCCCTCTTTCAATAATAAACCATTAAATTTTGAACCTGGGCAAAGAAGGGTAGGAAAATTTGAGCTTTCCACAAGCGCATAACCTCTTTAATAAGTAAAAAGTCAATAAGGTGAAAGAAAATATTTTGCACCTAATCGATCTGTTAAAAAGTTAGTTCTTTGAAAATTTGATCTACAAAAATTCTTACTTAAACAACAACTAATGCCTTAATATCAATAGGGATGCACAAGGCAAACCAAACCTCTTTAGGGACTTACTATCACAACAAGTGATAGTTATCCCGATAAAAAAATCGGGACGATTCCAGATATTTAATAGGCAAGCGCATTACTTCCCAATCCAGCGGCACGAGTACGGCTAAGGCACTAGTTATGCGCACGGGCTTGTAATACGCGGCCATTGTAAAGACTTAGTATGCTCTAATTCTTTGACCTTTAAATTTGTTGTTAAAGTCAGATTTATATTTTAAGAATAAAAAAAACAACTCGAGCTATTTGTTTAGCAATAATAGTTTTTGCTACTGAATTTATTTTTTTTATGAAGTAAAGAGTTATGATATTTATGGATAACAGGGTAGTATTGCAGAGCGTGAATGGCAGCATCTGTAGAAAACACTCTTTAAGATATTTATTACCATCTTTAGAGGACCGTTGTTTTGATTTACCACCGGAGTTGCGGGCAGAAGGAGTCAAGACGGCAATAGGAAAAGAAATTTTTAACATCAGGAAAACGATTGATGTCATCAACTTCGAGAAGAATAGTAAAAGCATTCATCTTCCCTATCCCAGGTATCCAGAGCAGACGTTGAATATCATCGTTAGGGATAAGAAAAGGATAGAGCTGCTTTTCAAGATCGAGCATTTGTTCATTAAGCAGTTCTTCAACTTCAGATAGTTGCTCATACTGAAACTTAGGAATGCCGGATAGTTGAGTTGGAGAATCATAGTTATACTTTGCAAGCAGAAGCTGCATTGAGTTAGTTACTGAAGTATGTCTCTGGACTATTTTAAGTCTTGCACGAAGAGCATCACGAAGTAGCCGATTATCATTAGAGATTTTATGAGCAACAGGAATAAAGTTTAATCGGAGTAGTTGAGCAAGAGTGTGAGAGTCTACTTTATCGGTTTTCACTTTTGCATAAGCAATGGCTTTAACATATTTAGCGTGAGCAAGTACAAGAGGAATGTTGATTGAAGTAAGAAGATCATTTAACCAGTACCAGGTCATTGTTGATTCAACTGTGGTTTTGTGTTCTCCTGGTATTGAATTGAAATATTGAATAAAGTTATGGGCTACGTTCTTGAGGTTTTCCTGTTTAACGATGACTCCTGAAGAATCAACAGTGGTTAAGTAAGAAGTAAATTTATGAAGATCGATACCTGTATAATACATTTGATACCTCCTGAAGTTAAATTTGTGAATGATGAGAAATTTAACTTTTTACTTATTGGAAATATCAGCACCAACTTTAACTACTTTCCCTTGTGTTCGAAGCAATGTCCCATCTTTATTTTTTGGCCTAAAAAAAATAGTGTTTAACTCTTGAGCCGAAAAAGGATGCTTTAGGTGCTCTTCAAAAGTTTTAGCAGCGTTCGATAACTTTCCATCTAACACCTGGAGGCCCCAAGAAGAGCTATAAATTTTGCATCGCTAAAGCCATAGAGAGTGCTGATTTCTAAAATTGCAATAGCTGACTTTGGGGGTTCATTATTTTCAATTAGAGCCAAAGCGTATTCAATAAAAGCTCGATATTCTTCGATGTGATTTTTTATTATTGGATATAAAGTTTCTTTTGATTTATCAACCTGTCCTAATTTTCTATATGTATGTCCAAGACAATATCTAGCATAGATACTAGATGGATTGTCTTTAACTGCTTTTTCTAAGGCTTCTAAATACCCTGGATCTCCTAAGTATTCTTGAATATTAGATGATATTATCCACAAACCTTCACGATATTTTACTTTTTTCATTCCTTCACTTATTACTTCTTCGGCTTTTGATATATAGTCAACCCTTTCTTGATTATCTTTTACTTTTTTTGCCCATTCAAAATATAATTCGATGAGTCCATAATAGGAGTATTCATCTTTTTCATACATACTTATAGCTGTTTTAAAATTTGATTCACTCTGAATAAATCTTCTTCTTGCTATTTCCTGACTTTCTGTTTTGATTGCTAAATCAGAAAGGATTTTTCCTTTTGTGTGATACAAAATTCTTGCTTTTGGGGTTAACTTAATTGCCTCATCAATTTGACTTATAGCTAATTCATATTTCTCTGTGCGATCAAGCATTCTTGCATAATGTTGTCTAACATATGAGTTGGAAGGATCCTTTCTGCATGCTGTTTCAAAAAATTTTGTTTTGCCTTCAAAAGTCGAAATACTATCTACAATTCTATCTGATTTTATAAAATCTTCAAAAGCCACTCGATCTAATTCGTAGGCTAAATTTAATGAATCTAAAATTGTCTGTATTACAGTGTCTCTGTCTGAAAAGCTTCCGCACCGCTCCCAAACGATGGCAGCTCTTAATCTATGGCGCGCTCTAGCTGCAAACAAACCTTCATTTGGGTCAAGTTCATCATAAATAACAATACCTTCTGTGCTATCAGTAGTTTCTTTATACATTTCTACCAAATTTTTATTCAATAAATCTGCGAGTAATTTATCTCTAACTAATGCTCCATGCTGATAGAAACAACAAACCGTTAAATAAAGTTTTTTTGCTAAATCTCCATCCATTCCTCTGAATTCATCTTCAAGGATTGCATCAAAACTCTTTCCCTCGGTTGCTTCTTTCATAACTACGAGTAATTGTTTGTTATGCTTTCCCCGAATAGTAGATATTCTCAAATCTTGAGGAAGATTTTCTAACTGATTTAAGTAACCATTTTTTTCAAGGAAACTAATTAACCTAACTATCTCTGGGTCGCTTAAATCTCCTACTTCAAATTCTTTTCCAATTAATTTACCTCGCTTCTGCTTCCATTCATTTATCCTTTCGCCTAGGATAAATAATCCGCTCTTATCACTTTCTTTTAAATCTTTGAAGAACTGAGTTTATTTGCTCTACGTGATCTGCGGCATTATCAATAAAAAAAATTGGCTTATCTTCAAAAAGTGAAGAAGCATATTCTATGTCACCTTCTAGAAATTGTGACCCTTCTATATGCATAAAAATAGATCCAACCTATCATTTGTTAGTTTAGTGGCTAAGGTCATAAGTAATGTTGTTATACCATAACCAGCTGAGCCCAGAATTATTTGAATTGTTGGATATGAGGAAGTACTAGTCAAATAATCTATGATTGAATCATAGACTTGCTCTTCAACATCTCTCTCAAAATATTCACGGTTTGCTATTAACGCCCAATTTGGTCTATCTCCATTTAAGAATAGTTTTAGATTAGAAGATATATGAAAGTCAGTTTGGTTTACATAAGTCTATGATTTCAATAATCTTATAACAGGAGAAGGATTCCTTCCAAAGGCTTCCAATAAATCTTTCGGAATTTTTTCCTTAATTTTGGATAGACTTTCATTATCAATTTTAACATTTGTTAACTCCATTTTAGCAGCAGTACAAAACTCTTCAAGAGTAATATTTATTGTTTCGATTCCAGAAGCCTTCAGAATTTCGGTAGCAACTTCATCTTTATCAGGCGTTATTCTATAAGAAGGAGGAAGTTTAGATGGATAAAATTCTGTTTTAATTTCATCAAAAACAGTTCTCCAGTTTGAATCTTTATTTGAATATCTAACGTATAAAACTGTAGATGTCGCAAAATCTTTTTTTAATATTTAGAAAAGCATTTTACGCGGTTCTTTGAAATCTTGCATAATCATCAAGTGTAATAATTATTTTGGGATCGGATATCCCAAATAGAGTTCCATGTAAATGATAAATAGGGACCTCATAAAAAGGCTCATAACTTTTTAACTCGGAAGTTGCCGATATTGTAACTGGATTTTGAAGAGGACTTTCCAAAAGTTCATAAGTCCTTTGTATTATATAATCATAATTAGTAGTATAAATGCCTTTCCATCTTAGACTTAATAGCGATTTAAGATTATCATCGGGCTCTAAGTCGGATAATCTAATTTTTATATAATTTTCTAAATCCTTTCGACCTTTTCTAATCTCGATTATTTCTGCAACTTCAGCAAGGGATGTATTTTGGTCAATACCTAAATTGAAATGTTCAATTAATTCTTTAGATAATTCATTGGCTACTGGTGCATGATCGGCCTTTTTATTTTTAACATTTTTACCAATGCCAGCGCCGATGAATAAAATGCATTCACCGGTTTCTAAAGCATGTCTTAGTCCTAGTGGAATTAGATTCATATTAAAATTCCTATTAATTTGAGGGATGAAATTTCCCGTTACAATATTATTAAATATGATATAACATTCAAAATGTGATTATAAGTTTATTTTGAGTATCTGTAATCTTCGAAAGGCTCGGTGTGACAATCAATTAAAAATCATCTTGAATTTCGCATTCCTTTTCATTAGTAACTCACCATTATATACCTTAACTTGATTTTAGTTTCCTATAATGTGTAAGATTTGTTTAACAGGTTTGTTAAAGTATAAATTAAAGAAAAGAGTTGTGTGATGAATATACATGTCGGTAATCTCTCATTAGATACAACAGAAGATGATCTCAGGAATCTCTTCTCGCAGTTCGGGAAAGTTAAAAGTGTTAGTATTATTAAATATTCCAGCAACCTCTCAAAAGGTTATGGATTTATTGATATGCCTGCATCAGCTGAGGCACAGGAAGCTATACAGAAACTAAAAGCTGTTGATGTTAAAGGTAAAAGTATTCTTGTTAGCGAAGCCCGTTCCAGGAATTAGTTTTATAATTACCTCACCCCGTCCCTCTCCTTAGTAAGGAGAGGGTGAAGGAGAGGTCAAAAAGATTTTTTATTGCATATTTAGAAATAAAATAAGCCGCCCAATGAGCAGCTTCAATTTTTTGTAATTGTTATCACACTAGAATAAGTCTGATCCATTCTTAATATAACAAATCTTTTTAGTTATCAACTCTCTACTTAGGGAATGGATTTTTCTCTATTCCTGAAAATGAGAAATCACGAGTAAATGAACAGGGGAGTTCAACTTGTAATTGTTCAAAAATCCTAAAAAAACGAAATGTCTAAACTCTCAAACAATAATTTATAGATATTAAATTCTGGCATTTTAGTTGTCAGCGTACAGTATTGAATTACTATTATTTTATAGTAGTGAATGATTTCTTTAAAGCAATTATTGATGCGCAAAATCTGATTCTTAAAGAAACAAAGTTCTTCAAAACAATGAATTCATTATTAAAAAGTTTGGGACCAAACTTAAGAACTAAGGAGTAAAACAGTATGAAAAGATTTTTTCTTTTACTCATTCTAATAACAATATTTTCGTTTCCTGGGGCAATCGCTCAGACACTTTCATTAAATACTTATGGCGTTTCCCTGCGTGATGTCGCAAGAGACAGTGTCGATCATTATTTCACCAACAGGTACAACGGATTATTGAATGTTGGAAGAGGTACAAAAATTTATTTCAAAGCATCAGTCAGTGGTGGTCATCTGACAAGTCCTGTATGGACAATACTTGAAAAACCTGCAGGCTCGGCTGCTGCTTTTGGTGCGACAAAAGATGTTGATACATCCAACCAGATGATATCATTAATTCCCGATTCAGTTGGTACGTATAAAATTTCTGTTACAAGCGGTGCGATGGCAGATACTTTAGTTATTAACTCTGCTTTGTATTTAGGAGTAAACAGTACTCCTCCGAATTGTATTAACTGTCATAACAGTGATATTATATCTTCCTATTTATATTATGACAAATGGTCCGGCACCCATCACGCAACTACCCTGAAAAATGGGTTGGATGGAGTTTTAAGCAGCCACTTTAGTTCAACTTGTCTTCAGTGCCATACTACAGGTAACGATGCTGGTGCAAGTAACAATGGCTTTGATGATTTTCCTTTTGTATATCCCAGCTCCATGCATACCGGTGTTTACGATTCACTCGTTACGGTTTATCCTGATGCAATGCAAAGAGGAAGTGTTCAGTGTGAAAGTTGCCATGGACCGGCGAGCGGACATAACGGTTTGATCAATGATTCGCGAATGACCTTTTCTTTATCGGCAGATGTTTGTGCATACTGCCATGATTCAGGGACTCATTATGTTATACCGGATCAGTGGAAGCATTCAGGCGAAGACGCTTCTGAATTTGACGGACGTGGTTTTGAAGGTGGACATGCTAAAGGAACTTACCTTGGTACTGCTGGCGGTAGAAGTGGTTGTTCGCCATGCCATAGTGGTGCAGGATTCGTTGAGTGGGTTAAAGAGGGAAGACCTCTTGATGCAAACGGAGCACCGGCAGCCACAACTATAATTCCTCAACCAACTACGCACACATGTGCTGTTTGTCACGATCCGCATGATGCTACAAACGAACATCAATTAAGATATGCAGATGTTACAACACTTGGAGACGGTACGCCGGTCACTTTTGAAAAGTATGGTACCGGTGCCCTTTGTATGCAATGCCACAGAAGTCGTGTCCAAGCCTCTACATATGCAGAAAACCCTGACAATGCCAGTTCCCATTATGGAGCTCATCATGGTCCTGAAGCTGATTTGCTATTAGGTGTGAACGCTCCCAATTTTGGTATTAAATTTCCAAGCTCACCTCATGCTGTAGCTGTACTTCCAGGAGAAGATCATACCAATGCTTGTGTTAATTGTCATATGGCTGGTCCTGCACTCGATGCTAATAATGAACCCAATCTCGTCGGCGGACACTCATGGAATATGAATGATGCTGAAGGGCATGATAATGTTGGTGCTTGTGCGCCTTGCCATGGTGATATCGGTACTTCTTTCAAAGACAAAAAATATTATATCAATGGTAATGCGGACCTTGACGGAAACGGTGTAGAAGAGGGTCTCCAGGTAGAAGTGAAAGGCTTAGTAGATAAACTAGCTGCGTTATTACCACAGAACGCAAGTGGTGATGTTACGTTAACTCCAGGCGATAGTACATTAACACCAGCAATTTTAAAGGGTGCTTATGTGTATTTCTGGATTGTACAAGATAGAAGTTGGGGTATTCATAACCCGGCTTTCACTGTTGCTTTATTAAAAGCTTCAATTGAACTTCTTGGTGGTGTTGTTGCTGTAGATTATCCTAAGGACAATATGCCTGAGGAATATAAATTATCTCAGAATTATCCAAACCCATTCAACCCATCAACTACAATTGAATATACCATACCTGAATTTTCAACTGTAACGCTTACGATTTACGATGCATTAGGAAAACAGATAGAGCAATTATACAGTGGTGAAAAATCACCAGGTACATATTCAGTACAATGGAATGCCTCGAACTATTCATCTGGAATTTACTTCTACAGACTGAGTACAGATAAATTTGTTCAGGTAAAGAAAATGTTATTACTCAAGTAAAGTTATTCAGAGGAGAGCTCCCCGGCAGATTTACGATTACCGGGGAGCTTTCACTTTGCTGAGGAAATTAATTTTATAGTTTTGGTTGTTTTAAATAAAATTTTGTTGACCGGCTTGATAATTTTGCAGTTCAAAAAGAAAGATTGAAGATATTAAACCCCAATAATTAATTCATTATTCTGAAGTATATGGGATGAAAAAATTACTATTCATTGTAAGTCTCTTTATCGGACTCACAACTTATCTGTTCCCTCAAAATCTCAACGGTCGTTTTACCAGCGCAGTTTATTCATTTGAACGTTTCGACACAGTTAATAATTCTAATACTTATGCGCGCACATACCAGATGTTGTATCTTACATTTGGAAAAGACAATGTATCGTTAAAAAGTTATATGAATTTGGAAGGAGATGTTAGCCAGAGTCAAACATACGATCCGAGATTAAGATTTTATAATCTATATGTAGATGTAAAAAATCTCTTTGATGTTGTATACTTTAAACTTGGAAGGCAGCCTCTTTTCAGTGGTATCGGCGGCGGAGTTTTTGATGGTATGACTCTCGGTTTTAAGTATGCAGGCTTCGATGTAAATGGATATTATGGCGGCAATGTTCCGGCGTATCAAAAACTTAATTTCACTGATGATTTAAGCAATGATTTTGTTGCCGGTGGAAAGATTACTTATTATCCTGATCAAAATTCCAGATTAGCTCTTAAATACTTTAATCAAAATTTTAAGACAGTTTCCTATACAACAACAAGATTAACTCCTGATTTAGAAACAAATCCCAACTATATAATAGATAACAACTCGGAACAGTACCAGTATCTTAGTGCCGAGGCATCTTATTATGAACCAAAGACATTCAGATTAGATACGAAATTTGATTATGATTTAAATTATAACACCGCTTCTGAGTTTGAAATAGATGGGCGTTACGAGGAAATTGAAAATTTGGGAATTGATGCTTATTACAACTTCCGTCAGCCGAAAATAAGATATAATTCTATTCTCTCTGTTTTTGATTTTCAGAATTCCCAGGAAATTGAAGTCGGCGCCGACTATGCTATTGACAAAACATATAAAGTCATTGGTAAAATCGGTAATGTTATTTATACTGATGAAAGTTCTCAAAGAGTATCATTGGGACTATCTACTCCGTGGGGAACTTTTATGGGAAGAAAAACTTTTGGTTATGCAGGTGAACTGAATTCACTTTCGATTTATACGGCAAAAACAATTTGTGAGGGTCTTTTAACTCCAAATTTAAGTCTTGCATATACAAATTATAAATTATCGTCTGATGATGTTCTAAATAATATGGTTACAGTATTATTAGGATTAAACTACCGTCCGTTGAGAACATTATCGTTTGATGCCCAGGGACAGTATCTACATAATAAAATCTATAATGATGATTTCCGTTTGTTTTTAAAATTAAATTTCTGGTTCAACGTAAACTTTCAGAAAATTTAAGCTATGAAAGAAAAGTATATTCATTTAATTGTTTCGTTTAGTGCAATTTTATTTCTGGTTCTTACAGCCTTCGATAGCCAGGCAACGGACGAAAATACCAAGAGTAACAGAGATCTTATTAATTTTTCGCATTCTTTTCATGCTGATAAAGCGGAATGTGCCGATTGCCATTCCAAGGTGCCAGAAAGTACTTCATTAAATGATCGCTTGCTACCCGATCATAATGATTGCGGAAATTGTCATGATGTTGATGATGACAAAAATTGCAAAACCTGTCATAAAAATGAAGTGTATGAACCGCTGATCCAGGATAAATCAGAAATAATCTTTAATCATAAAGATCACCTTGCAAAAGGTCTTGAATGTAAAGACTGTCATAAAGATTTTACAAAAATAAAGTATAGTGATGAAGCAGAACAAAAGTTTCCTCCTATGGAAAAATGCGCAAGCTGTCACAGTCCCGAAGGTGCCGGTCCCAACTTTTGCGAAAGTTGTCATATTTCAACTGCAGGCCTGATTCCGGAAAATCATAGTACCGCAGATTTTATGCACAATCATAAATTTCTTGCACAGGCAGCTAACGCAAATTGTACAATGTGTCACGATAATTCTACCTGCGAAGAATGCCACGTTTCTACGAATACTATTACAGAAAAAAATACGCCGGATGATTTTTATCAACCATATATGCCGAGTCAATCTATAGATGGACATAAACAGCAGATTATAAGTAGAGTACACGAACCCGGTTACAGATTTAATCATGGTATTGATGCAAATCTTAAAATGACTGAATGCCAGTCGTGTCACCAGGTAGAAACTTTCTGTGCAAATTGTCATCAATCAGATGCAGCTGATTTTTCATTAGGTGGTGTAGCTCCAATGTCTCATCTAAAAGCTGACTTTACGACAATGGGAGTTGGCAGCGGCGGAGGCGAACATGCAATTTTAGCAAGGAGAGATATTGAAAATTGTGCAGCATGCCATGATGTGCAAGGTTCCGATCCGACTTGTATTAAATGCCATTTAGACAGTGATGGAATTAAGAATACAGATCCCAAAACACATACTACCAGATTTATGAGAGATGACCATGGCGATTGGCATGAGAACGCGGGATCTATATGTTATAATTGTCATACAAGTGCATCACCAATGTCTCAGAAGACAGATGGATTTTGCAATTATTGTCATACTCATTAATAAATTAAGATTATCATTGGACTAAAATGAAATTAATCTACTCAATATTAATGCTGATTTCATTAGCAGTATTATTAACAAGCTGCAGTGATCTTGTTGAGCCGCCTCCAACTAAAGCGCCGGAACTCACTATTCATAAAACAGGGATACTTGATAAAAGTTCACCTGACTTTCATGGTAATTTAATACGCAGTAACGGCTGGAGTTTCAGTTCCTGTATAAGATGTCATGGATCGGATTATAAAGGAGGAACAGCAGGTGAAAGCTGTCTTAAATGTCATACACAATCTAATGGACCTGAAGCTTGCAACACCTGTCATGGTAATTTTGATGATCCAAATATGATTGCACCACCGAGAGATGTAAGCGGAAATACTAGTACCAACTCTTTAGGTGTTGGTGCACATTATCAGCATCTGTATGCAAATGATTTGAGTAGTAATTTAGAATGTTCAACCTGCCATAAGGTTCCTAATAATTATTTAGATGCCGGACATATAGACTCAGATTTACCTGCAGAAGTTATGTTCAGTAATCTTGCTACAGCAAACATTGCATCCAATGCCAGCTACGATCATTCGACGGGGACATGTTCAAATACTTATTGTCACGGTAATTTTGAATTCTTAAAAGATTCATCCGATTTACAATTTATGTATACAGCGGATAAAATGGTTGGCAACAATGTAGATGTAGTTTTTAATAAAGTTGATGATACGCAAGATGCTTGTGGCACTTGCCATGATCTTCCACCTAAAGGTCATATACCTTCGGCAATAAGTAATTGCGGTAATGTTGGTTGCCATATAGGAATCGTTGACGCTGACGGAAATATTATAGATAAAGAAAAACATATTAACGGCATGAAGAACGTTAGAGGCAATTAGGAAAAAACAAAATTTTGAAGATGAAAAAGCCTTTCAGTTATTGGAAGGCTTTTTTTGTTTTAAAGAATTGATAAACAACAGTTTTTTTGAAAAAATTTTCTTAAAGGTATTGACAAATAAATCTATAATATCTATCTTTAATCAGATAAAATAATCTGATTATGATAGGCTACGATAATGACAGTTATATTTTCGAAAAAATGTGAATACGGTTTACAAGCAGTGCTTCAGTTATCGACTTATGATAAAGGTGCGGTCGTCTCTGCCGAGGATATTGCAAAGAAACTTTCTATTCCCAAAGAGTTTGTTTCTAAAATATTACAAAGCTTAACGGAGAGTGGAATTGTTGCTTCAAAAAAAGGGAAGTCTGGAGGATTTTCTCTTGCCCGCGATCATAAAAAAATAAAATTAATTGATATAGTTGCCTCGATTGATGGGTTAGATATTTTTAATAATTGTGTTCTCGGATTTCCAACCTGCAGTCCTACAAATCCATGTCCCTTACATGAAAAATGGGGAATACTTCGAACGCAAGCTTACAACATGCTTAGTGAAGATACAATTGATACTTTCAGAGAAAAAACTTTAAAGAAGGTAGCAGCTATTTAAGTATTTTTTTAACTATAAATCAGATAAAATTATCCGAATATGAGAACTAAAAAGAAAATAATAAGAAACAGGGAAAAGCCAATTCAGAAATACAGATTTATTGTTCAAATTCTTTTTGCTTTACTTTGTGTATGGATTGGCGTTGAGATGTATTTGTTCGTTCATTACTTGGAATCAGGAGGGACAGCGAATTTTTATCACAGACCTCCGGGAGTTGAAGGATTTCTTCCAATAAGCTCGATGATGAGTTTTTATTTGTTTGTTACAACTGGACAAATTCATCCGGCACATCCGGCAGGAATGTTCATATTTTTTGCAATAGTTCTAATGTCGCTTGTTGTCGGAAAATCATTTTGCAGTTGGCTATGTCCTATCGGTTTTATCTCGGAACTTATTGGTGATTTTGGCGAAAAGATTTTTAAGAGAAAAATTAAACTTCCGAAGTTCTTAGATTATCCTTTAAGAAGCATCAAATATTTATTGCTTGGGTTTCTTTTCTATACAGTTTTTTTTATGATGAATACGATTGCAGTAAAGTCCTTTCTCGATAGTCCTTACAATCTTGTTTCAGATATTAAAATGTACTTTTTCTTTGCCGATATTTCAAGATTAGCTCTGATAGTGATTTCAGTATTATTCCTGCTTTCAATTGTTATAAGAAATTTCTGGTGCAGGTATCTTTGTCCTTACGGTGCTTTACTTGGTTTACTTAATTTTCTCAGTCCGACAAAAGTCAAAAGAAATCCTGTAAGTTGTATTGACTGCGGTCTTTGCAACAAAGCCTGTCCTTCATTTATAAAAGTGGATAAAGTAAAAACAGTCTTATCAGATGAGTGTACATCCTGTTTTAGTTGCGTTGATGCTTGCCCCGTAGCGGATACACTTGAACTGAAGACAATTATTCCTGTTAAAAAGAAAATCAACAAAAGGTATGCAGCGATAGCTATAGTTTCAATCTTTCTGATTGTAACCGGAATAGGAATGTTTACGGGGAACTGGGACAATAAAATTTCAAAAGAAGAATACTTAATACATTATCAGAATATGAACAGCTATGGTCATCCTACAGGAACGGAAGCAGTAAAGAAGTTTAATGAAAAAGCGAATGTACGAATAAAAGAAAAATCAAATAGAATAAAAAACAAAATAAAATAAGAAACTTAGAGATGAATCTTTAAGAAAAGATGTCATCTCTTTTAACAAGAAGGAGTAAAGAAATGTTAACTGAAAACTATGAACTTGCAAATATCACATTATCTGAAATAGTGAAAGATAACTTTCACACCGCAGCAATTTTTGAGAAATATAACCTGGATTTTTGCTGCAATGGGAAAAAAACTCTTGCTGATGCTTGTACTGAGAAAGGAGTTGACTCTGAAAATATTATTAATGAAATTAAAAGCCAGAGTTCGTCTGAAACAAAAGAAGAAATAAAACCTGATGATTGGGAACTCGATTTCCTGATTTCTTATATTATTAATAATCATCACAGCTACGTAAACAGGATGCTTCCTGTAATATTGGCTCATACACAGAAGGTGGTATCTGTGCACGAAGAAAGACATCCTGAAACAAAAAAAATTGCAGCGATTTTCACTTCTATAAACGTTGAAATGAAACATCATATGATGAAGGAAGAAAAAATTCTTTTTCCTCATATTATTAGACTTGTTGGATTATCGAACAATGGGAGCGGGGAAGGCACACCATATTTCGGAACAATAAAAAATCCAATTGCAATGATGGAAACCGAACATCAATCTGCTGGTGATGGAATGTCTGAGATAAGAAATCTTACAAATAATTATACTCCTCCGACGGATGCATGCGAGACTTATAAAATCTCTTTTAAAGAATTAAAAGAGTTTGAAGAAGACCTTCACATGCACGTTCACCTTGAAAATAATATTCTTTTTCCTAAAGCTATTAAGCTAGAAGAATCTTTATTCGGCGAACAAATAAAAAATTAATGAAAAGAGATGTCATCTCTCCTTGTACGGAGCTGTTAAAAGAATAATTTATTAAAAAGGAATTAAAAATGAGTTACAAAAAATTATGGTTTAGCTTAATTGCGGTAATCGTCATCTCTTTTACCGGATTAATTTATCTTGGCAGCGAAATCTATAATGTTGCACCGCCGATTCCGGAACGCGTTATAACAGAGGACGGGAAAGTTGTTTTAACGGGTCAGGAAATAAAAGATGGAATGAATGTTTGGCAATCAATAGGTGGGCAGGAACTTGGCACCATCTGGGGTCACGGTTCTTATGTCGCTCCGGATTGGTCTGCTGACTGGCTGCATCGTGAAGCCATTTACATTTTAAATGTTTACTCACAAAAGCGATTCAATCAGCCTTATGAAAAAATTCCCGCAGAAGATCAGGCGATGTTGAAAGTGTTATTACAGGAAGAACTTCGCAAAAATACTTACAATAACAAAACCGGCGATCTTGTAATCTCGCCCGTTGTTGCGGATGCATTCAATGAGATTAGTAAACATTATGCGGGACTTTTTACTAACGATCCGAAACTGAAAAGTTTGCGTGAATCTTATGCAATACAAGAGAATGCTATAAAAGACCCGGCAAGATTAAAACCGCTTAATTCATTTTTCTTCTGGACTGCATGGGCTGCTGTAACTAATCGTCCCGGAAAAGAAATTACTTACACAAACAATTGGCCTCATGAAGAATTAGTCGGTAACAAACCTACTGCTTCATTAATCTTGTGGACAGGATTTAGTGTAATATTATTGATTGCAGGAATCGGGTTGCTTGCTGCTTATTATGCATCGCAAAGGAAAAATGAAATCGGACACGAAGAATATCCTTTAAAAGATCCTCTTTTAGGCTTAACCCCAACTCCCTCTATGAAAGCAACTCTAAAATATTTCTGGGTTGTTATGGGTTTAATAATTCTGCAGATAGTTATGGGAGTAATAACTGCACACTACAGTGTTGAAGGAGAGTCTTTTTATGGTCTTCCGCTTTCTGAATATCTTCCTTATGCTGCAAGCAGAACATGGCATATTCAGTTAGCACTTTTCTGGATTGCAACTTCATGGCTGGCAACAGGTCTTTATATAGCTCCTGCAATTTCAGGATATGAACCAAAATTTCAGAGAGCCGGAGTTAATATTCTTTTTGTTGCTTTACTGATAATTGTTCTCGGTTCAATGGCAGGCGAGTGGATGGGAATTATGCAAAAGTTAGGCTTAACTCAGAACTTCTGGTTCGGACACCAGGGATATGAATATGTCGACCTCGGCAGGTTCTGGCAATTATTTCTTTTCCTTGGATTATTCATCTGGTTGTTCCTTCTAATAAGAGCTATTCGTCCTGTACTTAAACAGCCGGGAGAGAATAAACATCTTATAACAATGTTTGTTATTTCATCATCTGCAATTGCTCTTTTTTATGGTGCAGGATTGATGTGGGGAAGACAAACAAATCTTGCAATTGCAGAATACTGGAGATGGTGGGTAGTTCATCTTTGGGTTGAAGGATTTTTTGAAGTGTTTGCGACTGTAACAATCGCATTTCTTTTTGTAAGGATGGGATTGTTAAGAGTTAAAATTGCAACACCGGCAGTTTTATTTTCTACAGTTATATTTTTAGCCGGCGGAATTATGGGAACAGCGCACCATCTTTATTTTACAGGAACTCCGACTTCAGTAATGGCTGTTGGTGCAACATTCAGTGCACTTGAAGTTGTGCCATTAGTTTTGCTTGGCTTTGAAGCTTATCATAATCTTACATTAAGCAGGGCGGCGGAATGGGTTAAAGCTTATAAGTGGCCTATCTACTGTTTTATTGCAGTTGCATTCTGGAATTTAGTTGGAGCCGGTATTTTTGGTTTCTTGATTAATCCTCCAATTGCTCTTTATTATATGCAGGGATTAAACACAACGCCCGTTCATGCTCACACAGCTTTGTTTGGAGTTTATGGAATGCTTGGAATTGGTTTGATGCTTTTCGTGATTAAAGGATTAGCTGCGAACAAAGTCTGGAAGGATGGTGTAATTCGTTTTGCTTTCTGGTCAATTAATATTGGTCTCGCACTAATGGTTTTGCTTAGTGTATTGCCAATAGGTCTTGCACAAACAGTAGCAAGCGTTGAAAAAGGATTATGGTATGCAAGATCCGCGGAGTTTTTACAATCCCCAATGCTTGATACATTCAGATGGTTAAGAATTATCGGCGATACAATTTTTTCAATTGGTGCGATTGCTTTGGCTTATTTTGTAATCGGTTTGAAGACAGGCTGGTCTCTTAAAAAAGAGACAGACGTGAGTCAGGAAAATTACCCAAAGATTAAGCCGGAAGAAAAACTTGCTTGATGTTGGCCTTCATCTTCCCGTCACTTTTAAAGTAACGGGGGAGTTCTTCCGAAAAAGATTCTCACCTAACTTTAGTTAGGTGTACAAGCAAAAACAAAATAAATCCACAACCGTTTCAACGGTTTAATAGAATGATATGAAAAAAATCCGGTCCTTAAGGCGAGACCGGATTTTTAGTGAGGAAGAGATGATTTTAGTTGGGGAATTTCTATTTAGTTCTCAAACTTTATTTTTCCTTCTATTTCCTTGTCGAAATATTTTTTGTAAAGCGTCTTATATTTTTCAAGAAGATTGTCGGCAACCTTTTCGTCATTTACCTTCATTTTTGAAGGTGAAAGTTCCATTTCAAATTCTTCGTCTGAACTTTTTATCAATCCGTCTTTTACAAGCTCGACTTTCACCGCGGCGAGGAAACTGTTAAGGTTTTTCATTTCCTTATCTAAGTTATCCATCTCGTCAGAAAGATCGCCCATTTTATCCTTAAGATCATCCATTTGATCCTTGAGATCTTCCATATTCAGTTCAAGATTATTTTTATTTTTTTCAATCTCGATGGTAATACTTTTTAAGTTTTTATTAAGTTCATCCTCATTAAAATCAAAATTGAAATTATGCATCTTTAGTTCATCAAGATCCTTTAATCCCTCATCTATGTCTTTTCGTATTTTATCTTTATCAATATGAATAACAATATCATCGCAGCCTTTTAATTCATCTTTCAGCTTGTCTATATCTTCTTTAAATTTCTTATGATCGAACTTGAAGCTGAAATCTTCATCTTTAAACTTTTTCCGCCATTCCTTCATGTTGTTATTCAAGCTGTGCATATCGAAGTGAAAAATTTTAGGTCCGTGAAAAGCGAAATTGTCGTTATCCTTTCTTTTGATAGAGTTTAGATTATCATAAACCAGGTCCCCGTAATTTTTGATGCTGTCTTGTGAAACTTTAATACCATTTTTATAGAGAGATGTTATCTCACCATTGTTAAAATTAGCTTCATAATGAATTGCGTGTCCGTCTTCATTTTTTGAGAAGTAAAGAGTCTGCTCTCCCTTTTTCTTTGTGGTCTCATCCTGCTGAGTGTAAGACTCAGAACTGCACGAAGCGAAAAAGAGGAGTGAGCCAACAATTATAAATGAGTTAATAAATTGTTGTCTTAACATATTGTATTGATCTCTCATATTTCCTCCCGGGAATTTTACTTTTATCCATTCAGACGTTCAAAGCTTATTATTGTTGCGGGATTTTATTGTTGTAGAATGAAAAAATCAGCTATTAATGATGAGTGGTTAATATGGAGGATAGAGATTAAACTTCTGTTAGCTTATATCAAAAAGGAAAATCTCCCTGGTAGTTAATTTCCTTTTCAAGCTTTTCTTCTTTAGGTTTTTTTGCTAATAAGTGAACGGGATTTCCTTCTACATAAATTGCTTTGTAAGGTTTAATCGGGCAGGCGTGTTCACAGGCACCACAACCGACGCAATATTCTTCCTTTACTTCTGGAATAGTTAATGATTTATCGGCAAAATTATTTTTTGGGAGAGTAAGGAATCATTTGGACTGCTTTTGTAGGACAATGTTCTGAACAAGCACCGCAAGCTGTGTTTTCGGTATACACTATACAATTTTCTTTAATAAATTTTGCTTTGCCGAGCTGTGTGAGTTTTTTCTTTTCCGGTAAAATGCTTTCAATAGCTTCTGTCGGGCAAACTTCACTGCAAATTGTGCAACCAAAATCACAGTAAGCGTCTTTATATTGCATCATCGGCTGTAACATTCCGGTAAAACCATATTCCAGAAATGAAGGCTGCAAAACCTGTGAAGGACAAGCACTTACACAAAGATGACACGCTGTGCAATGACTTGTAAAATGTTTTATGCTCTTTGAACCGGGCGGCGAAACAGGGCAATTTTTATATATCGGAACTGTGCTTTCTTTCTTTTGTAGTATTTTAACCTGTGCGAGTGAAATTCCTTTTAATGCTAAAAAATAAACCGATACTTTCTTAATAAATTCTCTTTTATCTAAGTTAATTTCATTGGTCTTATCATTTTTTGTAAAACGGTTTTTGAAATCTATGCCGCCTGACGGACAAACCGTTAAACAATTGTAACAGCTAACACATCTTGAAAAATCCACCGTTTTATTTTTTTTATCTATACATCCTGCCTTACAAGTACGTTCGCACAAAGAGCAGCCCTTGCATTTATCTTCGGAAATATGAATTTGTAAAAACGAAATCTTTGATATTAATCCAAGCAATGTTCCAACGGGACAAACGGTATTGCAGAATAATCTCCCGTTTTTTACAGACATTATAAAAACTGTGATCAGTACAATAAAGGGAAAGGTTATGGAAATTAAAGAAATCCCTTTTATCTCTACAGGATAAAGAAAATAAATATCGATTTTTTGAAGTGAGGATGAAGCAAAGTTGTTAAGAAAAACTAAAACAGGTTTTACAAATGCAGAAATAATTCTGCCAAAATTACTGAAAGGATCGAGCAGATAAATTCCTATCAAACTTCCGGAAAAGAAAATCAAAATTACTAATGCAAGAAAAGAATATCTTATCCATTTGTATGATTTTAAAGGACGATAATATTTTTTCTTTTTGAATCTTCTGTAAGTATTTGAAAAAATGTCCTGCAAAGTTCCAAGCGGGCAGATTGTAGAACAATAAACTCTTCCGAAAAGAAGAGTTAAAATTATTACGATTAGAAAACCACCGGCAGCAATTGCTAATCCATTAAGAGAATTAATTAATGAAGGAATGAATTGCAGGTATAAAATCGGCTGAAAATATTTTGCAGGAATTAAACCTCTAAAATCAATAAAAAGAAATAAGATTGAAAAGAAAAAGATAAGAGACAAAATTACTCTTATCTTTTTGAGAAACGCCAGGTTCATTACATTATTATCCTGTTGATCTTAAGCTTGCTTAAATCCATTTTCCCGATTTTCATTTCATCAGCAATTTTTATGTAAGGAATTGTATCCGGCTCTTTGCCGAATAATTTAGCTGCGGCTGCATCAGCGGCGACAATATCAGTGGAAATAAGCTGCGATTTAAGTGTAACTACATCAGCATCTGAAACTCCTCTCGGTCCGTTTCTTTTAAGGATTTGGTATGCATCGACAATATTTAAATCCGGTTTACGGCAAAGAGAAAAATCAGCAATACACTGGTGAAGATCATTCCGATGCCAGTAACCTCTGTCCCACACAATTCCCATTAAATTTTTCATAGAAATAGTTAGACCGGAAGAACTATGATGTTTAAGTATCGGGACATTAATAAATACATCGGATTGAAGGATAAGCTCGTGCACTTTTGCATCTTGCATTTGCTTTCCGCCTTTAAAGGAGACTTGCTGATAATAACTTTCGCTGTTACCTCCTACAATTTTTCCACCTGCATCTTTTACTGCTTTTTCAATTTCACTATTGGAATAGCATCTTGTCCAGTTATCGCAAGTATGGTCGAATACATGAACACTTTTTGCCCCGGCTTCAAAGCAGTGTTCAATTATTCTTTTAACAAGCTGCGGATTAGTATTGCTGGCTCTGTCCGGAGAAACGTCCCAACCGATATTCGGTTTAACAACAACAGTTTGACCTTTGCGAACAAAATTTTTCATTCCTCCCAAAGAAGCAATTCCTTTGTCAAACATTGCCGCCGGTTCTCCACCTTTAATAGCAACAAGATCGTAATTATCTTGTGCAAATGTTTTATTAAAAAGGAAATCTTTTCCGAAGGCTAAAGCAGATCCAGTAAGTATTCCGGCTTGTACACTTTTAGAGATAAAATCTCTTCTTTTCATTTGTCCTCCCCTGTGAAAGATTAATAAAAAGTAAAAAAATCCTTACTAAAAGTTAATAATTATTAAATAAGAAAGCACTCATAAAGAGTATGTATTTTTGGACAAAATAGTAGAAAATTCCCGCTTTAATTGATGATGAGAAAAAATCAGATATTTATAATGAGTGGTAAATAGTTGGGATGAAGATAATAACGTAGTTTGATTTTCTTAATATAAAACTAAGCTACAAATTCCAACAACATAGGGATTTGATAAACTAAGCCTATTCCATCTTTAGCCTTTTTATATTAGAATTCATCCGGCTCGATATGTTTCATATATGTTTGGTTTGTTAATAAATCTTCTTTTTTATAATGAGTAAATGGGTTCCTAATTTTTCTTATCTCATCGACTTTTCTTATTACAGATTTAGGCAAGTAATTATTTTTTTCGATCACTGCAAGCATTGATTTCAGTCCTCTTTTTCTTCCTTCTCATATCCTTTTGAAATCAAAAAGTTATGTAACCATTGCTCAAAAAATGATTGAGTTAAAATTATCGTTGATACAAATTCCATTTACAAAATATTGTGTAGCCTCAGACATTAGGTAATGTAACTCAATACTATAAAGAAAAGAGGAATTTTTAGGTACCACTTTCTTAAGATAATTTAGCCTCTCAATTCTTTTCAAAAAAGTTTCTCTATCTCTTTTGCTTAAATATTGTTCAGCTTTTGTTTTACCTCTCTTTCTAATATTTCCAAATAAATCTTTTTCCATTTGAATAAAAAAACTATGCCTTCATCCTCTTTCCCTGCTCTTCGTGAATAAAGAGCCAGGAACAAACCTTGCCGATACTTATTTCTTCAAAATTATTCCAGTAATCTTTTGTTCTTACATGCATCGAGCTTGTGTTAATTGCTGTAATTGTTTCCGCTTCTTCAATCAATTCTGTTAACCTGCTTTGCCATTTTTTCATGTTGGAAACACGCAGATCGACCCAGCCTTCATTTGCCCAGTTGTTTATATTTTTTTCATTCACATCGAGAATATTTTCTCCTTTAAATGCCGGAATTTTAATTATGTTTCCTCTCAATAGTGATTCACCGTTTGGCAGAAGTACAGGAATACCAATTGCTAAAATTTCGTTTCGCAAATCGGCATCATTTGTTATTATCTCAAAACATTTTTCTGATAATTCTTCGGGAGATTTATTAAGAATGTCTCTCATCGTTTTGTTAAATAATCTTAACAGGTGAATTTCATACAACAATTTTGAAAGTCGCGGCGGACCAAGAAGCTCAAAAGCTACACTGCTTTTACCATGCTTTTTTTCAAGCTCATCGAGTTTTTGAACTGCCATATGCTGCATATAACCTGCGCGGTAAGTCGGTTCCATAGAGGCATGATCGAGTGCGCTTACAATATCGTGACCGGTGTTTCCGCCTTTCACTTCAAATATTACCACATCAGCTATTTCTTCTGGAGTTATAAACTCCATTTGTTTTTGTGCTGTTATAGTTTCAAACTCACCGCGTGAGAAAATTCCATTCTCTCCTGTATCAATAAAAACAGAATTAAGTTTTTTCCCGGAAGTTCTATAAGTTTTATCGGAACAGATTAAAAACTTATCCTTTAAAGGAACTGCTTCAGTAAGTTGTACATCAGAAATATCGATCGGTTTACCTTTTCTTTTAATTTCGCCGTACTCTATTCTCTTCCATGCAATTGCTGCAGTTGGTTTTATCTCTTTCGTAATTGCAGTCTCGGGAGTTCTTCCCATAAGAAAAAGAAGAAGCGTATGCGCCCCAGCAATAGAAGATTTACTTAGCAAGACTCTTGATGGTTTTTCCTCGCTGTGAGTATAAGGAATATTCAATCCCATTCCGCCGGTTCCACTCGTTCCTATCTTTATATATATATATGTTCCAACTTCACTCATACTGCTGTAAAGAATTTGAATGTGCCTTATCAAGTTGAGGAATGTAGATAGTGCAGAAAAGTTTTTCTATTTCATCAGTAAGATTATCATAGCCGGTTTTATTCTCAATTAATTTGGAAATAGTCCGGTATGATAAATAAACATCCTGGTATGCAATTGCTGTTGCAGTGTTTATGCAATCAATTATAATGTCGGGTTTATATTCGGTTAAAAGTTTGTAAGATAGAAGAACTGTTCAGAATATCCTTACTAAATTCTTCCATTATATCCTGCATTAATATTTTCCTTTTTGCAGGATCATTTAATATTGTTTGCCGGTTTTCATTTTTAAATTCATCTCTTACAAAAATATCGCCACCGTAAGGAATGAAATAATCGGGACCTAAACCCGGAAATTCTTCATTAAGTTTTCTTACTGCTTCTTCAGCTTCAGAAATATGCAAAGATGTGATTATTATCCTTTTAGGATTTTCGGGAATTAGCTTTCTTGCTACCGCACTTCCGACTAATCCAAATCCCCCAAGAACAAGGACTGTTTTATTTAGAATATCCATAACGTTTCCCCGTTATATTTATAAATACTTAACAGTAAACTTAATGGAAAGTTCTCTACGGGGCAATTTATTTCACGTGCTTTATTTCTTTATTTAATTAAATTGCTTAACAAAAAGTGTATTGTTAAATTAAGATACTATTTTGGTTTATTAATTCAACTTTAATATCCGGGAGCAAATGAAAGTAACAGACATACTTAAAAAAGAGTTTATTATTTCCGAATTAAAAGGAAAACAGAAAGAAGAAGTTATAAATGAATTGATTGATCTTTTTAAAAAAGATAAACGTGTAAATGATATTGAGAAAGTCCGTACAGCAGTTCTTGAACGTGAAAAGATAATGTCAACGGGTGTTGGAAAAGGATTTGCAATTCCTCATGGCAAGACAGATGCAATTAGTGAAATAATTGCTGCATTCGGAAAAACCAGTTCACCAATTGAATACCAGGCACTTGATAATAAACCGGTTAACCTTGTTTTTCTTTTGGTTGGAAAAGATAATCTTGTAAGCACTCACATTAAGCTGCTCAGCCGTATTTCAAGAATGATGAACAAAGATGAATTCAGGGAAGGACTTTTAAAAGCAAACTCATCTGAAGAAATTTTTGAATTGTTCAAAAAAGAAGAAGAGAATTATTTTGAAGTGTGAAGAATTTCAATTTCAAAAGTCAAACCTACTGCCGCAGGTTAGGTCTCAAATCCGAAGAATTTTATAATATTGAAATTTTAGTTTTGAGATTTAGATAATATAAGTATGATTAAAGCCGTCACCGGTACAAAAGATATTCTCCCCGATGAAATTCCTGCCTGGAAAGTTGTTGAAAAAACTATTGAAAGAATTTTTCAGCAATTTCAATTATAAAGAAATAAGAACTCCTGTTTTTGAAGAGACTTCTCTTTTTGCAAGAGGAATTGGAGAAGAAACGGATATTGTCGGAAAAGAAATGTATTCTTTTACCGATCGCAGTGAAAATAATATTACTCTAAAACCGGAAATGACTGCATCTGTTGTTAGAGCTTTTATTGAACATTCTCTCGGCAAACAGCAATCCTTAAATAAACTATATTATATATCACCGATGTTCCGGCAGGAAAGACCGCAGGCTGGAAGGTTAAGACAGTTTCACCAGTTTGGTGCCGAGGCTTTGGGAAGCACTTCTGTTTATCTTGATGTTGAAATGATTCAGATGGCTTATGAAATTCTTAAAGAGCTTGGCTTAAAAGATCTTAATGTAAAAATAAATTCTCTCGGGACTCCTGAATCGAGAAATCTTTATAAAGAAAAACTTCGCGAGTTTCTTTCAGATAAAAAAGATAAACTTTCCGAAGACAGCAGGAAAAGATTCGAGAAAAATATTTTAAGGATATTCGATAGCAAAGATGAAAAAGATAAAAAGATTATGAAAGAGGCACCGCTTCTTTTAGATAATCTTGATAATGAAAGCAAAGATAGTTTTGAAGTTGTTAAAGAATCTTTGAAGATTTCCGGAATTCCATTTGAGGTCGATCCTTATCTTGTGAGAGGTCTGGATTATTATACTAAAACAACCTTTGAAATTGTCAGCGGAAAAGTTGGTTCACAGAATGCTTTATGCGGTGGAGGCAGATACGATCTTTTAGTTGAACAGCTTGAAGGAGAACCAACTCCGGGCGTTGGCTTTGCGGCAGGAATAGAAAGAATTCTTCTTGCATGCGAAAATGAAAAAACTTTGAATTTAGCTGAGAGTAAAGTTGATTTGTTTATTGCTTGTCTTGATAATGAACTTGCAGGAAAAGTTTTTGAGATTGCTCTTAATTTCAGAAGAAAAAATATTTCTGTTGAATGTGATTATCTTAACCGTAGTTTAAAAGCACAAATGAGAGAAGCAAACAGGTTAAAAGCAAAATATGTTTTATTCATCGGCGGTGATGAATATAAGAATGGAATTGCGAATCTAAAGAATATGGAAACAAGTGAACAAAAAACCGTCTCACTCGATAATTTAAATGAATCTATATTAACCTAATAAAAAATGTATCCGGAATTATTCAAAATAGGTCCCTTTACAGTTTACAGTTACGGCTTGATGCTTGGTATCGCTTTTATAACTGCAAGCTGGCTTCTCACAAAAGAAGCAGAAAGGAAAAAACTCAATCCGAATTTAGCTACTGAAATAACTATTCTCGCAATCGTATTTGGAATTGTGGGTGCAAAGGTTTTGCATCTTATCGAAGAGTTCGATGCTTTTCTTAATGATCCGATTGGAATGGCATTTTCTCCCGGCGGACTAACTTTTTTTGGCGGATTAATTTTAGCAATTGTAGCTATCTGGGTTTATGCGAGAAGAAAGAAAATTCCTTTCCTCGTTATTGCAGATGCTGTTGCGCCTGCACTTGCACTTGCTTATGGAATTGGAAGAATTGGATGTCATTTAGCAGGTGATGGTGATTATGGAACCCCGACTAGTTTACCATGGGGAACAAATTATGAACACGGAACAGTTCCTCCTTCAATTATGTTTCAGGGAACAGAGATTGCAAAAAATTATCCGGGTGGAATTGTTCCTGATAATACACCGCTTCACCCGACTCCTATTTATGAATTTTTAATTTGTGTTATCATTTTTACAATTCTATGGAAGCTGCGAAAGAAAGATTGGATAGATGGTAAACTTTTTATGGTTTACCTGGTTTTCATCAGCATAGAAAGATTTTCTGTAGAATTTTTAAGACTTAATCCTAGATTAATGTTTGGTCTTTCGGAAGCACAATTAATTTCTGTAGGACTATTTATTCTCGGTGTTCTCGGGTTAATTTATTTTGCTAAGAATAAAGATTTAAAGAAATTTGTTCCTCCGCCAATTGAAGTGAGTCAGAAGGCAAAAGGCAAAAGGCAAAAGTAAATCCAGTTTACCAACCGAAGGTTGGTATCAAGAATCCAGTATCAAGTCAAGCATCCAGCATTATGAGCTTAATCATCGGGCGTAAACCAGTTTTGGAAGCAATCAACTCCGGGGAGGAGATTGACCAGGTTTATATTTTGTATGGACAACAAGGGGGAATTGTAGAAACTATCCGCATTGCTGCAAAGAAAAAAGGAATCAAATGTAATCTTATTCCTTTAGACAGATTCAGATCGATAACAAATAATCCTAATGCGCAGGGAGTCGCTGCAAAAAAATCAGAACAAAAATTTTATCAGCTTGAAGAAATAATTTCATCTATCTAAAAAAGAGAAGTTATCCTCTTTTATTAATATTAGATTCAATCCAGGATACACATAATGCCGGTGCAATAATAAGAACTGCAGAATGCTGCGGAGTTGATGGAATAATTTTTACAAAGCATAACTCGGCACCAATTAATGAAACAGTTGTTAAAACTTCTGCAGGTGCAACAGAATATGTAAAACTTTGTGCTGTAACAAATCTTGCACAAACTCTAAAGCAATTAAAAGAAGAAGGATTCTGGATTATCGGTTCATCTCTTTCTGGATGATTCAAAAGTTTATACTGAAGTTGATTACAAAATTCCTATAGCATTAATTTTGGGAAACGAAGAAAAGGGGATTAGAAGATTAACTATTAATAGTTGCGATTTGTTAATTAAAATTCCGATGAAGGGGAAAATACAATCATTAAATGTATCTGTTTCAGCAGGAATTCTACTGTTTGAAATCCTACGACAAAGAAACCTTCCATAAATATTCATTGCTAATTTAATTCTAATTATTTAAATTTTAACTACATAAAAGAAGGGGCTTTTATGAGGAAAATATCATTTCACTTTTATTCCTTTTAATTTCTATATCCTTTGTAATCGCTCGGGAATTTAATAATGAGAATCATTATTAATAAAGATTTCAACAAAGAAAATGATTTATTTAAAGTAGCAATGATACACATCATATTATTATTAAATTTTGTTTCCAAGTTATTTTGTTTATCGAAAGAAAAATCGTTTACTGATATTTTATTTATTGATAACAATCATGGCTGGGTAAAAACTAATTATGATACCTTGCTTAGAACGACAAACGGAGGAGAGACATGGGCAGAAAAGTTCCTTTTATGAATAGCAATGACATAAAAAAATTATTTTTTATAGATAGTAATACTGGATGGGTAATAGTTGATGGAAATGTCTATAGAACTGAAAATGGCGGAATTACTGAATTATTTTTAACAGGCGATTTTTCTTCAATTTTTTTCTTTAATAATGATATTGGTTTTTTGGGCGAATATGATGATATAATAAAGACAACTAATCTGGTATTACTTGGAATATAGTTTTAGATTCTACGAATAATTTTAGGCGAATAAAAATTTATTAACGAAGAAATTGGTTTCACCAATGATCTAAACTTTGAATACCGAACAAAAAATGGCGGAAATGATTCGGAGGTTTACTTTGAAACAATTCTATTACCAGATGGTTTAATAGATATTTTTTCCTTAGATGGTTAAATTGGTATAAAAGTATTTACAGAGCAGGTTATGATAGCATGATGAGATATTTTTGTTCATACTGACAAATGAATATGGTTTGTGTTACCGGGATTGATTCAACTTCGGGAAAATCTACGGGCATATTTTGATAATGATACATTAAATTACGAAGACTTTATTTTGATCCTTAATGCTGAAATTGGAGATACCATTTATGTTGGATCAATTCGGTGATTCATATCCAATTTTTTAGCGACAAGAAGAGTTCAACGAGTGGAATATCAATTGAAAAAAGAGAAATTATTTAGCCAATCTACACCACTTTACGATTTATCATTAATCAAAAATATTGGCTTGGGTTACACAGTTAGATGGGAGTAAGTTGGTTATGAAGATGAATTGAAGGGAGCGATTATTAAGCTGGAATAGTCTATGGTGATACCACAGTTGATCGAAATAAATATCCTCGATAATACACCTAAAGAATTTTCTCTTTCCAAAACTATCCCAACCCATTTAATCCAAGCACAAAAATAAAATTCGTAATTCCAAAATCGTCATTCGTAAATCTTAAGGTTTATGATGTTTTGGGAAGAGAAATTGCAACTCTTGTAAATGAAGAAAAACATCCAGGAAATTATGAAGTTGATTTTAATGGAAGTAGTCTTTCAAGTGGGATTTATTTTTACAGATTAACAGCAGGTAATTTTACTCAAACAAAAAAATTAATATTGTTAAAATAAGATTTATATATTTATAAAACTATGTAGTAGACAGGGGTTAAAAATGAAAAAGTTATTTTTTTTAGGTATTATTTTTTTCTTTTCGGCTCTGTTCAGTGTTTCATATTCTCAGGAGAATATAAAGACATTGACAGAAACTTCCGTACAGGATTTTTCAGATAACCAGCTTACCAATTTAATCATTACAAACGATTCCGGCGGAGAAGTTCAGCTCCGGTATCCTTTAGTTAAAACTGTGGATGATTACAATGACAACTCAATCAATAGGTTTATTGCAAAAGATAGTATAGGTAATTTTGTAAAAACCTGGGTTCAGGGAGGAAATGCATTTGTAAAAAAATATACCGCTAATGGAACAGGAATCACAGGTACAATTAAGGTAAATGATGATACGATTAGCGCCGGTGATAATTATCCAAGTAAGGTTGCAACACTGAATGACGGAATATATATAGTTATTTGGAATAATGATTATGTATGGTACGGGCAGGTTTTTAAAGATGATTCAGTCAAATCAGGTAAGAATTTCAGGATTAACGAAAGCAACAATGAACATTCTGCGGCTGTAATTGCTAATAATAGGGATAATAACTTCTTGTTGTTTTACACGCAGAAAACGGAGGGTATATATAGGCTTTATATTCAGAAAAGAGATACTGGCGGTAATAAGTTAGAAGAAAGCAGACCTTTAAATCCAGACGACACAATGTATACACAAATTTCTCCTAGTGCAATAGGAGATAAGAATGGTTTTTGGGTAGCCTGGGATGGGGCAAATGGTTCTTCAAGTTGGGATCTCGATGTATATTTACGACGTTTCAATTATGATGGCTCACCTGATGGCAGTGTAATTTTAGTAAATGATAATTTAGAAAAAATGCAAGGCACATCAGATTTGTCTATAGATAACAATTCAAATCTGTTTGTTGTGTGGCTGGATGAAAGAGATGCAGTTGAACCATTCATTGGACTACAATATGATGTCTATGGGCAAATTTTTGATGCAAACGGGAATAGAATAGGAAATAACATAAGAATAAATTCTTTTGGTCAAAGAAATGAAAACCTGGAACCGGATGTCTATTTTAATAATAATGAATTTCAAATCTCATGGCTTTATTGGAATCTTACTTATGTTAATAAGTGGAAATTAGAACCGGCTTTATTAGGAGAGATGATATCTTCAATTTTCGATGGTAGTCCTTATGGCTGTATCTTCGAAAAAATTTATTGGGAAGAAATATTAAATCCTGAAACAGATTTAAAATTTCAAATCAGGACAGGAAAAACAATAAATGAAATAAATAATTCAAACTGGCATGGCCCTAATGGAAATACTGATTATTATACAAATAGTTCAGGTGAAAAGATTAATACCATTCATGATGGGGATCGTTATATTCAGTATAAAGCCGTTTTCAATTCTTCGACGGGAAGTTCTTCTATACTTAAATCAATCAGTATAGATTATACTTCCTCTGATACTTTACCCCCTTTGCCCCCGATAAATTTAACAGCTACTCCTTCCCATGCAAAAAATATTTTGAAATGGCAGCTTGGCAGTAATGAGAATTTATTGGAATACAAAATTTACAGGGGAAGAGAAAGCAATAAATATGACTCTACCTGGCAGATTATCATACCTCAAAACAATACTAATTATGAGGATACTTCCGCCGAGGTTGGTAAAAAATATTTTTACGTATTAACTGCCTTTGATTCCAGCCATAATGAGAGCGGGTTTTCAAATGAAGCCACTGCTACTTCTTATGGTATTAATGTTTATGTAAGTGCTGCCTCAGGACCCGGTGGGGATGGCTCAATTAATAATCCTTTCAACACCATACAACAAGGAATAAACTATGCAATTGCCGGAGATTCAGTTAGAGTTTTATTGGGGACTTATAATAACCCGTTTACATTGAAGTATGGTGTTTCGTTAATTGGAACAAGTGCCGAAGAGTGTGAAATTAATTCTACGGTAACAGCTTCAGATAATTGTGTGATAAAGGGGCTTACATTAACTAAATCTTTAGCCTGTAATTCAGATTCGCCGATTATTACGGAGAATATATTCAGAGCGACTGATCCATCCAATTTTACTGCTATTACTATATCAGGTTTGTCTTCGCCTGTTATATCAAAGAATTTTATTTCTGAATGCAGCGTAGCAATTAGAACTCAAAGTATGGGCAATACTTTAATAGAAAATAATATAATAAATGCCAATGATATTGGAGTAGACTTTTTAGACTTTACAGCAACAGTTATTAATAACATTATAATAGCCAATAGCTATGGAGCAATACGCGCTCTTCCAGTGGATAGCATCAAAATAGAAAATAATATTTTAATTGGTGGTATAAATATTCCTTCACATTATGATGTTTCAGGAATTAATTATAATGATGTAATAGATTTTGAAGGAAAGGTTAGTTCCCCCCAGCTTCCTCCAACTAATATTTTTGTTGATCCCGGATTTGTGAATGAGAGCTTACAGGATTATCATCTTTCATTATCTTCACCTTGTATAGATGCTGGGAATCCTGATCCTGTTTATAATGATGTTGATGGAACAAGAAATGACATGGGTGCTTATGGAGGTCCGGATCCAATTCAATCTTATTTGTCGTCACAATTAACCAGATCTATCTATGTTTCAAATGTACCTGGTGATCCGGGCGATACTGTTTCGGTTTTTATTAGTCTTGATAATACGGCTGGTTTTGCTAAAGGAGATTTTACACTTGAAGTTGATAATTCACTGCTGAAATATATATCAGTAAAACCGGCTGGAGCTACAAGTAATTTTGATATTCAAGATGCTATGATCTCTGGTAGTAAAACGAAATTTTCTCTCACTTCTTCTTCTGGTGTCCAATCAGATTCAAAAGAAATTCTTGAGGTGAAATACATAGTTAATGAAAATTTAGTAACCGGTGATGCTTCGCCTCTCTCATTGAAAGATGTTACTCTGTATGATGTTAATCTCCGGGAAATTTTTGTAAGAAGTATAACGAACGGTGCTTTTATAGTTAACAATACTAATGAGAGTGAAAATTATATTTATGTAGACAGCAGAAATATCAATTTGGGGAATGGCTCCCGACAAAATCCTTTTAATACAATCATGAAAGGTATAGATGCAGCAGGCGCAGGCGATACCATAATAGTATTTGCGGGGAATTATTATGGCTCTGTTTTTATGAAAGAAGGGATAACGTTGTTGGGCAGCGGAGCTTCCGTTACGAATATTATTGCATCAGGCGATTCGATTGCTCTTATTTTTTCTAACATAAAAAATGCTGAAGTAAGTGGTTTTACAATTAAAGGAGATCAAGATCATTTTCCGGGTACACCAATAATAAGCTGCGAGTCATCTTCTCCGGTTATTAAAAAGAGCAGAATAGAAGTTGCTGCTTTGCCTGGAGAACTTGGAATAACCTTATGGAATAACTCAAATGCAATTCTGGAACAAAATTACATCAAAGGAGTAAATATAGATGTATCGGGATCAAACCCGGTCATTAAGGATAATGTAATTGAGGCTTCTGCGGGAGTTATTGTAGCTATTAGTTGTCACGATGGGTCAGCTCCGGAAATTAATAATAATATTCTTGATGAAATATCGGGCGGTCAGGCAATATATATATACGATGCTAACCCAACCATAAAAAACAATGTGATTTATTGTGATGACGGAGGGGTTGGCTTATTTATTAATAATGCTAATAATTCAAAGATATATAACAATATCTTTGTAGATAGAAGTGCGACAGGGTCAGGCATTCAGATTTTAAATTCTTCCGAAAATGAAATAATTAATAATACTGTAATTACACATGGAAAAGGAATTAAGGAACAAAATTCAAATTCAACGATATTTAATAATATTGTAATCAATAACAACAATTTCGGTGTTCAACTTTCTCCTTATTCAAATAGTAATTACAATGATGTATGGAACAACTTTTCCAACTATAGCGGAATGGACCCGGCCCAAACGATGTTTCATTAGATCCTCTGTTCGTAGATACAGTAAAAGGAAATTATAGATTAACTTTGAATTCACCATGTAAACACGCAGGCAATCCTGAAGCTATATATAATAATCTTGATGGAACAAGAAATGACATTGGAGCTTACGGAGGTCCTTATGTGGACTCGAGTTGGTTATCTTTAGATGGCAGTTCATTAGCAATTGATTCGATAGCAGCTTTACCAGTTGATACAGTACAAATAAATGTTAGTGGGAAAAGTATGAAGGGAATCGCTGAGATTGATATGAATCTTTCTTTTGATCCGTCGCTTTTGTTTGTGATCAGTGCTAATTCCGGTAGTTTGACAAAAACTTTTTCTTTGGAGAAAACTAATTTGAAAGCTGGTTCGATTAGCTTTTCTCTAAGAAGCAACAAGGGGATTGTTGAAGAAGATGGAGACTTAATTGAACTAAAGTTGGGAGTAATTGCCGGTCAACCATCAAATACTTTTTTACGTTTTGACAGCGCAGCCGTTTTTGATGAAGCTACATACACCAGAAACATTCTTAATATGAAGGATGGTAAGATAATAATTGTTACAGATATTGATGCCGGAGGAAAAACCACCCCTGAAAAGTATTTGTTGTTCCAGAACTATCCTAATCCGTTCAATCCAACTACTACAATAAAATATGATTTGCCAAAAGAAAATATGGTGCAACTTATCATTTACAATATTCTTGGTGAAAAAGTAGCTGAACTTGTAAATACATTTCAGAAGCCGGGAAGCTATAATGTTGAATGGAATGCAAATAAATTTGCGAGCGGGGTATATATATATTGGATAAAAGCGGGAGATTTTATATCGGCAAGGAAATTGATTTTGCTAAAGTAGAGAGAAAGTTAAAATAGCTGGTAAGTTTAGGATCCTAATAGAATTATCAAATTTTATACACTATATCAAAAATCTAATGATTGAATTTTTTAAGGATTGATTTTTAGCTATTAAAGATAATTTTAAAACTACTTTATTGTGGAATAAAAAATGTCCTTTATGGTTAACCTTTGCGCGGGTTGGAAATGAACAAATAAAGTAGGATGAAATTATGAAAAAATTATTTATACTTTTTATCTTAATTTTTTTCACTAATGGACTATCTCAAAGCGTAAAGCAAGAGCTTCAACCGTTTGGGCTCCAGGATAAAGTAATCACTTCTCTTACAGCAGAACAGAGCGATAATAGCCCATTCCAATATTCGGATTACATTTTTGCAGGAACGGTAGATGATGGTGTATTTAAAACTTCTACATCAACTGATTCTTCTAATTGGGTTTCGGTAGGGCTTGTGAACAAATCTGTGACAGCTTTAACGGTTCAGCATTGGGGTATTGGACCAGCAGACGGTTTAACTTTGTTTGCTGCAGTAACACCTGATTATGATCACGGTGATTCGACTTTGATTTTTAGAAGAGAGTTTTTTTTACCAACAGATACTAACTGGGTTGCATCCGACAGCGGAATTGATAAAAGTGCTAATGAAGTAAGTACACTTAACAGTTATTACTTCTCAGGGCAAGAACCACCTCAACCTATTTTAGCAGGAACTGACATTGGTTTATATCAGGCACCCAGGGCATACTTCTTTTGGACCCAATCTGAAATTGAGGATGAAAATATCCAGCCGGTTATAAGTTCAATTGACGTAGCTTCTCATTGGGGAGGAACCCTTGCCTGGGCAGCGGGATATTCCGGGTTAGCTCCTGTTGCATTCCCAATTGCATTGCGATCAACGGACCAGGGATTGACTTGGAAGATGTTTACCTTGCCGAGTAACCTATCTTCGGCAACATCTGTTGCAATAAATACAAGAAATCCTGATTCGGTTTATGTTAGCTACGGTCTTTACCTACTATTGACACCGGACAATGGAAAAAATTGGGAAGTGCTACTTTCTATTAGGGGTGGAGGAATCGGCCCTGTAGCAGTAGATCCATTGTATCCGGAAAATGTATTTGTGGGGACTTATTTTATTGATGACAGCCATCAAAGCCCAAGTCAGGCAATTTTTCTTCACAGTAAAAACGGTGGTAAAGATTGGGATCACGTCGGTCCGGTAACAAATGTTTTGCTTGGAAAAATTACTTCTATCGCCGTAGTAAATAAATTTGAAGATGATAATACTTATGTTTTTATAGGAACAGCAGGGACAGGTATCTGGCGCTATAGGTATTCAATAATAACAGGTATAAATGAGAATAAGAAAATACCGGCGCATTTTATTCTTTATCAGAATTATCCAAATCCTTTTAATCCAAGCACAAAAATTAAATTCGTAATTCCTAAATCATCATTCGTAAATCTAAAAGTTTATGATGTTCTTGGAAGAGAAGTAGCAACTCTTGTAAATGAAGAAAAATACTCTGGAAGTTATGAAGTTGAGTTTTCCGCCAAAGGCGGATCCGCCTCCGGTGGAGATGCTCATAATCTCTCAAGTGGAATTTATTACTACAAACTGCAGGCTGGCAGTTATTCTTCAACAAAAAAAATGATTTATTTAAAGTAAGGGGAGAACTTATGAAAATTATATATTCATTAATTTTATTTTCTATTGCAACTATAGCACAGGTTAATGTGCCTAAGCAAATAACTAATTTTATTTTAATTTTGATTCCAGGAATCCCGCTTTCTTGCAATATCCGGGAGATCTTCCATGGGGTTTATCTGGTCCGGAAATATTTTTCGAAGCAGTATATAACGATTCATTAATATCAATTTGCTCGTTAAAATATGACGAATCGTTAGACAGCTTTTATCAGCTTACAGAAATAACTCCTGTTGCTGACTCCAATGTTGTAAATAAAAATCCTGTAGGAAAATTTATTCAGAATTACTATGGGACTTCCTACAAACTGCTCTTGTGGGAAACTAATGTAAACGGTAATTGGAATATAGCTTTCTCAATTGATAGCGGAAATGGATGGACTCCAAATAGTTTATTCTTCTCATCATCTGAAAATGAACTTGGACCATCATTTATTCTGGATCTCTATTACAATTATTACGGGACACAATTCCAGTTCCTTTATTCTAAAGGTAATTCTGTTTTTCTCTGTTCAAAAATCGATTCAATAAAAAACGAATTAATATTTGAAGGTAATGATTCTTTAAAATATTCAGAGCCTACCGGCGCATATTCTTATTATGACGGAAACCTTTATGTTGTTGCCGTGGAAGAAAATAATGTGAGAGAACCAAGACTTGTTTACCGTAAATGGAATTGGACAGATAGCTCTTGGAGCGAAATTAAAGGAGTGTTTGACCGCGCGCCAGCAGTCAGTCCAAAATTTGTAAATACAGGCTGGAACGTTTCACTTTCTTTTGAAGTATTATTTGCTGAAGGTAAGAAAAAGATTCTATTAATTAACCCTGAAGACTTTGGAATACCGGGTTCAACTACAGCTTTGTTGGACGATCCAACATTAGAAACTTCGGACTTTTCATCATATGCTTTTTCGGTTATAACAAAACATCTCGCCAAGGATTTTAATTCTTACTTCCCGTTTTCCTTTAGGTTTCAAAGAAACGATTCTACCCTTGTAAGAACCGGGGTAAATGAATACTATTATTATCCGTATGAAGATTTATATACAAAAGTAAATAATGTAAAACCTTCCGTAGGTCCATTAACCATAATTACAGCAGGGATAGTTACATATACGATATGGGAAGACAGTTCAGATAACCGGATCAACTTGTTCGGATTAAAGAGAATAGTTTCTTATGGTGAGGTAGATGATGGATCAGGATTAACAAATAAATTTTCTCTTTTTCAAAACTACCCTAATCCATTCAATCCAAGCACAAAAATTAAATTCGTAATTCCAAAATCGTCATTCGTAAATCTTAAAGTTTATGATATTCTCGGGAAGAGAAGTTGCGACTCTTGTTAATGAAGAAAAACATCCGGAAGTTATGAGGTTGAGTTTTCCGCCAAAGGCGGATCCGCCTCCGGCGGAAATGCTCATAATCTTTCAAGTGGAATTTATTTTTATAAACTACAAGCGGGTAGTTATTCTTCAACAAAGAAAATGATTTATTTAAAGTAGCAATGAAGAGATCAATATTATTATTAAATATTTTGTTTCCAAGTTATTTTGTTTTCGCAAGAAAAATCGTTCACTGATATTTTATTTATTGATAACAATCATGGCTGGGTAACAACTAATTATGATACCTTGCTTAGAACGACAAACGGAGGAGAGAGATGGGAAAAAGTTCCTTTTATGAATAGTAATGACATAAAAGAATTATTTTTTATAGATAGTAATACTGGATGGGCAATAGTTGATGGAAATGTCTATAGAACCGAGAATGGCGGAATTGACTGGAAATTATTTTTAACAGGCAATTTTTCTTCAATTTTTTTCTTTAATAATGATATTGGTTTTTTGGGCGAATATGATGATATAATAAAGACAACTAATGCTGGTAATACTTGGAATATAGTTTTAGATTCTACAAATAATGTTAGGCGAATAAAATTTATTAACGAAGAAATTGGTTTCTCCAATGATCTAAACTATGAATACCGAACAAAAAATGGCGGAAATGATTGGGAGATTTACTTTCAAATAATTCTATTACCAGATGGTTTAATAGATATTTTTTCCTTAGATGAGTTAAATTGGTATAAAAGTATTTACAGAGCAGGTTATGTAGCAGATGGATATTTTTGTTCATCAACAAATGCAGGCATTGACTGGGACTGCCACTATCTTGGGTTATGGAAATACATAAGAAAGATTTACTTTTCATCCTGTAATGATGGATGGAGTATTTTTGAGGATAATGGTGGCTTTTCTCTTCAGTACACAAGTGACCGGGGAAGTAGTTGGGAGTCAAAAAATTTACCACTTAAGAATTTCGTTTTTATCGATAGTCAGACTGCCTGGGGTTACACTGCTAAAGGAGAAATTTATTATACCAAGGATAGTTGGGCAACTTCAGAGTTACAATTCTCTATTATCACATCAGCAGATGAAATTTATTCTTCGGCAGTATATAATTTTTCTCTTTTTCAAAACTATCCCAACCCATTTAATCCAAGTACAAAAATTAAATTCGTAATTCCTAAATCGTCATTCGTAAGTCTTAGGGTTTATGACGTATTGGGAAGAGAAGTTTCGACTTTGGTTAATGAAGAAAAAAGTGCGGGAAGTTATGAAGTTCAGTTTGACGCCTCACAATTATCAAGCGGAGTTTACATTTATAAGTTGCAAGCAGGGAGTTACACCTCATTCAAAAAGATGATTCTCTTACGCTAGAGTTATTATAAAGAAACTATTAAAAGTTTTTTTAAAAGAATAAAGATTTAAGATATTTTTCACATTTCCAATTTCGCATTTGCCATCTTCCATCTTTTCCCTTCCTTGACTGCCTGACGCCGTTTCTCTATATTTAAACACTATTTTTAACACCAAATTCTGAAATTTATACGATTTTGAACCAGTATAACAAGACTATCCTTCCTAACGGGATTAGAATTTTATCCGAAACTATACCCTATGTAAAGTCTTTTTCTCTCGGCTTTTGGTTTAATGTCGGTTCGAGAGACGAGAATCTTGCAAACAACGGTATTACTCATTTTATTGAGCACATGCTCTTTAAAGGAACCAAAAAAAGATCGGCAAGAAGAATTGCAACCGAGATTGAATCCTACGGCGGATACCTGAATGCTTTTACTTCAAAGGAACACACCTGCTATTATGGAAGAGGATTAGCAAATCATCTTGGAAAAACCTTTGATGTTATTTCAGATATGATTCAATATCCTACTCTTAAACTTGCCGAGATTAAAAAAGAAGCAAGTGTAATAATTGATGAATTAAATGATATCCAGGATAATCCGGAAGAACTAATTTTTGAAAAATTTGAAGAAATGATTTTTGCCGGAAGCAGCTTAAGTTATCCGATAATCGGAACAGCAGAAAATATACTCCGTTTTTCACAGCTCGATTTTTTCAACTATATAAAAGAAAAGTACGGCTTTAACAAAATAATTATTGCAGTTTCAGGTGCAGTTGATCATAATCAGGTTGTAAAACTAGCAGATAAATATTTTAATAAAGATATGGGTGTCAGTCCTTCCAGAAGAAGATATTTTAATAATCCGAATTATAATGCAAGACTAGAGTTTATTGAAAAAGAAATTCAACAGGTTCATGCAATTATTGGAAAACCTACTTACGGTTTCAAGAGTGAAGAAAGAATTAATGCCGCTTTGTTAACTCAAATTCTTGGTGAAGGTAGCAGTTCGAGATTATTTCAATCAGTTAGAGAAAGAAACGGAATTGCATACCAGATAAATTCGTTTCTTAATTCTTTTTATGATACTTCATCATTCGGGGTTTATTTATCAACCAATGAAAAAATGGTTGACCGCGCGCTATCTATTATATATAGAGAATTAAAGAAGCTGCGATCGGTTAAAGTTTCCGAAAAAGAATTGGACAAAGCAAAAGAAGCTTTGAAAGGAAATCTCCTGTTAAGCCTTGAAAGCACTTCAAACAGGATGATAAGAATGGCTCAATTGGAATTCTATTATAATAGAATAATTCCGACAGAAGAAATTATAAAAAAGATAGATAGCGTTACGAGAGAACAAATCTTAGATATAGCGAATGAATTACTCGATGAGAAAACGATGTTTAAAATAATTATTAAATCAAAAGATGTACTTTTAAAATCAGCCGCATAATTTTAGCGGAGAGGTGTAAAATGATTATCGGAGTTCCAAAAGAAATAAAAGCAAATGAAAACAGGGTAGCTCTTTTACCTGTAGGGGCACAAATATTTAATTAAGAATAGTCACAAAGTTATTGTGGAAGCTAATGCAGGTTCAGGCAGCGGTTTCTCCGACAAAGATTATGAAGCAGTCGGAGTTGAAATTGCAAGCAAGCCCGAAGAGATTTTCAAAATTGCCGACATGATTATGAAAGTTAAGGAACCAATTAATAATGAATATAAAATGATCCGGGAAGGTCAGATTGTTTTCACTTATTTTCATTTTGCTGCAAACAAAGAACTTACCGAAGCGATTATGAAAAGCAAATGTGTCGCAATCGCTTATGAAACAGTACAAAAAGATGACAAATCATTACCATTATTAATACCAATGAGTGAAGTTGCAGGCAGAATGGCTCCGCAGGAAGGTGCAAAGTATCTGGAAATGGTAATGGGTGGAAGAGGTGTTCTTTTAGGAGGTGTTCCTGGCACAGGTCCTGCCGAAGTTATGGTTCTTGGCGGAGGTGTGGTCGGAACTAATGCTGCAAAGATTGCCGCGGGCTTTGGTGCTATTGTTACAATTTTTGATAACAATCTTTATAGATTAAGATATCTCGACGATGTAATGCCAAAGAATGTTAAAACTGCAATGTCGAATGAATATTATATCCGTGCAGCATTACCAAATGCTGATCTTGTAATTGGTGCTGTACTTATTCCCGGTACAAAAGCACCGAAACTTGTAACACGCGATATGTTGAAGATAATGAAACAAGGTTCCGTAATTGTTGATGTTTCTGTTGACCAGGGCGGCTGCATTGAAACTTGCAGACCTACTACTCACGAAAATCCAACTTATGTTATTGATGGAGTTGTTCATTATTGTGTAGCCAATATGCCCGGGGCTGTGCCGCATACTTCAACCCTTGCTTTAACAAATGCAACTTTGCCTTATGCAGTAGAGATTGCAAATAAAGGTTTTGAAAAAGCAATTAAGACCAATCATGAAATTAAGTTAGGATTGAATATTATAGATGGAAAAATTGTTTACAAAGGTGTGGCGGAAGCTTTCGGTTTTGACTATTATGATGTTAATACAATTTTAAATTAATAGTTGATCAAAGAATATTCGGGATTGATATGCCTAAATTTGTTTTGAATGAGAAAGAGATAGAATTTAACCATGGGGAAACTATAATGCAGGCAGGTGTGAGAAACGGAATTGAAATTCCGAACTTCTGCTGGCACCCGAGCCTTTCTATTTCAGGCAACTGCAGAATTTGTCTTGTTGAAATAGAAAAAATGCCGAAGCTTGCTATTGCATGTTCAACTCTTGCTGCAGATGGAATGGTTGTTCATTCATTATCTGAAAAGGCAATTGCTGCAAGAAATGCTGTTATGGAATTTCTGCTGATTAATCATCCTCTCGATTGCCCGATTTGTGACGAAGCCGGTGAATGTAAATTACAGGATTATGCTTATTCACACAGCACCGGTGAAAGCAGGTTTATCGAAGAAAAAGTTCATAAAGATAAAAGAGTTCCATTAGGTCCTTATGTAATGTTCGATGCTGAAAGATGTATTTCCTGTTCGCGCTGCATAAGATTTTGTGATGAAATTGCCAAAGATCCGGAACTCACTTTTATAAAACGAGGCGACAGAGTTACAATTGTTACTTATCCCGGCGAAGAAATGGATAATCCTTATTCACTTAACACGACAGATATTTGTCCCGTCGGAGCTTTAACAAACAGGGATTTTAGGTTTAGAGCAAGAGTGTGGGATATGTCTTCTACAAAATCTGTTTGCAACGGCTGTTCGCGCGGATGTAATATGGAAATCTGGGTAAGAAATAATGAAGTATTAGATTAACTCCGAGACTTAATGAAGAAGTAAACAGTTACTGGATGTGTGATCACGGAAGAGTAGATACTTTCAAATTTATAAATGCTGAAGACAGAGTCAGCGGTCCTCATCTTAGAAAAGATGGAACTTTAACAATCTCTACGTGGGATGAAGCAATTGAAAAAGCTGTTTCGGAATTAAAATCTTTTAAGAAAGATGAAATTGCATTTATAGGTTCTGCTTATTCAACAATTGAAGACAATTTTGTTTTTGCACATTTTGCCAAGTCGGTTTTTAATTCAAACAATATTGATTTAATTCGTCATGAAGATCCTTCTTTTGGTGATGATATATTGAGAAAAAGTGATGTTACTCCAAATTCACTCGGTGCAGAATTAGTCGGAATTAAACCTGGTAAAAATGGTTTGAACATTGACGGGATTATCAAAGGAATAAAAGACCGGTCACATTAAAGCTTTATATATTATTGAAGATGATATCGTAAGTGTAAATCCTGAATTGGAAACTGTTCTTGCTAAATTAGATTTATTAATTGTTCACGCTACTAACTTTAATAAGACAGCATCTTTAGCAGATATAGTTTTTCCTGCATGCGACTTATGCAGAAAAAAATGGAACAATAGTAAACTTCCAGGGAATAGTTCAGAGAATTCGTCCAGCAGTTGAAACAGAAGAACTCGACAGGGCAATCGATGGAATGTCGATGAGCAGGCTGGATAAGTTTGGAACAAAATTCGACAGATGGGCAAAAAAGAACAGGCATGATGCTCGTGCTACATGGAAAATAATTTCTTTAATATCTTCTGCGATGGGTGAAAAGATTAAATACAAAATGGCAGAAGATGTTTTTAACGATATAGCCAAATCAATTGATGCATTTGAAGGACTTGATTACGATGAGATTGGAGAACTTGGGGCGAAGTTGAAAATAGAAGTATCGCAAACAGTATAGTTTTGGAGAATTAATGAACATTTGGGAAATATTAGGTTTTGCAATATTAAAGATTTTAATAGTTGTGCAGCTTATGCTTCTTACAGTTTCCTATTTAGTTTACTTTGAGAGAAGAATAAGTGCCTGGGCGCAAAACAGGCTTGGTCCTAACCGAGTTGGCTGGGAAGGAGTTCTTCAGCCTTTTGCTGATGTATTAAAGTTATTGCTTAAAGAAGATATTGTTCCAACTCAGGCTAACAGAACTATTCATACACTTGCGCCGATGATAGCATTGTTCGTTGCATTTACAACGTATGCGGTTATTCCTTTTGGTCCAACAATAAATGTTTTTGATTTTACAATTCCGCTTGTTGTTGCCGATGTTAATATCGGTATTCTTTATGTTCTTGCTTTAACATCTCTTGGAGTTTATGCAATTACTTTTGCCGGATGGTCTTCAGGAAGTAAATATTCTTTGCTTGGCGGAATAAGATCATCTGCACAAATGATTTCTTATGAAATCTCGATGGGTTTTTCAATTGGCGGAGTTCTTCTCCTTTCAGAATCTTTAAGGCCACTTACAATTGTTGCCTCACAAGGACAATGGCTATGGAATGCCTGGATACAACCAATTGGATTTATAACTTTTGTTGTTTCTGCATTTGCCGAAACGAACAGGCTTCCTTTCGATTTACCTGAAGCTGAACCGGAACTTGTCGGAGGTTTTCATACAGAATACAGCAGCATGAAGTTTGCAGGATTTTTTTTAGCTGAGTACGCTAATATGATTGTTGCAAGCGGGCTTATTGTAACATTGTATCTTGGCGGTTACAATGTTCCTTTCATTAATATAGAAACACTTGGTTTACCTGCCTGGCTGCCGGTATTAATTTATATAGGCGCGTTTTTATTTAAGATGGCTGCTTTACTGTTTTTCTTTATCTGGGTAAGATGGAGTTTGCCGCGGTTCAGGTATGACCAGTTAATGAGCTTAGGCTGGAAAGTTATGTTTCCTCTTTCATTGATAAATATTATTTGGGTTGCAGCTTTAATAATGATTTTTAACTTGTAAAAAATCGTAATCGTACTCTTAATCATAATCGATTACGAATAAGATTACGAGTAGGATTAAAAAGCTAAAGGAAAATTTGATGTCCATTAAGAGAAGAGAAAAAGATCTTACATTTTTAGAGAAGTTGTATATCCCGGAAATAGTGAAGGGCTTATCATTAACATTGAAAACCATGTTTAAGCCTAAATTCACTTTGCAGTACCCGGAAGAAAAATTCATTCCATCGGGATCCTACAGGGGCAGACCTGTTCTTGTTCAGGAAGATGACGGACGTGAACGGTGTGTTGCCTGCGGTTTGTGTTCGAGAGTTTGCCCGGCATTAGCAATTGAAGTTCAGGCTGCTGAAACAGACCTTGAAAAAGAAAGATATCCTGAAAAATTTGAAATAAATATGATTCGCTGCATCTTCTGCGGCTTTTGTGAAGAAGTTTGCCCGGAAGAAGCAATAGTTATGAGCAAAGATTATGAGATGGCTTTTACAAACAGGGAACAAGCTATTTACGGCAAAGATAAACTTCTCGTTCCCGTCGAACAGCTCCAGGATAGAATAGACTTTTTAAGAAAATACAAATAGGAAACCCGATTTGAAGTATTCGAAGATAGTTCATATCTTCTATCTGTTATGTTTGAGAGGGCATACATATTGTTTGCTTTTTTGCTCGTTTTCGAGACTTTTGGTCAGGAAAAAGAGTCTAATTACTATTTAGTCAATCCTAAGTTCATCCCTTCCGGTTCCTCGTTCGATGTTTCTTTAACTATTACAAACACCTTTCCCAAGGCTGACAGATTTGAACTTGTTGTTCTGCCGGATAATGCGGCATCTTTGAATAAAGCAGACTTCAAATCGGTATATGAATCGACCAGGCTAAACCTTCTTAATAAAGATATTGAGGATTATTCCGGCGAAGCATCTTTGCTCACAATAAATCTTAAAGACAGTTTACGTGCAGGAGTCGTTTTCCAGATTGTAATGAATTTCAAATCCGAACTAAGTAATTCTTCGAGAATTAACTTTAAAGGAGCTTTCAAAGAGGGTGATTCTGTTTTGGCATATCTGAATTCTCCAAAGAATTTGGATGATGAAAATTTTATTTCTGCTGATGTTGATTTTTACAAACCACAAAAAGTTGCAGATAAGGATATTCAATTTAATGAAGATTCTTTTTTGAAGATGAATATCAATAAAAAATTTACTAACAATCTTTTAGTAGAATTCTGGCTAAAGCTGAATGATCCGGGAATTGATTTTCTGAAAATATACAGGGATAATATTCCACAGCCCGATTTCACACTTTCAACAAATAAATTTCAGATGTTAACAGTTTCATCGAATGTTACAGTCTCAAACATTTCTTAAGCCTTACTTTACCGGAAAGAAATCGTGGTATCATATAATAATTTTAACATCAAAAAAGGATGGACTGATTTATTTTTACTGCAACAATACTTTGGTTGCAAAAAACAATCTTCCCAATTTCTTTGAACCGGATAACATAAATCTGACTTTTGAAAACACCAATATTGGCAAATCTTTTCTTATAGATATGTTACGAATAGAAGATTTTAACAACTCTGTCAGTTTTTCAATAGCTAATTGTCATTCAACTGCCTTCAGTTCCGATAGCTCATCTCTCGTTGCACAATATAAATTTGATTCTTATGATGAGCTTAATACTGAGAATGAAAATGTTAAAGTTGAAACTTCGAACCTAAGATTTATGAAATCCGATGCGCCGCTTTTTGAAAGATCGCCTGAGTTAAATATTACTGTGCTCGGCAATTCTTATGAACTGGAATGGCAGGGCGGAGATTATAAGCAGGCTTCTTCTTATTCACTTGAAAAATCCTCTGATGGTAAACCTTATACTTCGGTTTTTACAATCCAGGCTGATAATACTCAGGAAAAAACTTATTCTTTTATTGATGCTGTTGACGAATCATCTGGAATTGTTTATTACAGGATAAAACAGTTAAACAATGATGGTTCGGCTATTTATTCTGATCTTGTAAAAGTAGGACAGGGAGAAACGCCGCCTTTTACTCTTGGACAAAATTATCCGAACCCGTTTAATCCTAAAACGAGTATTGATGTTGAATTACTTGAAGATTCTGAAATAGAAATTACAATTTACAATCTTGAAGGAAGAGAAATTGCAAAGTTGTTTAAAGGTTCTCTTTCCAAAGGCGCACACAAATTTTCTTTCGATGGAGAGGGACTTCCATCAGGGATTTACTTGTACAAAGTTGCTGCACCAAACTTTACTCAAACAAAGAAGATGATTTTGACGAAGTAAACAAATGAGATTTTTAATTTTTCTTGATAGTTACCATTTGATATAGTATTTTGGCTAATGAGAAGGAGAATAATGACAGCAATAATAATAAAAGCAGATAAAAAGAGTAATAAGATATTATCTGATCTTGCTAAGAAGCTTGGTGGCGATGTTTTGCCTATCAAGGAAGAACAATATGAAGATATTGCTTTAGGCTATTTGATGGACAAAGTTAAAACTGGTGAAACGGTAAGTCGTGAGTCAGTGATTAAAGAAGTTAAGTAAGTAATGCATGACTTGTTGAATTTGATAAATCCTTTCTAAAAAGCATTTCTAAAATAAAAGACACTTCAACTCTAAATAAGATTAAAAAGATTATTTCGGAAATTGAAAATGCTGAAGATCGTTAAGTGAATTGAAAAACCTTGAAAAAGTTGGTAGGATTTTAAGAACTATTATAGAATCAGGCTTGGTGAATACAGAATCGGTTTTGAGAAGCTTAACTCGACAAAAGTCAGATTAATAATTATTGCTCACCGAAAAGATATTTATAAAAACTTTCCATAAAACAATCTCTTTTCTTCTTTTTAATTAATAAAAAAACTATTTTAAGTTTTAGTTTGTATGAAAGATAAATGGGTTTTATGGGTTTCTTTCTGCATTAAATAAAAATCAATTATAAAGAAATGCTTTCAAAAGTTTTTTCCAGTTCGACTTACGGAATCGATGCTTATTTAGTTGAAGTAGAAGTTCATGTTGAAAAGCAGGTTCCCGGCTTTATTATTGTCGGTTTGCCTGATAATGCAGTAAAGGAAAGCAGGGAAAGAGTAACCTCTGCAATTAAAAACAGCAGTTTCGAATTTCCTAAGAAGAAGATAACTGTAAATCTCGCTCCTGCAGATATCAAAAAAGAAGGGAGTGCTTTCGATTTACCCGTTGCAATTGGAATTCTTTCAGCAACAGAAAAAGTTGAAGGTAGTATGCTGAAGGATTCTGTTTTGTTAGGAGAGCTTGCGCTGGATGGAAATCTTCGTCCTGTGAAAGGTGCTTTACCAATTTCCGTTGAAGCAAAGAAAAGAGAAATCAAAAGAATTATACTTCCGAAAGATTCAGCTAAAGAAGCATCTATTGTTGATGGAATTGAAGTTTACGGAATGGAAACTCTTTTGGAAGTAGTTCAGTTTCTAAATGGTGAAATTAGCAAAGAACCTGAAAAGACAGACAAGAATGAAATTTTCTCACAGATAAATTTATATCAATTAGATTTTTCAGATGTTAAAGGACAGGAAAATGTTAAACGTGCACTCGAAGTTGCAGCAGCAGGCGGACATAATATTTTAATGATCGGACCTCCCGGTTCGGGAAAGACAATGCTTGCAAAAAGATTGCCTTCAATTCTTCCGCCTTTAACATTTGATGAAGCTCTTGAAACAACCAAGATACATTCTATAGCCGGAATCTTATCTAAAGAAAAAGCTTTAATAACAGAAAGACCATTCAGAAGTCCGCATCATACAGTTTCCGATGCTGCTTTAGTCGGTGGCGGATCTTTTCCAAAACCGGGTGAAGTTTCATTTGCTCATTATGGAGTTTTGTTTCTCGATGAGCTTCCCGAGTTTAAAAAGAATGTTCTGGAAGTTTTAAGACAGCCGCTCGAAGATTCACAAGTTACGGTTAGCAGGTCAAAGCTTTCATTAAGTTTTCCTGCTAATTTTATGCTTGCTGCTGCTATGAATCCTTGTCCTTGCGGTTATTTTACAGATCCAAATAAAGAATGCACATGCTCTCCGCCGTTGATTCAAAGATATATGGCAAAAATATCGGGACCTTTGTTAGATAGAATTGATATTCATATTGAAGTTCCTGCAGTTAAGTATAAAGAATTGACTTCCGACGCAAAAAGTGAAAATTCAATAAGCATAAGAGAAAGAGTAATTGAGGCAAGAAAAGTTCAGCTTAACAGATTTTCCGGAATGAAAAACATTTATTGCAATGGCGATATGACAACTAAAGAAATAAGACAATTTTGCAGTCTTGATTCTGCCGGCTCAGAATTACTAAAAATGGCGATGACAAAACTTGGTTTTTCAGCCAGAGCATATGACAGGATATTGAAAGTAAGCCGCACAATTGCGGATTTGGAGCATTTTGAAAACATTTTACCTCAACATTTAAGTGAAGCAATTCAGTACAGAAGTTTAGACAGAGAATTGTGGAATCACTAAATAATCATAACTGAATTTACTCACTTCATACCTCCTGATATTTGCATTTTTTCGTAAATAGGAATATATTTACTGTTCGTTTTTAAAAAGGGCGGACGCCGGAGTTGGAGAGCCGGGGCGGACTGTAAATCCGTTGGCTTACGCCTTTGGGGGTTCGAATCCCTCGCCGCCCACGGACTTGAGAATGGCGATGATTTTATACAAGGGAATAAGAAATATTTTTTAATTGGTTCCCTTATTTTTTTGTTCTTTTCAAAATTGTTTGCAACAGTGCGGGAGTAACTCAGTTGGCTAGAGTCACAGCCTTCCAAGCTGTTGGTCGCGGGTTCGAGTCCCGTCTCCCGCTCCAAAAAGCTCGGACCAACTAAGTATTTTCGCTGACGTAGCTCAGTTGGTAGAGCACATCCTTGGTAAGGATGAGGTCACCGGTTCAATCCCGGTCGTCAGCTCAAAGATTATTGTAAAAATAAAATAGTTTCCGCGGAAATCCTCGTCAGTAACAAAAAAGTAATGCTATGAGAGAAATTATAACTTTAGAATGCACAGTCTGTAAAAGACGAAACTATACTACAACCAAAAATAAACGGCTTCACTCCGGCAGGGTAGAATATAAAAAGTACTGCCGCTGGGATAAAAAACACACTATCCATAAAGAGACTAAGTAATTGATAATTACGTCAGTAGCTCAATTGGCTAGAGCAGCGGTCTCCAAAACCGCAGGTTGGGGGTTCGAGTCCCTCCTGACGTGCGGAGTTATTTATTGTAAGGATGATTTTCTGAAATGAAAGAAAAAATAATAGGTTTCTTTGATGATGTTGTCAAAGAGATGAAAAAAGTAACATGGCCAACAAAAGATGAATTAAAGGAATCTACAACTGTTGTTATTGTTGTATGTCTCGTGATAGCTGCGTTTACTTATGTAATAGATATGATAATAAACCAGGTTTTAAAAGGAATATTTTAAGTTTTGGAAACTATGGAATCTAAATGGTATGTCGTAAGAACTTTTTCAGGGCATGAGAATAAAGTTAAAACTCTTCTTGAAACTGAACTGAAAGATAAAGATAAACTTCGCGACAGGATCGAGGAGATTCTTGTTCCTACCGAAAAAGTTTTTGAAGTAAAAGACGGTAAAAAGAAAAGTAAAACAAAAAACTTTTTCCCTGGTTATATATTAGTTAAGTCTATGCTCGATGACCAGGTTAAGGAGTTCATCTTAAACACTCAGTCTGTAATGGGGTTTTTAGGGACAGGGAAAAACCCAAGCCCGCTTCAACCTGAAGAAGTTAAAAGAATAGTAGGAAGAATAACTCAGGATGAAAACGGGGAAAGAATGGAAACGATTTTCCGAAGCGGCGATCTTGTAAAAATTATTGATGGACCATTTAATAATTTCAATGGAACTGTTCAGGAAGTAAACGAAGAAAAGATGAAGATAAAAGTAATGGTCTCGATATTCGGAAGAAAAACTCCTGTCGAAATAGATTTTGTTCAGGCTGAATTAGAAAAATAAATTTTATTAGGAAAGTAAGATGGCAAAGAAAATTGCAGCATTTATAAAATTACAAATTCCGGGTGGTAAAGCAAATCCTTCCCCTCCGGTAGGACCTGCGCTTGGTCAAAAAGGTGTAAACATTATGGAGTTTTGCAAGCAGTTTAATGCAAGAACTTCAGATAAAGATGGATTGATTATCCCTGTTGTAATAACAGTATATTCTGATAAATCTTTTACATTTATAACCAAAACTCCGCCAGCTGCAGTTTTATTAAAGAAATTGTCTAAAGTTGAAAAAGGTTCACCTGAATCAAACAGAAATAAAGTCGGCAAAATCACAAAAGATCAGTTAAAAGAAATTGCCGAGTTGAAGATGCCTGATCTTAATGCATTCGATCTTGACCATGCAATAAGTATGATTGCCGGTACTGCAAGAAGCATGGGTTTGACGGTAGAAGATTAAAAGTAAATTGAACAGAGGGTTTAGTAATGAAAATTTCTAAAAGATTAAAAGCTATTAAAGAGAATGTCGATGTTTCGAAAGAGTATTCAATTAACGAGGCAGTAAGCATTCTTAAATCAAATTCAAAAGTAAAATTTAACGAAAGCCTTGATTGTGCGATAAGATTAGGAGTTGATCCGAGACACGCTGATCAGATGATAAGAGGAACAGTTTCTCTTCCAAATGGAACCGGAAAGCAAGTTAGAGTTTTAGTGGTCACAAAAATTTTAGCTAAAGAAGCTCTTGATGCGGGTGCAGATTATGCCGGGTTCGATGAATATATTGAAAAGATAAAAGGCGGATGGACAGATGTCGATGTTATAGTTGCAACTCCGGATGTAATGGGTGATCTTGGAAGACTCGGAAAAGTTTTAGGACCAAAAGGATTAATGCCGAATCCTAAAAGCGGAACGGTTACCCAGGATGTTGTTAAAGCAGTTAAAGAAGTTAAAGCAGGTAAAATTGAATTCCGTGTTGAAAAAGCGGGAATAGTTCATACTTCCTTAGGAAAAATGAACTTTGAGGCTGATAAGTTAGTCGAAAATACAAATGCTTTTCTTAATACTATTGTTAAATTAAAACCGTCTTCAGCAAAGGGACAATATATAAAGAGTGTTTTCTTATCAAGCACTATGGGTCCCGGTCTGCAGATTAGTAAAGATGAAATTGCTGCTCATTGAGCAGGTTATAAAATTTACGCACTCAAAAATGCTTCTACATTTAGTGTAAGTAAAAACTTCTGGTAATGGAGAAAAATGAATAAGAATGATAAAGCAGAAGTCGTTTCTGAATTAAAAGAAATGATACAGAACTCTTCGGCTATTTATCTTACTGACTACTCCGGAATTAATGTTGAGGATATCAGCAAAATAAGGAGTGAATTCAGAAAAGAGAAAGTAAAATACAAAGTAATTAAAAATACTTTGTTCAAAAGAGCTCTCGAAGAATTAGGAAAGTATGATAAGTTGGCTGATCATCTGGTTGGAATGACAGGATATGCTTTTGCATCCGAAAATCCTGTTGCACCGGCTAAGATTATAAAGAAATATTTTAGTGAAACTCAAAAGCTTTCTTTAAAAGCCTGTTATATAGATGAACAATTTTATGAAGGAACGAACCTGGACATGCTCGCAGCTCTTCCTTCTAAAAATGATTTGATCGCAAGTATTTTAGGCTGTCTTAAGTCACCGGCTTCCGGCATTGTCGGAGCTATGACTGCAGTGACGAGAAATCTTGTTAATGTGATTGACCAGGTTGCCAAACAGAAAGCGGCGTAAGAGAAATTATTAATTATTAAATAGTAGGAGATACATAAAAATGTCTGATAAAGTAGCTGAAATTGTTGATAAAATATCCGGGTTGTCTCTCATGGAGGCTTCGGAATTAACAAAAGCATTAGAAGAAAAGTTTGGTGTTACGGCAGCAGCTCCTGTTGTAATGGCTGGCGGTGCAGCTCCGACTGCTGCAGCAGTAGTTGAAGAAAAAACAGAATTCGATGTTGTTTTGAAAGCAGCAGGAGAGAAAAAGATTAACGTCATCAAAGTAGTAAGGGCTCATACCGGTCTTGGCTTAAAAGAAGCTAAGGATCTCGTTGATGGCGCTCCAAACACGGTAAAAGAAGCTATATCTAAAGACGAAGCAGAGAAGCTTAAGAAAGAATTTGAAGACGCTGGAGCAACAGTCGAAGTCAAATAGTTTCTTTCAGCATCTAACGACATATTAAATCACAAAAAGTGGTAGGCGGAATATTGTGCCCTACTGCTTTTTATGTTTGTTTTGATTGTTGTGGGTCAGATACTATTCTATATGAAATTGAAAAATTATCGGAGGTATTAAATTGAGTAGTAATAATGGTAATGGACGGATCTCGTTTGGTAAAATCCCTTCAATACTTGAGGCGCCGAATCTTTTAAGTATCCAGACGGATTCTTTTGAAGAGTTTGTACAATTTCGGGTTTTTCCTTCCAAGAGGGAGAACAAGGGATTACAAGCGGTCTTTAGTTCAAACTTTCCAATTTTTGATAACAAAGAGAATTACAGGCTGGATTTTATTGAATATAATATTGAAAAGCCCCGTTACTCTGTTCAGGAATGTTTAGAGAGAGGACTAACTTTTTCCACGCCTCTTAAATCGAAGTTACGATTGTCAACTAAAGATCCGGAAACGGGAGAATTCGTAAATAGTGTTGAGCAGGAAGTTTATCTTGGGAATCTTCCTTACATGACGGAAAAAGGAACTTTTATAATTAATGGTGCTGAGAGAGTTGTTGTTTCCCAGTTACACCGTTCACCGGGTGTTGCTTTTGCTCAAACATTACATCCTAACGGAACTCCGATTTATTCTGCCAGGATTATTCCTTTACGCGGTTCCTGGGTAGAGTTTGCTACAGATATAAACTATGTGATGTATGTATATATAGATAGAAGAAAGAAATTTCCCGCAACAATGCTTTTGCGTGCTCTTGGTTTTGCATCGGATGAAGAAATATTAAAGCTTTTCGATTTGATTGAAGAAGTTAAGGTTAGTAAAACCAAGATTGAAAATTATCTTGGAAGAACGATTGCAAGTGATGTTTTTGATTTCTCAACAGGAGAAATCTTTTTAACTAAAGATAGTATTCTTTCCGAAGAAGACCTGGAAAGATTAAAAGAAGCTGAAGTTGATGTATTGAAGTTTATCAGTTCGGAAACTTCTCCCGACCTGGACTTAATTGTTAATACTCTAAGAAAAGATACATCACATAATAAAGAAGAAGCTCTACTATCTATATATAGGCAGTTGCGTTCAGGCGAAGCTCCTGATCTCGATACAGCTGCGGCTTTAATAGAGAAACTTTTTTTTAATGATAAAAGATATGATCTCGGTGATGTAGGTCGTCATAGAATGAATAACAAACTCTTACTGGATATACCTGAAACTACAACCGTTCTTACTCCTGAAGACATTATTTCAATAATGAAATATATAATAAGGTTAAGGGTAGGTAATCAAACAGTCGATGATATAGATCATCTTGGCAACAGAAGAATAAGAACCGTTGGTGAGCAATTGGGCCAGCAGTTTAATATAGGCATGTCACGCATGGCAAGGACGATTAAGGAAAGAATGAACATGCGCGATTCTGAAAGTTTCACGCCTCAGGATCTTGTTAATGCCAGAACTATAACGAGCGTAATCAATGCTTTCTTTGGTACCAACCAGTTATCACAGTTTATGGATCAAACAAATCCATTGGCTGAGTTAACACATAAAAGAAGGATGTCTGCATTAGGACCGGGCGGTTTAACAAGAGAGCGTGCAGGATTTGAAGTTCGTGACGTTCACTATACACATTACGGAAGACTTTGCCCGATTGAAACTCCCGAAGGACCAAATATCGGATTGATATCTTCTCTTACAATTTATGCAAAAGTTAATCGTTATGGATTTTTAGTAACCCCTTATAGAAAAGTAGAAAAAGGTAAAGTTCTAAATGAAGTAGATTATTTAACTGCAGAGCAGGAAGATGCTGTTACCATTGCACAGGCAAATGCTCAACTTACTGAACAATCTAAATTTGTTAATGAAAGAGTAAAATCGAGATTTAAAGGTGAGTTTCCGATTGTTACTCCCGACAATATACAATATATGGATGTGGCGCCTGCTCAAATAGTAAGTGCGGCTGCTGCGTTGATTCCATTCCTTGAGCATGACGATGCTAACAGAGCATTGATGGGTTCTAATATGCAGCGGCAGGCTGTTCCATTATTAATACCTGAAGCTCCGATTGTTGGAACCGGAATGGAAAAGAAATTAGCATCGGATTCGCGCGCTATAATTATGGCTGAGGATGATGGAGTAATAGAGTATGTTGATTCTGATAAAATTGTTGTCAAGTATGATATTAACCCAAATAGTATTGAAGCTATTACAAGCTTTAATGATTTGAGAAGAGTTACTTACAGACTCACAAAATTTCACGGTACTAACCAGGAAACATGTATAAATCAACGTCCAGTAGTTAGTGAAGGGCAAAGAGTTACAAAGGGAAGTGTTATCGCAGATGGTGCTTCTACGGATCAGGGTGAACTTGCTTTAGGACGGAACGTTCTTGTTGCATTTATGCCGTGGCGCGGTTACAACTTTGAAGATGCTATTATAATAAGCAATAAAGTTGTAAGCGAAGATGTTTATACTTCAATTCATATCGAAGAATTTGAACTTCAGGTTAGAGAAACAAAACGAGGCGAAGAAGAATTAACAAGAGAAATTCCAAACGTAAGTGAGGAAGCAGTAAAAAATCTTGATGAAGATGGAATAATAAGAGAAGGCGCCGAAGTTAAAGAAGGTGATATTCTTATAGGAAAAATCACCCCTAAAGGAGAAACTGATCCTACTCCTGAAGAAAAATTATTAAGGGCAATATTTGGAGATAAAGCAGGCGATGTAAAAGATGCATCTTTGAAAGCGCCTCCGGGATTAAAAGGAACCGTAATAAAAACAAGATTGTTCAGCAGGAAGAGAAAAGATAATGATGCAAAGAAAGCTGAGAAGAAAGAACTGGAAACCATTGAAACAGAACATACTGAAAAACTTGCTGTACATTATCAGAAGTTGCTTGAAAAGCTTACAAAACTTACTGATGGAAATTCTACAACCGGAATCAGAGACCTTGATGGTAGTATTGTTCTGAGAAGCGGAACTTCAATTAAAGACACCACGTTTTCTTCTTTAGAAGATGTAACCAAACTCGATTATACACTCGATTGGTTTGAATCAAAAAGGCTTAACAGTCACATAAGTGTTCTTTATAGAAATTATTTTGATGTTCTTTCTGATCTCGAAGAAGAATACAAAAGAGAAAAAGTAAAAATAACAACCGGAGATGAACTTCCTCCGGGTATAGTTCAACTTGCAAAAGTTTATGTTGCTAAGAAACGTAAGCTTGCTGTTGGAGATAAAATGGCTGGTCGCCATGGTAATAAAGGTGTCGTTGCTAAAATTGTTCCTATTGAGGATATGCCTTTCTTACCGGACGGAACCCCAGTAGATATTATTTTAAATCCGTTAGGAGTTCCTTCAAGAATGAACCTCGGTCAGCTTTATGAAACTGCTCTTGGCTGGGTGGGTAAGATGATGGGTGTAAAGTTCGCAACGCCAATTTTTGATGGAGCTAAAATAGAAGACGTTGAAGCATGGATGCGAAAAGCAAACCTTGATGAAGGAAGCAAAACAGTTTTATATGATGGCAGAAGCGGGGAACAATTCCATCAGAGGGTTACATGCGGATACATCTATATGCTGAAGCTAAGTCACCTTGTCGATGATAAAATTCATGCAAGGTCAATTGGTCCTTACTCACTTATTACTCAACAGCCTCTTGGAGGTAAAGCCCAGTTCGGTGGTCAGAGGTTTGGAGAAATGGAAGTGTGGGCTCTCGAAGGTTATGGTTCATCACATATTCTGCAGGAAATTCTTACTATAAAAAGTGATGATGTTGCAGGAAGAGCCAAAGTTTATGAAGCAATTGTTAAGGGTGAAAACTTACAGGAACCGAATGTTCCTGAGTCATTCAATGTGTTGATTAAAGAACTCCAGGGCTTAGGTCTGGATATAAAAATTAATTAACGCAGGAATTTTTTCACTTAGAAATTAGGAGATAATAAAAATGCCTTATAGAATTCAAGAAAATGCGATGCGTGATATTTCAACTATCACTATTAGTCTTGCCAGTCCAGATGACATATTGTCCAGATCGTATGGAGAAGTTACTAAACCAGAAACAATAAATTACAGATCATTCCGTCCTGAAAAAGATGGATTGTTTTGTGAGAAAATTTTCGGTCCTACAAGAGACTGGGAATGTTTTTGCGGTAAGTATAAAAGAATAAGATACAAAGGTATCATTTGCGACAGATGCGGAGTTGAAGTTACACAAAAAAGTGTAAGACGGGAAAGGATGGGACATATTGGTCTTGCAGTTCCTGTTGTTCATATCTGGTTCTTCAGAGCACAGCCGTCGAAGATTGGTAATATAATTGGTTTAAGTTTAAAGGAACTTGAAAAAGTTATTTACTATGAATCTTATGTTGTGATTAATCCAGGTCCTACAGGTTTATCACGTTTAGATCTTATATCAGAAGATCAGTACTTCGAAGTAATTAATTCTTTACCTGCTGGCAATGAAAAACTCGATGATGATGATGTTAAAAAGTTTATTGCAAAAATAGGCGGCGAAGCTGTAAAAGAAATACTTAAGAATACTGATGTTGAAAAGCTTTCACATGAATTAAGAACTCAACTGAAGGTAGAAACTTCGCAGCAAAAGATATCCGATCTTCTAAAGAGGCTTCGTGTTATTGAAGCATTTAAAGAAGAAGAAAATAAAGTTGCAAACAAACCCGAGTGGATGGTATTAAGTTATATTCCGGTTATTCCTCCTGAGCTTAGACCATTGGTTCCGCTTGAAGGCGGCAGGTTTGCTACAAGTGATTTAAATGATCTTTATCGTAGGGTAATTATTAGAAACAACAGGCTTAAAAGACTTATTGATATCAAAGCTCCAGAAGTAATTTTAAGAAATGAAAAGAGAATGCTTCAGGAATCGGTTGATGCTCTTTTCGATAACTCAAGAAGAGGAAGTGCTGTTAGAAGTGACAGCAACAGACCTTTGAAATCTTTAAGTGATATGCTTAAAGGAAAACAAGGACGTTTCCGTCAGAATCTTCTCGGTAAAAGAGTAGATTATTCCGGAAGATCTGTTATTGTTGTTGGTCCGGAATTAAAACTTCATCAGTGTGGTTTGCCAAAAGACATGGCAGTTGAATTGTTTAAACCTTTTATTATTAGAAAACTTATTGAGAGAGGTCATAACAAAACTGTAAAGAGTGCAAGAAAAGTTGTTGATAGAAAAGATCCTATAATTTGGGATATCCTTGCAAAAATAATTGAAGGACATCCGGTGCTTTTAAATCGTGCCCCCACTTTGCACAGACTTGGAATACAGGCATTCCAGCCTTTATTAATTGATGGGCGCGCTATTCAGCTTCATCCTATGGTTTGTACCGCATTTAATGCTGATTTTGATGGTGACCAGATGGCAGTTCATCTTCCACTTTCTTTTGAGGCCCAGCTCGAAGCATCTTTATTAATGTTGAGCAGCCATAATATTCTTTCTCCGCAAAACGGAAGTCCTATTGTGGTTCCTACCCAGGATATAGTTTTGGGATGCTATTACCTTACGAAACTTCGTGAAGGAGACAAAGGTGAAGGAATGGTCTTCAGTTCTGCTGAAGAAGTGATTATAGCTTACAACAATAAAGTTCTCGGCTTGCATGCTAAGATCAAAGTCAAAATAGATGGTAACATGATTGAAACAACAACTGGCCGTGTAATCTTCAATCAAATTGTACCTAAAGAGATGGGATTTTTTAACCAGCTTCTGATTAAGAAAACATTTGGTGGATTTATTGGTCAGATGTTCTTGAAACTCGGAAACAAAGTAACTGCAAAATTCCTTGATGATCTTAAGGATACAGGATTTAGATATGCAACCGCAGGCGGACTTTCTGTTAGTTATATAGATATGATTGTACCGGAAGAAAAAGAAACTTTGATAGGTAAAGCAAATAAAAAAGTCGAAGGCATACTTAATGAACACGAACAAGGTGTTATTACTGATGCCGAAAGATATAATAAGATTATTGACGTCTGGACACATACAACAAATGATGTAGCGCGTGCCCTCATGGAAAAAATCAGAGTACACAACAGCGGATTTAATTCCCTTCATATGATGGTTGATTCCGGAGCTAGAGGTTCTCAGGAACAGGTACGTCAGCTTGCCGGTATGAGAGGCTTAATGATGAAACCGCAAAAAACTTTATCAGGTCAGGCGGGTGAAATTATTGAGAACCCGATTGTTGCTAACTTTAAAGAAGGGTTAACAGTTCTTGAATATTTTATTTCAACACACGGCGCAAGAAAGGGACTTGCAGACACAGCGTTAAAAACTGCTGATGCAGGTTACTTAACCAGAAGATTAGTTGATGTTTCACAGGACGTTATTATAAGTGAAATTGATTGTGGAACTATCCTTGGTATTGAAGTAACTGCATTAAAGGATGTAGAACAGGAAAGAGAACCGCTTGGTGAAAGAATCACAGGTCGTGTTGCCCAGGAAGATGTATATGACCCGAGAAGTGAAGAGTTGATTATTCCTGCAGGTGATATCATTACTGAAGACATAGCAGAAAAAATTGAAGACGCAAGTATAGATTCTGTTTATATAAGAACAGTACTTACCTGTGAATCGAAACGGGGTGTTTGTGCAAAATGTTATGGAAGAAATCTTACAACAGGAAAGATTGTTGAAATAGGTGAAGCCGTAGGAATTATTGCAGCTCAATCTATTGGTGAGCCCGGTACCCAGTTAACACTGAGAACTTTTCATCTTGGTGGTACTTCTTCAAGAATTGCCAGCCAGTCGCAGGTAGAATCAACTACGGATGGAATAGTTAAATTTGAAAGAGTTTCATTTGTAGAGAAATCTGATTTTCTCGGGATGGTAAAAGTTGTTACAGGTCGTAGGGGAACAATCGGAATATATGATGAGAACAATCGCCAGATTAAAAAGTTTGATGTTCCTTATGGCGCAGAATTAATGGTTAATGACGGTAGTAATGTTAAGAAGAGAGCTCCGTTGTATAATCATGATCCTTATAACGCAGTTATTCTTACGGATATTCCAGGTAGAGTAATTTTTGTGGATTTAATTGATGGGGCAACATTGCAGCAGGTAACTGATGAACAAACAGGTCACGTACAGAAAGTTGTTATTGAATCAAAAGACAAGAATCTTACTCCAAGTATTCTTATCCAGGGAGACGGAGATGTTAAAAAATCTTTCAACCTCCCAACGAGGTCTTACCTTTCTGTAGAAGAAGGAGAACTTATTTCGGCTGGAACAATTCTGGCAAAGATATCGAAACAACAGACTAAGAGCCGTGATATTACCGGTGGTCTTCCAAGAGTAACTGAATTATTCGAAGCAAGAAGTCCGCAGGAAACTGCTATCGTTTCGGAGATTGAAGGTACTGTAAAATTTGGTCAAAGAAAGAAAGGTTCAAGGGAAATCTTAGTTACAGCGCCCGATGGTTCTGATGAAAAGAAATACAGTGTGCCCTTAGGAAAACATATATTAGTACAGGATGCTGATGAAATTCCTGCCGGTGAAAAAATCACAGATGGTCCTATAAATCCTCATGATATTCTTAAGATTAAAGGAACCAGTGCCGTACAGGAATATCTTGTAAATGAAATTCAGGATGTTTACCGTTTACAAGGTGTTAAAATAAATGATAAGCATATAGAAGTAATAGTTCGTCAGATGTTGCAGAAAGTAAAAATTGTTTCACCGGGCGATACTAAATTTCTTGAAGAAGATGTTGTTGATAGAAATGAATTCATAGAAGAAAATAATAAAATTATGTCTCTTGTCTATATAGAAAATAAAGGCGATTCTAAATTTAAAGATGGTCAGCTTATACTTAAGGGTAAGTTAAGAGAGATAAATGCAGATCTTAAAAAGAAAGAAAAAGTAGCCATCGAAGCTAGAGATGCAGAACCTGCAACTTTTGAACATATTCTCTTAGGTATCACGCAAGCCGCATTATCAACGGAAAGCTTTATTTCTGCAGCATCTTTCCAGGAAACAACTAAAGTACTGGCAAACGCAGCTACAGAAGCTAAAGTAGATAAGTTGTTAGGTCTTAAAGAAAATGTGGTTATGGGACATTTAATCCCTGCCGGTACCGGTTTAAGGAAATATAGTGATATATTGCTAAAAACCGAGATGGTTGTGCCGGAGGTTACATCAGAAGAGGAAGTTCAGGTAACCGAATAACATTAAAGCTTAATTACTTAATTCTTGTTTTCTTGACAAAATTACGCCCAAAAGCTATATTAGAAGTCTGAAATTTTTTATGAAATATTCATATAGGAGTTATTTTTGCCAACAATTAATCAACTGATACGTAAAGGCAGAGTTCAGATTGAAATAAAAAAGAAAGCGCCTGCTCTCGAAATGTGTCCTCAGAAAAGAGGAGTATGTACGAGAGTCTATACAACAACTCCTAAAAAACCTAATTCTGCTTTAAGAAAAGTTGCGAGAGTTAGATTAACAAATGGTATTGAAGTAACGGCATATATTCCTGGTGAAGGACACAATTTGCAGGAACACTCGATAGTATTAATAAGAGGCGGAAGAGTTAAGGATTTACCTGGTGTTCGTTATCATATTATTAGAGGAACTTTAGACACAAGCGGTGTAGAAGATAGAAAAAAGAGTAGATCAAAATACGGAGCTAAAAAACCGAAAGCTTAATAATGAGAAAGAAGAGAGCAGAAAAAAAATACATATTAGCTGATCCTAAGTACAACGATTTAATAGTTGCAAAATTTATTAATGCTTTGATGTATGATGGGAAAAAATCAAAAGCCAGAGATGTATTATATGGCGCCTTCGAGATAATCGAAGAACGAACGAAAAAACCAGGGATTGAAATTTTTAAGAAAGCTATTGCAAACGTTCAGCCCGTTATTGAAGTAAGAAGCAGAAGAGTTGGCGGAGCGACTTACCAGGTTCCTACCGAAGTAAGACCTGAGAGAAGGATTGCTTTAGCTATGCGTTGGTTAAAGACATATTCGCGTGAAAAGAATGATAAGTCTATGGCTCTAAAACTTGCTTCGGAATTAATTTCTGCTTCTAACGGAGAAGGCTCTTCAGTAAAAAAGAAAGAAGATACTCATAGGATGGCTGAAGCAAACAAAGCATTTGCTCACTTTAAATGGTAATTGTTTTAATTAATAAAATGATAGATATATAATGGCAAGATTTAGTTTAGATAAGGTTAGAAACATTGGTATAATGGCGCACATCGATGCCGGTAAAACAACAACTACCGAACGAATTCTTTTTTATACCGGTAGAACACACCGGCTTGGTGAAGTACATGACGGTGCAGCTACCATGGATTGGATGGAGCAGGAAAAAGAACGTGGTATTACAATCACGAGTGCTGCTACTACCTGTTTTTGGAATGATCATCAAATTAATATAATAGATACTCCCGGACACGTTGATTTTACGGTTGAAGTAGAACGCTCTTTAAGAGTTTTGGATGGAGCTGTTGCATTGTTTTGTGCAGTCGGCGGAGTTGAACCACAATCAGAAACTGTTTGGAGACAAGCCGATAAGTATAAAGTTCCAAGAGTTGCTTTCGTAAATAAGATGGACAGAACAGGTGCCGATTTTTATAATGCTGTTCAGATGATGAAAGACAGACTCGGAGCTAATGCGATTCCTATTACTCTTCCTATTGGTGAGGGAGACATATTTTCAGGCATTATTGACTTAATCAGTTTTAAGGCAAGGATGTACCACGAGGAAACGTTAGGTGCAACTTATGATGAAATAGATATTCCTCATGATTTAATTGAGGTTGCAAATAAATTCAGAACCGAAATGCTTGAGGCTGTTTCCGATGTTGATGATACTTTGCTTGAAAAATATCTTGGAGGTAAAGAAATAAGCGCAGATGAAATTACATCAGTGCTTAGAAAAGCAACAATCGAGCTTAAGATAGTTCCTGTAATTTGTGGTTCTGCATTTAAAAATAAAGGTGTTCAGAAACTTCTTGATTCTGTAGTTGATTTTCTTCCATCACCAGTTGATTCCAAAGAGATTGAAGCTCATCACATTGGAATTAATGATAAAGTAAAAAGAAAAATTGATGACAACGAGAAGTTTACAGCACTGGCTTTCAAGATAATGACTGACCCTTTTGTCGGTAAACTAACATTCTTCAGAGTTTATTCCGGAGTATTAAAATCCGGTTCTTATACATATAATGCTGTAAGCGAAAAGAAAGAAAGAATCAGCAGATTATTACAGATGCATGCCAATCACAGAGAAGAAATTGATGAAGTTAGAGCTGGAGATATTGCCGCAGCAGTCGGGTTGAAATATACTAAGACCGGAGATACTTTATGTTCTGAAGATGATCCGATATTATTGGAAAAAATAATATTCCCTGAACCGGTAATACAAATAGCTATTGAACCCAAGACAAAGGCTGATCAGGATAAGCTTTCTGATGCTCTTACAAGATTGTCTGACGAAGATCCGACTTTCAGAGTAAAAGTTGATGATGAAACAGGACAAACATTAATAAGCGGAATGGGTGAGCTTCACCTTGAAATTCTTGTTGACAGAATGAAAAGAGAATTTAAAGTAGATGCAAACGTTGGTAAACCTCAGGTTGCTTATAGAGAAACCATTTCGCAAACCGTTACATCGGAAGGGAAGTTTATTAAGCAATCAGGTGGGCGTGGTAAGTATGGGCACGTTTGGATTGAACTCGGTCCTAATGAACCTGGTAAAGGATATGAATTTATTAATGGAATTGTAGGAGGTGTTGTTCCTAAAGAGTTTATTGCTCCGGTATCGGCAGGTATTCAGGAAGCCATGAGAAATGGTGTAGTTGCCGGTTTTCCTGTTGTAGATATTAAGGCCAAACTTTATGACGGTTCTTATCACGATGTTGATTCAGACGAAATATCATTTAAGGTAGCAGGATCTATAGCCTTTAAAGAAGGCGCAAGAAAAGCAAAACCTATATTGTTGGAACCGATAATGGATGTTGAAGTTGTAACTCCTGAAGAATATCTGGGTGATGTTATGGGCGATCTGAATTCGCGTCGTGGAAAAATCGAAGGATTTTCTGCCCGGAAAGATGCACAGGTAATTAAAGCGCGGGTTCCTTTAGCAGAAATGTTTGGATATGCAACTATCTTGAGATCAATGACGCAGGGACGCGCAATATATACAATGCAATTTGTGGTTTATCAGGAAGTTCCAAAATCAATTGCTGATGAAATTGCAGAAAAAACACTTGGTAAAAAAACTGTAACAGCATAAAAAAAATTATAAATAATAATTAAAGGAGAATTTAGATGGCAAAAGAAAAATTTGACAGGAGTAAGCCTCACGTTAACGTAGGTACGATTGGTCACGTAGATCATGGTAAAACTACTTTAACAGCTGCCATCACTATGGCTCTTAGCAGAAAGGGTCTTTCAGAAATTAGAACTTTTGATAGTATAGATAATGCACCGGAAGAAAGAGAAAGAGGTATTACGATTGCTACAGCTCATGTTGAGTATTCTACTGAGAAAAGACATTATGCACATGTTGACTGTCCGGGTCACGCCGATTATGTTAAGAACATGATAACAGGTGCTGCCCAGATGGATGGAGCTATTCTGGTTGTTGCTGCAACAGATGGTCCTATGCCTCAAACACGTGAACATATTCTTCTTGCGCGCCAAGTTGGTGTTCCAAGAATTGTAGTATTCATGAACAAAATTGATATGGTGGATGATCCTGAGCTTATCGAATTAGTTGAAGTTGAGTTAAGAGATCTTTTAAATTCTTATGAATTCCCTGGTGATGAGATCCCTATTATTAAAGGTTCGGCTCTTAAAGCTTTGGAAGCGGCTACCTCAAATGCGCCTATTGATGATCCAAGATTTAATTGTATTTGGGAGTTAATGGATGCGGTAGATAGTTATATCCCAGTTCCAAAAAGAGATATTGAAAAACCTTTTCTTATGCCGGTTGAAGATGTTTTCTCTATCACTGGTCGTGGTACCGTTGCAACAGGTAGAGTTGAAAGAGGCCAGGTAAAGATTCAGGAAGAAGTAGAGCTCATTGGTCTTGGTCTTCATAAAAAGACTGTTGTTACCGGTATAGAAATGTTTAGAAAAGAACTTGATGCTGCTATGGCTGGAGACAATGCCGGTATTTTACTAAGAGGTGTTGATAAAGATGAGATTGAAAGAGGAATGGTCTTGGCTAAAACAAATAGCATTACTCCGCACAAAAAATTTGAAGGTGAAATTTATATCCTGTCTAAAGAAGAAGGTGGAAGACATACTCCTTTCTTTAATGGTTATAGACCTCAGTTTTATTTCAGAACTACAGATGTTACCGGTGTTGCTACACTTCCGCAGGGAACAGAAATGGTTATGCCGGGCGATAGAGTTATGCTTTCTGTCGAATTAATTTCTGAAATAGCTATGGAAGATGGATTACGTTTTGCTATTCGTGAAGGCGGAAGAACAGTCGGTGCTGGTGTAGTTACTAAAATTAATGAATAGAAAAATTATTGATTTCAAAGGGGAGTTTTTGAACTCCCTTTTGTTTGTAAAGATTTAAGGAGTTAATAAAAGTGCCCGGTCAGAAAATAAGAATAAAATTAAAATCGTACGATCACATCCTGATCGATAAATCTACAGAGAAGATAATTAAAACTGTAAGAAGCACTGGTGCGATCGTATCAGGACCTGTTCCACTTCCGACAAGACGAACTGTTTACACTGTTTTAAGATCTCCTCATGTTGATAAAAAATCCCGTGAGCAATTTGAAACAAGGGCACACAAAAGAATTATTGATATTCATAACTCAAACAACAAAACCGTCGATTCATTAAGCAAGTTGGATATTCCGGCGGGTGTAGATATTGAGATTAAACTTTAAGTATCGGAGATAAGATGTCCGGGTTAATTGGTAGAAAATTAGGAATGACAAGCGTATTTGACAACCAGGGTGAGCAAATTTCTGTTACTGTTGTTCAGGCAGGGCCTTGTAGAGTTGTTTCTATAAAGACAAAAGAAAAAGATGGTTATGAAGTACTTCAGCTTGGTTTTGGTGAAAGAAAAGAAAAAAATATTTCCAAGCCTGTTTTAGGACAATTTAAAAAGAATAACTTTTCTCCAAGTTTACTTTTAAGAGAGTTTAAATTTCCTGCAATTAGTGATTTTAAGATTGGGGATGAAATTAAAGTTGATCTTTTTAAGAAGGAGAAATGATAAAAGTTACTGCTAAGAGCAAAGGCAAAGGGTTTCAGGGCGTAATGAAAAGACATGGTTTTGGTGGTGTTGGCGGAACTACTCACGGACAGAGCGACAGGTTAAGAGCTCCGGGTTCAATTGGAGCCAGTTCATATCCATCAAGAGTTTTTAAGGGACAGAGAATGGCTGGCAGAATGGGCTATAGTAGAGTAACTGTTTCTAATTTAAAAGTTGTTAAAATTATGCCGGAAGAAAATCTTATCCTGATTAAAGGAGCCGTTCCCGGTGCTATTAACACAATTGTAGAATTGAAAAAAAAGTAATTAATAAAAATGAAACTCGATATTTATAAAATAGACGGTGTGAGCAGCGGTAAAAAAATTGATGTATCGAAAGATATTTTCGGCATCGAACCGAATGACCATGCTATTTATCTTGCTGTTAAAACTTATCTTGCAAACCAAAGACAAGGGACACATAAGAGTAAAGAGCGTGGCGAGGTAAGAGGCGGAGGTAAAAAACCTTGGAAACAAAAAGGAAGAGGCGGTGCACGTGCAGGTACGAGCCGTTCTCCTTTGTGGGTCGGTGGCGGAAGAATTTTTGGACCACGCCCAAGAGATTACAGCCAGGGTATTCCTAAAAAGGTAAAAAGTCTTGCAAGAAAATCTGCTTTTAGTTATAAGCTGAAAGATGAACAGGTTATCGTTGTAGAGGATTTTAATTTCGATGTATCTAAAACAAAAGAGTTTTCTAATATACTTAAGGCGTTGAATGTATCCGGGAAAAAAGTTTTGCTTCTTACAAACGGCAAACAGGAGAATGTTTATAAATCCGGCAGGAATATTCCTAAAGTAAAAATCCTTGAAGCAAATAAAGCATCAACTTATGACATTCTTAATAACCAGGTTTTGATTTTACAGAAAAGCGCTGTTGATATAATCAATGGGTCTTTCGGAAACAGCAGTTCGGAGGAATAATATGCACAATATTTTAATAAGACCCTTAATAACCGAAAAGATGACTAACATTACAGCCGTTCAGAATAAGTATGGATTTATTGTTAACCCGAAAGCAAATAAAGTTGAAATTGCAAAAGCGATCGAACAAAAATTTAATGTGCATGTGTTAGATATTAAAACGTTAAAACATAAAGGCAAAACCAAAACCCAGTTCAGAAAAAGCGGCAGGTTTGTAGGAAGAACTTCAAAATATAAAAAAGCTGTTGTTACTCTTAAAGAAGGAGAGACAATAGAATTATTTGAGCAAGTATAGATTTGTGGAACTAAACAATGGCAATTAGAAAATTAAAACCTGTTACTCCCGGAACAAGATTCAGATCAAATTCTTCATTTGATGAAATTACGAAAGAGCAGCCGGAAAAATCTTTAACTGTAGCTTTAAGAAAAAGTGGTGGCAGAAATAATCATGGCAGAGTAACTGCACGTCATATCGGCGGTGGACATAAGCAAAGATACCGCATCATAGATTTTAAAAGAGACAAGCACAAAGTTCCAGCTAAAGTTTTTTCAATCGAATATGATCCCAACAGAACTTCGAGAATAGCGTTGCTTCATTATGCTGATGGTGAGAAAAGATATATAATAGCTCCCGATGGTTTAAAGGTTGGCGCCACTATTACATCTGGAAAGGGTAGTGAAATAAGTGTAGGAAATGCGCTTCCTTTATCAGAAATACCTTTAGGCAGTTTTGTTCATAATGTTGAGGTTAAGGCTGGCAAGGGAGGACAGTTTGCTAGAAGTGCTGGTTCATCATTACAGCTTATGGCTAGAGAAGGAGATTATGCCCAGTTAAAAATGCCATCCGGCGAAGTGCGAATGATTAGAATAGAATGTATGGCAACATACGGAGTTGTTGGTAATGCTGAACAGGAAAATATTAGTCTTGGTAAAGCCGGCAGAACAAGATGGCTTGGTAAAAGACCACACGTTCGAGGTGTTGCTATGAATCCGGTAGATCACCCAATGGGTGGTGGAGAAGGAAAAACTTCTGGCGGAGGTCATCCTGTTTCGCCATGGGGTCAGAAAGCTAAAGGATTAAAAACAAGAAAACACAAAAAGAGTTCTAACAAGTATATAATTAAACGTCGTAAAAAATAGTAAGACAATATGCCAAGATCAGTAAAAAAAGGTCCCTTTGTAGATTATAAGCTTGCTGATAAAATAGCCAAGCTTAATGAAACTAATCAGAAAAGAATAATTAAGACGTGGTCCCGAACATCTACTATAACCCCTGATTTTGTGGGCCATACAATTGCTGTTCATAATGGAAATAAAATGATTCCGGTTTATATAACGGAAAATATGGTAGGACATAAACTTGGTGAATTTGCACCAACACGAATTTTTAGGACACACCCGGGAACAAAAGCTGAAAAAGCTACTCAGGTGAAATAAGAACTTAGGATAATTAATGGAAGCAAAAGCTATACATAGATTTTTAGGATCTTCCCCCAGAAAGATGAGACTCGTAATTGATTTGATACGGGGAATGTCTGTTGATAAAGCATTGGAAGTTCTTCACTTTTCTCCAAAACATGCTTCAAAAGATGCAGAGAAAGTTTTAAGATCGGCTGTATCTAATTTAATGAACAGAGATGAAGCTACAAGAATGGAACCCGGTGATATTTTTGTTAAAGAGGCATTTGTTAATCAGGGCCCAACGGTGAAAAGAATTTCACCTGCACCAATGGGTCGTGCATATAGAATTAGAAAAAGATCGTGTCATATTACAATTATAGTTGCTACTAAGGCATAAGAGGAGGTTTATTGGGACAGAAGGTAAATCCTATTGGTTTTAGAGTCGGCATCATCAGAGGATGGGATTCTAACTGGTATGAGAATAAGAGTTACTCTGGTAAGCTTATGGAAGATTCAAAGCTTAGATCATATATAAGAAACCGTCTTAAGAAAGCCGGCATCTCCAGAATTGTAATTGACAGAACTTCAAAGAATGTGATTTTGACAATACATACTTCAAGACCCGGTGTAGTGATTGGTAAAAGCGGTAAAGAAATTACACAGCTCGAGCAGGAATTAAAAGAAGTTGTAGATAAAGAGGTAAAAGTTCAGATTAATGAAATTAAGAGACCTGAACTGGATGCATATCTTGTTGCTGAAAATATCGCAAGCCAGATTGAAGGAAGAGTTTCTTTCAGAAGGGCTATGAAGATGGCAATTACTGCTGCAATGAGAATGGGTGCTGAAGGAATAAGGATAATGTGTTCGGGAAGATTAGGTGGAGCCGAAATGGCAAGAACAGAACAATATAAAGAAGGAAGGATTCCACTGCATACAATAAGAGCAGATATTGATTACGCTCCGGGAAGAGCAGAAACAATTTATGGTTCAGTAGGAATTAAAGTTTGGATTTGCCGCGGAGAAATCCTTGGTAAAAGAGTTTCAGAATAAATTTTAAGATAAGGCGATTTAATTATGTTAATGCCCAAAAGAGTTAAGTACAGAAAAGCCCAGCGTGGAAGAAGGGCAGGAAAAGCTTATAGAGGATCTTCTGTTGCGTTTGGAGATTATGGACTTAAAGCCTTGGAACCAGCGTGGGTTACCAGCAGGCAGATTGAAGCTTGCAGGGTTGCCTTAACAAGAAAAATGAAAAGAGACGGTAAAGTTTTTATAAGAATATTTCCCGATAAACCTGTTTCTAAAAAACCTCTTGAAACAAGAATGGGAAAAGGAAAAGGCGCTCCTGAGTTTTGGGTTGTTGTTATAAAACCGGGCAGGGTTATGTTTGAAGTTTCGGGTGTTTCAAAAGTTATAGCATACGATGCACTGAGAACCTGTGCTTATAAATTGCCAATTAAAACAAAAGTTGTATCCAGACCGGATATAGTGTAGGTGTAAAGAAAAATGAAAATTCATGAAATAAGAGAAATGAAGGATGACGAACTTGTTAAAAGAATCGAAGAAGAGGAAAAAAATATCATCGATCTCAGGTTCTCACATCAACTTAAACAATTAACAAATACTGCTAAATTAATGCTGGCAAAAAAAGATATAGCAAGAATGAAAACAATTCTCAATGAAAGAAAAAGGACAGCGGAGAAAACTTCGACTGTAAATAAGGACTAGTATGGAAGCACGCAGCCTGCGCAAAACAAGAGTTGGAGTTGTAGTTAGTAATAAAATGGAAAAGACTATTACAGTTGCAATTGAAAGAAGAGTTCCGCATCCTATTTACAAAAAATATTTTAAGAAGACCACAAAGTTAATGGCTCACGACGAAAACAGACAATGCGGTATCGGAGATAAGGTAAAGATTATGGAAACCCGCCCTCTAAGTTTGAAGAAAAGATGGCGGTTAGTCGAAATTGTGGAAAAAGCGAAATAGAAGGGTAACCGTAGAATGATTCAGGAAGAAACAAATCTTATTGTTGCCGACAACTCGGGAGCCAAAAGAGCTCGTTGCATTAGAGTTCTCGGAGGCAGTGGAAGAAATTATGCAAGCGTAGGAGATACGATAGTTGTTGCGGTAAAATCGGCTATCCCGAATGGAACTGTAAAGAAAGGTGAAGTTTCGAAAGCAGTTATTGTAAGAACCAAAAAGGAAGTCAGAAGGAAAGATGGTTCTTATATAAGATTTGATGAAAATGCGGTTGTGTTAATTAATCCGCAGAATGAACCGCGCGGGACACGTATTTTTGGTCCGGTTGCAAGAGAGTTAAGAGAAAAACAGTTTATGAAAATTGTTTCTCTGGCTCCTGAAGTTTTATAAAGCAGGTTTAATATGAAAATCAGAAAAAACGATAACGTGGTTGTAATATCCGGGAATGACAAAGGAAAAACCGGGAAAGTATTAAAAGTTTTTCCATCAATAACAAAAGTGATTGTTGAAGGAATAAATCTTAGGAAAAGACATACTAAGCCAAGTCAGAAACAACCGCAAGGAGGAATAATTGAAAAAGAGGCTCCGATTCATGCTTCCAACGTTATGTTGATTGATCCGAAAACAAATGAAGCTACAAGATTAGGAGCTCAAATTATTCTTGATGAAAAAACAGGTAAAAAGAAAAGTCAGCGCGTCAGCAAAGCAAGCGGCGAGATGGTTTAAATAATATTTAAAGAATTATGGCAGATAAAGCAGACAAAAAAGAAAAAAAGGATTCGGCTCCAAAACAGAAAACAAAAAAAGAAGGCGCCGATGCTTCTAAAAAAGAAAAGGAAATAAAAGTTCCTGTTCGCCTTTTTAATACGTATAAAAAAGAAATTACTCCTTCACTTTTGAAGAAGTTCAATTATAAAAGTATTATGCAGGTTCCGCGTATTCACAAAATTGTTATTAATATGGGAGTTGGAGATGCGGTTGCTGATTCAAAAGTACTTGATGAAGCAGTGAAAGATCTTGAATCAATAACGGGACAAAAGCCAAGCATAAGGAAAGCTAAAAAAGCTATCTCAAACTTTAAATTGCGTGAAGGTGTTAACATTGGCGCTATGGTAACTTTGAGAAAAGAAAGAATGTATGAGTTCCTGGACAGGCTTGTAAATGTAGCCTTACCGCGAGTAAGAGATTTCAGAGGTCTTTCAGATAAATCATTTGACGGGAGAGGAAATTATTCACTCGGCGTTAAGGAACAGATAATCTTTCCTGAAATTAATGTTGATAAAATTACTAAAGTTCTTGGAATGGATATCACGATTGTAACAACTGCTAAAACAGATAATGAAGCTTATGAATTGCTTCTTTCATTCGGTGTTCCATTCAGAAGAAAAGAAATGAAAACAGCTTAACAAGAGGTTTTATGGCAAGAAAATGCTTAATAGCGCGTGAAGAAAAAAGAAGAAGAACTTACGAGAAATTTAAAAAGCTGAGAGAAGAACTTAAAGCTAATGGAGACTACGACGCTTTACAGAAACTTCCGAAAAATTCTTCACTTGTTAGGCAGCATAACCGCTGTACATTTACCGGAAGAGCCCGTGGATTTCACAGGAAGTTTGGTGTATCGAGACTCGTGTTTAGAGAAATGGCGCTAAAAGGCGAGTTGCCGGGCGTAAAGAAATCAAGTTGGTAAAAGGAGAATTTTAATTTATGCCAGTAACAGATCCGATCTCAGATTTTTTAACGAGAGTTAGAAATGCTTCAAGGGCAAGGAAGCTGCGTGTTGATATACCAGCATCAAAAGTGAAAAAGAATTTGGCTGAAATTTTAAAAGCGCAAAAATTTATTAATGATTATTCTGTAGTGGAAGATAACAAACAGAATATTTTAAGAGTAGAATTGAAATATACAAACGGCAGTCCAGCTATTAACGGATTAAGAAAAATCAGTAAGCCCGGACTAAGAGTTTATAAAAAATCTGATGAGATTCCCAAAGTGTTGAACGGTTTGGGAATTGCAGTTGTATCAACTTCGCAAGGTTTGCTTACTGATAAACAGGCAAGGAAACAAGCTGTCGGCGGCGAAGTAGTTTGCTATATATGGTAATTTTTAAGATGGAGTTTTAAAGTGTCTCGAATAGGTAGAAAACCGGTTGAAATACCAAAGGGCGTAACAATTACTAAGAATGGTTCCAGCGTAAAAGTAAAGGGACCCAAAGGAGAACTTGAGAGCAAAGTTCATCCTAACATTACTGTTGAAATAAAAGACAATGAATTAATTGTTACACGTCCCGATGATGCGAAACAGAATAAAGCTCTGCACGGTTTAACAAGAGCATTAATCCAAAATATGGTTGATGGAGTTCTTAATGTATTTACAAAAACTCTTGATATAGTTGGAGTTGGATACAAGGCGGAGTTAAAAGGGAAAAATCTTTTACTGAATATAGGTTTTTCTCATCCTATATATTTTGTGCCCCCTGATGGTGTTGTGCTGCAAACTCCTGCTCAGACACAAATAGTTATATCTGGTATTGATAAGCAGCTTGTAGGTCTTGTTGCTGCAAAAATAAGATCTATCAGAAAACCGGAACCGTATAAAGGTAAGGGCATTAAATATTCTGACGAACAAATTCAGAGAAAAGCTGGTAAAACAGCGGGCAAATAGTTTTGGAGATTATTAAAGAATGATAAAAAGAAATAAAAACGGAAGACTGCGAGCCAAAGTAAGAATAAGAAAAGATATTTCCGGTACACCTGCAAAACCAAGGTTATCGGTATATCGCAGTCTTGGCAATATATACGGACAGATAATTGACGACGCGAACGGAAAAACAATTGCTTCGGCTTCTTCGTTATCTAAAGAAATTGTAGAGGATCTAAAATCAGCAAAAGGAAAAACTGCAAAAAGCAAACTTGTTGGAATTCTCGTAGCAAAAAAAGCTCTTGAGAAAAATGTTTCAACTGTGGTATTCGACCGCAATGGATACAGGTACCATGGACGTGTACAGGCATTCGCCGAAGGTGCACGTGAAGGAGGTTTGAAGTTTTAATATGCAGTACAAAAACTTTTGCCGGGTCGTCTAATGGCAGGACTACGCCCTTTGGAGGCGTCTGTAGAGGTTCGAATCCTCTCCCGGCAGCTTTTTCTGCCGGTTGAGTTTTTATTAAAATTATTTAATGATTGGATTTTATGAAAGTAGAACGGGAAAAGATCGTTAGATCAACTGAAGTTGAAAACCTGAAAGAAAAGGTTGTTCACATAAACCGTGTTGCTAAAGTGGTAAAAGGCGGTCGCCGGTTTAGCTTTAATGCTATAGTAGTTGTTGGTAATGGCAAGGGTGTTGTTGGAGTTGGTCTCGGTAAAGCAAACGAGGTTACCGATGCAATTTCAAAAGGTATTGACGATGCAAGAAAAAATCTTGTCCAGGTTTCAATTATAAAAGGTACAATTGCCCATCAAATTTTAGGCAAGTATGGTGCTGGGAAAGTGTTGTTAAAACCTGCTTCAGCAGGAACCGGACTTATTGCAGGAGGTGGTGTACGTGCAGTTCTTGAAGCTGCGGGTGTTCAGGATATTCTTACTAAATCTCTTGGCTCCAGTAATCCACATAACCAGGTTAAAGCAACACTTAACGGGTTGCTCAATCTTATAGATGCCAGGAAGATGGCTCGTAAACGTAGTATGACTATTACAGAATTATTTAATTCCTGATAAAATGATGAAACTAAAAATTAAACAAATTAAAAGTATTATTGACAGACCTGAAAGGCAAAAGCTAACTATTAAAGCTCTTGGTTTGGGAAGACCTAATTGGGAGAAAATACATAGTGATACTCCTCAAATAAGAGGAATGATTAATAGAGTGATTCACCTTGTTGAAGTTAGTGAGTTTGAACCAACAGTTGAAGAACAAAATCAAATAGTTGCTAAGCCTGTAGTAAAAAAAATTAAGAAGAGTGTAACGAGTAAAAAGGCTACCACTGCTAAAGGCGCAAAGAAGACAACAACTAAAACGAAAAAAGAGATTAAGAAATAATGGACGTATTAAGTAATCTAAAATATGCTACCGGTTCTAAGAAGAAACGGAAAAGAATTGCAAGAGGTGAAGGCTCGGGACATGGTGGAACAGCCACAAAAGGCATGAATGGTCAGTTGTCACGTTCAGGAGCTAAAAGGAAAATCTGGTTTGAAGGCGGACAAATGCCGCTACAAAGGAGAGTTCCTAAGTTTGGTTTTACAAATATTTTCAAGAAAGAATTCCAGGTAATAAACCTGGACAGTATTCAAAAGCTTGCTGAAAAAGATAAACTGAAAGATGTTGTCCTGAATGCAGAGGAATTGAAAAAATTAGGTTTGATTAAAAGCATTAAGAAGCGTGTAAAAATTCTTGGCAACGGAGAACTTAAAACAAAAGTTCAACTTGAAGTAAGCGCATTCAGTAATTCAGCTAAAGAAAAAATTGAAGCTGCTGGCGGCTCAATTAAAAAGGTTTAATTCAGTATAAATGTCTAAGATTACAGAAACCTTCAGAAATATTTTTAAAATTCATGAACTCCGGCAGAGGATCTTATATACTTTAGCTCTTTTAAGTATTGTTAGATTAGGTTCTCATCTTACATTACCTGGTGTTGATGCTGTTCTTTTAACTCAGAGTATGCAAAATCAAACCACGAATAATTTATTCGGGTTATATGATTTGTTTGTCGGGGGTGCGTTCCGTAATGCTGCTATCTTCGCTCTTGGAATTATGCCGTATATATCTGCATCAATTATTCTGCAGTTGATGGGCGCAGTTGTTCCTTATTTTCAGAAATTACAGCAGGAAGGTGAAGAAGGCAGAAAGAAAATTACTCAGTTAACCAGGTACGGAACAGTCCTCATTTCTGCTTTGCAGGCGTGGGGAGTTACGGTCAGACTTCTTAACATTCAGGTTCAGGGTATGCCGATTGTTCCTGCACCGGTTCAGGGTTTTACCTGGGTTCTTTCGACAATATTAATTCTTACTGCAGGAACAGTTTTTATGATGTGGATGGGTGAACAAATAACTGAAAAAGGAATTGGAAACGGAATATCATTAATAATTTTTATTGGCATTATTGCACGGTTTCCTTTTGCTATTCTTGACGAGTACAGACTTATTTCTGCCGGAACAAGAAGCATTGTAATAGAGCTGGTCATTCTCGCAATTATGATTTTGATTATTGCAGGAGTTGTTTTAGTTACGCAAGGAACCAGAAGAATACCTGTTCAATATGCGAAGAGAGTTGTGGGAAGAAAAGTTTACGGGGGAGTAACACAATATATTCCTTTAAGAGTTAATACGGCCGGAGTTATGCCGATAATATTTGCACAGTCAATAATGTTTATACCAAATACTGTGCTCTCTTTTTTTCCGGATAATGAGTTTTTGCAAAACATATCCGGTTACTTTGTTTATACATCGCCTGTTTATTCTGTGGTATATGGTTTAATGATTGTATTCTTTACTTATTTTTATACTGCTATAGCATTTAATCCGAAAGATGTTGCCGATAACATGAAAAAGCAGGGAGGATTTATTCCGGGAATAAGACCAGGAAAACAAACTTCTGAATTTATCGATAATATTCTTACAAAGATTACACTCCCCGGATCAATCTTTTTGGCTATTATTGCGATACTCCCGGCTTTTGTGAGTGTTTGGGGAGTGTCGGGACAGTTTTCACAATTTTTTGGCGGAACAAGTTTATTAATTATTGTTGGTGTTGCCTTAGATACTTTGCAGCAGGTTGAATCTCATCTTCTGATGAGACATTATGATGGTTTTATGAAGTCGGGTAAGATGCGAGGGCGTAGATAGGTGGTTGATTATTGTGATTTATATAAAAACAAAAAAGGAAATTGATTATATCAGGGAAAGCTGCAGAATAGTTGCAGAAACTTTGCAGTTGCTTAAAGCTAATGTTAGACCTGGTATAACAACTTTAGAATTAGACAAAATAGCGGAAGATTATATACTAAGTAATAAAGCAAGAGCAGCTTTTAAAGGATATTCACAGGTTGGTTCTTATAAATTTCCCGGTTCAATCTGTGCTTCAATAGATGATGCAGTAGTTCACGGAATTCCGGGAGAGAGAGTTCTTAGAAATGGTGAAATTATTTCTCTTGATGTAGGTGTAGATAAAAACGGTTACTACGGAGATGCAGCTTTATCTGTTCCTGTTGGTGAGATAAGTGTTGAAAAACAAAGTCTTCTTGATGTAACTGAAAGATCTTTATATCTCGGTATTGAAGAGGCAAAGGAAGGAAATCATCTGCATGATATTTCCGCTACGATTCAGGATTATGTTGAAGATCGAGGATATTCTATAGTAAGAGAACTCTGTGGTCACGGTGTTGGAAAACATTTACACGAAGATCCTTCAATTCCAAATTTTGGTAAAAAAGGGACTGGAGTTAAATTGAAAAAAGGAATGACGCTTGCAATTGAACCGATGGTTAATCTAGGTAAAAACAACGTACACACAAGTGAAGACGGATGGACAGTTTTAACAGCAGATGGTTTGCCTTCTGCACATTTTGAACATACTATTTTGGTTTCAAATGGTAAACCGGAAATACTAACTGTAATTTAATGGCAAAACAAGGACCGATTAAAGTTGATGGAATTGTCACTGAAACTTTGCCGAACGCTAATTTTAAAGTTAAAGCTTGATAACGGGCACGAGATACTTGCACATATTTCAGGAAAGATGAGAATGCACTTTATTAAGATATTGGTTGGAGACAAAGTTTCTATTGAACTTTCTCCCTATGATTTGTCAAAGGGAAGAATAACATACAGGTATAAATAGCGGAGCAGAAAATGAAAGTAAGAGCTTCAGTAAAAAAAATATGTGAAAACTGTAAAATTATTAAACGTAAAGGCGTTGTTAGAGTTATTTGTAAAAACAAAAAACATAAACAACGTCAAGGTTAATAATAAAAAGTAAGGAGATATAATTGGCTCGTATAGCTGGCGTAGATTTGCCAAAAAATAAAAAAGTACTTTTTGGATTGCAATACATTTTCGGTATTGGTAATTCACTTGCTTCTGTTATCATAGAAAAAGCGAAAGTAGATCAGAATAAAAAAGTATCTGATCTTAATGAAGATGAAGTCGCACAGATAAGAGCAGTTATCCAGGCGGATTTTAAAGTCGAAGGTGCTTTACGTTCTGAGATTCAACAGAATATTAAAAGATTGATGGACATAGGAAGCTACCGCGGTATAAGACACCGAAAGAGTTTGCCAGTAAGAGGACAGAGAACTCGGACAAATTCAAGAACCAGGAAAGGTAAACGCAAAACAGTCGCCGGAAAGAAAAAAGTTCCAACTAAGAAGTAATTAAAATGGAAGGAAATTAGTTTGGCTAAAGCAGTAAAAAAAGTTAAGAAAAGAACTCACGTCGATGCGAATGGTATAGCGCATATTAAAGCTACCTTTAATAATGTGGTTGTTACAATCACAGATATTTATGGCAATACTATAGCGTGGTCTTCAGCGGGTAAAAATGGTTTTAAAGGTTCAAGAAAAAATACACCCTTTGCTGCACAGGTATCGGCAGAAGCTGCTGCTAAAGAAGCCTATGATTTGGGTATGAGAAGGATTGAGGTTCTTGTAAAAGGTCCGGGTTCTGGAAGAGAAGCGGCAATAAGAGCTTTAAACACAGCAGGATTAGTGGTATCATCAATTCGTGATGTAACCCCGATTCCGCATAACGGTTGCAGGCCTCCTAAACGAAGAAGAGTTTAATTATAACTGGAGTGAATTAACAGATGGGAAGACATACAGGTCCAAAATATAAACTTAGCAGAAGAGAAAGACAGGATCTTTTTGGAAGTCCTAAGTCTCTTATGGGAAAAAGTCCTCTTGAGAAAAAGAATTATCCTCCCGGAGAGCATGGACAATCCAGACGTCAAAAAATATCGGAGTACGGCGTTCAGTTAAGAGAAAAACAAAAAATCAAAAGGATTTATGGCTTGTTTGAAAAACAGTTTAGAAATCTTTTTGAAAAGGCAAGCAGACAAAAAGGTATTACCGGTGAAAATCTTGTTAAGCTTCTTGAAAGAAGACTCGATAATGTTGTTTATCGTTTAGGGTTTGCACCAACAAGAGTTTCTGCACGCCAGCTTGTGGGTCACAGGCATGTTATGGTTAACGACAAGACTGTAAATGTTCCATCTTTTGTTGTATCTGCTGGAGATATTATACGCATCCGCGAAAAGAGCAAGAAGATGGATGCTATACATAATTCTCTTAAAAAAGTAAGGGACAATCAGTTTTCCTGGCTAACTATTGATAAAGCTACACTAAGCGGAACATTTGTCCAAGTTCCTGAAAGGTCGGACATTCCGCTTAATGCCAACGAGCAGTTGGTGGTTGAGCTTTATTCTAAATAATTTTTTTTAATAGATAAATTTTAGAGGATTATTAAATGAGCATATCATATTTAAAGATGCCCGAAGCTGTAGTTCTTGACGAATCAGCATATACGAATACTTTTGGAAGATTTTCGCTGCAGCCGCTTGAAAGAGGTTATGGTGTTACCCTTGGAAATTCCATCAGAAGGGTTCTCATTTCTTCTTTAACCGGCGCCGCAATAACTTCCGTTAAGTTCAGTGGTGTGCTGCATGAATTTACTACTATTGAAGGAGTAGTCGAGGATGTTTCGGAGATTATTTTGAATCTTAAACAGGTTAGAATGAAGTTGCTCAGTAAAAAACCTAATAAGATTGATATCTCTTTCAGTGGGCAGGGAGAATGGACTGCAGCTGATATTCAAAAAGCAAGCAATGAAGTTGAAATTCTTAATCCTGAACTTCATATTGCAACTCTTAATAAAAATCTTAAGCTTGATGTGGAGATACATGTTGGAAAAGGAGTGGGATATGTTCCTGCTGCTGAAAATATTATTCCTGATCAGACTATTGGTGTTATTCCGATAGACTCAATTTTTACACCAATCAAAAATGTAAAATATGATGTAGAAAATGTTCGCATAGGCGACAAAGCTGATTATGAAAAGCTTACTCTTGAGATTACATCCGATGGTTCGATCACTCCCGATGATGCTCTTACACAGGCTGCAAAAATATTGAGAGAGCATATTCAGCTTTTTATTAATTTTGATATTGAACAGGAAGAAGAACAGGCTGTTACTCCAAAAGACACCGAATCTGAAAGATTAAAAAAGATTTTACTTACACCTGTCGATGATCTCGAACTTAGTGTAAGATCACATAATTGTCTTAAAGCTGCCAACATTAAAAACCTTGCTGATCTTGTAAGAAAAGATGAAAGTGAAATGCTTAAGTTCAGGAATTTCGGAAGAAAATCTCTTTCTGAACTTATGGAAATTGTTGAGACTATGGGACTCGAATTCGGGATGGATGTAGACAAGTATATTAAAGAAGAACCAGAAACAACTTAATACCAAGTATTTTAATTAGGACCGTAAATGAGACACAGTGTTAGAGGAAGAAAATTAAACAGAACCGCAAGCCATCGTAAAGCGTTGTTAAGAGCGCTTGCAACTTCTTTGTTCAGGCATAAAAGAATTAGAACAACTCTTGCGAAAGCTAAAGAAACAAGAAGCTTTGCCGAGGCGCTTATAACTAAAGCCAGAAAAAATGATCTCCATTCCAAAAGACAGGTTATGAGTGAAATTCATGATAAGGAAGTTGTTAAAGAATTATTCGGTGATATTTTACAAAAAGTAGGTGACAGGCCTGGAGGTTATACAAGAGTTATTAAGCTCGGTACCAGGAAAGGTGATGCGGCTGATGTTGCTATTCTTGAGCTGGTCGACTTCAACGAAGTTATGAAAGCAAAAGACGAAGAGAAGAAAGAACAAAAGGAAGCTAAAAAATCAAAGAAAAAAGAGAAAGAAATTGAAGAAGTAGCCCCTGAAGTTGAAGATGCCAAAGTAGTCGAAGAAACTAAAGAAGAAAAGAAGCCAAAGAAAAAAGCTAAAAAAAAGAAAGAAGATGAAGAGGAAGCCGAAGAAAAGCCAAAGAAAAAGGGACGCAAAAAGAAAGAATAAGTTTTGATTAAAACAGGAATCCTCGTTTAGGCGAGGATTTTTTGTTTTAAAGATTATTTGAGGATTTAATATCTCAGATAAAAAATTAAAACCTTCTAATTTTATATATTAAAGTATGTTTGAAACGCAGAATTTTGTTAAATCGGTTTATAACCTAAGTGACTTACCGAAGTTACGTCTTCCGGAAGTAATACTTTGTGGAAGATCGAATGTTGGTAAATCTTCTTTTATTAATTCTCTTTTTAACAGGAAAAATCTTGCTAAGATTAGTTCAACTCCTGGCAAGACACGTTCAATTAATTATTATAAAATTGATGAAAAATTTTACTTTGTTGACCTTCCGGGATATGGTTATGCTAAGATAAGTAAAACGGAAAGAGAAAGATGGGGAAAACTGGTTGGAGATTTTGTCAATACATCAGGTCTCATTTCATTGGCATTGCATATAATTGACAGTAGGCATAAACCGACAGTTCTGGACGAACAATTAAATTCACTTCTGAAGTCATATAGTATTCCTTGCATTGTTGTAATTAGTAAAATTGATAAACTTAATCAATCTGAAATAGCTTCTTCTAAAAAAGTTGTGCAAGAAATCTTTCCTGATTTGGAAAATGGCAAAAACTTATTCGGTTATTCAGCAATTAAAAAAACAGGACAGAAAGAAGTTTTAAAAAAGCTTACGGAACACTTTCAATGATTTCCCTTAGTAAAGACAACTTTGTAACGTTTGATATTCGCTTATACTAACTATATATTTGTCATAGTTTTTTCAATCCCATTTACTTTCTGCTTGTGATGGATCGGCGACAAAGAAAAAGATTACTGATATTTTTAATCGTTCCTCTCCTTGCAATAATTCTGCTGGTTACCGACGATGTCGTTATAAGAATTATAACGATAGCTCTTATTATAATTTATGTGGGATTTATAATTTTTCTCCGCGATTCGCTTAAGTTTGGGAAAGATTATGTCCCTGATTATCCCGAAGAAGATTTTGGTGACGATTTATACAGCAGCACGGAAACAAAACATGCCGACTTTGATGAATCATTTAAGATTGTTTCCAAGAATAAAGATATCGAGATAATTACCGACGAAACTTACACGCCTGATAGATCATCACGGACAACTGTTAAACCTCCCGACTTAAAAGAAAGATTTGAAGAAATTGCCAATGAAAAAATTCCCTCAGAGATGGGTCACGATGCGCAATTCACTTTTGTCCTTGAAAAAATTCTTACCGTTATGAAGGAAGCTTACTCAGCTAACACTGCTATTTTTTTCTGGTATAATAAGCAAAAAGAAAAGTTATCTATTGAAAAATTTGTTTCGAATTCAAATGATATAGCAAGAAGAAAGTTCGACATTGAAGATGATATTTTAAGCAAGATGGTTCAGAAAGGTGAACCGGAACTGCTGAGCGATATTTCCCCTGCTGCTGAAGGGGATGTGATCAGGTATTATGATTCCTGCCAGGGTATAAGAAGTTTTGTCGGGGTTCCTTTGTTTTATGATAAACATCTTATCGCAATAATTGCTATGGATTCCAAAGACAATGACGCTTTTGGTATCGAAACTATTTATGCAATGGGAAGGTTTGTACGTGTTATAACAATGGTCATTGCAATCTTTGAAGAGAAACATTCCGACAATGTATCTCAGCAAAGGCTTAAAGGAATTTTAAACATGGTTAGTCCTGAATACAAATTTGAAAGTGAACAGGATCTGGCTACCGCATTGCAAAATTCAATCAGTTTGTTAATTCCGTGGGATGCTTTTGCTTTTGTGTATTATAATCCCTTGGATCAGAAATTTAAAACGCAAACAATTCTGAATAATACTTCCTTAAAATATATTGGAGGCGGTCTTGATGTAGAATTAAGTGGTACATTAGTGGGTAAAGCAATAAAAACAGGAATTCCAATTAAGATTGATGATACTTCTCTTGCTCAATACATCAGGTTTTCTAAAGTGGAAGATGTAAGTTTCGATGGTTCATTTATTGCCATACCTCTTATTCATAATAATCAGAATTATGGTGTATTGTGTTTCGAAAGTTTGAAGAAAAACACTTATACCAATGCCGATATTCAGTTCCTTAAAAACGCTGCTAATTTACTTTCTTTTGTTATTCATGCACATTCGACACAATCCTTGCTAAAAAGTTTTCTTTCTGTTGATGTGGAAACGAAGGCATTGAATGCGCATACTTTTAAAGAAAGAATGTTATCGGATCTTATAAAAGCACTTCAATTAAAAGTGCCGGGAGCATTGGCATTAGTTCGTATTGATGATTTTTTGGAACAGGAGTCTCTCTTCGATGACAACCCCTTGCCAAAAGTTCTGAAAGCTGTTTCGGAAACAATATCCGATGAAGTTACTCCTTTAAATTTGTTCGGGAGATTAGATGATAAAGTTTTTGGAGTATTCTTTTTTAATGCAACAACTAAAGATGTTTTTGTGTGGGCAGAGAAGTTACGTGTTAAGATTGCCCGTAAGCCAATTGAAGTCGTTTCAAAACAAACCACTTATACAGTTTCAATCGGTGTTGCGTCTTGCAATAACAAAACCGATGTTGAAGAAATAATTTACAATGCAGACTTAGCTTTGAAGAAAGCCCTTGAAAAAGGCGGCAATACAGTTAAGAATATTAATTAAATCCGATCTTTCTGTTAACAAAAACAGAATTAAAATTAAATTCTTAAATCTTAATGAAAAATTTCTTTTTAATTATACTCGATGGCGTTGGAATTGGGGAGCTTCCAGATGCAGAAAAATATGGAGATAAAGGAAGCAACACTCTTGTAAATATTTCTAGAGCAGTAAATGGGTTAAATCTTCCAAACTTAGCTGAGCTTGGTTTAGGAAATATCGTTGATATTAAAGGAGTTTCTTCGGTTTCAAATCCGTTAGCATCTTTCGGCAAAATGAAAGAAGTGTCTGCAGGAAAAGATTCCACAACGGGTCATTGGGAAATGGCAGGTTTAAAAGTTGATATAGATTTTTCGTATTACCCTGATGGATTTCCAGAAGATATAATTAATAAGTTTATTGATAAAACGGGTTGCAAAGGAATACTCGGAAACAAAGCAGCATCGGGAACAGAAATAATAAAAGAGCTTGGTGGTGAACATGTTAAAACAGGTTATCCAATAGTTTATACGTCCGCCGATTCAGTTTTTCAGATTGCCGCTCACGAAGAAATAATTCCTCTTAAAAATCTTTATGAAATTTGCCGCATAACAAGGGAAGAAATATTATTGCCTCCGATAAATGTAGGAAGAGTAATTGCAAGACCATTTATAGGTAAATCAGGTAACTATACGAGAACAGTGAACCGAAAAGATTTTTCGCTCGATCCTCCCGACGAAACTATTCTGGATAATTTATCAAAAAATAATATCGCTACAATAGCTATCGGAAAAGTGAATGACCTTTTTAATTACAGGGGTATAAAAGTGCAGGAAAAATCCAAGACCAATGATGAAGGATGTCTTAAGCTTTTAGAATACGCTTACCAGGTTAACAACTCATTTATTTTTGGAAACTTAGTCGATTTTGATGTTTACTTTGGACACAGGAACGATCCTGCCGGTTTCGCAAAAGCATTAAAAGGGTTTGATAATTTTCTTCATTTGTTTCTTCAAAGAGTAGATAATACTGATGCAGTTATTATAACAGCAGATCATGGAAACGACCCTACAACTCCAAGTACTGATCACAGCAGAGAGTATGTACCATTATTATTTTATAGAAAAGATATTGCCGGAAAAAACTTAGGTACTAGAGAAACTTTCTCAGACGCTGGTAAAACTGTTGCGGATTTTTTTGGAGTAGAAAATTCTCTGAAAGGAAAAAGCTTTTTAAATTATTGATAATCATTAATTGTAAAACTATATTAGCACTTAACAATAATCATCGTAGAAGAAAAAATGTTTTTAGGAAGAGTAATAGGAACCGTTTGGTCAACAAGGAAAGATGAAAATCTTGTTGGCGCAAAGTTTCTGATCGTAAAACAGCTTGATCTTAACCTTAAAGAAAAAGATAACTTTGTTGTAGCGGTGGATAGTGTTGGAGCAGGTGAAGGTGAAGTTGTTTTGGTTGCAACGGGGAGTTCTTCAAGGCAAACCGAGTTTACAAAAAATAAACCAGTTGATGCAGTGATAATGGCTATTGTTGATAAACTGGATGTCCCTCTTAAGAAATTCTTACAAGAACAGAAAAACTAACTTTAAAATAAGAAGGAAATAAGTCTTACATATCCTTATTTGAACAATAATTTTTGGCAGGAGATTTGTTCTTAGGTAAAGTAATCGGAAATGTTTGGGCGACTAGGAAGTATGAAGCTCTGCATACTTTTAAGCTGATGTTTGTTCAGCCGATAAACGCAGAAAAAGAAAACATTGGGGAGCCCATAGTTGCAGTAGATACTGTTGGAGCCGGGCCAGGTGAAATTATTTATTATATAACAGCATCCGAGGCTGTAATTCCGCTGCCCGTTGATATGGCTCCTGTTGATGCATCAATTGTCGGCATAGTTGATTCAATCAACATTGAAAAGTAAAACTTAGGAAGTTTCGTGAGAATTATAAAACAATTTACCAACCGCGAAAGTCAATCGCTTGATAAATATCTTCAGGAAATAGGAAGAGTTAGTCTTCTTACAGCTGAAGATGAAATCCAGCTTGCGGTCGAAATAAAAAAAGGTGACCCACACGCTCTGGAAACTTTAGCTAAAGCAAATCTTAGATTTGTCGTTAGCGTTGCCAAGCAATATCAAAACCAGGGACTTTCTTTAGGTGATTTAATAAATGAGGGTAACCTCGGTCTTATAAAAGCAGCAAAAAGATTTGATGAAACAAGAGGATTCAAATTTATTTCCTATGCAGTTTGGTGGATAAGACAATCAATTCTTCAGGCTCTTGCCGAACAATCAAGAATAGTAAGACTTCCTCTTAACCGTGTTGGAGCTTTAAATAAAATTGGTAAAGCGTACAGCAATCTTGAGCAGGAATTTGAAAGAGAACCGAATGCCGCAGAACTTGCTAAAGAACTCGATATGGATGTTACATGAAGTTGCAGATACACTTAAGATTTCAGGTCGGCATGTTTCTATGGATGCGCCTTTTACTCAAGGAGAAGAAAATAGCTTACTTGATGTAATTCAAAATGATGAGCTGCCATCGCCGGACCAGGAGCTTATGGAAGAGTCCCTTAAAAAGGAGATTAATAGGGCACTTTCAACTCTTACAGAGAGAGAAAGAGAAGTTATAAAACTTTACTTTGGGTTGAATAAAGAACATTCATTAACTCTTGAAGAAATAGGTGAACGTTTTAATTTAACACGCGAGAGGGTTAGACAGATTAAAGAAAAAGCTATCAGGCGTTTACGCCATGCTTCCAGGAGCAGAAATCTAAAAAATTATCTCGGGTGATGTTGGTTCTATTTAAATATTTTAAATCTCTTCTAATTAGTCTCACAATAATTGGCATTTTTTTTATAACCGGCTGCTCATCATCATCAAACTCTATTCGTTACGGTTCGGAAAATAGCAAACCTGAAAAAGATACACGTGTCAGGTATCCTGATAATAAAACTGCAGAAAATAATCAAAACGATTCTGATCCTGATTACACACCAGATAATGTTGAATCTGTGGACATTTCAACATTTAAACAAAAATATTATTCTCCCAACGAAATAAACAAGACCCCATCAACTTCTAAAGAAAAAATGCTGATGGAAATAGTAAAGTATATGAATACACCTTATAAATTCGGAGGTGAATCGAAGAGTGGTATCGATTGTTCAGCATTTACGCAGACTGTTTATAATTCATGTTCTATTCATCTGTTAAGAAGTGCAAGAGAGCAATTTACAGAGGGAATTGAAATAGATGATAAAAACAATCTGAAATTTGGGGACCTAGTTTTTTTCAACACCCGCAAGACTGTAAAGCCTGGACACGTAGGAATCTATATTGGCGATAATCTATTTGTACATGCAAGCTCAAGTAATGGAGTGATTGTAACACCTCTCGATAGCGAATATTATTCCGAAAGATTTATGGGGGCAAGAAGAATAGACCTTTCATCAGACATTCAATAAACTTCCCGCAAAACCTTTCTTTTATATTTTAATTTCATTATAGTTTTATAAATTTAAACAACAGCATTCATTATTTTTCTGATATTTATTAGAGACTATATGAACGATTCTATGAAAGAGAAAGCAGAAGTAAGAAAAGAAATAATTATCATCTTGATTGTTGCCACATTATTCCTGGTTGGTTTGTTTTTCCGTGATTATCTCAAGAAAACTCCTTATTCAATCGGCGAATATCTTGTCTTTATAACTGCTTATTTAATAAGTGGTTGGAGAGTCTTAACCAAAGCTTTCAGGAATTTACTCAGAGGAAAATTTTTTGATGAAAATTTTCTTATGTCTGTTGCAACCCTTGGTGCAATAGCAATCAGAGCTTTGCCTGAAGCTGTAGCAGTGATGATGTTTTATAATGTTGGTGAGTTTATGCAGGGGATTTCTGTAAGGCGTTCGAGAAGATCAATAAAAAAATTATTAGAGATTCGCCCGGATTATGCTAACCTGAAAAGTAATGGTGAAGTTGTAACAGTTTCACCGGAAGAAGTTAGAGTTGGAGATGAGATAGTTATAAAACCAGGAGAAAAAATTCCTTTAGATGGTGAAGTTATTGAAGGTTCATCTTTTGTTGATACTTTCCCATTGACTGGTGAATCCGTCCCTAAATCTGTAAAGATAAATGATACAGTTCTTGCTGGTACAATTAATAAATCCGGGTTATTAACTGTTAAAGTAACAAAACTTTTTGGCGAGTCCTCGATTTCAAGGATTCTTGAGCTTGTTGAGAATGCCTCAAAAAAGAAAGCTAAAACTGAAAAGTTTATTTCAAAATTTGCATCTTATTATACACCTATCGCAGTTGGCATTGCATTGTTCGTAGCTTTTTTGCCGCCGACATTCTTACCTTCACAAAACTATTCCGAATGGATTTACAGGGCTTTGGTTATTCTTGTTATTTCTTGTCCTTGCGCTCTTGTAATAAGCATTCCATTAGGATACTTTGGGGGAATCGGCGGTGCCTCGAAACGGGGAATACTTGTAAAGGGATCAAATTACCTCGATGCTCTTACTGAAGTAAATACTGTGGTTTTTGATAAGACCGGAACTCTGACAAAAGGTGTTTTTAAAGTTACCGAAATTGTAGAGACTAACGGATTAAGCAAAGACAAAATTCTTTACTATGCAGCTATAGCTGAGTCCCATTCAACTCATCCGATTGCTATAGCAATAAGAGAGGCTTACAACAATGAAATAAATACGTCTGAACTGACAAATGTTGAAGAAATTGCCGGGCAGGGAATTAAAGCAAATATTGATAACAAGCTGATTACAATCGGCAACGACAGGATGCTTCATTCGGAAAATATTGAACATGGAGATAATCATTGTGAAGTAGCAGGAACTGTTGTTCACGTTGCGGTTGATAAAAATTATGTCGGCTATATAAAGATATCCGATGAAATTAAAGACGACTCGATCGAAGCTGTAAGGCAACTGGGGGAACTTGGGATTGATAATGTTATAATGCTTACGGGAGATAATAAATTCTCTGCTGAATATATTGCGGGAAAAATCGGGATAACATCATTACATTCAGAACTGCTTCCTGAAGACAAAGTCAGAATTATAGAAGAAATTATTTGGAGATCTTCCAAAGGGAAAAAAGTGGCTTTTGTTGGAGATGGAATAAATGATGCACCTGTTATAATGCGTGCGGATGTTGGTATTGCTATGGGGGGCTTAGGCTCAGATGCTGCAGTAGAAGCGGCAGATATTGTTTTGATGGAAGATCATCCTTCCAAAATCGCAGAAGCAATAAAGATTGCAAGAAAAACAAGAACAATAGTCTGGCAGAATATTTTATTTGCTCTTGCAGTAAAAGGTTTTTTTATAGCTCTGGGAATTGTAGGAATTGCATCTATGTGGGAAGCTGTTTTTGGAGATATGGGTGTTGCACTAATTGCTATTGCAAACGCTACGAGGGTTTTGAGAAGTTAAAAACAGCTTTTAAAGTAAATTTATTATGATATATTTTTATTTCACACCGAAATCGTCTGTTTCAATTACTATTTCTACTCATTTAATTTTTATTTCTTTTCCGGCACTAATTTTTAATTTTCATTTTATTTTCATCCTTTAATTATAAATTGGATTGAACAAAATTTATTTGTTGTGTTAAATGAGAGTATTATTAATAGAGGACGATAAGAATATAGCAGCGGGAATACAAAAAGGATTAGTATCCGAAGGTTACGCTGTGGATTTAGCAAAAGATGGAGTACGTGGCGAAGTGCTTGCAAAAATTAATGATTACGATATAATAATTCTTGACATAATGCTTCCCAAACAGGATGGCTTTGAAACTTGCAGTAAACTCAGAGGTGAGGGAATTATAACACCAATTTTAATGCTTACCGCCCTTGATGATGTTGATGACAAAATAAAAGGATTAGATACCGGGGCAGATGATTACCTTGCAAAGCCTTTTCATTTTGGTGAATTATTAGCCCGTTTGCGAGCACTTAAAAGGAGAAATTCCGAAGTAAAGACTTCTAAAATTTCACTTTATGGAATTGAACTGGACTTAAATACTCACCTGGTTTACAGGGAAGGGAAAGAGATTAAGCTTTCTACAAAGGAATTTGGATTACTGGAAATATTTATGATGAACCCGAATAAAATTTTATCGAGGGAAACTATTTCCGAACATTTGTGGGATATGAACTTCGATCCGCGCAGCAATGTAATAGAATCCTTTGTAAAATTTCTCCGTCAGAAAATAGATAAGGACTTTAATAAACCTCTGATACAAACCGTAAGAGGTTCGGGCTATATTTTTACCGATAGGGAAGAGTAATGTTCACGATCAAGTTTAAAATTATTTTAGCTTATACGATTGTTTTTGGGCTAATGCTTACACTTTTTGCAGTGATAATTTACAACAACACCAAAGAAGCTACCTTTCTTAAATTGGATGCGAATCTGAAAAGCTATTCAATATCTTTGCGAACTGAAATTGAAGATGAATTCGATGATAATTCATCTTTAAATATGAAAAAAATAACTGCAATAAGTCCTAAAGGCTTAATCGATGAAAGATTCCAGTTATTTAATAAAAATGGAGAAGCTATTATTAAGGATTCCGTTCTTTCAAAAGCATCGGCGATAAATTTGAGTAAAGTTTTAAATGAACCCTTTGAATATGAAAGACAAAAAATTGATCATCATAAATATCATATTATATGGAGTAAGTTCGAGACTGCAAATGATTCTGTTTATATTCTTGAAACAGCATCTTCAGTCCGAGATGTTTATGAGGTGCTTGATGGATTATTTTACCTTTTTTTAATAATTATTCCGGCAGGGTTAATTCTTACAGGCTTTGCAGCTTATTTTATTTCGAAGGCAGCGTTCAAACCAATTGCCCGAATGTCGGATACGGCAAAAAATATTTCCGGTGAAAACCTTGATAAACGTCTTGAGCTTCCTAAGGCAAAAGACGAAGTTAGAGCATTAGGCGTAACGTTAAATGAAATGATAGAAAGGATTGACAATGCATTTAAAAGCCAGAAAAGATTTGTTGCAAATGCTTCTCATGAAATAAGAACACCTCTCACAGTTATACAAACTGAACTCGAAATTCTAGAGAAGAAACTAAAAGATAACGAAACAAAAGAGAGTGTTAAAATTGCTCTTTCTGAAATTGAAGACTTAACAAAACTCACCAATTCACTTTTAACAATTGCGAAACTCGATTCTTCTCAGACCAAATTGAATCTTAGTCAACTACGGATTGATGAACTGCTTGCTGAGTGTGCACAATCAATGAACCAAGCATCTGTTAAAAAAAACATCCAATTAATTTTACATATTGATGATGCAATAGAGATGAAAGCCGACAAGGAAAAACTTAAAAGAGTTTTTTTAAACCTTATTGATAATGCAATTAAATATTCCTCAAACGATTCACGCGTTACAATTATGTTGGAAAAGGTGACCGAAAATAAAATTAAAATCAGTGTGGAAGACGCCGGTTCCGGAATTCTTTCATCAGAAATTCCCTATATTTTCAACAGGTTTTACAGGTCAGACGAGATCCGTGCCGAAGTAAGTGGTAACGGCTTGGGATTAGCAATTGCTAAAGAAATTGTCGAGCTTCATAGAGGGGAAATTAGTGTAGAAAGTAAACCCGGAGAAAAAACAATCTTTAAAGTTATGCTTCCATTAGATATTATATAGTCATTAGTTATTTCTGGTCTTTTTAATCCGGCTCTCACTTTTTAATAAAGCTTTTTGGTTTTCATCTTATTTTCATTTTAAAAGCCTAAATTATACTCCTATAAAATCGAGAAAAATTTTTATAATATTTCCGCAGAGATACAACTATGTCTAAGAAAATTTTACCTGTTATTTTATTTACAATCTTTTTATCAAATTTAATTTTTAGCCAGCAAAGCAACCAATCCGGCTTAATAACCGGAAAAGTATTTGACGAGGGCACAAAACAACCTATTGAGTATGCGAATATAGTTCTCCTTAATCAAAAGGATAGTACACAAGTTAACGGCACTGTAACCGATAAAAAAGGAAGTTTTGTTTTAGACGGAATCAAGTCCGGTAAATATTATTTATCTGTCCAATTTATCGGGTATACAAAAAATATCATCAATAACATTTTAGTTGCAAGTTCTAAGCTCAACCAGGATTTTGGAAATATTTATTTGAAGCCGACAGCTATAAATTTACAGAATGTTGTGGTGGAAGGAGAACGGTCACCAATTTCTTATCAGCTTGATAAAAAAGTGATTGACGTAACACAAATGCATACGGCAATTTCCGGTTCTGCTGCAGATGTTCTTGAGAATGTCCCTTCGGTTAGTGTGGATATTGATGGGAATGTTAGTTTAAGAGGAAGCTCAAATTTTACAGTGCTGATCGATGGACGCCCTTCTGTAATGGATGCACAAGATGCATTACAGCAGATCCCGGCAAGCTCAATTCAAAATATAGAATTATTAACAAACCCGTCGGCGAAATATGATGCCAGCGGTACAGCAGGAATCATCAATATTATTCTCAAAAAAAATTCAAACCTTGGCTTAAGTGGAATTATCAATTTAAACGGAGGATTGGATGATAAGTATGGTGGGAATTTTCTTTTTCAATATAAAACGCCATCAATAAATTATAACTTTGGTGTGGATTTTAACCGCCGTACTTTTCCCGGCTCAAACAGACAGGAAAAGCAATTTATTATCGATGATAATACTTCCTATCTGAATTCAGATGGGAATATGTCGTGGCAGAGAATACTATCAGGAATAAGAGGAGGATTAGAGTTCGACCTGAGTGAAAATGATAATCTATCCCTTGGCGGCAGATATGGCTCAAGATCATTCCATAGAAATTCTAATTTAAGTTACGATCAATGGTCCACCTTAGACCCACAGATTCTTTATTATCTAAATAGCACTAATCATAACCATTCAGGCAATTACTATGATTTAAATGCAAATTATCGCCATGAATTTGGAGAAAATGGAAACGAATTAACTAGTGAATTGTCCTTTAGACACAATAATAATGATGAAGCTTCTCTTAGTACAGCCACACAATACGATCTACAGGTAAACGGCACGCAAACAACCGAGTTAGGTCCACGAAGCGAGTTAAGGGGAAAGATAGATTACACTTTGCCTTTAAATGAATCTGAAAAGTTTTCTGCGGGATCAGAATTCTTCAGCAGAATTTCGCAGGATGTAAACAAATTATATGTTTTTGACACCACCGGCAGCAACTATGATTTTCAACCCCAGTTTAGTAACACTAATGATTTTAACCGTAGCAGGTTTGCAGCTTATTCAATATTCTCGAACCAATGGGACAGCCTTGGTATTCAAATTGGGTTTCGAACTGAGTACACTTATCAGCTTGTAAAATTAGCTGAGACTGATCAACAGTTTTCTCTAAGCCGCTGGGATTTTTTCCCTTCTATACACTCGTCTTATAATTTTGCCGGGGGAACTCAAATTATGGCAAGCTATACACGCAGGATTGAAAGACCGGATGGTGGCGATCTTGAACCGTTTTATACATGGTTCGATGCTAATAATGTCCGCATAGGAAATCCTTCGCTAAAGCCTGAGCTTATTGATTCTTATGAACTTGGTTTTCAAACCTTCCTTGGTAAGGTTTCTCTTTCCAACGATTTTTACTACCGGTTCACTCATAATAAAATGGAAGATTATAATTCCGTATATGCTGAAAACGTAACACTAAGATCAATAGCAAATGTTGGAACCGATTACTCACTTGGTGCAGAATTTATGATAATGTTTAATCCTGTTAAGTTCTGGGAATTTAATTTGATGGGTGATGTTTATAATTACAAAATTAAAGGAGCCTTAAACAATGAACTTTTTTCAAGAGAAAGCTTTAACTGGAGTTTGAAAAATAATAGCGTATTCAAATTGACTGCTTCGACTGAACTTCAAGTAAATACAAGATATTATAGCCCATCTGTTACTGTACAGGGGAAGTGGAACGGGTTTTTTACTACTGACCTGGGTGTAAAACAAGACTTAATGAACAAAGATTTGTCCCTGACTTTACAAATTAGAGATATTTTTAAAACTGGAAAACGTGAGTTCACTTCTCAGGGGACAGATTTTTATAATTATAATTATTTTACGAGGCAATCCCCGATGGTTATGCTTAACCTCAAATATAATTTTAATAATTTCAAAGAAGAGAGGCAGCCTGATCAAAATCAACCAGAACAAACTCAGCCGGATAATATAAACCAGACTAATGAATAAATTAATTAATGTGTAACTAAAATTTTCTAATAACGTTTTAAGGATGGTTATGAAAAATTTATTTATGTGCATTTGCATTCTTCTATTGGGCACATCAGCGTTATTTTCTCAAACTTCAGTTTATAAAATTTCCGGGACTATTGATATAGGTGGTGAGGGATGGTGGGACTATACAGCGGTTGATGTTCCAATGCATAGATTGTATGTATCTCATGGAACAAAAGTTCATGTAATAGATTTAGCTACGAACTCAGTAATTGCGGAAATATCTGATCTTAATGGCGTTCATGGAATAGCTTTTGCCGATGAATTCGGAAAAGGGTTTATCAGCAACGGCAGGAACGACACCGTTACTGTTTTTGATCTGAAGACAAGTAAAACTATTGATAATATTCACGTAACAGGAAAGAATCCGGATGCAATTGTTTATGACCCATTTTCGAAGAGAATTTTCACATTTAACGGACGTAGTTCAAACTCAACTGCTATAGATGCCAACACAAATAAAGTTGTTGGAACAATTGAACTAAATGGCAAACCCGAATTTGCAGCATCAAATGGAAAAGGTCTGATGTATGTTAATCTCGAAGATAAAAGTGAGATCGTAGAATTCAATCCGCAGACTTTAAAAGTCCTTAATGTTTGGCCAATTGCACCTGGAGAAAGTCCTTCAGGTTTAGCGTTTGATATTAAAAACAATGTTCTATTTTCCGGCTGTGATAACAATTTAATGACAATTGTAAATGCCAAAACAGGAAAAGTAATTACCACTGAACCGATTGGTGGAGGAGTTGATGCTTGCGGTTTTGACCCTCAAACAAAATTGGCGTTCAGTTCAAATGGAGAAGGAACTTTAACTGTTGTACAAGAAATTTCACCGACTGAATTCAAAGTGGTTGACAATGTCAGTTACTCAAAAAGGCTTAAGAACTATGGCTTTAGATCCAACTACACATAAAGTCTACTTAATTGGAACTTTGGAAGGAAAAGATAATTCAAAAAGTTTTGGCGTCTTAATTTTGGAAAAACAATAATTTGCCTTTTTGAAAATCTCAGAAATATTTCAACCATTTTGAAAATGGTTTCGGCGTAAATAAGATAAAGATTTCAGTGAAAAACAGAAATCTTAACGCAATTTATAAACTCAATTTTTTTATCAATAGGGCATATATATCGGCTCACTTTGCCCTAAAAACATTTTCAAAAACCCAAAGGAAATTCTCGAAGATTTAATAATCATATATTTCAGCTTTCTTTTTCATATTCATTTCATATTATAAAACTATCTTTATGAATAAAGTATTAATAAAAATAAAAAAGGAGTTGGACATGAAACTGAAAAATATTTTTCAATTAGTTGCCATGTAGCGTTAATGGCATTATTATTACATGCATCTTCTTTTGCGCAAGAGAAAAAAATAGATAAGAAAAATCTTCCCAAGCCAGTAATTGAATCATTTCAGAAAAGTTACCTAATGCTGAAATTAAAGGAGCCTCGACAGAAAAAGAGCATGGAAAAACTTACTACGAAATTGAAAGCGTAGATGGAGCACAAGGAAGAGATCTTCTTTATACAAAAGTTGGGAAAGTTGTCGAAATAGAAGAATCATTAGAAAATATCCCGAATTTTATAAAGAATTCAATAGTAAAAAAATATCCGAATAGTAAAATTCATAAGGTTGAGAAATTAACGAAAAAGGATAAAATATCTTATGAAGTAGTTGTAGAGTATGACGGGAAAAAATCTGAAGTTGCATTGGATGCAAAGGGTAATATCATAAAGTAGAAAAGAAGAGAAAAGAAAATGAAGAAAAAAAGGGGGAGAAATAATAAAAGCGAAGATTGTAATGATTATTTTAAGAAAATGGTTAAAGGGCAGGAATAAGTTTTTTAGTTAAAAGGATTTATACTGTCCTTTTTTTTATTTTGTAATGTGTAATAAAAATTTGGTTAGGATTATCTGAAAAACAATGTTAAAAATTTTATTGATAATACTTTGCTTTTCCAGACTGGTTTTTAGTCAATACAATTTGGATTATTTTGAAAATAAGGCTTTAAACAATTCACCCACAATCAACAGCTATAATAACCTGTTTTTAATCAATGATCTGCAAAGAAAGCTTGACGAAGCACAAAACTCTTCTTTCCAGGTTTATCTAACCGGCGATTATTTATTTGCACCATACTTCAATAATAACGGACATCTCTTAAGTACAAACCCCGACCCCAAAGCTATCGGTTATGATATTGGTATTACAAATGGTGGTTTGTACTCTGCATTAATTAATGTAGATAAAAATATTTTTAATGGTCCTTTACTCGATGCGTTACAGGAACAGAGAAATATAGAGGGAAAAGGCTATGAGAATAAATTAGATGAAGAAAAACATAATTTGACAAAGCAGGTAACTGATCAATACTTAAATACTTTTCAGAACCTTGAGCTTTATAATCTTGAGAAAGAAATTCAAAGCAACCTGGAAAATCAGCTTAAAATTACCGGTGATTTGGTGACAAAAGGTCTTGCAAAAGTACAGGACTATTTATTACTAAAAATTGAAACCAAATCACAGCAGATTAATCTTGATCAGACCTGGCAAAATTATAGAAACGGAATTTTTCAACTCTATTCAATTTGTGGAATAGTTGATACAGAGGCTGTCTTGATTGATTCCGTAAGGCTTAGCAAATCCAATATATCAGGTCAATCGAATTTTCTAACACAATATTCTCTCGATAGTTTAAATACTATAGCACAGCAAAATATTTTTGAAAGCAAGTACTCGCCGCAGGTAAAATTATTTTTTAATACAGGACTGAATGCAGTAGAAATAGATAATATTCAACGAAGATTTGGTTTGAGCGCTGGACTAAGTTTATCCATGCCAATTTTAGATGGAGATCAGAAGAATATTACTAAACAACAGAGTTTAATTACTCAAAAAATTACCGCTGATGTTAAAAATTATACCGCTAAAAATATTTTTACTCAAAGAAGAGATGCGGAAAATAAAATAAAATCCTTAGAAAGAAATCTGGATGACTTTAAAGGTCAGATTGAAGATTATAAAAAATTATTGAATATATCAGTAGAGCAATTAGAAAAAGGTAATCTATCTATGGTCGAATACCTTACCGAATTGAGGAATTATATCGATCTTCAGAAGAATTATATATCGACTGAAATAAATTATCAGCTTGAAATAAGCAATTACAATTATTGGAACTGGTAAATGAAAAAATCAAAAAAAGTTCTTAGCAAAATTTTGTTACAAATTATCCCGATCATTTTTACGTTTTTAATTTATTCCTGTGGTGGCGAAAAAGATAATTCGGATGAAATAAACATTGGGACTCCTGTTACAATTACTCACCCGTTCAAAACCAATATAAACGATTATATTGAATTGAACGGCAGCACGGTTTTTTTAACTAAGGAAATTGTAAGAGCAACTTTCCAGGGATTTATCGAAAAGGTCAATAAAAATATAGGGGATTTAGTAAAACCGGGAGATGATTTATTTCAAATAAAAACTATAGAAACAGCGGCTGCGGACAGCCTGAATATTTCTTTCAGGAATAAACAGTTTAGCGGCTCGGTTAAATTAAAAGCCCAATCTGAAGGAGTGCTCACAGAATTAAATTATCACCAGGGAGATTTTGTTTCTAACGGCGAACAATTAGCTGTAATATCTAATCCGTCTTCTATGAGAATAGAGGTTAATGTTCCTTTTGAAGACGTATCTAAAACTAAAATTGGAAATAATTGTGAGATTCAAATTCCGGGCGGAGAAATATTAAAAGGCACAATTGACCGGAACATACCGAATGTTAATTCAGCAACTCAAACTCAAACTTATTACTTAAAATTAGTTAATTACAAACCTCTTCCTGAAAACTTAAATGTTACAGTCAAGATTCCGTTTAATAAATCAAATGATGTGCTGGTTTTGCCAAAAGCTTGTATTGTTACAAATGTAACACAGGATTCTTTCTGGGTAATGAAATTAATAAATGATTCTACTGCTGTTAAAAACAATATTACTAAAGGGATTGAGAATGATAGTGTCATACAGCTTCTAAATTCCAATTTGAAACCGGATGATAAAGTTATTTTAAGCGGTGCGTATGGATTGCCGGATACTGTAAAAGTTGAGATTCAAAAATGAACAACTTTTATGTCAAGTATAAAAGTCCTATTGCAGTTATACTGATAATAATTTTATCGGGTGGAATTTATGCATTGTTAAATATTCAATCCGGTTTATTTCCCGACATCACTTTTCCTAAAATTAAAATAATTGCAGACAACGGAGAACAGCCAGTTGATAAAATGATGGTAACTGTTACTGTTCCCATGGAAAATGCAATTAAACGTGTACAGGATCTAAATCTTGTACGAAGTGCAACCAGCAGAGGAAGCTGCGAAATATCAGCATTCTTTAACTGGAACTCCGATATTGATCTTGATCAGCAAAGAGTAGAATCGCGAATTAATGAGATAAGACAAAATCTGCCTGCCGGAATAAATATTTCAGTCGAGAAAATGAATCCTTCTATTTTTCCCATAATGGGTTTTTCATTGGAAGGCAGTGGTTACAGCCAGATTGAATTAAGAAACATTGCCGAATATACCATCAAACCATTTTTATCTAGAATTGATGGAATTTCTGAAATAGCTGTCGCTGGGGGAGAGGTTGAAGAATATCATGTAATCTTAGATCCTGCAAAGTTAAGCAATCTGAAAATTTCTCCCCAGGCTGTTGCAAATAAAATATCCGAATCTAACTTTATTTCTTCAACAGGATATTTGAATAGTTATAACAGGCTTTATCTCACTTTAACAGAGGCAACACAAAAAAATAAAAATGATCTTGAAAATCTTGTAATTGCGAATAACCAAAAAAGAGTAATTAGATTAAAAGATATATCACATATAGAAATAGGTTCTAAAAGACAATATGTCAAAATAAAAGCAAATGGAAAAGTAGTCCCTTTAATAACTATCTTAAAACAGCCTAATGCAAACCTACTTGATGTAGAAAATGCGATTAATAAAGAACTTCCAAAACTGCAAAGCATTTTGCCCAATGGGGTTGTTCTTCGTCCTTTTTATGATCAGGCTAATTTTGTATCCGATGCAATCGGCAGTATAAAAGATGTTGTATGGATTGGGCTATTGTTAGCAATTTTCGTTACCATTCTTTTTCTAAAATCTGTAAAAGCAAGCTCAGTAATATTAGTAACTATACCGATAACCCTCGGGCTCACATTTGTTGTTATGCTTACCATCGGTTACACAATAAATATTATGACGATTGGCGCAATTGCGGCTTCAATAGGATTAATAATAGATGATGCAATAGTCGTTGTTGAACAGATTTACAGAACACATGAAGAAAATCCGGAAGAAACCAGCCAGACATTAGTAATAAAAGCTATAAGATATTTAATTCCTGCAATGATAGGTTCTTCACTCAGCACAATAGTTATATTTCTCCCATTTTTTTTGATGCGGGGCGTTGCCGGTGCTTATTTCAAAGTATTAACAAATACGATGATAATTACTTTAGTCTGTTCTTTTTTTGTAACCTGGATTTTGTTGCCGGTAATTTATATTCTTTTTTCTAAAAAAGAATCTGCTCTTGGTAAACACAAAGAAGTAAAGAGACGTAACTGGGTATACTTCTTCATTTCTAAGCCTATTATATCAATTGCATTTGTAATTTTATTAATTGCTGCTTCGTGGCTTATAGTTCCTTCGTTGCCATCAGGGTTTTTACCTGATATGGATGAAGGCTCAATCATTCTTGATTTTGTAAGCCCGCCCGGAACATCTCTTGAAGGAACCGACAAAATGCTTGATGTTGTTGACGATATTTTAAAACATACTCCGGAAGTTGAAAGTTTTTCACGGCAGATAGGAACACAGAACGGTTTCTTTATTACCGAACCAAATACCGGTGACTATACAATTCAACTAAAGAAAAAAAGGACTCTTACAACTGAGGAAGTAAGTGATGAAATCCGGAAAAAAATTGAGGCAAAACTCCCTGCATTACAGGTTGATTTCGGTCAAATCATTGAAGATATGATTGGCGATTTGATAAGTTCAAAACAGCCGATCGAAATAAAAGTTTTTGGTGATGACCAGAGTACTCTTGAAAATATTGCCAACCACATCGCTGATATTATTGATCAAACAACCGGAACTGCCGATGTTTTTAACGGGATAACTATTGCAGGTCCCAGTATTATTTTTAATCCGAATAATGAAGCGCTTGCACAGTATGGTTTAACTCCAAACGATTTGCAATTTCAAATGAATTCAAAAATTAAAGGGGAAGTAGTTGGAGACATATTGGGACAAAACCAGCTTTTTAATATCAGGATGTTCGATGGAAAACTTTATAATACACTAAATGATTTAAAGCATGGTTTTATTTTTCTTAATGATGGTACAATTAAGCCGGTAAGTGAATTTGAAGATATAAAATTAGTTAAAGGAGTTGCAGAAATTGACAGGGAAAATTTAAAGCAAATGTTTGATGTAACAGCACGCTTAAACAACAGGGATCTGGGAAGTACTTTAATGATATCCAAAAAAACATTAAAAAAAACATCAAGCTGCCTGTTGGTTACGAAATTGTTTATGGAGGTTCTTATGCAGAGCAGCAAAAAGCTTTCAGCGATTTAATGATTATACTGATACTTGCGATATTGCTGGTGTTTACTGTTATTTTGTTTTTGTTTAGAAGCGTAAAAATTTCTATTGCAATTATTATCATCGCCATCTTAGGAATTTCCGGAAGCCTGTTGGCACTTTTTATAACCGGCACGCCACTTAATGTCGGAAGCTATACAGGTATTATTATGATTGTCGGAATAATAGGTGAGAACTCTATATTTACTTATCTACAGTATCGAGAATTCAAAGCAAATAACAGAATAAAGAAGATGCCATTGTTTATTCAATTTCAACAAGATTACGTCCAAAGCTTATGACTGCGTTCGGGGCAATCATTGCGTTATTACCATTGGCATTCGGTATTGGAACCGGTGCACAAATGCATCAGCCTTTGGCAATTGCAATTATAGGTGGATTTATAATCGCTTTGCCTTTGCTACTAATAGTGCTGCCAACCATTTTAAGAAAAATTGAAAAGGAAATTGAACTAAAATTTATTGGAGGTTTATATGAAAAAGTTAATTGAAAGTTTATTGTTTGTTCTGTTTCTGGTTGTTTTATTTTGTCAGGCTAATTTATTCCCGCAGTCTTCTGGTTATAAAATTGTAAAAGCAATTCCGATAGGCGGGGAAACAAGATGGGATTATCTTGCCGTAGATAAAACTTATAACAGACTTTTTGTCTCCCATTCATCGTCTGTTGCGGTAATTGATCTCGCTGCAGATTCCCTGATTTATGAAATAAAGAATTTGAGCGGAGTTCATGGGATTGCTTTTGCACCGGAGTTTAATAAAGGATTCATCAGCAATGGACGCAGTAGTTCAGTAACTGTATTTGACTTAAAGACATTGAAGACTCTGGATAGCGTTGAGGTTACGGGCGAAAACCCGGATGCAATTATGTATGATCCTTTTACAAAAAGAGTTTTTACAATGAATGGAAGATCATCAAATACAACTGCCATAGATGCAAAAACGGATAAAGTAGTTGGTACAATTAAACTCGATGGAAAACCTGAGTTTGCAGTATCGGATGAGAAAGGTAAAGTGTTTGTAAATATTGAAGACAAAAGTGAGATTCAAGAATTAGATCCTAAAGCATTAAAAGTGTTAAACACCTGGTCAATAGCGCCGGGAGAAGAGCCATCCGGATTAGCTCTTGATGTAAAAAATAACAGACTGTTCTCCGTCTGCAGAAATAAAATGATGGTGGTAGTTGACTTCGAAATCGGGAAAAGTTGTTACAACTCTGCCTATAGGTTCAGGAGTCGATGCCTGTGCTTTTGATAAGAATGATCAAATGATTTTTAGTTCAAACGGGGAAGGAAATGTAACTATTGTTAAAGAAAAAACTCCCAATGATTTTGAAGTAACCGATAACGTCACGACAGAGAGGGGAGCCAGGACAATGGCTTTCGATGAAAATACAAAAAGAATTTATACTGATACGGCAATTGAAGGAGAAAATAATTCAAGAGTATTTAGTGTTTTAGTGCTTGATAAAAAGTAAGGAACTTTTTGGATATAGTGAGTTTGGTGATTGCTATTGCAAGTGTTACGAGGGTTTTGAAGAGTTAGTTCTGACTTTTATTTCTAAGTTGGATGCAGTCTCGAAAAATAGTTCTAAGGCTTCTTTAAGATTTCGTCTTGCTTCTTCAACAGTATCTCCCTGACTGGCAATATCAAGCTCCGGGCAAAGAGCAACATATTGATTATCTTCCCGCTCAATAATTGCAGTGAATTGCTGAATGTACTGCATTTATTATTTCCCTTCCTAATTAATTCGATGGACGTTGTGTTTCCAATCTTTAGGTTAAATATACCAAACTATTGGAAGATTTAGAATAACTTTTTCTGCCTCGTAGAGGCAGTATTTTTGTAGAGAATGTTTGTGCTAAAGTTGTAGTAATCCTCGTAGAGGATTAACAAAATGTATGTGTGTATCCTCTACGAGGATGTGTAGATTAGTTTGCTTTGTAGTTCTTTACAATAATAAAACATCTACGATGTTTTTACCAGACGCAAACTGAGTGTTGTAAGAAATGTGGGAAGCCTGTGCGATTGCTATTCAATAATTTCATTTCTATACTTCGCTAAAATGTATTTTTTCTGTGGTGTCAAATCAATTTTTATTGAATCAATGATATTTAAAATTTCCTTTTCCTCAGTCAAATTATTTTTCTCTATTGTCTTTTCTAAAACCTTCTGCAAACTTCCGTCACCAAGATAAAAGTTTTTCATCTTTCTTTTCTCTTGTTCAATAAATAAAATTCTTTGGTCGTAAGATTCTTCAATAAACAGTTGGTAAATTTCAATGTCATTCGCAACAACTTTTTTTCTGCTTGTCTTGATGTTTGAACCTCTGTAAACCCTTCCGTTCCTTTGGTCAATGATTGCAGGATTAAAATTGTTGTCGTAGTGAATTACCCTGTTACTGAATTTATCAAAGTCCAACCCTTCATTTCCCACTCGGGAAGCAATTAAAATCATTTTTTTAGTTTCAGTTGCATTGGCTTTTCTAATCTTACAAAGCTCATTATCTCTTTCGTCAGGTGGTGTCTGTCCTGTAAGATTAAATACTCTGCCTTTTCCATATTTTTTGTTAAGTCGCTTTTTTAAAGTATCGACAGTAGGAATCCAACTCACAAAAATTGTAATTACATTTTTACCATTGGTTATTTCTATTTCATTAATTTTTTCAAGTAGCTTTTTATACTTGGCTTCAAAAACCAAATTGCCTTTGAATACTTTTTCAATGTGTGCATTTTGTGTCGGGTTGATATTGCTCTTTGTAAAACTATCTCTGCTTGAAACTAATTGAGAAAGTTTTGTGCTGAACATCTGCGATTCTTCTTCCGTTGATTTTATTAAATCACGATAAAGTAAATACTGAAACTTCTCTGCTTCATTTAGTTCCGCAATAACTGGCTTTATTGTAAGTGATTCCTTTGTGTTACGAATCATTATGTCTCTTAAATAATCGTCTAATCCATTTTTTGCACCGCCGATTCTTAATTCCTTTGGTCGTGTAATTTTATCGTTTTCCGAACAGTCAATCAAATCATTTATTTCGTTATTAAATTTATCATTCAAATTTTTTATAGTTTTTATTGAGAATTTATCATTCTTAAGTTTTGTGAATTCATTTTCAAGGGCATTTATTCCAAGAGAAATCAATCCTGTAATTGTCTTTGAATCATTTTTTGTTCCGACATTCTCTAACATCGTCAGCAGTTGTTGCAATTCCGTTTTATTGTTTTGAAAGGGAGTAGCAGTAAGCAATAACAATTTCGCGTCAGTATTGGCATTGATTACAGCATAAATCTTACTTACTGCCGTTGCATTCCATTTTTCCGATTCTTCCATATTATTAATACTGCCCTTTAATGAGTGAGCTTCATCTACAATAATCCAATCAAAAAAGTTTTTAGGAAATACATTTTTCTTTCTTCTATCTTGAACAAATGTTGAATCTATTCCGGAACCCGTTGTCTTTGGAATTGATTGAAAACTTGTTAGCCAAATGCCCTGATTATGTTTTTCTAATTCTATCCAATTCTTTTTTCCCCCAATAGAGCTTTGCTTAGAAAAGAAGTCAAACAATTTTTGAGTAGAAGGTTTATCTATTTTAGTTTGCTTTATGAATTTTTGTAAGTCAGTAGTGGTGAGGTATTCGTTATTATTGAATATTTCATAGTTGAGTTCAACATCGTTATTTCTATTTTCTTTCGTCATCCATTCCCACTTACTTCTAATAGAAGGGTTCGCAATAATTAAAACTCTAAATCGGTTTTTGTTATGGCTCTTTGCGGTTTTCTCAAGTATTGCTTTGCTAATGATTGAAAGAGTTTCAAAAGTTTTTCCTCCGCCAACTTCGTCTGCAAGCATTACGCCTCTTAGGTTGTTATAGATTTTCCACTCTTTCGGTTTTTGTCTTATCGGATAACCATTTAAAGTGTGCCAAGCCATACAAGAAGCTAAACGCTGCGCCTGAATAGCATTTTTGTTCTTTAAAATTTTATCTGTAATTAGATTTTTGAAGTAAGCCATTCTTTGATAAATGTGTTTAATTTTTTCTTGTCAATATTTAATTTGGCTGATAGCTCATCAATTCTTTTATTGCAAGTGCTTTCAAATTTTCCGAATGAGTTTTTAGGTTAAATGCTTTTAGAAGTTGTAAAGTCAAATACATATATTACCCTCGTTTTCTAATTCTCTTGATGAATTTTCATTTAATGTTTTCTTTCCCAAATAATCATCAAGAATTATAACGCCGCTTAATACATCTGATATTTCTTTCTCGTTGTATTCCGAAAAATATTTTTTCTTTTGAATATTACTTATAAGTTGTTTCACATTGTAAAAGTATTGTTCAAGTTTAGGTGGCTCTATTATTTTGATGCTTGTGGTTTCCCTAATAGAGAGTTTGCCTTCGTTAATAGCAATGTCAAGTTCTGTTGGATTAACAGAATAGATTCCCTTGAACGAATCAAAGATGCTTTCACCTTTTTCGTTGAGTCCTGCGATGTATTCAGTCAATTCAAATACTGAAACAGAAACTTTTTCATCTCCGATGAAAAAATTTACTTTTTGCTTTTGTTCTTCAAGCTCATTTGTCTTCAATAGAAACTCGCTGTCAGTGTTCTGCAGCTTGATTTTATTTCCGTCTTTGGTTTTTCTCACTGCTAAATTGTTCAGGTTAAAAATGTAAGTAGTAATTTTTGAGTTCTCTTTTTCAGCCCAAGCATAATGATTGTTTTGACTGTCAAAAAATTCAAGAGAATTGTCTTCCGCTTCAGTGTAGTCGGCAACTTCAAATTCAGAAAGTTGTTTCCAAAATTTTTCAGCGAACCATTCTTGCATTTCTTTCAATGGAACTTTTAAAATTATTCCGCACTCTTGATTTGCAGATTCATTTAGAGTTTTAAAAAAACCTTGCTCTGTAAAGTTTGCTGAACCAATAAACAAAACTGCATCAGAATTAAATTCAGTCAACATCAGTTTGGAATGAAAACCTTCTCGCCTTTTATTTAACGGTTGAAATATTTTGCACTTGTGATTTTGAAACGGTTTTATTTTAGCTCCTGTCCGCAAGTAAAGTGAAATGTTTTCAGAGATACTTTTTACTTCTTCAATTTTTGAATATTCATCTGAAACAAACGGAGTAGCGACTTTTATGCTCTTGGCTGTTTGTCCGCTTCGGTAGCTTGCTAAGTAATTTTTGTATTCATCAAAAATTGATTTGTCCTTAGAATTAAAAACAAAATGAATGTTGCTTGACTTTTGGGTAGTTCTTTAAAGCGAAGTTTGTTAATCGTTTGTTCCCAAATGGAATTTTGAATTAGCAACTGCGATTTTAGTTGCTCAAAGAAATTTAGAATTTCATCGTAGATAAAAACATCAGTGTCGTTTTTAAATTCAAGTTCCATTTCAATTGCAATTTCTTTTTCTGTTGCAAAGCTGTCAACGGAAAGGTTTGTACTTCCAACAATGAATTTTGCTCCAACTTCGGATTTCAGTAAAGCTAATTTGGAATGAAAACAATTTTTCTCATTTGGCTTTAATGGTTTAATGGGAACGCAAACGATCGTGCTGTTTGCGTTGTCGTCAATTGATATTCCTTGTTTGAAGTCGTGAAGAATTAGTTTCGTTCCACTGGCAACTTCTGAAAGCTTTTCAATTACCTCATTGTCCAAAGTGTAAGTAAGGTAAACTCCGATGTTGTGAGGATACTCGGCAATTGATTGAAAGAAGTCCTTTGAAATTTTCTTCATTACCGTAGTTCTTTTATTAAGCGTAACAAAGCAGAGTGTCTGTAATTAAAAAAGTAACTCGCTCCTTCATCTTCGTCTTGTCTTTTCTTGTAGGATTCCCAAAGGTTTTCAATTCTCCGTTTTTCTGATGGACTTCCTTTGTCATAAAATGAATATCTATTTTCAGAAGTGTTGAATTGAAACCACTTACTTTTTTTCATTCTCTTTTGTAATACAATGTCTGATTTGGAATTAGAATGAAACTGCTTTGAAATTTTTTCAAATGATTGGTCAGCTATGCTCCAAAGTGTTTGTTTGTTTGCTTTGCGGTTGATGTCTGCATCAACGGCTGCAACAAATTTTCCAAACCAGTTGTTTAAAAATGCAAATGGAATATTGGGATTGGGGTTCTCCAATAACTTAGTCCAAAATGTGTCCTCGTTAAATGTCTTGTATTCAAAGTAGGGTTGGAGCAATTGGAAATATTCATCCTTGTGTCTGCTTTTAATTTTTGCAATTAGTTCCTTTTAAACTTGTCTTTGAAGTCGTCAAGCCGATGATTATTAAATAGAGAATTCTTTTTCTGCAACTGTTTTACTAATTCCTTTACATATTCTGCTTTGCGTTGTGGTTGCTTGTAATCGCATAAAATAAAGTCCGCTAAAATTGGCATCTGCCTTTCACCAATTCTTTTAAATAAAGTTCTAATGTTACTGGTGCAAAATTTTTGTCGGTGTAAATTTTAAAAGCGTTTTGAATTACCCAACCTTTACTTGTGAATACATCAATGTCGCTTAGTTCAAAATTATTTCCAAGAAGTCCTCCCTTTAATTCTGCCTTGGCGAATTTTGTTTTCCAGCAATACACCAAAAGTTTTTCCAACCTAATTTGTATTTCTTTTTGCTGCTTGTCGTTTCTCCAAAGTGATTTGTTGGTGTTTAGAAAGTGTTTTACATAAGCTACAAACAAATAGTAAGTGGGTTTAGAAACCGAACCTGAAAATGGCAAATACTCTGCTCCAATTTTTTCAGAGAAGTCGTCAAAGCCAAAAGGGTCTTGTTCACCTTGGTCAAACGAAACAGTTTTTACAGTAAAAATATTTAGAGATTCATTGCTCATCGTATAGGCTCCTTGTAACGGTTTGCGGGTTTAAGAAGTGGCGGATTAAATGCTCGTCACTGTCCCCCGCTACAAAAGTAAATTAATTGCACACACTTTCAACTTGCTCGTCAGCCGCCATTTCAAAAACCCGCTGTTAGCGGTAGTTTTTTCTTTCTTGTCTGTCCCACCGATGCGAGCAAAGTTGTCAACGTAGTCGCTGTCTAACGAAAAAGATTGTCGCTAAAAAAATTGTCAGCCGAGACAGACACAAAAAAAATCTAAATATTGTCCTGTTACATTTTTGTCTTGGCTTGCTCAACAAGTGCCAATAAAGCATTAAAGTCGTCCGTAGTTAAAAATACTATTGAGTTCTTGTCATATTTTTCAATTTGTACATAAGCAGACCATTTCTTTTTATCAACATCATAGTAAGCACCAGCTTCAAATCCAGTCCTGCTTTTGAAAGTCACCTCTGTATAAATGTCACGAGTTGATGAGAAAACATTGGTCTTTAAATTATTCATTGATTTTATTAGTCCGTCAATTTCATCTAAGTCTAATGTCCCGATTTTTGTGTCTGAAGTGTAGGAGCTTTTATACTCGTATTCAAATCTTAATGCCGATTTTGCTGTCCCGCTGTTAAGGTCTTTAAGTTTCATAACCTGCACAGAGATTCCTTTTACTTTTCCGATGTCCACGAATTGTTTTTCAATTAGTGTCCCCGCAGTTGCACTGAATTGTTCCGCTTGAGTTGTCTGCTTTTCTACTTTTGCTTGACCGAATGCAAGTCCAATCAGAAAAAGTTGTCCGATGAGAAGTGTCGTGATTTTTTTCATTTGGTTTGATTTTAGTTGTCTATGCTTACTCTATTGTCGGTTTTCAGCGTCCCCGTCTGCGGTTAAAATTACCGCTAACATAATTCTTTACGCAATATTGCGTGTATCCAATTAAATCCTAAGGTAAAACGAAGTTCATTTTATCTCTTTTATCATAAAAAAAGCTGTCCCACCCAAGACAGCTTTATAAAACTATTATTAAAACTTATTCTAACTACACCCCGAAGTAGATCCGCAAGTCATACATTTCAGGCAGGTGCCGTTTCTTACCATTGTTAAGCTCTGGCATTCTGTACAGATATCGCCTGTATAACCTTTCTCGATTGCCTGCCTTATTTTTGTCGTATGACCATTGTCATCTGTCTTTATGTAAAGATGCAGACTAAGTTGGCGTTATAAGAACTTGCTTTTTCTTTGTCGAGAGTTATAAGCCGTTCGCTTACAACTTCTTCACTTACAAATTCCGGCTCGACTAACTTTTTAACAATGCTCGAAGTCGGTTTATCAGGAATTTCGTCCGGTTCGACGTGTGCTAAATCGTGTCTGCCCAAATAAGTAACGGCAAGCTCTCTGAAAATATAATCAATAACAGAAGTTGCCATTTTTATTTTTACGTTTCCTGTAACAATACCACTCGGTTCAAAACGTGTAAATACAAAAGCATCGATGAATTCTTCGAGAGGAACGCCATGCTGCAAGCCGAGAGAAATTGAAATTGCAAAGCAGTTCAGCAAGCTTCTGAAAGCCGCTCCTTCGCGGTGCATATCAATAAAAATTTCTCCAAGCTGTCCGTTATCATATTCTCCGGTTCTTATATAAACAGATTGACCGTTGATCTTGGCTTTCTGTGTATAGCCTGTTCTTCTGTCCGGCAGCCTTCTTCTTTTAGCAATGTAACGGTGAATAATTTTTTCTGCAACTCTTACGATATCATTCTTTTCTTTATCCTCAATTAAAGCCTCGAGCTCTTCATCACTTATAGAATTCAAAGGCTGTGAAAGTTTGGAACCATCCCTGTAAAGAGCATTTGCCTTAATTCCAAGCTTCCAGGATTGCAAATAAGCATCTTTAATATCTTCGACAGAAGCCTGGTTTGGCAGGTTTATGGTTTTTGAAATTGCACCGGAAATAAACGGCTGTGCAGCTGCCATCATTTTTATATGTGCACCGGAACGAATAAATCTTGTCCCTTTCTTTCCACATTTGCTTGCACAATCAAAAACAGGGTAGTGTTCATGTTTTAGAAATGGCGCACCTTCTATTGTCATTGTTCCGCATACATAATCGTTTGCAGAAGCAATTTCCTGCTTGGAAAATCCTAAAGCTGTAAGAAGATTGAATGAAGATGAGTCTATTTCATCTGCATCAATTTTTAGCTTTTTAACTAAAAACTCTTTGCCAAGTGTATAATGGTTGAATGCAAAGCTTAATTCAAATACTGTTGGAAGAGCTTTTTCAATTTTATCAAGGCTTTCATCTGTAAAACCTTTTGCTCTGAGAGATTCAGGATTGATATAAGGACAGCCTGTTAATGTACCTGAGCCTTTTGCATATTTAACGATTTCTGTAATCTGATCATTATTATAGCCGAGTCTTTCAAGAGCAGGAGGAATTGATTGATTAATAATTTTGAAATATCCGCCGCCTGCTAATTTTTTAAATTTAACAAGAGCATAATCAGGTTCAACACCGGTAGTATCGCAATCCATAACAAGTCCGATTGTACCTGTTGGAGCAATAACCGTAACCTGTGCATTTCTGAATCCTGATTGATTTCCTAATTCAAGAGCTCTGTCTGCATCTTCACGCGCAGCCTTTAATAAATCGGAAGGACAATGTTTAGGATCGATTCCGACAGGGAAGATAGAGAGACCTTCATATTCTTCGTTAGGAACGTTGTATGCGGCTCTCCTGTGATTCCTGATGACACGAAGCATCTCTTCTTTATTATTACCGTATTTTGGGAAAGCTCCGAGCTGTTTAGCCATCTCAGCAGAAGCAGCGTAAGACGACATATGCATAATTGCGGTTAAAGCTCCGCAAATAGCAAAAGCTTCCTGGCTGTCGTAGGGAATTCCCTGAAGCATAAGAAGAGAGCCGAGATTTGCAAATCCAAGTCCGAGAGTTCTGAAATCATAGCTCAACTGTGCAATTTCTTTACTCGGGAATTGAGCCATTAAAACACTTATCTCAAGAACGATTGTCCACAATCTTGCTGCATGTCTATACGCTGTTATATTGAATTCCTGAGTTTTTGAATCATAGAATTTTACAAGATTTAATGATGCAAGATTGCAGGCAGTATCATCGAGGAACATATACTCGCTGCAAGGATTTGAAGCTTTTATTTCACCGTCATTCGGGCAGGTATGCCATTCATTTATAGTTGTATGATATTGCATTCCGGGATCAGCACAGGACCACGCTGCATAAGAAATTTGTTCCCATAAATCTCTTGCTGGCATAGTTTTATACGGTTTCGGATTTCTTCCTTCCTTATGAGCTTTTTTCTTCTCAATTCTGCCGTATAAATTCCACTCTCTATCGTTTACAACTGCTTCCATAAATTCATTAGTAACACGGATAGAATTGTTGGAGTTTTGTCCTGAAACAGTTGCATAAGCATCTGAATTCCAGTCAACATCATAAACAGGAAATTCTATTGATTTAAAACCCAACTTCGCAAGCTGAATTACTCTTTCTATATAATTGTTAGGAACATTTGCTTTCCTTGCTTCGATAACTGCAAACTTAAGTTTTTTGTTAAGCTTTTTGTTGAACCTGTCATTTTCAGGATGTTCATCATAGCAGGCTTTCATTATTGCATTAAGATGAATATTGCACAATTTAGAACCTACAACAAGTGCAGCTACTTTTTGTTCTTCGACAACTTTCCAATTAATATATTCTTCAACATCCGGATGGTCCATATCGAGAGTAACCATCTTTGCTGCTCTTCTTGTAGTTCCACCGGATTTAATTGCACCGGCAGAACGATCTCCTATCTTTAAAAATGACATTAGTCCTGAAGATTTTCCGCCGCCGCTTAAAGCTTCACTAGCTCCTCTTATATCGGAGAAGTTGGAACCTGTTCCTGAGCCATATTTAAATAGTCTTGCTTCACGAACCCACAGATCCATTATTCCGCCGTCGTTAACGAGATCATCTTTTATAGATTGAATAAAGCATGCGTGAGGCTGTGGATGAGTATAAGCATCGCTTGAAGCTGTAAGTTCACCGGTTTTGTAATCAACATAAAAATGTCCCTGTGAAGGTCCCGAAATTCCATAAGCCCAGTTTAATCCTGTGTTAAACCATTGCGGACTATTTGGTGCTGCCATTTGATTAGCGAACATGAACATTAATTCATCGTAAAAAGCTTTAGCATCTTCCTCGGTATTAAAATAGTTAGCCTGCCAACCCCAGTAAGTCCAGCACCCTGCAAGGCGGTGAAAAACCTGTTTTGAATCTGTTTCCGAAGAATATCTTTCTTTTTCGGATAATTGCTCTAATTTTTCAGTATCGGCTTTTGAAGATTGAAGCCACGCAGGAACACCTTTCTCTCTTACTTTCTTTAATAGTTTTGGAACTCCCGCTTTTCTAAAATATTTCTGAGCAATAATGTCTGTTGCAACCTGCGACCATGATTTTGGAACAGTCACATCTTCCATTTTAAAAACAACAGAACCATCAGGGTTCCTTATTTCAGATGTTCTTTTAACAAACTCTATTTTTGATAATGGATCTTTACCGGCTTCAGTAAAAAATCTTTTAATTTGCATTAGTGACTCCGCAGTCTTTAGAATTTTTAGTTTGATTATTTATTTTGATCTCTCTTTGGATGGGCTCTTGAAGAAGGGAAACGGGAAATTTGTTTTTTTTCATTAAGTAGTTAGCAATTTGATTTAAGATTTGTTGAACTCACACACAAACTAATAAAAAAATTGAATTAAAAAAATAGTAACAAGAGATTTTGAAAAATTTTTTTTGTACCGGGGAAAAAAGTGATGTAAACTTGTGAATTATTTCTGAGAAATTCAAATTAAATTTTTCTTTTTATAAAAAATTTTTGTGGAGTAAAAAAAATCTTCTGTTTTTCGATTTACTGAGTTAAGAATGCCAAGTAAGTGAGAATTTACTTACATTTATCAGAAGAATTATCCGCTTGTAAAATAGTTTTACAAACACGCAGAAAAGACACTTATATTTCTTATGTCGATTCATAAATTTTGGAAGTCAGCCATTGTCAGACAAAATAATTGAAGTAAACAATCTCTCAAAGAAGTTCAAAGATATTAAGGCAGTTAATGATCTGAACCTTAATGTTTTCAGAGGTGATGTGTTTGGATTTCTCGGTCCCAACGGTGCAGGCAAAAGTACAACTATCAGAATGCTTCTTTCTTTAATTTCTCCGACTAAAGGTGACATTAAAATTTTTGGAATGCCCTTAAAAGAAAAGCGGAATGCAATCCTTAGAAAAATTGGCGCAATCGTTGAAAAACCTGATTTTTATGGCTATTTATCAGCTTTTAAGAATCTTAGAAATCCTTGGCAGACTTTCCGGAAACCGATACTTCCAAAAAAAGGATAATGGAAATCCTTGAGCTTGTAGGACTTGAAAAAAGATATAAAAGCAAAGTAAAAACATTTTCACATGGAATGAAACAAAGACTTGGAATTGCACAGGCTCTTCTTCACGATCCTGATCTTATTATTCTTGATGAACCTACAACAGGACTAGATCCTCAGGGAATGAAAGAGATCAGGGAACTTATAATTAACCTCAGTAAAGAAAGGAATAAAACAATTTTTCTTTCTTCTCACATTCTTTATGAAGTTGAACTTGTTGCAAACAGGATGATAATTCTTAATAAAGGAACAACACAGGTTGAAGGTTATGTTGAGGATCTTCTGAATGCAAATCAATTGCAGGTTACAATTAGAGTTGGTGATAAAGAAAAAACATTAAAGCTTATAAATGAAACTAACTGGAGTAAAAAACTGGATACTCAAATTGAAGACAGATTTGTTTTTAATATTTCCCCGGAAGAAGTAGCTGTTCTTAATAAATATTTAGTTGAAAATGATGTGGCTGTAAATGCAGTTGTTCCGACGCGCTCGCTTGAAGAATATTTCCTCAAGCTGACTGAGAAAGAAGCCTGATGATAAAAATAATAAACATAGAATTGTACAAGATATTTAAGAAGTGGAGAACGTACATTGGCTTTATAGCAATTGCAGTGCTTATTCCTATCATTCAAATAGCAATGCTGGTTGAAGGGGAAAGATCGATTAATTTTATGACAAGAAATCTTCAGCAATCTTTTGTTTTTGTAGGTAATCTTCTTAATGCTTACTTGGTATCTTACTTGATTCTTAATGCTCTTGCAGTACATATTCCTTTCCTTGGTTGCTTTGGTAACAGGAGATTTGTTGGCAGGCGAGGCAACAGCCGGAACTTACAGAGTATTAATTACGAGACCTGTTTCCCGAATGAAATTAGTCACTTCAAAATTTTTTGCAGGGATAATTTATACGACTCTTTTGGTATTATGGCTTTCAATTTTAAGTCTTGGTTTGGGGTTGATAATATTCGGTCCCGGTGAGCTTATAGTTGTTAAACCCACAACTGTAATCATTTTTGCAAGGAGCGATGTTTTGTGGAGATTCCTTCTTGCTTATGGATTTGCCATTTTAAGTATGTCTGTTGTGGCTTCACTCGCTTTTCTTTTTTCAGCGCTTGTAGAAAATGCAATTGGTCCAATAATTACAACAATGGCTGTTATAATTGTGTTTATGATTATTTCAGCGATCCAAATAAATATTTTTCAAGCGATAGGACCTTACCTGTTTACAACTTATATGTTTTCATGGAGGTTATTTTTTGATGATCCGCTTAACGTAAGTGAAATACTGAAATCCGTTGCTGTTTTGTTAGGGCATATTATTGTCTTTTATGGACTTGCTGCGTTTATCTTTAAAAGGAAGGATATTCTGACGTGAGCAGGAGAAGTGTAAGTGCAAGAGCAAGCCTGCCCGGCGAAGTTTCAACGAAGACGGGTTCAAGTGCAAGAGTAAGTTCAAGTTCAAGGAAATAGAATGAAAATATTATTAATCTTATTAACAATTGGTTTGGGAGTTTCAAGTCCTCAAAAAAAAGATCCCGACCAGATTCTCGATGAAGTAAAAAAGACTTTTAACCAGGTTCAGGATTATGTTGTTGATGTCAATATCAAAGTTGATGTTGATTTTATAAAGATGCCGGAAACTAAAGCAACTATCTATTATAAACAGCCTGATAAAGTTCATCTTGAATCCGAAAGTTTTGCTTTACTTCCAAGGGAGGGATTGGATGTTTCTCCAATGGGATTACTTAAAGAAAAATATACGGCTATTTATCAAAAAGAGGATACAGTCGATGACTATAAAACAGATGTGATAAAAGTTATTCCTCTTGAAGACGAAAGTAATGTTGTGCTTACAACTTTATGGGTAGATGAGGCAAGACATATTATCAGGAAAGTTCAATCAACATTAAAGATTGGTGGAACTTTTTCTATAGAACTAAAATATGATAACCCTAAAATGAATTATCCTCTTCCATCTTCTATGATTTTTACTTTTAATATTGAGAAATTAAATCTTCCCAAAGGAATGTCCGGAGAATTGAATGAGGATAAATCTAAGGATGAGAAAAAGAAGACTACCGGGAAAGTTTATGTCACCTACAGTAATTATAAAGTCAATAAAGGAATTCCGGATTCAGTTTTTGAGGAGAAGAAGAAATAAGCGGAGAACCTTCAAGGTTAATGTACTTTCTACGAACTGCTAACCTTGAAGGTTAGTCAGGTTAACGTAACCTCTTGTAAATATCACATTTTGTGCATACAGTATTTTTTGTTTCCCCTTTGTAGTCAAGATTATTAAATAAGCTTCTCGAGTATTTATACTTATCGTTATACCAGATTTCCTCAAACGTTTCTTTTGTTAAATCTCCCCAGACATTTTCTTTACTCGTAACCCAGCAGCAGGGAGTAACTTTTCCATCAGGATTAATAACTGTTGAATTGAAAAGCTGGTTGCAGGGTCGATCATTCAAAGGAGTGTATCTTCCATTCTTATAGAAATCAAGAACGAAAGCCTGGTTTTTAGGAAGCCATTCTTCTTTTCTTTCTTTTAAAGTTCCGGGAAATTGTATATCCGGGATATCATCCGACAAACCCATTTTATCGAACATTATTTCTATTCCTAAAGACTTTGCAAGTTGTTTAGCATAATCGATTTCGTGCTCGTTGTACCTGTTAACAATAAATTTCCAGACAATCTTAGGATCTCTTTTCTTTAATTTCTTTTTTGCTTCAACAGTATAGCGGATATTATTTATAACCCAGTCAAAGTTTCCTTTAACTCTGTATTTCTCATAAGTTTCCTGCGATGCACCATCTGCAGAGATTACTAATTGATGCAAACCGGATTCGACAAGCTTTTCAAAAAATTCCGGTTTTTGTTTTATGCTGAAGTTTGTATGTGTTATTGTATAAATATTTCTCGATGCAGTTTCTTTAATGATATTAAATATTTCATGATGAAGAAGAGGTTCTCCCCAGTTAAAAAGAATCACAACTTTTATAGAAGGCATTTTATCAAGAACCATCTTAAAAGTATCGAAACTCATTTTGCCTTTTTCGTAGTTCTGATTTTTTGAAGCACAAAGCGGGCAATCCAAATTGCAGATATTAATCGGATCTATAATTGCAGCTTGCGGAAGACCAGGTGTAAGTGTATTTGGACTGAACCTGAACTTAAGCCAGTCCCATATTCTGTACTGATATTTTACAGGTATCCTTTGCCAGAACGCTAAATAGCCTTTGAATAAGATTGAATTCAAAATCGATACTTTATTAAAATTGTTTTAGACGCGTAAAATATAGTAAAATAATGAGAAGAATTTCACAAATAATTACAGTTATAAAAAACAATCGTTCAAAATTTGTAAGATTCAATAGATAATTCTATTTTTAAGAATCATATGCGAATGAACACAAGGGATATATCTAAGTGAGTTCCGGATTTTTTGAAAATCTCTCAAGCCGAATCTCCTCGAAATCTTTTAAAGTGATGGAAAGAGCAAGGATGTCAGAGCACACTCTGATGATAATCATTGCGATTATTATCGGTGTACTGGGCGGTTTCTCCGGTATCGGCATTCGTGCAATGATTAAAGGTATTTCGGCGATTAGTTTTCCGGGACCGGGGACAGTTCTGGATAATATAATGAGTAATCCCTGGTATGTAGTTTTACTTGCACCGGTTATTGGTGGAATTATTATCGGACCAATTATTTACTTTTTTGCCCCCGAAGCAAAAGGTCACGGTGTCCCTGAAGTTATGCAGGCAATTTTATTAAAAGGAGGAGCGATTCGTGGAAGGGTTGCTTTTATCAAAGCAATTGCTTCTGCTATTTCAATAGGAAGCGGTGGTTCTGTAGGAAGGGAAGGCCCGATTATCCAGATTGGTTCAAGCCTCGGTTCGATCGTTGGGCAGTTTTTGAGAGTTCCTGCTAAAAGATTAAAAACTTTAGTAGGATGCGGTGCTGCTGCGGGTATCGCAGCTGCATTTAATGCTCCTATTGCGGGGGCATTGTTTGCCGTTGAAATTATACTAATGGATTTTGCGGTTGCACAGTTTTCTCCAATCGTTATTTCTTCAGTAATGGCGACTGTTATTTCGAGAATGTTCGAAGGCGACTTTGCAGCTTTCGTGGTTCCTAAATACCAGTTAGCTTCTCCTTATGAAATCATATTTTATTTTGTTCTCGGCGGATTGTGCGGATTAGTTTCCTTCGGGTTTATTAAATCATTATACTTTACAGAAGATTTTTTTGATAACAAATTTAATTTTCCCGAATGGTTGAAACCTGCTGTCGGCGGAATCGGTATGGGAGTTATAGGATTATTCTTTCCATACGTAATGGGTGTCGGTTACGATACAATTAATGCTGCTCTCTATGGTAAGATGGTCTGGGAACTTGCACTTGTATTAATTTTTATAAAAATAATTGCAACCTCAATTACTCTTGGTTCGGGAGGTTCGGGAGGAATATTTGCGCCCTCACTATTTATGGGTGCAATGCTCGGATACTTTTTCGGTTATGTTGTGCATTCTGTATTTCCTGAAACAACGGCTACCCCCGGCGCTTACGCTCTCGTAGCAATGGGAGGATTAGTCGCCGGTACAACCAGAGCCCCAATCACTGCAATTATAATTGTTTTTGAATTGACTAATGATTACAAAATTATTTTGCCTTTAATGGTAACTTGCATTATCAGCACAATTCTTTCGTCAAGATTTTCGAGAGAATCAATTTACACGCTCAAGCTTGTTTTGAAAAACATTGGAATTAAAGAAGGAGTTGAAACAAATGTGCTGGAATCAATTTATGTTAAGGATGTTTATAATGATAAGTATAGTTCAATAAATGTTTCTGAAAATTTCAGCAAAATTGTTAACGATGTTCTTCGTGCTAAAGATTCCGATTTTCCTGTAACCGATGTCAAAGGAAATATCAGGGGTATGCTAAGTCTTAATGACATTAAAGATTATTTATTTGAAAAAGATTCACTGCAAAACCTGCTTATTGCAGGCGATATTGCAAATCCGAATTTTGAAACGGTTACTCCTGCTGATAACTGCAGGGTTGCGCACGATAAATTGAGAGACTTTCAATACAGCGGTTTGCCGGTGATTGAAGAAGAAGGTTCCAAAAAAGTTATAGGTATGATTTGGAGAAAAGATATTCAGGATGCCTATGATAAAGAAATTGAAAAGGTTGAATTAACATCAAACCTTGCAAGCAGTATAACAATGAAAGATGATGCAACACGCATTAACTTCATGCAAGGTTATTCGATTGAAGAAATAAATCCGCCAAAATCTTTCATTGGTAAATCAATCCGCGATTTGAATATCAGAGTTAAATGCGGAGTAGATGTTTTATCCATTAAAACTAAAACAAAAAAAGGGGAGAAGATAAACGCGATTCCAAATCCGGATTACGTCATTACAGAAAATGATACTTTAATTGTTGCAGGCGAAATAAAAAATATTAACATGATAAGGAATATCCGATGAGAACTATTTCAGTAAAAGTTTTGCTTAAGGTAATCTTTCCCGCAATTGTTTTGATATTTGTTTTTTCTTCATGTTCTTCCAAACCCAAAATAGAAGGAGCGTTTAATTACAATCCTGAAAAACCAAAAGCCGGCGATGAAATAACTATCTATTATAATTCCGATAGTACTAAGCTTGCAAAAGCCGATAGTGTAGTGCTTGTTGCATATCTTTATAGCAAAGATCTCGATAACACCATCGGTGTTGAAATGAACAAGACAGAAAAAGGCTGGGAAGGGAAAGTTAAAACAACTCCCGAAACACGCGGCTTAATTATAAAATTTAAACATAATGAAGATGTTGATAATAATTCCAAGAAAGGTTATGTGATTTATTTATATGGAAATGATGATAAAATTTTACCAGGGAGCGTTGCAGGACTTGGAGGTGCTCTTCTTAATTGGGGCTCTTATTATTTAGAACTTGATAGAGACTTTGCCTTGGGACTGAAATATGTTCAGGAAGATTTTCAGAATCATCCTGAGATAAAAGACGATTACCTTGAACAATATCTTTCACTTTACCAGCAGGTTCATCCGGATAAAGTTGATTCAGTAGCTCAATCGGAACTTTCAAGGCTTGAGAAGAAAGATAGTCTTACTGAAGATAATCTTACTGTTTTAACAGAATGGTATGGCAAATTAAATAACAAGGAAAAGTCGGACAATTATGCGAAAATCCTTTCCGAAAAATTTCCTCAGAGTAAATACTTACAGGTGGAAAGATATAAAGAGCTTCGAGCAGAGCAGGATTTAAACAAGAAGAAAGAAATGGCTGAACAGTTTGCAAAAGATTTTCCTAATAGTGAATATATTGAAGACGCCTATGATCTTGTTGCTAATCTTTACAGGGACAAAAAATTATATAAACCACTAAAAGATTTTTTGGCTGCAAATATAAATCGTCCGAGTGTTTACAGGTTTTATTCAGTTGCACAAAGGATGTATTCTGAAAATGCAGATTTAAATACTGCTATTGCGATTGCAAAAATGGGAGTTGATAGGGGAGAAAAAGAACTTAATAATCCTCCCGGCAAAAAGCCCGAATCAATGACAGAAAAAGAATGGAAAGAAGAAAGAGAATATTATCTCGGTCTCGTTTTATATTCTTACGGTGATGGTTTGTTCCTTTCAGGAAAAAAGAAAGAAGCCTTACCAAATGTTGAAAGAGCTGTGAGCTTAACTCAGAACCAGGAAGGCGATATTAATGAATTATACACAAAACTGCTTTATGAAAATGGAGATAACCAGAAAGCAAAAACAGTCATAGAAGATTTTATAAAGAAGGGTAAGAATACAGCCGGAATGATTGACATCTTAAAGAATGTATATAAAGCAGAAAATGGTTCCGAAGATGGTTTCCAGGCTTATCTTTCAACTCTCGAGTCAGCTTCTATGAAGAATTTAAAAGATAAGCTTGCTAAAGAAATAATAAGCGAACCTGCACCTGACTTTACACTCGAAGATCTAAACGGAAATAAAGTTTCTCTTTCCGGTTTGAAAGGTAAAACTGTTGTTGTTGATTTCTGGGCTACGTGGTGCGGACCCTGTCTTAATTCTTTTCCAGGAATGCAGAAAGCAGTTGACAAATATTCCAAAGATGACAATGTGAAGTTTCTTTTTGTAAATGCGTGGGAAAGAGAAAAAGACAGGAAAGCAAGCGTACAGAAATTCTTGCAGAAGAATAATTATCCTTTCCACATTCTTATGGATTACAACGACAAAGTAGTTGGCGATTATAAAGTTGCAGGCATTCCAACAAAATTTGTAATTGATAAGACCGGTAAAATAAGATTTGTAAGCGTTGGCTTTGGCGGCAACACGGATCAGCTTGTCGATGAGCTTTCCACAATGATTGATTTGGTAGAGTAGAGGTTTAAGATATTGAACCCCTCCTCGCCTCCCCTTTACCAAAGGGGAGGACGGGTGGGGTTTTAATTTACTTCAACATCTCTTCAATTTGAAAAACAGGTTTAATATCAACAGGAATATCTGAGAGCTTGTTTATCAAAGTTTGTATAGATGGAGAGACTACAGCATATTTTTTAATTATTTCTTTAGCACCATTATAATCACCTTTTGCCTCTATCATTAAAATCATATTTGCCAGGTTCTCCAGTACTTTATCAACCTTATCAAAATTTACTTTTACTCTTTGTGCAGTTGAATCATATTCGTATCCGCCGTTTTCAAGCAAATAATTATAAATGATTGCATTTCCACCGCCATGTGCTTCATTAATTCCGAATCTTATTGAACGGAAAATACTTGCAAGAAATGTAACATAAGTTTCTTTTTCAAATGTTTCAGGGAAAACACCTTTCTCTATCATAAAAACATTGTTATACATTCCAAGTATATCGGCTTTACATTCTTCAATTGTAGCATAAACTTCTTTAAGTTCTTTCCGGACTTCGGTATTTCTTCCATTAACTTTTATAAATCCGGGTCCTATACCATGGGACATTTCATGCATGAGTGTATGCGTAAAGAATGAATTAAAAGTTACATACTGCAATTGATCCGGATCCAAGACTATTTTAGAAATTGGAATTAATTGCTTATCATATTTTGCCTGTGCAACATTTTTCAGCAGTACCTTTTTAGAACCTTTTGCTTTGCGTACTCTTTCATCGTTAGGAAGATTAAATGCAATAGATTGCACAGCCTTTTTCCCATCACCCGCATCGAAAATCTCGTTTACCACAGCTATCGGAGATTCTGATCCTCGACTAAGGTTTTTATATTCCATCGGGATAGGTAGATGGAGTTCCATATCCTTAAGATATTTCTTAAAGATATCCAGCTTTTTACTCTCCTGAGGATCTTTTATGGTTACGAAACTTTCAAATGATGCTTTATAGTTGTATAAGTTGTCTTCATAAACTTCATAAGGTCCGATAACAACTTCGATATTATTATCTTTAACATCCATCCATGCCATATCGCTTTCATAATAATCATTGCTAAGAAATGCTGCGGCACGAGTTAGTAAATATTTTTTAAGTGATGGATTATCGGTATAACCGGCAGCATCTTTTAATAAATTTGATATCTCTGTTAGCTTGTCCTTAAAGTATTCACTATAAGGAATTGCTACTAAACTATCACCATCTCTTCTTATCATTGTAAATTGTCCTGTAAAAGCCTTTTCATCCCCAGGATGTTTTTTTATCCAGCCTTCAAATTCTTCTTTGGTCATATCTTCAGGATAAAAATTAGCCCCGGCAGGTTTTGTTTCGGTTCCAATAAATGGTTTATCATGTTCCAGACGGTCAAATGGTCCGAACATAATATTGAACAGTTGTAATTTTAATTTTGCGTCTTCAGTATTTTGGTTCATTAGGTTGGATTTTATCTCTTCATTTTTTGAATAAACCTGGTCAAGGAAAAGACTATCTATTAATTTAGATGCACGGTAAAGTTTTTCAACAACTATTTTCTGTCTGTCATTGAGGATACTATCATCGTATTTAAGCTCTGTTGGTGAAAAATTAGCAATTTCTTTTTTTATCATTTCAATTCCCTCAGTTTCATTTTTGTTGACTTCCTCTTTTTTCTGCTCACATCCTTGTAAAATTAGAGCAATAAGAAAAAATGCTGATACTAAATATTTCATCTGATTTACCTTTTGTTTTGAAAATTTAATTAGAATTAAAATAAATATAGTAAGAATCGGGATAATGACATGAATTTTATAAGGCGGTACCGGATTTTTATCCTATGGTTTTTCGTTGTTTGCTGTTTTCAACTTGTTTCTTCGTTGTAAATACCACGCTACAAACCAACAGAAAGAAGCCCACGCCAGACCTATTGTCCACCCGCCAATTACATCTGTTGGATAATGAACTCCAAGGTAAACTCTGCTTACCCCAATTATAAATGTTAAGAATAATGCGGCAGAGAGAATGTAAATTCTTATCTTTTTATTCTTTTGAATTCTTGCGATGATTGCTGCCTCGGTAAGATAAACAATGGCTGACATCATCGAGTGACCACTGGGGAAACTTAACGGAGTAACATTAATCAGCCTATAACTTATATCGGGTCGTTCCCTTCCATAAAATTCTTTAAGACCAAGAGAAATTAAAGCTCCACCGATAGTGGCCACGATAACTAGCCACATTGCATCATAACGTTTTTGAAGAAGCAAAAATCCCACAACAAAAATTGTAATAATTGTAATAATAGTCTCACCACCAAGAGATGTAATATCTCTCATAGATTCTATTAAAAATACTGGTCCGGCTGGTTCAGAATTATTTCCTTCTACTCTGAAATATTCTATTATTGATTGATCGAATTGTCTTGTTGTTCCGTTGGTTACAAGTATTCCCACATTTATAAAAACAAAGAGACTTAAAAATAGGGTAAGCAGAACTAAAAGAATTTTTATCTCTTTTGTAGCAAGCTCTTTTAATAAATTTCTGAATGAAGAAAATTTCTGAGAGTTCATTTTATCATTTTAAACGTGGATAAAAATAGAGATGAGCCCGAACATGAAAATCTCCTTCTTCACTGGTTGTGTAATAGCCATTGGCATTATAGCTCCAGCCAATTGCTTCTCCCTGCGGCTCACGAATATAAGGCAATGTATAATATTTATTTGTTAATGCTTCAGCGATTGATTGTCCTTCGCTTCTTTTCCAATAATAGACTGAAGAATAAGTCTTCAATAATATTTCCTTTCCATTGAAGGAAATATCGCCTGCGACAACCTTAGTAAAGGGGAGAGTCAACATATATTTTATAGTTATAGTATCTTTTAAAGATTGAGGATATTTCAGAAGATATACATTTACTTTCTTTTCTCTTTTGGAAACCACGTAAATGTCTTTAGTTAAAGGATCGACTATTAATGTTTCTGCGTCTCTCGGTCCATCAGGATATTTGAATTTAATTATATCACAATTCTTAAGAGTTGCATAAACAGCAGATTGGTTGGTGTCAACATCAGGTTCAGGAATTCTATAAATATACTTTGTGTTATATTGAGCAAAATTATCTCCAATTTCTGCAATATAAATATATTCTTTGCCGCTTACTGGACCGGGGCCGACTTCAATATCTTCCCAATCCCTGTTTGTAATTCCTTCTATATGATAAATGCCGAGATGCTTGCCATGAGCATTAATAGCAAATATTCTTGCACTGTCACCTGAATCATTGTGTGTCCACAAAACCCCGATATCTTTCCTGCTTGCAGCAATACCGGAAGCTTCATCTATTTCACGAAATTGAAGTAATCCCCTGTCTTCACGTTCTCCAAATGACGGCGCCTGTGCGCAAGAACAGGAAACAAAAATCAAAAGCATAGAAAAAATTGTTAGAAAAAAATGTTTCCTTTTAATAAAAAAATCATATAACATTACTAAACCTGTTTTATATTTACTTTTCATTAGAAATTTACATTATGCCCGTGTCAAAATCTATTTTTTAGTTTTTAATTTTTTTTAAGGAACTATTTAATTTTGAAAAGGTTTAACAAGCCATAAAATTATTAATCAAGATAACGGAGAAAATCATGAAAAAACTATCCGTCTTACATTACTATTATTTCTTTTACTTTCTGCAAACTACGTTTCTGCACAGCAGGCTGATCAAAAATCTGTGGCAGTAACAGTTTATAATTCTGATCTCGGTGTTGTTAAAGATTTGAGAACAATTGATATAAAATCGGGAACATCGCAAATTGCAATAACGGATGTTGCACAGTTCATCGATCCGACAAGTGTTCATATAGATTTGGATGGGGAAGTGATTGAACAAAATTATCAATATGATCTTGTAAGTCTCGATAAAATTCTTCAAAAGTATATTGATAAAGATGTTCAATTAATTGGAGAAAACAGTGAGCTTATCGAAGGTAAACTATTATCTTCATTTGGCGGACAGATTGTCCTTCAGAAAAAGGAAGGCGGACTTCTTATGCTTCCCAATGTTTCCAAGTATAGATTTTCTGTCGGTACCTTACCCGAAGGTTTAATTACTAAACCGACACTTATCTGGACAGTCACAGCTCCTAAAAGTGGTAAGCAGGATGTTGAAATTTCTTACCAGACTTCAGGAATGAACTGGCATGCTGAATATGTTGCAGTGTTAAATAGTGATGATACAAAACTCGATTTGAATTCGTGGGTTAGTATTGAGAATAAATCAGGTACGACTTATAAAGATGCTGTATTAAAGCTTGTAGCCGGCGATATAAACCTTGTTAAAAATCAACAGAGGCTTAATTATCAACCGCAGGAAATGATGGTTAAAAGCCAGGGAATTTCACAACCTCAGTTTCAGGAGAAAGAATTTTTTGAATATCATATTTATAATCTTCAGCGACCCACTACTCTTGCAAACAATGAAACCAAGCAGATATCTTTATTTGAAACTTCCGGTGTTAAAGCTGTTAAAAAATATTTTTATAATGGACAAAACAATTATTATTCAAATGCCAGCCAAACAGGAAAAGTAGATGTTGTAGTTGAATTTGAAAATAAAGAAGAGAATAATATGGGAATGCCGATGCCGAAAGGTAAAGTTAGAATGTATAAATCTGATGGGAAAACTCTTGAATTTGTTGGTGAAGATTTAATAGATCATACTCCGAGGAATGAAAAAGTAAGATTGAAAATAGGTCAGGCTTTTGATGTAGTTGTTGAAGATGTTCAGACTGAAAATAAAAAAATTACAGATAGAGTTTCGGAACAGGCTTACGAGGTTAAATTCAAGAACAGGAAAAAAGAAGACATAACTGTGGAAGTTGAAAGACCTCTCGGTTTGAACTGGGAAATATTAAGCTCATCTCTTGCTTACGAAAAGAAAGATGCACAGAATGTTATATTCAAAGTTCCTGTTCCACAGGATGGTGAGACAGTTTTGAAATTCAGAGTAAGGTATAGTTATTAAAATACAGAGGCAGTTCAGTTTTGCTGAACTGCCTCATCGGATTGCTTGTTTATGTTAACAACTACTTTTTAAGAGAATGAATGATGTCCTCCAAAAGAATTGAAAATCATTGCGCTGAAAGCAATAATGAAAATAATAGCAAGCACCGCAATTATTATCCCGATTATCATTAATACTTTTTGAATAAAGAAAAAACTTCCCTGTCTTTCAAATGCTCTTTCAAGCAAGTTCATATCATTAGAACCGAGATAACTATTGAAAGCGTCGGCTGCTTCTCTTAATCTTAGTCCGCAAATAATATATGGGATACCAATAATTGCCCCGACAATAGACAAACAGTTTAGCGCTCCGGTTATAATATAAAATATTCCTACAAAGCGCATATCACCGGACATTTTGCTAACAGTCATTTGCATCATAGGCGTTGGGGTTACAGTAGAAGAACCGTTCATTATTCCCTCCTTATATAGTTGATAAATAATTTAGAACAGTTAGAAATATAAACCGTACCAAACTCCGTTAGGAGTAATCTTAACTGCCGGCAGAGGCAGCCTTATTATATTTAATTCAGTCTTTAAAAATCTGATGATGCCGATATCATCTCCAACTGAAAGTTTTCTAAAATCGTAATCCAGTCCTAAAAATATTTCTCTTTGACCATGCAATGGATCTGCGGCAATATATTTGCAGATTGTCCAATTGCAAACCCAAAAGGCTTGAGCCATTCAGGATAATTTTGCTGAACTTTAACAGGAAGATAATGATAAACATTTACAGCTAACCACCAGGTTAATCCTTCGTAATCATCTATCCAAATTTTTGCGCCGTTATTATATCTTCTTGCTTTTAAAGCGTCTGAAGTATGATAACTGAACTTTAATTGTAAACCGCCAAGCTCTTTTGGATAAAGCTGCTGTAAAGTTGCAAAGCTTACTCCGATTGTATTTGCTGATAAATCACCCCAGCTAAATCCCCATTCTTCAAAGAAACCATCGGCAATTTCAATCTGTAGCATCCACAGCCAGCCGGTTAATGCACTATACAGAATTGAATTGTTTCCAGACATACCGGTCCACCTGTATAATCTTGAAAGAAGACTTGTTGCAAAATAAGCATGTGTCATATGACCAAACTTATCCATTTGCTTATAAAGTTTTATATCAAGCTTGAAATCTTCAGCGTGCATTTTCGTTGTAGGATGATCGTACCATTCATTTTTAAGCTTAAAGTATCCGCCTATATCTATTGCAAGAACACCTGCTGCAACTCCGCCAAATCTTAAATAATCCATATCGGATTTATCACGCCACAATGTTCCGTCCGGCAGCATTGTAACGGGTTCATCAGAAATCGCTAATGATAAAGGAACTTTAATATTTGAAGATGTATTGTTCTTTTTTACTACTAATAAAGATTCTGAAACTTTTCTGGAATCCTGTTTAGTAACTTCAGTTGATTTATTATTGTTAGAAAGAAGATTAATTTTTAATCCTTCTCCTTTAGAGAAAGATGAAATAATTGTTATTATAAAAGCGATTAATAAAAATTGTTTTAAAACGTTCATTTTGATTTTAATTTTACAATAGTTGCGTCAAGATATTTTTTTATTTTTTGAATAGCAATCCATCATGAAATAATTTGTAATGTATTATTATGTTAAGAGTTTAATAAAATGTTGTTAAAGCAGAAACTCGATTACCATTATAAAGCTTTTGATAAATCCAGTATCTCTCCGGATCCTCTTCAGTTTCTCCATTTGTATAAAGATGAAAAGGACATTGAAGCGATAGGATTCATTGCTTCTGTATTTGCTTATGGTAATGTTACACAAATAATCAATACACTTAACAAATTTGTCAGGGTATCGGATAACAAACCTTATGCCTTTGTTTTGGATTTTAAGAGAGAGGATTTAAGAAGAGAAACTCTCGTCCACCGCTTTTATTCTGAAGAAGATATAAGTGATTTGTTTGTTTTGATAAGTAAAGCTTACCGTCAGTTTGGCTCTTTGAAAGGACTTTTTCTAAAGCATTATGATCCCGCTTCAGTAAATCTTAAAGAAGCGATTTCAGGTTTCTCCAATTATTTTATTGAAAATTATAAAAGAGTAACTAATAAAAAAGAATTAAGCGTCGGTTCAAGATTTATGTTTCCTCTGCCTGAAAAGGGAAGTGCCTGCAAAAGAATGAATTTATTTTTAAGGTGGATGGTAAGAAAAGATGATCTCGATTTCGGGTTGTGGAAAGAAATTCCAACGAGCAAGCTTGTCATTCCTGTTGATACTCACGTTGCAAGAGTAAGCCGTTCTTTAAGATTAACCAAAAGAAAAAATGTAAGCTGGAAAATGGCAGAAGAGATAACGGAGAAATTAAAAAAATTCGATCCTGAAGATCCCGTTAAATACGATTTTGCAATTTGCCATATCGGGATGAGAAAGATGAAGTTTTAATTTTCTAATTTTTTGCTCGTTAAATTATTATTCTTCGAGTAATTTACTTAAAGTTTCCTTAACCGAAGATATTCTTATCAATCAATTCTCCTTTTTTATTAATTATCAAATGGGTTGGGAAACTATAAACCTTTAATTCATCTCCTAATAAATCCGAATCGTCTTTGTTGAAAAAGTAATTGTCGCTCACATTACTAATTTTAGAAATAGCTTTTTCCCATTCATCTTTATTTGAAGCTAAACAAATTGTAACAATTGCAACTGGTTTGTCTTTATAGTAATTACTCAAATCAACTAAATGAGGGAGTTCACCCCGGCACGGTGCGCACCAGGTTGCCCAGATATCAATATATATGGTTTTATTTTTATATTTAGTTTCAAGCGTTTCCCAAAATTTTGCTATTGTCTCTGACTTTGCCTTTAATTTCAAATCCACAAATACGTTTTTCTTATTTTCCTGACGATTAAAATTTGACACTTTTTCTACTAGCTTAGAATTTAACTCATGATTATTTATATATGTTTTGTACTTTTCGCACAATGCAGTACTATTTTCAGTTGGGACACCATGTCTTCCATCAAACATATCAAACATCTTATAAATCATGATATCCCTACTTAAGCCGGGCTTTTCATTTTTAATAAGATTATCAAAAGTTCTTGTAAATGAATTTTTAATATCCCTTGTAAAAAGCTGCATAGCTACAGAATCTGCTGCATAGTATTTCATTATTGGATATTGAGATAAAAACCATGTATACATGGAATTAACTATTGCTGAATCATTACGCGGGAAGAGACCGGTATTAAAGATTTGTGTTCTGTATTCTTTATGTCTTTTATCATTAATTGCAAAATAGCTCATAAAAAAACTAAAACTAGAATATAAAACATCATCCTTTGCCCATCTCATAAATTCATCTGTTGGTTTATTTTGTTTATAGAATTCCTGCAATGCAGAATCTTCAACTGACAAATGCATCTTTATGTCACTTAAAAATTTATTAAACGGTTCATTGTATTTCGGTTTATAATTTTGATCAATTGTAAATGGAGTATGGGATTTTAAGTAGTCACGTATATTTTGAGAAGTAGTTGAATTCTTACCATTCACTTCGTAATAAGGGTGATCATCTTTTTGAAAAAGGTTTGCATTTATATTGAGGTATAAAGTATCACCCGGATGTAGGTATAAAGTAGCTGAGGAATTTTCATAAGATAAAACAACCTCCTGCGGATTAAAAAGCTCCAATTCAGTTTTAAAATTTCCCGAAGAATCCAATATTGCAACTTGTTCAATATTAGTAACGACACTAAAATTTGAAAAACGTAATACCATTGAACTGTCGGTAAAATTTTGAACTTTACCTTCGATTACTGCTTTACCTTTAACAAGCTTTATATCGGTCTTATGATTAACATTGCAGCCAACAAAAAGACTTAAGATTACCGCACAGATTAAAATTTTCATGAGATTAACCCCGATGAATACATAAATTAGTTTTTTGAATTAAGCACTAATTATGCCAAATTGTTTCTTGTTATAAAGACCCCCCGCAGTTACAATTAGTGAATGTTTAAATTAAAAATTTACCTTTTTAAAAAGCAAAATCCCGTCTAAGCGGGATTTTGTTGTAGTTTTTATTTAGAGATTAATTATCTCTTATCGATCGGGAACATAAGGACGTTTTTGTTCACCGATGATTTTGCAATCTGCCATATCGGTATAAGAAAGATGAAGTTTAATTGTTAGGCTTGGTATCTCTACAGAGATTGCATCAAGTGCGGAATGACAATAGTAATTAACTATTTTTCTTTGAGTTTTTTATAGAGTAAGATTAAGGTTTACTTTCACTAATATAGAACAAGTGAGAATAAGGATCAAGGAAAGAAACAAAGGATTTCTGTACGAGAATCTACGGGAGGTGTAATAAACTCGGCTCCACGAGATTTTAGTATTTCATAAGCTTTCTGACAATCCGGTACTCTTATTGTCATTGAGTGGCTGACAGAGTTTGAATTTTGCGGAACTGCAAATGAAGTGTTAGGTTTATCTTTTGTGGGTTCTCCTCCTGTAACAATCAGAAGCCAGCTTCCCTGGAAATTTAAGACACAGGAATTACCTCCATACTCCCTGTATATTTTGGCTCCAAAATGTCTCGGTAAAATGATTTTGATTTTTCAATATCACTCACAACTAAAATGTGAGTTAATTACATTCCTTCTGTTGGGAACTCATCATTCATTTTTTATTCCCTTTAAGAATTTCTCAACGCTTGCTTTGTTTTCTTTTGTTTTTAGTTCTGGACCTAAAGTCAGCCTTCGTTTTTATTTTGTTAAAGATATTAGAAGGGCAACTATGGAATGATTTTAACTGAAATTAGATTCCAACTATATGCCGATATAGTTCCTATAGCCGCTCCACTTACAGACTCGTTCCGTTTTACAAAGCCTATTTTTGGCACGAAGACTCTATCATCATATATGTAGTATTGCCTCCATTAAAAGCTGTCATATGAATGAGGAATGCTCAGTAAAATTTCCCTGCCGGTGTTGTTATGCTGTCCAGTTGTGAAACCGAGTAGTGTACAAAAGTATATTGAGGTGGGAGCCCTTCCCATTTATTACCAGCAGCGAATGGTATGAGATAAATACGGCTCCCAGAACTGCTGGAATTCATTTGAATCATAGTTGGAGAGACAAATACGCTCTCTGTATATGTTGGATAACCGGGCTCACCTGAATAAGCAATGTATTGCCAGATTCCAGAATTAGTTATGGTAACTTCAACTGTATCGGATCGAAGATTTACGGCATCGTAGAAAGTATAGAGCCATTGAGAGCCGATGGTTTGAGGGAAATAATCATCTTTCATAGTTGTAAAAGATTGATCATCCCCCCTACCTACACCGTAGATATTAGAACAGACAATACGGTAATGATAGACAGTTGTTGGTTGCAGATGAAGAATCGTATCACTGACAGTGAGTAGTGTCAGGCCTGAATCGAGATTCTTCTGTGTACTCTGGCTTCCATAGGAAGCTGTTGATCCATAATCGAAGTAATACGAGCACGGGATTCCATTAGTATTAACGGTGCCATGAAGAATAACGCTATACGCAGTAATATTCGTTGCTGAATCTGTGACCACTGTGGGAACTGGATTGTCCAACGTTGTAAAGGTCATATCAGCACCTTTTATTGTGTCATTGTTTGTACAACAAACTAACCTATAATGATATAGTGTTGAAGAATGAAGATTATTTATAGTATCAACTACAGTTACCTTGGCAGAACCTGCTTGGATGTTTTGTTGCAAACTCTGACTTCCGTAGATAGTTGTTGTTCCATAATCAAAGTAATATGAACACGATAACCTGTAAGTATTTAATAGTGCCGTGGAAAACAACACTGTATGTGGTAATATTTGTCGAAGAATCTGTGAACACGGTAGGGACTGAGTTATCTAATTTAGGTCCAATAGCGATACCTTTTTTGCATGATACTGATATTATTACCATAATAATGGTCATTAATAACAGAGCTTTTTTCATACGGAATATCCCTTATGGAAATCGGGTATTTCAGATTACAAAAGTTATATAATGTACTATGCAAAATCAATAAAAACGCAAAACCCTCTATGTTTATGTCATATCAAAAAGCATAAGTTATTAAAACGCCAGCTTAAATATTATTATGAACTGTTAATTGTTTGTAAGATTCTCCCGAATTCACCGATTTAGTTTACACTTTATTTCAAAACTTCCCTTTTTAAAAAGCAAAATCCCGCCTAAGCGGGATTTTGTTATAGTTTTTATTTAGAGATTAATTATCTCTTATCAATCGGAACATAAGGACGTTTTTGTTCACCAACATAAATTTGTCTTGGACGGTATATTCTTGCACCGGGAGCTTCTCTCATCTCTTTCCATTGTGCAATCCAGCCCGGCAAACGACCAAGAGCAAACATAACTGTGAACATATTTGTTGGTATTCCCATTGCGCGGTATATAATTCCGCTATAGAAATCTACATTCGGATAAAGTTTCCTTTCGACAAAGAACTCATCTTTCAAAGCTATTTCCTCAAGGTTCTTTGCGATATCGAGAAGTGGATCTTTAACACCGAGTTCTTTTAGAACTCGGTCGGCTGCACCTTTGAGTATTGTAGCTCTCGGATCAAAGTTTTTATAAACTCTATGCCCAAAGCCCATCAGCTTGAATTTGGATTCTTTATCCTTTGCAAGACCGATGTACTTTTTATAATCGCCGCCATCTTTCTGAATCTTTTCTAACATTGCAATTACCTTCTGATTGGCTCCGCCATGCAATGGTCCCCAAAGTGCGCTTATACCAGCAGAGATTGAAGCAAATAAGTTTGCCTCGCTACTGCCAACCATTCTTACAGTTGAAGTGCTGCAGTTTTGTTCATGGTCTGCATGAAGAATAAGAAGAAGATCCAGAGCGTCCTCAACAGATTTGGGAACTTCATAAGGTTCTGAGGGAACAGCGAACATCATATTAAGAAGATCAGAGGTGAAACTTAAATCATCTTTCGGATAAATGTACGGCTGCCCTACAGATTTTTTATAAGAGAATGCTGCAATTGTTTTTAGCTTTGCAAGCAGACGTATGATGTTTAATTCTATATCTGCTTTGTAGTCGTGTTCTGTGTAATAAGCGGATAGAGAATTAACCATCGATGAAAGAATGGACATCGGGTGAGCATTTGCAGAAAAGTCCTCAAAGAATTTTTTCATGTCTTCGTGTATAAGACTATGATGCGCTAATTTATCTTTGAAATCATTCAGGACCGATTGACCTGGTAAGTAACCAAAAATCAAAAGATAGCACACTTCTACGAAATTTGATTTTTCGGCAATCTCTTCAATAGGATAACCGCGGTATCGAAGTATTCCTTTTTCTCCATCAATAAAAGTAATTGCGCTTCGGCAGGAACCTGTGTTTGCATAGCCGCTGTCGAGAGTGATAGCACCCGTAATTTCCCTGAGCTTTGATATATCGATACCGGTTTCACCTTCTGTTCCGGTAATTACAGGAAGCTCATATTCCTTCCCTTTGAAAGTAAGTTTAGCAGTTCCGGCGAGCGTTGTTTTTGTAGTTTCCATATTTCCTCCCCGTGATATGATTTGTTATTGGATTAATCATTTAAATGTGGTTAGAAGAAATTTTTCTCCCTTCTTCCTTTTATATTATTTTTAAAATAAATTAAGCAGAAAACCGGATAATATCAATAACAAATTACTTTTCAGCGAACCGGTCATCAGGCATCCGGTATCCCGTATCCCGTAGCATGCATCCTGTATTTTTCAACTTACTTCAGCAGTAAACATTTCTTACTTATTTTCTGATTTTTTGTTCTTAGCTCGTAGAAATAAATACCTGAAGCAAGATTATCTGCATTCCATCTCAACCTGTATTCACCTTTATTCTGAAACCCTTTAAAAAGTTTCTGAACTAATTCTCCTTTTTCATCATAGATATTTATTTCCACCTGTTCATCTTTCTGAAGAGAATAAATAAAAGTAGTTGTGCTGTTAAATGGATTCGGGAAATTCTGGCTTAATGTAAAATTATTTATAGTAGGCGGATATACTTCAGATACCCCTACTATTTTAGTCATCTTTATATTTATTGTTATAGAGCTGTCCGGCCAAATCTGAATAGAGGTATCGGCCGAAGTATATCCTTCTTTTTCAAACTGCAATCGTTTATTGATTGAGTAATCGTAATACTTGAAATAGCCCGAAGAATCCGTTTCAATATATACCTCTTTATAAGCGTAGATTACTTTCACTCCTTTTATCGGGTTATCTTGTTCGTCTTTTACATAACCGTCGATGTACCCTTTAATATTAAGAGTGTCGTTTTCATAACCCATTGTAGGAGTATTATCGAAGTAGTAAAAATATTGCTGCGAATATCCATCTGAATAAACCCGCAGACAAATCGATTGGCCCATTTTAGGGGCGGGTGGAGAATACATATTATCGTTACCAAAGGAAAACATTTCCATTGGGAAATCATCCCCGGCGTACAAAGTTAAAGTGTCACCAGCCGGATTAAATATTAAGTATGCTTTGTAAACTGTCCTGTGTAATAACTATGTATGAAGAATCCTTCAAAAAAATTCCATCTTTGAAATAGGCAGTATCCGTTTTGCTTGTTATAAACCATCCGTTTAGAGAAGTCTCTTCCCAATAAGTTGAAGGATGCAATTCCATTTTCCATCCTGTTGAATCGAACATAAATTCATTTATGTAAAAAATAGATATAGGATTAGGAATTATATTGCTTGCAAAAACTATAATAATCAAAAAAGAAATAGAAATTAGCTTTTTCATTTTCCCCTCCTTGCCCAAGTAACAGTTAGATCAGTTTCGGGCATAAAGTTTTGTTTGTTAATTATATAAATATTATTTGTTGAATCAGAATCTTTTTTATAAGGTTTTATTGAAAGATCTTTTAAATCAAATTCTTTTGGTAAGATAATTTCATATTCCGCTTTCTTTTAAAGGATGTATCCAGTTTTGAGTTGATGTGAGAATGTATTTCATCGTGTCTGATGAAATTCTCTGGCTGTATTTTACATTTACCTTAGTTTCCGAATCTGCCGGTACTTTTACACCAAAATAAATTCCTGCTGAAGATTTAGTAAATGAGATTGATTTGTTATTCTGGTCATAAACAGAAATAGTGTCGGGGTAAGAAAAGGATAAGTTCACCGGGAAAGGATAAAATAAAGTTCTTGTTATCTCTTTTTTATTTTTATTAATAAAAATATAGTCGCCGGTAACAACGGCATATCCATCGCATATCTTTACTTCAATTTTTTCTTTAGCAAACTGAAGAGGCTGTGACAAAATAATATTATGCGATAGTGCAATGAAAAGAAGAAAAGTAAGATTTAAGTTCCCCTTCATTTTTAATTTCCCCTTGCTATTATGTCCCTTACTTAATTAATAGAACATTTAAAAATTAAGCTTTAATTCTAACATTATCAATCCTGCATCTAGTATCCTGCATCTAGTATCCTGCATCTAGTATCCTGCATCTAGTATCCAGCATCTTGTATCCGGCTCCGTAATCTTTGGCTTCTTCTTGCATTTATACCTATTATTTCCCAATTTCAACATCAATTAAATCTTAAATTCTTCCATATTTTTCGGAGTTACATGTATGGCAGAGAATAATTCTAGCGGCTCAAACTTCAAACCTTATATCTCACCAGAAGCATCAATGCCTGAATTCACTTTGAAATCAATTCTTATGGGTGCATTCTTTGGAATTCTGTTTGGTGCTGCATCTGTGTTCCTGGCATTGAAAGCCGGTTTAACTGTATCTGCTTCTATTCCAATTGCTGTACTGGCAATTTCTATAGGCAGGAAATATTTCAAAACAACAATACTTGAAAACAACATTATCCAGACAACAGGTTCGGCAGGTGAATCAATTGCCGCCGGAGTTGTCTTTACATTGCCTGCATTTTTATTTATGTCGATGAATGATGCGGGAGTAAGCGTAGGTGCCAGCTATTTTAATTACTGGACAATTTTAGCTCTGGCTATGTTCGGCGGTGTACTTGGAACTTTAATGATGATTCCTTTACGTCGTTCCTTAATTGTAAATGAACATCACACACTTCCTTATCCTGAAGGAACTGCTTGTGCATCTGTGCTAATAGCGGGAGATAAAGGAGGAGATTTTGCAAAAACAGCTTACCAGGGTTTATCTGTTGCACTTGGATATGCTTTGCTTCAAAGAGTATTTCATGTAATTGCAGAGACACCTGCCTGGGTATCTGCGCAAACAAATAAATTTTTTCCTTCAGCTACGATTAATGGAGATATAACTCCTGAGTATTTGGGAGTAGGTTATATAATTGGTCCGAGAATAGCAGGAATTCTAGTAGCTGGTGGTGTAATGGCGTGGCTTGGATTGATTCCATTGCTTGCGAGCTTGATTCCTGCCGATACTATAGCGACACAATTAATTAAGCTTGGATATTTAAAGGATATGATTACCGCCGGTGGTCCTGGAAACTGGAATCCTCAGCTTCATACTTTTGCAAGTTATCCTGAAGCAATTTACCGTGCTTATATAAGACAAATAGGAGCCGGTGCTGTAGCAGCAGGCGGCTTGATCACTTTAATAAAAACTTTCCCGACAATTATATCATCATTTAAAGGAAGCTTAGCTTCGCTAAAAAATAAAAGCGGCGATGTAAAAATTATCCGTACAGAGAATGATCTTTCATTTCTTACTGTAATTGTTGGCAGTGTAGGTCTTGTTATAATTATGATTCTTTTACCGATGATTCCGGGAGATACTATCTTAAACAAATTGTTACTTGGAATTCTTGTAATAGTTTTTGGATTTTTCTTTGTTACGGTATCGAGCCGCATTGTTGGTATAATCGGTTCAAGCTCAAACCCGATTTCAGGAATGACGATTGCAACATTAATGGGTACAGGTCTTGTTTTTATAGCAGTTGGCTGGACAGGAAAAATATTTGAACCAATGGCTCTTGTTGTCGGTAGTATGATTTGTATTGCTGCTGCAAATGCCGGTGCAACTTCACAGGATCTTAAAACAGGTTTTATAGTTGGTGCAACTCCAAAATATCAGCAGATGGCTTTATTTGTTGGAGCTATTGTTTCATCTCTTGTAATAGGATGGACGATTCAACAGCTCGATTCTCCAACTCCCGATATGGCTGCAATGGGAATTGTTCATGCAATCGGAAGTGATAAGTTTCCCGCTCCACAAGGAACATTGATGGCAACTCTTATTAAAGGTTTGTTATCATTTAATCTCGACTGGCAATTTGTTTTAGTTGGTGCTTTCCTCGCAGTTACTGTTGAGTTATGCGGAGTTAATGCTCTTTCATTTGCAGTTGGAGCTTATCTTCCCCTTTCCACAACATTGCCTATATTTGTCGGCGGTGCCATAAAAGGAGTTTCAGATAAAATTGCTAAAAAGAAAGGCGAAGAAAGAGAAGACAGTGAACTTGGTACAGGCAGTCTTTTTGCAACGGGACTTGTTGCAGGAGGTGCCCTTGCGGGGGTTATAGTTGCCCTGCTCTCGGTGAATGATAATATCTTTAACTTCTTCAAATCAATAAGTACAGAAGGATTTTTAAGCGGAATTCTTAGCGAAGGCGGTTATGAAATTCTCGGAGTTATTTTCTTTGGATTAATGGGATGGATACTCTTCAAGGTATCAAGGAAACCTCAAACAAAAATTGAAGAAACTTTAAGCTGATTTATATGGCAGAATTAAACAGTACTTCTCTATTGAAAAAAGAACCGCCTGCCTTTTTTAGGTGGCTGGTATTGGCGTTTCTTAGTATTGCAATGTTCGGCAACTATTATGTGTACGATTCAATTTCTCTCGTTGCCGATCAATTAAAGACTCAACTGAATTTTTCTGACTTCGACATCGGGCAAATGTATTCATATTATAGCATTGCCGCTATCATAGTTTTGATATTTGGTGGAATCTTAGTTGATAAGTGGGGAACAAAAAAATCAGCGATAGTATTTGCAATTATTTGTGTTATTGCAGGATTCCTCACCGCTTTCGGACCAACACTATATATTATGCTTGCCGGTAGATTTCTGCTTGGAATCGGGTCCGAGCCGTTAGTAGTTGCTATTACTGTAGCAATCGCAAAGTGGTTTAAAGGTAAACAATTAAGTTTTGCATTAGGCATTAATCTTCTTCTTGCCCGCGCTGGCACATATTCTGTAGATAATTCACCTTCAATTTTTCCCGGGCTTTACGACAAAGGCTACGAGGGACCACTATTAGTTGCTGCGCTTATAGGTATCCTTTCGCTGGTAGGTATACTTGTTTATGCAATACTCGAACACAGGGGAGAAAAGTTATTTGTTCTTGGTGAAGGCAGTAAGAGTGATAAACTTAAACTGAAAGGCTTTTTCAAGTTTAGCAAATCTTTTTGGTACATAACTTTATTATGTGTTACTTTTTATTCGGGTATCTTCCCTTTCAGAGCTTTTGCCATAAAGTTCTTTATGGAAAGTCATCATATATCCAGGCAAATGGCCGGTAGCCTTATCTCATGGTTACCTCTGGCTGCCATGATAGCAACCCCACTTATTGGGCTTCTGGTAGATTATATTGGAAAGAGGGCACTGCTAATGACATTCGGATCAATTTTATTAGTACCGGTCTATTTACTAATGGGTTATACAAATATTTCTCTTTATGTCCCTGTTATTATGATGGGAGTAGCATTTTCGTTGATACCTGCTGTAATGTGGCCATCGGTTGCTTACATTGTTGAAGAAAAAAGACTCGGTTCAGCATATGCTTTAATGACCTTAATTCAGCAGATTGGTATGGCTCTTTTGCCGATTGTTATCGGTGCTGCAAATGATTATGCAGGTGCAAGTGCGGCAAACCCGGGAGGATATCATCTTGGAATGTGGATATTTTCATCGCTTGGATTATTAGGGTTATTATTTTCTTTCCTTTTAAGAAAATCAGAAGCAGGTCCTCATGGACATGGACTTGAAAAAGGGATGAAATTCGGAGCACAAAAGGCAAGTGGGAATTAGAAAATATTTATGACTTAGTATTCAGTACCTTTTAATAGATAATGTTTGTATGTTGGACAAGATAGTGCCGAGGTGTTATGCTTTTTTGTCATGTCTTTGTGCGAAAGATATCTTCAGTTCTTCTTTTCTTCCTCATTGCTGCATCTGCTGTTAATGCTCAATCTTTCGGTTTCGGTTGTCTCGGTTTTGTAGGTGGTTATGGCGGATACAGTTACCAGGAGTACAAACCGAACGGCTTAAACAATTACGTAGATGTTTTTAACCAGGTAAGGAGCGATTCATTGATTTCTCCAATGGAAAAATTTGGAAAGGCATCAGGTTATAGAGTAGGATTAAATTTTTTCCGTGCTAAAATGGATAACTTTGTTCTTACAACTAAGGGATATTACCAATTGATTTCAGAAAATCACGAAGCGTTGGAAAAATATGGAATGGGAACGCGTTCAACTTCTTTAAAGCTTGAAATAATGAACTGGGGAGTTGGAATCGATCTCGGTATTTCCATTACTAAAGCGATAAGCTGGAAGGTTGTTGATGGAGCTTTAAATTTTAACAACATAACGTTGACAAGGACTGAAAATAAGACCGGAGCGCAAACAATAATAAAAAAATATAAAACCAAATCCACAAACCTTGGTTACTCAATTGGTACCGGTTTTATTCTCGATGTTATTGATGAATATGTAAGTATAGAAGGGGTAGCGGCTTATTCACAGCTTTCAATTGATAATCTTCAAATGGATGATGGAACATTGCTTACCGAAAATGAATCAACCACAACTCCAATGACCAATTTTATTAATGCCGGGGGCTTCAATGCGGTTGTACAACTTAATGTTGGGTTTCCTTTATAAATATAATAAATTGTCACTCTGAGCAAAGCGAAGAGTCTAAATCCTCCTTTATTCTTCACACACATTTCTTTATTTTTCCAATAGATTTAATAATTATATAGGAATATTGATGTCATTACTGCCTATAACGCTTTATGGCGACAAGATACTCAGGAAGAAAACAAACAAAGTCGTTAAAATTGATAACGAAACTATTGAGCTGGTGCGCGATATGTTTACGACGATGCGTAATGCAAATGGAATTGGTCTGGCTGCCAACCAGGTCGGTGCGGATAAAGCAATTTTTGTTGTTGATATTTCAGGCGTTGAAGATTATGAAGAGTACCAAACCAATGACGATTATCAATCCGAGAATCGTTGAGAGATCAGAAGAGAAAATTAAAATGGAAGAAGGCTGCTTAAGCATTCCGGATGTAAGATCTGAAATTGAAAGACCCAAAGAAATTATAATTACTTACCAGGATGTTGATCTTAATGAACATACTGTAAAAGTCGGTGATGTTATGGCGAGAGTTATGCAGCATGAATATGACCATCTGCAGGGGATACTTTTTACTGATTATTTAACCGCCGAAGAAAAGAAGAAATTAAAAAACCAGCTGGATGAAATAAAGAATAGAAAAAAAGAAATTGATTACCCGGTTTCCGATGATGTTAGTTACCAACTGATGTAAAATGAATATTATTTTTATGGGCAGTGCCGATTTTTCAATTCCTTCCTTAGAAACTCTATATAAAAGCAAACATAAAATAATTGCTCTTGTTACTGTTCCCGATAAAGAAAAGGGGAGAGGACAAAAAATTTCATCTTCGCCTGTAAAAGAATTTGGAATTAAAAATAATATTCCGGTTCTCCAACCTGAAAAATTAAAAGATGAAAATTTTATTAAACAGTTAAAAAATTTTAAGGCTGACCTTTTTGTTATTGTGGCTTTCAGAATTTTACCGAAAGAAGTTTTTACGATTCCGCCTAAAGGTTCATTTAATCTTCATGCATCACTTCTTCCAAAATACAGAGGCGCTGCTCCGATTCAATGGGCTTTAATTAAAGGAGAAAAGAAAACAGGTGTAACAACATTTGCACTTGAAGAAAAAGTAGACACGGGAAATATTTATTTACAAAAAGAAGTTGAAATTGTTGATGAAGATAATTTTGAAACTCTTCATGATAAATTAAGTGAACTTGGTGCTGAAGCTGTTCTTGAAACTGTTGATATGATTGAATCAGGAAATTATCAATTAAAAGGACAGGATAATTCTCTCGCAACACCTGCACCTAAAATCACTCCCGAAACAGGAAAGATAGATTGGACAAAATCTGCAGAAGAAATTCATAATCTTGTTCGGGGATTATCTCCGGTTCCTTGTGCATATTTTTTTCATAATAATAAAAAGATAAAAGTTTATAGAACAAAAGTTCTTGAAAAAGAAAATCCACACTCCGGGAAAAATTAATCAGTCAAAGAAAAATCTTTTTGTTGAATGTGGAAAAGATGAATTGGAAATTCTTGAACTTCAGCTTGAGGGAAGGAAAAGAATGAGTGCCGAAGAATTTTTAAGAGGATATAGTTTTGATTAAAGTCCCTCTGAGTTTATTGAGATTTTAAAAACTCAATTGCTTTTTGTTTGTTTCTGAAGAGAGTAAAATTCAGACCGCTGTTTCTGGCAGCTGTTTCAACAAAATCATGGGAGTGGTCATCAGGTGAAACAACTGAAACCGTAATAGCTGTTGTGTCAATTCCTTCTGTGTGTCTCATATCATGGTAGGCAAACTGGTAATTGTTAAAAACGGAATCAACATTTTTGGAATTTGTGCAATCGACTAAATATTTTTTAATCCCCTTTTCCTTCCCAAATTTATGCGCATCGATGTTGCTTTTTATAGCACTCTCCCTCGTAATCTCCCCTGTCACCTCAAGAATAATGTAAGAAGAATCATCTGACAAGGAGATCCGTGAAAGCATAAAATCCTCCTTTTCCGTTATTTTATTCTCTAATACTTATGTTTTATTCATGCAGGCAGACGTAGATATCAATCGTTATTTTTAAAAAGTTGTTTTTTATTTACCTGTAAATAATATAGAAATAAAAAGTATAATTCCAAATTATTTAAACTTCAATCTTTTACTATGCTAATGGATTTTAATATCCCGCAATCCTTAAAAAATTATGAAGTAGCTGTTTCCCCGTTTTTGTGTATTCACTTTTTATTTCATTAAAGATGGACCGCAAATATTCTGTATCGAGTTTAAGAAGATCGGGATCTGTATTAATCCAATCTTCAAACATTTCGGGAGTAAGTTCGAAGTGACTTTGAATACCATAAGCATTTGAACCGATCTTTACAACCTGGTTGAGACAGAATTTCCCGGTAGCCAGGAGAACCATATCATTTGTAAGTTCGACGGTTTCCCCATGTAAATGGAAAACCTTGAGAGGGGAGTTAAGTCCTTCAAACAACGGATCCTGTTTTCCTTTGTCCGTTAACTCTATAGTAAAATTATTCCCATCTGGACCTATAAACCCAATTTCCTTTACCCGGCTCTTTGTAACTTTTCCACCGGCAGCTTTAACCAATGTTTGAAGACCAAGGCAAATTCCTAAGTAAGGAGTGTTTGAACTAATAACTTTTTGAATATAAGATAATTCATTTGCTATTTTTTCTGTGGAATCATTTGCGCTGTCGGGACCACCGAGTATAACAACTGCTCCAAAGTTTTCAACAGCCGGGATTTTCTCACTTTTATCAAGCTCAGTTATGAAGTACCCTGTATTTTTTTCTTTTAGCACTTCTTCGAGTATTCCCGGTCCTTCGTTAATATTGTTTTTTACAATTAGTATTTCTTTTTTCATCGGATTCTTTAATCAAATTAAATTTGATTTAAAAAATACATTACTTTGAATTAATATATTCTTTTGCTGCTTCGGCAATATTCTGCATGATGTTTATAAATTTATTCTTATCAGGTTCGAGCAGAGTAATTCTGAATCCGAACAGATCCGAATTGAATCCTGTTGAAAGGGGAACGACGCAAATTCCTTTTGAAGCAAGCAAGTAGTATGCAAAGCGTTTGTCATGTTTTGCAGAATCAACTAAAGGTTTAATAATTTCTTCTGCTTTGCTGTTAGCCGGTTTCAGGAATTGCCCTTTATGTAATGTTCCTTTATCGAAAAGGACAGTCATATAAAAAGCGCCGTATGCCTTGTGGATGATAAGTCCCGGAATTTTTGAAAAGATTGAGTGAGCAAGCTGAGATTTTCCCCAGTAGTTAGAGTTCCTTTTATCAAGATATGGATAGTATCGCGGGTCGCCCATTATTTTTGGCAATACTTTCTGCGGCAAAGTTGTCGAACAAACCTCAAGCATTTTTGCGTCGATAATTGTTTTTGCATAACGCGCAAAGTTTGGATGTTTATCACGATTATAAAATTCGACCCAGCCACAGCGGGCACCGGGCCAGGGAAATTCCTTCGAGATACCACGCAAAGCTATACCGGGAATATCACCAATTACTGATGCAAGTTTTTTGTGAACAACTCCACCATAAAAAAGATTTGAATAAATTTCATCTGAGATCATGAATAAATCAAATTCTTTGGCGATCTCTACAAACTCTTTTATAATTTCCTGTGAGTAAACCATGCCTGTTGGGTTATCAGGATTAACAAGTAATATTCCCGATATCTCAGGATGTTTTATTATTTGAGACCGAAGATGATCCATATCCGGGTACCAATTATTTTTAGGATCAAGACGATAAGTTATATGATGTTTTCCGGAATGTCCTGCTTCGGCAGATGAATGAGTTGAGTAAGCCGGGTTTGGACCTATTACCCGTGCACTTTTATTCAGATAATTATAAATTTTTGAAACCGCATCTCCGAGCCCGTTAAAGAAAAGAATATCATCAGCAGTTATTTGTGCGCCGCCTTCGATGTTGCGTTCATAAGCAATATACTCGCGCGTTGGGAGTAATCCTTTTGTTGGAGAATATGCAAAACAGGAATTATCAGTTTTAATTGTGTTAATGATTATTTCTTTCATCCATTCGGGAACAACCTCTCCTTTGGCAACAGGATCGCCGATATTTTCCCAGGTAATAGGAATTCCTGTCTTCTCAATTTTATTCCCTACTTCAACAATTTCCCGAATTTCATAAGTAAGCTCATCCGCTCCGGGATGTATGATATTATTTCTCATTAATAATTTTTCTTTTTAATGAATTTTTATGAGATGATGCAATAATTTTTTTTGTGCTGATGCAAAATGGAAAATTAAAAGTTGAATTTCAATCAGTGAAGAATTAATTATAAAAAGGTGAGGGTAGAAAAACCGTTTAAACGGTTTCTAATTTAGTTCTTTATATTAACTGCGGGATTAATCCCGCAGTTAACCTGAAAAAAAAAGTATAATTAACTGTTTTAACAGTTTTAGCTCTTTGAAAAACCAGCTTAATCTCCGGTCGGTATAATATCTTTATTCTCTACCATAAGTATAACGGTTTTTTGAGGCGCTCTTGTTCTGTGCATTACATTTTTTGTAACGGTTACACCCTGACCCGGATTTAATTCTATTGTTCGGTCTTCGAGATCAACTAAAAGTTTTCCTTCGAGAACAAAAAAGAATTCATCATCTTTTTCGTGTTTGTGCCAATGGTACTCACCTTCGATAATTCCAACTCTTACAACACTGCCGTTAACTTCTGTAAGAGTTTGATTGAACCATTTGTCTTTTACTTCCTTCACCATTTGAGGAATATCAATTACCTCAAAATGTTTGAACTTGATATCGAGTTTTGTGTTGTATGGATATTGGGGTGACATATTTTTATTATTAGTTGTTCTTAATCCAAAGTTTTGAGTGTTTTTTAAGTTTTATGTCAAGCTTAATACCGACCTCACCTTTATTTACTTTTTGAACAGAGTTATCATTTATCATTAGGCTTTTTATTTCTGCTAAATAAAATCGATCATTTTTTTCAATATAAAGAATATCACCAATTTTAATTTCAATGTTTTCAATATTTACTATACAAACGTAATTATTATGAAAAAATTCCTTAGGTTCATCGATAAATCTTAAGTTGTGTGGCCTGAAATTGACTAATCCAAATTGAGTTAAATTATTTCTAGCTTCTTCTTTAGAAAAAACTTTATTTTGAATTTCAAAATATAAGTTAAACAGTTGCCATGTTGTTAAAAGCCCTCTTTTGTCATTTCGGGCATCCCTTATTTGGTTTGATGTAAAAGGAGGATTAACTCTTTTTAATGGAGGTAAATGTCGCTGATGGTTTACAAGGTATAAAGCAAATACATCAAACTTTTTTCTTTCCTCACACCTTCTATATTTTATCTTAGAAATTTGACTACAATCCGGATCTGTTGAAGTACTGCCTATTCCTTTAACTTCTATTATTAGTAATCCGTTGTCTAAATCGATTTGTAAATCTTCTTCTTTGAGATTTGATTTAGGATCTTTCTGTATTTCATCCATTATTTTCACATTTTGAAAACCTAACCATTTAAAATATTTTTGAGCGGCTATAACCAGTTCATCACCTGTCCTTGTTATAAGGTCGTGCAAAAAAGAATACTTCTCATAATTACTGGATATATCTTTTTCTTTACTTTCAATTTTCTTTTTATATCCTATTTCTAAATTTTCTTTATCCTTAAGTAAATTTGAATGATTTGGTAACCAGTATTCTACTTGTTCTTTCCACTTAAACTGTGTTGAAAAGGGGAATAATTCTGGAAAAAGTTCGGGAGCTATTTTTTGAAGAAATTCGCCAAGGAAATCCTTTTTATTATTAATTTGAGGTAGAATTAGTGTGCCTTTATTAATTAAGTGATGATAGAATGAGATAACTTCATTATTATTATTTTTTAATAAAGGAATACATTTAGGATCATTTACATATGAGCCGTCTTTCCATATTGTCGGTTGATGAAAAGTCTGATTATAAATTAAATCATCTTTATATTTTATTAATAGATTTCTAAAATCGTCTTGTATATCCTGGATATAGGCTTCCTTTCCTATCTTTATTTTAGAGATGAAAACATTCTTTAAAAACGAATATATATTTATTGTCTCTGGTTCATGTTTTTTATTATAATCTTGAAATACTTCAACTGATTGATACTCAATCTCATAGTTACTTGTCGTAAAGACAATAATTAAAAAACTCTTGTTTGAAGGCTCATTAATTTTTTCTCCTAAAATTATACCTGAAAAAGGTCTTGGATCAAAAATATTTTCAGGGAAAATAGAGACTAAGCTTATATAACTTTTACCAGATACATTTTTTCTTTTATGATCTTCAGCTATATATTCAATTGTTTTAGAATTATCTAAATCTACAATTATAATATCATACTCATGTAAATTATCTGGTAGGTCATAATTTAATAGTATGGGATAGTTTGTATCTCTATCACGCGTTGGAATTTTTATTTTTTGACCAAGTGTACCTTTATAAATATTATAATTTAACTTTTCTAAATTTTTAGTAATCTCTTCATCTAAATCGATACAACAAATTCTGGGTCTTTCTAAGATATTATTTTGTCTATCTTCTGTTGATGAATCATCTTGATTTTCAGATTTTTCTATTTTATTTCTATCAAAAAATCCCATAAAATAACCTTTGGCTAATCTAAAAATTGATATTTAAATCTATTTTTTTTTCTATAGGTAAGCATTATTCAATTCATTTCCCTCGTTTGAAACATATAAAATAAAAACACTAATCTCAATCAGAATTTTTTAGGTTGGAGAAAATATGTCATCCTTTCAGGATTCTGTTCATTTTCTCTTTCTTTTTTTATAAAAATAACATCCCTTCGGGATTATGGGCTTATATTCTTAACTATACAATAAAAATAATATCCCTTCAGGATTATGGGCTTATATTCTTAACTATACAATAAAAATAATATCCCTTCGGGATTCCGTTATTCTTTTTATTATTCTTTTTTTGGAGTGCTATTCCGCCGGGATTAAGAAAGAAAGATTTGGCTATGTAAATACAAGTTGAGAAGTATTAATTTATAGAAACTAAATCCCGAAGGGATGAAATTATTATAACAAATGGGAAAAAAGAAAAGTTGAATCCCGAAGGGATGATATAAAAGATTTTAAGATATGCCTACCTTGACGATATGGTATATTATCTTTATGTTTTTAATAGCGTTCCCTGGTGAAAGGTTATTTGCCACTTGCCGTTTCTGTTTTGCCAGAAAGAAGAACGCAACGAATATGTTTTATTTCCCGAAGCTTCCTTTTCTGCCTGGTATGTAGCAAGTATAATTCCCGGTGAAATTTCAACAGCATTAAAATTGCTTATAGTGAATTTTATTCTGTTTGTTTTGGTAAATCATTTAAAACATCCTGCTTGTTATATTGCTTACCGGATTCACCAATCTCATAAAAATCATCAGCCAGCAGTTCATTCAATCTTTCCTTGGATTTACGAATTTCCGGCTGAAGTAATTCAGTTTCAAGTTTTTTTATTAAATCGAAGTCATTCATTTTAATTTAACCTCACCCCGTCCCTCTCCTTACTAAGGAGAGGGCGAGGGAGAGGTCAATATAATTTTTAACGTCGTTTGCGTACTTTCACTTTCTCTCTTTTAACAGTTCTGGTTCTTCCGTGCCTTACTACAGTTTTCTTTCTTACAACAAGAGTAGATGAGTGAGGTCTGTAATGTAAACGTGCAACAGTTCTTACGTGAGTTGTCCTGGTAACTACAAAAGCTTTTCTGTGAGGAAGAACCCGTGCATAATAAATATGTCGGGCAAGCGGGTGAAAAGGATGCCACCAGTGTGGATAAAATCCAAAATAAAATGCAGAACGATAAGGGTGATAAGCAGGTCCGTACATAAGTCCAATAATTGGCCACGCACTAACATGAACAACAGCCGGAACTACATAAACATCTTTGCCGTAAACATCTTTATTTCCCTGTATTTGTACATTGTAATCATCTTTGTCTTTTTGAACTTCGATAGTTGCAACATCCTGGTATTCATCTTTTGACAACGGTGCCTGCAAAATAATAAGGTGAGTATTGTCGGCAGTTTTTTCCACAGCGCGGATATAATCGACATTGCCGTCATTATCGAGATCGAGATTGTTGATGCCATTGTCGGGATCGTTCAGGTTTTTTTCAAATTCATCAAGGTTTTTAGAATCCTTAAACAAATCCCCGACTGCCTGCAAATCTAATCCTGCCACTGTGTCAGAATCATTAGCTGTAACTGTCACATCTTTTTGTGCCAGTATTAATTTACTTCCAAATAAAAAAAGTAAAATGACAGCGCCTAAGACAAGTTGTCTTTTCATTTTATTTTCCTCTTATATAAAACTTAATTTTTTTGACGTTATGATTTAACATAAAAAATTATAAACATTTACTCAATTGTAATTTTTAGAACGGAAAGAATAACTCACTCTAATCTCTCTCTTAAAAAGAGAGAGACTTATTTTAAATTAAAAAACCACTGGCTAAGCCAGTGGTAATGGTAAATTGGCTAAGCCGGTAAAAAGTATTAAATTGAAAGTATGGGAAAATACAAGAGGCTAAGCCACTCAGTATATAGTTGTGATTATCATATAGTATTTGTGCCAAAGTACCGAACCAGAGAGCAAGCACGAAACAGCATTTTTGAGTATATAGAAATATTTTATAATCGTAAAAGATTACATTCATCTATTGGCTATTGTTCACCCGTTGAATATGAAATACTAACTTAACTAACTTAATATTATGTCTACCTTTTTGGGTAAAGATCATCTTGACAGGGGGATTTATAATTAGTTACGATGTTATATAAGCCCTTCTCTTTATAAGAGAAGGGTTGGGGATGAGTTCAAAAGATGCTGAAATAAATTCAGCATGATTACAAAAGCTATTTGCCCTTTTCCAAATTCAGCAAAAATTGTTTGCGCCACATTCCGCCTCCGTATCCGACTAACTGCCCATCTTTTCCAATTACTCTGTGACATGGAAATTATATGCAATTCTGTTGTCGCCGTTTGCTTTTGCAACTGCTCTTATTGCTTTTGGATTTCCTAAAGCAATTGCCTGTTCCTGGTAAGATCTTGTTTTGCCATAAGAAATTCTTTGCAATTCTTTCCAGACTTTCTGCTGAAATTCAGTTCCATCTAATACTAAAGGCAAATCGAAATCTTTTCTCTTACCGTCGAAATATTCTTTTAATTGTTTATCTAATTCGTCAAAGTGTTTATTTTGTCCGGGTACAAATTCGGCATTCAGATATCTTTTTAATCTTTTAATCTGAGTTTCAAGCATTCGTCTGTCAACAAATTCAAGCAAGCAAATTCCTTCATCAACTGCGCCGGCAAACATTGGTCCGAGCGGAGTTAATATTCTTGTAACAGTAACAATTTTTTTATCTTTACTTTGAGAAGGAGAAAATCCCGTCGTCTTTTTGAAAGCTTCAGTGAATCCGCTTAAAGATTCATAACCTGTATCAAATGCTGATTCAAGAATTTTCTCTCCATATTTAATTTGTCCGAAAGCTTTGTTCACTCTCATTAATCTTAAATAAGATTGAAAAGTCATTCCGTGATGTTTCTTAAACCATCTTCTTATTCTTGCGGGATCGATATTTCTTTCTCTAAGATCTGCATCTTTAAATTTTGCAATCTTATTTTGTTCGATCTCCTGCATAAGATCTTTCAGCCAATCAGGCATTTCACCATTGAATTGCATCGGGTTGCATACTTTGCATGGTCTGTAACCATATTGCAATGCTTCTTTTGCAGTAGAAAAGAAATCGACATTTTCTTCTTTAGGTTTTCGGGCAGTACAGGTTGGTCTGCAAAAAACTCCCGTTGTTTTAACTCCGACAAAAAATATTCCTTCAAAACTGCTGTCCTTATTCAGCAAGGCATTGTACATGGTTTTTCTATCTGGCATAAATAAATTATACATTTCAAACACCTTAATTTCTTATGATAAACTTATAAATAGGAGAGTTCGGGTTCAACCGGAAAATCGACAGGCAATTTCTTACAGAGAGGTTTGGTAAAATAATGTTAATTATAGTTCGATACTCAACTCGCAGGGTTCATTCTATTGAATGCATTTTGCAGATCTTCCGGTCCCGCTTTAGCCATTGATTCACTAAATCCCAGAGTAATTTCTGTCTTTCCCATTTTTAATTGCTCAAATGCAGCGTTTATAAAATCGCTGACTGGCGGAGCATTATCATGTATTCCTTTTCCTCCGAGATCAGTATTTAGAGCTGGAGGAATTAATTCAATCACTTCAATATTTTTCGGCTTTAATAAATACCTTAAAGAAAGAGTGAATGAATGTAAAAAAGCTTTTGAAGCCGAATAAACTGGTGTTTTTGTAAGTGGAACAAAAGACAAACCAGAGGTTACATTAATAATTGTGTTCAATGATTTCAGATTGATAAAAAGTGCAGTTAAGTGAACCGGCGCGTCGATATTAATTGTTATTTCTTCTTTTGAGCGCTCATAAAAATTATTATCTGAAATTGACATCCATTGCTGAATCCCGGCGTTGTTAATCAATATATTTAAATCATTGTGTTCTTCTGAAATCCACTTATAAAGATTCTCTCTTTCATCCGCAGAAGATAAGTCACAAGCTTTTGTTATGATCGAAGGAAATTTCCGAGATATTTCCTTTAAAAGTGATTCGCGTCTTCCGCAAATAATAACAGTATTGTTCTCGTTAATAAATCTTTCTGTAAGTCCCAATCCAATTCCTGAAGCTCCACCCGTAATTAAAATTTTATTATTTGAAATTTTCATCTTAAAAGTTTTTCAGTTTGTTTTTATAAAAAATTCATTGTTCAATAATTAGAAAAAATAGATTAAAATTCTACTCTGATTAATAAATTAATCATATTTTTATTTTAGTTTTTCTTTTAATTCGCATATTTAACTTTAATGATTCGATACATTTGGTTATTATTATGCCTGATTTAATCTAATAGTGTTTTTAAAGGAAAGATTTATAAAAATAAATAAATCGGGATTTCATTTAATAGCATAACAAAGTTAATCGATCATATTTTCTTAATAAACGGATAAAATTAATCGTGGCGAAAAAAGCTCATAAATTTATTCATGTTCTTATACTTCTTCTTAAAAGGAAGCTGACCGGCGGACAATATATGATATTGTGGAGTTTTATAGTTGGTCTCAGTGCCGGTTTGCTTGCGGTAATTCTAAAAACTCTTGCTCATTATTTGCAGCACCTATTAACTGAGTCCTATAAATCAAATAATTTTAATTATATAATAATTCTTTTTCCCCTGGCTGGAATAGTTCTTACAATAACTTATATAAGATTCTTTCTCAAGAATAAATTCGGAAGCGGTTCTGCACATATACTCCGTTCGATAGCCAAAAATTCAAGCTTTGTTGAAAAAGAAACAATATACTCACACGTAATTTCGAGCGCGTTAACAGTTGGCTTTGGCGGGTCGGTTGGACTGGAGTCTCCGATTGTTGTTGCAGGTGCCGCTGTCGGTTCAAACTACGGCAGAGTAATGTTAATGAATTATAAAGAGAGAACACTTCTGCTTGCAAGCGGTGCGGCTGCCGGGATTGCTGCTGTTTTTAACGCACCTATTGCCGGGGTAATGTTTGCACTTGAAGTATTGTTAACAGATATTACTATCTCTGGTTTTATCCCGATTATAATTGCATCGGCTGCAGGTGCACTATGTTCAAATGTTATTCTGCAGGAAAAGATTCTTCTCTCGTTCAATCTCCGCTCGCCATTTAATTTCGAAAACATTCCTTTATACGTTGGGTTGGCAATTGTAGCAAGCCTGTTCTCTATATTTTATGCAAGAATCTTTTTGAAGGTTGAAAAATTTTTTAAGAAAGGAAAACGAAGAACATATCCCAAAGCTATAATTGGAGGAATTATACTCGGTTTGATAATCCTGGTTTTCCCGCCTCTTTTTGGTGAAGGATATGAGAGCATTAAAATTCTTGCAAGCGGAAGCCCGGAGAGAATTTTAGATAATACATTCTTTTCTTTTCTAAAAGGGAATAACCTTTTCCTGATTACATTTATAACTGTTATTGCATTGTTAAAAACAATTGCGGCTTCAATAACGGTTAGCAGCGGTGGAAATGGAGGAAACTTTGCTCCTTCTCTTTTCAGTGGTGCTTTCTTAGGATTTGCCTTTGCAAAAATCCTTGCGTTGTTGGGAATAACTATACCTGTTTTTAATTTTGTTATTGTTGGAATGGCTGGAGTACTAACGGGAATAATGTATGCCCCGTTGACAGGAATTTTCCTTATAGCCGAGCTTACCGGAGGATACCAGCTCATTATACCTTTAATGCTTGTTTCCACACTTACTTATGCAATAGTAAAACATTTTGAACCTTATTCTCTTGATAAAAAAGATCTCGCTGAAGAAGGAAACCTATTAACTTATGACAGGGATAAAAATATTTTAACAATGCTTGAACTGTCTTCAGTAATAGAAAATAATTTTAATGTGGTTCCTCACAATGCAAATATTAACCAGCTTGTTGATATTATCTCTCACTCTAAAAGAAATATTTTTCCTGTTGTAGATAGTGACAAAAATCTTCTAGGGATTATTTCACTCGATGATATTAGGGGATTCCTTTTTGAAATGTCTGTTTATAAAGATGTTTTGGCACTTGAGCTTGTTAGCAAGCCTCCCGCAGTAATTGAATTTGATGAGCATATGGATTCCGTGATGGAGAAATTTGATGAAACAGGAGCCTGGAACCTTCCGGTTGTTAAGGAGAAAAAATATATCGGTTTCATTTCCAAATCCAGTGTATTCTCAAAATACAGGAACAAACTGATTTCTGATTATTCTAATGAATAAAAATAAATTCCTAACTCTCAAAACTATTTCTCAGATCAAATAACAATTGATTTTGGGAGATTACAAATTCTATTTAATGGTTTAATTTCAATCAATTAAAAGCTATTTTAGAGCGGCAGAAAATTTTAAATCAATTCTCTAATGATCTTATGAATTATAAAAACAACATAACAGAATTAATCGGCAACACTCCTTTAATAAAACTTAACCGGATTAATAAAGGATTAAAACCACAGATTTTTGCAAAGCTCGAGTCTCACAATCCCGGGGGCAGTGTAAAAGACAGGATTGGAATTGCAATGCTTGATGCTGCAGAAAAAGATGGGAAAATTTCTCCCGGCGGAACTATTATAGAAGCAACAAGCGGCAACACTGGAATCGGTTTAGCTCTTGCTTGTGCTGTTAAAGGTTACAAAACTCTTTTTGTTGTTACGGATAAAGTAAGTTCTGAAAAAATAAATTATCTTAAAGCTCTCGGCGGGGAAGTGATTGTTGTTTCAAATGCTGTAGAACCAGACAGTCCTGAATATTATGTGAATGTTGCAAAGAGAATTTCCAAGGAAACACCCAATTCATTTTTCCCCTACCAGTATTCTAATCCTGCCAATCCTGAAATTCATTACAAAACAACGGGACCGGAAATCTGGCAAGATACAGATGGAAAGATAACTCACTTTGTTGCAAGTATAGGAACTGGAGGAACGATAAGTGGAGCGGGTAGATTCCTAAAAGAAAAAAATCCAAATATCCAGGTTATCGGTGCTGATCCACTTGGTTCAATCTTTAAAACCTATAAAGAAACAGGCAAGCTGATTAAAGGAACTCCTTACTTAGTTGAAGGAATAGGGCAGGATTGTTTACCGCAGAATGTTCATTTTCAGTATATAGATAAAATAATTAATATAAGCGATAAAGATTCATTTCGCGGCTGCAAGAAGACTTACAAAAGAAGAAGGAATTTTTTGCGGAGGAAGTACCGGAACAATTGTGCACGTTGCACTTGAAATTTCAAAGGAGCTTTCTGAAGATGATGTTGTTGTCTTTACTGTTTGTGATACAGGTGAAAGATATTTGACTAAAGCTCACAACATTGAATGGCTGAGAAATAACAGGATGCTTGAAACGGAAATAAAAGTTCTTAGAGATATTTCGGATGCCAAGAAGCTTAAAGGAAATGAAGAAATTGTTTTTGTTCATCCGGATACGCCTGTTAAAGAAATTTTAAAAGTCATACAGGACAATGGTTATTCTAATATTCCGGTTTTGCATGACAGGAAACCTGTCGGCTGCATAAGAGAAAACAGGCTTATGGCAAGAGTTCTGAAGAATCCGGAATTACTCAATTCAACTGCAGAAAAAGTCTGGGATGAATGTTTCCCGATTCTAGATGCAAAGTCAGACATATCTGAGGTAAGAGAATTTCTTAAAAATAATCCTGCAATTCTTGTAAGCGATTTTGGACGCATAACAGATATTATAACACGTTACGATCTTTTGGAATATTCGAATTAATAGTGTCATACTTGAACGAAGCGCTTGCATCTTTTGTTGGATTCTACATCCCGATGAATCAGGATTCAGAATGACAGAAAAACTATATTTTCAAATTGAATTTAAGAATTAACATAATGGGCTTTTCAACAGATGCAATCCACGCGGGACAAAAACCTGATGAAGTTACAGGAGCAGTAATAACTCCGATTTATCAAACATCTACTTATGCACAGATGAACTTGGCAAACATAAAGGATATGAGTATGGCAGGACTCATAATTTAACGCGTGCTTCACTTGAGAATAATGTTGCAACTCTTGAAAAAGGGAAATATGGAATTGCTTTTAGTTCGGGTTTGGCTGCTACAAATGCTCTTACTTCTTTGTTAAAAGCCGGTGACCATGTAATTGTAACAAGCAATGTTTATGGTGGTACATACAGGTTATTCGAACTTATTATGAAAGATTTTGGATTGGAATTTTCCTGGGTCGATACTTCGGATACTTCAAACATCAAAAAAGCAATTAAGAAAAATACTAAAATGGTTTTTGTTGAAACTCCGACAAACCCAATGCTTATTCTTACAGATCTTACCGAGGTCGCGAAAGTATCAAAAGAAAATAATCTCATTAGTGTTGTTGATAATACATTTGCGAGTCCGTATTTCCAGAACCCACTTACCTTTGGGATTGATATTGTTTTACACAGCCAGACAAAATATATAAACGGTCACAGCGATGTTATCGGCGGAATTTTGGTTACAAGTAATGAAAAACTTCATGAAAGATTAAGATATATTCAAAATGCAGCAGGCGCTGTCCCTGCACCTTTTGATTGCTGGTTAATTCTTCGCTCGACAAAAACACTTGCTGTGAGAATGGAAAGGCACAATAGTAACGCAATCAACAATTGCAGAGCATCTTGAAAAAGCTTCTTATGTTAAAAAAGTTTTTTATCCCGGATTAAAATCTCATCCGCAACATCAGCTTGCTAAAAAACAGATGAGTGGATTTAGCGGAATGATCGCTGTTGATTTTGGCGATATGGAAGTAGTGAAAAAGTTTTTAAAAAATATTAAAGTTTTTACTCTTGCAGAAAGTCTTGGGGGAGTTGAAAGCCTTGTTAATCATCCGGCGACAATGACGCATGCTTCAGTTCCGAAAGAAGAAAGAGAAAAATATGGATTTACAGATACACTCGTTCGTCTCTCTGTTGGGATTGAAGATGTTGAAGATTTGATTGAAGATATTGAGCAGGCGGTGAAATAGTCATTTGTCATTGGTCAATAGTCAGCGGATATTGATTTTAGATAAAAATTATGGTTTGAAAGAATAGTTACCCCTTGCACGATATTTTTTCCATTCTTTAATATTTAAAGTGTTATCCTTTATTTAAATTAATTAATAGTAAAAAATTATAAAGATATTCTGAGGTCTATAAAAATGGAACCAAAAGCAATTCAGGATTATTACCCAGAGGATGTTGCTCACTGTTATGGCTGTGGAAAACTTAATGAACATGGTCATCAGATAAAAACTTTTTGGGATGGTAATGAAACTATTACCAGGTTTACTCCCAAAGGTTATCACACAGCAATTCCTGGTTATGTTTATGGTGGATTGATTGCATCATTAATTGATTGCCATGGAACCGGGACTGCTGCATTAGCATCTTACCGTGTAGAAAAAAGAGAACCCGATTCATTGCCGTCATTACGCTTTGTTACTGCTTCGCTGCATGTTGATTATCTGAAACCAACTCCACTTGGAGTTGAACTTGAATTGAAGGGAAAGGTTTTAGAACTGAAAGGGAAGAAAGTTATTTCTGAAATTACAGTTTCGGCAAATGGAGAAATTACAGCACGGGGGAAAGTTGTTGCCGTACAAATGCCAGAGAATATGATTAAAAAAAGTAATTAAAAAGAGATGTCATCTCTAATATTTGGTACAACAAGCAAATCAATATAAACACACCCCTTTCTCACACAAAAGAATTTCAATTTTTTTCTTCTAAGATTTGAAAAAAAAATTTATAGTCGGCATCTCTTTCATTATGAAATTCAATATTTATAAATGGCAGTAAAGTTGATATTTATAAATACTTGAAATTGCTTGTTATTAAGCAAACAAGGGGAGATAAAATGGAAACAGATGACAGATTTGAAGAACCGGTTTACTCTATAAGTATTGCAGCAAAGTTGCTCAACATTTCGATTCATACTTTAAGAATGTATGAGCGGGAAAATTTAATAATTCCTTTCAAGAAAGAATCAAATCACAGGCTTTATTCCCAATCGGATATTGAAAGACTTAGTTGTATTCGTCGTGCAATTAATGAATTGAAAATTTCTATCGCAGGAATAAAAACAATTTATTCATTAATCCCCTGCTGGAAGGTTGTAAACTGCAGTGAAGAAGACAGGAACAACTGTCAGGCATTTATATCACATTCGAATCCCTGCTGGTCTTATGACCACAAAAATAATATTTGTGAAGGTCATGAGTGCAGAGAGTGCACAGTTTACAAAGATTTTACGGATTGTAAAACCATAAAAGAAAAAATTAAAGTTTTTATTGGAACAACTTAATTGTAATACGGAAGCTGTAAAAAGTTTGACATAACAAAATCTTTAAGAAATTAATTATGAAAAAAATAATTCTTGTTTTAGCCGCAATCGGAATAATAATTATATCTGCTGTTACTTTTCTTACAACACGCAGTTATGAACCGACTCAATTAATGAAATTGAATGAAGAATATCCTAAAAAAGATTCTACTTCTGTGAATCATCGACAATTTGCTATACTTCAAAAGAAATTTCACTCGCCCCAGGAAGTAACAGAAGCTTGCATATCCTGCCATACTAAAAGAGATATTGAAGTGATGAATTCCAATCACTGGAACTGGGAAAGAGCAGAATATATAGAAGGAAAAGGAATTGTTTATATCGGGAAGAAGAATGCGATAAATAATTTTTGTATAGGTGTCGAAGGGAATGAACAAAGTTGTGCGAAATGCCATATAGGTTATGGGATGACAAACCAGGGATTCAGTTATACTGATCCTAAAAATATTGATTGCCTTGTTTGTCACGATAATACCGAAACTTATGTAAAAGGAAATGAGCTTGCCGGTTATCCTGATCCGTCGCTGGATTTAAATTTTATTTCTCAGAATGTGGGAAAACCTAAACGCTCTAATTGCGGTGTTTGTCATTTCTTTGGTGGCGGCGGAAATAATGTAAAACATGGTGATCTTGAAAAATCTATGTTCGAACCTTCTAAAGATGTTGATGTACACATGGCTGTTGAAGGTCCAAATCTGCAATGTATTGATTGCCATAAAACGGAAAAGCATGTTATTTCCGGTAAAATGTATTCACTTTCTTCTATGAACAGGAACAGAGTTTTATGTGAAGACTGCCATACGGAAAGTCCTCACAAAGCAGAAATTCTTAACGAACATACTGTTAAAGTTGCATGCCAGACATGTCATATTCCGACTTATGCAAAAGTAAATGCAACCAAAATTGATTGGGACTGGTCAACGGCAGGTAAACTTAAAGATGGAAAGCCTTACGAAGAAGATGATGCAGATGGAAATCATACTTATCTCTCTATTAAAGGAAGTTTCCATTGGGGAAAAAATCTTAAACCGGAATACATCTGGTTTAATGGAACTGCAGATCATTACTTGCTTGGTGAAACATTTAAAGATACAACCGAGCCACTAAAGATTAATATTTTAAATGGTTCATACAGTGATCGTGATTCGAAAATTATTCCTGTTAAAATTCACAGGTCAAAACAGCCTTATGACCCTGTTCTTAAAGTTTTAATTCAGCCAAAACTGTTTGCAGATAAAAAAGGGGAGGGTGCTTTCTGGCAGGACTTTGACTGGAGAAGAGCTTCTATAGAAGGTATGAAAGAAGCTAAAGTTCCGTTCAGTGGACAGGTCTCTTTCATTAGAACGGAAATGTATTGGCCCTTAAATCATATGGTTTCTTCTAAAGAACAGGCAGTTCAATGTAATGAATGCCACACAAGAGAAAATAGCCGTTTGGCAAAACTTAAAGATTTTTATATGCCGGCGAGAGATTATTCTTCGGTCGTAGAAACGATGGGAACATCAATAATCCTCTTAACGATCTTCGGTGTTTTTATTCATGGCGGAATAAGAATTTTCTCTTCAAGAAAAATGAAGAAGGAGAGCAAGTAAATGAAAAAGCAGGTTAATATTTATAAAGCTTTTGAAAGATTTTGGCACTGGACGCAGGCAATCTTAATTTTGTTTTTAGCTGCAACAGGTTTTGAAATTCATGGCTCGATAAAATTTTTCGGTTACCAGAATGCAGTCGAATATCACAACATAGCGGCATATTCTTTTATTGTATTAATAATTTTTGCGATCTTCTGGCATTTTACAACAGGAGAATGGAAACAATATCTTCCAACATTAAATAAAATTAAAGCACAGTTCAATTTTTATCTCTTTGGAATTTTCAGAAATGTACCTCATCCAACAAAAAGAACAGTTCTAAGCAAATTAAATCCATTACAGCGGTTGGTTTACTTAGGATTGAAAATACTTGTAATACCGGTTATGGTGATTTCCGGATTACTTTATATGTATTACCGATATCCACAAAAAGGTGGAGAGATAGAAATGTTGAATATTAATTCAATTGAACCGATCGCTTTGCTTCACACAATGGGAGCTTTTCTTCTGATCGCTTTTCTTATTGCACATTTGTATTTGATAACAACGGGGACAACTATTACATCAAATTTAAAAGCGATGATTACGGGTTATGAAGAAATAGAAGATGATCAAGAGCAAGTGCAAGGTCAGGAGCAAGAAAAGAAACAGGAACAGAAAGAAAAAGTTTTAGCTGATGATTTATTGAGTTAATGTCATGATGAATTTACTTGCCTTGCTTTGCAAAATCGAAGCAGGTTTCAGCATCTTCTAAAATAATTAAGATCCCGAAACGAGTTCGGGATGACATTATAAAAATTAATTTCAAAGGATAATTTTATGAACTCTACAAAATATATGAATCCATACCTCGCAGGATTCCTTTTAGGATTACTTCTTTTAGGAACGATATACATTACGGGAAGAGGACTCGGTGCAAGCGGTGCAATTAAAAGCGGGTTGGTTGCAGTTGTTCAGACTGTTGCCCCTTCTCATACTGAACAATCAAAATTTTATGAGGAATATCTTACTGAGCATCAGAATAATCCTTTAAAGAACTGGCTTGTGTTTGAAGTTATAGGTGTCGTAATCGGTGCTTTTATATCTGGATTAATTTCCAACAGATTAAAATTCACTTTTGAATCTTCACCTAAACTTCAGGTTAGAACACGAGTTATTGCCGCACTCTTTGGTGGATTATTATTTGGCTTTGGTGCCCAGCTTGGAAGAGGATGCACAAGTGGCGCTGCATTAAGCGGCATGGCAGTTCTTTCAACAGGTGGAATTATAACTATGATGGCAATATTCGGTGGTGCTTATATATTCGCTTATTTTTTTAGAAAATTGTGGATATGAAATTGCAACTCGTATTAAAAACCGTTGAAACGGTTGACGATAATTTTATATTTACGTTAACCCACGGCTTAAGCCGTGGGTTAATAAGAACAAAATATTTTTGTAACTGTTTTAACAGTTTAAGGAAGGGAAATTGAAATGGGACCTTTAGTTCCTGATATAATTGGAAATGAATTAAACTTTGTTGTTGCTCTCTTTATTGGAATAGCCTTTGGATTTATCCTCGAGCAGGCAGGGTTTTCAACTTCTAAAAAATTAGTTGGATTATTTTACGGATACGATTTTACCGTCCTGAGAGTTTTCTTTACTGCGGGAGTTACCGCAATGCTTGGCGTTGTTGCTCTTGGACATTTCGGGTTGCTCGATATAAATCTTATCTATATAAATCCGACATTTTTATGGTCGGCTTTGGTTGGAGGATTTATTATGGGGCTTGGATTTGTTGTTGGGGGCTTTTGTCCCGGCACAAGTGTTTGTGCAGCAGCAATCGGCAAAATTGATGCAATGATTTTTATTGCAGGATCATTTATCGGAGTTTTAATCTTTGCAGAAGGATATCCAATCTTTGAAAATCTGTACAAAGCAGAAAATTGGGGATATGTTAGAATATTTGATACACTCGGAATGTCACAGGGATTATTTGCATTCCTTTTAACTGCAGTTGCTGTATTTGCATTTTGGGCAACGACATTTGTAGAAAATAAAGTTAACGGGAAACCGAACCCAGAATTTCGTCCTGTAAAAATATATGTTGGCTTAACAGGTTTAGCATTCATAATTGGTTTCTCAGCATTCTTCCTGCCGGATATAAAAGAGACATATCTGAACGAAATTAAAAATGAATCTTACTTTAATTCTTATGAAATAAAATCAATGACTCCTGATGAATTAGCTTTCAGAATTATGGATAATGATAAATCAATTCAGATAATTGATGTTCGTTCTGCAGAAGAATTTAAAAAGTTGAGCCTCCCAAAGTCATTATCATTTTCTTTGAATGAACTCTTTAACAAAAGTGCTGAAAGAGTTATGACGATTAAGCATAAGAAAAATATTTTTATTGCCGATGATGAAATGACTTCTAAAAAAGCAGCAATATTGGCAGATAAATTAGGATATGTGGAACCGGTTTTTCTGAAAGGCGGATTAAATGAATTCAAAAAAGAAATTCTTGATTTTAAAATGCCACCAGAAATTAAAACAAGAAGAGAGGCAGATACTTTTCGTTTCAGGGAAAAAGCAAGTGAAGTAATTCCTGTTCTTATTGAACAGAATAAAAACAAAGTAATTCCAAAGAAAGAATCAAAAAGAATAATTGGTGGTTGTTAATAATTAACTTTACGTTTCTTATTAACAGCACTGTAAATGGAAATAATTATAACTATGTTTACATCAATATATAAACTAAAATTTTTATAGGGGAAACAATGGATACAAAGGTAAAACCTGAAGAAGAATCACGGGGTGTTGATGATACTCGTTATTCGATGGACACCCATTTAATTTATGGGAAAAACTTCACAAAGAAATGGGACTATTCACATCACGTACTTCCGCCAATTTCCTCTTCCGTAATCTATAGATTAGATTCCGTTGAAAGAGGCGCTGAAGGTTTCCAGGAGTTTGCTCACTCTCCTGAAACGGGCATCGAGCCAATGCCTATTTATATTTATGACAGGCTCGGTGAACCGAATAAGGAAATCCTCGAAGAGAATCTTGCTTATGTCGAGAGAGGTGAAATGGCTGTCACCTTCGCAACAGGTATGGGTGCAATTTCCGGGATTATTGGCGTGCTTACAAAAGCAGGTGATGAAATTATCGCTCATAAAACTCTTTATGGATGTACTTATTCGTTAATCACAAACTGGCTTCCAAGATATAATATTAAAACCAGCTTTGTCGATCTAACCGATCCGCAAAAGATTTTTGATGTTCTGACCAGCAAAACAAAAGTTATTTTTTTAGAATCTCCCGCAAATCCTAATCTCGATATAATCGATATAGAAGAGTTAAAGAGAATTGTTGATGAAATAAATCAAACAAGAGATATAAAAAATAAAATAAGAATTGTTGTTGATAATACATTTGCCACACCTTACTGCCAGAGACCGGTTGAACTTGGCGCTGATTTTTCAGTTAACTCGCTTACAAAAGGTCTTGGCGGATTTGGAACTGATATGGGCGGTGTTGTAATTGGCAGAATGGCTTATAAAGATATTCTTCTTTTATACAGGAAAGATTTTGGTGCTGTTCTTAGTAACAAGAGTGCATGGAATATTCTCACTTATGGTTTAGCAACTTTGCCTTTAAGAATAAAACAGCAAATGAAATCTGCAATGAGGATTGCAGAGTATCTTAGCAGTCATCCGAAAATTGAATATGTAAAATATCCGGGGCTTCCTTCGCATCCCGGTTATGAAATTGCAAAGAAACAGATGGTTGATTTCAACGGAAATTTTGCACCCGGAAGTTTAATCTATTTTGTACTTAAAGGAGATTCCGCACACGAAGGGAAAGAAAATGGGAGAACTTTTATTAACCAGGTTGCAAACAATGCTTATACAATGACGCTTGCAGTAAGCCTCGGTCATACAAGAACTTTAATCGAGCATCCTGCTTCTATGACTCATTCTATGATACCCGCTGAGAAACTTCCCGAATCCGGTATTGATCCGGGAGGAGTGAGAATTGCAATCGGTGTTGAAGATGTAAACGATATTCTTACAGATCTCGATGAATGTTTGAAGGTTGTTTAGTCTTATAGTTAATCAAAAAAAAGATTAAATTGGGTCATGTACTAATTACGTATGTGACCTTTTTTATTTTTTATCCTAAATTTCTACATTCGATTTTTTATTTCATTGAAAGGCAGGAAATGAGATTTGTACAAAATTTAAGTTTACTTGTTCTGCTGCTTTGTTTTACTGGTTTTGCGCAGGATGAAAATGCTGATTCCACAGAAGTTTATATAATTGATTCCTTCGTTCCACCTGATAATCCTAACGTTTTTCATTTATCCTTTTTTACAAGCAAGCCTGCCAAATCAAAAATTATTTTTGATGATCAACCAGAGATTATAATTTCCGATACTTTAGCGGAAGAGCATAAATTAACTCTTGATCTTACAAAGGTTCATTTCAAATCCAAGGTTGTACCTTATACAATTTTTGTAGAAGATTCTGCAGGTAATATAAATCGAAGTGAAAAATTCGAGTTCGAGCAGCAGGAAGAAATTAAGATGCAATCAGAATCTAATTTTCTTCTGCTTTGTTTGTTTGGCGGGACAGTTTTTCTTCTTCCGAATCCTGCAATGGTAATAACTAAAGACAAAAATTATTTCAGCCTTACAAAAGAAATAGCTCTTGTTACTTTTCGCGGAAGTTTCAGGTACCCGGCAGGTTATATCTCAGCAGAGTATTCTCATATCTTCAAAGCTCCGAAGCAAAATTTTTTAAGAATTGGATATAAACATTTTATAGAGATTCCCGGCATACAATATATTTCTCCCGGTCTTAGTGGATTTACAGACTTCAATGGGTTTAATGGACTTAGTCCCGAACTTTCAATCGGCTGGGTTAAGATATTTAATACTTTTACTGTCTATACTCGTTATAGGTTTAACTTTAAACCAGGCGAACCTGAAAGCAATTTTCATGAAATATCTTTAGGACTTTATTCAAGTTTCTTTTCGTTCTACTTTTAATCAGCCATTTATGTTTACACCAGAAACTTTAACAGTATCTGAATTAACCAACCAGATTAAATCTTCTCTTGAAGAAAATTTCTCTTATGTTTCTGTGATTGGAGAAATCTCAAACTTCAAGCCTCACGTTTCCGGTCACTGGTATTTTAGTGTTAAAGATTCAAACGCAGTTCTTTCCTGCACAATGTGGAAAGGTTATAACACTTTGTCTTTTTCACTCCACAGGATGGAATGAAAGTAATTGTTAACGGGAAAGATTACAGTTTATCCACCAAGAGGGAATTATCAGCTCGATGTTCGTTCGATGAAACCGGCAGGTGCAGGAGAACTGCAGGCTGCATTTGAATTGTTGAAGCAGAAACTTGCCGATGAAGGATTATTTGATGAAGAACATAAAAAACCTATTCCTCAATTTCCTTCTAAGATTGGAATTGTAACTGCGGAAGATAGTGCAGCATTTCGTGATATGGTAAGTGTTGCTGAAAGAAGATATCCCTTAGTTGAATTGATAGTTGTTCCTGCAAGAGTGCAGGGAAGCGGAGCTGCTGAAAGCATAGTTCAATCATTAAGACTTTTAAATAAATCCAGTGACGTTGATGTAATTATACTCGCTCGCGGCGGCGGTTCAATTGAAGACTTGTGGGCTTTCAATGAAGAAATTGTTGCGAGAGAAATTTTCAAATCAAAGATTCCTGTTATATCCGGAGTTGGTCATGAAATAGATTTTACAATTGCTGATTTTGTTGCTGACCTGAGAGCGCCAACTCCTTCGGCTGCAATGGAATTAGCAACTCCAAAGATGGAAGATATTGTAGGATTACTCAATTATTTCTCCGAAAGATCGTCGCAGATTATGTCTGAGAAATTCAATTATTTAAAAGAGAAATTGTTGATGCTTTAAATTCTTACGGCTTCAGAATACCGCAGGAAATAATCAGAAACCGGTCGCAAAGATTAGATGGAGTAATTTACAAGCTTATAAATAATTTCGATCATAATATCAAACTAAGAAAAAACAAAGTAGAATTAGCGGTAAAATCCCTTGAAACACACGATATTCAGAAAGCTTTGAAAAGGGGATTTGTACTTGTTTCCCAGGATTCTAAATTTGTTACGCGTTCTGCCAAATTTAATTCTAAAAATTCCGCAGTTCTGAAATTTTATGACGATGAATTAACAGTTATTAAGAAAAATTAGTTATTTTTATTGTATCATCTGGTTCGGATTTGAATGAGTAGGAAAAACGAAAAAAAGTCCTTTAAAAACTCACTTGTACGTCTTGAGGAAATTACAAATCTTCTTGAAAGTGAAGAGATTGAACTTGAAGACGCATTGAAGTTGTATGAAGAAGGAATTACGCTTTCCCGTTTTTGTCTCAATTCTCTTAAGTCGGCAGAACTAAAAGTTACTGAACTAAAAAAGAAAATCGAAGATTTGCCTCTTGAAGGAAATTTATTTGATGAAGAATAACTTAGGGTTAAAATGATTGATAAGGAAAAGTACGAAGTACTATCTAAAATTAATTATCCATCGGATATAAGAAAACTCGATCTTCCCGAGCTTAAAAAATTGTGCGGCGATATCCGTGAATACTTAATCGATGCTGTTTCCGAAGTTGGAGGTCATTTTGGAGGAGGACTTGGTACAGTTGAGTTAACAGTAGCAATTCATAAAGCTTTTAACACTCCCGACGATCTTGTAGTTTGGGATACAGGGCATCAGGCTTATCCACATAAAATTGTAACCGGCAGAAAAGACTTATTAAAAACTATCAGGCAACTAAACGGAATTAGCGGCTTTCTTAAAAGAACTGAAAGTGAATATGATACTTTCGGTGCCGGGCATGCTTCAACTTCAATTTCTGCAGCTTTGGGAATGGCTGTTGCAAGAGATATTAACAACACTCATAAAAAAGTTGTTGCAATTATTGGTGATGGGGCAATGACCGGCGGAATGGCTTATGAAGCAATGAACAATTCCGGTCTGATTAAAACTGATATTACTGTTGTTCTTAATGATAACAATATGTCTATTGCTCCGAATGTATGGCAGATATCAAATTATTTTACCGAAATGATTGCTCATCCTGATTACAATAAATTTAAAGGACAGATCTGGGATCTCACCGGTAAGTTAGATCATTTTGGAGACAGGCTGAGAAAAATTGCAGTCAGACTCGAAGGAGGAATTAAAGCTGTAATCACTCCGGGTATGCTTTTCGAAGCTCTCGGCTTTAGATATTTTGGTCCTGTTAACGGACACAATCTCCACCAGTTGCTGAAAATCTTTGATCAGGTTAAAGACCTTAAGGGCCCTGTTCTTATTCACGTTATAACTCAAAAAGGAAAAGGTTATAAACCTGCCGAAACTCACAATCAAAAGCTTCATGCTTCAACTCCTTTTGATAAACTTACAGGTAAAGCTCATAAGTCTGGCGGAGCAGTATCATACACAAAAATTTTCGGTCAGGCACTTACAGAAATTGTAAAGGAAAATCCTTTAGTTGTTGGAATCACCGGTGCAATGCCTGATGGAACCGGTCTTGATTTACTTCAAAAAGAATTTCCTAAAAATTATTTTGATGTTGGTATTGCCGAAGAACATTCTGTTACCTTTGCTGCCGGACTTGCAACTCAGGGAGTCGTTCCGGTTGTTGCTATTTATTCTACATTTCTTCAAAGAGCTTTTGACCAGATAGTACACGATGTAAGTTTGCAGCATCTTCATGTTGTTTTTGTACTCGACAGGGCAGGATTAGTTGGAGCCGATGGTCCAACTCATCATGGTGCTTTTGATTTAACTTATCTAAGGCTAATTCCCGGAATGGTTGTAATGGCTCCGAAGGATGAATCTGAATTAAGAGATATGCTTTATACAGCAGTTAAGTATAAAGAAGGTCCGATTGCTTTGAGATATCCGCGTGGTTCTGCGCTTGGCGTTACATTAAAAGATGGCTTTGATCTTATCGAGATTGGGAAAAGTGAAAGATTAACAAAGGGAGAAGATGCCGCTCTTCTTGCAGTTGGTTCAATGGTTGATTATTCACTTAAAGCTGCTGAAAAACTTGAAGCAGAAGGAATTCATTGTGAAGTTATAAATATGAGATTCATAAAACCTCTCGATACAAAAATGCTTGATGATATTGTTTCGAGGCATAATAAAATAGTTACACTCGAAGAGAGTACTTTGGTTGGTGGTTTTGGCAGCGGCATACTTGAATACTTTGCAGAAAAAAATTATAAGAATGATGTTCTCAGAATAGGTTTGCCTGATAAGTTTGTAGATCACGGTACACAAAAAGAACTTCATTCTTTACTTGGAATTGATCCCGAGGGGATAGCTAAAAAAGTTAAATCCTTTACAGGGAAGAAAACTATAAATCACGAAGTAGCAGTCTAATCTAAAATAAAATGGAAAAAACAAAAGTTGCTGTTGTAGGACTTGGCAGTATAGCTCAGTTGGTTCACTTGCCGAACCTTGCAAAAATGAGTAATGTCAATGTAGTTTCTGTTGCAGAGATAAACAGTGCGCGTCTTAATACAATTGCTGATAAGTTTAATATTAAAGAGAGATATTCGGATTATAATGAACTCTTGGAAAAGAGCGATGTTGATGCCGTAATTATTGCAACACCCACGGGCACGCACAAAGAGATGGCGGTTGCATCACTTAAAGCAAAAAAAGATGTGCTTGTTGAAAAACCTCTTGCTAGGACATACGCTGAAGGAAAAGTTATTCTAGATACTGCTAAAAAAAATAAAAAGAAAATTATGGTTGGAATGAACCTGAGATACAGACCGGATGCAATGATATTAAGAAGTATTTTGGGAGCCGGGGAAATTGGTGATCCGTTCTACATTAAATGCGGGTGGATAAGAAGACAAAGCAGTGCACAGAAATGGTTTACTAAAAAAGAAGAATCGGGTGGAGGAGTTATTGTTGATCTCGGTATTTCTCTTCTTGATCTTTCATTATGGCTGCTCGATTATCCTGCCGTCACTTCGGTTACAACACAATGTTATAACCAGAATACTAAGAATGTCGAAGATACAGCATTAAGCTTTCTGAGATGTAAAAATTCTTCGGCTATTAATATAGAAACAAGCTGGTCGCTGCCTGTAGAAAAAGATATTTTTTATCTTACAGTTTATGGAACAAAAGGTGCCGCTTCGTTAAGCCCTTTCCGGATTTATAAAAAAATTGATGCACAATTTATTGATCTTACACCTTCTCAATCGGAAAGTCCGGTTAGTGCTTTTAAAAAATCTTATCTTAATGAATTAAAAAGTTTTATTGGAGCAGTTCGAGGCTTGAATCCTGTTTTTTCCTCGGGTGAACAGGCTTTGCTTAGATTAAAAATTATTGATGCAATGTATCAATCGGCTAAACAAAAAACTGAAATCGGATTATAAAATCTTATGAAAAAAATATTACTTGCAGACGATGAAAAAGATATTGTAGAATTTTTAGAATACAACCTTAAGCAGGAAGGGTTCGATGTAATTGCTGCTTATGATGGTCTCGAGACGCTCGAAAAAATAAAAGAGAATCCCGATCTTATTCTTCTCGATATAATGATGCCTAAAATGGATGGTTATGAAGTTTGTAAAAAAATCCGCGCTACTAAAGGTTTTGAACACACACCTATAATCTTCTTAACTGCTAAAGCCGGTGAAGTGAATGAAATAAAAGGGCTGGAACTTGGTGCGAGTGATTATATTCAAAAACCGATTTCGCCGCGAAAGCTAATTGCGAGAGTTAAAGCTAATCTCAGGGGTTCTTTGAAAGATGAAGGGAAAAAATCTCCACCGAGAGTAAAGATCGGTCCACTTATGATCGATAAAGACAAGTATGAAGTGAGCATTGACGGAAAGATTAAAATTTTTCCACGCAAAGAATTTGAAGTGCTTTATTATCTTGCAAATAATCCCGGGAGAGTTTTCGGAAGGGAAGTTTTGCTTAAGGATGTTTGGGGTCCCGAAGTTTATGTTGTCGATCGTACGGTAGATGTTCATATCAGGAAAATCAGAGAAAAACTTGGTGAGTATTCCGACCTTATAGAAACAGTCAAAGGGGTGGGATATCGGTTCAAAAGTGTGGAATGAAGTAAAAAATAATCTTTCCTCAGCTAAAGTATATCTTAAAGAATTTTTATTCTTTGACTCAATTTTTATTCTCTTCTTCTTCCTTGTTATAAATAATAAAATAATTGTTTATACGCTTATCATACTGCTTTTAGTTTTAAGCTTTGTATTTCTGAATCAAATAGGATATAAAAGAAAGAAGGAACTAAACGAAGTTAAATCTGTTGTAGCAGGAATAAGAAAAAATTCTTTCAACTATCCTTCCGAAATAAAATTGAGTGAAAACCTGCGCGCTCTCGAAGATGAAATTCAACAAATGTTTGAAAAAGATAAGAATGATATAGAGTATCTTAAAAAACTCGAAAAAATGCGAACGGAATTTCTTGCAAATGTTTCCCACGAATTAAGAACTCCTATTTTTGCAATACAGGGTTATATTGAAACGCTACTCGATGGCGCACTGGACGATAAAAACGTTAATAAGTATTTCCTCGATAAAGCTAATCAGCATACTCTAAATCTTAACGTACTGATTAATGATCTGATAGACATTTCTATGATCGAGTCCGGTGAGATGAGAATGAGCTACCGCTATTTTAATATTAATGAATATATAAATCAGATCATCCAGGAAATGATGCCGCTGGCTAATGAAAAAAATATTAAGCTTGTTTATTTCCCTGCAAGAGACGGATTGCAGTTGTTTGGTGATAAGGTTAGACTGAAACAGGTGTTTACAAACCTTATTATGAATGCAATAAAATATACAGAGCAGGGAAAAGTTGAAGTCCTTGTAGAAGAAGAACCGAAGTTCGGGAAAATTATTATTAAAGATACAGGAATCGGAATTTCGCAGGAAGATATTGCAAGAATATTTGAAAGATTTTATAGAGTAGATAAAGCCCGCTCACGCGCAGTTGGCGGAACCGGTTTAGGACTTGCGATTGTAAAGCATATTGTAGAAGCACACAACTCCAAAATAGAAGTTAAAAGTGAATTAGGAGTCGGAAGCGAGTTTTCGTTTAAGTTGAAGAAGTGATACTATCCCGGCAACCTTCCAACCAAACCATTAACCCATCTGTGGGCTTTGTGAAAAAATGCTGCTGGTTCTGCAAACATTAAAACACATTCATTTTTTATAACATCTATTTTCATTTCCTGGCAAAAAATAACAGCTTCTTCAGATTCAGATCCTAACTGCATCCAGATTTTTTTAATTCCCGCAGAGTAGGCATCCTTTACAACTTCTTTTGTTGCAAAAGGAGGAACAACAAGAATTGCTGCTTCAACTTTTCCTCTCAATGCTAAAAGACTCGGATAACATTTGTCATAGTCAATAAAAGCTGCATTCGGGTTAACCGGGTAAACGTTGTACCCTTTTGTTTTTAAATCTTTGAAAAGCGTATAACCAAATTTCTTCCCGAAACGGGAAACACCGACAATGGCAATATTCTTTTCAGATAAGAATTCTTCGATAAGTTTTTTTGAAGTCATTTCTTTTCTCCCCTGTTAATTGAGAAAATACAATAGCAAATATAATTTTTTCTTGTTAAAAAAATAACACGATTATGGGGAAACCGTTGAAATGGTTATTATAATAGCTTAGTTCTATTAACCCCTGACTTAAGTCAGGGGTTAACCTGTGAAAATATTTAGATTAGTAACCGTTTTTAACGGTTTTTTTGCACCGTCTTTAATTGCTTTGAATCTCCCATTTTTTTAACTTTAGAGTCTGATTTTTAAGAAAAGAGGATATAAATGGTAGCAGTTGTTGAAATTGCTGGTCAGCAGTTTAAAGTTTCTGAAAAAGGGAAGTACAATGTTCCGAGACTTAAAGAAGAAGCGGAAGCTAATGTAACTTTTGATAATGTTTTATTATTGACTGACGACAAAGGAACAAAGGTTGGTAATCCGTCTGTTAGTGGAGCTAAAGTTACTGCAAAGATTCTTGAACATTTGAGAGATGATAAAGTAATCGTTTTCAAAAAGAAAAGAAGAACGGGTTATCAAAAAAGTAATGGGCACCGACAATTACTGACAAGAATTGAAATAACCAAGATTGCTAAAGGAAAAGAAGCAAAAGAGAAGGAGACTGAATAATGGCTCATAAAAAAGGTCAGGGTTCAACAAGAAACGGAAGAGACAGCAATGCACAGCGTCTCGGAGTTAAAAAATTTGGTGGTGAAAATGTTATTGCAGGAAATATTCTTATAAGACAAAGAGGAACAAAATTTCATCCTGGGACTAATGTAAGTAAAGGCGGAGACGATACTCTTTTTGCTGTTGCCGATGGCGTAGTAAAGTTTGAGACGAAAAGAGGAGACAGGAAGTTCGTCAACGTTTATCCAAAATCTTAGTTCAAGTGCAAGTCTTTGAACTTGCACTTACTCTGTGCTCTTAAAGTCCCAACCTCTCCATATCAACTACTAAAGTTTTAACTGCATTAACTGAATTATCAAGTAAAGCTCTTTCCTCTGAATCCAGTTCAAACTCAATTATTTTTTCAACTCCGTTTGAACCAAGTACAGCCGGAACTCCGACATAATATCCGTTAACACCGAATTCACCATTAAGAAAAGCGCAAACAGGCAAAACTCTTTTTTCATCAAAAATGATTGATTTTGCCATAGCAATTGCAGAAGCTGCCGGCGAATAAAAAGCTGAACCGGTTTTAAGAAGCTTTACAACTTCACCGCCAGCCATTTTTGTTCTCTCGACAAGTTTATTCATTACATCTTTTGCTTTGGCTTTATCATTGTACTTTCTTTCAAGCAGTTCCATTACGGGAATGCCGTTTACATTGGCGTACCTAATGATTGGAACCATGCTGTCGCCGTGACCTCCGAGAACCATTGCGTTAACATCCTTAACTGATACTCCGAGTTCCCATGCAATGAAAGATGAAAAGCGGGATGAGTCAAGTACACCTGCTTGTCCTAAAACTTTATTTGCGGGGAAACCGGTGACTTTTTTGAAAAGAGTTACCATTGCATCCAGAGGATTTGAAATAATAATAACAATTGAATTTGGTGCATATTGTTTAACATTCTCAGCGACTGATTTCATAATTTTAGCATTTGTGGTAAGCAAATCGTCTCTGCTCATACCAGGTTTGCGCGGTAGCCCTGCAGTAATGATTACAAGATCAGCGCCGCTAATATCTTTGTAATCATTTGTTCCGGTTACATTAGCATCAAAACCATCGACTCTCGCTGCCTCAGCAACATCAAGAGTTTTCCCCTGCGGCAAATCTTCAACAATATCAAACATTACAACATCACCAAGTTGTTTTGATGCTGCCAATTGAGCGAGCACCCCACCTATTTGCCCGCCGCCGATTAAAGCAATTTTTTTCCGTGACATTTCTTCGCCCTTTTAATTTTTATCTTAAAAAATATTAAATGTAAAATAAAAATGTCCTGAGCGATATGCAAAGATAAATTGCAGAAACAAGTGCATGTGCAAGAGCAAGTTTAAGTGGTTTTTATTCTAAACTTTTGTACTTACACTTGAACTTGAACTTACACTTGAGCTATCTTTAGTATTATGAAAAAGATTACTGTTATAGGTGCAGGCAATGTTGGTGCGACTACTGCGCAACGGCTTGCAGAAAAGGAACTTGCCGAAGAAATTGTTCTTCTTGATGTAGTTGAAGGAATACCTCAAGGGAAAAGCACTTGATATGTTGGAGAGCGGACCGGTTGAATCTTTTGATACTTACATAAAAGGAACAAACGATTATAACGACACAAAAAATTCTGATATTATAGTAATCACTGCCGGTCTTGCAAGAAAGCCGGGAATGAGCCGGGATGATCTTTTAATTGCAAATGCCGATATAGTAAGATCTGTTACGGAAAAATCTGTTGAACAATCTCCACAGGCAATTATAATTGTTGTTTCTAATCCTCTTGATGTTATGACTTACGTTGCTTTTAAAATAAGCGGATTTGAGAAACATCGTGTGATGGGAATGGCTGGAATTCTCGACACAGCTCGATTCAGAACTTTTATTGCAGATGAAATTAAAGTTTCTGTAAAAGATGTAGATGCCATGGTACTTGGCGGTCACGGTGATTCTATGGTTCCTTTAGTTCGTTACACAACTATTGGGGGAATTCCTATCACCGAATTTTTAAGCAAAGATAAAATAGATAAGCTTGTTGAGAGAACGCGTAAAGGAGGAATTGAGATCGTAAATTATCTTAAAACAGGAAGTGCTTACTATGCACCTTCTTCCGCTGCAGTTGAGATGGTAGAATCAATTGTGAAAAATAAAAAACGCATTTTGCCTTGCTCTGCTTTTCTAACAGGTGAATATGATCTTGAAAATGTTTTTTGCGGTGTGCCGGTAAGACTTGGGAAAGAAGGAATACTAAATATTGTTAAGTTAAATCTTTTGCCTGAAGAACTAAGCGCATTGAAAAAATCGGCTGAAGATGTTTTGGGTAATATTAATAAACTTAAAATATAATTATTTAGTTTTTAGAGTTAGGATTGTTTCAGTTCCTGTTGGGGTCATATTGTATTTCAGATCATCCATATAAATCCGCATTAGATACAGACCTCTTCCTGAATCTTTAAGAAGATTTTCCGGTTCTGTTGGATCAGGAACTTTGGTTGGATCGAAACCTTTACCTTCATCCTTAACTTTTATTGTTATATACCCATCATTAACAAAAACATCTAACTCTACTTTTTTAGTAATATCACATTTGTTGGCGTGTATAATCGCATTGGTTGTTGCTTCTGTAACAGATAGCATAAGTCCCGACATTTTATCTTCATCAATTCCTAAGTCCATTCCAAAGTAATTGACGAATTCCTCCACCGTGATAAGATTGTTCGGGTCGCTGTCGATTTCCAGATGATAATGATTTTCAGCCAAAAGTTACCTGGGTTTTGTAGTAAAAATAAGGAAAAATATTTCTAATTCAATTAAAAATTCCAATTCATCTGCATTGTGAAGTTTGCCTGCTCTTGATTGGGGGCACTATTAGCTGAAATGAATTCATACCATCCGTATATTCTAAAGTAAAGAGTTTTTTTAATTAAAAAAAAGATTTCCATTAAAGGCCCGATGCTAATGTATTTTGAATCGGGAATTTTTTCTTGCACTTTATAATTGTATGCTTTTAAAGAGAAATATCTTATTCCGGAAGCTAAAAGTATGCCGTTTAAATTGTAAACGATTTTTGGTTCCGCATAAATCTCCTCTAAATAGCGTGTCGGTTGGGCAGAAAATGATGACCATTGGAAATCTCCCTGCTCGGAAAGCTTTAAATAACCATCGTTGTCTAAAGATAAATCTTTAAATATCTTAATACTGGATGAGTCTGTTGCTGTAAACTGCCGAAAAGAGAAACTTTTGAAATTCGGGTTAAGATCTTCAAAATCGTAGACCGTATAATTTGCAGATACCTCGAAAGTATTTAGGGAACTGACATTTTTACCTGTATAATTTCCGCCTGCTGCGAACTTTAAAACCCTGTTTATATTATTGTTAGAGCTCTTTTCAGAAAACAAATAAACAATGTGGCTGTATGTTCCTTCAGTACTTACGAATGCTTCAAAAAATGGTGTAAGAAATCTTGAGTATCTTAAGCGCAATATCGAAAGTATTTCGTCCCTGTCGTCAAAATTTTCCTCGCTCGGTGTGTCATAGCGCAATTTATTTTGCAAGAAAGCTAAGAGATAATTTATCTTTCTCAGAGAGATTAAAATCACCTGAAAAAGATAAAGATGCTCTTGTGGAATTATTATTTTTTTGACTTTCCTGGTTCGATCTTTCTTCAAAATAGAAATCGTTGTTGCCGTAATTTTTAGTTATGTTTTTTTCATCTCTTTCCGTGATTAATCCTCTAATGTTCCCGGAAAAGAATTTTGATTTGTAGCTCATCACAGATTCAAATTCTACTCTTAGCTCATTAACCTTTGTATCATAAACAGAACTTGAAGTAATAATTGCATGGCATGTAACGAGTATCCCTGTCTATATCGCGCCAGCTTACATTACCTCTTGAGTCTAGTGTAAAGATGTTAAAGAAATTTCCGAAACGAACATGGTCTTCAAGAGAATACGCTGTTTCAATTCTACTCTGTATATTGTTAACAATGTTAAATTCAGATGAAGTTTGCTGATCTGCAGTATAATAAAAATCTTTTCTGTTTTGCGTAAACATTGCACTGATTGTATTGGAAACATTCTCTGTAAAATTATTATTAAGAAGGAGATTTAAATATCTTATAAGGTTTTTTCTTGGAGAAATATCTTCATTGCTTAACTTTAACTGAGCACTTAGATTTAAATCCGAAAGATTAGTTTCATTTGCTGTCCCCTCAATCCCATAAATCAGACCATAATCATTTTCACCAATCTGCCGGTTGTTTGAATACCCGATGAAAGGAGAAAACACCATATCAGGTTCTGGGGAGTAAAGAGTAAATAATGAAACATTAGATATTGATGCCTGGTTAATTTCAATTTGCCTGCTGTCGGATAAAATTTTATTATCAACTGAAATTCCGGAACTAAAAGTGGACGATATTTTATAAGATGTTAATAAAGAAAAGTTTTGTTCATCTCTTCTGTTGTTTGCACCTGACTTGACAAGTTTGGAATTAAAGTTTTCAAAAATTTTGAAATTAAAATCGCTTAAGTCCTGGTTGTAGGCGAATCCGGTATTTAAAGAGTACGTATTTAATTGTTTATCGAAATACGAGCTAAGAAGATTAATAGATTTAGTAAGCGGGATATAATCAAGACTGTCTGAAGAAGTTTGAGAAAATACTAAGGTGCTGTTTATGAATAACAAGTAAAAACAAAAATCAATAAAAAAATTCTTAAGTATTTCAGTATGTTCTTATTTTTTTTTCTCATCCTTTATTCTTTAAATGTGAAATGCTATTAGGATCCTGGCTGTTTCTTGAGCCAAGGTAAATTTTATAATAATAAGTCACGCTATATTCCAGAGAATCATCGAAATAATAACTATCACTAGTATAATCAATTTTTTTTCGATTCTGTTGAATCGGTTCTACAATAAATATTATATCCCTTGATATCGCCTTCACTGCTTGATTGCCAGCCAATTGTAATTTCCCTGTCTGATGCATAATACACATATAAACCGGTAGGAACAGCAAGAGGATTAGAGCCATCCATTGTGTTTGTAGGGTGTTCGCAGCCATTGTAAAGTAGAAGTGATAAAAGCAGTACTGAAGCAATTCTAATTATTTTCACTTAAGAACAAAGCAATTGAGTTTTAACCGCAAAATAGAGAGTTTGCTATTTATTTAAAAGTGGAAATAATTTCATGAAAATGTTCAAGTCTGACAACATGGGTACTTCTCTTTAAATTGACAATCAGGCAATTTTTGGATAATTTTGATTTAGTTAAAAACAAATTTCGTCAATTAATGATCCTTGAATATCTCCCAATTTTAGCAGTTTTCGGCTTTGCGACTATATTTGCAATCGCCACTGTTTTTTCATCCGAAATTTTTGGTCCTAAAAGACCCAATGCGGAAAAACTTTCGACTTATGAAAGTGGAATGAAACCTGTCGGAACCACCAGCGAACGTGTTTCGATAAAATATTATCTGATTGCAATGCTGTTCATTATTTTCGATCTGGAAGTTGTTTTTGTTTATCCGTGGGCTGTTCAATTTAGAAGATTGTTTAATGAACAGGGTATTTCTGTTTTTATTTCTATGGTGATTTTTTTAGTCGTACTTGAATTAGGCTATTTGTATGTGTATAAGAAAGGTGGTTTTAAATGGGATTAGAAGCTAAGTTGACAAAGGAAGGTTTTTTTACGACTTCTGTTGATGCTCTGGTTGCATGGGCAAGAAAAAGTGCGGTATGGCCGATGCCTATGGGAATTTCCTGCTGTGCTATAGAAATGATGGCGTCAGGCGATCCTAAATATGATATTGCAAGATTCGGTTCAGAGGTTATGCGTTTTACACCGCGCCAATCTGATTGCATGATTGTAGCCGGAACAGTTACATATAAAATGTCTCATGTAGTAAGAAAAATTTATGACCAGATGCCTGACCCCAAGTGGGTTATTGCAATGGGCGCATGCACGTCTTCTGGTGGAATGTACAGGTCCTACTCGGTTGTACAGGGAATAGATCAGTTTCTGCCTGTTGATATTTATCTTGCCGGTTGTCCACCGCGTCCCGATAATCTTTTAAACGCGCTTATGCAGATACAGGAAAAAATCGGAAGATCAAAAGCAAGAGACTACCAGGACAAACCTCTTCCGGAGTTGCCGGTAATACAAACTAATTGATTATGGATTTTAAAGAACTCGTTACTAAGAAGCTCACGGAAAAATTTCCGGAAATTAAATTTGAAATAACTGATTATAAAGATCAGATTGCTGTAGCTTTTGATAAGCAGCATATTGTTTCTGATAGCTGATTTTTTGAAGAGTGATGAAGAACTTCAATTTAAATTATGTGAAGATGTTACAGCTGTAGATTGGGCAAGAAGAAAAAACAGATTCACGGTTGTTTATCATATCTTTTCTCTCAAATTGAATTCACGCCTTAGATTAAAAGCAGATGTAGACGAAGCCGACCTGCCTGACGGCAAGGCAGGCTGTAATATTGAATCGGTTTCCTCGATCTGGAAAACGGCAGACTGGCATGAACGTGAAACTTATGATATGTACGGTATTACTTTTAAAAATCATCCTGACTTGAGAAGAATGTATATGCCGGAGGAGTTTGAATATTATCCTTTGAGAAAAGATTTCCCTTTGATGGGAATACCCGGCTCGCTGCCATTACCAAAGAAAGAAAACTGATTTTATGGAAAGGATAGCAAAAGAAGAAGTTCCCTCCAAAATACTTCAGGCACTTTTAAATACTGATTCAGACATTTCCGTTGATGGTGCTCTTGAGAATGAAATGATTTTGAACATGGGTCCACAGCATCCTGCAACTCATGGTGTTTTGAGATTACTTTTAAGATTGGATGGTGAAACAGTTATAGCTTGTGTTCCTGAACTTGGTTATTTGCATCGCGGTTACGAAAAGATGGCTGAAAACATGAGCTATTATGAATTTATTCCTCACACTGACCGGCTTGATTATCTTTCTCCAATGGCTAATAATGTTGCCTGGGTTTTAGCCGTTGAAAAGCTTGCAGGAATTGAAGCGCCGCCACGTGCTCAATATATTAGAATGATGATTTCTGAATTAGCAAGAATTGCTTCTCATCTTGTTGCTATCGGTGCACTTGCAATGGACGTTGGAGCTTTAACTGTTTTTCTCTGGACATTAAGAGAAAGAGAAAAAATTCTCGATATATGGGATATTCTTTGTGGTGCAAGATTTACAAACAGCTATACTCGAATTGGCGGAGTTGCAAATGATGCTCAGCCGGAAGCTTTGGCAAAAGTTAAATGGTTTATTGATCAGTATGAACCTAATCTTGATGAGTGTGAAAGACTTCTTAATACAAATCGTATTTTTGTCGAACGTCTTGATGGTGTTGGCGTTATTTCAGGAGAAGATGCTATTCAAATCGGATTTACTGGACCGAATTTAAGGGGAAGCGGTGTTGAACTTGATCTTCGTAGAGCTACACCTTATCTATTCTATAATGAAATGGATTTTAATGTTCCGGTTTATAAAGAAGGGGATTGTTTAGCAAGGTATTTTGTAAGAGCAGATGAAACAAGAGAAAGTATAAAGATTATTCGACAGGTACTTGATAAAATGCCCCAGGGAGAAACGATGACAAATAGTCCTAAAAAAGTTCTTCCTAAAAAGACTGAAATTTATAGCAAGATGGAAGAACTCATTCACGATTTTATGATTGTTAATTTTGGTATCAATCCTCCTGTTGGAGAAATTTACAGTGCTGTAGAAAATCCTAAAGGGGAGCTTGGTTTTTACATGGTCAGCAATGGTGAAGGTCATCCCTGGAAATGTAAAATTCGTTCTCCCTCGATGGTAAATCTTCAGGCGTTGCCAATGCTTGTAAAAGGGCAGATGGTATCTGATATTGTTGCAATAATAGGAAGTATAGATCCTGTTATGGGTGAGGCGGATAAGTAGGATGCATGAATGGATGAATGCATGTAAAATCATGCATACATGCAAAAATGCATTCATGCTTTAAAATAATTAATAACAATTATTAAGAAGATGGAATTTAAATTTTCAAAAGAGAATTTAGAGAGAATAGAAAACGAGATAAAGAAATATCCTGTTAAGCGTCCGGCAGTTATGGCTGCATTATGGATTGCACAGGAACAGAATGGCTGGATATCCGGAGAAGTAATTAAAGAAGTTGCATCCATTCTTGAAATGACATCCGAAGATGTTCTGGGCATCGTTTCTTTTTATACAATGTATCACCAGGAACCGGTGGGGAAATATCATATACAGGTTTGCACAAACGTTTCCTGTATGCTTAAAGGTGGTTATGATATTTTCGATCAGGTAAAACAAAAATTAAATATTAATAATTTGCAGGTAACTGAAGACAGCATATTTTCTCTTGAAGAAGTCGAGTGTATGGGCTCCTGTGGAACGGCACCGATGATTGCAGTGAATGAAGATTACTATGAAAATCTTGATAAGGAAAAAGTAGATCAGCTGTTGAATTCCCTTAAAGAAAAAAATTAAATGGAAAAGATTGTACTCCCCGATATAAAAGACTTTCATAAAATTGATGTGTATATAGCTAACGGTGGTTATTCCGCTGCAAAAAAAGCTTTCGGTCAATCTCCTGATGATATTATTGATCAGGTTAAAAAATCAGGATTGCGTGGCAGGGGAGGAGCGGCTTTCTCAGCAGGATTAAAATGGAGTTTCATGCCTAAGACTTCAGCTAAACCCAAATATCTTTGCATAAACGGCGATGAGAGTGAACCGGGTTCATTTAAAGACAGGCAGATTTTTGAATTTAATCCTCATCAACTAATTGAAGGAATTTTAATTGCTGCTTATGCAATCGGTGCAAAATCTGCTTATATCTATATTCGTGGAGAATATCATAAATGGATAAAACTTTTTAGTAAAGCTTTGGAAGACGCTTACTCACAGGGATACGTTGGCGAAAAGATGAAGCAGAAATTCGGTGCAGATTTTTATTGCGATATTTATGTTCATAAAGGTGCAGGAGCTTACATTTGTGGTGAGGAATCTGCATTGATGAATTCACTTGAAGGGAAGAGAGGTTATCCAAGAGTAAAACCGCCTTTCCCGGCACAGAATGGTTTGTGGGGATGTCCAACTACGATAAATAATATTGAAACACTTGCAAATGTTCCCCCGATTATTAAATAAGGGATGGCAATGGTTTTCTGCAATTGGTGAACCTAAACATCCGGGAACTTTACTTTATGGATTAAGCGGTCATATAAATAAACCCGGAATCTATGAATTGCCGAGCGGTACTTTGTTGACAGATCTTATATATAAATATGGCGGCGGTGTACCGGGAGATAAAAAAGTTTTATGTGTAATTCCCGGTGGCTCTTCTATGCCTCCAATAAGAGGTGACCAGATTGAAGGCGTTAAAATGGATGCGGAATCATTAAAGACAGTCGGTTCTGCAATTGGTACTGCGGGAGTTATGGTGATGGATGAAGATACTGATCTTGTAAAAGTTTTAGCGCGTATTGCTAAGTTTTATTACCATGAAAGCTGCGGACAATGTACCCCTTGCCGTGAAGGAACCGGATGGATGTTAAAAATTCTTAATAGAATTATTGCAGGGAATGGTTCAATCTCGGATATCGATTTACTTATATCCGTTGCCAATAATATCGAAGGAAATACAATTTGTGCCCTCGGCGAAGCAGCGGCGTGGCCGGTTAAATTTATGGTTACACGTTTCAGAGATTATTTTGAAAAGAGAGTTAGTAAAGAAGTTGTTTTGCCTGTTGCAAATAAAGTTCATTCAATGAGGGGAACCGCAATACCTTTAGCAGATGTAAAAAATTAGAAAGCTTTGAACATGTGCCCGTCACCTCTAAGGTGACGGGCACTTAATCACCTAAAAACTAGGATGCCGAAGCTCTCATTCCCAATTCTTTATCAAGCATAAGTAAACCATTCTTATTATCACCAATCAGTTTCATTCTGTCTAATAATTTTGATGCAGTTGATTCTTCTTCGACCTGTTCGCTAATAAACCATTGCATAAAATTATTTGTAGCATAATCTTTTTCAGCAAGAGAAAGTTCTACTATACCGTTGATCGATTTAGAAACAGCAACTTCCTGGTTATATGTTTCTTTAAAAACTTCAATCGGGCTTTTCCACCCTGCTTTTGGCGGATCTACTTTTAGAAGTGTAACTTTTCCGCCCCTGTCATTTACGTAATCCAGGATTTTCATTGCATGTCCGTATTCTTCCTGCGATTGCAGTCTGTACCAATGTGCAAACCCATCCAGACTTGCTGATGTAAAATGTGTCGACATAGCCAGATAAGCATAAGAAGAATATAGTTCTTCATTGATCTGTTTATTAAGTGCTTTTAAAATTTTTTCCTTAATCATAGTATTTCCTATATTTTTTGTTGATTGATGCCTGAATCTCTCCTGTTAATCTAAGAAAATGAAATTATCCCATCAACACCCCGATGAAAATTATACTGAAATCTAGAAACACACATTATTAACACCGCAATTTATTGCGGTGACTTAAAATAACTTATAATTTATTTAACTGTTTTAACAGTTTATAAAACGTGAAACGGGGATTGATATTTTTTGTTTTGCTGCTTTCCACACAGTTAAAACTATGTATTAATAAAAAACAAACATTATTAACACCGCAATTTATTGCGGTGACTTAAAATAACTTATAATTTATTTAATTGTTTTAACAGTTTATAAAACGTGAAACAGGGATTGATATTCTTTGTTTTGCTGCTTTCCACACAATTAAAACTATGTATTAATAAAAAACACACATTATTAACACCGCAATTTATTGCGGTGACTTAAAATAACTTATAATTTATTTAACTGTTTTAACAGTTTATAAAACGTGAAACAGGGATTGATATTCTTTGTTTTGCTGCTTTCCACACAATTAAAACTATGTATTAATAAAAAACACACATTATTAACACCGCAATTTATTGCGGTGACTTAAAATAACTTATAATTTATTTAACTGTTTTAACAGTTTATAAAACGTGAAACAGGGATTGATATTCTTTGTTTTGCTGCTTTCCACACAATTAAAACTATGTATTATCCTAAAAAGAATAAAACTTGTCCAGCGTCTTGTCCGCCGGAACTTCAGTGAAGGCGGAAATGAAATAAAGACGGGACTACTTAGTGACAACCTAATGACTTTTGAATGACAATCGAATGACTATTGACCTACTTTGCCCAATTTTCGATTCTGATCCCCTTCACCCGCCTGAATTCATTTTCGTTATTTGTAACTAAAATTAAATTTCTGCCCACAGCTTGAGAAGCGATTAGTAAATCCATAGCACCGATCGGGATTCCTTTTGCTTCAAGGATTGCCCTGATTTTTCCATATACTTCAGCATCTTCGTCGGTATAATTGAGTATTAATAATGGCTGTAGAAATTGTTTAAGCGCTATTATATTTTCATCACGCCTGCTGCTTTTCTCGATTCCATATTTCAATTCCGCAACAGTAATGCTCGAAATTCCGATATCGCCCGGCTTAAATTCCAGGAACCGTTTTATTACTTTCTCCGGTTTTCTTTTTATAATGTAGATGCAGGTATTGGTATCGAGTAAGTACTTCATTCAAAAAGACTTTCCCGGTTTTCCAACTCAGGCTGCATCCGTGCAGACATGAAATCATCTGAAAATTTATCTAAGCTGGAGATAAGAGAATCCCACTTATTTTTTTTGGGCAGCAGTACAATAGCATCTCCAACTTTGGTTATATATGCCTCTTTTCCCTTTAACCTGTAAGTTTTGGGAAGTCTTACAGCCTGACTCTTGCCATTCTGAAATATTTTTGCTGTGTCCATATTCAATTTCCTAAAATATATACTTTAAATATATACTTTTAGGCTTCAAATTCATAGTTCAATTTTTGCTTTTGGAGAAGTTAACGGGGAACGAATGAGTTCTCGAAATATGAGTTAACGGTTATTAAGTTACAATTGAATGACCAATGACTAAAATGCCCCTTTACAATCCATAGTACATCGAGAATGAAAACTCGTTCGTATCATTATCTTCAAATAAACCTTCATCTATTTCGTTGGATACAGCATTGGACCTAAATCCAATTTCCAGATTTAACTCATGCATTAGTTCATATTTAATGTTCAATCCAAAGTATTTATAGTAATTTTTTAGCCCGAATAAAAAAGGAGGCTGGGTATCGGCATATTGTCCGCTATAATCCGAACTGCCTTTGCGAATATATTCTCCCCATACGCTTGCCTGGAGACCTCTTATAATTCTGTATTGCAACTCTAAATATATTAGATCCGCATTATGCCCCATCCAGTGACCCATAACATAAGACGCATTTGTATATGTTTGAGCGGGTGTATGATGTCCATAAACATAGGGATATATTTTTGTGTACTCTAATGTTGTTGTTAAATTATTAATAGGAAGATCAGTCACCGATGCACCAAGAGTATACCCAAGTTGTACGCGGCTGTTCTTAAAAAGTACACTTGTATTATCAGGAATTACTGAACCTCCTATTCCCCGCAAAGTTAATTCGTCAATAAAAACTGTTCCATATAGATGTGTATTCTTTAAATGATCCTTTGAACTTACTGAGGCAAAGAACTGAGAATTAGCATCACCCGGTTTGTCGGCATGATCTCTTATATAATCATCGGCTAAAAAGTAAAACATTACGGGCATAAAATATATTAGTTCCAGTTTATCACTATATACTACAGATTCACCTACTGAAATGTCTAAGCCTTTTAAAGGAGAAATTGTTAAAGCATGCCATGCAAAATACTTATTCCGAAAAACGTTTCTTTTATATTCAGCAACCTGGACTGAATCAATAACGTTTGAAGAAAGCCAGGCATGGAAATAAATAAAGTTAATCCAGTCTGCAGGTTTTATTTGAAGAAGAATAAAAGGAAAGGAAGGAGCCTTATTTGAAAGCACTATGTTGCCGCTCTTAGCATAACCATATTCCATAAATTCTTTCGCAACTACAAAATTTCCCCAATCCCAATCTATGGATACCGATTGATTTTACTTCACTGTAATCAAAACTATGTTTATTGATATTGGGTATTATGCCGGTGGTCGGAGTGAAATTTTTATATGGATCTGCTAAACTTCCTGATTCATTGTTATCCCTGAAGTCAAAACTGAAACCAATATTGGCAGGTAAATATCCATAAAGGTATAATCCATTCCATGAGTGCTTACGTGATTCATTATTCTGAAAACCGGCTTCATAACCTAATATGGGACTAACATTCAGCTTAAGAATATCATTATCGTAGTGAAACAGGCGGAACCTTCCTGCATCATCCTTATTGAAAAAACCCGAGCTTATTTTAATTGAATCTTTTACTTCATTCATATTATTTTCGAAAAGATAATCGCTTTCAAAAAAATCAAGTTCTTCTTTTTCAAGATTAGTGAGCATATTTATTTTAGCCTTAGCCTCGTTTAATTTTTCTGCAATATACTTCCTTGATAATGGTTTAAATAAATCGTCGTAATTAATAACTCCTTTCTGACTCAATCTGTCCAGAAAATTATAAACTTCGTTTTGTAAAGGGACATATGTAATTTGGGCGAAAGTTGTAGAAAATGAAAGAATAATGAGAAAAAAGATGTATGATGGTTTCATGGGGTTGATGAGTTATTTGGTTAATGAGTTATTAGTGAAATGGCAAAAGTAAAACGGCATTCATTAGTCCTGGCTTCACCCAATAAATTGGGTTTCGCCGAGGTAAACATTGGGCATTAGTCATTTGTCATTGGACATTAGGTATTAGTCATTGACCGATTCTCAATCACTATTGATCAGTGACCGATGACCACTGAATAGAAGGTGTATGATGGAAACTGGAAAAAGTAGAATTGTGGGAAAATAAGATTATGAGATAATGTGTGATGAATGTTTGAATGAATGGGATGACAAATGCTTGTTCGCCGGAATTTTCAAATGAAGGCGGAACCATTGAATGACTTAATGACAGCTGGATGACTATTGACTACTTGATGACAGTTTGACGAATGACAACTGACCTAATCACCATTTGCAACTTCTTCCCATTCATCTTCTAAATTAAATGATTTAACATATTTATCTAATAAAATGAAATTTATTTTTTCCCCCGAGTTAATCAACATATTTTTTATGTCTGTTAAATGCTTTTGCGATTTGCCCTCTTTGTAAAATTCCAGTTTTTTTATTATTACATATTCTGGCGGGGCAATAAATAATTTCTTGCCGTAAAATTCAATTTCTTTTTTGTTGGTTAGTGCCCATTGTTGAAATGCATCTTTACCGGTCAAATAAATGTCGGCTTTGAAGCCTGTTTCGTGATGAATAATATTAAAATGACCCCTATTTGAACGCAATACTTCATTTTTTATTACTTCCAATGGGAGGACAGTAGAATTCATTCCTCTAGAAATGAATTCGAAATTTTAACGGCATCATATTCATTAAGAGATATTACAATATCTATATCGTGAGTTAAGTCGCGGTTCTCCATAAACAATAGAAGCTACAGAACCGGTAATAAAATAGTCTAATTTTTTTTTCATCTAATTTGTCTGTGAAAATGGCAAACAGATTAAGATTTTGCATAAAGAAAAATCTCTTTTACTTTTTGAGCGACTTCCTTCTCATTTAACTCAGGATAGAATTTTCTTATAGCGAGAGCTTTTCAATTCACGTGCATTAAAATATAAAGCAAGTGCCATTGCAATTTTTTCTCAGGTGATAATTTTTTTATTTCTTGATTTTGCATTTAATTCTCTGACATGTGAACATCAATTGTATTTCCATTAATTCTCAATTCATCTTTTTAGATATTAGGAATTAAGTTAATGAAAATATATTTCATAATCATTGCTCGATCACGGGGGAGGAGGAATTAGTCCCAACTTATAATTTAATCTTTTCTCCCTGTAAGCTTAACCGAAACTTTACTGAAAGTTTACCGGTTTTTAAGTTTACAGGACACTATTATTTGATAGTAGCAATAATTAACAATATACAGAAATAATGATCTGAGCCTGATTTCCCTTAATTATTATCAAAACTATACTATAATATTTTATTTATTTAGGTTTTTTATTATAGTATATTTACTTAATAAGGTCACAATAAATAAAACAGAGTCGTAAATGAAAAAGCAGGAAGTAAAGGAGAAATTCCAGCAGCTAAGAGCTGAAGGAATATCATATGAGAAAATTTCAAAGATGATAAAGGTATCAAAACCGGCATTAATTGAATGGGGCAAAGAGTTTAAGAAAGAGATCGAAAAATTAAAAGCAATCCGTTATGAGATAATACTTGAGAAGTATAAAGTAACACGTGAAAACCGTATTGAAAGAATTGCAAGGGAGCTTGAAATTGCCTGGAAAAATTATGAGGCAATAGATTATAAAGACCTATCCAAAAGAGAAATCCTGATGATGATTATCAAGCTGGAAAAACGTCTAAGAGAAGAAACTGAACAAGTATTAAATCCAAAAACGCCTGAAGATGAAGACGGACCGGTAGAACAAAAAATCCATTATGTAAAAACAACTTTTTATAAGGATCCCCTAACAGAAGAATTAGTATATGAGATAGATCCGAAGAGCGAAAAGGAAATTGCTTTGCCTAAAGTGAACGGGAGGTGATTGGGTTATTGGTCATTGGTCATCAGTCATTAGTCATCGGTTATTGGTCATTAGTCATCGGTCATTGGTCATTATCATCGGTCATTGGTTAAAGGTTTGGTCATCGGTTACATCTCTCTGCTTAATCTAAGAAAATGAAATTATCCCATCAACATCTTTATGAAAATTGTGTAAGTTTTAGTAAGGGGAAAAATAAGGGAAATCAATGCGACACTACTTATAATCGCCAAGCCATTCTAAGTTAAAAATTTAATTTCTCTTTTATTTTTCAATAATCTTGATTCATCTTTCAAATTATATGAAGATTTTTTAAGTCTATTTCCAATCAGGCATTTCACCGTTAGAAATTATTTTCTGCCTGCTATTTCCATCTACATCCATAATCCAAATATCTTTTGACCTTGAGCCATCATTTTGAACATTTTCAAATATTATTTTAGCTCCGTCGGGAGAATACCTGGGATGCAAATCATTTGTGCCGCCCGATTTATTTACTGAAACATCAGTCGTATCTGAACCATCGATATTCATTATAAAAATATGTGAATCTAACTGTCGACCGCTGGGAACTTCGTACCCGGAAACATCTCTTGTAAAAACAATTTTATTACCATCGGGAGAAAAGGACGGACTTTCCATTACACCCGGTAAGTTATCCATAAGAAGTGTCATATTACTTCCATTTGCATCCATTAAATAAATTTCCGAGTCATATGGATTTTCCCCTATAGTTAAAACAACTATTTTATTACTGGCAGATGACCAGTCTGTTTCCCGGAAATGTCTTTCTGCCGGTGCAGTTGCAATCTGAGTTAAATTAGCTCCAAATTGGTCCACCATATATAACTTATTATAATTAGCATAAATAATATGCCCACCATCAGGTGACCAGCTAAATCCAATTCCGTTATTATGGTACCCAACAACAGGGAGAGTAGTAACTTTGAAAATATTTGAGCCATCTGTATTCATAGTGTAAATTTGAGGATCTACTTGTTCATTCGATACAAAGGCAATTTTTAATCTGTTCGGACTAAACCTGGGCCACCAATCTCTGTTAGAATTAAAAGTTAGTTGAACTGTAGTACTATCTGTGTTGCCTGAAGTATATATTTCATAGTTACCGTCTCTATTGGATGCGAACAAGTAAGGATTATCAGGTAGAGCCTTGGTAGTGAAGCTCCAGGTATTACTGTTCGTCGTTGCCTCGCCATCTTTTGCAACGACCTGCCAAAAATATGTTGTGTTATACTGTAAATTTTCAAGCGAAATAGTCGTATCAGTTATATCTGAAGCAATCTGTGTTTTAACAGGATTATTCGATTTATAAAGATATACATCAAACCATAGTGTATCATTTGCATCCGGATCACTTGCTGACCAGGCAAGATTTAATGAAACAGATTGATTAGCAGTATTTTCTCCAGGGAATGGATTGGATGGTTCATTTGGAGGAGTGTTATTTGTTGTGCTTTTACTAAGCAATATTATAGGAGATACAGTTTCGCCATCCTTAACTTGAACTGATACTGCATTTTTAAGATAATTGTTCTTGCTTATGGTTATTGTGTAATCGCCGGCTGTAATATTCGAATATTCAAATTTACCTGAATTATCCGTTACTGAAGAATTTGTAGGGGGACTGGTAGTAACACTTGCATCACTAATTGGTGTATTATCATCGGCATCTAATACTGTACCTGATATGTTGCCAGTCTTTTCCGGCTGTATTGTATCCTCATTGCATGATATCTGAAAGAGCATAAGTGTAGATATAATTACAATGCATAATATGTTTTTAGTTCGTACCATGAATTTTCTCCCACTATAAAAAAATTAATTCTTTGTTATTCATCTCCATAAAAAATTGTACTGTCTTCCGTAATTAATTGATCGTTCTTAAAAACTTTGAGTTTAATTTTATAAAAATCTTTTTTATTTAAATTCACGGTAACTGTGGATAGAACAACTTGTTCTTTACTGTTTATTTTAAAACTGCCGAATTGATTTGAAGAACTATTCGATTGACCTGATTTTATTACTATTAATTTGTAGTCAATATTTATATCATAATCACTACCGTTATAAAAAGTACCTTTTATTTTGAGCGTTTTATTTTCCTGAAGTAAATGAATTTTCGCAAAGGATTGTTGTGAAGTTGTTGAACCATCTTTAGCAGGGAATTGGGGAGAAGTTCCTCCCCAATTCCAGGAAAGTAATAAACTAAATAATATGGCTGCCAGTGTATTCATTAATTTTCCATATCAGAATTTATGGTAAAGACCCACCGTTTGTTATAATCAGTTTCATTGCATTTCCAGTTTGTGTAATCTGGTATTGCCGTGACTGATGATCATTTTCGGTCTGGCTTATCTCATTGTTATTTCCTACCTGTGAAAGAACGAAAGCCATATTATTTCCTAGCAAGTTTTGATTGATTATATTCGCGTTACCAAGTTGTTCAATAGTTGAAGAATTATTATCACCATTCACACTGGCGTCAAACATATTACCATTACCAGTTTGGGTAATATTATGACTATTTCCGCTTCCGTTTTGTGTTAAAACAGCATTATTTAAATCTCCACTCTGTATCAGCATGGCAACGTTTCCGGAAACACTTATCCCGGTAAGTGCCTGATTTATAGAAGCATTGTTATTACTTCCAATTTGTTGTATTTGAGCAGTATTGCTATAACTCAACTCGTTCTGTGAATGGGTAAGAATGGAAGATGATTCCAACTGCTTTAGAAATGCTTCTTCGCTTTCATTATTTTGTTGAGCAAATACAATCATCTGGAACAAAATAAATAGCGATAATAGTATTATTTTCATTTTATTCTTTAATATTTATTATTTATTGCACTTCTTTCATAACCTAATCGAGTTTTTCGTATCCAGAGGGAAGAGTAGCTCCCCTCTGTAAACGATATTTCATCAATGTTGGTTAATATTTGCGTAATTGCCACCGGCACCCGATTGAGAAATTGTCGCAACGTTAGCATCATTAGTCTGGCTTATATGAGCTTCATTAGAATCACTTGAATTTACATTTATAGTTGCTTGATTATCTCTACCGACTTGCCATTCCGTTGCAATATTACTATTACCGTTGATATTGATTGTACCTTCGTTATAACCAACATGCCCATTATGATTTGGGTCATCTTGATGTTGTGAGGTATTATTACTATTACCAACCACAGTAGTTTTTGCAAAACCACCAATTTGAGCCTGGTATTGATCAGAAATATTGTCGTCTCCCTTTTGTGATACACTTAGCACTGACCCATAACCGCCAATACTTTTTTGATCCGCGCTATTACCATTACCTTGCTGATTAACTGTCATATCCTTTATACCAGCTACTCCATAAGCATAAGTGGTTTTTTGTGTAGAACTGTTATTATCTCCTACTTGAGTCATCTTTACGCCAGCATATGTTCCTGACATTTCACTAAATAGCGTCCCTATATTCTGTGAGCCAGTATTAGAACTACCTACCTGTTTAATCGTACCAGTACTTCTACCTTCATTTGCACCTGCCATAGTGATGGAAGCATCATTTGATTCACCATTCTGAGTAATAAAAGCTCCGTCCTGCCAATCCCCGGCATAAGTAGCCTGATGGCCATTATTTACCGGTATGCCGCCAGAACCTTGCTTGATGGTCGCAACGTTTGATCCAACTCCTAACTGTTTAACATCACCAATATTGGTTCCGTATTGATTCACAGTTGCCTCGTTGCCACCGACAGAACCCGTCTGGTCAACATTTGCTGTATTTGTGCCAACCTGAGTGATATGGGCTTCATTATCTTGAGCAAGTACATACCCACTCATAAATAGTACAACTACAAAAAGAGCAAATAATTTTTTCATTTTTAATTCTCCAAATTGTTTACAAATAATTAACTTCATCCTTTTTTAAGAGGATGTTTGAACTGAAAATCAGTTCAGCTTACTAATAAGCGGATTAAAGAACTATTAAGGCTGTTTACATTAACCAAAATTATTAAGATATTTTCTTGTATAATTTTGGCAGCGCCGGAGTTTGTACCCTTCTCTTTACACTTTTGTTAGTGTAAAGATGGTTGCTCTGGCGTTGCCTTATAAACTCTTTATTCCGCAACTAACAATAGTGCCTCTTTCACCTCCTTCCTTCATTTCAGGATTTAAATCTTTCAATATCTATCCTCCTTTCTTCAGTTTTATTTAATAAATGATTGAATGATGAATTATAGTATTCATATAGCATTTCAATTACCGAAATAAAAATTTAATCCAAATCTAAAACCCCAGTAATAATCATTATATTTTCCTTGCTTTACTCCATCCAGATTATCTGTTATTAAATAATGATGGTCAGCAGATACTTGTAGTCCCACTATATCTCCTAAAAAATATTCTACACCAAATCCTGAAACCAAGCATACAGACCACCTATTTTTTTCAATTGAGTTCCCTTTTCTGTCAGATAAGCTGGAATTTATTGCCCCTAATCCAACTTGTACAAATGGATTTAATCTATATTGCGGCAACAAAGAATAATCAATTAGAAAATCTGCATTTATAATGTCAGATTTAAAAGAATTTTTAGCACTCACCCTACCAGTAAAAATATTAGATGAGACTGAAAAATTATTTGAAACACCAAACCTAAAGGATAAACCTACAGCATGTTCATATTGTGAGTTGGCGTAATCTCCATTATACAATTGGCTTCCGGCGTTTAATCCTACTGAGAGTGAGGGTCTTTTTATTGTGAACCCGCCAAAATTATCGACGACTTCTATTTGTTCTTTTTCTTTTTCATACTTTTCTATCACATTTGAGGTGCTATCCGCAGGATTTTTTAGTTCCCATAATTTGTCACTTATTCCCTCAATAACTAAGCTTTCAACTGCTTTCTCAATTGCTTCCTTAACACATAGTTCAACTGGTTCGTTAGAACTATATCCTGTTTCAACTTCTAATAATCTTTGAAAATCAACATACCTATATATACCAACATCAAGCTTCTGTGAAAGGATCATCTTGGTTGTGTAAACAGTCTTTAGGATTCTACCGCTTTGAGTTGAAATTGCACGCAGATAAATAGAAATTCTATCCTGCCTGTATTGCTCTGAACCTCCTATCCCAAAATATTTAACGCCGTCACCGCCGGTAAGAATATTTGTGTCGTAAGAAATTATCCCTCCTTCTAAAATTATACCTGCAAATAAAAGTGGGGGAACCAACTGTTCGGTTTCATTAGTATTCGCACCATAATTAGCTCTGCTGGAACGAATAATTTTTCTTTCGTTTAATAAATCCGAAAGACCTTCTCGTTCAATTGTTATAAACCAGCCGGATTCCTCCAATGCTTTCAATAAAATTGACGTAGCACCTTGTGTAACAGCTGTAGACCAGCTTGTACCTACATCAGATGCTTTATACTGTCCTGTTTGATCTCTGAATTTGTATACGGCAGCAACAATCTTCTCTTTTGGGGCTGGCAACGAAGTCAACTGTCGATTTACTGTTGTTTTAGGTCCAAGAGTTGCATTGTAAGTTTTTAGCGGTTCCAGAAAAGAGTTACATCCGGATGCCAGAAAAACGAATAGTATCGTAAATATTATTTTGATGAATGACTTTTTCATATAGTTATATAATTTATTAGAAGTACGGTATAACAATAGATGTCTGGCCGCCGTTGGTCAAATCGTTTATTAAAATTGTAATGCCATCGGCACCGGGTGTAATGTCAATTATAAAATCTCCTATTTCATAGTGTCCTGCTTGCAATCCCGTTTCACCAAACAATGAGGAGACTAAGTTTCTGGACAATTGACTGAGAATTTGACTTTGCAGGCTTGATTTAAAATTTGATAGGGGATCATTTTGAAATGAAGATCCGGAAGTTCCACCGGCTGTAAATCCATTTTGAGCTTGTGCTTCGCCTAACATCCAGCTACCGTTAAGTGGGCTACCCCCAAACGAAGGATTAATAGGTGTATATGTTAATTGTTGAGAAAATACATTACCGGAAAAGAATAATAAACAAATAAACAGAAAAAAATATGATAAATTTTTCATTTGCCCTCTCGCTATATGTTTTAAACTACTTTAAAAAATTCCTGTCCCTTTCATATCGTCACCCTGAAGCTCTGCTTGTATAGTTGCATAATTCTGGACATACTCGGAAGCCAGTTGAACAGCGTATTTCGCCATTTCATCTACTATTTCACTTCTTGGTTGAATGAACTGCCGAAAAATTTCTATTTCATTAACAGATATTGAAATTTGAGTTCCTAACTGGGGTAAAGGTTTTTCCTGAATTGTAATAGAGTAATTTTTTATTGTATCAGGAGCTTCCCATAGCGAATAAAAGTCATCATAGAAGTCGTGACCTAATTTAGTAATTGTCTCATCGATTATTATTGCTTCTATTTCCATGTCATCAGGATCTATATAAGTTTGTTTATTTGTTTCTTCTTTCAGCGAATCAATTTCTTTTACCTGCGAAAAAGAAAATCGTTGCGAAAGGAATAAAAGAATAATTATTAAACTGTAATCTAATTTCATAATTAAAATGGAAGTGGCTTAATCGAATTAGTAACTGATTTTAACGACTTATCATTAATAGTAACTTCAAAAGAAATAATCTCACCGAGATTTACTTCTTCGTTTGGTCCTATTACTAAATCAAATGAGACGGGCTCTATGTAAATCCTTGCTATTTTCTCCCCGGATATTTCTAACGTTTGCACAACTTTGCCCTTAAGTGGGAATTGTTTTTGAGTAAGTTTACTCTTCATTTACTTTACAATTTGTTATTTATGACACTTGCCCTCTTCGTAAGAAGATGTCCATTGAATTTAAAAGGACTTAATAGAAAGACAATAAATGTGCCTCTGCAAAAAGTTTATAAACGGGAGAAAAATGAAGGAGTGGAAATTTCACTAACGGAAATTCGAAAATATTCAAACGGAATTCCGTTATTAATAATAGACTGCCTTTCAATAATGCTAAATACAAAATGTCATCGTTATACATCAACCTTTTAAATCAAAAAAAATATTTCCGGATTCTGATTTATATTTTGTCAACTTATCGTTGAATGTGGAAGCAGGCATCTCCAACAATTTTGCCGCCTCTAACTTGTTCCCTGAGCATTGATGGAGAGCTTCACGAATTAGATTGGCTTCAAGACACTTTATCGTATCCTTGAAAGACATTTTGTGTGTTATAAGACAATTACGGCATGATCGTATTATTTCATTAGTATGATTATATGAAACAATTTCATTTGGTAGGTCCTTAACCTGAATTTCAGAATCACAAAACAGAACAACTCTATGGATAACATTCTTTAATTCACGAACATTTCCTGGCCATTGATAATTCATTAAAGCTTCGATTGCATTGGGAGTAATTGATATATTTCTCTCACGGGCAAAACGTTCTATGAAATAATTTACAAGGGCTGAAATATCGTCTATCCTTTGGCGAAGTGGGGGCAGATTAATAGGTACAACATTAATCCTGTAGAATAAGTCTGCTCTGAATTTCCCCTCATCAACAAGGTTTTTTAAATCTAATTTGGAAGCAGTAATCAAACGAACATCAACTGGAATAGTTTTCTCAGCACCAATCCTCATTATTTCCCTTTCTTCGAGAACACGCAGTAGTTTAGATTGTAGTATAAAAGGAAAATCATCAATATCATCCAGGAATAATGAGCCTCTATTTGCTAATTCGAAAAGTCCTTTTTTCTCACTTGCAGCACTTGTATAAGCCCCTTTTTCATGTCCGAATAACTCACTTTCCAGAAGTTCGGCAGGTAAAGCAGACAAACCAACTTTTATAAAAGGTTCATTCTTCCTATTGCTGTTTCGGTGTATAAATTCAGCCAACAATTCTTTTCCAACGCCTGTTTCTCCTGTTAATAGAATAGAACTGTCGGTATCAATGACCATTCTAAGATCAGATAAAATCTTAGTAAAGGTTTTATTCTGTGTGATGAGTGAAGTCCCATCTTGAATTTTCATTTTTTGCTCTCCATAAAAAAGTATCTCATTCAGTATAATGTTTCAAGAATAGAAGGACTTAAATCAATAAGTGTTTTAAATGTTTCTCTGCTATAATTAAACGAATATTGTTCGATAAAATCTTCTTCAGTCTTATTCCTGATAAGTAAAAGCAGGTTTTTGTCTATAATTATTTGTGAAGAAGCAGGTTCCGAAGACGACAAAGGATAGAAGACTTTTTTATATTCTGCAGGTAATGCTTTGCTTAAAGAGACCCCGGGTGATAATACAGGTTCGATTTTTTTTTCAGCCGCCTTGTTTAAATAGATAAGAAAATAATCTTCCCCCTTCAATTCCCACAAGGTTATAGGAAAAGGAAGGTTATCAAGTACAATTTGATAATTTATTTTTTCCTTCTCAGCCCAATTCAGAGAAGAATTTTTGACCCGCAATTTATTATCCATCACATCCCTCACCCTCCTGAATGATAAAAATCTTCAGTAATATTTTAAAATTTCTCACTTACGCGGGGAGGTATATGAGGACCACCATATAAAACTATTGCCCTCTGGCTTGAATTATACACAATTTTTTTTACACCCACAATTTTTTTAGAAATTGTTATTAAGGAAGTGTTAAATATTTTAACTCGTGGAAGGAAGATAGTTGAATAAGTCTACAATTACATCTTAATTTGAGACACTTGCTTCCCAATTTTTCCCTAGCAAATATTTAGGGAATCGTAAAACATTTTGCCTGTCAACCAAATAACTCAATAACCCAATAACCATTAACCTATTAACCATCATCTCATAACTCATTATCATTCTTAACCCATCCCATTTTCAGGATTCTTATATGTCATCCCTACGGGATTTTAATATTTTATTGTTATTAATTTTTTCTATTTCCGAAGGAATGCCTTTGGCAAAATATTTTGTCCCTTCGGGACTATCTGTCTTTGACCTTTTCCCTCTGCCTTTTGCCATTTTAATTTTCGCGCTCACAATTCAACATTCAACATTCAATATCCCTCTCATTTTCTCATCATCTCACACAATGACCAATGTTTACCCCGGCGTAATGTAATGAAGACGGGACTAATGACAATTGACAACTGACCCACGGGCGAAGAATCTCATTTGTATTTGCCACAATTATGTAATTTTATAATCTTGCAATTTTGCAATGCACTTCTTCCCATAATCTCATAACCCATAATCTCATCATCTCCCCGCTCCCCTCAGCCCCTCTCCCACAATATTGTAAGCACGGAATTATAATTCGGCATTGGTATATTCTGCTCAAACATAAAATAGTCCTTTTTGTAATTTCTGTCTTCCCAGAACCAGGCATCTGCCAATACCTCATTGCTGCCGTAGTCTGTTATTGTTTTTCCCTCGTTCATTTCTTTAAATAAATCGGAAGCATAAGAATTGTTATTAACTTCATAACCGGCAGGTATCCAGTGAAAAGGGAAGTATTTGTTTATGCTCGACCATTTGACTTTCCCATCTGTGCTCATAATAACTGCTATCGGATAACTCCCTGTTGCAGCTATCTTTAAAGCGGCGGCACTTATCGATACGTTAAAATACTCGGCACTGTTTTTAAATAGATTAATTCCCGGTTTTTCTTTTTTAGTAAATTCTATAAGCCACTCGGTCGGCATTAAGAGTTCTCCCGCAAAATCATTTGCACTCTGTTCAATTGATTGTGTCGATCTGAATGTAAGCAGGTCGGGCTGGCTGCATCCTTTCATATTTTTGTTATGACAGAAGAAATGCCCCATTTCATGCGCAGTAACAAAACGTTTCTCTCCCTCGCTTTTTATACCCTTCTCTATTTTAATAATACCGAAGCTTTTTTGGTGGATTATTTTTCCTAATTCTCCTCTGAGTTCTGCTTCTTCGATTATTAGTTTTTCTCCTATGGCAATTTCACCAAGATTAATATCAGCGGGTCTTCTGCAGCAATATTCATCTAAAAGCTTTTTTGCTTTTGCCCTTGCTAAGTTATCCATTCATTTCTTTTTCTTCATCATTGATAATGCCGCTTAGGATTTTTAGCTTCTCAACCTCCTCGTTAAGTTGTTCCAAATCTTCACGATCGAGATTTCTGCTAAGCTTTCTGTATTCAAATGCTAATTCGTTAATAGTATTTGCCGATACACTTTGCCCTGCTACTATATTCTTTAGCTTTTCTCGGTACTTTTCAATAATAGCTTTCCCTTTTTCTATCTTTAATTCTGCTCTCGCTTTTTTTAATTGCTGAAGAACAATATTTTTTGACCTTTCAGGATTAATGCCTGCATGCGTCAATTCCTTCTCCATTTCTTCAGTATTGTCTTCGTTGTATTCGCTGAAGAACAAAATGAAATTTTGTAGATTCCTCCCAATCACTGATACCTCCACCGTTATTTTATAAGCGAATTTTTTTTGCCAGGTTCTTTATTCGTTTTTTTGCATTTTCAACTTCACTTACAGTTATGTTTAAATCTTCTGCAATTTGAATATTTGTATCTGCCTCATCTGTTGAATATGTCCTTTCTATTATTTGCTCAAATACATAATATCCTTCTATGTCGTTCTTAGCTTCCAATTCCATAAAGCATTTTTGTTTGAATTTTTCGACATCGTTTCTAAACTCATCATCTTTCAGATCTTCATTTGTATATGCCCTTATAAGTTCCGGTAGATTATTTTCATTTAAGAATCCCTCTTTATCATAATGATCAATATATTCTATTGCCCCTTTTCTTTTTTGATTCTTTATCCTTTTCCGCTCGTTCCGTATGTAGCTGATAACCGCCATTAAAACAAGATGAATAATATTCGGTGTTCTTTTTTTATCCCATTTTCTCTTTCCTTTAATTAATTTTTCCATAATTATCTGTACAACATCTTCTGCCGAATTCGATTCTATAGTATCTTTTTTGAAATATAGCCGTATCTGTTTTAATGCATAATAAAGTAATTTTGTTTGCAGCTTGGGGTCATTTTTGTAAGCTTCTTCCAGGGCATCGATTATTTCTGCCCGGGAAGCATAACCGGGGAAAATATCATCTTCCCCATCTTTGTCTCCTTCTTCTTTTATTTTATTCCCTCTCTCTTTTTCCTGATCTGGACAATTACTATCAGGACTTGTTTCCTCTGCAGGATACCGCATAGTACTCATCAGTTTCCTCCATGTTGTTGGGGTTTTATTAATAGTTACTCTTAATTACAATCATTTTGCCGTTTGCATCAAAAAAAATTGATGGAAAAACCATTACGCAAAAAAGTAGTTACCTGTAAAAGAATTAATCGCAGGAAATAATTGAATCGTAAATCACAATACACCCATAAACCCATATTTGTTAAATGCGCTTTTACAAGCTAACAAAAAAAATTAAAAAATCAATTTCAGTTTTTGAAAGGAAGCAGCAGTATCCTATTCTCAGTTCACTTCCGTCTTGCTTCCGTTTAAATTCCGTTTCTTTCAAAATGATTCCACAATTCAAAACTTTAAAGTTTAAAAAACAGGCTGATAAGAAAAGTAAAATACCCCGCGCTCCTCCCGTACCACAGATTACTAAATCTGTGCCGGCATATTAACCCGTACCACAGATTATTAAATCTGTGCTAAACATTAACCCACAGTTTTAACTGTGGGAGTAAAAGCAAAAAACTAAATCTCAATAACCGTTTCAACGGTTTTAAGAAGAGATTTAGAGAAGTTAACCCGTACCACAGATTACTAAATCTGTGCTAAACATTAACCCACAGTTTTAACTGTGGGGAGGTAAAGCAAAAAACTAGATCTCAATAACCGTTTTAACGGTTTAAAGAATAGATTTAGAGAAGTTAACCCGTACCACAGATTACTAAATCTGTGCTAAACATTAACCCACAGTTTTAACTGTGGGGAGGTAAAGCAAAAAAACTAAATCTCAATAACCGTTTCAACGGTTTAAAGAAGAGATTTAGAGAAGTTAACCCGTACCACAGATTACTAAATCTGTGCTAAACATTAACCCACAGTTTTAACTGTGGGGAGGTAAAGCAAAAAAACTAAATCTCAATAACCGTTTCAACGGTTTAAAGAAGAGATTTAGGGAGAAGTTAACCCGTACCACAGATTACTAAATCTGTGCTAAACATTAACCCACAGTTTTAACTGTGGGAGTAAAGCAAAAAAACTAAATCTCAATAATCGTTTCAACGGTTTTAAGATAACACTAACTAATAAAACATAAGGAATAAACAAAATGGCTAATTTAAAAAGACAAGTCCTCGGTAAAGTAAGCGGCTCACTCGGTGATATCGTTTTTCGTGAGCGAAATGGTAAAAATATTCTGGGATTAAAACCTTCCTCGTATAGCCTTCCGCAGGATCCGGCATCTGTTGCACGCCGAGGCAAGTTCAGAATAGCAACAAAACTGTCTGCCGCAATAAATTCAAACGCCCAATTAAAATCGATATGGAAGTTACAGACTCCTTCCGGGTTAAGCGTGGCAAATTATTTACTTCAGTCTAACTATACATTTGTAAACCCTGAAACTCTCGGTAATTCTATTCTATTGGTTCCTGCCGGAGGTTTTCCTTTCTCTGTTGCAACCGTTGATAAAACTTCCTCTCAAATTCAGGTAACTGCAAATGCAATCGGTACAAATAATGGTATAGACACAGGTGTCGAAGTTAAAATTCAGATGCTGTCTCTACTGTTTATGTCTAATCCTTCCGGAGAAAACGCTTCTCCATACACTTTTTCTCTTTTATCTTCGGGCGAAGTAGACATATCTCTCACTGATCAGCTTATTTTCACTTCTCCTTTAAATGGAAGTGAAACAATGTTATATGAGCAGTATCAGGATCATACTGTATACTTTGCTCTGTTAACTCTTGACGCTGAAGAAAAAATAATTCATCATTCAATTACTCTGAATGGATAAATCCTGAACCTTCCCCTCCTGCTCTCAGGGCAGGTGGGGGGAGGGGTATCGGAATCCTGCATCAAGTATCAACTAATAACCCAATAACTCAATAACCCAATAACTTAATAACCCAATAACTTAATAACCCAATAACTTAATAACCCAATAACTTAATAACCCAATAACTAATAACCTCTCATCATTCTGAGCCGAAGGCGAAGAATCTCATTCGACATCTATCTTCCATTTTACATCATCCATCTTCCATTATTTCTCCCTTTCACATTTACTCATCATCCCATCATCTCCCACAATGACCAACGTCAATTGCCAACTGAATTACAACGAATGACAATTGAATTACCACAAATGACTACTATTCACTCACCATTGTCCTTTTAATTCGTATTACCTTTCCTTATATTTGCACTCTAAAATGCTAAAATTACCATAAAAAAGGGTATATGATAAGTCTAAAATCTCTCAATGAGGAACAAAAAAAAGCAGTAAAACAATCCGACGGACCAATTATGATTGTTGCCGGTGCCGGTTCGGGAAAAACACGTGTTCTCACTTATAAGGTAGCATATCTGATTGATAATGGAGTAAACCCGGAAAATATTCTTGCTTTGACCTTTACTAATAAGGCTGCAAAAGAAATGAAAGAAAGAATTACTGAACTGGTCGGCAGTAAAGCAAGCTCTATCTGGATGGGAACTTTCCACTCTATTTTTGCAAGGATTTTAAGAATTGAATCGAAGCAGATTGGATATGAAAGTAATTTCTCGATTTATGATGCTGAAGATTCCCATTCACTTGTTTCAAATATTATATCGAATTTTAACATAGAACTTGAAGCAATTACTTCCAATGCTATAAAACACAAGATAAGCTTTTTCAAAAACAATATGGTTCTTCCAGCTGAGTTTAAGAAAAAACATGTCCACACTTTCATAGATGAAAAAGTTGCTGAAATATTCGAAGAATATCAGAAGCGTCTGGTTGAAAACAATGCAATGGATTTTGAAGATCTTCTTCTTAAACCGATAGAGCTTTTTAATAAGAAAAGTAATATACATCAGAAGTACAAAAAGAAATTCAAATATATCCTTGTTGATGAATTTCAGGATACGAATAAGGCTCAATATGAAATTATAAAAATGCTCGTAAACAAAGATGGGAACATTTGTGTTGTTGGGGATGATGCTCAAAGTATTTACAGCTGGCGCGGTGCAAATCTTGGGAATATGCTCGACTTCGAAAAAGATTTTCCTAAAAGAAAAGTATTTAAGCTTGAACAAAATTATCGTTCAACAAAAACTATCCTGGTCGCAGCTGATTCTATAATAAAGAATAATAAAGATCAGTTGGTTAAAACTCTATGGACGGAAAATAATGATGGTGAACTGCTTACATTAATTAAATGTGCTGATGAAAAAGATGAAGCTTTCCAGATAGCAAAGTATATCAAGCTGGAGGTTTCCAAGAAGAAACTTTCTCTAAAGGATATTGCAATTCTTTACAGGACAAATGCACAATCGCGTGCACTTGAAGATATATTCAGAATCG
>CAWBXQ010000010.1:0-74612 GCA_963792755.1 uncultured Ignavibacteria bacterium
GGGCGCTCAGGGATTCGAACCCCGGACCCTCTGCTTGTAAGGCAGATGCTCTGAACCAGCTGAGCTAAGCGCCCTAAGAATAAAATATTAAACTTAAATATCCGATATTTCCGGCTCTTCTCCAAAATATTTAGCACATTTGAGCGGGCGACGGGGCTCGAACCCGCGACATCCAGCTTGGGAAGCTGACACTCTACCAGCTGAGTTACGCCCGCAGGTTTCAAATTGAGAGTAAAAATAGCTAATGGCTATATCTTATTCAAGAAGTGGATCAGTTGTTTCATTTAAAATAAAAAACCCGGCACTTTAATACCGGGCTGATGATTAGTTTTTAGAGAGATTATTATTCGTCGTGCAATTTTTTATGCAATGAATAGTGATATAAAGGAATAAATCCTATTGCAAAGGCAATAATAAAATCTGTAGCTTCTACAGTGAAGTATCCGGTGTTAAAAAAGTTAGCAACAACAAAATATGTAAGTATTAATGTTGCGAAAGCAATTGCAAATCCTAATAATCCTGTTAGGAAAGGCTGAAATAAAAAGGTTTTTAATTTATAGGTCATATAAGTACTCCTTTTTACCGGGCTTACATTAGTTATTGTTATAGTGCTCACAAATACCTCGTTTATGTTTTTACCTAGAGAAGCAACAGTAATGCCGTAAAAAAGATGCTTAAATGTGGAGTTTTGCAAACAATTTTGATTGGTTAATGTTTGGTTCCAATAATAGATTTCATATTGAAACACACTTCAATAACAAGCTAGATTTTGAATGAACTGATGAGCGAATGCTGATGTTGACTACAATGTGAAAGCAGTTTGGACTAAATTCACTTGTTGTTCATTCGATAATTTGGAAGAACCAACTGCCGGGCTTGCACTTTCAGGTCTGCCGGAATAAAAAACTTTCTGCTCGGGAAGAATGATTTCATGGAATTTTGGTAAAAGAAAATTCCATGCACCCATATTCATAGGTTCTTCCTGAACCCAGATTACTTTTTTAGTTTGTGAATATGAATGAATGATCTCTTTCATCTTTTCAGCTTTGAAAGGATAATATTGTTCAACTCTTACAATTGCAGCATCATTTATTTTATTTTCGTCGCGGTATTTCTTTAGTTCGTAAAAAACTTTCCCGCTGGTTAAAATCAATCTCTTAATTTTTTTCTTATCATCCACCGGGGCATCAATTATTTCCTGAAAACTTCCGGTCAGGAATTCCTTCTTTGGCGATCTTGCCTCCGGAAGTCTCAGCAAACTTTTAGGAGTCATTATTACTAAAGGTCTGTTAACTGCATGCTTTATCTGTCTTCTTAAAAGATGGAAGTATTGAGCCGGTGTACTTACATTACAAACTTGCATGTTACCCTGTGCACAAAGAATTAGAAATCTTTCTAGTCTTGCACTGGAGTGTTCAGGTCCCTGCCCTTCATAACCGTGAGGCAAAAGCATAACAATGTTGTTTGGAAGATTCCATTTTTCGTAAGAAGCAACAATAAAATTATCTATTATAATTTGTGCACCGTTCGCAAAATCTCCGAACTGTGCTTCCCATATAACAAGAGCAAGAGGATCGGATATGCTGTAGCCATATTCAAAGCCAAGCACAGCAGCTTCGGAAAGCAAGCTGTCTAATGCTTCAATATTTGCCTGGTTTTCTTTTATAAAATTAAGAGGGACATATTCTTCACCGGAATTAATATCTGTAAGAGCAAGATGCCTCTGGCTGAAGGTCCCTCTTACACTGTCCTGTCCACTCAATCTTACGGGAGTATTTTCAACTAACAGGCTTCCAAATGCAAGTGTTTCTGCAAAAGCCCAATCGACTTCATCTAATCCGTTAAGAAGACCTCTTCTTTTTTCGAGATACTTTTTAAGCTTCGGATGAACATTAAATCCATCGGGAATTCTTGTTGTTCCATCAACAACCATGTTCGAGTATTTCTTTTGATATAGAAGTTTCTTCAATCGGTTTTATAGAATCAACTTTTTCTTTAGAGATAGCGAGAGGAAGATCAGACAGGAACGTACTGCTTTTCTTTCTGATCTTATCAAAAGATTCGCTCAGCTTTTCCTCAATCTCTTTTGTGATATTATCAGTTTCTTCTTTAGTAAGAATATTCTTTTTAACCAGAGTATCTGCATAAATATTTCTTACTGAAGGATGGCTTTTGATTTTTTCATATAAAAGAGGCTGCGTAAATCCGGGTTCATCACCTTCGTTGTGACCATGTCTTCTGTATCCGAAGAGATCGATAACAACATCTTTCTTGAATATCTGCCTGTATTCAAAAGCAAGTTTTGTTGCCCAGAGTGTAGCTTCAGGATCATCGCCATTAACATGTAAAATCGGTGCCTGAATCATCTTTGCAACATCAGTAGCATAAACTGAAGAACGTGCATCTTCCGGAGTTGTTGTGAAACCAATCTGGTTATTTATTATAATATGAATAGTCCCGCCGGTTCTGTATCCTTTTAATTGAGAAAGATTAAGAGTCTCAGCAACAACTCCCTGTCCGGCAAATGCAGCGTCGCCGTGAATAAGAACAGGCATTACTTTGCGCCGTTCTTTATCGCCAAGTCTTGTTTGCTTTGCTCTTACAATTCCTTCAACAACTGGATTTACCCACTCGAGATGGCTTGGATTTGAAGCAAGCGAAACACTTATAATTTTGCCATTCTTTGTTTTGTATTTTCCTGAAGCACCAAGATGATATTTAACATCGCCGGAACCCTGGATAGAATTTGGGTCTCTTATATCTTCAAATTCAGAAAAGATAGAGTCATAAGATTTGCCGATAATATTTGCAAGAACATTTAACCTGCCTCTGTGAGCCATTCCTAAAACAACTTCATTTACATCATGTTCACTTGCATTGTTTAAAAGTCTATCAAGCACAGGAATTAGAGTTTCTGATCCTTCCAAAGAAAATCTTTTGTGACCGACAAACCTGTTATGAATAAAATGCTCGAAGGTCTCGGCCATAATTAATTTTCGCAGGATAACCTTCTTTGTTTCAAGATCAAAGTTTGGAACATTCTTAACGGGTTCCATCATATTCTGAAGCCATATCTTTTCTGCAGGATTCTGGATGTGCATGAATTCTGCACCGATTTTTTCACAATAAGTTTTCTGAAGTGTGTCCAGAATGTCTCTCAGAGTTGATGTGGGGGCACCGCCGAAACCGCCGGTTATAAAATACCTGTCAAAATCCCAGATAGTTAAATTAAAAGTAGCAGGATCAAGCTCGGCGTGATAAGGGATTTTTGAACCCAACGGATCGAGATTAGCGATAAGGTGACCGCGAACTCTGTAATAATTTATAAGCTGTAAAATACGCGCTTGTTTTTCAATCTCTTCTTTGTTTGCAGCACCTTCAAAAATTCCCGGCTGATAATCTGTTTTCCAGGTTAGCGGCTTAAGAGGAATCGTTAATGATTCAAAAATTTCTTCGTAAAAATTATCTTTGCCGAGAAGAAGTTCGTGTATCTCTTTAAGGAAAAGTCCCGACTCAGCACCCTGAATTATTCTATGATCGTAAGTACTTGTTATAGTCATAACTTTACTTACGCCAAGTGTAGAAATTGTTGATGGCGACATCGCCTGGTATTCTGCTGAATACTGTATTGAGCCGACAGCTATAATTGCACCTTGTCCCACCATCAATCGTGGAACAGAGCCAATAGTTCCTAATGTACCGGGGTTTGTTAAAGTAATTGTTGTTCCTAAAAATTCAGAAGGATCGATCGTTCCTTTTCGCGAACGATCAACAATATCTTCATACTTGTCCCAGTATTCTTTAAAGTTTGTTTTGTCTGCATCTTTAATATTCGGTACAAGAAGGGATCTGCTTCCATCTTTTCTTTCTATATCGATTGCTAATCCAAGGTTGACACCTTTTCTCTGTATGAGATAAGGTTTATTCTCTATAATTGTAAAAGCATTGTTTAAAGCCGGAACAGCTTTTATTGCTTTAAGAATTGCCCAGCTTATAAGATGTGTGAATGAAATTCTGCCCCGACCATTTTTGGTGAGGAATTTATTAATTAAAATTCTGTTTTCTTCAAGAAGCTTAACCGGAATTGTTCTTTGAGAAGTTGCTACAGGAATCGTGAGACTCGTGTTCATATTCTCAAGAATTTTTGCAGAACTTCCCGCTATTATTTTTAATTCGTCACCTGTTTCAGGTTCCGGTAATTTTATATTTTGCTTGGGAACAACGATCGGTGTTTTTACTTCTTTTTTGTTCCCGTTATCCTTTTGTAAAATGGAATCGTTATCAAAAAATTTTTTCCATTGTTCGGGTATGCCGGAAGGATTGTCTTCATATTGCTTATGAAGATATTCTACGAACCAGGTATTTGCTCCAAACTTTTCAAGTTCTTCCCTCTGCTCTTCAGTGAGATCTTTTGCTTTCATTTTATCCGGGTTATTGTAATTTTACCTTTGATGATTGTAAATTTATCAAACTAAATAAAGAAATCATAGTCAACTAAATTGCACATAAACTGTTAAACAATTAGTGAAAACATTAACCAAATCTGCCGTGGATAGTAATCCAATCAAACAATTTGCCAAATGGTATAAAGTGATATTAAAATCGGGCATAAAAGAGCCAACTGCAATGTCAATCGCAACTGCCACTAAAAAAGGTGTCCCTTCTGTCAGAACTGTGCTTGTTAAAAGGTTTTGATGAAAACGGTTTTCTCTTTTTCACTAATTATAAAAGCAGAAAGGGGAAAGAATTAATTGAAAATCCCGCTGCTGAATTGCTCTTTTATTGGCGTGATTTGCCAAGACAGGTAAGAATTTCAGGTAAAGTTGAAAAGGTCAGCAGAGAGGAATCTGAAGATTATTTTAGAACCAGACCTTTGAAAAGTAGAATTGGTGCGTGGGCTTCGAAACAAAGTGAAGTAATTCCTGACAGAGAATATCTTGAAAAACAATTTAAAGAGTTTGCAAAAAAGTATAAGGAAGATGTTCCACTTCCTCCAATATGGGGAGGCTTCAGATTAATTCCTGAACGATTTGAATTCTGGCAGGGAAGAGAGAACAGGCTGCACGACAGAATTTGTTATATCAAAAAAAATAATAAGTGGAAGATTGTTAGGTTGGCGCCGTAAAGGAATTAATGATTTTAGATTTTTTGTTGACCTCTCCCTTCGTCCCTCTCCTTACTAAGGAGAGGGAAACAGGGTGAGGTTAAAAACTTCAATGCCACTTAAACATTTTTAATCCAAGCGAGAAAAAAACAATTCCCATTCCGGTCAAAACAAAAAATGGAATTGCAATTTCCTGGAAACCTGCGCCTTCAATAAAAATACTTCTAACGCTATCTGCAAGTAACGTTAACGGTAGAATTTTAATAATAGGAATTATAACATCAGGGAAATTATGATAGCTGAAGAATATTCCCGATAGAACAATCATTGGCGTAAGGACTGCGTTTATAAGTCCGTTGCCTGCTTCTGTGCTTGCTGTGCGGGACGAAATAAGAAATGCGATTCCTGCAAAAGCAAAATTACTTACGAGGAAAATCAGGATCAGGGCGAGGACACTTCCCTGGATTGTAATCCCAAAAACTAAGTAAGCAAAAAAGAAAAGCAAACACGCTTCTAAAAAATTCATAGTAGTTCTACCTACAAGTAAAGAAATAAGAAAGTGAGATTTCTTCATCGGCGTTGCAATCATTCTTCTTAAAAGTTTTTTTGCTCTTCTATCTATAATGCCAAAACTCAAACCCCAGACCGAGGACATCATAACTCCCATTGCTATAAGTCCGGGAATAAAGAAATCAATATATCGTGTTCCTTTAACGGTTAATGGCTCAACGTTACTTTCATCACTGTATGTTTCTTTATTCTGAACTAATCTTGAAAGAGCGAGGTAAGTAAGCTGTCCATCAGGACTGACAGGATCGAAATGATATTTAGTTCCGTCTTTTGTTTCTTCTACAATTAAACTTATCTGTCCACGCTTAAGAAGAATTGTTGCATGTTTCCAATTGTCTTTTGAAAAAAGAAAGTTGTATTTCCCAGCTTCTTATCTTTAATTTCAAGCTTGTATTCTTCATTGTCGTTTTCTTTAATTTTTTCAGTTCTGTTTTTAAGAAAATCTTCGAACTGAAGATCGGAAGAGGCTTCTGTGTGATTTTCAATTACAGCAATATGTCTTTCTACATTTGCCTTTTGCGTGAATGCGATCCCTAATCCTAAAGCCATTAGAATAGGGAATATAACTCCCCAGAAAAGAACTTCAGGTTGACGAAAAAGTTCTCTAAAGTAAGAGATAATCAACATTGAAAGTTGTTTGGGTTTAAAGCTTTTCATATTAATCTTCCAGGTGTCTTCCGGCTAATGATATAAACAAATCGTCGAGAGTTTTTCTTCTGCTCTCGAAATTTCTTAGCTGCAGATTTTTTTCTTTTAGATAATGTAAGAATGCCGGCAATTCTTTTTCCAGGTCGTCGATAAAAATAGTTCCTCTTTCTTTTAAACTATCCCATTCAATTTTAAATGGAGAATTATTATTCGAAATCTTTTCTCCGAGAGAATCGCCTTCCAGAGTAAACTCGATAACTTTTTGATTATCCGATTTTAATAGTTGATCCAGCGTTCCTTCTTTCAGGATTTTTCCTTTATTCATTACTATTATATAATCGCAAAGTTTTTCAGCTTCGTCCATATAATGTGTTGTAAGAATTAAAGAAGTTCCCGATTCTTCTTTTAATTTTAGAAGAATCGCCCAGATTTCTCTTCTTGCATTCGGGTCGAGTCCTGTAGTTGGTTCATCAAGAAGTAAAATTTTTGGTTTGTTAAGCAGAGCAATTCCCATTGCAAGTTTTTGTCTTTGTCCGCCCGAAAGATTTACAGTTAAAGATTTTCTTTTTTCTTCGAGATCGATTATCTCAATAATTTCATCAACGCGTTTGTTATCGAGTTCATAAAAGCTTGCAAAAAGTTTTAATGTTTCAACAACTGTTAGTTTATCTGTAAACCTGGTTTCCTGGAGAGAAAGCCCGATTACTTTGTGAAGTTCGTCTTCATTTCCTTTCCACTGCTTATCCATTATAAAGATTTCACCTTTATCCGGCTTCTGGATTCCTTCTACCATTTCTACAAGAGTTGTTTTGCCGGCGCCGTTGGGACCAAGTATAGCTACAAATTGTCCCTTTGGAATTTTTAAACTAATTCCGTTTACAGCTTTAACTGTCTTAAAGGATTTATAAACATCATTTACCCTGATGACAAATTCAGGGTCGGGAATATTGGGGTTTACCATTATAACTTTACAATCTAAAAATAATTTAATTACTAATGTATGAAAAATGCGGGAATGATTTGGTGTTCTTTGGTTAAGAAATTATTATCGACTCCCATGGCTCAATCTCTCCTTTAATCAATTGAAATAGAGGATGCAATTCCGGGGTTTCAATCTCTTTTAACTGAATAAACTTTTTCCGGTCTCTTTTCCATAATTTTCTTTTAAGATGGAGCTTTTCATAATTGATTTGTCCAGCAGTTACATTAATTTTAAGATTTGTTCTTGTACGACCAATTTTCCTTTTATCAAATGAATAACCTCTGTTTAGAGATTCCTTATATAACACAAGAAGATATTGGTTAATTGCTGCTAAAGGATTTGGATGAGAACGAAACCTGTACAGCTGAGGATGAAACTTATATCCTTTGGTTTTATTTGAAAGGACAGCTTTTGCAAGAAGGCTTTCACGCCAGCAGGCTGTCAATCCTTTTGTATCAAGATATTTCGGATGAAGACTCCAGAGACGCAATATTTTTTATAATTATTAAAAACTAAAAGATAGGAATTAATTGTTTTGTACTCAATTGACCTCTCCCTTCGTCCCTCTCCTTACTAAGGGGAGGGAAACAGGGTGAGGTTAAAATTGCTTAAATCTTTATTGAATTAACCAAAATAATTAATGAAATTACAGGCAGGAAACCAGGGCAGCAAATGTAGACTAAATACAAATTAAATGGAGTTAATATGATAATTTTATGGCTCTTGCCCTTATTTGTTATTCTACATATTGTGGACGAATTTGTATTTCCCGGGGGTTTTATGGCCTGGTACCGGAACTATAAGAGTTCGGTATCTTCCAGTTTTACAGTTAGATACATAGTAATTATAAATTGTGTACTTGTTATTTTGTGCATTCTTCCACTTGTTCTCGGAGAAACGCTTCAAAGCTTTGCTTTATGGCTTTCTATGGCTTCTGTTGTTTTTTTCAATGCCCTTTTTCATATCCAGGGGAATATTAAACTGGGCAAATATTCTCCCGGGATAATTACATCAGTTCTTTTGTATATCCCAATTACTATATATGGTTATTGGTTCTTTCTTTCTAATCATCTGGTCCCAATTGAACTGGCAGCACAATCTTCTTTAATCGGTTTATTATACTTATGGTTTTCAACTTTTAATCATCGAAGAAGATCAAAGAAGATTGAATCAACTAGTAAATGAAAAACAGCCTGAGAAAGTATCTTTTTCTCTTCTGGCTGCACTTACCTGTCTTTAGACTCTTAGTTCCGGACTTATTAACGATAAAACTTTGCACGCTCCAGCAATTGTGCATAAGGGACTTTTGGATTCCTGCAGATAAATACTTTAAGATGATTTTCATGAAACGTTACATAAGGATTTTCATACTCTCCTGGGAATATCTCAACACTTTCAAAAGATTTTTTTAATCCGTTAAATTCTGAACTATATCCGAGTTTTAAAAGAATAGTCTCTTTTCCAATAGATTCTTTTGATAATATTTTCTTACTCCACAAATAATATGTATTGTGTCCGCAAACTACGGAAGGGAAATTATAATCTTTGCCAAACAGCTCCAGAGCGCCAGCTTGTCCGTAATTTCCTGCAGCAATTATCGTTTGCTTTTTTTCTTCATTGGTTAAACTTTGATAAGCAGATAAAACCAATTTAAATTTATCTTCCCAGCCAATTCTATCTGCTAGAAGTTGTGGAATCGGAGGCTTATTACCTTTTTCTAACTCGGTATTGTAGCCCAGCATTTTAACATAGGATTCAACTGTACTATAACTGAAGTAGGGAAGTATAATAGGCAGAGCTAATGCAAGCCCGGAAAATAGAAAAACAATCAAAATACCTCTAAGCCATTTTGCATTAAATCTTAAAATGATGTGTGCAAAGAAAAGTCCGCCGCCTGCAAAAGCAGCAGGGTAAGCAAAAGCAAGCCTGTCCGAACGGCTTGTTCCGGTCAGCATCATAAATAAAAATAAACTTATAAAAAGAATTCCAAGAAACCTGAAATCTTTTGTTCTTTTAGAGAACAGTAAAAAGAGAAATCCAGGCAGCCAGATTATAACATTTGCTGGCGACATTCCCATTACTTGTCCTAATATAAAAGCAACTGGTGGAGTATAAACATTTTTTCCTGCACTTATATTTCTGTAAAACTCGAGAGAAGGATAATTGTTTAACATCTGCCAGATTATATTCGGAAGGAAAATAATTAATCCACACAATGCACCCAAAGCAAACCATTTATTTATTACCAATCTCCATTTACCAACTACGAATAATGAGAAAACAAGTGCAATGATGAATACTCCAAAAGTGTGTTTGTTCATCATTCCAATTCCTATAATGATTCCTAAAACAATCCATCGTTTAGGATTATCTTCTTTAATCATTTTGATTGTGAAATAGAGCAGCAATATTGCAAGCAAAGGTTCAAATGCATTCATCGAATAGAAACCGCCGAATGCTAATTATTATTGGTGAAGTTGCCATAGAACAGGCAGCAAGGAGTTGAGCATATTTTCCTCCACCTATTTCTTTTGTAATTATTCCTGTATAAAAAACTGAAGCGGATGCAGCAAGAGCAGGCAAAATTCTTACAGCATAAATAGAATCTCCGAAAAAGAATTGAAACATAGTTAGCAACAAAGGAGCCAAAGGAGGATGGTCTACATATCCTGCTGCAGGATTATTTGCACAGGCGATGTAATAAAATTCATCAATAAAAAATCCATAGCCTTTTATAAAAGAGGAAATGTAAATCAATAGAAAAGTAAAAAGGCTTATAAATAAGAGATACTTATTCTCTGAGAGAAAACGTGAATATTTAGATTTCATAATTAAACTCCCCTGAGTTTTATACTACCTATTAATACATTATTTAAAGATTCTACAAACAGCGGGACAAATTTAATAAATAGTGAGTTGAAAAAGTGAAGGAATCTGATGATAGAAATAGATTAGTGATGAACGGGTTGAACAAGATTTTTTTTATTCCTTCGGAGCTTTTATAAGCCTAAAAGAGAAGTAGAGAAGATTTAGCAAAATGCCGAGCAATATTGTTAACGCCCATGTTTTGGGATAAGCAAATGGATTTAAAAATCTGTGTGCAATATCGGATAATAAAGGCCGGGGACTTGTAACAACATCCCAGGAATTCCATCTTAAAAATCTGCCTAGATAAATTCCAAATCCGCTCAGGAATAAAAAAGTAATTGTAAGAAAGATAACTTTTCCCTTGCTTAGAAATCCGCTTAATATTTTTTCAATATCGAGCAGACTAATAAAACCAAACAACAAACCTGTAAGAGCAAATGATAGTATTAAAACTAAATCGAACCAGACTGGGACTCCTACCCTCTGATAGAGATGAAAAAGATCTGTTAAGATGTATGGAGAATTTGGAAAGAATAGAATCCAGGTCATTAAAAGTATTGATAGTAAGATTTTATTTTTCTGCAGGTTTCCTAAAATGATAACTGAGCTTAAAAGCCAGGGAATAAATGCGAGGAAAAGATTCCAGTTAAGGGAAATAAATTCTAAGCTGCCTGAGTAAAAAATTCTGAAAAGAGATAAGCTAATACTAAATAGGCTTAACAGCGACAGTAATATCGTTATGCTTAATCGTTCGGATTCAATACGGTTTTCTAATCATTTCTTTCATTCTTACACTTGGTAATTTAGATAAAGATGTTAAAAATAAGTTCCGTAAAGATAGTAAGTATCAAAAGAAATACCACTGCAAAATCATTGCCCAAAGGCAATAATCCTTTTATACAACAGAGTGTTTATAAGTGCTTACCCTAAGCTTCAAGCTTTTTTTTGTTTACAATTTTAGAAGCGACTAACGAGAAAAGTCCGAGGATTAGTCCCGAAATTATTCCTACAATAGGACCGGTAATCAGCATCATTAATCTCGGAGAAGTCATTCCCATTTTAGTCATCATCTCTGTTTCCTGCGGATGATTCAGAAGATAATTGTCAGCGAAAATTATATGAACAATAATAATCCAAACACAGTTTACAAGGCTGACGCAAAAACCGTGAAGAAAATATTTTCCAGATGCTTTCTTTGCAATAAGGTATGCAACAATTACAAAAATAAATAACCAAAAGACAGGTTCAATATTTGACGGGATCCAGAAGACAGTAGCAAATGCCATTGCTAACCCGAATAATGAAAGCTGAAAGATTAATTTCCAGTTCATATATATTTCCTTTTGTTGTAGATTTGTCACGTAAATTTATAACAAACTTTTCTATTTAAACTATCCGTATTAAACTTTTTTCATAAATGTTGATTCAAGTATGAAAGCTCTCAAAGAAATTGTTGCTATAATGATTATTCCACCTATAATAGCTATAAACGAAGGTATTTCACCATATCCTAAAAAAACCCAAACAGGATTAAGCACTGGTTCAATCATTGCAATTAAAGATGCCTCTATTGCATAAACTCGTTTCAATCCATAACTGAAAATTGCATAAGCAGTTCCTATCTGGAAAATTCCAAGATAAGCAACCATCCAGAGATCTGAAAAGCTGACGGGCTTAAGATTAATTATATACGGAATACAAATCAACGCAACTAGAATATTTCCATAAAAAATAGAACTGAACTGATGCTCGGCTTTGTTCTTTCTCATCCCGATCATAAATGCTGCAAAAGCAACTCCCGAAAGCAGGGCAAAAATATTTCCTTCAAGATGTCCGGGAGAAAGTTCTCCCAGAAAGAAAAGAACCATTCCGACAAAACAAATTATGATTGTAATTACATTTATTCTTTCGAAACGGGTTTTGTTAATTAGAGGTTCAAAAATTAAAATGTAAATCGGCGCAGTGTATTGAAGAAAGATTGCATTGGCAGCAGTTGTTGTCTTTGTCGCAATAACAAAAAGAATTAATACTCCTGCATAAAAAATCGCATTGATAAAAGTAAAACCATTTGCGTACAAGACCTCTTTCTTAAAAATTACAGCAAACACAAAGGCAGCAAAAATACATCTGAAGAAAGATAACTGCATTGCATCAAGACTAATCAGCTTAATGAACAAACCTCCCGTACTCCATAACATTGCAGAAGCAATAACAGCAATCAAACCTTTTTTATGATCGGGAAAATGTTTCATTTAGTTATTTTTTATTTTAGGGTTAAAAATAAGAAATGATTTGTAATTCTCTTATAGAACAAGGATAACACTGATTTGAGTTATATAATTAATCCGCCGCTAATTATAAAAAAGCTTTTTAAAGATTTTTACTGGGATACCTCTAACGATAAAATTTTTTTAACTTTTGACGATGGGCCAACAACAGAAGCAACGGGTATTATTTTAAATACTCTCTCAAAAAGTAAGATTAAGGCTGCTTTCTTTTGCGTAGGGAATAATGTTAAAAATAATCCAACGCTTGTTAAGGAAATTTTAAGTGAACGACATTTAATCGCCAATCATACGTTTAATCATAAAAAGTTAAATAAGATAAATAAATATGAAACTATTGAAGAGATTGATTCTTTCAACGCCATTATGAAAGAGAAGTTTAACTACGATGTTAAATACTTCCGTCCGCCTCACGGAAGGTTTACAATTTCAACAAATAGAATTCTCAAAGAGAAAAATTTAAAATGTGTTATGTGGTCTTTGCTGACACAGGATTATAAAAATGATTTTGAAACAGTTAAATTTGCGGTTAAGAATTATTTGAGGAAGAATTCAATTGTTGTTCTTCACGATAGCATTAAATCAAAAGAAATTATTAAAGATTCAATAAACTTTATAATTGATGAAGCAGCTAAGAAAGGATTTTCTTTTGGAGAGCCTGAAGAATGTTTGGGATAGCTTGAACCTTCGAGGTTCTCACTCGTTTTTCAAATCACTAACCTCGAAGGTTAACTACTAATGTTTGAAACACTCTTCCTGATATTTGTCGGAATATATTTTATTCAATCCGTTATTTTTATGATTGGGGCGAGTAAAAAATTTCCTCAAATAAGTGAACCTAATTTCCCAATTGTATCTGTAATAGTTGCTGCAAGAAACGAAGAAGAAAATATTCACCGTTGTCTTGTTTCACTCGATAAACAAATCTATCCAGATGGTAAGCTTGAAATAATTATTGTCGATGATCATTCAAATGATTCAACAGGAAAAATAATAGATGAGTTCATTGCCGGGAAAGATAGATTCAAAAAAATAGTTACCAATAAACAAATCGGACATCTTAAAGGAAAAACAAACGCACTTGCAAATGCCATAGAAATTTCGAAAGGAGAAATTATCTTAACAACTGATGCAGACTGCGAAGCTTCTCCGGAATGGGTTTACACAACTGCTTCTTATTATCAAAAAGATGTTGGAATAGTAAATGGTTTTACAACACAGGAAGCAAAAAATTCGTTTGGCGGAATGCAGGCTCTCGATTTTATTTATCTTCTTATTGTTGCATCAGGGACGATTAATTTTGGTTATCCTATAAGCTGCATCGGCAATAATATGTCTTACCGCAAGAAGGCTTATCTCGATGTTGGTGGTTATGAAAATCTTCCGTTCAGTGTTACTGAAGATTCACAGTTGCTTAACACAATTAATAAGTTGAGAAAGTATAAAATTATTTATCCTCTTGATGTAAGAGCTTTGGTGAATTCTGTTCCGTGCAAGGATTTTAAGGAATTATTCAGGCAAAAGAAAAGATGGGCAATTGGGGGAATTGATGTCCCAATTAGAGGTTATTTTGTTATGGCAACAGGATTTGTGAGCAATCTTTTCATACTTCTTTCTCCTTTATTTTTCTCGCCTGTATGGCTATATTTGGTTGTATTTAAATTAGCTACCGATTTTTTTGTACTTTATCCTGTTCATAAAGTTTTGGGTCTTACTAAAAACCTGAAATATTTTTTTGTATTTGAGATTTACTATATCATTTATGTTTTAATCCTTCCTTTTACTTTGATAAAAAGCAGGAAGGTTATGTGGAAGAACAGGAAGTTGTAAGTTCAAGTTCAAGTTGTAAGTTTAGTTGAATGACCAATGACAATTGACTAACGATAAATTATTAATATGCTTTTACTCTGCAATTATTATTTAACATACCGTTGCAATGCTTTTTGCGAATTCTGTCATTTCGGAATTCACGAGAATTTTAAAGATACTCCTTATGCAAAGCTGGAAGATTTTAAATCCAATGTTGAGCAGATAAAAAAACTCGGTGCAAAGTTTATCGATCTTACTGGCGGAGAACCTTTGCTTCATAAAGAAATCCATCTTATGGCTGAGTTTGCCAAAAGTCTTAACTGCAGACAAGCATAACTACAAATGCTTTACTTTATCCGAAATTTGCTGAAAGACTTGCAGGGAATGTCGATCTTCTTCATTTCTCACTTGATTCTCCGGATGAAGAAGAGCATAACAGGATTAGAAAAGTAAATTGTTATAACAAAGTTTTTGAAAGTATTGAGATTGCAAAATCGCTTGGAGAATTTCCCGACATTCTTTTTACAGTTACAAATGAAACTTATAAGAAACTTCCCGCGATGTATGAAATTGCTGTAAAGAATAATCTTGTGCTGATTGTTAATCCTGTTTTTTCTTACTGGGGAAATCCGGGATTGAGTGATGAAGCAATAAATTATATAGAAGAATATACAAATGACAAGCTTGATATTTACATCAACAAAGGATTTCTTGAAGCTCAGAAAAAATGGCGGCAACGATATTAACGATCCAAGCTGTAAAGCTGTAACAAGAGTAATAGTTATTTCTCCAAACAATGAAATTATTTTACCTTGCTATCATTTTGAAAGTGAAAAAATTAAAATTGACAGACCGATTGCCGAGATAAGAAATTCCGAAAAGATAAAATACTTTAAAGAGATGGAAGGACGTTTTGATTTTTGCCAGAGCTGCACAGTCAATTGCTATTTTGAACCTTCGTTCGCTTTCCCGACAAACCTTTATGCTATCTCCAGCCTTGCGTCAAAATTTAAGTATGGATATAACAAGCTTGTAAAACAAAAAATTCAGAAGAAACTTTTATCATATACAGAAACAGCTTAATGCGGACTTTTTGTTTTATTTTTTTCTTGTTGATTATAACCCCGTTTATAAACTCACAAACTAAAAGTGAGTGGTTCCCATCAGGTTTGAATGTTCAGCCTTTTACAGCAAACTTTTTAGAGCCGAGAGCAGGTTTTACTTACATGCTCGGGAAGAATGAAATAAGACTTGATATAGGAACCACAACTGATATTTTTCTACATAAATACCAGGACCGATCTTTTTCTCTTGGAGCAGATCTTTTTACTTATACAAGATTAAGAGGGGAGAACGATTTCAAGTTTCCCGTTGAAACAATTGATTATTTATTTGGAGTTAATGCAGGATATAAAATTACTAATGCCGATAAAGAAATCGGAGTACGTGTGAGGTTAAGTCATATCAGTGCTCATCTTGTAGATGGTTCTTTTGATTCACAAAATATGATTTGGCGTGATAATAAAAATCCGCGCACATACAGCAGGGAGTTTATCGAGTTTTTTCCTTATTATAAATTTGATGGATTAAGAATTTATCTTGGTCTTACTTATCTTGCTCATGTCAACCCGCCTGTTTTCGGCAGATGGATGTACCAGGCTGGTTTTGATTATTACGCTGACGGGCTGATAAATGATTTCATCACTCCTTTTGTGGCTTACGATTTTAAGCTTGCAAAATTAAGCAAGTATTCGGGCAACAATATTTTTGAAACAGGATTCAAGTTTGGTAAATATAATTCGAAAGGAATAAGTATTATTTTTTCTTATTATTCCGGTAAAAGTGTTCACGGAGAATATTTCAACATTAATGAAAAATATACGACTCTCGGAGTCAATGTGGATTTGTAAAGATGAGCGATTACCCAGAACAGATTGATGATTCTTTATTACATCAAAGGAAAACAAGAAAAGACAAAAAGAATTATCTTCTTCACATAGGTCTTTTTTTAATTACTTTTGTTACAACAACAATTGCCGGTGTGCAATGGACTACCGGGATGGCTGGTCCTTATGACGTTGAACATCTTATTGCAGGATTGCCTTATTCAATATCAATTTTATTTATACTTACCTGCCATGAGTTCGGGCATTATTTTGCGGCAGTGTATCACAAAGTTAAAGCAACGTTTCCTTACTATATTCCATTTCCGCCAATTCCATTTTTCTTAAACTTTGGAACAATGGGTGCTGTAATAAGAACAAAAACTCCTGTCCCATCTAAAAAAGCAATGTTCGATATCGGTGTGGCAGGACCGATAGCCGGTTTTGTTGCATGCTTAATAGTTCTTATTTATGGATTTACAAATGTTCCCGGGAAAGAATATCTGCTCGCAATTCATCCGGATTATTTTTCACCGGATTTCGGGAAAGGCGAAATTAATCTTGTCTTTGGCAATACATTATTATTTTCTTTTTTCAAAAGTATTTTTATCAGTCCCGGACAATTCTTTCCACCTATGTCCGAGGTTTATCATTATCCATATCTTTGTGTAGGCTGGTTCGGTCTTTTCATTACAGCAATGAATATGATTCCCATCGGTCAGCTTGACGGCGGACATATTGGTTATACATTGTTTGGAAAAGTAACTCATTTTAAAATTGCAGTAGTATCATTTTCAATATTATTCGTCTTAGGAACACTCGGTTTAATTGAATCGGTTTTAGATGTTCATATTGGCTTTGGGTGGTCGGGCTGGCTTTTCTGGGCACTTATTCTTTACTTTGTAATAAAGATAGAACATCCACCTATCCACGATGATACTGAACTGGATTTTAAAAGAAAACTAATCGGTTGGTTTAGTTTATTTATTTTAGTGATCTCCTTTTCACCGACTCCGTTTTTAGTAACGATTCCCGGATGATTTGAGGGTCAATTTTTTGCACTTATAAAAAATTTAATTACGGCTAATTTAACTATATGAGGAAATTCTATTTAGCAATTCTCCTGTTCGCGTTCATATCGGGCTGCGAAAAAAACTTCGATGGTGTTGTTGATGTTAATAAAACTAGTTACCAGGTAACAAGTCTTAATGATTCTACTACTTTTAAATATGTAGCGGGGGATTCGTCACTAACAATTTTTCTTAATTTGAATTCTTCAAAAGATATTTCCGAGGTATTCTGTGATATTATTTCTTCTGATAACGGAAAAATTAATAGTGATCCGGTTTTGCTCTTGGATAATGGTAAAGCAGCAAATGGTGATGCAACTGCAGGAGACAATAAATTTACTGCATTGTTTCCAATGAGCCGTTATTATCCTGTTGGAACATATACAATTAATTATTTTGTTACCGATAATGGCGGTGTTACAAAACAAGTTGCTTTGCACCAATTTACCTATGATAATGGACAGGCTAATGTTGCCCCGGTAATATCAAATGCTTATTATTGGTCCGGACACTCTTGTTGTAACAGATACGACTTTTATTCAAACTTCAATAAAAGTTTCCGATAGCAATGGATTAACTGATATAGAAAGTGTTTATTTTATTGTCTATAAACCCGATGGTACTACAAATAATTTTAAGACAACAATGTTTGATGACGGTAATGTTGATGACAATGGAGATGAAACTGCAGGAGACGGGATCTACTCACGCATAATTAAATTGGACCAAACTAATGCTAAAGGGACTTATCGTTTTGAGTTTAAAGCGAAAGACGTGGAGGACTTTTTAGCAACACAATTAATAATCTGTTCTTATTCAATGAAAATAAAATATCTTATATTCTTTTGTTTAATAATTTTTTTATGTAAAGTCATCTTTCCGCAATTAAGACCGGAAACTTATGTTCTTAAAGGTGAAAAAAAATATTTATCTAAAAACAATTCTTCAAACCCGGTAAGTAATAGTATTGGTGATATTATTACAATTGGAGACACAGTCTGGCTCGCAACTACTCGTGGTGTTAGTGTATCTTTTGATAGAGGAAAGAGTTGGACAAATTTTTATGGAGTACAGCCTTTTGGTGATGACGGTATTAGTGCTATTGGATATAATAATGGTATTATTTGGGCAGCAACTGTTACTACAAAAGAAGTTTCCGGGTGTAGGTAGTGTTGATGTGGGTACAGGATTAAAGTACACTACTAACAACGGAGCGATCCTGGACGTCCATTCCGCAGCCTGTTGATAATTTGGCTGATTCCACAGTTATGTATGGTATAAACAGACTCAGAGCTCTCCCAGTTACAGTTGCAGAACAGAATCTTACTTATGATTTTGCTTTTACTCCTGGTGCAGTGTGGATTACTTCCTGGGCTGGCGGATTACGAAGAAGCACTGATATGGGACAAACCTGGCAGCGTATGGTTCTGCCTCCTGATGATATGGATTCGATTAACCCTGATGATACTCTTGACTTTTGTTATGCTGCGTCGGCAGGGAATTATTGCAGTACAGCAAATTATAATCATGTTTCTTTTTCTGTAATTGCGGTGGATGATACTATACTGTATGTAGGAACCGCTGATGGAATTAACAAAACAACAAATGCAGGAGATCAATATCCAAGCTGGGTTAAGTTTAATCACACAAACCAGAACGAACCGATAAGCGGGAACTTCATTACTGCATTAGCTTATAATATAAATGATAATACGATCTGGGCATCAACGTGGAAAGCAAATGGTGAAACTGAATTTTATGCTGTAAGCTCATCAGCTGATGGAGGTGCAAAGTGGAATACTTTTCTGAAAGATGAAAGACCTCACAACTTTGGTTTCAAAGATTATGATGTTATTGCGGCGACTGACAACGGTGCTTTCAGAAGCAGCAACGGCGGAAACAGTTGGATACTTCCGAATAATATTGTTGATAAAAATTCAGGAGTTGCATTGACAAATACAGCGTTTTATTGTGCAGCATCTGAAGGAAACGATATCATCTGGCTTGGTTCAGGTGATGGGTTAGCAAAATTAACTGAGAACGGATTTTGGAGTGGTGATTGGAAAATTTATTTCGCTTCAACTCCTGTCGAATCGGCAAACGAGACATATTGTTATCCGAATCCTTTTTCTCCAAAGCTGGATGTTCTTAAAATTAAATACAGCACTGGTGGAGTAAATAAAAAAATTACAATCCGTATTTTTGATTTCGCAATGAACATTGTGAAAACTGTCATTCAGAATGCCGATCGTATTAAAACTCTTGACGATGCTCCGGACAAATGGGATGGAAGAGATGAAAATGGGAATGATAGTTCCGAACGGAGTTTATTTTTACAGGGTTGATTTCGATTCCGGTGATCCTGTTTTTGGAAAAATTATAGTTTTACAGTAAGGAAGATTTTACTGAGTGAATAAAAATTTTAATATCATTTTCATTCTGAGGAGTGTAACGACGAAGAATCTTTCTCATCATTTGAAAAGGACAGCAGCAATAATTTTAATTTTATTTTCTCAGATTCTTTTTGCGCAGCCCAAAATTTCCGGGCTTGCTTCTGAACCGGGTGCTTTCAGCAGGATGGGATTTGGTGCAAGAGGAATTGGGATGGGAAATGCAATGTCTGCTGTTACAACCGGAAATCTTGTTTCATATTATAACCCAGCTCTCGCTGTTTTCCAGGAAGGGAATTCATTTCAAACATCATATTCATTTTTATCTCTCGATAGATCATTGAACTTTGTGAACTTTACAAAAAAGTTTGACTTTTACGGCAAGAAGGATTCTCTGAATGAAAATCGTGAACCAAGATCTTCTGCAGGATTTACATTAGGTATCATAAACGCCGGTGTAAATAATATAGATGGTCGCGATAATAACGGTTTAAAGACCGGAGAGCTTTCAACATCAGAAAACCAATTCTTCGTTGGTTTGGCAAACAAGTTTTCTAAGAAATTTGCTTTAGGTATTAATGCCAAAGTTTTTTATTACAGGTTATATGATAAAGTTCATTCGAGCGGATTCGGTTTAGATATAGGGGCTCTTTATGTAGTGAACGATCAGTATACGATTTCTTTTGTGGTTTCCGATATAAACAGCAAATATAAATGGGATACAGCTCCTATTTATGGTCAGGATGGGACAACAAGTACGGACAAATTCCCTCTGCTGATGAAAGCAGGAGTAGGGTATAGAAATAAAGAATTAAAATTAACAGCCTCAGCAGAGTTTGAAAGAAGCGATGTTAAAACAAATATTGTAAGATTAGGAATCGAGTATAATATTTTTGAAAATCTTTTTCTCAGAGGCGGTATAGATCAATTTGATCTGAGTAACTCTGACAGCCCGGCAAAACCTGCTCTCGGATTTTCATACTTTAAAGCTTTTGATAATATTGTGATTGGTGTTGATTATGCTTTTATGATCGAGCAGTATTCACCACAAGACAGGCATATTGTTGGACTTAATGTTAATTTTTAGAATTAAAAAATTTCAAGATTGAATTTTTTGAAAAAATGAAGAAAATAATTTTATTTGTAATAATTCCTTTAATAAGCATACTTCCTCAGTCTGCTGGAAACAGCGGATTGTCATTTCTCAAATTCGGTTTTGGTGCAAGAAATATTTCAATGGGAGATGTAGGTTCAGTATTATCAAATGATGTTACCGCTTTGTATTATAATCCTGCAAACCTTGCTGGTAATGAAGAATCCCAGGTAATGTTTATGCATAATGAATGGGTTCAGGATGTAACGAGTGAAGTTGTTGGAGTTAAATCATCAATATTTGGATTGCCAATAGCACTAGGTCTCAACACAACTTCCATAAGCGGCATCGAGATAAGACAGAAAGCTGAATTAGATCCTGAGGGAACTTTCAATGCAAATTATTTTTTTGGAAGTCTTTCGACAGGATTCTTTATTAACGAAAACATTTCTGTCGGGGGCACGGTTAAATATCTTTACGAAGGGTTATATACAGATGAGTCGACTGGTTGGGGCGTTGATCTTGGCGTAAATTATAAAACACCTTATAAAGGTTTAACTGCAGCAGCAGTTGTGAAGAATCTCGGTTCGATGGATGCTTTGAGAGTTGAGGGCACAAAACTTCCTTCGGAATTCAGAATAGGAACTGCATACTCATTCGATCTTAACGAATCTGATTTCGGATTAATTGTAGCGGGAGAATTTCAAAAATATACCCTGGATAATGATTCTCACTTTAATTTTGGTGGAGAGGTTATGTATAAGAATGTAATTGCTCTTCGTACGGGATACCAGACAGGCTATGAATCAAGGGGTTTTACAGGAGGTATAGGTTTAATTTGGGGTAATCTTAATTTTGATTATGCTTTTGTTCCTTTTTCCCTCGGTTTTGGAAGCGCCAACCTTTTCTCATTAAGTTTTAAATTTTAACTTTAACCTGGTTTTTTCTGATATTACTTAAATATTAAATGAATGAGACCTCATTACAAGTCCAGTATCAGAAGTTATGCCCGGGTATAACTAAAGTCTTTGTTGTTCCGAAGATTCCACAAAAAAACCGGGATACAAGTTATCTCTATCAATTTTATAAAAGTTTTTTAGAAGATTCTTCTTCACAGATAAAAGTTAAAACTTTTAATGCAGTATCCCTTCCATTAATTTTTCTTAGTAGAATAAAATTTGAGAGGAGTATTCTTCATTACCACTGGTTTGAATTCGAGGATGCAAAATCGTTTATAGGAATTAAGTGGAAGTTTTTTTGGATTATCATTTATAAAATTTTAGGTGGGAAAATAATCTGGACTGTTCACAACAAATATCCTCATCATAACAAGTATTTATTTCTTAATAAGAAAGTCAGAAGATTATTTGCAAAGATTGCCAACAGGTTACATATCCATTGTGAAAGTGCAATTAGTATTTGTGCTGAAGTTTTAGGAGTTCCGGAAAATAAATTTTTTGTTGTAAAGCATCCTGAGTTCTCATCAACAATTATTGAAAGAGATAAAGCGATTGAAAAGTTGAATCAAAAATATTTATCCGGTAAAATAAAACCGGGAGATAAAATTTTTCTTATGTTCGGTGCTATCGCAGAATATAAAGGGATTAAGGAAGTAATTAATATTTTTAAAGAAATGGATAAAAGGAATAAGCTTTTAATTGCAGGTTTTATAAAAATAAGAAATGAAGAATATTTTAATTTATTGCAATCAATTTCTAATAAAGAAAATATTTTTGTTATAGGAGATATGATACCTGATGAGGATGTCCCGTATTTCTTTAACTCTGCTGATTGTACTATTTTTAATTATAGAGATGTTCTGACATCAGGTGGAGTGCATCTTTCTCTTGCTTACGACAAACCGGTTATTACTCCCTTATCCGGATGTTTAAGAGAATTACACAACAACAAGTTTAATTTTTTTGAAACAACAGGAGACAGAAATAAAAATCTTTATGACATTATTAAAAAGTTTACATATTAAATGAAGAAAATTTTCTTATTGGATTTTCATAAAAGAATTATCAAAAATAATTTGGTCTTAGGGTTTGAATAAAAACCTGCGGAACACACTTTCGCTTTTTTCAATGGATTTAGTGCTTAAATTCATTGGTTTTCTTTCTACTGCTTACCTTGCCCGTGTTCTTGGCAAATCCGGATTTGGTGCAATCAGCATCGGCGTTTCTGTAATGAACTATGCTTTTGTTTTGTCTGATTGCGGAATGACTGTCTTGGGCACAAGAAAGATAGCAGCCGGCTTAAAAACAGATGAAATATCCGGACAAATAGTGTATGGAAAGTTTATTTTATCTGTAGTAATATTTCTGCTAACAGCTTTCGTGACTTTGCTATTAACAGGCTTATCAGAAAACACCTATATAATTTTAGCTTATGTCCTCTTCTTATTTCCTGCGGCTTTTACGCTTGACTGGTTCTTTGTTGGTTCTCAAAAAATGGATACAGTTGCTTATGTAAGAATCGTTGGCATGGCAGTTTATTTTTTATTAGTTGTTATTCTCGTAAGAGATAAGTCAGGTGTAGTTCTTACAGGAATTGCGTGGACATTAGGCGGCGTTGCAACGGCATTGCTCTATTTTTTCTTTTATAAAAAGAATAATCATTCATTTCATTTCAGTGAAACGAAAAAGTTTATAAAAATAATTAAAGAATCTTTTCCTCTCGGTATGGCTTCTTATTTATCTCAGTTCATTGTTGCTTTTCCCATAATTTATATTGCACATATTGCCGGCAATTCCAAAGCAGGGATTTTCAGTGCGGCCTTTAAAATGATTGGTTTGTTCCTGATCTTCGATAGAGTTTTCGTGACATTATTTTTACCAAAAATTACAGCAGTTATTTCAAACGTAGAAAGCTCGCTGGAAGAAATTTTCGGAACTGTTTTGAAAATAGTCGTTACTCTTACTTTGATAGTTGCGATGTTTTTATATTTATTCAGTGATGTTATAATTCTTAAAGTTTTTGGTGGCGATTATTCTGAATCCATTCTTATCTTTAAGATACTACTTGTTTACTTCTCCTTCACAATAATAGATTCTGTCTTCGCCAACACGTTAATCGGCATGAAGAAAGAAAAAGTTTATACTTTATCACTTCTTATTGCAGTTATATCAGTTCTTATTTTTACTTTTTCTTTGACTCCTTTTTGGCATGAGTATGCAATTATTATTTCTTTTATCTTGCTTGATATAATTTCGCTTTTCTATATGATAATTTATCTGAGAAAAGATATTGAAATAAAGATTTTCAGATCAATTTTGTTTCCTGTTATAATAACTTCATTAGTTTTAATATTTTTAATCCTCTTCCCGATGCCGCTCTATTTTCAGTTGTTATTTGTAGTTGCATTATTAATTCCGGCACTTATTTTCGTTTCTGGTTTCAGGAAAAACGAAATAGATTTTATCAAACGGATTTTCATTTGAATCTTAAAATTGTATATACAAAGACTTTACCTGAATGGAACATTCTTCTTGATCAGATTGGTGTTTCTTACTCGATCATTGATTGGAGCAAAGAACTCCTAACCGAATATGCTATTATAATTCTCAATTCGGTTTTAAATAGTGAAGAGGAAAATAAAATCAAAGAGTATGTTGAAGAAGGTGGAAGTCTTCTTGTCGAAGCGGATTTTGCCAAAAGAATTTTTAAAATCAATACCAAACAAGTTTATATAAAATATCTCTTTTCAAATGAAAAGATATTTTCAAGGTTTCTTCCTCTTGTCGATTTATACAGAAACTGCACTGTACCGACAAATGCAAATACTCTGAAAAATCAGGAAGGAAGATTTGTTGTTTCGGAAATGAAACATGGTAAAGGGAATATAATAATTATTCCGGGCAATTTTATTTCCGCAGTTTCTGAAGTAAAAGTTTTAAGAAAGAGAATTTATTCTAACGGGAAAACACCTTCAGAAAGAATATCCAGGGTTTCTAAAGGAAGCATTTATCATTTTTCAAAAGCAGCGCTCGAACATCTTTTCCATTTAAGGAACCTGCCATTTGTTTCTCTATGGAATTTCCCTGGCAAAGCTAAGAATATATTTTTATTCAGAATTGATACCGATTATAGTTCACAGGAACAAGTCGATCTTCTTTATAAGAATTTAAGAGAAAAAGAAATAAAAGGGACCTGGTTTGTAGAAACTAAATCAGCAGAAAGCTGGATAAATAAATATTCCTCATTTGAAAATCAGGAAATAGGGTTGCATTGTTATTGGCACAGATTATTTAATACTTATGCTGAGAATTATAACAATTATAAGAATGGATTAGATGTATTAGCGAAAGCGTCGCTATTTCCTAAGGGAGTAGCAGCCCCTTTCGGTGAATGGAACATTTCATTTAATAAAGCGGTTGAAAAACTTGGCTTTGAATATTCTTCCGAGTTCTCATACGGCTATGATGGCTTTCCGCAATTTGCTGAAAATATTCTTCAAATTCCTATTCATCCTATAAGCTTTGGCAGGCTTTCCCGCGAAGGATATACAGACGAAGAAATGTATAACTATTTTATTAATGTGATTAATCAAAAAATTGCTTTGTGTGAACCAGTCATTATTTATACTCATCCAAAAGAAGAACGGCTGGATATTCTTAAAAGAATATTTAATTATATTAATCAACAGGAACTGCCTAAATATACTTTTAAGGAATATTCAGATTGGTGGGAAAAAAGAAACGAGGTTAAGTTCGATTCGTCATTTATAAATAATGAATTGAAAATTAAAACTGAAAATAAAGATGATTCTTTCTGGCTCAGAGTCGTTTATCCGACTAAAGAGACTTACCTCATTCCTTTAACTGAAGATAATTCTGAAAAAGTAAAAATTGAGTTGCCGGAGTTTCAATATGATTCTGAATTCAATCCCGAAGCTTTAAGAAAATATGATTTTGAATTATTAAAAGATGATATCTTGTTTAAGTTAAGAAAAAGAAAATTATGAAGATTTGTTTTGCTACACACGAGGGAGTCATCATATCGAAGGGTGGTCCCTATACAAAGATTATGGAAGTCAGAGGCAAACTAATTCGAATGGGGCACCAGGTAGATTTGTTTAATATGTGGGATCCCAAATTAAATGAATATGATATAGTTCATCTTGTAAGTTCCAACTTTGCAGTTTATAATCTTGCAAGAAATATGAAGCAGGAAAAAATAGATTTTATTGTTGAGCCTGTATTTTATAGTCAGCATTCATCATCGTTTTTGAAATTATTTAACAGCTTGGATAAAATTACAAGAGGAATTGCTAAAGGAATCTGGTTTGACTACGGTTTTACGCGTGATATATGTGAATGGTCAATGAAGGTAATTCCCAATACAACTGATGAGGCAAAACTTATTTCGGAAGGACTTTCAATTCCAAAAGAGAAATTTAACATTATTCATAATGGAGTTTCAGATAGATTTTTGAACGCTGATCCTTCTTTATTTAAAAAAGAATATGGAATTGAAAACTTTATACTTTGTGTTGGTCATATTGGACCTGCCAGAAAAAATATGCTTTCTTTCTTTAAGGCGCTTGCTAAGATAAATCATCCTGCCATTTTTATAGGAAGGATAATAAAATCAGGTGAGACTGAAAAAGCTCTTGAAGAAGCGAGCAGAAATAAAAACATAAAAATCATTGAAGCCCTCGAAAATGACTCATCTTTGCTTGCTTCTGCTTATGCTGCATGTGATACTTTTGTACTACCATCTTTGTACGAAACTCCCGGTATTGCAGCGCTTGAAGCCGGACTTGCCGGAGCCAAAGTTGTAATTACTCGGTATGGTGGGACAAAAGATTATTTTAGAAATTTGGCAGATTACGTTGATCCTTATTCAGTTGATTCTATTCAGAAGGGAATTGAAAAAGTACTAAACAAACCTGAAGATGATAAACTGAAAGAATATATTAAGCAGAACTTTTTATGGGATAAAATTGCGGAGGAATCAATTAATGTTTATCAAGAAGTTTTAAATGAAAGGGAATCTTGAAGAATATTCTTATCGCCGTTAATAGTTTTAAAGAATGTGCAGATGCTGTTGAAGTATCGAAGTTGTTTAATAAGTATTTGGATAAATCATTATTCAAAATTATGCAAAGGCCCATATCCGATGGAGGCGACGGTTTTTTAGAAGTATGTAACTTTAATTTTGGATTAGAAATATTGACATATGAGATTACAACCCCGTATGATGATTCTTACATAGACTGCAGAGTAGGATTAGATAGGAAAAATAAAACATTATATATAGAGTCGGCTGAAGTATTAGGATTAAGAAGAATTCCTTTGGAAAAGAGACACCCTCTATTATTAAGTTCAAAAGGCTTTGGTGATTTATTACTATTGATAAAAGAAGATTTGGAACAGCTTAAATTTGAAATTGACAAAGTAATTATTGGGATAGGTGGAACAGGAACCATGGATTTGGGATTGGGAACTTGCTCCCAATTTGGTTTAAAACTTTATGATAATTATGATTCTGAGTTAAAAGTGCTCCCTGAGAATTTCTATAACGTTGCTAAAATAGAGCTCGAGCCTCATAAGTTTCCTTTTGATATTGAGATAATTTTAGATGTTAATAATCCATTACTTGGTAAAGAAGGTGGAGTTGTTTATGGAAGGCAAAAAGGTGCTTCGAATGCTGAATTAAAGGTAATTGGATTAGGTTGGGATAAAATGGCTAACATACTAAACAAGAATAAGTTAATAGATGTAACTAAAGACTTATCTGGTGCTGGTGGGGGATTGCCTCTGGGATTTAATCTTATTCAAAAATGTATTAAAAAGAAGGCTGTAGATTTTATTTCTAAAGATTTAAAAGTTAGTGATAATATTTCAGCTATAGATATGATCATAACAGGCGAGGGTTCATTTGATGAGCAAAGTTTTATGGGGAAGGGAGCAGGAACAATCATCTCAATGTTCGAAAAAGAAAATGTACCTATAGTGCTTTGTTGCGGTCAAATCGACAACCAGGTTTCTGAAAAATTTAGTATGAATGTATTTCCGATTGAGTTAAGCAAATATTATAACTCAGTGGAAGAATCGATTGAGAATTTTGTAGAATCAATAAAATTTGCCTGCAAAGAGATAGCAGGTATGACCGATATTTTAACTAAAATTTCTTAAATTTGTTTTCAAAAGAAACGTCCCTTGTATAACCTGGAATTTTAATGAAAGAATATCTCGATTTAGTAAACCTGGTAATTAATGAAGGTGTAAGAAAACAATCCCGAACCGGAATTGACACGATATCTTACTTCGCTGCTTTCTATAAGGTAGACCTTTCAAAAGGGTTTCCTCTCTTAACAACCAAGAAGATTGAGTGGAAATCTTTATTGCATGAAGTTCTCTGGTATTTATCCGGTGATGATCATATTAGGAATCTGAGAAAGCATACAAAAATATGGGATGCCTGGGCTGATGAAAATGGAAATCTCGACACAGCTTATGGTTATTATTGGAGAAAATTTCCGAGTGCTGAAAGAAGTGAAGATGGTGAGTGGCGCGTGAGAGAAGTTGATCAGATTCAATATGTGATTAATGAATTGAAAACTAAACCTTACAGCAGAAGACTTGTTGTAACTGCGTGGGAACCGGGGAATGCAATCAAAAGTAAATTGCCGCCCTGTCATTATTCTTTTGCTTTTAATGTTAGTAATGGAAAGTTGAATTGTCATTTAACTCAACGTTCCGGTGATATTGCTCTCGGCATACCTTTTAATCTTGCAGCTTACTCATTGCTTACACAAATAATTGCACAGGAAACCGGATTTGAATTAGGATTTTTTGCTCACACTATTATAGATGCTCACATATATGTTGCTGATAAAGACACTCCAATGGAAAAATACGATCATCTTGAAGGATTGAAAGAACAACTAAAACGCAAACCTCTTCCTCTTCCTAAATTAAAAATTGCTAAGAAACCAATTAATGATTTGACCTTCGAAGATTTTGAATTAATAGATTATCAATATTACGACAAAATCAAATTTGAGGTTGCTGTTTGAAAATAATAATAATATCTGCAATAGCACAAAACCGTGTTATTGGCAGATCAAACGGCGATATGCCATGGCATATTAAGGAAGAATTCCAGCATTTTAAGAATACAACTTTAGGATTTCCTATTATTATGGGGAGAAAAACCTTTAATACCCTCGGAAAACCTCTTAAAGGAAGATTAAATATTGTTGTTACAAGAGATAAAGGACTGAGATTTGAGTTTGACGATGTAAAGAAATTTTATAGTTTAAATGAAGCAATTGAATATTGCAAAACGCTTGAAACTGAAAAAATCTTTGTAATCGGCGGCGGCGATGTTTATAAGCAGGCAATTAAAATTGCTGATGAAATGATTTTATCTTTTTTAACTTTTGAAGCTGAAGGAGATATTTATTTTCCCGAGATTGACGAAAATGTTTGGAAAGTAACATCAAGAAAAAAAAGAGACCAGTTTGAAATAGTTTTTTATACAAGAAGATAATGAACCATAACAGAATAAAAATATTACCTGAAAATATTGTAAATAAAATTGCTGCCGGTGAGGTAGTCCAAAGACCCGAGTCTGCTGTTAAAGAATTGCTCGAGAACTCGATAGATGCAGGCTCACAAAACGTAGCTCTTTACATAAAACATGCAGGCAAATCTTTTATACAAGTCTCAGATGACGGCAATGGCATGACCGAGGATGATGTTTTACTTTGCATTCAGAAACATGCAACAAGTAAAATATCTACTTATGAAGATCTGGAATCGATTTATACTCTTGGTTTCAGAGGGGAAGCTTTAAGTTCAATCTCGGCGGTTAGCCAGCTTGAAATTAAAACTGAAACACGCGAAGAAGAAATTGGTTCTTTTATCAGAGTAGAAAACGGAGAAGTTGTAAAAGAAAAAGGGTCTTTTCCAAAAGGCACTTCAATTTCTGTTAAGAACTTGTTTTACAATACTCCGGCAAGAAGGAATTTTCTTAAGACTGATGCAACAGAACTAAAGCATATAATTGAAACTTTTAATAAAATTTCATTAAGTCATCCGGATATCACCTTTAAACTTTATAATGATGATGAAATAATATTTGATTACAAGTTAGGTTCTCTTGAAGAAAGAATAAGCCAGGTTTTTGCAGATAATATGCTTGACGCTCTCATCAAAGTAGAAGAAAGAACTGATTTTGCTAACCTATATGGTTATGTTGGAAAACCATCTATGCTTAAGAAAAGTAAAGGTGAACAATATCTTTTTCTTAATAACAGGTTTGTGATAAGCAGACAGATTAACCATGCTGTTTTTACAGCTTATGAGAATGTTCTTGAAAAAGGTGACTATCCATTTTTTATTTTATTTCTTGATATTGATCCCCATAAAACAGATGTGAATGTTCATCCGAATAAGCTTGAAGTAAGATTTGATGATGAGAAAAATGTTTACAACTTTGTTCTTGCAGTTGTGAAGAAAAGCCTTGGCGAACATGATCTTGTGCCTATCAATGATGTTTAATGAAACAACTGCTGAAACAGAAAAACTTCGTGTTGATAATTTTATGAGAAGCGACAGGAATGATTTTACAGACAGACCAGTTTTCGAAAGAAGAACTTCTGTAGCCCGAACAGACTTTTCAGATAAAGATATTGATTTAATCTTCAGCACAATTACAGAAGATTATGTTGGACCCGGAATTCATAGAGAAATCGATTCACCTTTAGAAAAACAGATAACTGAAATTCCTCATGTTCCGCAAAGTTATTTGCCTGAGACCACTGCTGATGCAAAGTACTCCAATATTTCAGCTTCATAACAAATATATTCTTTCCCAGATTAAATCAGGTTTAATGATTATTGATCAGCATGTTGCACATGAAAGAGTCCTGTATGAAAAAGCTTTAAAACGCTTTGAAGCTAATATGCCTTTCTCACAACAGTTGTTGTTTTCACGAAGTCTCGAATTAGATCCTGCGGCATTCACTTTAATAAAAGAGTTGGAACCATATCTTACAAAATTGGGCTTTGAAATAAAATTTCCGAGCTAAAAATAAGGTCAGGATTGAGGGAGTGCCGGATGATATTAAAGCTGGTTCTGAAGAAAAAGTTTTGCTTGAAATAATTGAAGAATATGTTGTTAATGAAAGAGAAAAGCATCTTGAAACAAGAGATAACATAGCAAAATCTTATTCATGCAAGACAGCGATAAAAGCAGGTGATAAACTTTCTGAAAATGAAATGAGACTTCTTATTGATCAATTATTTGCAACCTCGATGCCTTATGTATGTCCTCATGGAAGACCGATAGTTGTTAAAATATCTATTACTGAGTTTGACAGAAGATTTGGAAGGACAAGTTGAATTATGTTGTTAAATATTTAAAAGGATTTTATGCCGGGCGATGATTATCTTAAAAGGAAAAAAGAATACGAAGACAAAGTAAATAAATCTCCGAACACCGGGATGAAATTTACTACTGTAAGCGGGGAAGATGTAGAAGGTCTTTATGGTCCTGATGATATTGAACAAATAAATTACTTAAGTGAAATTGGTTTTCCCGGTGAGTATCCTTACACAAGAGGAATTCACACAAATGGCTACAGGGGAAAAATTTGGACGATGCGACAGTTTGCAGGTTTTGGCTCACCTGAAGATACAAATTCCCGGTTTCATTATTTATTAAATCATGGTCAAACAGGTCTTTCCGTTGCATTTGATCTTCCAACTTTGATGGGTTGGGATTCCGATGCAGAATCAGAGTGAAGGTGAAGTTGGGATCTGCGGTGTTTCCATTTCTTCTCTAAAAGATATGGAAATATTGTTCAACAAAATTCCACTCGGTGAAGTATCGACTTCAATGACAATAAATTCTCCTGCAGCAATGATATTTGCTTTTTATCTTGCTGTTGCTGAAAAACAAAAAGTCGAATTTAAAAATCTTCGCGGTACATTACAAAATGATATTCTTAAAGAATATATTGCACAAAAAGAATATATCTTTCCGCCAAATCCTTCCTTAAAAATTATTGTTGATATGATAGAATATTGTTCGAAAGAAGTTCTTCAATGGAATCCTGTTTCTGTTAGCGGTTATCATATTCGTGAAGCAGGCTCGACTGCAATACAGGAGCTTGCTTACACACTTGCCGATGGTTTTGCATATATCGAAGCTTGTATTGAAAGAGGAATGAACGTTGACGATTTCGCCCCGAGACTATCATTTTTCTTCAACTCTCATCTAGATTTTTTTGAAGAAATTGCAAAGTTCAGAGCTGCTAGAAAAATTTATGCAAAAAGAATGAAGAACAAGTACAAAGCTAAGAACCCAAGATCATGGTGGCTCCGCTTTCATACACAAACTGCAGGCTGCACTTTAACTGCACAGCAGCCGGAAAATAATATTATACGAACTGCATTTCAGGCTTTGGCAGGTGTGCTTGGCGGGACTCAATCTTTACATACAAACTCTATGGATGAAACTCTTGCTTTACCAAGTGAAAAAGCTGTTAAGATTGCTTTAAGGACACAACAATTAATTGCTTATGAAACCGGAGTAATAAATACTATAGATCCTTTAGGTGGTAGTTATTTTGTAGAAGCTTTAACTGATAAAATGGAAAAGCAAGCAAATGAGATATTTGATCAGATCGATGCCTTAGGTGGAGTTGTGCCTGCAATTGAATCAGGATATTTTCAGAAAGAGATAGCCGATGCTGCGTATCGTTATCAGAAAGAAATTGAAAAGAAAGAAAAATTTATTGTAGGCGTAAATGAATTTATCGAACCGGATGAAAAAGTAGATATTCCAATTTTGTATGTTTCTCCTGAAGTTGAAAAGAAGCAAAGAAAAAGAATTGCCGAACTAAAACAAAACAGAAGCGGTGAAACTGTTCTCGAAAGTCTTGAAGAAATAAAACAAACTGCTGTGAATGGAAATAACATTATGCCTGCTCTTATTAAAGCTGCTCATAATTATGTTACACTGGGAGAAATGATTAACCAGCTAAAAGAAGTTTACGGTATTTACGAAGAGGCGGCAGTTTTTTAATGTTAAAAGATTACATAAAGCTTATCCGTATTCCTCAATGGATAAAAAATACTTTCATTTTTGTGCCTCTACTTTTTTCGCTAAATCTTTTTGAATTTAGTTTTCTGAGCAAAACTATTGCTGGTTTTTTTATCTTTTGTCTTACTTCCAGCATAGTCTATGTAGTTAATGATATTAGTGATATTGAGGCTGATAGAGCACATCCTGTTAAGAAAAACAGACCACTTGCAGCCGGAAGAATTTCATTAAAAAGTGCATATATTGTAATTACTATACTGGCTGTCCCTGTAATCATTTCTCTTTTGTTTTTGAATTATAAATTCGGCATTCTCCTTTTTGCATATTTCCTGTTAAATATTTTTTATTCAATATCGTTTAAGCATATTGTTATTCTTGATATCTTTTCAATCGCTGCCGGTTTTATGATAAGGGTAATTAGTGGAGCTTATATTATAAATGTGGAAATATCTTACTGGCTTATATTAACTACTATGTTCATTTCACTTTTCCTTGCAGCGATGAAACGTCATTCCGAGCTAAGGTTATTAATAAAGGAACAGAATAATGCCTCAAGAAAAGTCCTTAGCGAGTATTCAACTTATCTCACCGGGCAAATTTCAACTGTAGCTGCTTCGGCAGTAGTTATATGTTATGCTTTATATACTGTCTCGGAAAGAACTGTAAAAATATTTGGAGATGAAAGATTAATTTATACAACTCCGTTTGTTGTATTTGGAATATTCAGGTATATGTATCTTGTTTATGTGAATGATGAAGGAGAAAATACAACTCAAATGATGATTGCTGATATTCCTATGATTGTTACTGTTTTTCTTTATGTGATTACTTCCGTTCTGATTATTTACCATCTTATATAAAGATGAATAATAAATGAGTTACGAAGTTATTGTACTTATAATATTAGTTTGTGTCAGCGCTTTCTTTTCAGGGACAGAAATAGCATTCGTTGTATCAAACAAAATTAAAATTGAAATAAAAGCACGCAAGAAAAATATTGCTGCTCAAAACGCGCATTACTTTGTAAAAAATCCACAGACTTTTTTTTCAACTATTCTTATTGGGAATAATGTTGTTAATATTGCTTTTGCATCTATCAGTACGGTTTTTTTATCCTACGCATTTTCTCTCAATGAATTAAGCATTCTTCTCATTTCTTCTGCAGCCATTCTTTTATTCGCCGAGTTGATTCCTAAATATTTAGCTAGAGAATTACCAGACAGAATAGTTTTACTAACAGCGATTCCTTTAAGAGTAATTACTCTTGTATTATATCCGTTTGTAAAGGTAACTTCATCGATTTCTGATATGTTTACACAATCTTCCAATGTTAAAGCGGAGAATGTAAAATTTCTTTTCAGTAAAGAGGATCTCGAGATTCTTGTACAGGAAAGTCATAAAGCAGGAATGGTAAACAAAAAAGAAAGTGATATAATAAGCAAAGTGTTAACTCTTGGCGAACAACGTGTGTATGAAGCAATGCGTCCAAGAACGGAAATTGTCGGAGTTGAAATAAACAGTACAATTGAAGAAGCGTTTGCTTTATTCATTGATTCAGGTTATTCAAAGCTTCCTGTTTATGATGATAATCTCGATAACATAAAAGGTATTATCTATGCTAACGATCTTTTCAAATCGCCGGAAGATATAAAAAGCATTTTAAGGGAAGCTGTGTTTGTACCTGAAACCAAAAAAAGTCTTGAAATGCTGAATGAATTTCTTAACAAACAAGTATCGATTGCTACAGTAATTGATGAATTTGGTGGCACAGCCGGAATTGTAACAATGGAAGATATTTTTGAAGAGATGTTCGGCGAAATAAAAGATGAATACGATGTTGAAGAAGATATCTGCAGAAAAATTTCCGATAATACATATCTGATAAGCGGAAAAGCTGAAATAGATTTTATTAATGAAAAACTCGGTCTCAATATTCCAACGGGGGATTATGAAACAATAGCCGGTTACATTACAACACAACTCGGCAGGATTCCTGCTCAGGGAGAAAATGTTTCTATAGATGGTTTTTCTATTTTAATTCTTCGTGCATCTCAAATAAAAATTGATGCTGTTAGACTGATAGATAACAGGGAAGTAGCGTCTTAATCTGATCAAGAATGTTCTAAGCTATATTATCATACTTGACTAGGAAGTCACGAACCATTTCGTGACTTAGCAGGAATCGAAATTAAAAAACAAATGAAGATACACAAGCCCGCTGTTTTGCAGGTGCCTGGTTCCGATGCCCGCCAGCACCGGAACGGTTTTACATTTATATAAGCTAAACTTTATTTAGTCTTTTCACCTCCTTCCTACATATACTAAACCGTAATACTGCAGCCCGTTATAAGTTCTTACGCCTGCAGCTATTATTGTATTATCTTTTATGGAGACACTTTTTAATTTGTCCATCGGGTTATAAAACTCTTTGTATTCAGTCCACCTTACCCCATTATAAAAGCTAACGTCTGCAAAATCACCGACGATAACTATATTGTTTAATCCGTCGCCTCGAATAGCATCGGAGTAGTAGCTTGCAACTTCTCCCAGGGGATACCTGTACCACACCGATTGGTTTAAAGACGATTTGACGAATACTCCATCTCCCGCTATGTAGTATTTTTGATTTGCAGCAAACCAGAGTCCTCCGAAAACATAGTACAAGCCGTTGTCTGAGATAGCACTAGCGGTATTACCTTGTATGCTAAAAAGCTGCCTCTCTCCATTGCTACGATCCGATGCAATAGCCAGCACCTGCCCGTCATCTCCCCAGATATCCTGGAAAGGCAGTGTTGTACCAGTTTCTACTTTTTGCCAACTCCCATTTAGATAATGGACGATTGTGCCACCATTTCCTACTACGTAGAAATCCTTTGATGATTGTCCCCAGATTCTATTTATTTGACCATTGATTAGCGAATTTATCGAATAATCTGTAGTAAATGTTGCTCCGTCCCAGTGTTCAATGTCCCCCCCCCCACTAAATAAAATATCGTTTGGTCCAAAAGCGAAAATAGCATAAAGAGTTGTAAATGTCTTTTGTCCTTTATAATAAAAAGGTACTTGCATTGGCGTCCACTCTGTTCCGTTCCACACAGCAGTGTTATTCCAATAGATTGTGTTTGCTCGCTCTGCAGAATCAGAAGGAATAATTAACCCAACAGCATAAGCCAGTGTATCATTAATTACTGTAACATCATAAAGAACACTTCCCTCTGCACCTATGGTATCTACTTCCCAATTAAAATTGCTGCTAGTGGTGTCAAGCGTTGTTACGGTAATCTTGCTGCTTGTTTTGTTATTTTGTACTGCCTGGTAAGTGTAAGTTTTATTAGGCAAAAGTGAGTCATCATAAACAGTTTGTGGAGAGGATACTAAAGTAAATCTTTGAACTTCTTTATCATTACGGTTTAGTGTTATTTCACTCCCGGTTTCACCGGTTACATTTATCCAGGCTTCGGTGCAGGAGATTTCTTCTAATTTTAATTGTGGTTCGTTAATCGGTTCAACAGAATTGCAGGAAAGAGAAGTAATGATAAAGCATATAAATATTAAAATTTTATGGGAATAAATTTTTTTGAAGAGACAATGGAAGCATTTAACCAAACTGCCCATAATTAAAATTCCTTTTAGAATATCCCCGGAAAATTTTTTGGGAACTCTATGAAAACTAATGGAAGTTTCTCCTTAGAAGCAAATTATATTTCTTGGACATACGATTCGGGGGAAGTCACGAACTATTGATGACTTAAAGGTTTCCCGCAAATAGAAAGTTTGGCAGTCGAGATTAATGTAGGGACAGGTTTATTAACCTGTCCTACGGAATTTTAGCAGTTAAGCTTAAATAGCCGTAAATTTATCTGCTAAATAATTTTATTTTCTTCACATTATTAGTCTTTTTGTCATAATTGATTTATGAACCTTTAATAGGTAATTTTGCTTAAGTTTTTTGTTTCTTCTAAAGATAAAAAGGCAAGAGCCGGATATTTTGGAACCGAACATGGTATTGTTGAAACACCGGTTTTTATGCCTGTCGGAACCCAGGGAACGGTTAAAGCTGTTAATCAAAAGCAATTAGAAGAAATAAAAGCTCAGATTGTTCTTTCAAATACTTATCATCTTTACTTAAGACCCGGAACAGAAGTTCTTGAGAAAGCCGGAGGTCTTCACAAATTTATGAACTGGCAGAAACCAATTTTAACAGACAGTGGAGGTTTCCAGGTTTTCAGTCTTTCCGATTTAAGAAAAGTAAAACCAGACGGAGTTGAGTTTAAATCTCACTTAGATGGAAGTGCTCACTTCTTTTCTCCTGAAAAAGTTGTGGGAATCCAGAGAAGCATTGGCTCTGATATTATGATGGTTCTGGATGAATGTACTCCTTATCCCTGTGAATATGATTATGCACTTAACTCGGCAAAGCTTACTTCCAACTGGGCAGAAACGAGTAAAGAAGCTTTTGAAAAATCAGTTCCACTTTATGGACATAAACAGTTTATGTTTGGAATAATTCAGGGAAGTGTTTATAAAGATCTACGGGAGCTTTCTGCAAAAGATATTACAAAGATTGATTTTGACGGATATGCAATCGGCGGACTTGCTGTTGGAGAACCAGTTGATATAATGTACGATATTGTTGATTTCACGACTGCCCTGATGCCTGAAGACAAACCGAGATATTTGATGGGTGTCGGGAGACCGGAAAATCTTCTTGAAGCAATTGAAAGAGGTGTCGATATGTTCGATTGTGTTATGCCAACAAGGAACGCTCGCAATGCATATCTTTTTACTTCAAACGGAATTCTTTCAATGAGGAATGCAAAGTATAAAGATGATTTTTCAACTATAGATGAAAATTGTGATTGTTACACGTGCAAAAATTTTTCAAAAGCATATTTAAGACATTTGTTTGTAGCAAGAGAAATTCTTGCTCTTGAACTGGCAAGCATTCATAACTTAAATTTTTATTTGAGTCTTATGAGAACTGCAAGAGAAAAAATTATTGAAGGCAGTTTTTCAGATTGGAAAAAAGAAATACTAAAACATATATCATTGAATAATATAACTACGGAGGCATAATTGTTAGACTTAATTTTAATGGCCCCATCAAGTGGCGGCGGCGGTGGAAATCTTATAAGTACGCTCGTAATGTTCGGAGCGATTTTTCTAATTTTCTATTTTATGATAATCAGACCACAGCAAAAACGCGCTAAGGAAAGAGAGAAGCTGCTGAGTAACCTTGAAAAAGGTGATAAAGTAGTAACGAGCGGCGGAGTGCACGGCATAATTGCTGGCATTGAAGAAAAGACAGTTCTTCTTGCAATTAGCGATAATGTTAAAGTAAAAGTTGAACGTTCTGCTATTACTACTGTAACTTCTAAAGGAAGTTAAGAACTAAAATTATTTTTTTGCACTTATTACATTAGCGGATTATTAAAATGTTTTGCAAAGTTGAAGAAGCAGTTGAAGAAATAAAAAACGGTAGAATATTAATTATTGTTGATGATGAGGACCGTGAAAATGAAGGCGATTTTGTCTGTGCTGCCGAGTACGTAACTCCCGATATTATCAACTTTATGGTTACTCACGGAAGGGGAATGGTTTGTGTCGCTCTGACGGGTAAAAGATTGGAAGAACTTGGATTACCATTAATGGTCGATAATAATTCAGCTCTTCATGGTACACAGTTCACCGTAACTATCGATGCAATTGAAGGAACAACTACCGGAATATCTGCTACTGATAGAGCATTAACCATTAAAAAGCTGATCGATAAAAATTCTAAAGAGTCTGATTTCGCCCGACCGGGACATATCTTTCCTCTACGCGCTTTTGATGAAGGTGTTTTAAGAAGAGCGGGACATACAGAAGCTGCTGTCGATTTATGCCGGCTTGCACATCTCCAGGCTGCCGGAGTTTTATGTGAAATCCTTTCTGAAAACGGCGAGATGGCAAGAGTTCCTGAGTTAATCAAGATTGCGGAAAAGTTTGGACTGAAGATATTAACTGTTAAAGATATAATCAGTTACAGGCTGAAAAAAGAAAAGTTGATAGAAAAAATAACAGACGTTAACTTTCCGACAAATCATGGAAAATTCAGACTTCATCTTTATCAAAGTATTCTCGATGGTAAAAAGCAAGTTGCCTTAGTTAAAGGAAAAATAAAACCTGATTTACCTGTTCTTGTGCGTATGCACTCTGAGTGTTTAACGGGCGATGTTTTTCATTCACTTAGATGTGATTGTCATGATCAGCTTAATGCAGCACTTGATCAGATAGAAGCCGAAGGTTCCGGTGTTCTTGTTTACATGAGGCAGGAGGGGAGAGGAATCGGTCTGACGAATAAAATCCTCGCTTATAAACTTCAGGAAGAAGGGAAAGATACTGTTGAAGCTAACGAAGCGCTCGGTTTCAAAGCTGATGTTCGCGACTACGGCATAGGTGCACAAATACTTCTTGATCTTGGAGTAAGAAAGATCAGGCTTTTAACCAATAATCCGAAAAAAGTTGTTGGATTGCAGGGATACGGTCTCGAAATAATCGAGCGTGTTCCAATTGAAATTCCTCCTACTTCGGAAAATGAAAAATATCTAAAGACAAAAAGGGATAAATTAGGGCATCTTATAATGCAGTAAGAGATTAAAAAATTTAAAGATTGCAAAGATTAAAAAGATTATTCTAAAGAGATTTTAATCTTTAAATAAAAGTAGTACTAAAATTGAAAAAAATATTTTTTTGTGGTTTCATAATTTTCTTTCTCAATCCTTTTATCTTTTCCCAAAGCAAAAAAGTTTATTATGGTGAGATTACAAGTGAAATTGATCTCGCTATGGCTCCTTATGTAAGCAGAGTAATAGACGAAGCAAATAAAGAAAATGCTGATGCAATAATCTTTAAGATTAATACTTTCGGAGGCAGAGTTGATGCGGCTACACAAATTAAAGATGCAATCCTTTCAAGCAAAGTTTTAACAATCGCTTTTATTAATAATCGCGCGATATCTGCAGGATCATTAATTGCATTATCATGTGTTAAGATTGCAATGGTTCCGGGAGGTTCAATTGGAGCGGCAACTGTTGTTGACCAGAGCGGACAGAAACTCAGTGAAAAATATCAATCTTTTATGAGATCTGAAATGCGTTCCATCGCTGAAAAGAATGGGAGAAGAACAGATATTGCCCAAGGAATGGTGGATGAAAGAATTGTAGTAAAAGGTTTGGTGGATAGTACACAGCTTATAACTCTAACAACCGATGAAGCTTTAAAATATAAAATTGCGGATACAGCTGTAGCAAATTTTGATGAACTGCTTGCAGCTTTTAATCTGAAAGGGGCGAAGATAATTACAGTTGAACCAAACTGGGCGGAAGAATTTGTAAAGTTTTTGAATAACCCAATCATATCGACAATTTTAATAATGATTGGTTTTTTTGGTTTGATGGCAGAAATAAAATCACCTGGTTGGGGCTTGCCCGGCACTGCAGGTGTAATTGCTCTTATTCTTTTCTTTGGTTCATCTTACATTGTCGAGCTTGCATCAGAAATTGAGATTATCATGTTCGTTGCTGGAATTATTTTAATCTTTCTTGAGATATTTGTCATCCCGGGTTTTGGAATAACAGGAATAAGTGGAATACTTCTCGTCCTCGCTTCAATATTTTTATCTCTGACTGGCGGTCTGCCTTTCTTCGATTTGAATATAATCAGTGGAGCAATAATTCAACTTTCAATTGCTTTAGCCGGAGCTTTTATCTTGATATTACTTGTTGCAAAATTTTTACCAAAAAGTAAAGTGTTTAATAGATTGGTTCTGGCTGAAGAAGAAAATGCAGACAAAGGATTTGTTTCTTATCCTTCAGCAAAAGAAATAATTGGCGCTGAAGGAATTGCTCTTACCGATTTAAGACCTGCCGGGTCTGCTGAGATTAACAATCAAAGATTTGATGTTATGGCAGACTGGCAGTACATTGAAAAGGGGAAAAAAGTTAAGGTAATCCGCGTTGAGGGAATAAAAGTAGTTGTAACGCAAATTACCTGAAAACTATTTTTTCAAATTATGTCCTACAATAATTCCACTATGTTTGTGTTTTCAACGACTTCGGAACGGGAACCATTTCTCTTACCGCCAGGAGTATTTCCTTCCATCGTATAATAAATAACAAGCCTGGTTTTTACTTTCGATTTTTGAATATATCCTTTATCGATATTGAAATAAATCTTCCCGCTTGCATCAGTCTGAGGTTTATTAAACTTGTATGTAAAACCGTTTTCTGTTACCTGGTTTTTCCCGGTAATTTTTGTATCGAGGCCGGCGTCAATCACAGCTATTTTATCATTCATAAAATTTTCCAACGAGTTTACCTTGTATATATTTGTGCTGTTTACCTGAAAGACAAGTAGACTCGATACCGGCTGCTGATAAGTCCATACAGAATCCTTAGCTAATATTTTTTCCGGGATTTTTCTAAAGACCTGTGATACTAATGGTTTTATTCCTCCCTGAATAATCTGCATTTTTATAGTATTCTTCTGATCAGAATTTAGAGAATCGGACATATTCTTTAAGATAAGAAACTGGGAAAGAATTTTATCAGCCTTAAAAATATCTACAACATCTCCTGTCTTATTTACTCTTATATTGAAAGGATTGTTTACAAGAGCTTCGTACTCTGCATATCTCATTCTCTCAACAGAGTCAGTTGTGGCCCCGCTCTGGTAGCTAAATGTTTTTCCGTTTACGTTTGCGTCAATTTTTACTGAGTAGAAGGTACAGACAAACTCGGTCGTACTGTCTTTATCAAATTCGACAGATTTAAGATCTAATAAATAAACTATACTTTGATTTGCGTGTTGTGAAATAACAGTATCCGCTTTCATCGTTTGAATGTTATCGGTTATTGTAGCTATGCTGTATTTATAATCCTTATTCAAAATGAAATTGTATTTCATTCGGAAACTTGCATTCGGATTTTCCGAAGGAGTTGTTACAATATCAGATGTATCCACCGTAACATTATTTTCGCCGGTTTTTACAGGGGCCTTTTCTTCTTTTTTTTCGCCACATCCAAATAGAAATAAAAATGTTAGAATAAAACCAAGTAGTAATTTCATTTATGACTTTCTTGTTTAAGTGATTTTATAATTATGTTGGTAAGCAAAGAATTAATCCGGATAATTTTCAAGAAGTTCTTTCCCGGAAAAGAAGTATGATATTTCTTTTGCAGCATTCTCATCTGAATCGGACCCGTGAACAGCATTGAATTGTATATTCTTTGCGAATAATTTTCTTACTGTGCCTTCAGCAGCTTTTGCAGGATCAGTTGCTCCGATTAGTTTTCTATAATCTTCAACTGCATTTGATTTCTCAAGTGCAATTGGTATACATGGACCCGATGTCATATAATCGATTAATTCATCAAAGAAAACTTTCCCTTTGTGAACTGCATAAAATCCTTCTGCTGCTTCTTTAGTCAGCTTTACTAATTTCATAGCTTTTATTTTGAATCCGGCATTTAAAATCATTGTTATTATTTTGCCGGTATTATTATCGTTAACTGCATCCGGTTTAATTATAGCTAATGTTTTATTGTTCAAAAAAATTCTCCTTTTTCTTTTATTATGAAATTCCTGGTCGTGAGAAAATTATTTCTTCTTTGTCTTATTCTTCTTAGAGGATTTAAGCTTCTTTTTATTTTTTGTCTTAGCCTTTTTACTTTTGCCCTTTGCCGTTTGCCGTTTTACATTTCCCAGAGCTTTTAACATTGTGGAACCAATCTCTGCAGGACTTTCAGCTACTTTTATTCCTGCTTTTTTCAGTGCTGCCATTTTCTCAACAGCGGTTCCTTTTCCGCCGGAGATTATCGCCCCGGCATGTCCCATTCTTCTTCCGGGAGGAGCTGTTCTTCCTGCAATAAATCCAACGACAGGTTTCTTAACTTTCTTTTTAATGTATACTGCAGCTTCCTCTTCTGCTGTTCCGCCAATTTCTCCGATCATAACAATTCCATCGGTATCCGGATCTTCATTAAATAATTTTACTATATCTAAGAATTTTGATCCGATAACAGGATCGCCACCAATACCAACGCAGGTTGATTGACCAAGATTAACATCTGTTAATTGTTTTACTGCTTCATAAGTTAAGGTACCGCTTCTTGAAACAACTCCGATCTTTCCTTTTTTATGAATGAAGCCCGGCATAATTCCAACTTTTGCTTTACCGGGAGAAATAACTCCAGGGCAATTCGGTCCGATAAGAACAACATTTTTATTTTTAATTGAATTGTAAACAGTTATCATATCTTTTGCAGGAATTCCTTCAGTAATGCAGATGATAACTTTTATTCCTGCATTAGCAGCTTCAAGAATTGCATCACTGGCAAAAGCAGGCGGCACAAAAATCACAGATGTATTTGCTTTTGTTTCTTTAACAGATTCTTCAACAGTGTTGAAAACCGGAACACCAAGAAATTCAGTTCCTCCTTTACCGGGAGTAACTCCTGCGACAACTTTTGTTCCATATTCGATCATCTGCTGTGTGTGAAAAGAACCTTCACTGCCCGTTATTCCCTGAACTACTAGACGTGTTTTTTTATCAACAAGAATGCTCATATTTTTCTTAGAATCTTTTTAAAATTTAGATAATGAAAGATAGGAAAATTAAGTAATAATATCTTAGCGTAACGAATTATAAATTTGTTTTTTGTCACTTCAAAATAGTTTTTTGAATATAGTTACTCATCTGCAGTAAACTCAATTCATCAAATTGTTTTGATAAAAATTGTAAACCAATTGGTAAGCCATTTGAATCTTTTGTATAAGGAAAACTTATTCCCGGAATTCCAGCAAGGTTTGCAGAAGTTGTATAGATATCACTTAAATACATTTCAAGCGGATCATCAGACTTTTCTCCGACCTTAAATGCTGTTGTCGGCGCAGTTGGAGTTAAAATCAAATCGACTTTCTCAAAAGCTTTATCAAAATCATTCTTAATTAATCTTCTTACTTTTTGTGCTTTAAGATAATATGCATCATAATATCCCGCTGAGAGAACATAAGTCCCTAACATTATTCTTCTTTTAGCTTCTGTTCCGAAGCCTTCTGAGCGGGAAGATTTATACATGTCTATTAATGTACTGCTATTCTCTGAACGGTAACCGTATTTTGCACCATCGTATCTTGCAAGATTAGAAGAAGCTTCTGCAGTTGTAAGAATATAATATGTCGCAATTGTATATTCGGAATGGGGCAAACTTATGTCAACTATCTCAAAACCTTTTGATGATAAATTCTTAACTAAAATATCAGTTGCTTTTTTTATTTCCTCAGATAGACCTTCACCAAAACATTCTTTCGGGAGGCCGATTTTAAATTTCTTTTTGAAGTCTAACTTTTTTGAATATTCAGGAACCGGAGTCTCATAAGAAGTTGAATCGCATTCATCTTTGCCGGACATAACTTCTAAAATTAAAGCGGCATCTTCAGCATTCTTAGTAAGTGGTCCTATACAATCAAACGAAGAAGCAAAAGCCGTTAAACCGTATCTTGAGACTCTTCCGTAAGATGGTTTTAATCCAAACACTCCGCAAAATGCAGCTGGTTGTCTAATTGAACCGCCGGTATCAGTTCCGAGAGCAGCATCACATAAATCAGCGGCAACTGCCGCAGCAGATCCACCGCTCGAACCGCCGGGGACTCTTTCAATATCAGCAGGATTAAGAACATTTCCAAAAGCAGAGTTCTCATTCGACGAACCCATTGCAAATTCATCACAATTGGTTTTACCAATAATAATTGCATCTTCGTCAATTAGTTTTTGAACTGCTGTTGCGGTATAAAGCGCAGTAAAATCTTTTAATATTTTTGATGAACAGGTGGTTGGTTTGTTTTTTATTGATAGGACATCTTTAATTGCAATTACAACTCCGGCAAGCTTACCATGTTTGCCTGACTTTATTCTTGCTTCAATCTTTTCTGCATCTTTTAATGCGTCATCTTCAAAAACAAAGTTGTAGGCATTTAGTTTTTTGTTTTCGTTGATGCGTGAAAGATATTCTTTAACATTTTCAGATAAAGAAATTTCTCCCGATTTAACTTTGTTAATCTTGTCTGAAATTGATGAATAAAAAAGCAATCCTTACCCTGGATTTAAGAAGTAATAAGAAAAAAAGAAAAAGGACTTACGAATTAATTATGATTTTTTATCGTCACTTTTTTTATCGTCGCCTGCATCTTTAATTTCGTTCTCAACGTCCTTCAAACCTTTTTTGAATTCGCTCATTCCTTTTCCAAGTCCTCTTGCAAGTTCTGGAATTTTTTTTGCGCCGAAGAGAAGTAGTACAACAAGAAGAATCAGGATTATTTCACCGGCACCTAGATTTCCAAACATTTTCTTTACCTCTTAGTTTAATATGTTGTTTGCTAGTGATTTAAAAATTAAAACACCGTCAGTTTTTCCTAAAACAGGATTACAGGATCTTTCAGGATGAGGCATCATACCAAGCACATTGCCTTTTTCATTTATTATTCCTGCTATGTTCTTTATTGATCCGTTAGGGTTATTTTCTTCATTCACTTTGCCGGAACTCGAAGTATATTTAAATACTATCCGGTTATTTTTAACAAGATCTTTTAATGTGTCTTCATCTGCAAAGTAATTTCCTTCACCATGTGCAACAGGAAATTTTAACACTTCTTTATCAGGAATTTCCTTAGTAAATACTGTGCTGTAATTCTGTGTGGAAAGATAAACATCTTTACAAACAAATTGCAGTGATTTATTTTTCAACATAACTCCAGGTAAAAGCCCCGCTTCCAGAAGTATTTGAAATCCGTTGCAAATTCCAATAAGATAACCTCCGGAATTGGCAAACTCTATAACGGAACTCATAATTGGGGAAAACCTTGCAATAGCGCCTGTGCGTAGATAATCGCCATAAGAAAAGCCGCCGGGAAGAATTATAACATCACAGTTTTGAAGAGATGTTTCTTTATGCCACAAAAAAGTAACATCATATCCAAGGACTTTTTTAAGTGAATAGTAAGCATCATGATCGCAGTTGGAGCCGGGGAAAACAACCACACCAAACTTAACGCTCATTAAATTTTCTCCAGGTTGAATTCAAAATCTTCCATTATAGGATTAGCGAGAAGCTTTTTGCAATAAGTAGTGACTTCCTCTTTAGCTGCGGTTTCTTCATCAGTGTCAACAGTGAATTCTATGTATTTATCTATTCTGGTGTTGGCAATATTATTCAAGCCGAGAAGTTGAGCACCTTTTTCAACGGCTTTTCCCTGCGGGTCCAAAATTGAAGCACGTCTTCTGATTAAAACTTTAGCTTTATACAAATTTGCTTTCGGTTTTGATTAAGTAGTTTAGACTTTCTTAACGAAAAGGTTAAAAATATATCTAAAAATACCAAATAGAATAATCAAAACAAAAATGTAGAAGATAGCTTTGCCGGAAGTTATTAAAGCAGCTATGATTGCGAGAATGATAAAAATGAATTGGAAAGGTTTTTCTTTGAAACTTTCTTTACTTGGTTTAGGAATTGTATCGTATTTTATTTTGCTTACCATAAGAATTGAGAGAATAACGACGAGTGGTATAATAATTTGTTCAGAAGGAGAAATAAATCCTCCCGGCACATCATAAAAATTCAGTACAAATGAGGAAACTGTTAAAGCAGCAATGGGAATTGGAAGACCTTTAAAGAAACTTTTTTCGAAACCCGACAAGTTGAACATTGAATCTTGCCAACCGGAATCCACCAGCAAGAAGTAACAAAGCTGCAATAAGTACTCCAGCAGTATTGTAAGTATAAAGATGACTTTTGTAAAGAAGGATTGCCGGTGCCGCACCAAAGCTTACAATATCAGAAAGAGAATCGAGTTCAACTCCAAGTTCACTACTTGATTTAGTTAAACGAGCCACGGCTCCGTCGAGTGCATCAAAAATTGCTGCAATTATTATTAACCATGCTGCGTAAAGGTATTCACCTTGACTTGAATTTAGAATTGAAAAAAAACCTGCAAACATATTCATTGCAGTAAATAGGTTGGGTATTATTGAACGGGTGACTCTGAAACGCGGCATTAGCTTTTGCTATGTTTAAATAAAACAGTTTCGCCCGCAACTACACGGTCATCTTTTTTAACCTTTGCTTCCCAATTTTCGGGAACAACAACATCAACCCTGCTGCCGAATTTTATCATTCCAAACCTGTTACCAATTTTAACTTCATCACCTTCTTTTATTTTATAGATTATTCTTCTTGCAATGTAGCCGGCAACCTGTGTAAAGAAAACTTTCCCGTATTTACTCATTATTCCAAACTCTGCACGTTCATTTTTTTCTGAGGCTTTATCCTCAAAGGCAGCTATAAATTCTCCCTTAAAATATTTTACATATTCAACTTTCCCATTAATCGGGATTCTGTTTACATGAACATCTACCGGAGACATAAAAATTGAAATTTGTTTTGCTCTATCATTTATATACTTGTTATCCAGCACTTCTTTAACAAATAAAACTCTTCCGTCGGCAGGAGATACAACAACATTATCTTCCGGCGGTGGAGTTCTTTCAGGATCTCTGAAAAAATTAAGCGAAAAGATAAGAAAAAAAAGCGGGATAATTATTAAGACGAGTTTAAGAACGTTACTGTTTGTAAAAAAACTTAAGGAGAGACCAATAAAAAAAATTATAGCCGTTATCCCGATCGTTGCATATCCATACCGGGTAAACATCAGGTGCTCGTAAGTTTGAGTAAATGATCTGTGTACTTACGAAGTTGATTCGGAGTTGTTAGTTTGTATGGGTCTAATGATTTTTTATTTTTTTCGATGGGAATTGTTTTAATGCTTCGCGGAGTAAAATCTTCAATCACATAAAGCTTATCATCATTCTTTCCAAAGTAACATTTAACTTCAGCAAGAATTTCATTTCTTCTTTCAAAAAATGATTTTAACACTGCATTCACTTTCGAACATATCCTTCCAATCAATTTCAAATCCTCGTAATTACAAAAATCAAATGCGATAAGATGACTTCCGGAAACCAATGAATCTTTTCCATTGTCAAAGTGATATTCATAAATTGGAACGTGTAACGATTCATATTCCTTTTTAGTAAATATTTTTGCAGTTCTTTTATCAACTACATTCAAGATTTTGATATAGAAATTTAATTTTTCAAAACTCATATGTTTAAGAACCGATTTCGAATGATTTTTAACAAAGGAAGAAGGGATATGATATTCTTTCAGATAATCCATAAAAAAAGAATTGATCGATGCGAACTTTTCACCGAGACCTTTTGCACGAATCTTTGTTATTTCTTTCATCGATAATAAAGTCCGGATATTCGATCAGCAAATAGTTATTGCCGTCTAAAGGAAAATCTTTTGAAATTAATTCTCCGGTTAAGAAATTATTATTGTCGGATTTTGTGGTCAAGCTTATCTAAGCTGTAAAATTTATCAATGAATTAACTAAGTGTTTTAAGTCTTAATAATATATTATATTTACGCAAAAATTAAAAGAGTTTAGGACACCATATAATTGAAATAAGGAGGATTTTATGAAAGGTGGAATGCCGGGGATGTTGAAACAAATTCAGAAATTACAGTCAGAAATGCAGAAAATTCAGGGAGAATTGGGGAATATAACGGTTTCCGAGGAAGCTGGCGGTGGAATGATTAAAGCAACGGCAAATGGTCACAAAGAAATTATTTCGGTTGAAATAGACCCGTCGGTAATAAAAGCTGAAGAAAAAGAAATATTAGAAGATCTTGTAGTTGCAGCAGTAAACAAGGCAATCCAGTCTGCAACCAAGCTTGCCGAAGATGAACTTTCAAAAGCGACAAAGGGAATGTTGCCTCCAGGTTTTAATATACCGGGAATGTAAAATTGCAGATAGCTCAACCGTTACAAGTTGCTATAGAAGAATTAAATAAACTGCCGGGCATCGGGAAGAAGACTGCACTAAGACTGGCTCTCTTTATTTTAAAAGTAATCAAGAGTCGGTTGACCAGTTTGTAAAATCTTTAACAGAATTAAAATCAAAATTGAGACTTTGTTCGCGATGTTTTAATCTTGCAGAAGGTGAATTGTGCCAGGTCTGCACTAGTCAGAAAAGAGATAAGTCTATAATTTGTGTTGTTGAAGAAGCAAGTGATGTAATTGCAATAGAAAGAACGAATGAATACAATGGATTGTATCATGTTCTCGGGGGAGTTCTTTCTCCTTTATCTGGTATTGGTCCGGATTCTTTAAAGATTAAAGAACTTATGAACAGATTTGGTTCCGAAGATATAAAAGAAGTTTTGCTTGCTTTAAATCCGGATACTGAAGGAGAAACCACAACTCTTTATCTTGCTAAATTAATTAAACCGTTTGGAATTCGGGTTACAAGAATTGCACGTGGATTGCCTATTGGAGGCGACCTTGAATTTGCAGATGAAGCTACAATCGGCAGAGCAGTTAACGGGAGGCTCGAGTTTTAATTTTTTGTAAAGATGCTTTACGTAATGGAAATTCTTTTGACTTAGAAACGTCATACACAATAGTTATTATTGCCGGGAAATGAAAGCAATAATTATGATTATATCATTTGGCATTCTCTCACTTTCAGGCTGTGATTTATTTTCTACACGCCCTGCAGAAAAACCAACTCAACCAAGGTCAAATCTTCCCCAGGCTTTTGAAAGAGAAACATTGATTGATAATCTTATTGCTTCTTACGGCGATAAAACTATATTCGATTATTTAAATTGTTTTTCGGATTCTTTATTAACAGGAAAGGGTTTTACTTTTGTTGCTTCCAGCGAAGCCGCATCTCAATATCCTTCATTATCACAAGGCTGGGATCTTAACAGCGAAGAAAGATATTTCAAAAATATTACTGCAGCCTCACAGGATATCCCGATAACTTTAATTTTGTCTAATTCTACTTTTAGTCAGCAGGGAGATAGTTTGATTTATAGTGCTTCCTATTCATTAACAGTCCCTTTTACTGATCCCGGAATTGAAAATAATTACAAGGGAGATTTAATTTTTTATATTATAAGGGATAATACCCTTATTTGGAAAATTTATTACTGGCAGGATTTTAAGAACGGTAATTCTGCAAGCTGGAGCGAATTAAAAGGAAGATTTTCTAATTGAAAAGAAAGTTTTTATTGGTTTTTGCTTTTATTTCTTTTCTCAATTTAATTACTGGCTGCAATCCTTTTGCTCCAAAATTTAGCGAAGGCACAAATTCTTCTTCAACAATATCGGATTTAAAAACTGTCGATGGAGTTTTTCAGAACATGCAGTATGCTTATACTTTTAAGGATACATTAATTTACGGCGAGTTCATCAGCCAGGATTTTGTTTTTACTTTCAGAGATTATGACCAGGGATTTGATGTTTCCTGGGGAAGAGAAGATGAGATGAGAGCCACCAATGGACTTTTTCAAAATTCTCAAAGAATTGAGTTAATCTGGAATAACATTGTGCTTTCTACTGTTGATTCTGTTAATGCAAATATTATCCGTGGCTTTAATCTGACGATTACATATAATCCTACAAATATAGACAGAGCAGACGGGAGAGTTAATCTTACCATGAGAAAAAATCCTGATACCGATAAATGGCAAATTGTAAGATGGATTGATGAATCGAATTTCTAAAAATTTACTGAAAGGTGATTAGTGTTATTCATAATTAAAGAATCGTTAAAACTTATTTCTCGTGCAAAGTTTTCTTTTGTTTTATCTCTTATGTCAACATGTATTTCCGTTGTTTTAATTGTAGCTTCGGTATTGTTGATAATTTTATCCGGTCGTTTCGAATCGAAATTAAAAAAGAATATCAGCATTGATGTTTTTCTTCAGGATCCAATAAGTGAACAGAAAACCGGTGATATTAGAGATCATCTTAAAGAAAAAGAATTTATAAGTTCTATGCAATACATTGATAAAAAACAAGCTGCAGAGAATTTCATTAAAGAAACAGGAGAAGACTTCAGGAAGATTCTCGATTATAATCCTTTGCCGGCTTCTTTCAGAATACATTTGAATGAAAATTATGCTGAAAATGATTCGATTAATAAAATTATTAATTCTTTATCCCATATTGACGGCGTAGATGAAATTGTTTTTCAGCAGAGATTTGTTAATAAAATTCTAACTGAGATAAATAATATCAAGCAATATATTTTTATTATAACAGGAGCCTTGCTGTTAATTTCAGTTTATATTTTGTACAGCACTATGCAGTTAATCATTAATTCAAAGTATGAAGAACTCGATACTATGAAGCTTGTCGGTGCTAAAATCTCAACTATAAAAATGCCTATCTTTCTTAATGGAATTTATATCGGAGTTTTTGCCGGAATAATTGCTTTAATTTTGTTCCTTGTTCTTTTCAGTTATCTGGAATCTTACATGGGCTCAATTACTTTTAGTATAAATAATCCGGTTTATATTGCCGGGATCATTTGTATCGGACCTTTACTTTCAATTCTTGTGAGCTTGGTTTCATTAAGAAAAGTGAATTTGAAAATTTGATGTGAAAAATTTTATTTGTAATTTTTTATAACAATTTTCGGGTGTTTCATAATAAAATACATGAAATATATTTCTTACTTGGTGATATTGCTTATACTTATGGGAAGAATAGTATAGGAACAACCAAAACTTCTAAACATAAATCTTAATTATTAAAGCATATTTATAATTTTGAAAAACATCTTTTTATTCTCTTTTTTATTATTCTTTTCATCATATATCCATTTAAGTGCACAACAACTTCCCGATTATAACGAGAGAACTTTCTCGGCCCTAAGCGATTCTTTATTACAATTACAGTCCGTTTCCGCAACAGAAGGAAGCGTGGACGCCGATACTTATTTGCTGGGACCAGGAGATAAAATTTTTATTTCTATCAGTGGACTCGAAGAAGTTGTTTTTACTCTTGTTGTAGATCAGGAAGGGAATTTATATATACCCAAAGTAGGAGGAATCGATCTTAATAATTCTACACTTTCTGAAGGCAAGGACAAGATTAAATCTGCTATAAACAAATATTATAAAAATGTTGATGTGTTCGTTACTCTAGTGGATTTCCGGAAGATAAAAGTTTCTTTACTTGGAGATGTAAAGTATCCTTCTTCACAAGTGCTTTCTGCAAATTCAAGGTTGCTGGACTTAATTACTGCTTCTAAGGGCTTAACTGAAACTTCAAATTATAGAAACATTAAAATTGTCTCGAGAAATAGTGAAGAACATAGTTATGATTTGCTTAAGTACTTGCGGTTTGGTGATAAAGACAATAATCCGTTTTTACTAGAGGGAGATGTAGTCTTAGTTGATAAAGTTGATAAAGTGGTAACAATATATGGAGAAATTAAATTTCCCGGTATTTACGAATTTGTTAATGGAGAAACAGTTAATGAATTAATTAATCTTGCAGGAGGCTTCACTCATTTAGCGAGGAAAGATACTATCGAAGTAATATCTTTTGATGAAATGGGTAACAGGCAAATCAGTAATTATTATTCTTATGATCAATTAAAAACAGAATCGGTTAAATTGAAATATCAGGACCAGGTTGTAGTTAGGCAATTGCCGGAATATTATGTTAACCGCTATATAAAAATCGAAGGGTTTGTTAGATATCCCGGCTGGTACAAAATAATTAAAGATAGTACAACACTTAAGAATATAATTAATGAAGCGGGTGGTTTTCTGAAAGAAGCCTCTCTCACTGAAGCTTCATTAACAAGAACAATGGGAAGCAGTACAACTGATCCAGAATATGAAAGATTAAAACTAATGGCACGTGCTGATATGACTGACGATGAGTATGATTATCTTAAAGCTAAATCACGCGAACACCCAGGAAGAGTTGTTGTGGATTTTGAAAAACTGTTTTTAGATAATGACCTTAGTGAAGATGTGGTATTAAAAAGGGAAGATGTAATTGATGTTCCGGAAGCTAAAAATTATATTACCCTTTTAGGACAGGTTGTTAATCCCGGTAGAATAATTTTTAAAGAAGGGTTGACTGTTGATAATTATATTAAGTTAGCCGGAGGCTTTGGCTGGAAAGCTGTTGAAGATGAAGTTAGAGTTGTAAGAGCAAAAACAGGTGAGTGGGTTGAAGCAGACGATGTTGATTCTTTAAGACCCGGCGATACTATTTGGATTCCGGAGGAACCGCAGGGACCAAAGTTTTGGACCGTATTCACTTCAGTATTACAGGTTACAGGACAGCTCGCTGCTGTTATAGCTGCGACTGTAGCGGTAATCGTTGCTACAAGAAAATGAGGTATTAGTGACGTACCATGAAATATTAAATATAATTTTATTTAACATAAGAAAGATTCTTAAAGTAACAATACTTTCTACTCTACTATTATTTTTTATTTTATTTTTAATTTATCCTGTTACTTATAATTCTCCGGTAACAATTTTGCCTCCCGATAACGAAGGCCAGATGGGCTCATTGGGCAGTTTGCTTGGTGGTCAGGATTTTTCCAGCTTACTAACGGGCGATATGTCTTCGGCTAATTCGCAACTTTACATGGAGATCCTTAAAAGCCGCTCTGCAGCAGAATATGTAGTGAATAAGTATGATCTTGTTGACTATTATAAAAGAGATAATGTTTATGAAGCAGCAGATGAATTAACAAAACATCTTAATGTGGAAATGAGCAAAGAAGGAATTGTAAAAGTAAGTGTAAATGTCTCAACATCTCTCATTCCATTAATTTTTGATAATAAAGATACTGTTAAAGAATTTTCAGCAAAGCTTTCCAATTCTTATGTTGCAGCTCTCGATTCAATAAACAGGGAAAAACTTTCTTCAAAGGCAAAGAAAGCACGGGAATATATTGAAGACGAGTTATTGAATACAAGGGCGGCATTGGATTCAGTTGAAGGTGCCTTAATGAACTTCCAGGAGAAGAATAAAACTATTTCATTGCCTGAACAATTAACTGCCGCTATTGATGCTGCAGCAAAACTTAAGGCTGAAATTGTGGAAACCGAGATGCAAATGGGCTTATTAAAAACGAATCTCAGGGAGGATAGCAAAGATCTTATTGCTTTAAGAAAAAAGCTCGAGCAGCTAAATGAACAATACAATCAAATGGAACTTGGTAACCAGGATTATCTTCTTGCATTCAGCGAAGTACCTGAATTAGGGAAACAACTTGCTACTTTACTTCGCGAAGTAAAAATTCAAAATCAAGTTTATACTATGCTTCAGCAGGAATATTACAAAGAGAAAATACAGGAAAACAAGGATCTGCCTACGGTGGAAGTTCTTGATAAAGCAATTCCACCTTTAAAAGCCAGCAGTCCAAGAGTTGTTTTGTCAACAATAACGGGCGGAGTATTTATTTTTTTACTGATGTCCTTTATAGTAATAGTTGGTGAAAGAAAAACACTTCTTTACAGTAATAAGAATAAACCGGAATAAAAATTTGCAACAAAAAACAGCAGTCGTAACCGGGGGCGCAGGGTTTCTCGGTTCTCATTTATGTGACAGGTTACTCCTCGAGGGAATGAAAGTAATTTGTATCGATAACCTTTTAACGGGTAACCTTGATAATATTTCTCACCTGTTCGGGAAGAACGATTTTAGTTTTATAAAACATGATGTTACAAACTTTATTTATGTTGGAGGTGAAATAGATTATGTACTACATTTTGCTTCTCCGGCAAGTCCTATTGATTATTTGAAACTTCCGATTCAAACTTTAAAAGTTGGTTCGCTCGGGACACATAAAGCTTTGGGATTGGCAAAAGATAAAAATGCAACATTTCTTTTAGCTTCAACATCGGAAGTATATGGCGATCCGGAAGTTCATCCACAGAAAGAAGAATACTGGGGAAATGTAAATCCTATTGGTCCGCGTGGTGTTTATGACGAAGCAAAAAGGTTTGCCGAAGCTTTAACAATGGCTTATAGTCGTCATCATGGAGTTAATACAAGAATAGTCAGAATATTTAATACTTATGGTCCAAGAATGAGGCTTGATGATGGAAGAGCTTTACCAACATTTGTCGGCCAGGCATTAAGAGGAGAAGATATCACAGTCTATGGTGATGGTTCACAGACAAGAAGCTTTTGTTTCGTTTCAGATCTTGTTGATGGAATATTCAGATTGCTTATCTCAAAGGAGACTGATCCCGTCAACATTGGTAATCCTGATGAAATAACAATAAAGGAATTTGCTGAAGAGGTTATAAAACAAACCGATTCTAAAAGCAAAATAATATATAAGCCACTTCCGGAAGATGACCCAAAAGTAAGACAGCCTGATATAACAAAAGCAAAAAAAATATTAGGATGGGAACCCAAAGTCGACCGTGCAGAAGGTTTGAAACTGACTATAGATTTCTTCAAAACAATATTACTTCTAACCTGAACAAATGTCTCGAAAATTCACTTCCACAGTAGCAGGCGCATCTTTACTCCTGGCTGCTCTCGGTTTATTGAGCAGGGGAATTGGATTTATACGGGAAGTTGTTTTCGCAAGTTATTTCGGGCTTGGTCAAAATTATGATATCTACCTTGTTGGAGCAGTTTTACCTGTTACAATCGATACTATAATTTTTTATTTAGGTCAGAATTTTTTTATTCCTTCTTTCCATAATTTTTCAGCAAGATCAAAGGAAGATAAAGAGAAATTCCTGAGATTTAATTTCTGGTTTTTTTCTTTTGTCGGGATAGTTGTAGCGCTATTAATGTTTTTGTTCTCGAGCCAGATAGTAAGCCTTTATTTAAGTGATGCCTCGCCGGAAGTTATAAAAAAAGCTACCGATGTTTTTAATATTTTCCTGATTACAATTCCATTTACAACTTCAGTTTCAATATTAACAGCTTTACTTCACAGCGAATTCAATTTTGTTTCACCGGGAATATCAAGATTGTTTCTTAATATTTCGATTATTGTGCTCGTAGCTTTATTCACACCAGCTTTGGATATTTATAGCATCCCAATTGGCTATGTTGCCGGAACAATCTTACAATTAATATATCTTTTAGCAAAAACGAATTTAAAGCTGTTCGGCGAATCTTTTAAGGGAAGTACTTTAAGTTCAGTTTTGAAAGGTTCTTTTTTAATTACAGTTGTTGTAGAGTCGATAAGTCAGTTGTACATTGTATCCGACAGGTACTTTATATCATCGGTCGATTCAGGCGGTATTGCTGCTTTGAATTACGCTCAAACTCTTTATCTGCTTCCCATTGCTATTGTAACATTGGCTTTATCAACAGCGGTACTTCCTAAGTTATCAAAAAGTTTTGCATCCGGTTCCTATAATGAACTTGAACAAACTTATAACGACGGAGTAAAAATTAATCTTTTTATCTTTGTTCCGCTTACATTCATTTTTTTCTTTTACGGGAATGATTTGATCAGGATCATTTACCAAAGAGGAAACTTCAGCAGCTCAGGTACAGCACTAACATTTAGCGTTTTAAAATATTTAGCTATAAGTTTTGTTTTTTATTCTACTTATTCAATCACTAACAAATTAATGTATTCGGCGAATTTAACCAAAGCATTGTTATATATAACTCTTGCCGGAATAATAATTAAAATAGTTTTTAATTTTCTTTTAGTAGATATTTTGAAACAGGACGGACTGGCAGTGAGTACGTCTTTAAGTTATCTGTTCTTTTTTGTAAGCTCTGTATTGATAGTAAAATTAAGAGGTTTTATAAAAAAAATAATTTTTACCCACGAGTTAATGTTTCATCTTGCTAACGGAATATTTTCTTTGCTGATGGTCAAAGCTTTAACTTCAATTTTCTGGCAAAGTAATTATTATACAAGTTACATTTCTGTTACTTTGTTTTGTATAATTTATTTATCGAATCAATTTTTTATAAAAACCCGATCTATAAATTTAGTTATCGGAATGTTCAACGGTTTATTTGGAAGGAGCGGAAAGGTTTAGAATAATATTTCTTAAGAAATTTTCTATAAAAAATGAAGTTTGTTATGTTAATAGAAAAAGATAGTTTATGATCAGTTCATTAAAAGTATATATAAGTTCCTATACTCCTAAGATATTTTTTTTATCACTTCTTTTATCCTGTCTTGCTGTGTTAATGGGGAATTATGTCATATATGGAGCCGCGGTTATTCTTATCGGAGTTTTATGGTTTTTGTTAGGCGAACAATTGCTCCTTGTGCTTGTAATAATTAGTCTGTTTACTCTTTTCGCAGAAGCAGGTACGTCACTTAGAACACTTGTTCACTTAGTTGATTTTAGTGTATTAGGATATTTGTTTATAAAAAGATTTGGGCTAAAATTTTATTCTTACCCGCGCATTCCTAAGTCAATACTCTATTTTATTTTACTCTATTATTCTTCGATTTTAATTTCTATGGTAATGTCGGCTTATCCTCTTGCGGGTGTGGGATTGGTTATCAGGCAGACTATCTTTTTTATTCTTACATATCTCTTTTATGCATTAATCAGAAATGAAAGCGACATCAAAAGTTATTTTATAGCTTTTGTATTAGCCGCTTGTGTTCTTGCTGCAAGTTCATTAGTAACTTTTGTGACCGATCCTTCAAGCATGTTTAATTTTACTTCGGGTTCGAGAGAAAGAATAGTGGGCTTAATAAGTAATCCAAATAACATTACAAATTTTTACATGGTTTCTTTTCCGCTTGTCCTTAGCGTACTTTTCTTAAGGAAGAATAAGTCGAGCAACTTGATAAGCTTCTTATTGATATTATATCTTAGTTTTGCATTATTTATTACACTATCGCGCTCGGCAATAATGGGTGTTATTGCCAGTACTGTTGTAATGTTATTTATTCTCAGAAGAAAATATTTTTATATCCTTCTTCTTTCACTTTTATTTATTGTATTGCTTTTTATAGTTTATCAACCGCTGGGTGATCTTGTATCAGTACTTTTCAGAGTTGAAAGAGGAGCCACGGGGAGAGATTATTTATGGTTGCTATCACTTCATTTAATAAAAGATCATCCGATTTTTGGAATAGGTCCCGGCGCTTACAGGTATGAAATGTTTAGTTATTTTCCGGTAATGCTGCATAGCTGGACAGGTGGACTCTTTAAAGACATTTACGAAATGACAGACGGTTCAAACTTATCTCATAATTATTTCCTTTTTTTATTTTCCGATCTTGGAATTCTCGGTATAGCAACTGCTATTGCATTACCCGTAGTTTATTTCAGGATAGGGATAAAAACTTTAAATAAATATAAGAACGGGGAAAAGGATACTTATTATCTTATAGTTGCCTTGTTTGCGATCGGAGCAGCTATGTTTGTCAGAGGTATGGTAGAAAGTATTGGACTATTATATTACGGCGCCATTACAACCGATCTTCCTTTCTGGTTAGTCTTTATTAGTCTGATCTATTATTACAATGCTAAGCTACCAAAAGAAAAACAATTTGAAACTTCCGGTTGATTATGGCTGTAGAGATTACCAAGAAAATAAATAAATATAAATTTTTGGGAAGAGTGGCTAATTCCTTTTTAAAACTTGCTTTCTACTTCGTAAGATTAATTTGTAAAACCACTTCAATTACAAATGGAAATATTGTTGTTGTTTCTCTGAACAGACTAGGGGATACTGTATTTACGATTCCTGCAATAACAGAAATACAAAAATTTTATAAAAGAAGATTAATTATTTTTTGTTATTCTGAGTCAGTTCCGATTTATAACTTACGGCTTGATAATGTTGACTTTTGTACAATCGAACATAAAGATTTTTTTTTTAACAGGCGGATAGCAAACAGCAAAGTAAGGAAAGCTTTAAGATCATTACGGCCAGAAATTCTTTTTGATCTTTCAGGAATGATGACTTCAGCTTCAGTAATTTTTAACTCTAGAGCAAAAAAAATAATCGGGATGAACAGGGAACAGTTCAAAACTATTTATAATAATTATGTCCCTATAAGAACCGAACCTCATCTTACTGATACTTATCTTGATGTTGCTGCCGCTGTTATTCCAAATATTAAAAAAGTACAAATAAAAATTTTTCCGGCGGAAGTTAACAGGGAGGGGAAAATACTAATCCATCCTTTTGGTGGATGGAAAGCAAAGGAATGGAATCTAAACAAATTTGTTGAACTGGCAATCAGGTTAAAAGAAGAATATGATGTTTGTTTAGTCTCACCGGATAAAAAAATTCCCTTAGATATAATTTCTTTGTTGGGAAAAGAAAAAATAATTGTTATTCAAACTCACACAATGCAAGAGTTAATAACAGAAATAGAAAGATGTTCCGTTTTTATAGGTAACGATTCTGGTCCTTTATACATTGCCAGTTTGCTTGGTAAGCCTACTTTTACGATATATGGTCCGACGAATCCTGAATTCTCAAGTCCGTTTGGAGAACATCATCGTCACATAAATAAAATAATAAAATGTTCTCCAGAAATTGGCGAACAATATTGCTTTACTAACGGTGGAAGATTTGGTTGCCCGGCTTTTCAGTGTATGAATTTGTTAGAGTTAGAAGAAGTTTTTTTGAATGTACTTCCGTTTGTTCAGAAATATTGTAACCCAAAAGTTAATATAATTTAGAATATTCAAAGGTTGTATTTATGTTAAAAGAAGGATTAAAAAAAATGTTGCCAATGCCGGTTTGGAAAATTTTAAGATCTGGGAAAAAGAATTGGTTGATTCTAAAATATAGAACTATTGGTCGCCCGGTTAATCCTGCCGAAACATCAAAAGCTAAAGGCAGAAGATTAAAGGAAAATTTTTTTAATCTCTATTGCAAAGGAAAAGGTCTCGATGTTGGATTTGGTGGAGACTTAATTACTGAAGACGCTGAAGGTTTTGATTTTGAACATGGCGATGCACAGTATTTAAAAGGGAAAAAAGATAATGCTTATGATTTTGTTTATTCTTCTCATACAATCGAACATCTCCCAGATCCTTCAATAGCTATAAAAAACTGGTTCAGAGTAGTAAAACCCGGCGGGTATTTAATTATTTATCTCCCTCACAGGGAATTATATGAAAAAAAGGAAACTCTCCCATCAAGGTTTAACCCGAATCATTTTAATTTCTTTTTAATAGATAGAGATGAAGAACCAAACACAATCGGAATAATTCCATTAATCGAAAGATCGATTAAAAACTTTCAATTAATATATGCTAAAGAATGCAGCGAAGGTCATACAATTACGGACCCTATGATTCACAGTGATGGTGAATATTCAATTGAAGTTGTTATCAGGAAAATGAAAGATTAAAAATATTTAAGGATTTAATGCGCATTTTACTTCTTGCAGATTCAAATTCTCCGCACATCTTAAGATGGGCTAAGTATCTGCATAATTCAGGTTGCACTATAAATATATTTACTTTTCATGTCCCTGATTTAAATTTGTACAAAGATACACCGGGCATTAATCTCTTTAGCATGAATGCGCCGAGAGAATTACAAAAAAAAAGTGAGGGCAATTTCTCCAAATTGATTTACTTGAAAGCTGTAAAAAAAGTAAAACAACTTGTAAAAGCGTTAAGACCTGATATTGTTCATTCTCATTACGTATCCAGTTATGGTTTGATTGGTGCTCTTTCAGGTTTTCATCCTTATATTATTTCTGTTTGGGGAGCGGATATCTATAACTTTCCGCAAAGAAGTGTTCTTCACAAAAAAATGATTGAATATAGTTTAAGGAAGGCTGATAAAATATTGTCAACTAGTAGAGCAATGGCTGCACAGACAAAAAAATTTACAGAAAAAGAAATCGAAGTTACTCCTTTTGGAATAGATGTTGATAAATTTAAACCGCAGAAAAGTGAATCAGTCTTCGGTCCCGATGATTTAGTGATTGGAACTATTAAGACTTTAGAAAAAAAATATGGAGTGGAATACTTAATTAGAACTTTTAAGTTAGTCAAAGAAAAACTTCCTGCAGCTAAATTAAAATTACTAATTGTAGGAGGAGGTTCACTTACAGATTCTTTAAAAGAGTTAGTAAATGAATTGAATCTTGAAGAAGATACAATTTTTACTGGTTTTATAATTCCGGATGAGATTCCAAAATATCATAATATGCTTGATGTTTATGTCTCATTATCGAAGGAAGACAGCGAAAGTTTTGGAGTTGCTGTTCTTGAGGCTTCTGCTTGTGAAAAGCCGGTTGTAGTTTCAAGAATGGGAGGATTGCCTGAGGTTGTTGAGGAGAATGTTACTGGTTTTGTAGTTCAGAACAAAAATATTCAGGAAGCAGCTGAAGTGTTAATAAAATTAATCTCTGATAAAAACGTTAGAGAAAAAATTGGTAAGGCTGGGAGAGAAAGAGTTATAAAATATTATAACTGGAATGACAACGTTACTCAAATGATAAAAATCTATAATCAACTTTCATAAATGATGCTTATAAAAGAAGTTTTAAATAAATACATACCAAGTGATCATTTTAAACAGGTTACACTTGAATATTACCTGGAAAAGATTTTAAAGCTGCAGGGAATCAATAAATCTTTTACTGTATTAGACCTGGGATGCGGGAAAGGTGAATCAATAAATTATTTTACAAAGCTTAATAATAAGATTGAGTGGTACGGTGTTGATATAGAAAAATCGCCTGAGGTTCTCAGCAGAACAGGCAGTAGTGAAAGGTTCATAACTTTTGATGGAATCAATATTCCTTTTGAAGATAATTATTTTGATTTAATTTTTAGCAAACAGGTTTTTGAACATGTTAAAAATCCAAGAGAATTATTGGCGGAAGTGAGCAGAGTGTTAAAGCCGGGCGGATATTTTGTTGGCTCAACTTCACATCTCGAACCTTTTCATTCTTACAGTTATTGGAATTACACGCCTTTCGGTTTCAGCGTTTTAATTGAAGAAGTAAATCTTAAGCTTTTACATTTAAGAGCCGGCATCGATTCTTTTACTCTGATCTTTAGAAAAATAGTCGGGAGCCCAAAATTTTTTGACATATTCTGGAAGACAGAATCGCCATTTAACTTTATTTTGTATTTAATCGGAAAACTATTCAGAGTTTCTGTCCCGACTATGAACGCAATTAAACTCCAATTTTGTGGGCAATTTATTTTTTTTGTAACTAAGGATGAGGCAAAGAGAATTTAGTCACTCTTATTTATTCTTAAAATACTTTTAAAGTATCTTTACATAGTTAAAATATAACTTATTAAATGAAGCTTGCTGAATTATATTATGAACTACGGAAGAAACCCGTTCCTTATTATGCTAAGTTTCCTGCGTGGTTAATCGTGTGGAAACCAATTCGTAAATATATTAATGTTGTTTTAATTCCTAACATTCCTTTTTCAAATCTCAGGATTATTTTATACCGATATTTAGTTGGATATAAGATTGGGAAAAATGTTTTTATCGGCATGAAATGTTACCTCGACGACTTGGAGCCACAAAGTACAAAGATAGAAGACGATGTTACAATTTCTTATGGATGTTATTTTGCTTTACATGGAATTGGACAAAAGCACTCGTATATCCATATTAAGAAGGGTGTTTATATTGGAATGCGTTCAACAATCATTGCTGATGAAGAGGGAATTACTATTGGACAAAATTCTATAGTTGGGGCTGCATCGCTTGTAAATAAAAGTCTGCCTGATAATATAACTGCAGCGGGTGTGCCTGCCAAAGTAATAAAGTCTCTTGAATAAACCGGAGAAAGTTTGGAGAAAATATCTGTAATAATTCCCTGCAGGAATGAAGAGAAATATATAGCAGGCTGTCTCGATTCTGTTATAAGCAATGATTACCCGCATGACTGTATTGAAGTATTTGTTGTCGATGGCAAAAGTAATGACAGAACACAGGAAATAGTAAAAGAATATTGTGGGAAATATAAATTTATTCATCTGTTGATTAATGAAAATAAGATTGTTCCTTATGCAATGAATCTTGGTATTAAAAAATCAACAGGAGATTTTATAATAAGATTGGATGCACATGGGATATTTCCTAATAATTATTTTTCTGAATTAGTTACGTGGAGTAAGAAACTAAATGCTGATAATATTGGCGCTCTCTGGATAACCGATGTAAAAAATAAAAATCCCAAGACTAATTCAATAAAAAAAGTTTTGAGCAATAAATTTGGAGTCGGAGATTCACTTTTCAGAATTGGTATAGATAAAGTAACAGAAGTTGATACTGTACCATTCGGATGTTATAGAAGAGAAGTTTTTGAGAAAATCGGATTTTATGACGAACGCTTGGAAAGAGACCAGGATATTGAATTAAATAAGAGACTTAAGAAAAGCGGAGGAAAAATATTTTTACTTCCAGGTCTTTCATCAACATATTATGCCCGCGAAACTTTTTCGGGAATTGCAAAAAATAATTATCAAACCGGACTTTGGAATATTCTCACTGTATATTTTACAAAGCGGTTAGGTTCTTTAAGTTTAAGGCACTTTATTCCTCTTATATTTTTATTGTCATTACTTGTTCCGTTGATATTTTCAATCTGGTTTCCTCTGCTCAACCTGATAGCATTAATTAGTTTTATTTCATACCTGGTAGTTCTCTTAAAAGTAAGTTCGCAAATCAATGATGAGACTTCATCATTTTATTTTATTTTATATGGATTCATAGTCTTGCATTTTTCGTACGGTTTTGGTTCATTAGTAGGTGTTTTTAGAATAGATACGATATTTAAGAGAAAAAGATAATTGAAAGAGGAAAAATATAAAGAAGCAATTGCAGCGATCTTAAAATGCAATCCTGATAATATATTTTTATACTGGAAGGGGAGAGTTGCCCTCTATGCCATTCTTAAAGCAATGGGAGTTAAAGAAAATGATGAAGTTATTATTCCGGCTTTTACCTGTGTTGTAGTCCCTAATGCAATTCTTTACCTGGGAGCTAAACCTATTTATGTTGATATCTCAATTGAAAATTATAATACAGATATTAATAAATTAAAAGAAGCTGTTACTTCTAAAACCAAAGTTATTATTTGCCAGAATACTTTCGGTCTTTCATCTAACATAGATGAAATAATTCAGCTCGCTAAACAGCACAATATTTTTACAATTGAAGATTGTACGCATGGCTTCGGCGGTTTTTATAATGGAAAACCTAACGGTTCACATTGCGATGCTGCTTTCTATTCCACACAATGGAACAAACCTTACTCAACCGGGATAGGAGGATTTCTTGTTGTTAATAATAACAGGTTTGTTAATGATGTAAGAATGTTGGAGAGTGAAAAAATTAGACCAACTTTTTTTGATAATATCATCCTGGCTCTTTTAATTTTATTCAGGCAGTATTTTATAAATAGATATACATACTGGACTTTAGTCGGGCTTTACAGGTTTTTAAGCAATCATAATTTAATAATAGGATCAACGCAGGGAGACGAATTGTGTGATACAAAAATGCCGGGAAATTATTTTAAGGGTATGTCCTTTGTACAAATCTCAACAGGCTTAAGTAAGCTTGGCCAACTGGATAAAGTGAACTCATTCAGGCAAAAAAATGCTGCTGATTATACCAGCTTTTTGAAAGCTAATAAAAAGAAATTTGTAGATGAAAAGTTTTTTAAGAACCATTTGTTTTTAAAATATCCCTTACTTGTTAAAGACAGAAAATTATTTTTTGGGTTAGCAGAAAAAGAGAAGATAACTTTAGGAGACTGGTTTACTACTCCTCTATACCCGGTGAAAGGGAATTTTGAATTGTGGGGTTTTGATTCCTGTCATTATCCTCGCTCAACAGAAATTTCAGGAAAGATAGTGAACTTGCCAACTGATATTAAAAATAATTTTAAAGTCTTAAGTTTTCTTAATGAAAACCTTAACTTAATTGAGTAAAATTAAACGGGCGTTATAATCTTCTGTTTAATTTTTTTAGGTTAATCTTACTTAAGTGTCTAAAACATATGGGTCATAGGCTCTTTTTTTTTACTGGCAGAAATTTTGCTATTATTTCATTTATGTTGAAAAAAACATTATTTTACGGTGTACCTTTTCGGGACGAAAGCAATAATTGGGAGATTCCCTCAAAGAATTGATATATAGATTAGGATATTTTGTATATGAATAAAGATTTTTTGTTTTTCCACAAGCCATTTATTGGTGAAGACGAGGTTAATGAAATTGTTGATACTGTTCGTTCAGGCTGGCTTAGTATGGGGCCTAAAACTATTAGGTTCGAAGAAGCTTTTAACAGTTACATTGGATCTAAAAAGTCTATAGCTGTAAGTTCCTGGACTGCAGCGAGGACACCTTGTGCTTGAAGCTTTTGGAATAAAACCCGGAGACGAAGTTATTGTCCCGACGATGACTTTTCCTGCAACTGCAGAAGTTGTTTGTTATCTTGGAGCGAAACCTGTTTTTGTTGATGTAGAAGAAGATACTCTTAATATCTCTCTTAAGGAAATCGAAAAAGCAATTACTCCTAAAACCAAAGCTATTATTCCTGTTCATTATGGCGGGCAGCCATGTGACATGGATGAAATTCTTCAAATTGCTAAAGATAATAACATTAGAGTAATGGAAGATGCAGCTCATGCCTTACCTGCAACTTATAAAGGGAAAAAGGTAGGAACGATATCTGAAGTTACCTGTTTTAGTTTTTATGCAACAAAGACTCTTTCAACAGGTGAAGGAGGTATGATCTGTACTAATGATGATGAAATCGCCGAACGCTGTTCAATCATGCGTTTGCATGGAATTAACCGCGATGCTTGGAAAAGATATACTGAATCGGGGTCGTGGTATTACGAGGTTGTAGCCCCCGGCTTTAAATATAATTTTACTGATCTACAAGCTTCCTTAGGTTTACCACAACTCAAAAAAGTTGACTCGATGTGGCAATCAAGAAAAGACATTGCCGCAAGATATACTGCCGCTTTGAAAGATAATGAATTTTTAACGCTGCACACTGTAAAGGAAGATAGAGAATCTTCGTGGCATTTATACCCGGTACGTTTGAATTTGGAAAAACTAAAAATAAATCGTGCGCAGCTGATCGATGAAATGAGAAAATTAAATGTAGGGGCGGGTGTACACTTTATGCCGGTTCACCAACATATCTATTATACACAGACTTATAACCTGGATGATAAAAATTATCCGGTTGCTTCAGCTGTTTTCCCGAGATTAGTGTCTCTTCCTATTTATCCCGGGATGAAGGAGGAAAACGTTGACAAGGTAATAAATGTATTGGTTGACTTGCTGACAAAATATAAAAAATAAATTCTCTGGTTCAATGGGTAAACAGGGAAGTTTCATTAAAAGATTAACTGATTTAGTCATAAGCTTATTTACCCTTATAATTTTCTTACCGGTAATTTTAATCTTAATTGTTGCCATTAAATTCGAAACCAAGGGACCTGCTTTTTTTCTTCACGAGAGAACGGGTTACAAGGGGGAAAAATTCAAGTTATATAAATTGAGGGGAATGGTACACAATGCTTTAGAAATAGGACCGGAAATTACAGGTGTAAATGATTCAAGAATTACTAAAGTAGGTAAGTTCATCAGGAGAACAAGCATTGATGAAATCCCACAAGTTATAAATGTAATTAAAGGGGAAATGAGCATTGTTGGTCCGCGTCCTGAAATCACTTCCATAACGGATGCATACACAGAAAGTCAGCGCGAAGTATTTAATTTCAAGCCAGGTATTACGGGTATTTCCCAAATAAATGGTAGACAGATGCTTACTCCCGATGGAAGAGTAAAAATGGAAATTGAATATTATAACAAGGCAACTTTTTTTTCTGATCTGAAGGTTATACTCAAAACATTTAGAGTGGTTATAAGTAATGAAGGAAACGTATAGCAGGTTTTATTTTTTTGGCTTTCTAAAAATAGGTCAAATTAAATAGCTATATTTTTTATCTTGTCTTGGTTTACTCAATATGCTATGTTTTCATTCGGGTTTTTAATCATCAAGGAGCTCAATGCGGATCACATCCGGCTTATTTCTTATATTGTTCATCACACTTCTTTTAAACTTCAATTCTTTTCCACAGAAATACAAAGTAATTGAATCAACTAATGATCATTTAACTTTTAAAGTTGATTTTAATAATTCTTATGTCATTAAAGATACTTTAATTGATGGGAAGAAATATCAAAAAATTTATGGTGGAGATTTTACATACAGAAACCCGGGCGATCCATGGTTGCCGGAATCAACAATTCTTGTAGGGATACCTCATTCCAGTCAGCTCAATATCAGAATATTAGCTCAGAAACAATCTACCAGGAAAAATCAATTTATAATTCCTTTTCCTGATAACGATTCTTCTTCAGAAAAACAGGATGCCGATAACTTTAACAGGGATGTGTATTCAAATAATCAGTTGTATCCCAACAAAGCAGCTGAATTAAGCGAACCGTACGAATTTCGTTTCTTGAAAATTCTTCCTGATAAAAATTGCTCCTTACCAGTTTAATCCTGTAACCCGTGATTTAATTTTTAACTACGAGATCACAATCCGTGTAGACTTCGGTAGCCAGGGTAAAGGTAATGTTGTTTCTGTTTCAGATAATATGACGAATGAATTTGCTAAAAATTCTCTTCTTAACCCTGATATGGCTAAAAATTTTGTTGGTAAAGTTGTTTCTCTTAATAAACGAACATCGCAGGGTTCCTACTGGTATGATTCTAATAAAAATTATTTCAAAATTTATTTAAAAGAAAAAGGAGTATATCGAATAACTTATGAACAGTTAGTTTCTGCAGGAGTTCAACTGGGAACTAATACTCCTATTGATAAGCTGGAATTATTTAACAACGGATTGCCTGTACCTATTGAGATTGCAGATAATAATTCGGATAATTTTTTTGATGAAGGGGATTATTTTAAGTTTGTCGGATTTCCACCGTCTCCAACACCCTACTGCAGTTCTAATATTTACAATTTAAGTAACGTTTATTGGTTTTCTTACCAAAGTGATTCAACCGGATTACGATATACAAACACTACTGGTACTTCTACTAAATATGATCGCAATTATATTTCAAACTGGCAGACAATACACTATGAGAAAGATTCCTTATATGAAAGGTTAGGCTATGCACCAAATGACAAAAGAGATTACTGGTATTGGGACAGAGCCACTGCTAATAGCGGTCATTCTACTTATGCTTTCCAGTATAGATTTAATGAGTTTCCTGATTTCGACACTTCATCTATCCAGGTAAGACTTAGAATCGATATGCATGGTATGACAAACAGCCCTTATTGCAGTACAGATCACAAAGCGTATATATCAATTACAGATCAGCCAATTGGCGACATAGTATGGGATGGACAGACCGAGGCAATATTCGATAAAGTATTTTATAATTCTGAAGATAGTATAAAGATTTACCCTACTGGTAATATAATTAAAGTTGAAGTTAAAGGAGATATTTGCCAGCTTGTTCACGATGATGAAATAAGAATCAACTGGATAGAATTTAACTACTGGAGATACAACAGAATTCACGATAAATATTATGACTTTAAAAATTATGATAGTACAGGCGTTAACCGTTACTTTTTCTGGCAGTGGCAGGGAAGTGATATTCATATATATGTCCCTTCAAAAAATAAAATGATATTTTACCCTAACACTTCAGAGTTCATTGAGTTTGTAGATACAATGAGAGCGGCGACAGAATATTTTTGTTCCTCGACAGATAATTTTTCCAATGTAGATTCAATTCGCGCAGATGCTTCCTCTAACCTTAGGGGATTATCTAATGGTGCCGATTATATAATAATAACTCATTCAAAGTTTAGCAGCATTGCAAATCAATTAGCAAGTTTCAGAGCAAATAATTTCCCTGATGAAAGCATTCCAAATCCGCGGATACAGGTTATAGATGTGCAGCAGATATATGATGAATTCTCCTATGGTTTGTTAAGTCCTTTTGCTCTGAAGGATTTTGTGAAATATGCATTTGAAAATTGGCAGTCTCCTGCCCCGTCTTATGTTGTTCTTATTGGAGATATGAGTTATGATTACAGGGGTTTATTACAATCGAGCCGTCCAAACTTTATTCCTTCGATTCCATATTTTGCTTACCAATATGGACAGGCAGTGAGCGATAATTTGATCGTAGCTGTATCTGGTAATGATGTTATTCCCGATCTTGCGATAGGTAGATTATCGATGGAAACGGTTGATGAAGGTAATGTCTTATTACAGAAACTTTTTAATTATCCGGAAGATAATTCAAAAGCATGGAAAGAAAATGTATTGTTGCTTGCATCCGGACTAAGCCCGGAGGATGAGCTTAGCTTCGGGTTTAATGATTCGAGTCTAGCACTTAATAAAAACTATATTGAACCTGAAGGATATACTTCTTCAAAAGTTTTCAGGTATCCTTCTAATTCAGCACAATTACCATACGAAGGGGATGGCTCAACAATAAGAAATGAAATTGACAAAGGCGCAGTGCTTGTAAATTATTATGGTCACGGGGGTGGTTATCAATGGGATCTTACATTTTTGAATGACGATATATACCAGCTTGAAAACGGAGGCAGGCTTCCTCTTGTTCTCAGTGTAACTTGTTACACCGCTCATTTTGACAACCAGGATGTATTCGGCGAACAGTTTAATAAAGTCCCGGGAAAAGGCAGCATAGGATTTTACGGTAGTGCAGGACTAACATATTGGGATAGAGGAGTATCGCTAAATAATAAATTGTTTGATGAAATATTCCATAAGAAAAATTACATAGTAGGTAAAGCGATCCTTAATTCGAAGAACCGTGTTTCTTTGGATGGGGTTATGGAAACCCAAATAGCGCTATTAACATACCTCGGAGATCCTGTTTTAAAACTTGCATTGCCTATACTTCCGGATTTTGAAATAAATTCTTCCGATATAACTGTTACTCCCGAAAATCCTGTTGTTGGAGATTCGGTATTATGTTAAATTAAAGATTAATAACCTGGGAATAATATTCCCAAATGATTCTGTAACAGTTGAGTTATTTGCCCAATCAACCGATTCATCTTATAAGATAGGCTCAACAAAACTTTCAAGTTTTCCTGAAAAAGATTCAGTTACATTTGCCTGGTTCCCTAACCAGGGAGGAACTGTTAATTTAACTGCTAAAGTAAATGAAACTGATATTATTAACGAAGAGGATCATTCAGATAATGTTGCTACTACACAGCTTGTAATTTATAATATAAGTGAACCTAATATCTTAAAGCCGGTTGACGGCTTTGCATCTGCGAACAGCAAAATTGAATTCCTGATTTCCGACGTGGGCTACTATATAAATAAAAATCTTAAATATTATGTAGAAATAGATACATCATTAAGCTTCACTTCTCCATTAGTTAGCTCCGGTGAATTGACTCCTTCCAATTCCCTTGTTGAGTGGAACCCTGCAAACCTTTCACCAGGAATTTATTTCTGGCGTTCCAGGATTTTTGATGGAACACAGTTCGGGAAATGGAGTTCAACAAGAAGCTTTTCAATTTCAGGCGATCGGAAGAATGGATATTATGCAGTTGGAAAAATATTACGAATGTTCAATACTTATAACATAAATTATTCAGAAAATACTAAAAGTCTTAAACTTAATACTGCTCCTTTGCCTGCGAGACCTTCCAACAAAACTTTGCTAAAACATTTCTATCCTGATCCTCAGTTACCTGACAGTTTAAAACTAACAGCTCTAACAACTGACGGAACTTATTTGTACTTTGGAAATATATGGGCAACTGCCAGTGATGGTAAGTCAATGCTCTACAGGGTTGGTACAGGATTTAATGGAACGACAGAGGGTAAATTCTATGGTTCATTTTCTAATTTTCGGGACTCTATAAAAAATACTATAGCTTATCATAGTGACGGGAATATTTACATTGCAACAGGAAGTGCTCACAAACTTGTTAGAATTAATGTTGATACAGAAAAGATCGATACTATAAATGTTCCTCCCGGTTTATTAAGATGGGATAACACAACCGCAACGGATGGTCCCGTTTATATTACTTCTGATGGGAAGTATATTTACAATATAACTACCAAAGATTCGTTGGGTAATTATAAATATACTGTCAGAACTTTTGATCCAGCAAACGGCTGGTCTTTGGTTAAACCTGATATTGTACTTTCCGGAACAAGTTATCAGCAAGGCATGACAGGTTTCTTTGTTCACGGAGGTTATATTTATCCCGCTGAATATTATAATGTTAACTATATGAGAAGGCTAAGGTTAAGTGATGGATTTTTTGAAGAAGAATGGATAGTAATGCTTCCTTACACAACTAACTTCCAAAGTTATTATTCCTGGTGTTCAGACTGGACCCACGACTATATTTATGCATCAGTATATAGATCGTCCGGGTTTGTACCAAAGTTCAGCAGGTTTGCCGGCTATTATGAAGATGCTGCCGGTACAATATCAACTACGCCTGTTGGTCCGGTTGAAAAGTGGAACAGTCTTAAATATGATCTCGATAATCCAAGTCCGAGCGGAAAATTTTCTGCTAGCCTGTTGGGTCTGAATTCATCTACAAAAAATTGGGATACACTCCAGGTAAATATTCCTGATTCTGTTTCCTTATCAGAGGTAAATGCCGATCTTTATTCTAATCTTCAGGTCAATTTCAATTTAGTTGATTCCAGCTTTACAGCTGTACAGCCGATGGAGCTAAAAAGTGTTAATTTTGATTATCAGCCTCTCTTCAGATATTTATTTCATAAAAGAGTGATTTTAATTTTCAACGGGATTCTGTTTTACAAGGACTTCCGGTAACTTTTAGCTTTAAGGCAAGAAGAATTGGTGGGACAGATGTTGACACATTGAATTTAAAATTCTATCAGAATGGATATGACAGTTTGTTTTACAGCACAAAAGTTCCCATACAACCTGACAGTTCATCAAATCCGATTGAATATACTATAGAAACAAGTAAACTAAGTAATGCTGATCAGTATAATGGATCTTATTTTGAACGAGATATAAGAGTTCAGGGAGAATTGAATAAAAGAGAGTATTTTTCTTTCAATAATTTGATAGACAAAAAATTATATATACAAAGAGATACTATACCTCCCGTATTTAGTGTGGAATTTGACAACAAAGAAATTCTTGATGGAGATATAGTTTCCGCCAAACCGCATATTTTAATTACGTTGAAAGATAACAGTCCTTTGCCTCTTACAAAAGACTATTTTTCAATAGTTTACGACAATATTCCCCTGGCTGTTGAAGACTCAATGTTTTCTTACATACCTTATCCCAATTCTGAAGCGATTGTTAAATGGAATCCTTCCCTCGAAAATGGTACTCATACTCTTGAAATTCTGGCAAAGGATGGTTCAAACAATTTTTTTGATACGACTTCTTACAGAATATCTTTTAATGTTTCTAATAATATAGATCTTAGAGAAGTATATAACTATCCTAATCCTTTTAAAGATGATACTTATTTTACTTTTCAGCTTACTGGTACAGACGTTCCCGATGAATTGAAGATAAGAATATTTACCGTTGCCGGAAGAATGATTAGGGAGTTATTAATTCCTCCAAGCGATTTGCAAATTGGCTTCAACAAAATACATTGGGATGGCAGAGACAGGGATGGTGATGAGATAGCAAATGGGTTATACTTTTATAAAGTAATCTCTAAGAGTGATCAGGTCACAAAAACCGTTGTACAAAAGTTAGCAAAAATAAAATAACTTTTACTTGGCTGGATGCTGTAATTACTTCTCAGCCAATCTTAGGGTACCATTTATTAGTTTTTTGTAAGGCATTATTTTTGCTTTATTATCACAATTATTAAATTTAATTATAAGGTAATATATGTGCGGAATTGTAGGTTATATTGGCGAAAAAAATTGTGTACCAATCTTAATTAACGGATTAAAACGTCTCGAGTATCGCGGTTATGATTCAGCGGGGCTTGGTATCCTTACCAACAACCATTCTGTAGTCATCAAAAATAAAGGTAAAGTTTCTTTGCTTGAAGAGAAAGTTCAGAAAACCGACATCTCCGGGAAAATTGGAATAGGTCATACAAGATGGGCAACACATGGTGTACCTAATGAAATTAATGCACACCCACATTATAATACTGCAAGAAATCTTTATGTAATTCACAACGGGATAATAGAAAATTTTCGTACTCTTAGAAAAAGCCTTGAAAAGCTCGGTTATGTTTTTGTTACAGAAACAGATTCTGAAGTTCTGCCTCATTTGATTGATAGTTTTCTGAAAAAAGGGAATCCTTTATTTAAAGCCGTCAGACTTGCTTTAACTGAAGTAGAAGGTACTTACGGAATTGCAGTTATTTACGAAGGCGAGCCTGATAAAATAATCGCTGCGCGTAAAGGTTCTCCGTTGGTTCTTGGTGTTGGAGACGGCGAGAATTTTATTGCATCAGACGTTTCTGCAATACTCTCTCACACAAAGCAGGTTATTTATCTTGAAGACGGTGAACTCGTAGAAGTTTACAAGGACAAATTTATTGTAAAAACTATTACCGATAATGATATAGAAAAAGAGATACACGAAATTAGTATGACGCTCGATGAAATTGATAAGGGTGGCTTTTCCCATTTTATGCTGAAAGAAATAATGGAACAGCCTGAAACAATCAGTAATTCATTAAGAGGGAGAATTCTATTTGAAAAAGGAACAAGTAAGCTAGGAGGATTAACAGAAGTAGTTGGTCGTCTTGTAAATTCAAAAAGAATCATAATTACTGCCTGCGGAACTTCATGGCATGCCGGCTTAGTCGGTGAATATATGCTTGAGCAATTCTGCCGTATTCCCACAGAAGTTGAATATGCATCCGAGTTTCGTTATCGTAATCCTATCATTAGTCAGGATGACACAATATTTTTTATTTCACAAAGCGGAGAAACTGCCGATACTCTTGCGGCACTTCGCGAAGCCAAGTTGAAAGGTGCACTTGTTCTCGGTATTTGTAACGTTGTCGGAAGTTCCATAGCTAGAGAAACTATGGCAGGGGTTTTTACTCACGCTGGTCCTGAGATTGGTGTAGCTTCTACAAAAGCATTTACTTCACAATTAGTCGTTCTTGCTTTAATAACACTGCTTATTGCAAGAAGAAAAAATATGAGCCAGGTTGATGGAAGAGCTATTGCAGAAGAGTTAATGGCTCTCCCTGATAAAATAAATTCTATTTTAAAGCTTAACGATCAGATTGAAAAAATTGCTTCCGAGTTTTATGATACAGACAATTTCCTTTACCTTGGAAGAGGATACAATTTTCCCGTAGCTCTTGAAGGAGCCCTTAAGCTAAAAGAAATATCTTATATTCATGCAGAAGGTTATCCTGCAGCTGAAATGAAACACGGGCCTATTGCATTAATTGATGAGAATCTGCCTGTGGTTTTTATTGCTCCTAAAGACTCGACTTATGATAAGATAGTTAGTAATATTGAAGAAGTTAAAGCACGCGGCGGAAGAACAATTGCAATTGCTACAGAAAATGATAATACAATTGACAGTCTTGTAGATTATACGATTAAAGTTCCTTCAACAATAAGAATGCTTATGCCTATTTTAACTGTAATACCTTTGCAATTGCTTGCATATCATATTGCTGTTAAGAAAGGACTAAATGTTGATCAGCCAAGGAATCTTGCGAAGAGTGTTACGGTAGAATAAACTAGTAATATTTCAAAATTTAAAGATCACAGAATTTCAAGATTAGGTCTCTTCAGAAATTTTGAAGCATCCTTCCTTTCTTTTTTATTCCCAAAGATTTTTTGAGATTAGAATAAAAAATCATATTTTTGAACTCTATTTTTGAGGGCAGATAGCTCAGTCGGTAGAGCAAAGGACTGAAAATCCTTGTGTCGGCGGTTCGATTCCGTCTCTGCCCAC
>CAWBXQ010000011.1:0-257014 GCA_963792755.1 uncultured Ignavibacteria bacterium
CCTCGCTCGGCCAGCGCGTCCTCGGTCGTACGGCGCTGGACGATATCATCCACCCGTCACGGGCGAGCTATCGTCCATGCCGGCAAGATGATCCAGGAGCCCGATGTCGTCGAGATCGAGAAGGCTAGCATCCAGTCGATCCGCATCCGTTCGGCGCTGACCTGCGAGATTCAGACCGGCGTGTGCGCGATGTGCTACGGCCGCGACCTTGCACGCGGTACGCCGGTCAACATGGGTGAAGCGGTCGGCGTCATCGCCGCGCAGTCGATCGGTGAACCGGGCACCCAGCTCACGATGCGCACGTTCCACCTCGGCGGCACGGCACGTGGTCGACCAGTCGTTCCTGGAAGCCTCCTACGAAGGTACGGTGCAGATCCGGAACCGCAACGTCGCTGAGGAACTCCGACGGCGTCCTCGTCGCCATGGGCCGCAACATGGCGGTCCAGATCCTCGACGAGGGCATCGAGCGGTCGTCGCAGCGCGTCGCCTACGGTTCGAAGCTCTTCGTGGACGACGGCGACAAGGTCAAGCGCGGCCAGCGCCTGGCCGAGTGGGATCCCTACACGCGTCCGATGCTGACGGAAGTGGCGGGTACCGTTGAGTTCGAGGACGTCGTCGACGGTCTCTCGGTTCTCGAAGCAACCGACGAATTGACGGGCATCACCAAGCGTCAGGTCATCGACTGGCGCTCGACCCCGCGCGGTGCGGACCTGAAGCCGGCGATCGTCATCAAGGACAAGCGGCAAGATCGCTGAAGCTGGCACGCGGTGGCGAGGCCCGCTTCATGCTGTCGGTCGACGCGATCCTGTCGGTCGAGCCCGGGCCAGAGGTCAGCCAGGGTGACGTGCTCGCACGTACGCCGCTGGAAAGCGCCAAGACCAAGGACATCACCGGTGGTCTGCCGCGTGTTGCGGAACTGTTCGAGGCTCGTCGTCCGAAGGACCACGCCATCATCGCTGAGATCGACGGCACGATCCGCCTCGGCCGCGACTACAAGAACAAGCGTCGCATCATCATCGAGCCTTCCGAAGACGGCGTCGAGCCGGTCGAATACCTGATCCCGAAGGGCAAGCCGTTCCATCTTCAGGAAGGTGACTACATCGAGAAGGGCGACTACATCCTCGACGGCAATCCGGCGCCGCACGACATCCTGGCGATCAAGGGCGTGGAGGCGCTGGCTTCCTACCTCGTCAACGAGATCCAGGAAGTCTACCGGCTGCAGGGCGTTATCATCAACGACAAGCACATCGAGGTGATCGTCCGCCAGATGCTGCAGAAGGTCGACATCACCGATGCGGGCGACATCGGCTACATCGTCGGCGAGCAACGTCGATAGGATCGAGCTCGAAGAGGTCAATAGCAAGCTGCGTCGAGGAGGCAGGAAGCCTGCCTTCGGCGATCCGGTCCTGCTCGGCATCACCAAGGCGTCGCTGCAGACGCCGTCGTTCATCTCGGCCGCCTCCTTCCAGGAGACGACGAGGGTGCTGACGGAGGCGGCGGTCGCCGGCAAGATCGACACGCTCAGGGCCTGAAGGAGAACGTCATCGTCGGCCGCCTGATCCCGGCCGGTACCGGCGGCACGATGACCCAGATCCGGCGGATCGCCACGCCGCGCGACGAGCTCATCCTCGAGGAGCGGCGCAAGTCCTCCGGCGCGGAGACGGCCACGCCGATGCTCGCCGACCTGGCCGGCCAGGACGGTCAGAACGTCCCGGCCGGCGAATAGGGCGCCGGCCGGTCACGACCGGCTTTGCCTGCGGGCAGTGATGCGAGCCGCCCGGCAACGGGGCGGCTCTCGTTGTGCGGCGTAGTGCGGGCCTTGCCGTTCCTGCCTTGCGTGCCCGGCTGCGAACGGCCCCGGCATCGGGGCGGCCGGCGCGTGAATGCGGGGCCGCCGGAGCAGGCCGCGTTCTCCGGCCGGGGGCGTGACGGATCGGGAGAGAAGACATGAGCCTGGTTTCCCTGCTGGTGTTCGCCGGCGCGCTCATCATCGCGGCGGGCGCCGGGCCCCAGCATCGCAGCGCTTGTCTCGCGCGTCCTGGCGCGCGGGGTGCGCGACGTGCTTCCCTTCGTGCTCGCCATGTGGTTCGGCGAGTGCATCTGGATCTCGCTGGCGGTGTTCGGGCTGAGTGCGATCGCGCACACCTTCGAAGCCCTGTTCGTTGCCTTGAAATACGCCGGCATGGCGTATCTCCTTTCCTCGCCTGGAAGAGGTGGTTCGCGCCGGCCGGCAGCCAGGGCAGGGGGTGGCGGTGCCACGGCCTCGCCCGTGCGTATGTTCCTTGCAGGTCTCGCCGTGACGCTCGGCAACCCGAAGATCATGGTCTTCTACATGGCACTCCTGCCGGCGCTCGTCGACCTCCGCGCGGTCACGCCGCTTGGATGGGCGGCGCTGATGGCCACCGCCGTCTGCGTGCTGTTCCTGGTCGACATCACCTGGATCGCGCTGGCCTCGCGCGCACGCCGATTCCGCGGAGCCGGCGCGCCGTGCGCATCGTCAACCGGTCGAGCGCCGCGGTCATGGCCGGAGCGGCCATCGCCATGGCGGCGCGCGGATGAGGGACTAGCTGGTCGAACGTGATGATGGCGACCTCGCCTTCGAGCGCGCCCTGGTAGGCAGAGGCGTGAGGCTCTTCGTCGGGCATGTCCTCGACCGCGCCGATCTGGTCGAGCTCGGCCTGCTCGAAGCCTTCCTCCGCCAGTGCGTTCAGCGCCTCGCGCACGGCGCTGTCGTCGTCAGCGGCCGCGAGAAGGATGTGAAGGTCGATGCCGGATACCATCCTTCTCGCGATGGACCCGGCCGGTGATGATGAAGACCATCGGCTCGACGCTGTCGTTGTCGTTGACCGGATCGCCGATGTTCATGACAAGCTCTCGCCGGTTCGGCCGGCGGCTGATTCTGCATGGATGGCGGCCGGCGCGGGGACCACCGCCTGAAGTGCCAACGCCGTTCTGCAGCAATTGTTCGGTGCCGGCAACGGACCGGGCGCAAAAAAGCCTCGGGCGAAATAAAGTTGCGCCGGGAGACGCGCGACGCTCGCGCGGGCTGCCGGACGCCGATTATTTGGCGCAAGCCCTTGACGCAGCGCGGCCAAATCAGTAGACGCGCAGCACCAGAGCCAATGTGAGGCTGGCTGGTTCGGAACGACGCGTCCTGGAGTTCGCCTCAAACAAGGTTCTCAGACTGCACGTTGACTATGAAAATGCTGCACGCATGACGCGTCATACGCGTCCTCTGCTTTTCGTGGGCCATCCGCTGAAACAGCGGATTGGGCCCACGTTTTGCGCATGGATATGGGCTTGCGTCACCGCCGGAGACGGCACCGACTTCGCCCGCAAGGGTCATGAGAAACAGATTTTACAAGGGATGGTTACATGCCTACCGTAAACCAGCTGATCCGCAAGCCGCGCCAGGCGCCGGTAAAGCGCAACAAGGTTCCGGCTCTGCAGGCAGAACCCGCAGAAGCGTGGCGTTTGCACGCGCGTCTACACGACGACGCCGAAGAAGCCGAACTCGGCGCTGCGTAAGGTCGCCAAGATCCGCCTGACCAATGGCTTCGAAGTCATCGGCTACATTCCGGGCGAAGGCCACAACCTGCAGGAACACTCCGTCGTCATGATCCGCGGCGGCCGCGTCAAGGACTTGCCGGGCGTGCGCTACCACATCATCCGCGGCGTTCTCGATACCCAGGGCGTCAAGAACCGCAAGCAGCGCCGTTCCAAGTACGGCGCCAAGCGTCCGAAGTAAGTCTATCCATGAGCTTCGGCGCGCTGAGGTCGTCCGCGCGATCGGCGCAGTTAACAGTTGAGAGACGAGAAATATGTCCCGTCGCCACAGAGCAGAAAAGCGCGAGATCAACCCGGACCCGAAGTTCGGCGATCTGGTCGTCACCAAGTTCATGAATGCCATCATGTTCGACGGCAAGAAGTCGGTCGCCGAAAGCATCGTCTACGGTGCGTTCGACATCGTCCAGAGCAAGACCAAGCAGGAGCCGATCGGCGTGTTCCATCAGGCGCTCGACAACGTTGCTCCGCACGTCGAAGTCCGTTCGCGCCGCGTCGGTGGCGCCACCTACCAGGTTCCGGTCGATGTTCGTCCCGAGCGCCGCCAGGCGCTGGCCATCCGCTGGCTGATCACTGCTGCCCGCAAGCGCAACGAGACCACCATGGTCGATCGCCTGTCCGGCGAACTGATGGATGCCGCCAACAATCGCGGCAGCGCCGTCAAGAAGCGCGAAGACACGCACAAGATGGCGGAAGCCAACCGCGCGTTCTCGCACTATCGCTGGTAATCGGCGCGATCGAATATCGAAAGGCAGTCCATCATGGCCCGCGAATACAAAATCGAAGACTACCGCAATTTCGGCATCATGGCGCATATCGACGCCGGCAAGACGACGACGACCGAGCGCATCCTCTATTACACCGGCAAGTCGCACAAGATCGGCGAAGTCCATGACGGCGCTGCCACCATGGACTGGATGGAGCAGGAGCAGGAGCGTGGCATCACCATCACGTCCGCTGCGACGACGACCTTCTGGAAGGGTCGCGACGGCAAGATGCGCCGCTTCAACATCATCGACACGCCCGGCCACGTCGACTTCACCATCGAAGTCGAGCGTTCGCTGCGCGTGCTCGACGGCGCGATCGCGCTGCTCGATGCCAATGCCGGTGTCGAGCCGCAGACCGAAACCGTCTGGCGTCAGGCCGACAAGTACAACGTTCCGCGGATGATCTTCTGCAACAAGATGGACAAGACCGGCGCCGACTTCTACCGCTCGGTCGAGATGATCAAGTCCCGTCTCGGCGCCACGCCGGTCGTCATGCAGCTGCCGATCGGCGCTGAAACCGAATTCAAGGGCGTCATCGACCTGATCGAGATGAATGCCCTGGTCTGGCGCGACGAATCGCTCGGCGCCGCAGTGGGACGTCGTCGAGATCCCGGACGACATGAAGGAAAAGGCCGAGGAATATCGCGAGAAGCTGATCGAGACGGCCGTCGAAATCGACGAAGCCGCGATGGAAGCCTATCTCGAAGGCGAACATGCCCGACAACGACGAGATCCGCGCGCTCGATCCGCCGCGGCACCATCGACGTGCAAGTTCTATCCGATGTTCTGCGGCTCCGCCTTCAAGAACAAGGGCGTTCAGCCGCTGCTCGACGCCGTCGTCGACTACCTGCCGTCGCCGCTCGACATTCCCGCCGATCAAGGGCATCGACGTCAAGACCGAAGCCGAAATCGAGCGTCATGCCGACGACGACGAACCGCTTGTCGATGCTCGCCTTCAAGATCATGAACGACCCGTTCGTCGGTTCGCTCACCTTCTGCCGCATCTATTCCGGCAAGCTCGAAAAGGGCACGTCGGTCATGAACACGGTCAAGGAAAAGCGCGAGCGCGTCGGCCGCATGCTGCAGATGCACTCCAACTCGCCGTGAAGACATCGAAGAAGCCTTTGCCGGCGACATCGTCGCTCTCGCCGGCCTCAAGGAAACCACGACGGGCGATACGCTCTGCGATCCGCTGAAGCCGGTTATCCTGGAGCGCATGGAATTCCCCGAGCCGGTCATCCAGATCGCGATCGAGCCGAAGACCAAGGGCGACCAGGAAAAGATGGGCCTCGCGCTCAACCGCCTGGCTGCCGAAGATCCGTCCTTCCGCGTCAAGACCGACGAGGAATCCGGCCAGACGATCATCGCCGGCATGGGCGAACTGCATCTCGACATTCATCGTCGACCGCATGCGTCGCGAGTTCAAGGTCGAGGCCAACGTCGGCGCGCCGCAGGTTGCCTACCGCGAAACCATCACGCAAGTCGCACGAAGAAGACTACACGCACAAGAAGCAGTCCGGTGGTACCGGCCAGTTCGCGCGCGTCAAGATCGTCTTCGAACCGAACCCGGATGGCGAGGACTTCAAGTTCGAATCCAAGATCGTCGGCGGTTCGGTTCCGAAGGAATACATCCCCGGCGTCCAGAAGGGCATCGAAAGCGTTCTGTCTTCGGGTCCGCTGGCTGGCTTCCCGATGCTCGGCGTCAAGGCGACGCTGATCGACGGCGCCTACCACGACGTCGACTCCTCGGTTCTCGCCTTCGAAATCGCGTCGCGCGCCTGCTTCCGTGAAGCAGCCAAGAAGGCCGGCGCGCAGCTTCTCGAGCCGATGATGAAGGTCGAAGTCGTGACGCCGGAAGATTACGTCGGTGACGTGATCGGCGACCTGAACTCGCGTCGTGGCCAGATCCAGGGCCAGGAACAGCGCGGCATCGCCGTCGTCATCAACGCCAACGTGCCGCTGGCCAACATGTTCAAGTACGTCGACAACCTGCGCTCGATGTCGCCAGGGCCGCGCCCAGTACACGATGCACGTTCGACCACTACGCGCCGGTTCCGTCGAACGTCGCACAGGAAATCCAGGCGAAGTATTCCGGTCAGAAGTGATCGGCGAACTACGCAACCAGAAACTTGAATTGTCCCCGTACGGGGACCAAGAATGGAGAGCCGAAAATGGCAAAGAGCAAATTCGAGCGCAACAAGCCGCACGTGAACATCGGCACGATCGGTCACGTTGACCACGGCAAGACGTCGCTGACGGCTGCGATCACCAAGTATTTCGGCGAGTTCAAGGCCTACGACCAGATCGACGCGGCTCCGGAAGAAAAGGCGCGCGGCATCACGATCTCGACGGCGCACGTCGAATACGAGACGGCCAGCCGTCACTACGCCCACGTCGACTGCCCCGGCCACGCCGACTACGTCAAGAACATGATCACCGGTGCTGCGCAGATGGACGGCGCGATCCTGGTTGTGCTCGGCTGCCGACGGCCCGATGCCGCAGACCCGCGAGCACATCCTGCTCGCCCGTCAGGTCGGCGTTCCGGCGATCGTCGTGTTCCTCAACAAGGTCGACCAGGTCGACGACGAGGAGCTGCTCGAGCTCGTCGAGCTGGAAGTTCGCGAACTTCTGTCGTCCTACGACTTCCCGGGCGACGACATTCCGATCGTCAAGGGTTCGGCTCTGGCCGCGCTCGAAGACAGCGACAAGAAGATCGGCGAAGACGCGATCCGCGCGCTGATGGAGGCTGTCGACGCCTACATCCCGACGCCGGAGCGTCCGATCGACCAGCCGTTCCTGATGCCGATCGAAGACGTGTTCTCGATCTCGGGTCGTGGTACGGTTGTGACCGGCCGCGTCGAGCGCGGCATCGTCAAGGTTGGCGAGGAAGTCGAGATCGTCGGCATCCGCGCGACCACGAAGACGACGGTGACCGGCGTTGAAATGTTCCGCAAGCTGCTCGACCAGGGCCAGGCCGGCGACAACATCGGCGCGCTGATTCGCGGCGTCGACCGTGACGGCGTCGAGCGTGGCCAGATCCTGTGCAAGCCGGGTTCGGTCAAGCCGCACAAGAAGTTCAAGGCCGAAGCCTACATCCTGACGAAGGAAGAGGGCGGCCGTCATACGCCGTTCTTCACCAACTACCGTCCGCAGTTCTACTTCCGCACGACGGACGTGACCGGCATCGTGACGCTTCCGGAAGGCACGGAAATGGTGATGCCGGGCGACAACGTCACGGTTGACGTCGAGCTGATCGTGCCGATCGCGATGGAAGAAAAGCTGCGCTTCGCCATCCGCGAAGGCGGCCGCACCGTCGGCGCCGGCATCGTCGCCTCGATCATCGAGTAAGCGATCGAGACAAGTGCGGCAGGGCCAGTGAGGCTGCGAGTCGACGGCCCTGCACCTGCCGGAATGCTAGGTCTAAAGCTGCGCCTGCCTGGTAACACCGAACAAGGACAAGTCGAATGAACGGCCAGAATATCCGCATCCGCCTGAAGGCGTTTGATCACCGGATTCTCGATGCCTCCACGCGCGAGATCGTGTCGACGGCCAAGCGCACCGGCGCAAGCGTGCGCGGTCCGGTTCCGCTTCCGACCCGCATCGAGAAGTTCACGGTCAACCGCTCGCCGCACATCGACAAGAAGAGCCGCGAGCAGTTCGAGATGCGCACCCACAAGCGTCTTCTCGACATCGTCGATCCGACGCCGCAGACGGTCGATGCGCTGATGAAGCTCGACCTCGCCGCCGGCGTCGACGTCGAGATCAAGCTCTAAGAGCCGGTGCGACAAGAGCGACGGCTTGTCCGGGCGACTCGGCAGGACTGAGCGAGCTCCTCTGAAGAGGAATGAACCAATGCGTTCAGGTGTGATTGCACAGAAAGTGGGAATGACCCGCGTCTACAACGACGCCGGCGAGCATGTCCCGGTAACAGTATCTGCGGCTGGAGAACTGCCAGGTCGTGGCCCAGCGCACCGAGGACAAGAACGGCTACACCGCCGTTCAGCTCGGCGCCGGCCAGGCCAAGGTCAAGAACACGTCGAAGGCGATGCGCGGCCACTTTGCCGCTGCCAACGTCGAGCCGAAGGCGAAGCTCGTCGAGTTCCGCGTTTCCGCAGACAACCTGATCGACGTCGGCGCCGAGATCACGGCCGGCCACTTCGTCGCCGGCCAGCTGGTCGACGTGACCGGCACCACGATCGGTAAGGGCTTTGCCGGTGCCATGAAGCGCCACAACTTCGGTGGTCTTCGCGCCACCCACGGCGTGTCCGTCTCGCACCGTTCGCACGGTTCGACCGGTTCCAACCAGGATCCGGGCAAGGTCTGGAAGGGCAAGCGGATGGCTGGTCACATGGGCCAGACCCGCGTCACCACCCAGAACCTCGAAGTCGTCTCGACCGATGAAGACCGCGGTCTGATCCTGGTCAAGGGCGCCGTTCCCGGCTCCAAGGGTTCCTGGATCATCGTCCGCGACGCCGTCAAGTCCGGCATGCCGGAGAATGCGCCGCGTCCGGCCGCGTCCACGCAGCAGCAGCGAAGTGAAGGAGCTGAATAATGGAACTCAACGTCAAGACCCTCGAGGGCAAGGACGCCGGCAAGGTCTCCCTGTCCGACGCGATTTTCGGCCTCGAGCCGCGCGAGGACATTCTCGCCCGCATGGTGCGCTGGCAGCTCGCCAAGAAGCAGCAGGGCACCCACAAGACCAAGACCGTGTCGGAGATCGCCCGCACCGGTGCCAAGATGTACAAGCAGAAGGGTACGGGCCGCGCTCGTCACCATTCGGCACGCGCTCCGCAGTTCCGCGGCGGTGGTAAGGCCCACGGCCCGGTTGTTCGCAGCCACGCGCACGACCTTCCCAAGAAGGTTCGCGCGCTCGGCTCTGCGCCACGCGCTGTCGGCCAAGGCTGAAGTGCTGAAGACCTGATCATCATCGACGATCTGGTCGCTGCCGAAGCCAAGACCAAGGCGCTGTCGGCGAGCTTCGCTCGACGCTCGGCCTCGACCAACGCGCTGTTCATCGGCGGCGCCGAGCTCGACAGCAACTTCAAGCTCGCCGCCCAGAACATCCCGAACATCGATGTTCTGCCGGTTCAGGGCATCAACGTTTACGACATTCTGCGCCGCGGCAAGCTCGTGCTTTCCAAGGCTGCGGTCGAAGCTCTGGAGGAGCGGTTCAAATGACGGATCTTCGCCACTACGATGTGATCGTCTCTCCGGTCGATCACCGAAAAGTCGACCCTGGTGTCCGAACACAACCAGGTCGTCTTCAACGTCGCCAAGGACGCTTCCAAGCCGGAGATCAAGGCTGCTGTCGAAGCGCTCTTCGGCGTCAAGGTCACGGCCGTCAACACGCTCGTCCGCAAGGGCAAGATCAAGCGTTTCCGCGGCTTCGCCGGCAAGCAGAAGGACGTCAAGAAGGCCGTCGTGACGCTGGCCGAAGGCCAGTCGATCGACGTCTCGACCGGCCTCTGATGGCAGCAGGGTAAGACCCAAAGGGAACAAGAAATGGCATTGAAAAGCTACAATCCGACGACCCCGAGCCAGCGTCAGCTGGTCATCGTCGACCGCTCCGGCCTCTACAAGGGCAAGCCGGTCAAGGCGCTGACCGAGGGTCTGTCCTCGAAGGGCGGCCGCAACAACCTCGGCCGCATCACCGCCCGCTTCCAGGGCGGCGGTCACAAGCGCACCTATCGTCTCGTCGACTTCAAGCGTCGCAAGTTCGACGTCGAAGGCACGGTCGAGCGTCTGGAATACGATCCGAACCGTACCGCGTTCATCGCGCTGGTCAGCTACGCGGACGGCGAGCAGGCCTACATCCTGGCGCCGCAGCGTCTTGCTGCCGGCGACAAGGTCATCGCCTCCGAGAAGGCCGTCGACGTCAAGCCGGGCAACACCATGCCGCTGCAGTACGATGCCGGTCGGCTCGATCGTCCACAACGTCGAGATGAAGCCGGGCAAGGGCGGCCAGATCGCCCGCTCGGCCGGCACCTATGTCCAGCTCGTCGGCCGCGACCAGGGCATGGCGATCCTTCGCCTGAACTCGGGCGAACAGCGTCTGGTCTCCGGCTCCTGCCTTGCGACCGATCGGCGCGGTATCGAACCCGGACCACGGCAACATCAACGACGGCAAGGCCGGTCGTTCGCGCTGGCGCGGCAAGCGTCCGCATGTTCGCGGCGTCGTCATGAACCCGGTCGACCACCCGCACGGCGGTGGTGAAGGCCGCACCTCGGGCGGTCGTCATCCGGTTACCCCGTGGGGCAAGCCGACCAAGGGCAAGCGCACACGCTCGAACAAGTCGACCGACAAGTTCATCATGCGCTCGCGCCACCAGCGCAAGAAGTAAGAGAAGGTAGTCAGCAATGGCTCGTTCAGTTTGGAAAGGTCCGTTCGTTGACGGCTATCTTCTCAAGAAGGCTGAGAAGGTTCGCGAAGGCGGTCGCAACGAAGTAATCAAGATGTGGAGCCGTCGCTCCACCATCCTGCCGCAGTTCGTCGGTCTGACCTTCGGCGTCTACAACGGCAGCAAGCACATTCCGGTCTCCGTCAACGAAGACATGGTCGGGCACAAGTTCGGTGAATTCGCTCCGACCCGGACCTATTACGGTCACGGTGCGGACAAGAAGGCGAAGAGGAAGTAACGATGGGCAAGGCAAAAGCCGAACGCCGGCTGAAGGACAACGAAGCGCAGGCAGTTGCCCGCACGCTCCGCGTCAGCCCGCAGAAGCTCAATCTCGTTGCCGCGATGATCCGCGGCAAGAAGGTCGACCGGGCTCTCGCCGAGCTGGAATTCTCCCGCAAGCGTATCGCCGGCGCCGTCAAGAAGACGCTGGAATCGGCCATCGCCAACGCCGAGAACAACCATGATCTCGACGTCGACGCGCTCGTCGTCGCCGAGGCCTATGTCGGCAAGTCGATCATCATGAAGCGCTTCCACGCTCGTGGCCGCGGCCGTGCATCGCGCGTCGAGAAGCCCTTCTCGCACCTGACGATCGTCGTGCGCGAAGTCGAAGCAAAAGGGGAGGCCGCATAATGGGTCAGAAGATTAATCCGATCGGTTTCCGCCTCGGCATCAACCGTACCTGGGACTAGCCGCTGGTTCGCCGACAACGCCGAATACGGCCAGCTGCTGCACGAGGACCTGAAGATCCGCGCAGTATCTGATGAACGAGCTGAAGCAGGCCGGCATCTCCAAGGTGGTCATCGAGCGTCCGCACAAGAAGTGCCGCGTCACGATCCACTCGGCTCGTCCGGGCCTGATCATCGGCAAGAAGGGCGCAGACATCGAGAAGCTGCGTCGCAAGCTGATCCGACGATGACGAAGTCCGAAACGCACCTCAACATCGTTGAAGTTCGCAAGCCGGAAATCGACGCGACGCTCGTCGCTCAGTCGATCGCCCAGCAGCTCGAGCGCCGTGTCGCGTTCCGCCGCGCCATGAAGCGCGCCGTCCAGTCCGCCATGCGTCTTGGCGCCGAAGGCATCAAGATCACCTGCGCCGGCCGTCTCGGCGGTGCCGAAATCGCGCGTACGGAATGGTATCGCGAAGGCCGCGTGCCGCTGCACACGCTGCGCGCCGACATCGACTACGGCACGGCCGAAGCGCACACCGCCTATCGGCATCTGCGGCATCAAGGTCTGGATCTTCAAGGGCGAAATCCTTGAGCACGATCCGATGGCCTCCGAGCGCCGCGCGATCGAAGGCGACAGCCAGGGCGGCAACACCGGTGACCGTCGCCGCGAAAACGCTTGATTGGCGCTGGCGACAGATAAGTTCGGAGAATAGAAAATGTTGCAGCCAAAGCGTACGAAGTACCGCAAGCAGTTCAAGGGCCGCATCAAGGGCGTCGCCAAGGGCGGCTTCGACCTGGCTTTCGGTGAATTCGGCTGAAGGCCCAGGAACCCAACCGCGTGAATGCGCGCGAGATCGAAGCGGCTCGCCGCGCGATCACGCGTCACATGAAGCGCGCCGGCCGCGTCTGGATCCGCATCTTCCCGGACGTTCCGGTCACGGCAAAGCCGACCGAAGTTCGTATGGGTAAGGGCAAGGGTTCGGTCGAATACTGGGCATGCAAGGTCAAGCCCGGCCGTATCATGTTCGAGATCGACGGTGTCAGCCGAAGAGATCGCCCGCGAGGCGCTTCGTCTCGGCTCGGCCAAGCTCTCGGTCAAGACGCGCTTCGTTCAGCGCATTGCAGAGTAAGGAGTAGGCACGATGAAAGCCGCAGACGTTCGCGCCATGAGCGCCGACCAGCTGAACGACGAGCTTGCCAACCTGAAGAAGGAGCAGTTCAACCTGCGCTTCCAGAAGGCGACCGGCCAGCTCGAAAAGACCGTCGCGCGTGCAACGAAGTCCGCAGGGACATCGCCCGCGTCAAGACCATTGCCCGCCAGAAGGCGGCAGAAGCCAAGGCCTAAAGGACTAGAATAATATGCCGAAACGCATTCTGCAGGGCACCGTCGTCAGCGACAAGAACGACAAGACCGTTGTCGTCCGGGTCGAGCGCCGTTTTGCTCACCCGCTGCTTCAGAAGACCGTTCGTCGCTCGAAGAAGTACAAGGCGCACGACGAGAACAACCAGTACAAGGTCGGCGACGTCGTTTCCATCGAGGAATGCGCGCCGATCTCCAAGGACAAGCGCTGGACGGTCGTTTCCGCCCAGCTAATTTGTAAGGTTTTCGCGCAGGCCTTGCCTTGCGGCAAAATTCTGTATGAAGCACGGATTGCGAGAACGCTCGGAACGAGCGTTCTTTTGCTTTAGCGCAGGAAGGTCCTTTGGGAAACCACCTTGGCAAGTTCTTCCCGCGCGAAAACATAGATCATCATAAGCCGGGATAGGGGGCCTGATGTGCCCAACCGTTCCGGTTACAACAAGAAGGCGACCTGACATGATTCAGATGCAAACAAACCTCGACGTGGCGGATAATTCCGGCGCACGTCGTGTCATGTGCATCAAGGTGCTGGGCGGCTCGAAGCGGAAGTATGCTTCCATCGGCGACATCATCGTCGTTTCGATCAAGGAAGCCATTCCGCGCGGCCGCGTGAAGAAGGGTGACGTGATGAAGGCGGTTGTCGTTCGCACCGCCAAGGACATCCGCCGCGCCGATGGCAGCGTCATCCGTTTCGACAACAATGCAGCCGTTCTTATCGACAACAAGAAAGAGCCGATCGGCACCCGTATCTTCGGACCGGTTCCGCGCGAACTTCGCGCCAAGAACCACATGAAGATCATCTCGCTGGCTCCAGAAGTGCTGTAAGGAGCGAAACTGAGATGCAAAAGATTCGTAAAGGCGACAAGGTCGTCGTTCTGACCGGCAAGGACAAGGGCCGTTCTGGTGAAGTCATCGAGGTTATGCCGAAGGAAGACCGTGCCGTCGTCCAGTGGCGTCAACATGTTGTCAAGCGCCACCAGCGCCAGACCCAGACCCAGGAAGCCGGCATCATCAGCAAGGAAGCCTCGATCCACCTTTCCAACCTCGCGGTCGCCGATCCAAGGACGGCAAGCCGACCCGCGTCGGTTTCAAGATCGAAGGCGACAAGAAGGTTCGCGTGGCCAAGCGTTCGGGAGAAGTGATCGATGGCTGAGACAAAGTACGAGCCACGGCTCAAGACGGAATACGTACGAGCGCATCCGCAAGGCGCATGCAGGAGCAGTTCTCCTACGCCAACGAAATGCAGATCCCGCGCATGGACAAGATCGTCATCAACATGGGTGTTGGCGAAGCAACTGCCGACTCGAAGAAGCCGACGATTGCTGCCGCTGATCTCGCCGCGATTGCCGGCCAGAAGCCAGTTGTCACCCATGCCCGCAACTCGATCGCTGGCTTCAAGGTTCGTGAAGGCATGCCGATCGGCGCCAAGGTTACGCTGCGCGGCGCCCGCATGTACGAATTCATGGACCGTCTGGTCAACATCGCGCTTCCGCGCGTTCGCGACTTCCGCGGCCTGAACCCGAAAAGCTTTGACGGCCGTGGCAACTTCGCCATGGGCATCAAGGAACACATTGTGTTCCCTGAGATCAACTACGACAAGGTTGATCAGATGTGGGGCATGGACATCATCGTTTGTACGACGGCGACCAACGGACGACGAAGCACGGGCTCTTCTGAAAGAGTTCAACTTCCCGTTCCGCCAGTAACCGTAACGGCAAGCGTAGAAAAGGAACTACGATCATGGCGAAAGACAAGCGCAGTTGAAAAGAACAAGCGCCGCCGCAAGACTGGTTGCGCAGCAGGCCGCAAAGCGCGCCGCGCTGAAGGCGATCATCATGAACCAGGAGCTTCCGATCGAAGAGCGGTTCAAGGCAACCCTGAAGCTGGCCGAACTGCCGCGCGACGGATCCAAGACCCGCGTCCGCAACCGTTGCGAAGTGACCGGCCGTCCGCGCGCTTACTACCGCAAGCTGAAGATGTCGCGTATCGCGCTTCGTGAACTCGGCAATTTCGGCAAGGTGCCGGGCATCGTCAAGTCGAGCTGGTAAGGAGACGGGCACATGACAATGACTGATCCTCTGGGCGATATGCTCACCCGCATCCGCAACGGCGCTGCCCGCCGCAAGTCGTCGGTCATCGACTCCGGCTTCCAAGCTGCGTGCACGCGTTCTCGACGTTCTGCAGGCCGAAGGCTACATCCGCGGCTATACTCGAAGTCGCATTCGACAACGGCAAGTCCGAGATTCAGCATCGAGCTGAAGTACTACGAAGGCGCATCGGTGATCCGTGAGATCGCCCGCGTCTCCAAGCCGGGCCGCCGGGTTTATGTCTCGGTGAAGTCCATTCCGCAGGTCGCGAACGGCCTCGGCATCACGATCCTTTCGACTCCGAAGGGCGTGATGGCCGATCACCAGGCTCGCGAACAGAATGTTGGTGGCGAGGTTCTCTGCTCGCGTCTTCTAGGATGCCGTCACGAATATGCATTTCATAAATAATTAAATCACGCCAGTCTCTTTTTATCCATGTGTCACCTTCCCATTCGTAATCATTTTCTTTTACAACTATTGATTTCCGTGGAGTAAAATAAGTATTTAAAGAAGCAACCGCTTTTGCATAAGGATCAATACAAAGAATTGCATGCATTCCACTATGCTTAACCTTGTAGCTGTAATAAAGTCCATATCTCTCGCCATCAATCGAAGTTTCCCAAACGCAGTTATTGTCTTTAGTCATTTCAAATTCTTTCCCTTTGTTGTTTTCTAATTCATCAAAGACAACAAGAGTGACTTTCTCAGCGTTTGGTGTAAATAATCTGAAAAATGTTTTCCCTTTTTCTACAAAAGAGCCAAGCTTTTTAGTTGAATAAAATTTATCCGGTTCATCGAGCTTCTTTAAATATTGTGCTTGTTTCTCTGTTAGGTTGGATTCATCGTGCATATTAAAATAGATTCCTCGGGATAATTGTGAATTGGCAAGGCAGCATTAGTAGAATTTATTTCGATATACGTTATCACTTAATTAGTTATAATTTTGCCGTCAACAACGGGCGTTACACAAATTAAAGGTTTTTCCGGAACGCTAAAATTATTGAATATCTCTTCGAACAGCTCAAATTGTTTTCCTCTTGTTTCAAGTCTCGAAAATTTATTGTACGGCATAAATTTACCTCGTTTATCAGATGGAGCTGCAAACCGGTATGACTTATTAAAATCTTCAACTGCTTTACTTTTAAGGAATGCGATTTTTCTGTCATCGCCTCCTTCCCTTTCATAAGCTATTGCACGGAACTCAACAACAAATCCATCATTAATAATTAGATAAATATTCAGAATAATTTCATTCATACTTACTCTTGCTCTTGAACCTGCACTTGCACTTATTTCGGTCCAATCATCTTTTCCGGTCTTACAATCTCATCAAATTTTTCTGCAGTCAGCAATCCCAGTTCAATTGCTGCTTCCTTTCAAAGTCTTATTTTCTTTATGAGCTTTCTTAGCCACCTTAGCTGCATTATCATAACCTATATGAGGATTGAGAGCGGTAACAAGCATCAAAGAATTTTCGAGGTGCTTCTCAATGTTCTTTTTATTTGCTTCAATTCCGGCAACGCAATTATCAGTAAAGCTTTCACACGCATCCGAAAGTAACCTGATGGAATTAAGAACATTAAAAATTATAACAGGTTTAAAAACATTAAGCTCAAAATTTCCACTTGCGCCACTGAAGTTTACAGCAACATCGTTTCCAAAAACCTGTGTACAAACCATTGTCATAGCTTCGCATTGAGTTGGATTAACTTTCCCAGGCATTATAGAACTTCCCGGTTCATTTTCAGGAAGATGAATTTCACCTAATCCGCAACGTGGTCCGGAACCGAGCCAGCGAATATCATTTGCAATTTTCATTAAAGATGCTGCGAGAGTTTTTAAAACTCCATGCAGCTCTACCATTGCATCGTGAGCGGCAAGAGCTTCAAATTTATTTCTTGCTGTAATAAAAGGCTTTTCCGTTAACTCCGAAATTTTCTTTGCAGATTTCACAGCAAACTCAGGGTGAGTATTTAAACCTGTTCCAACTGCAGTTCCGCCTAAAGCAAGTTCATATAATCTCGGGAGAACTCCATTAATTCTTTCAAGTCCGTTTGTTAATTGCTGAACATAGCCGGAAAATTCCTGTCCAAGAGTTAAAGGAGTTGCATCCATTAAATGAGTTCTCCCGATCTTTATAATTGATTTGAACTCTTCCGACTTTTTTTCTAGAGCATCTCTCAATTTTGTAACCATAGGGATAAGTCCTCTATGAATTTCTTCAACAGCGGCTATGTGCATTGCTGTTGGGAAAGTATCATTGGATGACTGTGCTTTATTTACATCATCATTGGGATGGATTGGCTTTTTGCTCCCCATAACTCCGCCCGAAATTTCTATAGCACGGTTGGAAATAACTTCATTGGCATTCATATTTGTTTGTGTGCCGCTTCCCGTTTGCCAAACAACAAGAGGAAAATGTTCATCCAGTTTTCCATCAATAACTTCATCAGCAGCTTTTACAATTAAATCAGCTTTTTCAGGAGGCAGTAAGCCAAGTTCTTTATTTACCAGAGCAGCCGCTTTCTTTAAAATTCCAAGCGCTCTGATTAATTCCCGCGGAAACCTGTTTCCACCAATCTTAAAGTTCATTAATGATCGGGCGGTCTGCGCTCCGTAATATTTATCTTCGGGAACTTTAATTTCTCCCATGCTGTCGGATTCAATTCTGAATTCCATTTCAATTCTCTCTGATTTGAATTATGAAAATCATAACAAGATATAATTTACAATTATTTTTTTAGAATTATGATGAACGGTATCAGAACAATTCATTTTACCTTGATGTCTAACAAAAAAAATGAAAGATTAGTAACTAAAATAATTAATGAATTTTTCTGTTAAGGAAAATTTTGTAGTTTAACATCGTCAATTAAATTTTGTTGGGTCAATAATGAACATACCAGTAATTGATAAAAGTAATTACCTCAAGGGACTTTTAATAACTGCACGTAAAGATAAAAAACTCGCTGAATCTGAAAAAAAAATTATAAGGGAAATAGCTGAAAGATTAGGGTTTTCATCGGATTTTTATGAGGAAACTCTCCGCAACCTGCTTGCAAATAAATATCTTATCGAAGACCCGGTTAAATTTTCAGATATAAAAATTGCCGAATCATTTCATAACCGATGGTTTAAAGCTTGCGTTTTCAGATAATAAAACTCCTTCAATGGAAATAGACTGGCTTAAGAGAACTGCTATTGATAATGGCATCTCCCTAAAATGGTTCGAAGAGAAAATTCAACTTTGTAAAATTTCTCCGGGAAATTTATTAATGAATGATTTTGCCCTTCAGTCTATAATGTAAAGTACAGTTGAATCACAAATATTTACGAATACTTCATATCTGCCGGGGAATTATATTTTAACAAAAAAAAATGAAAGATTATTTATGAAATTCAGATTCATCTTTTCCTTCCTGTTACTTTTTTCTATCGTAACCTATTCACAGGAGGAAGCTCGTCTATTAAGATTTCCTGCAATTCATGGAAACCAGATTGTTTTTTCTTATGCCGGTGATCTTTATACAGTATCAGCATCAGGCGGAACTGCACGCAAGTTAACCAATGATGAAGAAGGATATGAAATGTTTGCAAGGTTTTCACCCGATGGAAAGTGGATTGCTTTCACAGGTCAGTACGACGGCAACACGGAAGTTTACCTGATTCCTTCTGAAGGAGGAGTTCCTAAAAGATTAAGTTATACTCCAACTTTAAGCCGCGATGATGTTTCCGACAGGATGGGACCTAATAATATAGTTATGGGTTGGAGAGATAATGATAATATAATTATACGTTCCCGCTGGAAAGATTTTAATGACTTCAACGGGCAACTTTATCTTCAACCTGTAGATGGCGGAATGCTTGAACAGCTTCCTTTTCCCCGCGGCGGATTTTGTTCTTATTCTCCTGATAAAAAGAAACTCGCTTACAACCGTATATTCAGAGAATTCAGAACATGGAAAAGATACAGGGGCGGAATGGCTGATGATATCTGGATTTATGATTTCGATACGAAGAAAATTGAGAACGTAACTAATAATCCCGCACAGGATATAATTCCAATGTGGTATAAAGATAAGATTTATTTCCTGTCGGATAGAGATTCGAGAATGAATCTTTTTGTTTATGACTTAACAACAAAAGAAACAAAGAAGCTTACCAATTTTACAGACTTCGATATAAAATTTCCTTCACTTGGTGATAATGCAATTGTTTTTGAAAACGGCGGCTATATCTACAAGTTTGATCTTGCAACAAACAAAGCAGAAAAAGTTACAATTTATCTGAATGAAGATTTTGTCAGCGGAAGAGGCGGATTAAAAGATGTTAGTAAAGAAATAGCAAATTATGAAATCTCTCCTGACGGTAACAGGGCGTTGTTTGGTGCGCGTGGTGACATCTTTACTGTTCCTGCAAAGAATGGTAATACAAGAGATCTTACAAACACAAGCGGAGTACATGAAAGAAATTCCAAATGGTCACCTGATGGAAAATGGATAGCATATATTTCAGATGCTTCGGGAGAAGACGAAATTTATATTTTAGCACAGGATGGAAAATCTGATCCTATCCAATTAACAAATAACGGCGATACATATAAGTATCAAATGTATTGGTCCCCCGATAGTAAAAAGCTTTTATGGTCTGATAAAATGCAGCGACTGCAGTTTGTTGATATCGACACTAAAAAAATTACACTTGTTGACAAAGCTACTGCATGGGAAATCAGAGAATATAGTTGGTCGCCTGACAGCAAATGGATAGCTTATGCAAGACCTGAAGAAGATGTGATGACAAAAGTATATTTATACTCTTTGGATAAGGGAGAAAAATATGAAGTGACTGACGGCTGGTATTCCTCCGGCGACCCGGCATTCAGTGATGACGGGAAATATCTTTTCTTTGTATCTGATAGAAGTTTTTCACCAAAGTATGGATGGATGGAATGGAATCATATTTATTTTGATATGGAATAAAATCTACCTGGTAACTCTTGCCAAGGATACAAAATCTCCTTTCGAACCTAAGAGCGATGAAGTTGAGATTAAGCAGGACACAACTTCAAAGGATAGCAACTCAACAAATAAAGATGAGAATAAGGATAAGAAAGACTCTAAAAATAAAACAGATTTGGTTGTTGATCTGGATGGAATAAATAACAGGATTCTTGAACTTCCTATTGAAGCTTCAAATTATGGTGATCTTACTTCTGCGGGAGACAAAATTTATTATATAAGACACGGGAGTAAAGATGATCACTCAAGATTATTGATGTTCGATCTGGATAAACAAAAAGAAAATGATCTTGGTGAAGCAGATGGTTTTGAAATTTCTGCTGACAATAAAAAAATGCTTGTCGGATACAAAAACACTTATGCAATAATCGATCTCCCATCTCAAAAAATTGATCTGAAGGATAAACTCGATCTTTCCGATATGAAAGTAAATCTTGACCGTCATGCTGAATGGAAACAAATATTTGAAGAATCGTGGAGACAAATGAGAGATTTCTTTTATTCGCCAATTATGAATGGTGTTGATTGGGAAAAAGTAAAAGAAACTTACGAGCCTTTAGTTAAATATGTCAATCACCGCGCAGACTTAACTTATATAATTGGTGAAATGATTGGAGAACTTAATTCCGGGCACACTTATGTTGGCGGCGGCGATTACCCAAAACCAAAACGCGTAAAGCTTGGATTGCTCGGTGCCGAAATTGTAAAAGACAAATCGGGATATTTCCAAATCAAAAAAATATTAAACAGCCAGAATTGGAATAAGGATATTCGTAATCCTTTAACCGACATCGGAGTTGATATTAAAGAAGGAGACTACATAATTGAGATCAATGGAAAATCAACAAAAGAAATAAAAAATATTTATTCCGAGCTTGTTGATAAAGCTGCTAAACAAGTTACTTTAAAAACCAATTCCATCCCTGATGAAAAAGGAGCAAAAGATAATGTGGTTGTTCCAATCGATGACGAACATCCCCTTTACTATTACACCTGGGTACAGAACAACATAAAAAAAGTTAATGAAGCAACCGATGGAAAAGTTGGTTATATACATATTCCGGATATGGGAGTTAACGGGTTGAATGAGTTCTCCAAGTATTATTATCCTCAGCTTATGAAACAAGCATTGATTATCGATGTAAGAGGAAACGGCGGCGGTAATGTTTCTCCACAAATTATAGAAAGATTAACACGTGAACCGGTTTTTTTAGACGCAGCCAGGAATGCCGATCTTTATTATGATCCGAGTGGAATGCAGGTGGGTCCCAAAGTTTGTCTTATGGATGAGTTCTCTGCATCTGATGGTGATATATTTCCTTACAGATTTAGAGTAGATAAAATCGGAAAGCTTGTTGGTAAAAGAACATGGGGAGGAGTTGTTGGCATACGCGGTACAAATCCATTTGTCGATGGCGGATTCCTTAACAAACCGGAGTTCTCACGGACAGATGTTGCTGGCAAAGAATGGGTTATCGAAGGTAAGGGAGTTGAACCGGATATTTACCAGGATAACGATCCCGCACTTGAATATGAAGGAGTAGATCAGCAGTTAAATAAAGCTATTCAGGTTGCACTTGATGAACTTAAACAGCATCCTGTAAAAATGCCTGAACAGCGGCCTCCATACCCGATAAAAAATAAGTAAAATTAAAATCCCTCTTAAGCAAGAGGGATTTTTTTATTTAGAAATGTTTACTTGTAAATCCTATACTATATATATCAGAGCCTGGTACGCCAATACCGGAATAATAAATACGATACTCATTTCCATTCTTCATAAAAAATGGATAGGCAATATCCTCATCACCCCATTTATTCGCGGTATTTTCTTTTGTAAAAAACGGATTATTAGTTTCTTTCGTCCAATTTATTCCATCTGGAGATGTTGCTATGCCAAAACTGTCACCCTTATTCATATAAATCATTTTATAAATCCCGCTGTCTTTCATTACAGAAGGATAATATATTCCTGTTCCTTCCCAAGGTTGGGTAGCTTCTAAAATAGGGTTGCCAGAATATCTCGTCCAATTTATTCCATCTGATGAAGTAGCAAGACCAATTTTATTATCTTCCACCAAATTACTATAATAGTACATATAATACATTCCATTAATTTTTAAGATCGAAGAAGGTGCTATTCTGGTTTCCCATCCTGTCGTTCCATAAAGAATTGGCGAAGGATATTTTGTCCAATTTATTCCATCGGTTGATGTAGCTAACCCAATGTTCCAGGTACCATAAGGATCGGACCAGCCGAAATAATACATTTTATAAACTGAACTATCTTTCATTACAACCCCTGCAATTGCAGCCGTTTCATCCCACGAACCCGGCTGTCCAGTAGTCAAAACCGGATAATCATAAGGTTTAGTCCAACTAATTCCATCTGATGAAGTAGCATAACCAACATTTGATCTACTCGAATTGGCTAAGCCCAAATACCACATTTTATAAATACCATTTTCAATTAAAATTTTAGGCTCTCGTACCCCTTGAAAATCCCAATAGGTGTTGCTCAGTCTTAAAACAGGATTATTTTTAAAGTCAATCCAGCCCGTATTATTTGTTCCCCAACTTACATAAATATAAATATAACCGGTTCCGAGACCGGTTGGAGTTAAAACTAAATTAACCTGGGTTAGTATTCCTGCCTGAACTATCATATCTGCTTCCCCAGAATATAAAACAACTCCATTATTATCCTTTGCATCAACTTCAAGATGCCAGTCACCAGCAGCGACATCATCAAAGGAAATATCTGCCGAATTTGACGACAAAATATTTAAAGCTCCATAAAGTGAATCATATCCTTCGCGCGTGAGGTAGGCTTCCACTAAAACAACACCGGAAGGAGCATTTTGTTTATCTATTCTTAAAGAAACTTTGCCTAACTCCAAACCATTCTGGTTAGCTGAATTTGGAATTTGGTTAGAACATTGAATTATTAAAAAAGGAAAGATTATCACAAAAATATAAATCAGACTTCTCATATTATCCCCCTTGGGAAATTATTATTACTATTTTTTTAAAATGTAAAAACTTTAGTATAAAAGAACAACAACTATTTTTTTATTAATGCTTGCAAGGAAGCAATTGTCCTTGCTTTTCTATGTTGTCGCCTATTTTTTTATAGCCCACAAATTATATCCGCAAAATAAAAGGTCCTATTCTATTAATATGACCTGTAAAAAATTAATTTGCTTTCTTCATGAACCCAATTTTATAAATTGGACTTTGACCTCCGCTATAATATATCCTGAGTTCATTTGTTGGTGTTTTTACAAATCTTGGATATGCAATGTCTGTCGATGCCCAATTATTAGCTGTGTTTTGAGTTGTGAAAAAAGGATTTGTTGTAGAAGCAGTCCAATTAATTCCATCTGTTGATGTCGCAAAACCAAATGCCTTAACATTTGCACCCATATACGCCATTCTGTATGTCCCATTCTCTTCTATTACCGAGGGATAGTAAATTCCATTCCCTTCCCACTTCCCTGTTGAAACTAAAACCGGGTTACCCGAATACTTAGTCCAGTTCAAACCATCTGACGAAGTTGCAATATTTATTCTCCAATTATCTGATGTAGTTCTGCTGGAATAATACATATAGTAAATATTATTAATCTTAATTACACTTGTCGCAACTATCTGAAATTCACTACTACTTCCTCCTAAAAGTACAGGAGTCGGATATTTCTGCCAGTTAATTCCATCAGTTGATGTAGCTAGTCCAACATCCCATTCTTCGTAAGGGCTTGCCCATCCTGAATAATACATTTTATAAATACCATTATCTTTTATTATTGCACCGGGATGTACTGCCCAGGAGTCCCAACTTCCCTGAGGTCCGGGTGATAAAACGGGAATAGTATCTGGTCTGACCCAGTCTATGCCATTTGTAGATTCGGCATACAGTACATGTTTTATTGCCGTTCCTGCGTCTCCCACATACCACAATCTATAAAGATTATTTTCTCTAATTAAAGTTGGTTGATAAACTCCATACATATCATAATATGTATTCTGGCTACCTAGAACCGGATTATTGTAATAATCAATCCAGGAATTGTTAGCCTGCCCCCACGATACAAAAATATAAATAGAACCTGTTCCCTGACCAGTGGGGGTCAGAACCAGATTAACTTGCGTTAATATTCCTGCCTGAACAGTTAAATCCGTTTCACCGGAATATAGAATAACTCCATTATTATCTTTTGCGTTAACTTCAAGATGCCAGTCTCCAACCGCAACATCATCAAAGGAAATATCCGCAGAATTTGATGACAAAATATTTAAAGCTCCGAAAAGTGAATCCTGTCCTTCACGTGTTAGACAAGCTTCCACTAAAACAACTCCGTCGGGAGCATTTTGTTTATCTATCCTTAAAGAAACTTTTCCTAATTCTAAATTGTCCTGGTTAGCAGAATTAGGGACATCATTTGAACATTGAATTATTAAAAGAGAAGAGATTATCGCAAAAAAATAAAGCAGCTTTTTCATATTATCCCCCTTGGGAAATTATTATTACTATTTACTAAAATGTAAAAATTTTAATTTAAATCAACAACAACTATTTTTTTATTAATGCTTGCAAGTAAGCAATTGTTTCCTTCTGTAAAAAGTAAAGATCACAGCTTTTTTCTATGTTATCTTCTATTTCTTTTAGAGCCCACAAATTATTATCCATGAAATAAAAAGCCTGATAATCCATTTTTTGCAGCATTTCAATAATAACTTTCCTGTTTCTTTTTGAGCAAATCTCAATCTGAAGCGATGGCTTAAACTTTTCTATAATTTCAAGAAATTCCGGAATTACTTTACCTTCATATCCCTCAATATCACATTTTATAAAATGAAGGTTATTAAGGTTCTTAAAAACTGTCTGCGGGCGATGAACTTTAACTTTATATCTATTTTTTAATTCATCTTCATTTGACGAAATAATTTTTGTATAACCAAAATGAACCAGTCCATCAACTATTGGTGTCCCCATTTCTATTTCTTCATCATCAGTATTACCCAAAGCAAATGGCACTATTTCAACAATATCCTCAACTTTAAACCTCCTAAGATTTTTCCTTAATATATTTCTGAAGAGATCAACCGGCTCAACTGCAAAAACTTTTCCTGGTTTGCCTACCAGTTCGGCTAATGGAACGCTGTAATATCCAATGTTAGCACCTATATCTATACAGGTATTGCCTTCTGAAACTAATTTGTTTAGTAAATACATTTCAGGATATTTTTCTTTTGCTCTTCCCGAATGATACAATCTCAAAAAAACATTGCTTACAAGTGAAAGATATTTTTCATTCCCCAAAACTGTTAGTAGTATTTTCTGAGTTAAACGATTAGTCATTTTAATAAAATCATTTTATGAATTGAACAAAAGTGGAATAAGAATCGAAGTGAACATTAACTATTTGGAAAAATCTATTATTAAAGAAGTATAATTTGGTTTACCATCTTTATTTCTTTCATCATTAATAAAAGATCTGGTGATATAACCTTTTTCATCATTTTTATATTTCGAATGGAAATTACCTTTCTCATCCCAATACTCAGCCAAGTCAGCCTTGAATCCTTGTTTTTCAAAAAGTTCAGAAAGAGTTCTGTAGTTGAAAAGATGTTTATGATCATTCGCTCCTTCTCCGGTTCCTCCAGGTTTTACTCTGTTTATGTAATTTATGTTAGAATGAAATCCATCAGGAACTGCTATTCTAATATTAATATCATTATCAGAATATTTTAAAAAGTTAATAATCATTAAGTTTAAATCATCATCCACTAGATGTTCTAAAACATGTTCGGCTAAAATATTTTTGATTTTTTTCTTTGAAAAATACTTTTTAAAATCTTTCTCGTTAGTAACATCAAGCGTATCTATATCGGTATTAAACCAATCTTCATATTTGGTACTACCTGCTCCAACAACTATTTTTATCTCTTTAGCAGATCTTAAATAAAATTGCCAGCTTAATAATTTAAAAACTTTTATAAATGGAACTAAGGACAGATATATTTTTCTTTTTATTTTTTTTATCATCTAAATACTCAGGCAGTTTTCTTGCTTATAAAAAATGCTGGTACATTTATTAAAAAAAGTTCCGGGGGCTACTCCCCAAAAATTAATAACTTTATATCCTTGATCTAATAAATATTTTATTCCGCTCTTATAATCTTCTCTTTCAGAATCGTCTAAAATTATTATTCCACTTTTATTTAAAGCCTTAATTGAATTTTTTATACACTCATTTCTTCTTTCGCCGTCAATTATTATAATATCATATTGTTTAGTAATATCAATTGAATTTTCATAATTAGTTAAAGTAACTAACTTAACTTCTGCATTGTTTGGAACTTTATCTTTAACTTCTTCATACCATTTTGCATTATGCTCTGCAGCTATTACACTTTTTACCCTTTTAGCAAAAAATATTGTTGAGTTACCGGAACCAAATTCAAAAATTATTAATTCTTTATATAATCTTTCTTTAATAAAATCTATAAAGGAATATGTCATCCAGGGAATCGGGTTATTATCTTTATCTACTGATGAACCCGATTTATACGATAGATACCATCCTTGTTCATATAAAAATCCAGTATATCTCTGAGAAATAATAAACTTTAACACTTTAGGTTCACTAAATAATCCAATTAATGTTGAAATTTTAAATCTTAAAGAGCTAGCCATTTTTCTATTCTACTAAATATTTCTGATTTAGGAAACGAAATTTACTTCTTATTGTTTTGAACAAAAACAAAAAATCTTTTAAATAATGAAACAAAAAAGATTGAGTTTAATAACATAATTAATTGATCTTTTGCTTTTCTATCAAATCCTATTGAGAATACCGCTGCCGTATATGAAACCAAAGTTGCTATTGCCGCACCAACAATACCAATTTTCGGAATTAAAATAAAATTAAGAATAATGTTAAATATCATGCCTATAAATGTCCTATAGAAAGCTAACTTAGTAAGATTTTCTGTTATAAGATATTGACTGCTTCCCACTCCTAGAAAAACTGAAACTCCTGCCCAGATATAAACTGTAAGAACATCTGCAGAAGAAGAATATTGTGGACCGAGTAATAATTTAACTATAGTGCCTGAAAAAATTGTTACCGGAATTGCAATTACGATTGACATCCAGGCAAGCAAATCATACAATTTCTGAAGCCTGTTCATATATAAAACTTCGCTCGTCTTTTTTGCATTTACTATTGCGGGAAACAAAGATGTTGTAATTACCATTGGAATAAAATACCACGCTTCCGAAATTCTAACTGCTGCTGCATAATAACCAACTTCCTGGTCATTAAGCATTTTCTTTATCATCACCTGGTCTATTCTCAAGTAAATCGAAACTGCAATCCCAGATAATATTAAAGGCCAGGAATCTCTTATCAACTGAAAGGCTGTTTCTTTATCATATTTCCAGCTCAGAATTTTTAATCCTTGCTTTTTGTAAACAACTATAAAACCAACTGCCCAGAATGCACTTTCTAAAGTTACTGTTAAAGCAAAAAGCCATAACTCAGCATGAAACTGTATAAGAAGAATTCTTATTCCCGCCATCAACATAGCAGTTGTAAACTGAACAATGACTGAAAACTTAGCTAAAACTTTTGACTGAAAATAAAAATCTACAACATTAAAAGACTGAAACAATGTTGAAGCCGAAATTAGAAGAATTAAAAGGATTGTAAATGACGATTCATTTGTTAGCAGCACAGTAGCAGCAATTAATATGTAGGATGCCACCGAACCGAAAATCTTCATTACAAAAACAGATCCCAGGTACGTGTCTCTTTTTGCAGGCTCTTTAACAAGTTCACGAATTATGAGACTGTCTAATCCTAATGTTGAAAGTGTAGCAAATAAAGCTGCAAAGCTTATGGCATAGCTGAGCAATCCAAAATCATTCGGACCGAGATAACGGATTACATAAATATTAACAACGAAACTTATTACAAGTCTTATTATTCTTTCGGCGAGGAGCCAGGAGGTGTTTGTAAAATATTTTTTAAATGCTTGTGAACTAAAATCAATTTTGGTTTTTATGTTTTCGTTTTCCTGCAAGTATATTTTTCAGAATATGATCAATTAAATTTTTTCTTCCTGACATCAACGAATATTGAAAACAATAATCCCAGAATAACAAGCGAGCTTAGTGCGAGTGCAATATCCTTTGTAATGAAGAAGCTTTCAGGTGCAAATTTAAACTCGACTATATGTTTCCCTTTTGGAACCATGATACCAATATAGCCGTGATCTGTAAGATAAGTTTTGGTTTTATTGCCATCTATTAAAGCTTTCCAACCGGCGAGGTAAGTACTTCCAAAGAAAAGAAAATTATTGCCTGAAGCATTTACTTCTGCTTTTAGATAAGCTTCTTTATAATCAGTGATTTTAGAATAAACCGTCGAATCGACCGGATCTACTTTGAGATCAGCATTCTCAAGAAAAGCTTTTTGTTTCGGATCAAATGAATTTGATTTTAGAAGTTGAAGAAATTCCATACCTGTTTTTTTCTCAACCTGGTTAACAAAATAAACTCTTGGCAGATAATTATTAAAAGTATATGTTTTCGTATCCGATGTTGAATCTACAAGAGTTAAATAGTTTGCCTGGACAAAATTATTAGTAACAATATATTTTACGTTCAACATTCTCCACATAGAAATATTAGCCGGTCCGACAATATCCATCATATCCTGGAAAGCGCGCGGCTTAATTCCGGAATAGCCGTAAAAATCTTCTATGAAAAAATAAGCATCAAAATTTGCATCATTTCCATACGAACCGTAAGAACCGTCCTGCTTGAGGTTCAAAACTCTAAAAGGCTCTTTATCATTTTGCTTTTCTATAGTAGATATATAGTCCGGCTTATTAAAAATATTTTGTATGCCCGGGTTATCTATATACTTTGCTCCCCTTCCATCGATGCGCCAAAGATCGATAAGTGTTAAAACGATAACAACAAACACAAGGAAATCTGCACTGAGTTTTCTATTGATATAAAAGAAAGAAAGCCACGAAACTACAGCAGAAAATCCAAATGCAATCATTAAATCACTAGAGAACATTCCTGCTATGTATTCTGCAAGGGCATTAAATTGTCGCGCTAATTGAGGTTTGGAAGATTGAACACTTGCAGCATACTCATTAACTCTTGAAATAAACCAATCATTTATTGAACTGTGCAGAAGAAGTGAAATAATAAAAATTCCTGTGAAGACATACGCTAAATTTTTTAACACGTTGGTTAGTTTAATATTCTTTTCATCCCTTAAAGAAATTATTTTCATTAATCCCAGTCCTGCAAGAACAGGAGTGCTCATCTGAACGAGTACAAGAATCATTGAGGGAACTCTGAACTTATTAAAGGAAGGCAAATAATAAAACAAAAGATCAAAGAGAACAGGAAAAGTTTTTCCAAATGATATTAACAAAGATACGCCCGTAAGAATCGTTAAGAACCGGACAAGCGGATCTTTCCATCTCGTAAAAATACCGAACAATGCAAGAAAGAAAACGAGAACACCCATGTACATTGCAACATCAACAAAATACATTTGACCAAAATATGTATTTACATCTACAGGTTGGTTGTTCGTTAAAGAACCTTTGTAAGTCGAATTCCCGAATCCATATAATGAAGGAACAATAAATGTTAAAACTTCTTCTGGGGAAAACGACCACATCGTATGATAAGCGTAATATTCAGATTCATCTTTTTCTGTTTTCTGAGTTGTTTTATCAGTTATGCTTTCTGTTCCTCTTGTGGAGTAAGGGGTGTATTCATAAATCTGGGTAAAATTATCTGAAGATATTAGTATCGCTATTACTAAAGAAAAAACAAAAACAATTATCGACTTTAATAAGCTGGACTTCAGTTTGATATAAATAAAAAATAAATAAGCTATGGTTATAATTGAGCATATTATTATCAAAGTTAGGTTTGAATAAACGTGAGTTAAATAAACTAAGGCTGCAAAAATTATTGGCAGAATAATAAAAGATATTTCTTTAGGAGTTATTTCTTTCTTAGAAAATCCTCTCAGGATATAATAGATATAATATATGCCTACCGAAAAGACTGTATAAAAAATTATTTGAACGTGAAATCCCTGTATAAACAATTGAAGTGTTATAATAAGAATAAAAAAATCAATCAGCTTTATCTTTTCCTGCATTCTAAAAAGCATTAAAAAAAGCAGTGGATACATACATAACGAAGTAAGTTTTGTAACGTGACCTATAAAAAGGAACACAATTAAACCGGTGCTGAAAGATGTTGCGACGGCAGTGAATAAGCTTACCAGGTTATTCTTTGTTACATACTTCATGAAAAAGAAAGTCGTAACAGTAAGAATAATCAGATAGAAACTCCACATCGTATAATCATTTGAGAATAAAGAAGCAAAGAAATTTCTTACTGAAGTGAAGCCGACATATATAAAATTAAACCAGGTGGGTTCGGTCGAAATAGCATAAGCCGGCATGCCGCAAAAGATATATGGAAACCATAATGAAAAACCTTCTCTGTCTGCATGTACATAAGGTTGAACGGATTTTGTTGCAATTATATCTCCTGACTGAAATGTTTTATTTCCAAAATAAAGCGGGCTGAGAAAAATCAAAAATAGAATTACAATTACAGCAATTAATGCAGGCACCTGGTATTTAGCAGGGATATAATCATCTAAACTAAATTTGGTTAAAAAGTTTTCTTTTTCTGGGGCTGATGACTTAATATTCTTTTTTGATTTGCTCATATAGATTCCGGACAGTTAAATTTTTTATTCTTAAAACACGGTATTAAAACTAAGAAAAATAATGTCGAAATGTGTATGAGAAGAATGGAAAATTTTAATTATGAATTCATTCAATTAAATAACGAACTTCTATTCTATCCTCTTTCTTTAATTATATATTCTTTTTCGCTCCTTGTGTTATGTACAAACATTTCTCCAAGAAGACCAACCGAAAAAAACTGGACACCGACAATAATTAAAAGAATACCGAGAAACAGCATTGGTCTGTTGCTTAAATAACCTCCAGTGATCCAGAGATAAGAAAGATAGCCGTTAACAATAATTCCGGCAACAAAAGCGATCGCACCTAAAAATCCAAACAAATGCAAAGGACGCCTGATATAACGTGTTGTAAAAACAACTGTAATCAAATCTATAAATCCTTTAAAGAACCGTGAAATTCCGAACTTGGTTTTTCCGTAACGTCGCGGATGATGTTTAACTACTATCTCAGTTACTTTATAACCTTTCCAGTGAGCTAAAAGAGGAATGTACCTGTGCAATTCTCCATAAACCTGAATATTAAGTATAACATCTTTTGTATATGCTTTTAACCCGCAGTTAAAATCATGAATCTTTACCTGACTTATTATTCTCGTTACAAAATTGAAGAACTTAGATGAGAATTTTTTTACAAAAGGATCATGCCGTACTTTTTTCCACCCTGAAACAAGATCAAAATCTTCAGCAAGCTTTTTTAAGAGATTAGGAATCTCTGAAGGATCATCCTGCAAATCTGCATCCATTGTGACTACTGCATCTCCGGTTGTTTGCAAAAAGCCAACCTGGAGTGCGGCAGATTTTCCATAATTTTTTCTAAGGCTCAAAAATTTAAACCTTTTATCTGTCCTGCAGATTTCTTTTATAACTTTCAAAGAATTGTCTGTGCTGCCGTCATCAACAAAAATAACTTCATAGCTTACATCTGTCAGCTTTAAAACTTTTCTTATTTCATTAGCTAATGGATTAAGAGATTCTTCTTCATTTAAAAGGGGAATTACGATAGAAACTTTATTAAACTTAATTCTATCCCTGCTTTGCTGAGAGTAGCGCGGAGAATAATGTCTTCTGTTCCTGTTGTAAAATCTTCTTCTTTGCTGATTGCCCCTGTACTGTGATCCGCCTTTGCCTTCCTGTTCGTTTTTTTGTACTTCAGAGCTTGTGTTATCCTGCTTTTCCTGTTCTTCCAATTAATTTACATATCCATATTTAATGATTAGCTGAATCAAAATTAATTCAATTATCCCTGAAAAACAATTAAACTTAAGATTCAATATGGTAATACCACAACAAAAAGCCTGATAATAGATAGTTCTAAAAAAATTTTGTTCCAATAATTATCAATTGTCTTTTCTTTTGATAAATACTAACTTTTATTCTGGTTATTAAAAAAAACGGAAAAAATATTTCAGGAGGAATAATGCTTAAAGGAAGCAGGCTTTTTTTAATCCTGTTCTGCTTTGTCTTTAGTATTTCAATATTCGGACAAAAATACGGGATTACTAAGCAAACACTGGATAACGGAATGGATGTTATTGTAATTGATAACCCGGTAGTACCTCTTGTAACAATTGAATTTGATGTAAAGAATGGAGCTTTTACCGAAGCTCCTGAGTATGATGGGCTTTCACATTTGTATGAGCACATGTTTTTTAAAGCAAATAGTGAAATATCAAGTCAGGAAAAATATATGGAAAGAATTCGTGAGCTTGGTGCAGTATGGAACGGGTCAACAAGTGATGAAAGAGTAAATTACTTTATAACTCTCCCAAAAGACAGTCTTGTACAGGGTCTGGAATTTATGTACAACGCTATCACTTCCCCTTTATTTAAAGAAGAAGAATTGGTCAAAGAAAGGAAAGTCGTAACAGGTGAGTATGACAGAGATGAAGCAAACCCGTTTTTTAATTTGAGTAGAGCAGTAAATCAAAAAGTATGGTGGAAATATTACAGCAGGAAAAATGCTCTGGGAGACAGAAATATTATTCTCAGTACAACTCCCGAAAAAATGCACACGATTCAACACAGATATTATATTCCTAACAATATGGCACTTATTTTAGCAGGGGATATTACACCTGAAGAAGGATTTAATCTTGCAAAAAAATATTTTGCAGATTGGCAAAAAGGCCCGGATCCTTTTAAAGAATTCCCTATTCCACAGCATCCGCCGATTCAAAAAACAGAAGCTGTAATAGTTGTAAAGCCGGTAAAGTCTACAACTGTATATTTTGAATGGCAGGGACCCTCGGTTAAAGAAGATACAAAATCAACCTATGCAGCTGATGTTCTATCATACATTCTTCAGCAAAAAATTTCTAAATTTCAAGAAACATCTTGTAGATAGTGCACTGGCTTTTTCAGCAAGCTTTGGTTATTACACACTTAATCACACAGGACCAATTTCATTAATTGCTCAAACTTCAGGAGATAAATTTGATGATTTCCAGAAGGCTGTCTTTAACGAATTAAATAATATGTTAAAGGATGATTACTTTTCCGATGAGCAGCTTGAAAACGCAAAAACAATTCTCGCAATTAATGAACAATATGGAAGACAGCAGCCAAGTCAATTCGTGCATACTGTTGGATTCTGGTGGGCTGTTGCGGGTTTGGATTATTATTTAAACTATGTAGATAACCTTAAGAAAGTCACAAGGAAAGACATACAGGATTATCTAAAGAAATACGTCATTGATAAAAAATATGTAATGGGTGTTTTAACTTCACCAGAAGAAAAAGAAAAAGTAGAGCTTGCAATAAAAATTCCCAAAGGAGAGTTGAAAAATGTCACAGAAAATTAATAAAATTCTCTTTTGCCTGTATAATAGTTTTATCTGTTCAGTCCGGGTTTGCTCAGCAGACAGAATCATTCACTGTTAACGGATTAAAAGTAATATTCAAGCAAAATACATGCGACAGATATTATTGCTGCACAAATGTATTTCAAAGGAGGAGTTGCTCTTCTTGAACCTGAAAGCGCAGGATTAGAAGCTTTAACTCTTGAAATTGCTACAGATGCTTCAAAAAATTATCCAAGGGATATTTTAAGTTCAAAATTGGCAAGTATGAATTCTCATGTGTCCGCTTCATCCGGTTTAGATTATTCAAGTATTAATCTTCTTTGCGTAAAACAATATTTCGATGACTCATGGAAAATATTTTCCGATGTTATTACTAATCCATCTTTTACAGATGAAGATTTTCAGCTTGAAAAGGAACAACAAATTAATGCAGTAAAGCAAAGTCAGGATGATCCTGATGATTATTTAAATGATTTAGTAAATGATGCTTTTTATACTAACCATCCGTATAGGAGTTGAAGTATTCGGAGACGAGGCAACCCTTAACTCTTTTTCTTCAGAACAGGTTAAAGAGTATTATAAAAACCGTCTTCAGACATCCGGAATGTTGTTAGTTGTTGTTGGAAATATTTCAAAAGAAGAAATTGAAAAGTGGGTTAAAGAATCTTTCGGAAATATTCCCGTAGGAAATTTTGTCGAACCAAAATTACCTCCGGTTGAACATAGTGAAACAACTTTAAAACTCGTAGATAGAAATTTGCCTACCGTTTATATAGAAGGTGTTTTTCCTGCACCTGCATTTGCCTCTAAAGATTATTATCCTATGAGAGTTGCAACTTCAATTTTACAAGACAGACTATTTGAAGAAGTCAGAACTAAAAGATCGTTATCGTACGCACCTGCTGCCTGGACAAATGCCAGCTTTTCAAACAGCAGCGCAATATATGTTACAACTGTATATCCTGATTCAACAATAAATATTATGTTGAATGAGCTTACTAAAATAAAGGAAGATACGATATCTGCCCGGGAGCTTGCAAATAAAATTAATTTATTCATTACAGGATATTATTTGAGAAATGAAACATTTTCTCAACAGGCATCTTTGCTGGCAAGATACGAGCTTTCAGGTGCCGGATATGCAGATGCAGATAAATATTTAGAGTTCGTTAAGAAGGTTACTCCGGAGGATATACAAAAAGTAAGCAAAGAATATATTAAAAACCTGCAGTATGTATTGATTGGAAATCCTTCATCACTAGAGGTCAAAGACTTTATTTACTGATTCTTTAATGAATCTATACATTTGGGGGTTTTAATTTCAGTTCTGCTTTTCTCTGCGAGATATAGAGTTTCGTACCCATTTTAATCTTGACTATTTTGTATAGATTCCATAGCTTTGAGTAAGAAAGATAATGAAATTGAGCACATTGGAGATAAAATGAGTACAACTGAAGTTAAGACAATTGAAGAAATAGCCAACAAAGAATATAAGTACGGATTCGTCACCGATATAGAATCAGAGAGTCTTCCGAATGGATTGAATGAAGATATAATAACACAGCTTTCAGCAATAAAAGGTGAACCTGTGTGGATGCTTGAATGGAGATTGAAGGCTTATAAACACTGGCTTAAGATGAAAGAACCTCATTGGTCAAATGTTAAATACAATCCTATTGATTATCAGGCTATCTCATATTACTCGGCTCCCAAAAAGAAAAGACAATTCAATAGCCTTGAAGAAGCAAAAGAAGTCGATCCGGAATTAGTCAGCACATTTGAAAAGCTTGGTATTTCTATCGATGAACAAAAAAGATTAGCTGGTGTCGCTGTCGATGCTGTTTTCGATAGTGTTTCGGTTGCAACAACTTTTAAAGAAACTCTTGGCGAGATGGGAATAATATTTTGCTCAATGAGTGAAGCAATAAAAAATCATCCCGATCTTGTAAAAAAATATCTTGGAAGCGTTGTTCCTTATACTGATAATTTTTTTGCGTCTCTTAATCAGCAGTATTCAGTGATGGCTCTTTCGTTTATATACCTAAAGGCGTTCGCTGCCCGATGGAACTTTCAACTTATTTTAGAATTAACGCTGCAAACACAGGACAATTTGAAAGAACATTAATAGTTGCTGATGAGGGTGCTTATGTAAGTTATCTTGAAGGATGCACAGCCCCGATGCGTGATGAAAATCAGCTTCATGCTGCTGTGGTTGAATTGGTTGCTCTCGATAATGCTCAAATAAAATATTCCACAATACAAAACTGGTATGCGGGTGATAAAGAAGGTAAAGGCGGCATTTACAATTTTGTAACTAAAAGAGGAGCCTGTCGAGGAATCAATTCAAAAATTTCATGGACACAGGTTGAAACCGGTTCTGCAATTACATGGAAATATCCGAGCTGTATTTTGCAGGGAGATAATTCTATTGGCGAGTTTTATTCAGTTGCAATGACAAACAACCGTCAGCAAGCAGACACCGGAACAAAGATGATGCACATCGGAAAGAATACAAGAAGTACAATCATATCAAAAGGAATCTCTGCTGGGAAAAGTAATAACAGTTACAGTGGTTTAGTTAGGATTCAGAAACGAGCTGACGGTGCAAGAAATTTTTCACAATGTGATTCTCTTTTAATAGGAGATAAATGCGGTGCTCATACTTTTCCATATCTGGAAATAAATAATCCGACTGCACAAATAGAGCACGAAGCAACAACTTCTAAAATTGGAGAAGATCAGATTTTCTATCTTAATCAGAGAGGAATCTCTACAGAAGATGCAATTGGATTAATTGTTAATGGTTATTGTAAAGAAGTATTTAAAGAGCTTCCAATGGAATTTGCAGTTGAAGCAACAAAACTTTTAAGCATCAGTCTTGAAGGAAGTGTTGGATAATTTATTAAGGAATAAATCTTGAAAACAAATGATATAATTAATGTAGACAAAGAAATTTTAAGCGGAACCCCTGTATTCAAAGGGACAAGAGTTCCGGTTAAAAATCTTTTTGATTATTTGGAGACTGGAGAATCAATAGAATCCTTTTTAAAAGATTTTCCATCTGTTAAAAGAGAGTTTGTACTTCAATTATTAGAACAGGCAGAGAAACTAATCTCTCCCGAAGAATCGGTTTAATGAAAATTCTGATTGATGAATCTCTTCCTATCGAATTGAAAAAAGAATTTTCTGGGCAGGAGGTATTTACTGTAAACGATATGAATTGGCTTGGGAAAAAGAATGGAGAATTATTAAAACTTGCAATTGAGAATGGTTTTGAAATTTTTATAACAGTTGATAAAAATTTAAAATATCAGCAAAATGCAAAAAAGTTCCCCATAGGAATTATAGTATTAGACATTTTTAGGACAAAAATTGAATTTATTAAACCTCTGATTGGTAAGGTTTTAGAAAAGGTATCCATAATTAAACCGCATGAGATTTACGAAATAAAGACAAACTCAGAATAAAGGAAAAATAATGTTAGAAATTAAAAACCTGCACGCTAATATAGAAGGCAAAGAAATATTAAAAGGCATTAACTTAAAAATTAATGTTGGAGAAGTTCATGCTATAATGGGGCCAAATGGTTCCGGTAAAAGCACACTTGCGCAGGTCCTTGCAGGACGTGAAGAATATGAGGTTACAAAAGGTGAAGTAATTTATAATGGTAAGAATCTTCTTGAGCTATCTCCCGAAGACAGAGCAAAGGAAGGTTTGTTCCTAGCATTTCAATATCCTGTTGAAATACCCGGAGTAAGCAATACAAATCTTCTTAAAACTGCATTGAATGAAATAAGAAAATACAGAGGTCTGGAACAAGTTGACGCGATGGAATTTCTTTCACTTATAAAAGAAAAGACTAAGCTTGTTGAGCTTGATCACCATTTGTTAAGCCGCTCCGTTAATGAAGGATTTTCCGGCGGCGAGAAAAAGAGAAATGAAATTTTCCAGATGGCGGTGCTCGAACCCAAACTTTCTATTCTTGATGAAACAGATTCGGGACTTGATATTGATGCTCTAAAGATTGTTGCGAATGGAGTGAATGCGATCAAATCAAAAGATAATTCTGTTATTGTTGTTACACATTATCAACGACTTTTGAATTACATCATTCCAGATTTTGTTCATGTTCTTATACAATGGGAAGATAGTTAAATCAGGCGGAAAAGAATTAGCTTTAGAACTTGAAGAAAAAGGTTACGACTGGATTAAAGATGACAAGAACGAATTGGTTACAAACTAATTGTCGATGGAGAATAAATTTTAATGAGCGAATTAAAAGATATCAAAAATCAGTATCTGAAAAGTTATGAATTATTTGAGAATAGTCTGAATGGAGACAGGATTTCTTCAATAAGCGGTTTAAGAAAAAAAGCCTTCGGCAAATTTTCTGAACTTAATTTCCCTACCACAAAAGATGAAGAATGGAAATATACAAGTATTGCCCCTCTTCTCGAACACACTTTTGTGCCGAGCCTGCAGAAAAAAAGTTTAACAAAAGAACAGGTAAAGAATTTCCTTTTCGAAGATCTTGATTCAAATGTGGTTGTAGTTGTTAACGGATTTTATTCTGAAGAATTAACAACTTTGAAAGAACATTCCGAAGGGAGTTGAAGTAAACAGCATTGCAAAAGCAATTTCATCAGATTCTCCCTTAGTTAAAGCAACACTTAGGCAAGTATGCTGATTTCACAACTCACATTTTTACTTCTCTAAGTACTGCTTTTACAAAAGATGGTGTGTTGATTCATATTCCTGAAGGAAAGATAGTAGAAATGCCGATTCATATTCTCTTTATTACTGATTCAGGAAACGAAAAACTTTTAATTCAGCCGAGAAATCTTTTTGTAGCAGAAAAGAATTCACAGGCTACAATTATAGAACACTTTGTAAATATTGATTCCGGAATTTATTTCACAAATACTGTTACTGAAATTGTTGTTGGAGAGAATGCAATTGTTGATCATATAAAATTACAGGAAGAAAGTAAATCGGCATTTCATATCGGCAGAATGGAAGTCGACCAGGAAAGAGCAAGCAATTTTTCTTCTCATTTTATTTCTCTTGCGAGCAGCTCTGACAAGAAATGAATTTAATTCCAAGTTTAATGATGAAGGCGGAGAGTGTATGTCTAAACGGTTTATTCCTTACGGAAGGAACTCAGTTATTCGATGTTCATACTTTAATTGATCATGCAAAACCTCATTGCAACAGCCATGAACATTACAAAGGAATTCTCAACGATGCCTCGCGCGGAGTTTTTAACGGCAAGGTAATTGTAAGACCGGATGCTCAAAAAACAAATGCTTTCCAGGAAAACAATAATATTATTCTTTCAAAAGAAGCTCTTATAAACACAAAACCTCAGCTTGAAATTTTTGCCGACGATGTTAAATGTTCTCACGGCGCAACAATTGGACAACTTGATAAAGAAGCAATGTTCTATCTTAAATCTAGAGGAATTGGAGAAGAAACAGCACGTACAATTCTCATTCATGCTTTTGCAAGTGATGTTGTTCGATCAATAAAAGTAGATGCTGTAAAAAATTATATTGAAGAAATATTGAACGAAAAATTTAACCCGACAGAAGAAAAAAATTAAATGATAGCTAAACCCGAACCCGCTGTACAGGAAATAAATAACATTTACGATGTTTATAAAATTCGTGAGGATTTCCCTATTCTTAAAACAAAAGTAAGAAATAAACCTCTCGTTTATTTTGACAATGCAGCAACTACGCAAAAGCCTCAACAGGTTATTGATACATTGAATAAATATTACACTTCGATGAATTCAAATATTCACCGCGGCGTTCATTATTTAAGCAATGTTGCGACTGATGCTTTCGAAGATGCAAGAATAAAAGTTAAGGATTTTATTAATGCCGCAAGTGAGAAAGAGATAATCTTTACAAGAGGCACAACTGAAAGTATTAATCTTGTTTCAAATTCTTTTGGTAGAAGTAATATTAAAGAAGGAGATGAAATAATTATCTCAAACATGGAACATCATTCAAACATAGTTCCATGGCAGCTTATCTGTAATGAAAAGAAAGCCAAACTGAAAATTATCCCTATTGATGATAATGGAGAAATTATCTTTGATGAATTTGTAAAACTTATATCAGAACAAAACAAAATTAATTTCTGTTGTTTACATATCGAATTCACTTGGAACAATTAATCCTGTTCAGGATATAATTGAAACTGCACATAAATATGATATCCCTGTTTTGCTTGATGCTGCACAAACAGTCAATCATAAAACTGTTGATGTTCAGGAACTTGATTGTGATTTCTTAGCTTTTTCAGGACATAAACTTTATGGACCAACAGGTATCGGCGTTCTTTACGGCAAAGAAAAAATTTTAGAGGCAATGCCGCCATTTATGGGCGGGGGCGATATGATCACTAAAGTTACTTTTGAAGAAACAACTTTTAATGAACTGCCATTTAAATTTGAAGCAGGGACATCAAACATTGCAGGATGCTATCGGATTGGGTTCAGCAATAGATTATATCACTTCAATCGGAATGGAAAAAATTGTGGTTCACGAAGCTTCTTTACTTGAATATGCGACACAAAGATTAAAAGAAGTTCCGGGATTAAAGATAATCGGAAATGCAAAACAAAAATCAGCAGTTATTTCTTTTGTATTTGATAATATTCATCCGCATGATGTCGGAACATTTTTGGATTTCGAAGGGGTTGCTGTAAGAACAGGTCATCATTGTACACAGCCTGTAATGGAAAGATATAATATTCCGGCAACATCAAGAGCTTCTTTCGGTCTTTACAATACAATAGAAGAAATCGATGTGCTTGTTGAAGCTTTAAAAAGAATAGTTGAGGTTTTTTAATGATCGATCCTCAATTAAGAGAACTTTACCAGGAAGTAATTTTAGATCATAATAAAAGTCCAAGAAACTTTAAGAAACTCGATACGGCAAACAGAACTGCAGAAGGCTACAATCCTTTATGCGGAGACAAGATCGATATTTTTTTAGATGTTGAAGATGATGTCGTGAAAGATATTTCTTTTCAGGGTTCCGGTTGTGCAATATCAAAAGCATCTGCTTCTCTGATGAGCACAATTATAAAAGGAAAATCTGTTGAGGAAGCCAAAAAGTTATTTGAAAAATTTCATGACCTTATAACAGGAAAGCTAGATGAAAATACGAACATTGAAGAACTCGGTAAGCTTGCTGTACTTTCAGGAGTAAAAGAATTTCCTATGAGAGTTAAATGTGCAAGTCTTGCGTGGCATACAATGCTGACAGCCTTGAAGAATGAAAGTAAAACTGTTACAACAGAATAGTTTTTAAAATGGTTGAAGTAAATAAACAGGTTATAGAAGAAAAAATAATTGAAGTCTTAAAGAATTGTTATGATCCGGAAATTCCGGTGAACATCTTTGAACTTGGATTAATATATGAAATTGCAATTGATGATAATGCAAATGTTGAAGTAAAAATGACTTTGACTTCTCCGGCTTGCCCCGTTGCCGGTTCATTACCGGGTGAAGTTGAATCTAAAATCAGGGATTTGCCTGAAGTAAATGACGTTAAAATTAAGTTGGTATGGAATCCACCATGGGATAAAGATATGATGTCCGATGTTGCTAAACTTGAACTCGGAATGATGTAAGGAAATCGTAATCTTATTTTAATCGATTAAGATTACGAGTACGATTAAGATTAAGTAAATAATAAATAAAATAAAAAGGAGTAAAGATGTTCAATATTATTTCGCGACCCCCGATATATGACCCTGAAGCTGTCCAGCCGATGAGAGATGAACTCGTCGCAGTTGGTTTTGATGAATTGCTTACACCCGAGGAAGTGGATAAAGCAATAAATGTTAAAGATGATAAAACTGTTCTGGTGATGGTCAATTCAGTTTGCGGTTGTGCTGCCGGTAGTGCAAGACCCGGAGTTTCTCTCGCACTTCAGAATAAAACAATTCCCGATAGACTTTATACTGTATTCGCAGGAATGGAAAGAGATGCAGTTGACAAAGCAAGACAATATGTTGCAAACTTTCCGCCTTCATCTCCCAGTATTGCTTTATTCAAAAACGGAGAACTGATTTATTTTATGCCAAGATATGAAATCGAAGGAAGATCTCATAAAGAAATAGCTGAAACTCTTACGTCAGTATTTGATGAATTATGTTCAAACCAGGGACCTTCGATAAGTCCTGAGAATTTTGCACAGGTTATTAACGCAAAAATGTGCGGATCAAAAATTCCTTTATTTAAAGAATAACAGATTTGTCATGCTGAACTTGCCTGCCTGCCGGCAAGGCAGTTTCAGCATCTTAATAAAGGTAAGGCAAGATTCCGAAACGAGTTCGGAATGACATTAAGAAAGACATAAAGAATGAAATTCAGTTCACAAGAAGAATATGGTTTAAGATGTTTACTCAGAATTGGTAAGTCCAAATCTCAGAACGGGCTTACCATCCCAGAAATAAGCGATCTTGAAGGATTATCGACAGCAAATGTCGGGAAACTTTTAAGAACACTTCGCCTTGGCGGATTTATAGAAGCTACACGTGGACAAAGCGGCGGTTATAAACTTGCAAAACTTGCAGAAGAAATTATTATCGGCGAAGTTCTCGTCGTACTCGGCGGGAAATTATTTGAAGAAGATTTTTGCAGCAGCCATACAGGTTTAGAAAATATTTGCACTAATTCAATTGACTGTTCAATCCGCTCTCTTTGGAGAACAATTCAAAATGTTGTTGATAATGTTGTGTTAAAGATGACGCTCAAAGATCTGCTTGGAAATGAGGAAGATGTTAAGCTGCTTGTTAATAGTTTTATTGATGAGTCTGATTCACAGGTAATAAAAAATTAATTACTTCCTTACCACTCTCAATATAGGATATTCACTCTTCTCTTTAATTAAATAACTAAAACCAGGATACCTGCTTAAACCAAGTTCCGATTTTGGTTCAAGTGCGATTACAATTAAATTATTTTTTAGTTGATTGGTCGGGATGTAAAAGTAATCATTTTCAGAAATATTATTTGTTAGTTTTCTCACTTCGACTTCAGGATTCACAATTGTATCTCCTTCAAAATCCATAGAGTCAAAACCGGAAACGTAATACTCCTCTAACTTATCCCCTTCGGTCTTCTTATAATCAGTAATAGTAATCGAATGTTTCTTCGCCCAATTCGATAATATCGTTAAGGTTTTTAGGAATTAAATATCCTGTTGGTCTAATTACATCATAAAGTGATTTTACTACTGGGCGAAAATTCTGAACTGTGACTACCGTATCCTTGCTTGAAGAAAATGAAACTAAATGAAGATTTAATTTTCTTCCATCTGGAAAATGATCTAACTGAATTGACACCTGATTGGAGACATTCACCTAAGATTAATTTTTCCCGTTCTTGTTTTACAAGAGTTTTTTAATCTATCTTTATTTTCATAAGTGAACTCGAGTAAACCAAGCATTCCCGTCATTCTGTCCTTCAGCTCTGTGTTTGATATTATCAAGACTATCCTTTCCATTCAATCCTTCCTGTATAAATGAAAATGTGTTTTGAATTCCCGGGCATTGTCTTCCATCATTTATATCAAAAGTGCTGGGACGTATATAATCGATTCCCGGAGGTCCTCCCGGACAATATTCGGAGTATGAAAAACCTCTGTCATTTAAAAACTTCTTTATAAAATCGAGATATTCGTTATCGGAAAGATGCCTAATCTTTTGAGATGCATTTATATTTGTTATTGTTCCGATTTCTTCATCGCTATTTGGATAATAGCCATACTTTTGCCAGGACTCACCGTACGGAAAATATTCATGAACATCCATATTAACTTCTGGGAGATACTCATTGAACAATTTGTATAAGGCGATCGTTTCTGGCTGTGTCAATATCAAATGATTTCTATTTAAATCCGCATTATTAGCATTTCTTCTTGTATCTTTTTCAGAGCCATCGGGATTAACCTGAGGTACTAACAAAAAATCAATCTTATCAAATAAGTAATTCAGTTTTCCTTCTGCAATTTCTTTTAGTAAAAGCAAAGCACCTTCCTTACCTGATTGTTCGTCGCCATGCTGCTGTGCAAATATTAAAACTTTAACCTTTGATGAATCTGTTCCAAGTTCATCATTAGAAACTTTGACTACATAAAGATTTCTTCCTTCAACACTTTTCCCGATTACTTCCGGTTTTAGCATCGGATATTCCTTCAGTTCATTCATAAAAGAAACAAGTTCTTTATATGAAGTAAGCTTGTTATAATTATTTCTTTCAAGTGGTGTTTGTAAAGATTGAGAAAAGACTATGCTGCTAAAAAAGATTAAAATTGATATTAAATTTTTCATAAGGTTAAATTTTATTTTTGTTGAATTGAATTTTCTCAAGAGTTATGCTTTCTAAGAATTCCTCATCTACTTCTGCCCCACTCCCTGGTTTATCAGAAACAGTTAATGTTCCATCATCGTTTAGAATAAAAGGATTATGAACAATATCTTTCTTAAAGTATCGGCTGTTTGCACTTATGTCTCCGGGCAAAATAAAATCAGGTAAACTCGCCAAAGCAACATTTATCGCTCTCCCGATTCCTGTTTCCAGCATACCACCGCACCAAACCGGGACTTCTACCTTTTTACAAAGATCATGAATTGATTTTGCCGTAGACAAGCCACCAACTCTTGAAGGTTTGATATTAATTATTTTACAAGCATTTAACTCAATTGCAGCTTTTGCATGCTGCAAAGAAATTATACTCTCATCGAGGCAGAGAGGAGTGTTTAATAATTTCTGAAGTTTCGAATGTTCATAAATATCATCGTGAGCAAGAGGTTGTTCTATTAATAAGAGATTAAATTCATCGAGTTGCTTTAATTGTTTTGCTTCTTCAAAAGAGTATGCGCTGTTCGCATCTACCTGTAAAGGAAATTCTTCCCACTTTTTTCTTATAGCCTGAACAGGTTCAATATCATAACCGGGCTTAATTTTAATTTTGATTCTTCTGTATCCTTCGGATATATAATTTTCAACTTTGTGAATTAAAGTTTCAATATCTTTTTGAATTCCAATGCTTACTCCAACTTCTACTTTATTTCTTGTACCTCCAAGAAGTTCCGACAAAGATTTGTTGATTTGTTTTCCATACAAATCCCACAGAGCAAATTCAATTCCCGCTTTAGCAATATTGTTCATTCTCACAGGCGAAAATATTTTTTCAATTTCGGATGGATGTTCAATCGATTTTTCCAAGATCAAAGAAACTAAAAAATCTTTTTGAATATGCCACGCAGTCTCAGTCGTTTCTTCATTATACCATGGACCATTTCCTACTGGTGATTCTCCCCAGCCAATTTCTCCCCCACTAAAAATTTTTATTATTGTAGCATAATTACCATCTTCGGTCCAACCGCTTGTTGTAAATGGTTCCAAGTAAGGAAGAAAAATTTTTCTCAATTCGATTTTTTCTATACGCATAAAATTTATTTTAATAAAATTGATTTTTTTGTTATTGAATGATTGCCGTCCTCAAGCCTATAAAAATAAATTCCGCTTGGAAGACTAGCTTCCGCCATCTGACAAGTTATTGGCAGTAAATTCAACTTCATAAAGACCCGGATGCTTTTCTTCGTTAACCAGTATCGCAACTTCCCTTCCCAAAATATCATAAATCTTTAGACTTACGAATGACGATTTAGGGATTACGAATTTAATTTTTGTGCTTGGGTTAAATGGATTGGGATAATTATTGTATAAATAAAATTCTTTTGGTTGATTATCAGAAACATTATCATCAACTGAAGTTGTTAAATCAAATTTCCCCTCTTCAATTTTATAATTTATTTCTTTTTTAGTAATTGAATATCTTAAATTATTCATTGCAACTAACTGGCGTGTACTAATACTACCTGAAGCGCGATAAACTGATGAATCGACAAGAGTAGTATTTCTTGCATCAACAATAATTAAAGGCAAATCGCCTTCTTTGGAAATAGTTTTAAGATTTTTATTAATCTTTATCAATTCATTTCCATCAGAATAAATTCCTATTCTTTTTCTGTTCAACATCAATCCCCAGAATAAAGATGAAGTTCTGTTTTCATAAAAATCACTGTCAATAAAAATCAATGACTGATAAATCAAATCCCCGAATATCGAAAGTCCGTTATTGTTTGTCATCTTTCCTCTCCAGCTAGCAAGATCATCAGTATCAACATTATCAATATATTTATCAGAAATAATTTTACCTGCGTTACCAAAGAAAAAAACTGGCGCGTTACTTAAGTTATTATAGAAGGCATCAGAAAGAGAAGTGCTTGTATCATTGAGCATACCTAACACTTTTAAAGAATCACCTGCAAAAATTATACAATCAGCATTTTGCATCTGCTGAACAGCGGAATCATCATTAAGATTTTGGGAAGTTAAATATAAGACTGAATATATAATGTTTTGCGAATCCAAATAATCTGTCAGTGTTGTGATACTTGATGAAAACCCAGGATGAGAAATTATTAAAGCTTTTGAAGAATTATTATCACTTAAAAATTGATTGAGATTCTGAAGCTGGGAAGAAATATCATTATTTCCCGTAAGATATAAATCTGTTTGAGGATAATTCCAGGCTCGCGAAGTATCAACATTTTTTGCAGATGATGGAATAGAACTTATCGTCATCGAATTAAAATCGAACGACCAGCCTGAAATAAGCTGATCGCATTTAAGATTTTCAATTGTGTAACCCGAAGGATCATTGACATAATTTGTTAAATCGTCATTATAAAAGATAGCGACTGCACCACTTCCCATTACAGTTCCGATTCCATCCGGTTCTATACAAATCGCTGTCCGGTCATCGATGCCAACTCCGACAATATCTTTTCCGAGATCAAATTCGGCATTGAAAATCATTGCAATTAATCTTCCGAATCTTCCTCTTTCAACAAAATGCTGATCGAAAAGAACATTGGGAACAAGATTTAAAAAACTATCATCAAGAGTTATATAATGATTGAAAGGATCGTTTAAAGATTCTTCGGAATATGAAGAACCATTCTTTGCGGAAAAATCTATTCCTCCTAAAACTGCACAGCCTGCGCTTGTTCCGGCAATAACACCACCGTGTTGAAAAACATAATTGATTGCATCTTCGGTTAAAGTGCCTTTCCATGTATTAATGTAATTCCATTGATCGCCGCCTTTAATGAATATTGCTTTTGCGGTTATCAATTCATCGTAAGTGCTTTGCATATTTGCGATGCTCTTTGAATTTATTCTTTTATTGTAAGCATCGGATGCACCAAACGATTTGAAGTAATCGGGAATCCAGTTTGTTTCATCATTAAAAGATAGAACAATAATCTTTCCACTATCCGATTTTTGAACAATCCAAGAATATGGTGCATCACTCCAGTCATTGTAATCTTCACTTCCGCCACCAATTGCGCAAACATAACCTTGGGCATTTAAGAGTGATTGGAGAAATAGAAACATTAAAAAGAAAATTGATTTCATTTTTGAGGATTACGAATTGTTCTAAATTTTCTTACACAAGAAATAGAATTATTACAAGAATCAATAAGGCAAAAAATGAATTACTTTCAGTACCATAAGCCTACTGATATCCTGTGAACACTCGGTAAAATGTCATAGACTGAGTAAGCATAATCAAAATAAACAGCAGCATTTGAAATCGGAATATTTACTCCGGCACCAAAAGTAAAATTTTCATCATCATAATTATACCTGTAACCTCCCCTTAAAAAGAACCTGTCGAAAAAACTAAACTCGGTTCCGAAAAGTACTCTTTCATCATTATCATTTGGATGAACAGCATCTATGCCGCCTCTTATCTTTATAAAGTCTGCCTGGTAAATATCGAAGCCAATTCCTACCTGGAAATTTAGTGGAAGCGGATATGGATCTGTCTGAAGCTTACCCGGTGTTAAACGGCTCAATGGAAAATTTGTGTTTTTATCATAAACGATATTTAAATCTGGACCGTCATATTGTAAATCCCCACCAAAGTTACTCATGCTCATTGCAATTGTAAGATTCTGAAAGTCGAGCCGGTATTGTGTGCCGACATCAAAAGCAAAACCATCGGCGATCTCATTCCATATTCTTTGTGAAATATATTTTACTGTTATACCAACATTAAACCGGTCAGTTAGAAATCTTGAATAGGAAGCACCAACTGCGATATCCTGTGCATCAAAAAATCTTCCTGTTCCGTTAGGTTCCTGCTCAGTTGTTATTTCCATTTCGCCGGTACTAAAGACGATCATGCTTGCAGCAAAAACTCCGGCGTCTCCAGAATTAAAAGCAACAGACAAAGCATTAAAATCGAAAAGATCGAACCAACGCATGTATGAAAAATGAGCCTGAAAAGATTTTACTTTTGCAAGTCCTGCCGGATTCCAGAAAACTGAAGAAGCATCATCTGTTAAACCTACAACGGCACCACCGAGTGCAGAAGCTCTTGCACCAACAGGAATTTGTAAAAATTGTGCGCCGGATGTGCCAAGGTTAGGATTCTGTGCAAAAGCACAAGTTCCTAAAATCAGTGTGAACAATAAAAATTTTTTCATCAAGAAATCTCCTTAGGCGCTCATTTAATAATTGCAAACCTGTCTATGTGCTGAACATTATCTGCTTTAACAACATAGATATAAATTCCGGGGGCTATCTCTCTTCCGCCTTCCGCTCTCAAATCCCAGATCTCTGTACCGCTGTTTGAATTATGTTCAAGTGTTTTAACTTTATCTCCATCAACAGTAAAAATATAAATCGAACAAACTGCCGGAAGATTAATAAATTGTATTTGTCTTAACGGTTCTTTTCTCAGTTCACCGAATTCCGGCTCATATAAAGACGAAACCACATAAGGATTAGGGACAACTCTTATCTTATTAATATTTTCTTTAATTACTTCTGGGTTGGTTGATGAACCATTAATTGTAAACATGAATTTATCTTTAATTCCCGGTATTTCAGGTTTTACAACTTTCAACTGAAAATTTATTTCCTGCAGATGGCGGATCAGCATCAGGAAAACTGATTGTTCCTTCGATTCCCTGAAATGAAAATGTATCACCTGAATAAAGTGTATCTATGTTTAAGATCAATCCTGTATCTCTTACAGAAAGAGAAACAAATCCTTCGTTTGAACTATTGAAACCGTTGCTTTCTACAGTAACGAAATAGAAATTATTCTTTATTAAAGTTTCATCACCCACATCGAAGGTTATATCGACATTATCTGTTCCTCCAATCCTGCTTACACTTTTAATAATTTGAGGAGGATTTAGACTAAATATTACTCCATCCTTAGTAGCCTGGTTTTTACCAATATCGAGTGGATGAGGAGTTATAACTGTATCACCATTTCCGTTTAAAGCATAAAGAGAGAAACTAATTGTAATAAGATCTCCGGCTTCAGGTAATTTATCGGCAGGCGTGCCAGCGGAATCTGAAAGATGCAATGTTAAGCCGTGACCATCTATCTTTATTGTTCTTCCGCCGGAAGGATAATTATAATTTTCCCTCCCGATAATTTCATTTGTATTTAAATTCATGATATCATAAGTAGTAGCAGATGTAAAAAGAATTCCATACTTATATGCCTTGGTAAGTGATGAATCATAAATTTCATAACTGACTTTTGTACTTAAATCACCTTTCTCTTTATTAAGCAAATATGTAAATCCTATTTGATATTGTCTGCCGGCAAGAGCTTCATCATCAAACGGCTGTATGTTTAAATAATAATTAGTTGGGGTAGGATCAGTTCCGCTGTATTCAATTGTTCCTGCAGAAACAGGAATCCTTCCCGATGGAGCTGAAAGCGGCGTAATCGCAACAGTATTTATAGCATCGAGAGTATTTCCTTTAGGACTTTCAAGACTTCCAATTCCATCCCCGCCTCTGTCATAAGCCGTTACTGTGTACCAATATTCAAATCCATTAATTACTGTCGTGTCGGTATAACTATACTGCAAACCTCTGTTGGAGCCAATCGTATTTATCAAATCAAAATCTCCCAGCAATTTCCAGTTCACTCCATGATCCTGGCTTCGGTAAATTCTGTAACCTTCAAAATCCTGTACTTGTGTCAAAGGATCTATACTGCTCTCTGCTTTATTATCCCAGTAGAGAATTGCTTTTCCATCTTCTCCTGTTCCATATAAAGTCGGTCTTGCCGGAGGTTTTGCCAGATCAAAGTTAAGTCTCATAGCATCATAAGCCTGGTCTGTTGATTTCATCAGCTCGTCATAGAGTTTCTCCTGCAACTAAAGCGGTGATAAATGTTAAAGTGTCGCCGGGATTGCTGGTGTAAGGACCAGAAGAAATATTAGCCAACAAATCATAACCGCTTGAAGGAATTGTTGACGGATCATCATAATGCAAAGATGAGTTGGAACCCAAATGAAAATATCTTGGTCCTAACGTAGAATTGTACAAACCGGGACTACTCGACATTATTCCATATTGAACAGAATCAATATCAAGGTCATCATTGTAAACATTATAATGCATGTCGGTTATTCCGAGCTCTGTTCCGTTAACTTCCGGGGTTTTCAGAAATGTATAACCCATAAAACCCGTCGTTCCTCCGGGCCATTCTGCCGAGTAACCATCATCATACATATAGACAAGTTTTTTATCAGGGATCAAATCCGAGCAAGTCATCGGAATATTCCGGAACTCCACCACTTACATTACCGATGTCACAATCAAAATAAATATCGAAGTACAAACCATTGTAAGTGTTCTGACTTTTGTTAACTATTTTAAAAGTGAAGAAGATCATATTCTTTGCAAGATCAATTCCATAAGCATATCCAATCTGGTGAACTTCAAGACCAAGAATAGCAACAGTATTATTGCTGTCATTATAAACGCAGTAGCTGTCCTGATCTGATTTAATAATCGGATTTCCATCTGCATCTTTAACAGGCCAGCCGCGTGTTTTATTCCATGTATTTGGATTATCGCTAGAAGCAATTTTTGCGGAATCGCGGTTATGATAACCATATGCAGCTTCCCATTCTTCATCGGTAGTATATCTTCCCTGAACAACATTACCTGGGATCCCAACCATCGGGTTTATCCGATATATATAATTTTTTGTACTGTTTATCGGGAACTCTCCTGAAGGACCATCGGTTAATCTTCTTGGATAAAGCTTTCCCCTGTTCTCAAAGAATAGTCCGATGTTGCTTGCATTATGTACACCGCCTGCTCTATCCAAAATAGAATTTGTCTTTCGAGGCGAATCACTTTCTAATTCTTTATCATTCTTATCCTGAGCAAAAACATGTATGCTAAGCATCAACAACAAAAAGAAAACAAATATTTTTTTACTCATAACCGTAAATGGAATTTTAATTTTTAAAACTTAACCGATGCACCAATCCTGATCGATCTCGGTGGACCATAGTTGGAAGGATCTCTCATATATTCCTGAGAATAATCTCCTTCAAAAGTAAAATCAGGATCGCCGGTATCGCCATAAACATAAAGCACATTTCTATGATTAGTTATATTTAGTATCTCTGCAAAGAATCTAAGTTTATAACTGTTCATAATTTTAAACTCTTTCCCTATCATAACATCTATTGAATAAGTAGCCGGCATGCGGAGAGAATTTTTTTCAACGAAGCCAACATCGCGACCGGAAGGCGTATACGGATAACCTGAACTTAATCTTGCAATAACACTTACATCAACATTTTCTAAAATCTTTGCTCCGAGAAAATCAGGACCTTCGCCTTCGGGAATTGTAAATGTACCCTCGGCATTAACAACGTGAGTTTTATCAAAATCTAAGTAATAAAGTAAAGTAGATTCTTCCGTTCCGGGATATTGCTCTGTTTCAGAAGAAGCGCTTCCTTTAGCAACTGAGTAAGTATAGGTTAATCCTCCCGAAAAATATTGATCCGGTCTTATATCAAGATTAATTTCAAAACCTTTGATGTTAGCATAATCTTCATTTACGTACAAAGTATAACCAACATAACGCCCCTGGACATAAGGAGAATAATATCTTGTGCCGATTAGTCCGGTTATATCTTTATAATAACCTGTTATATTAACTGCAATCCTGTCTGTAAACTCATGTGAGATTCCAACTTCATAAGCTATTGTTCTTTCGGCATCGAGATTTGCCTGCCCAAATAAAGGCTCTCTTACATTTAAATCATACTGATGATTTTCAAACAAATACTGGAACTCAGGATTCTGAAAAAAATGTCCATAGGCAAAATGAAGTTTCGTTTTATCGGAAATAGGATGAGCAATACCTATTCTCGGAGAAAATTGGGAACGCGGTTTCACTTTTATTATGGAATTTGGATTAAGTGGGTCATTCCGAAACTCGACATTAGCATTTACATAATCATACCTTAAACCGAGATTAATTATAAGATAAGGCAATTCAATTTTATCCTGAATATAAGCAGCAGCTTCAAAAGGATTTGTTCTATAGTCATTGAGATAAGGAAAATCCCGCTTAGGATCATAAACATAATAATATCTTAACCAGTGTTTTTTATAAGCTGCACCAAATTTTACTTCATTAACATCATCTGCCTGCCAGACTGCATCGGCTTTTATGTCTGCTGTAGCAGTTCTGCTATCAATCAGTTCAACGGGATCGGCAAGACTATAAAATTCAAAACCATTTCCATACTGGGAAAAATATTGTCTCTGAGTCGTTGGAAGATATTGTGAAGTATCTTTATCGATGCCGGAAAAATATCCCTGGTTGAAATAAGATAACCTGAGATCATAGAAAAAATTGTTGCTGACTGTGTGAGTAAGTGTTAGTGCGCTTTGCCAGCTATCTGTTTTTATTTTAGAATATTGATCCGGTATATATTTCCAGGAGTGATTATAATTTTGTCTTCTTCCAATACTGCCTCTGTTAGAAAGAGAAATTTTTAAGGAAGGAATTGCGGTCGTTGTAAGTTTTGTAAAGAATGTTTTATCTTTATTATACCCAAACGGCAAATAACTTCCGTTGTTGTTCTGTTCAGCGGAAAGGAAAAAAGTTAAATTATCTACAAGAGTCCCGCTTAAGCTCCCATTTAATCTCGATTCACCAAGGTCCGCATATCTTTTAACACCAAATTCACTTGTGCGATATTCTATCTTGCCGCTCAATTTTTCTCCGCCGTCCCTTGTTACAATATTTACAACACCGCTTAATGCATCTCCATATTCGGCATTAAAAGTTCCGCTTAAAAGACTCATCTCTTGAATTGCATCATTATTTATCTGAGTTGCTAATCCGCCGAGCAAAGGATCCTGTACGTACATTCCATCTATAAGGTATGCAACTTCATTTGATCTGCCACCTCTTATGTGCAGGTTCGAACCGCTGCCTACAACTCCTGCCTGTAAAGAAAGAAGTTCTGTAAATGTCGATACCGGAAGTGCATCAATCTCATCTCTTGTAATAACTGATTTGGAACTGGTAAGATCTCTTTGAATTAAAGGCTCGTGAGCGGTTACGACAACTTCATTAACCTGCAATGTTTTTGTCGATAATTTTACAGGAAGTTCCGTTGTTTGATCTACTACAATTTTTAACCCTTCAACAAGGACAGTTTCATAACCGAGATAACTTATTCTTACAGAGTAATTACCCGGCGGAATATTTAAAATTAAAAACTTTCCTTCAGTATCAGTGGCGGCACCAAGGTTTGTACCTTCGATTAAAATATTAGCACCAATTAATGGCTCTCCACTTTGAGTATCAGTCACTTTACCTGTAATCTTGCCTGTTGTTCCTGCAAAAAGGAAACTGTTAACAAATATAAAGAGTAAAAATATTTTCTTCATATAAACTCTGTTGAGGAATTATATCACATCAAAAAATTATATCAATAATTGATTCTGATTTTCCATGACTTCATTAGATTCTTTTAAGATTTTCTTTGCCTTGCTTTTATTTTTAAGTGCACAAGCTGTTGCAATGGCATTAATCAAAACCGAAATAGCGGCAAATGAATTCGTGAAAAGCATATTCTCGCTATTAACAACCAAATTTGCTTTAGAATAAAAAGTAATCGGAGAAGCCTCGGTATTTGTAATTGATATTACTTTGATATTTCTGCTCGCCGCAAACTTAGCGGCTTCTACAGTTTCTTTTGAATAAGGAGGAAAAGAAAAAGCAATAAGAATATCTTCGTTATTCAGATATAAAATCTGTTCATGAAAAATTGAATATGTATGCCTGAAAGATGATGCATCAACGGCAACCTGCGTTAATTGATAAGCAAGAATTTCCGAAAGCAAAAACGAAATACCAAGACCGGCAGTATAAACTCTTTTTGCCGATAAAATCATTTCAACAGCTTTATTGAAATTTCCTCTTTCAATATTATGAAGAGTGTCATTAATATTTTTGATATCAAGATTAGCAACAGAAGTAAGGAGATCTTCTTCAAGTTTTTCTTTTTCAAAGAGAGGAAAAATTTCTTTCTTACTAAGCTGATCCTGAAGAGATTCTGCGATTTCATCCCGCAGTTCACCAAACCCGGAGAAACCCGTTCGTTGTGCAAACCTTACAATGGATGCAACACTCGACGACGTTGCCTTTGATAATTCCTGCACGTTGAGAAACGGTATGCGATCAAAATTATCGAGAAAATACTCTGCAATTCTTCTATGATTTTTTGGCAGAGTTTCATACTTATTCTGTATTTTCTTTTTTATTTCCTGGTATCGTGCCATTATAATTATTTTTATTAGAATAAAGTGAGCAATTATACAGACTGCCCACTCCATTCAGTTAGATAAATTATTTTAATAAAATCATCTTCTTAGTATCTTTAAATTTACCCGCAGATAAAGTATAGAGATAAATTCCGCTGGGTAAATTTTCTGATTGAAAGTTGAAGCTGTAATTTCCAGCTTCCATTTCTTTACTTATTAAAGAAGCGACTTCTTCTCCAAGCAGGTTGTAAACTTTTAGAGTTACAAAATTTTTATACGGAAGTGAAAAAGAAATTATCGTGCTCGGGTTAAGTGGATTAGGATAATTCTGGCTCAATGAATAATTAGATGGAACTGCATTAACATTAACTTCCACTTCATTGGAATAACTAAATGTTCCGTCAAAATCAACTTGCTTTAACCTGTAGCTAAAATGTGAAGCAGAAATATTGGAAACATCATCCGTATAAGAATATGAATGAGCATCTGTCGAAGTACCATGTCCCTCTTTAAATCCAACAGCAACCCAGTTAGTTTCATTTCCATATTTTCTTTCTATTTCAAAACCACGGTTATTTATTTCTGTTGCTGTTTCCCATTTTAGCATAACATTATTCTTATCAACAGAAACGGAAAAAGAAGTAAGTTCAACCGGAGTAACCTGTACATACTTTGATTCTGCCTGCAGCATATTTTCCAGCATAGCTCCTTGTGTTGAACCTATAGCTATTGCAAACCAGAATTCAGTTGAGTCTCCTGCACCAATTGGAACAGCACTTAAAGCAGGAATAACAACGGGACCCTCGGAGCCACCATCATAAACAGGATCAATTGTTCCATGGGTTAACCAGGTGTAATAGTCTGTGTCAACGTAGTAAGCATCGTACCATTCAAATGAATAAAGTGAGGCAAGACTTTGTGAAAGAAATTTCAATCCAACATGCATATCGCCTTTATGCATGTCGATCACATCATCTGAAGCGACATATTCAATTGTATCCATTCCATAAGATCCCATAAGCTGGGTAACAATATCTAAACCAAATATTGCATTTATAGAAGAGACTTCCCTGTTTGTAATAACATTTTTAACTAAAACAAATGGTCCGTTAGTCCAGCCATAAACATTTTGTCTTTGCAATACATTCGGTGCAGCGTTTGAATAAGCATTGTTGCACGCAACTGTAATTTCAAAATCACTTAAGGTTGGGGACACAACCGATGTAGCAGGTTCTTCAGTATCAACATCATTCTGGTAATCAAAAACTTGATCAGAAGCTGTACCTACTAAAATTGAAAGCCTATCTATTTGACGGGTTCCGCTTGTACCGGGAGTATATGGTCTAACTCTCCCATAATCATTCACAATAATTCCAAGATTGCCCGTATCGAATTGTGCCTGGGAAAAAATTTCCCCGCTATCAACTATAACAAGAACAGAAACAAAAATGAGAAGAAGCAATTTTTTCATTATAGCACCCTTTTTTTTAGTTTTTAATTTTTAGAGTTACTTCATTAATATCATCTTCTTTGTTTCGGAAAATTTCCCCGCTCTTATTGAATAAAAATAAATCCCGCTGGAAAGCCGCGAAGCATCAAATGAATATGTATAACTTCCAGGGCTAAGTTCCTGGTTAATAACTGAGCAACTTTTTCTCCGAGAAGATTATAAACATTCATTGAAACGCAATTCGTTCTGAGGAATTGAAAATGAATATTTTGGTTGCAGGGTTAAAAGGATTAGGATAATTCTGTTTAAGAGAAAAACTTCACAGGAATAAGATTATTCTCACGAGACACAGAAGTTATGAGATCGTATTTATCTTGTGCTTCCTGCAAACTGGCTAACATTTCTGTTTCATTAGCTCCATATGCAACAGCAATGTAATAGATTAGTGAATCTCCCGAAGCAAGGCTTTGAGTATTATAAGCAGGGATTAAGACAGGGTCATCAACATTTGGATCATTTGGATCAGTTATAAATAGTGAATCAAAAGAATCGTAGGTTAAATAACGATAGTATGTGGTATCTTCTCTATAATCGCTGTACCAAACAAATGCACCTAAAGATTTAAATTTATCAGATAATGGTTTAAATCCTACAGCTTCTGTTTTCTTTACGCTAATAATATCAGTAAGCGATGAATATCTTACAGTATCTTCACCAAAACTCGATTCGACTTCCGGTACTAATTCCAAACCTACTATGGCATTAACAGAATTTGATTCTCTATTTATGAGTGTGTATTTAACAATAAATGAGTTCTGATTTTGCCAGCAATAAATATTTTCTTTTTCTAATATATCCGGTGGAGCGCCAGAATAGTTGTTGTTATAGCTACCATAAATTTCATAATCACCAAATGTTGGAGTATCAATCAATTGTGTTGAATCTTCAACATCACCATCATTATAGTAATCAAAAACAGCATCTGGCCCTGTACCGACTAAAACAGTTGTCTGATAAATTTGTCTGATTGTATCAGGCAAAGTATAAAGCGATACTTTACCATATGTCATTAACATAAACATTAATATTATCCAGGTATAAATCAACCTGAGAGAATACAGGTCTATTAAAACTAAATATACAAAGAACTACCGCCCCTAAGAGTAAAAATTTTTTCATAGTACTTTTCTCCTTTTGATTAATAAATTATTTGTTAAGAACAATAAATTTCAATTCCAACTTATTAAGTACGGTGGTATTAACAATACCAATCCAACAATTAAAAAAAGTATTTCAAGCGGCAGAATCCATTTAGCCCACTTTTCCCATGGAATTTCTGCAAGTGCAAGAACTCCCATAGTGACTGCCGAAGTGGGAATTATCATATTGCTGAAACCGTCTCCAAACTGAAATGCGAGAACGGCAGTTTGCCTTGTTACTCCGACTAGATCAGATAAAGGAGCCATAATGGGCATTGTTAAAACCGCCTGCCCGCTTCCCGAAGGTACAAAAAAGTTTATAAAAGTCTGAACGATAAACATAGCCTGCGAAGATATAACAGGATGAAGAGATGAAATAGGAGTTGATAGATAACTGAGAATTGTATCTATTATTTTTCCATCCTGTGAAATAATTAAGATGCCTCTTGCGAGACCAATGACAAGAGCAGTAGCAACTAAATCTTTAGCTCCGTCTAAAAATGATTTTGTGATTTCACTAGCAGATAATTTTCCAACGATTCCAACTGCAATTCCAGTAGCAAAAAAAACAGCGGCTAATTCTTCTATAAACCATTTGTATTTTAACACACCAAAAATCAGAACAGCAAGCCCGGCAAGGAAAGTTATAAGAACAAATTTGTGCCGTGTTGCAATTCCTTCATGATCTTTGATTTTATCGAAGTCTAAAGATTCTCTTTTTTTAAGATCGCTTTCGTAAGTTATACTTTTAGCAGGATCTTTTTTAATTTTTTTTGCATAGACTAAAACAAAAACAATTGCAACGGCAGTTACAACAAACCAAACGATTATCCGGTAAACCAATCCTGAAAATAAAGGAAGACCTGAAATCTCCTGAGCAATTCCAATTGTAAAAGGATTAAAGAAAGCTCCGGCAAAACCTGCTCCCGCACCGACAAAAGGCATTGCAACTCCAACAATTGTATCGTATCCAAGTATAAGTGAGAGAGGAACAAATATTAATATGAAAGGAATTACTTCTTCACTCATTCCAAAAACTGCGCCGGCTAAAGAAAAGATAATCATTATAACAGGAATTAAAGCAACCCGCAGAAATCCAGATTTTTTATGAGCTTTAGCAATCGAAAAAATTAGTGAGTCAACGGCTTCTGTTTTTCTGAAAACTCCAAATGCGCCGCCAACAATAAACACTAAACCGATAATTAAAGAAGCATCAACAAAACCTCTTATTGGCGCCATCAAAATATCATCAATGCCTTGTGGATTACTTTTTACATAATTAAATGAATTGTTAACAACAACTTTTCTTCCTTCAAATTCCTTTCGTTGATATTCCCCTCCGGGAATTACCCAGGTCAACACTGCAGTAATTACAATCAAAGAAAATATAATAACGAAAGTATTCGGAGCTTTAAATTTTTTAAGCTTCATTCAATTACAATTTTTTTATTGAGATCAAATTTTTGTCCTGAAGAAAGAACATCTAAAATGATATTGGAAGCAGAAAGTTTATTATCATCGTTAACGCGTATATTTTTAGAATGAGTGGCATCAAATATTAAAACCTGGCTTTCACCAAGAACTTCAAGAGTGCCATCAGGATAAATTATTGCAGCGGTAGATTCATCAATCCCGATTCCTAACTTTTCTGGAAATTCAAGTACAAGACTAAGAAGCCTGTTGTTTCTTTTTCTTTTAATAAAATGCTGGTCTATTATTGCATTCTGAACAAATCCGAATCCTTCAACGTGCTCTATATTTCCTTTCATTATTGTATTATAAGCAACAGAAGAATCTTTATTCAATAGTTCTTCTCCAGTAATCATTATTTTGCTCATAACCGCAGCGCCGGCACTTGTTCCACTTATTACTCCGCCGGCATTGTAAATATCTTTTATCTTTTTCAACAATTTAGAATTAAGAAGATATTTTGTTAACCTGGTTTGATCTCCACCCGAAAAGAAAACACATTTTACATTATCGAACTTCTTAATAGTTTCATCATTATTTACGTTTAGAGAATCAGCGATAAGATAACTAACATTTTTGCAGCCGAGGTTTTTAAATTCATCAGCATGATATTTCCCCGTTTCAACAGGTTCCGAACTTGCATTTGGTATAACAATAAATTCAGATCCTGTGCCTCCGGCAAGATCAACAATTTTTTGCATTATCTTTTCAGTTCGTTCTCCCCCGCCAATAATAACTAGATGACCTTTGGGCTGCGGAAAAGAGGAAGTAAATAAAATGATAAAGAAAAAGAGTATAAGTTTTTTCATTTAACCTCTATAGTTTTACAAGTTCTAAAGCTATCTCGGCACTTTTAAGGAGGTCCTCAATTAAAATAAATTCATTATTTGAATGAGGATTTTGTGCACCTATTCCGAGATTAACAGCTTCAATTCCATTTGCATTTAAAGAGTTTGCATCGCTTCCGGCAAGAGAGATTTGCGGTTTGGGTTCAAGTCCAGTTTTCTTAATTGCATCAACAGCATATTTATAAACTTTAGAATCAGTGGGAACAGTGTATGGTCTGAACTCCCATTGAAATTCAATTTCACAACTCGCATTTAAAGTTTTTGCCTCCGACTCAAAAATATTTTTCACTTCATCAAAAATTTTTTCAACTCTTTCAGTTTTAAATGATCTTATTTCTCCTTCAACAGTTGTTTTTTCCGGAATAACATTTACTGCGGAACCTCCATATATTTTCCCAATATTCAAAGTAGTTTCAGAATCTAATTTGCCCTGTTTTATTTTACTTAAAGCATTCGAAGTAATTGCAATAGAGTTTATTCCGCTTTCGGGTGCAAGAGCTGAATGAGAAGCAACTCCGTTTACAGTAATTTTAAAACCTAAAGAACCGCATGCTGAATGAATAAAATTGCCGGGTCTGTGAGAGGAATCAAAAATAAATCCCTTTTTAATTTGCCCATTAACTCCGAGTTTTTTTGAACCTATCAAAGTGGTTTCTTCACAGGTTGTAAAAGCAACAGTAAAATTCTTTGTCTTAATATTTTCTATAAAGATATGTTCGAGTAAATAGAGTAATATCGAAATACCGGCTCTGTTATCTACACCCAGAATAGTATTTCCATCCGATACAATTCTATCATTTTCAACTACAGGTTTAAGCTTCTTCGTAGGTCTGGCAGTATCCATATGTGAAAGTAAAATAAAATCTCCTCCGTCACCTTTCTTGCAAATAATATTTCCCGTGTTGCTCATTGAATATATGTTTGCAGAATCTTCGATTACCTGTAGTCCAAATGGAGAAAGAAATTTCTTTATGAAATCAGCTACAGGTTTTTCCCTTCCCGAACATGCATTGATCGGGGCGACCTGAAGGAAAATTTCAATTAGCCTGTGGTGATTCATTACTGAATCTCTTTTTTCATTTTATTTATGAATTGTAACGACCGTTACAGGCATAATACTTTTTTTTTATTATTAAGTCAAGAAGTTGGATTGAAAAGATTTAGATTACTCTGACGGAATTTTTTTGAGATAACCTTCTTTAACCAGGCTATCGTAGGACTTGTAAATACTTATCGTAACTGAATTGGAAAGATAGTAACCGGTTGATTCTATCTTAATTCCGTTAATTTCTTTTTCAAGTTTAACACTCGCATAAAGTTTATCATCAGCAATAAGATCATTATTCAAGTCTTTTCTTTTCAGGAATATTTTCTAATGCCCAGTAAATTCCTTTCTTTGCATTTTGATATGCTGAATCTATATCTTCTTCATTTTTAGACTGAGCCTTAACAAAGGCTGCAAAAACTTAAAATTAAAAAAAAGTAAATAAATAAGCGTTTTTCATAGAGCCCCCGATGTTTTTTTAAAAGTTATATACAATATTAACTATTATTAAATAAAAAAACAGGAAACTTTTCTTGACAAAATAGTTTCCGTTTATTATATTGGAAACTGTAAAAACAAAAATAGTTTCCTAAGTAATTAAAATGGAAGAAGATAAACAAAAAATAATCGATCACTCTTTAGAAACATTTTTACGTGAAGGATTTTATAAAACAAAAGTGGATGATATCGCTTCACAGCTAAGAATCAGCAAGAAAACTATCTATAAACATTTCTCCACTAAAGAAGATTTAGTAAGAGAAGTTACATACGGTTTCTTCAACAACAACAAGCAAAGTTTGCAGAAAATAATTGAAACTAAATCGAATGCCGTTACTAAATTGTATGAGATATTTAAATTTGTTGGGGGTATGATCTCCAGAATAAATGAAAGATTTTTAGAAGATGTTCAAACTCAAATGCCTGACCTCTGGAAGGAAATTGACGCGTTCAGAACTAAAATGATGACGACGAACATCGGGAAAGTCTTTGAACAGGGAAAGAGTGAAGGATTTTTTATCGATACTCCTTTACCGATAATGATAAATGTTTTTATTTCTTCTATCAGAGGCGCTACTAATTTTGAATTTATAATGAACAATAAATTTTCCCTAAAGACTTCCGTCGAAGAAACTATAGGAATTTTAATGAACGGAATAATGACAGAAAAAGGTAAAAAAGCTTTTAAAATACTTAAATCGGAGCAGACAAATGAAAGTAATTAATTATTTACCCGCATTTATTTTACTGCTGATATTCGGATGCGGAAATGGAAATGATAAAAATTCAATAGAGGCTTCCGGTAATATTGAAGCAACAAATGTTACAGTAAGCTCACAGGTAACCGGTAAAGTTCTTTCTCTATTAAAGGATGAAGGAGAAAATGTTAATGTGGGCGATACGGTTTTAATTATAGATCATGAAATATTAGCTTACCAGCTTCAGCAGGCAGTTGCCGCAGAAGAAGCGGCTAAGGCACAACTTAATCTGCTTAAAGCCGGTGCAAGAGAAGAGGACATTAAACAGGGGGAAGAAGCTGTTACTCAGGCACAGGTAAGTTTTGAAACTGCTCAGAAAGATGCAGAAAGAATGAAAGCACTCTTCAATTCGAAATCTATAACTGAAAAACAATATGAAGATGCCGCTTCAAGATTAAATATTACTCAGGCTCAGTTAACTTCAGCAAAAGAAAATTTAAAAAAGCTTAACAATTTTGCACGCCCGGAAGACATAAGACAAGCAAAGCAAATGTTGACAAACAAGTAGCTGCAATGAATCTCTTAAAGAAACAAATCCGTGATTCTTATGTTCAGTCTCCTATTAACGGAATTATAGTAAAAAAATTCTTTGAACCGGGAGAAACTGTAACAATGCTCTCATCTTTATTCAAAGTCTCTGATTTAAGTGAAGTAAATCTTGTTATTTATGTTTCTGAAGAAGAGCTGGGAAAAGTAAAATTAGGACAAACCGCCGACGTTAGTTCAGATACATATCCCAATAAAAAATATGAAGGGAAAATTACTTACATCTCTCCCGAAGCAGAGTTTACACCAAAAAATATTCAGACAAAAGATGAAAGAACAAAATTAGTTTTTGCAGTAAAGATAGAAATTAAAAATCCCACGTTCGAATTGAAACCAGGAATGCCGGCGGATGCAGTAGTTCATTTATAATTGCAAAATAAAAGATTACAAAATTGCAAGATTAGAAAAAGCGAGAAGAAAAAAAAAAATATAATATAAATGGAATCAATAATTAAAATAAACGATTTAAAAAAATCCTACGATGACGTTGAAGCAGTACATGGCGTAACTTACGAAGTTGGTAAAGGTGAAATGTTTGGTTTGGTTGGACCTGATGGCGCCGGCAAAACTACTACGATCAGAATACTTTGTGGATTGTTGAACCCTGATTCGGGAGAGGCATTAACATTTGATAAAAACATAACAAAGAACCGGAAAGAGATTCAGGACCAGATCGGATATTTGTCTCAGAAATTCAGTTTATACGGCGATCTTACCGTCGATGAAAATATTGAGTTTTTTGCCGACATACATGGAGTAAAAAACTATGAAGAAAGAAGGAACGAATTACTCGAGTTCACAAGATTAACTGCTTTCCGTGAAAGATTAGCCGATAATTTATCCGGCGGAATGAAACAAAAGCTCGCTCTCGCCTGCAGTCTTATACATCGTCCAAAAATTCTTTACTTAGATGAACCAACAACCGGAGTTGATCCGGTTTCGAGGAGAGATTTCTGGAAAATACTTTCAAGTCTGCTAAAAGAAGAAATTACAATTTTTATGACAACACCTTATTTAGATGAGGCGGAGAGATGCAACAGAGTAGCATTGATGCACAAAGGAAAAATAATCAGTCTCGACACTCCTAAAAAAATAAAAGAATCAATTAATAGAGAGGTAATTGAAATCGTATGCAGTAATGCAAGAGAAGCTCAAAAATTAGTTAAAGAAAATACAAGGTATGAAGTACAGATGTTTGGTGACAGAGTTAATGTAATGGTTGGTAACTATGAAACTGAATATAAATCTCTTGAAGAACTCCTGAAGAAAAAATGGAATTGATATTATTAGTCACAGGCAGGTACCGGCTTCGTTAGAAAATGTTTTTATTTATTTAGTAAGTAATTAAAAAACCTCCGAGGTTAGAGATGAGTAAAACGAAGAGTAACCTCGAAGGTTCTAAAGAATTAAGTTTAACAAAGTACACAATATAAATTAGATGAAAAAAAGTGACCTGATTACAAAATATTTTTCTAACACTGGAATGGGTGGAGAACCTTCAAGGGTTACCAACACTAAACAATCCCCTAACCTTGAAGGTTATTCAATCGAAGTAAATAATCTTACAAAAAAATTCGGTGATTTTACGGCAGTCAACAGTATTTCTTTTAAAGTTAAAGAAAGGTGAAATCTTTGGCTTTCTCGGAGCTAACGGCGCAGGAAAATCTACAGCAATAAGAATGCTTTGTGGAATACTTGAGCCGACTTCCGGAGATGCTAAGGTTGGAGGTTTCAGCGTAATGAATGACCCGGATAATGTAAAACAAAATATCGGTTATATGTCTCAAAAATTTTCTCTATATAATGATTTGACTGTTGAAGAAAATATAAATTTCTTCGGCGGAGTTTATGGACTCGAAGGGAAACGTTTTAAAGAAAGAAAAAAATGGGTTTTAAAGACTGCAAACTTAGAAGGACAGGAAAAAACTCTCACGGGTTCCCTTCCAGGTGGGATAAAACAAAGACTTGCACTCGGCACCGCAGTAATTCATAAACCGGGCATCGTTTTTTTAGATGAACCAACAAGCGGTGTTGACCCAATTTCGCGAAGAAATTTCTGGGATTTAATAAATGAACTTTCATCACAAGGAACAACTATATTAGTAACAACACACTATCTTGAAGAAGCCGAATATTGTAACAATATAATTCTGATAAATGCAGGAAAACTCATAGCGGAAGGAACATCAAAAGAATTAAAAACAAAATATCTGAAGAACACAATACTTGAAATAGAATGTGAAAAAGTTGTAACTGCAATGGAAATACTTGAGAAAGAAAGCTTTGTTGATGAAACATCAATCTTTGGAAATCAAATTCATATCATCGTTAATGATAAATACAAAAACGAAGATCAAATAAAAAACATATTAAATGCAAACTCAATAAATGTTTCAAGGATAAATAAAATCGTTCCTACCCTTGAGGATGTTTTTATTCACCTTCTGGAAAAGACTTACTAAAAAATGTTAACAAGAATTTTAGCTATAGCAAGAAAAGAAGTAAGAGAATTAAAACGCGACACAAGAATGCTATATGTTCTTTTTGTCTTCCCACTTATTCTACTCGTGCTTTTCGGTTATGCAATTAGTTTTGATGTTCACCATATTAAAATGTTTGTTTATGACAGGGATAAATCTGATTACAGCAGGGATTTCATAAACAGGCTTACGAGCTCAGATTATTTTGATTATGTCGGAAGTTTAGATTCCGAAGAACAGATAAGAAAAGTTTTAGATAACGGTGATGCCCAGGTTGTAATTGTAATCCCGGATGATCTTTCCAGGAATATTAACTCAGGTAAAGAACCCAAAATCCAGATACTTGTTGAAGGGGTTAATGCTAATACTGCTGCTGTTGTTGGTAATTATATGACAATCGCGACTTCAACTTTTTCACAAAAAATAACACATGAGGCTTTGGCTGTGAGGGGAAGAGAACCTTATATCCCGATTGATCTTCAACCGCGTTTCTGGTTCAATCCGGATTTAAATTCTACTCTTTTCCTGATTCCTGGTTTAATCTCTATGATTTTGATAATCACTTCGGTAGTATCTATTTCGTTATCAGTTGTAAGAGAAAAGGAGAGAGGCACTATAGAACAAATTAATGTTTCTCCTTTATCATCTCTGGAAATGTTGGTTGGAAAGACAATACCTTATGTAGTTATAGCTTTGTTTATAGCATCAGTTATTTTGATATCTGGAAAAATATTATTTGGAATGCCTATTAATGGAAATTTAATTATTTTATTTATAACTACATTAATTTTTCTTTTTGCCTGCCTCAATCTTGGAATATTGGTTTCAACAATTTCAGATACACAGCAGGTTGCATTTCAAATATCAACTATGGTTTCATTGCTTCCTTCTTTTATTTTGTCGGGCTTTATTTATCCCATAGAAAGTATGCCGGCGGCAATTCAAATAATAACCAACATAACCCCTGTTAAGTTTTACATAATCATACTTAGAGATATTTTACTTAAAGGAGTTGGAATGGAAGCATTCTGGCCGCAGGTAATTTACTTAATAATTTTTTCTTTAGTCTTTTTAACGCTGTCAACAATTATAAATAAGAAAAACAGCCTCAACCTTCGAGGTTAACAATGAATAAAACGAAGAGCAACCTCGAAGGTTCTAACGGCTATAGAAAATAAAATGGATATACCAAAGTTTTACAACATGAATTCATATCATCATCTTTATAATAGGGGAGTAAACAAAGGTGCTATATTTTTTGAAGATAAAGATTACAAATACTTTCTTCGTAAGGCAAAGGAATACAAACAAAAATACTCAATCACAATTATTTGTTATTGTCTTTCGCCAAACCACTTTCATTTGTTTGTAAAGCAGTTAACCAACGAATACACTATAGGAAAATTTATAGGCAATTTGACCAACGCATATACAAAAGGGACGAATAAAAAATATGATAGAACAGGTGTACTGCTTCAAGGAAGATCAAAAAGTAAATTAATAACTGACGAAAATTACTTTATTTGGTTGTGCAAATACATCCTAAATAATCCCATAAAGGCAGGACTGGTAAATCAACCCGAAGAATGGGAATATTCTTCTGCAAAGGAATATTTTGGTTTAACCAATTCGGGCATCACAGATAAAGATGAGATGTTGAAAAGATTTGATTCCATTGATGAATTTGTTTCGTTCATAAAAACAGAAAAGGTGAAATTTGATTACTCATTATTGTTCTGAAAAAGAAGTAGGAGAACCTTCGAGGTTAATCAATGTTTACGAATTCACTGACCTCGAAGGTTTTTTAAAATGAAAATAATCTTAAATATAATCATTAAAGAATTTTTACAGTTGAAAAGAGATCCCCGTCTACTCGCATTGGTATTTTTTTCTCCAGTGATTCAACTTGTTCTGTTAGGTTACGCTGCAACACTCGACGTTAATAATGTTAGCACAGCAGTATTTGATCAGGATAAGACGATAACAAGCCGTGACTTCATAGAAAAATTTCAGCGTTCCGGTTATTTCTCAATAGATAGTTATGTTGATGACTATAAAAGTGTAGTGAACCAGATAGATAAGGGAAAAGTTTTGTGGGCGTTGGTGATTCCAAATGATTTTGAAAAAAAAATAAAACGTGGGAGAGACAGTAAAAATTCAGGCATTATTTGATGGTTCGGATGGAAACAAAACTTCAATCGCATTTGGTTATGTAAATGGAATTGTATCCAGCTATTCAAAGAATATTCTTTTAGAGAAGAGCAACAAAGCGGGATTAAAAAGCTCTGCCGGAACTACAATTAATCCGGAAATCAGAGTATGGTACAATCCCGATCTTAAGACAAGAAATTTTATGGTGCCGGGAATAATGGGTTTACTTTTAACAGTAATAACAACTGTTCTTATGGCAATGGGAATTGTAAAGGAACGTGAAATAGGAACGCTGGAACAACTTATAGTTACACCTATAAAACCATTCCAGCTTATAATCGGAAAAATTATACCTTTTGTAATATTAGGTTTTTTTGATGTGCTGCTTGTGATGAGTGTTATGGTTTTCTGGTTCGGTATTCCTGTTCGCGGTGATTTCCTATATCTTATGTTTGCATCTTTAATTTACGTTCTTTCTTCTTTGGGATTAGGTTTATTTGTCTCCACAATTTCAAAGACACAACAACAGGCAATGATGGTTGCAATGTTCGGTATTCTTATGCCAATGAACTTCCTTTCCGGTTTTGCATTTCCAATTGAAAATATGCCGGGATGGATACAGCCAATTACTTATTTAATTCCGTTGCGATATTATATCACAATTTTGAGAAGTGTAGTTCTGAAGGGAGACGGACTTCTCCAACTTATTCCTGAAACATTAACATTGTTGGGAATCGGAATTCTTATCCTCACTTTAAGCTCTTTAAGATTCAGAAAAAGATTAGGATAAAGTTTGCTCTCCACAAAAAGTGAAGTGCATTAATTATCATTTGCCTGCCGCAAGTTTAACAGAAACTTCAAAATCAATTTTTTCAAGACTTGGTCTTTGTCCTCCCCTACCCATCCCACCGCCCATTTCGCCTCTTCCTTCTCTTTCACCTTCCCCCCTGCCTTCTCTCCCACCCATACCTCCTTCAGGCGGGTTTCCCATTCCAAAGCCGGAACGATCTCCACTTCCTCTAAAACTGCTCCTATTAAATTCTCCTGATTCAAAACTTAAAGTAAATTCATTACCAGCCGACAGGTTTAAAATGTGATCTCCTACAAGACTATTTTTTAAAGGTATTTTCATTTCATAAACTAGCAATCCCAATTGATAACCAACATCAATGCTTATTCCTATATCATTTTTAAGATTGTAAGAAGTTAACGGAAAATTATCGGCATTAACAATTCTGAATTCTGTTTGAGTACTTTTAAATTGATCAAGCCTGACTTTATAATCAGGTCTCTCACCTTCCTGCCTGTTCCATCTCGGCATTGTACCACCTGCTTCCTCCAATGTCAGCGGATACTGAATTCCAATTTTCTCTCCACTTGGAGGATTAAACCAAACAGTAAAGCCAGTTATAAAAAGCTGGAACATCCTTGCAGTATCACTTGTTGCTAAACACAAATATAAATTTTCACTGTCATTTGCTATTCCCACACCAACTTTTTGATCAGGAAAATACTTCAGTTTTCCTAACCAGTCTGCCTGGTTACCATCAACAACAATTGAATTATCATTCCAAATACTTTTTATTTCTTCATCACCACAGCCGTTCAGGAAAATCAAAATTAAAGCCGGTAAAAACATAAATATTCTTTTCATTTTTTAATGCCCTTCGCTTTTTTGTTTTTCTTTCCAACTGCTTAGACAACTAAGACGGCGGTTGTGTTAAATCTATTTTTTATAAAAACTGATATTAATTTATCATATTTTCTCTAGTATATTGATTTTAAAAAATAATCTGTCAATATTGTTTTAGAATAAGGAACAAAAATGAACGAAAAAATTTTCAGAGAAAATTTAATTAATGCACTGACAAAAGAACAGGCACATCTTTCACTTAAGTCCGCAATAAAAAACCTAAAACCGGAAAACCGAAATAAAAAACCTTCTCCTGATTTTCATTCAGTTTGGCAGCTTCTCGAACATATAAGGATAACACAGGAAGACATTGTACAATACATTTTAAACCCGGATTGGAAATCTCCCGAATGGCCGGAAGGTTACTGGCCAAAAGGGAATGATAAAATATCAGATGAAGAATGGAATAAATCTATTTCAAAATTTGATAGTGATCTCAAAAAGCTTGTTGATATTGTAAAAGATGAAAGCATGGACCTGACTTCAGTAATTCCCCATACAAAAAATCATACTTACTTAAGAGAAATATTAATCGTAATTGATCATAACTCTCACCATACAGGTCAGATTATAGCAGCAAGAAAAATTATTGGAGACTGGACATCCTGATTTTTTGAAAGGGGGATCATACTATGTATTTTTACATGTTAATTTTTTAGAAAATAATGGAGTTATGATGTTTAAAGTAGTTCTGCTTCGCCATGGAGAAAGTATCATGGAATAAGGAAAATCGTTTTACCGGCTGGACGGATGTTGATTTATCCGAAAAAGGAAAAGGAGAAGCTAAAAAAGCCGGCGAGCTTCTAAAAAAAGAAGGATTCGTTTTTGATATAGCATACACAAGCGTTTTAAAAAGAGCAATAAGAACTTTGTGGACTGTTATAGATGAAATGGATTTAATGTGGATTCCTGTTGTTCGTAACTGGAGATTAAATGAAAGACATTATGGAACTTTGCAGGGATTAAACAAAGCTGAGACAGCACAAAAATTTGGAGATGACCAGGTAAAAATCTGGAGAAGAAGTTATGATATCCAGCCACCTGTTTTAGAAAAAACTGATGAAAGATACCCAGGCAAAGATCCGCGTTACAATGATTTGGATGAAAAGGATCTTCCACTAACTGAATGTCTTAAAGATACTGTTGAAAGATTCGTTCCTTATTGGGAGAATGTAATTGCACCAACAGTTAAATCAGGTAAACGAGTTATTATTGCCGCTCACGGAAATAGCCTGAGAGCTTTAGTTAAATATCTTGATAAAATTCCTGATGATAAGATAGTTGAATTGAATATACCAACTGGCATACCTCTTGTTTATGAACTCGATGAAAATCTGAAGCCGATTAAGAATTATTATCTCGGCGATCCTGATGAAATTGCAAAAGCTGCACAGGCAGTTGCAAACCAGGGAAAGGCAAAGTAAAGTGTATGATTGAATGGATGAATGGAAAAAAGTTAATTAAAGTTTATTCATCCCCACTAATTTAGCCTTGACTTTCAAAACCAAATTGTCAATTTTGAGCAACATTTTAGTTGGAAAAAACAAATACCGGGACTCCCTGATGCATAAAAAACTTTTCCTGTTAGCCACATTCATTTCACTTTTCATTTCTCAATCCAATGCACAAACAGTATTTGCTAAATACGCCGGTGAATTTATGGCTATCGGAGTTGGTGGAAGAGCACTCGGAATGGGCGGAGCTTTTACCGCTGTTGCAAATGATATTACAGCCGGTTACTATAATCCTGCGGGACTTGCAAATCTGAATTATCCTCAAGTTTCTTTGATGCACGCTGAGCAATTTGGAAGTCTTAGAAAATTATGATTACGCTGCAGTTGCAATTCCTTATGGAAGCGATATGAGTTTTGGTTTAAGCATTATTCGTCTCGGTGTTGATGGCATACCGGACACGCGCAACGCTCTTTATGATGCAAACGGCGACGGCATTGTTGATATTAATACTGACAGATTAGATTACAGCAAGATAACAGAGTTCAGTGATCAGGACTGGGCTTTTTATTTATCTTTTGCTAAGAAACATTCCGATAATTTTTATTGGGGAGCCAGCGTAAAAATAATTCACAGGAATATTGCAGAGTATTATGCAAACGGAATCGGCTTTGATGTTGGCGCTCTTTATTCCCCGGTTGAAAACCTTTATGTCGGTGCAAATATTCAAGATGTAACTACTACTATTGTCGCATGGAGTACTGGCAGAAATGAGCTAATCTCTCCGACTGCCAAAATAGGAACAGCTTATCAACTAAATATACTTGGCGGCACAGTTACTCCCGCACTTGACTTAGATGTAAGATTTGAAAACAGAAGATCATCAGCTTATGGAAACTTAGGACCTATAAGTTTTGATTCTCATGTCGGATTGGAATATACATTTAAAAACCTCTTCTCAATTCGCGGCGGTTATAATGATGTAAAACAATTTACAATCGGAGCAGGAATAAAACTTCCGAAGCTTAACATTGATTATTCCTTTGCAAGATTCAGTCAATCCGATATTGACAGACTTCCCGATTCACATAGAATTTCATTAATACTTACTCTCGAAGAGCCAAAGTTTTTAAGAAAAGGGCTTTAAAATAAAGCCTTCTAATTAAAAGCAATCAATTTTATAAAACTAATGCATGTCAGAATTTCAACAAATAGGAAAGCTATTAATCTTTGGCGGGATTTTTATTTTGATATTAGGTTTACTTTTTTTCTTCGGGGATAAAATTCCTCTTCTCGGCAAACTACCCGGAGATATCTATATCAAGAATAAAAATTTTACCTTTTATTTCCCTATTGTCACTTCTCTTATACTTAGCCTGGTAATCAGCCTGATAATTTATCTTTTCAGGAAATAAATCACGACTCTTTTATCAAACTATTAATTTTATCCACGAACTTTTCTTTCGGAACTAAGCCGATATTCTGATCAACTATAAATCCTTTTTTATCGATTACAAATGAAGTAGGAATTGCTTCGATGTTTCCATAATCCATTACAACTTTATTTGTTCCAAAAACAATAGGATAATTAATTCCGTACTGTTTCATAAAAGGTGGTATGTCACTCATTGTACGCTGATCATCAAGAGAAATTCCAATAACTACAACTTTATCTTTAAACTCTTTTTGAATAGAGACAAGATCGGGAACACCCATTCTGCAGGGTCCGCACCAGGTTGCCCAGAAATCCAGAATAACTACTTTTCCTTTGTAATCTGAGAGATTAACCTTTTTGCCGCTTGTGCTGGTTAATGTAAAGTCAGGGGCTTTAGTCTTATTGGTTTTACTTGTATTAACCTGTTCCTGTACCTGATTATTTGAAGAAGAAGTTTCTTTGGTTTTATCCTTACTGCAACTAAATGCACTAAAACTTAAAACCATGATCAGAACTAAAAAGAAATCTTTATTCACTTTCATAACTTTCACTTTATTTTATAAGAATTATTTTTTACTACAATTATTTTGGTAGCTCAGATTTTTGAGGATTATATCCAGGAGGATATGGTCCTTTTTCAGGCTCTTTCCTAGTATTATTTACTATAAAAAATATTAATAAGATTATAATAATTATTGTTGTCCAGAAAGCGTTCTTATATCTTGGATTGATAAGAGGTTTTTTTTCCTGCGGTTTCTTCCCGATTTGTCTTGTCTTTGTATTTGTTTTCTTTTGTGCCATAATAATTGTAGTGTTTGATGTTTTAATTTATAATTGGTTTCAAAAATACAAATCTTTTTTGTCTGAAAAACTGTTTATTCAAATAACTGTAATTGTTTGGTAAAATTCGACTTAAAATGTTCCGTAGTAAGATTAAAATGTTTCCTGTTCAATCCATATTTGCTACAGCTTATCTGGAAAAGATTTCTAACTGTATCTGCCCGCTCACCTTCCCCTCTGAATCTTTTGCCAAATTCATAAGAGTTAAGTTTTCCGTTTCTTATCGATCTTATACTATTAATTACTTTTGATGCTCTTTCCGGAAATTCTCTTTGTATCCACTCGATAAAAAGATCTTTAACTGAATAAGGAAGCCTTAGCATTATATATCCGGCGGATTCCGCACCTCTGCTTAGAAGATTCCTTAAGTATGTTAGGAATTTCTTTATCATTTAATCCGGGGATTATTGGCGCTGCATTTACACTCACAGGAATATTATTTTCAGCCATAACTTCAATTGTTCTTAATCTCATTTCCGGAGTCGATGCTCTCGGCTCCATTTTTCTTGCAAGTTCTTTATCTAAAGTTGTAACGGAAATGGTAACTGAAACAATTCCAAGAGCAGACATTTCTTTAAGTACATCTACATCTCTCTGGATAAGCGCATTCTTTGTAATCACTCCTACAGGGTTTCCATATTTCAAACAAACTTTAAGTGCTTCTCTCGTTATCTTCATTTTCCTTTCGAGAGGTTGATAACAATCTGTATTTCCGGAAAAAATTATTATATCGGGTTTGTAACTTTTCTTTTTAAATTCTTCTTCAAGTAAAGATGCTGCATTCGGTTTCACCATAATCTTTGTTTCAAAATCAACACCGGATGAAAAGCCGAGATATTCATGAGTCGGTCTTGCATAACAATAAATACATCCATGCTCACATCCTCTGTAAGGATTAAAAGAATAATCAAATCCCACATCATAGCTGTCATTCTTTGCAATAACTGTTTTCGATTCGTCGATGTAATATTCAGTAGGAACATTATTATCTTCAGGTTCTTCAGAAACCTGCCAGTCATCAAAAGTAAAGTCCTCGACAGAAAATTTTTCAAACCTGTTCTTAGGATTTAGATTTGCTCCTCTTCCTCTTCAATTTTTCGTCACTCATATTCTTAGTTATCTTTTTCAAAAGTTATTTCAAATTCCAGATGTATTATCTTTAAGATGATTTAGAAATTCATCACAAACTTTTAACAACATCAAATTAATTTTATAAAGATGCTTAAATGAGAACTCTTTCGAATTCTCACTTTAGCTTTACCGGGATGTTTAATAAAGATAGCTAAATCTTTTAACAAATATTAACAAAAAGTGCTGGCTCCTAATGTTAAATTTTTAAGCAATATTTGCTTTAACAACCGAAAAATATTCGATTACTTAAAGATTTAAGATAGGTTTAGCAATCAACTAAAATAAATGTCCTTTCAGGTGAATCCTTTTTTTAATATTTTTAGCGCCGTTCCTGACATAAGATGGTTTTCTAAAATTCTCGCTGAAACCAGATGTTATTAAGTTTTCTAACTAACAGGTTGGTGAGGAGCAATGCTGGTATGATAGTTGACTTTTAATTTGTTTTTATAACCTTCAATTTTTCTTTGGAATATTAAATCGAAAGGTATTTAATGTTAAATACAGGACAAACAAAAGAAGATACTGAACTTAGTAATCCAAAATATCCTGATATTTACTCAAAGGATGGATTGGAAGAAGAACTTGAACGTTATACAGAAACTAAAATAAACGAGATCAGGTTCTCTTTAATAATTAAGCCGGCAATTATATCCCTGGTAGCTCTTGTTTTTTCTTTCTTTCTTGATCTTTCAAGCGTTCCTTTACTTGGAAATATTACGGTTAAGATTGCTCAAAGTTTATTCCCTGCATGGAACCCGGGCGAAAGCACAATTGCTCCTTATAGTTTTTGGTGGCTTCCGATAGTTATCTATGCTCTCTTCATTTTTCTTTCATACCTTGCATACAATAAGTTAAAATTAGAAATAATCAGAACACCGGCTTCTGAAACTATAGACAGAATCATCTCTTCTTATACAAGTGTAATTGACAGCATTTCAACTGCGTTGCCACTTATCGGCGCTGCAATATTACTTATCAGCATAAAACTTGGAGAAGAAGTTTTTCTCGGACTCTCAGTTCCGTTTGAAGTAAAAGCATTAATTGTTCTTGCACTTGGAAAATTGTTTGAACCTGTTCTTGATCAGCTTGGCGTGGAATTTCAGAACATCGTTAATCATGTAAGAGATATAAAAGAAAGATATTTCTCAAGGATACAAATAGAGAACTCAAAAAATCTTCTGAAACAATTGGGAAGCGGATCCGGCTCTGCTGCAAGAGGTGCTGAAATTACTCTTAAAGATCTTGAGAATTATAAAGTCAGTATTAGAACAGACTTTGCAGCTTAGCGAACTAATACAGGATAATTTCAATGTTATAGGTACAATTTTAGACAAAATTAATACAACACAACATATCAGTCAGGAAAAGATTGAACAATTAAAAGAACTTGCGAATTCAATTGTTCAGGCTTCAAATTCACTCGGTGATGAAAAAACTGTCGCAGGTCTTAAGCATCTAGAATCAATTATTGTAAAAAGATAATCCAATAAAATGGTAAAGAAAGAAAGAGATAGTAAGTTCGTAATCTACCAGGTGCTTTACATTTTTGTAATTACTGTACTTGCTTTAAAAGGTGCCGATCTGGATTTGAACAGAGTCGTTGCTAAAGATCAGACAGTCTCGAAATCTGTGAGAGATTCATTGGTTGTTGTGCTTGATTCTCTTTATGCACAAAATGTAAAATTCTCTATTAATATTGATCCTAATGTTAAAGTTGAAAATGAAGGACTAAAACAAAAGCTGGCTTCATTAAATAAAAAAGTTCAAACATTATCTGAAAAAGTAAAAGAGATGCCTCCCGAAGAAAAACCTGAAAAAATTGAAGAACAAAACTTGATGCAGCTTCCTATTTCAGTAACACAAACATTTATACAGTACACATGGAATAAAGCAAAAAACACTGGCAGCGTCCCTACTTATATTTTTGATCCTAAAAATACAAGCAAACCTCTTGCGGTTATTCCTGCGGGAGAAGAAAAAACTTTTGATTTAACGGACCAAACAGAAGTGATTGCAAGATTTGGAACACAAGAACAAAAAATTAAAGTTGTTCCAAACAGACCACCCTATATCAAAATTGAAAAAGTAACAACAAAAATGAACGGCTCAGAAATTTATGTGAAAGATCTCCAGAGAATTACAGTCTTTACAGTAACAATCACAGACGAAAGACCTGATCAATTAAAAGTAACATATACAGGTCCAATTTCTGTAACAGGACCAATCAAGGATAACAAGGGAAATCTTGTTTATAATGTTTCACTTAACCTCGCTCCAAATGAAAACAGGTTTGATGACTGGGTTAACAGATACGGAGATATTAAAGACCCGCAAGGAAGATACAAAGCAAATTTCTTTTTCACTGTTGTTGATGAAAGATCAAAGGATCGCGTTCAGGTTGGAGATTCTTTCATCTTTACCGACTATTCCAAATAACCATCCATTTGCAAAATATGAAAACTAATCTCATCTTCTTAATCATCTTTATCGCTGTCACTTTACCATTGTGTAAATTAATGGCACAGAACGAAGATGAAAAAATTATGTATTTCCAGATGGAACCGTTTGATGACAGCCTCTTCATAAAAATACAGGAAGAATTATTCATTGATCCGCCGGATCCAAAAGCGGAAATAATAATTGATCTGAGAGACGCTAATAACCAGACGGCATCGATTAAGGGAGTTCTTTATCCTCTGCTTGCTTTAACTCCGGAAACCCGCGCACATATTATTACTTATCCTTTTAAGCTTAACCTTGAGGAAAATATTAATTATGGAAGTGTGTTCACAAGAGTATTTGAAAAAATGAGAGTCAATAAATTTTTGTCTCCGCCTACTGCTCTTCAGATTTCTTCAACCAAAGGATATATCAATCCTTTCCTTCAATTGTTTGGCGGAGAAAGATTCGGGTTGCCGATAAAAGATGATTTTGGTTTTTCTGTTGGTGTGGGAACACCTTATTCCGGTGCACTTGAAACAAACTTTTTAGAAGCTAATATTCACTTACTCGGATTATTCGGTGGACTATTTACAAACGTAGGCGAACTGACTGATATTAAGCAGGATAATAATCATAACAACCTTTATACTACAAGTGGTTTTCAGCTTGGTTATACTATACCCCTCGGCAATTTCTTTCAGGTTAGTTACATGGAAACTGTGCAAGATCTTAGTGCCCCCGACAGCATAAAATATACAAAGTACGATACTGATAAATATAAAGCCAAGATTTTTACAGGTTCATGTTTCAATTGGGAGCTAAGATATCCGGTAAGTATGATGGGTTCGACAAGGGCTAAGTTTTATGTGGCCCAATACATAAATGAATGGCATATCGGAATAACCGGAAGAGAACTTTCTTTTGCTGGCAGCACTTTTGATTTAAGAATTGATGTCATGCCTCATAGTGATGTAAGGCAGCCGCAATGTGTTATTGATTTTTTAGTCCAGAAGATTGCACAAAGCTGGGCTTTCAGCGCATTTGCTTTGGGTCCATCAGTAACTTTCTCGACAACAGAGGATGGAAACTTCGGAGTTATTTCTATATTTGCTAACTTAAGATTAAAAGTAGGTACATCATTTTAAAAATGATTTTAAATGATTGTTCATATAAGCGGATCTTTTTGATGAAGCCAATAAACTTTCTGTATTTAATATTTGCTTTAATGATTTTCTATGCGATTCCGGTTTGTGCACAGAACGAGGAAGAACAAATATTGTATTACCAGATGGAACCTTTGAATGACAGCCTCTTCATCAAAATGCAGGAAGAGATTTTCATTGACCCGCCTGATCCAAAAGCAGAAATTATTGTTGATCTCCGTGATGCAAACAATCAAACAGTCTCAATCAAAGGAACACTTTATCCGTTTCTTGCTTTCACACCTGAGACAAGAGCTAAGATTATAACCTTCCCATTTAAAATAAATCTGCAGGAAACTATTAATATGGGAAGTGTGTTTACAAGAGTCGTTGAAAGAATGCGTTTCGGTAAAGTCTTTGCCCCTCCAACCGCCTTGCAGATTTCATCAACTCTACAATACATTAATCCTTTCTTCCAGATATTCGGTGGAGAAAGATTCGGATTCTCGATCAGGAAAGATATAGGAATTTCAATCGGGAGTGGAACTCCTTATACCGGTCCCCTTGAAACAAATTTTGTCGAAGCAAATTTTCATATTCTCGGTTTCTTTGGCGGCTTGTTCAACTCCATCGACGCGATGACAGATCTTAAAGATCAGAACAATTATAATAATCTTTTTGCTACTAACGGTTTACAGCTTGGATATGTTATACCTCTTGGTAATTTTTTACAGGTCAGCTATACTAAAGTTTTAGAAGAAGCGTCAGAGACTGAAATTGAAAGATGGCGTAAATATGAAGTGGGAAATTATAAAATAAAAATAGTTACCGGTTCCTATTTTAACTGGGAATTCCGTTATCCAATCAGTGTACTAGCATCAACAAGAGCAAAATTTTATGTTGCAAGATATCTCGATGAATGGCATGTTGGTTTTACCGGAAGAGAATTGTCTCTTGCCGGTAGTACATTCGATTTCAGGTTTGATGCCATGCCACACAGCGATGTTAGGCAACCTCAATTTATTCTTGAAGTATTAGTTCAAAAAATAGCTGAAGGTTATGCATTTAGTGCTATATCTGTTGGTCCCTCTTTAATCTTTTCAAATACCTCAAGCGGCAACTTCGGCTTGATTTCAATCTTCGCAAACCTGCGGCTTAAAGTAGGAACTTCCCTCTAATTATTTTATGTTGAGATAAAAATTCTTCACAACATGAAGCGTTCATTTTTTCTCTGGCTTGCAGCCACAGTTATAACTCTCATCGTTTTTTATATTCACAGTATCACTGCTGGAAATCCTGATGCAGCCTCTTTACCATCTAAAATAAGTATTTTAAGTTCGCTTGTTTTGTTTACAGCATTGCTTTTAAGCTTCCGAGTTGGACTCGAATATTTTAATGAGAATCAGAAAATAAAGAAGCTTACTTTGCCTGCTGTTACTTTTTTCTTTTTTTATTCAATAGCTATAACTCCTCTTAGAAAGACTTATGAGCTTAATGCCTTAAACAAAGAAGTTCCTCCGATCACCTGAACTTTTCGATTTACAATCGATTATTTTGTTTGTTCTTTGGATAACAGCAATGATAGTAATTTTTAATTCAAGAAACCCCAAACTTCCCGCTTTGGTTTTCTCAATTATGACTGCTGTGGTTTTTCTTGTGGTAAGAATTTAGAATCTCAATTGAGCAATCCGATTACTTCTGAATGAATAGCTTGTGAAGCTGCAATAACACTATTTCCTTTAAGCACATCTTTCCCCTGATAATCAGTTATTATTCCTCCCGCTCCTCTTATAACAGGAACCAATGCCATCATATCCCAGATGTTCATAATAGGATCGACCATAATATCGATATAGCCTGTCGCCTGTAAGTAGTAGCCATAACAATCTCCCCATCCCCTGTAAAGTTTTACTTTCTTAATAAAATCCAGGAACTTTTTTATGTTCTGATATTTTTCTATGTGCAGAAGATCAGTTGTTACAAGAACAGAATCTTCAATTTTATTACAGGCTCTCATTTTAACTGCCTGACCGTTCAATTCTGTTGTGTTATTATCACCAAACAAAAACTCATCAAGAATTGGTTGATTGATCACTCCAACAACAGGCTCATCATTTTTTGTAAGTGCAATTAAAGTACCGAAAGCGACAGCACCACATATAAAACTTTTTGTCCCGTCAATGGGGTCGAGAATCCATTTATACTCGGCATCTTTGTTATACTCGCCAAACTCTTCTCCAATAATACCGTGACTTGGAAATTCTTTCATAATAATTTCACGCATCGTTTCTTCAGATTTTTTATCAGCTATTGTTACAGGAGAAAGATCCGGCTTTGATTCAATATTAATATCGGTTCTAAAATAACTCTTTATTATTTCACCGCTTTCATCTGCAAGATATTTGCTGAATGATTTAAAGTTGTCTAATTCCTGTTTGTTCAATTTATTCCAAGATTTTAAATGTTAAATATATTTCTATACTGCCTTAAATCAAACAATAGTAATTAAGCTTACTAAAAAGTTTAAAAAATAATTCTACATTCTAAACTCTACATTCTACATTTAATAAACGTTGTCCAATCAAAAAAGTATTGATATATTTGGCAGTTGATAAATAAAAATTTACTTTGCGAAACCAGAGAGATGGCAGAGTGATTGTAGCAATTGTTAAAAACGGAGAGATGGCAGAGTCCCCGCGTAGCGAGATAAAGGTTGTCATCGCAAAGCGAGATCCCGCTTTGCGGGAAATGCGGCGATCTTGAGAAACTTTTTGGAAAATGTACTGGATTTATATACTAAAAAGTCTAAAAATAAAGAGATATTATATTGGCCATACAAATAACTTAACTAAGAGATTAGATGAGCATAATTCAGGGAAAACAAAATCAACTAAAGGATATATTCCCTGGAAGATAGTTTACACTGAAGAGTTCGAAACTAAATCTGAAGCATTTAGAAGAGAACGAGAAATAAAAAGTTATAAGAGCGGAATAAAATTTAAGCAATTGTTAAAATCGGAGAGATGGCAGAGTGGTTGAATGCGGCGGTCTTGAAAACCGTTAAGGATGTAAGTCCTTCCGGGGTTCGAATCCCTGTCTCTCCGCTTAAGTTTTTCAAAAAAAATAATTTTTGAAAAAAATCGTTCTCTTTACAATCCGAGTATGTAATGAACAACCATTCAAGTACAGATATCGCACTTGGAGTTGATATTGGAGGCACTAACACCGCTTTTGGTTTCGTTGATAAAGAAGGAAACCTTATAACTTCGTCAACAATACCTACAAACCCTACTGATCCTGTAGACAAATTTTTTAAAAGACTTTTTTCCGAATGTGAATCTCTTCTTTCAAAGATCGGAAATAAATATAATTTAGTCGGAATCGGAATAGGCGCACCTAACGCAAATTACTTTAAAGGAACTGTTGAACAACCTCCAAACTTAAAATGGGGTACTGTAAATGTTGTAGAAATAATTAAAAAACATTTTTCGCTCCCTGCTGTTATGACCAATGATGCAAATGCAGTAGCAATTGGCGAGTTTCAATTCGGTGCCGCCAAAGGCATGAAAAATTTTGCCGTAGTTACATTAGGCACTGGTGTTGGCAGCGGAATTTTTATAAATGGTGAGATTTATTATGGTAATGATGGTTTTGCCGGAGAATTTGGACACACAATATATGATCCCGATGGAAGAGAATGTGGCTGCGGAAGAAAAGGTTGCCTTGAAACTTATGTTTCTGCAGGAGGAATTAAAAAAACCGCCAATGAATTACTTTCTAATTCATCTGAGAAAAGCGAACTAAGAGAATTGTAAATATGAAGAACTTACTCCAAAAATAATTTCAGAAGCTGCACACAGAGGAGATAAAATTGCTCTTAAAGTCTATGATTTTACAACTAAAATTTTGGGAATAAAACTGGCTGACCTGGTTGCAATTACAAATCCCGAAGCAATAATACTTTTCGGCGGTTTAACTTCTGCAGGTGATATTTTGTTTAAGGCAACTGAAAAATACATGAACGCGTATTTGCTGAATATATTTAAGAATACTGTAAGACTTATTCCGTCCGGATTAAGCGGAGGAGCTTCGGCCATTGTTGGTGCTGGCGCACTAATATGGACATGAATTAGGAAGGTTTAAAGAAGTTTCTGTTTAGTATTTTTCTTTTGTCTCGCAGATCAATTCAGACAGTTCTCAAACTATCTTTATAAAAATTATTAGCGTTTATCTTTGTGATATCCTAATTTTGCATCAGAATTGCCTTCCCATCTGCGGCAAAAATATATCGGTTCATAAATCCTGGCGATCTTATAATTACGTGAAATAGCTAACCCGATTGCATAATCTTCACCGTAACTTACATTCGGTATTTTTATTTTTCTTAATGCAGGTGTATAAAAAGCTCGCGGTGCGCCAAAACCATTAATCCTAAGAATATTGTTATGTCCGTTTTCTGCTGTCCATTCTTTGTGATCGATAATTCCCGGAGGAATTTCTCTTAAATTAAAATCTGTAAGGATATAACTTCCAACAACCATTGCAGTTTTTTCTTTTGTGAATACATTTAGGATTTTTTGTAAAGTATTTTCATCTTTATATAAATCGTCGCTGTCAAGTTGACACGCAAACTTTCCACAGGATGAATTGTGAACTGCTTCGCTCCAGCATCCGCCTATTCCTAGATCTTTTCTTTCAGGAGTTAAATGAATAACTCTTTTATCTTTTTTTGCAAATGATTCAACAACTTCACTTGTTCCATCATCTGAATGATTATCAACAATTATTATATTAAATGAAAAATTTGTCTTCTGTTTCAGTGCAGATTTTATAGCATCACCTATTGTGGTTTTACGATTTTTTACAGGAATAATAACTGATGTTTCGATTTCAAATTTAAATTCATCAAAATTTACTTCTTCAAAATCAGGGTTAAGATAAGCCCCAACCCTTTTTAAATGTTCAGTAACAACATCCTCCATTTCAATTTGAACTTCCCTGTTTTGTGGATTTAGATATTCAAATTGTTCTTCAGTAATTTTTTTATTTCCCTGTTTTTTTATTGTATAAAGATATTCGGGTATCCTTACGACAGAATTATTTTGATATATTCTTAAACGAAGATCATAAAATCCGGCATACTTATATTTTTTCTTTATTGATTGAACAACGTTTTTCATTGCCGATGCTTTTAATAATAACAACGAACCGAAATCAAAATCGTCCCGTAAACTTCCTGGTAGATAATTAATCAAGGGATGGGGAACGCTGCCGCCATTTATCAATTCATAAAAATCAGAATAAACAATTCCTGCATTGGTTGATTCTGCAATCTCTATAAATTTTTCCATAGTAAATTTTCCAAGTTCAACCTGAACATCATTAAGGAGGATTAAAGCAAATTCTGATGAGGTATTAGAAATAATGGTTTTAACTGTTTCGCTTCCTCTATAATTCCGAACAATTAAAGTTTTGCAGCCATTAATTTTATTTTTACCATCCGCAGATAAAAGAAAAATCTTATCTATAAAAACTAACTGTTTAAGTTGATCAACTAATGTATGCGTGTGATCTGCACCTTTGAAAGGAAGAAAAACAGTAACTTTTTTTCTCATTATTATTCTGAATTTGCTTAATCAAAAAAAATAATTTTAACTTCGGTAATATATTAAACCTGAAAGCTTTTTTATATTAAGTCTGTAGATTAAATATAATATGAATAAAAAAGCTGCTCTTATAGAAATAAGTACTGCGCACGATGAGTGCCTTTACTCACAATTATGTTTTTTAAGAGATTCCGGATATGAAGTAGAATTAATTTGCTCTTCTGTGCTAAAAGATAATGTTTCTGTAATTGCATCAGGTTTTACTATATATTTTTTTGATTTTGGTAAGAATGTTATTAGCGATTTCAAAAATCTATTAAATATTCGCAGATATTTATTACGAAATAAATTTAGCAAAGTAATTTTTAACAGTGCCGATGGAATTAAAATAAGAAATCTACTTTTGTTCCCTTTTCCTAAGGAGATTGAATTTGCAGGAATACTTCATGATTCTGAAAAAGTTATAAGAAGCGGTAATCAAAAGTTCATCAATAAAAAAGTAAAAAAGTATTTTGTGTTAAGCGATTACATACTTAATTATGTTCTTTCATTAAACTTAGAAAAGCAAAAGTTTGAGAGTACTTACTTAATTTTTCAGCCAGGATATGATTCAATAAAAATTTCAAAACCTGCTGATGAATTCTGGGTTTGCATTCCGGGCCGTGTAGAACAAAAAAGAAGGGATTACAATCAATTACTAAAAAACCTCTCTCAGACTCGTCTTAATGAAAAAATAAAAATAATTTTACTTGGTACATCGGATGATAAATTTAAGATACAACTTAAAGAAACTATAAATAAACTTGACCTTGCGAAGCAGTTCATTTTATTTGAAAAATTTTTAGATAACAAAACCTTCTATTCTTATCTTAAAATGAGCGACATAGTTCTTCCTTTAATTCATCCTTCTGCAGTTTGGTTTAATAAGTATTTTAAGACTCAGATTTCCGGCTCATACATTATGGCATATACTTATAAAATACCTTTGCTGTGTGAAAAATCCTTTTCTATTTATGAAGATTTTAACGATACAAGTTTTTTTTATGAAGTTGATAATCTGATAGAAAAAATAAATGAGCTGGCTTCAGACAAAAATCATTTTATAAAAAAGAAGGGGAATATATATCAACTGCCGAAGTGGAATTATGATTTTCAGAAAGACAGGTATATTAAATTCTTAGAGAGTTGATTATCAAAGTTTATAAACCTATTCATTCTTTTTTCCAAATTCAGGATCAATAGGAATAAATTTTGTAACAATAAATCCTGGTATTGTTGCAATGCAAACCCAGATAAAAAAAAGTTTGTAGCCGATAATTTCCTGCAGCCAGCCGCTGAACATTCCTGGTATCATCATTCCAAGAGCCATAATGCCTGTTGCAATTGCATAATGTGAAGTTTGGTGATCACCTTTGGAAATAAAAATTAAAAAAAGTAAAAAAGCAGTAAAACCGAAACCATAACCGAATTGCTCAATAGCTATGCAAATATTAATCAAAAATAAATTCGATGTTTGAGTGTAAGCAAGAAAAACATAAACGAGATCGGGAAGATTTATTGCTAAGATCATCCACCATATCCAGTATTTTAATCCCTTTCTTGAGGCAAGAACTCCGCCAAGAATTCCGCCAATCACGAGAAAAATTACTCCTATTGTACCATAAATAAAACCGTACTCTGAGGTTGATAATGCAATTCCGCCAACGCTTTTAGGATCAAGAAGAAAAAGGGGAGCTAATTTCGCAAGCTGCGCTTCACCTAATCTGTACAAAAGAATAAAAGCTATTATGATGACAATTTTATCTTTTTTAAAGAACAAAACAAAGGTTCTGAGATATTCTTTGAGAAAGTTACGGGTTTCACTTTTTGTGACAGGTTTGTCCTTATCCGGATAAGGAAGCATGAAAGAGTGGTAAATGAAAAAAAATAAAAATAATCCGGCAAGTACAAAAAAGCAGATTACCCAAGCATGAGCAACATTATTAAGTGTTATTTCAAGATAACCAGCTAATATAACGAGTAAACCATTTCCAGCTAAAACTGCTGCACGATAAAAAGTTGAACGGATACCAACAAAAAAAGACTGATCGTGTTCGGATAATCCCAGCATATAAAAACCATCGGCGGAAATATCATGTGTTGCCGAACTGAAAGCCATCAACCAGAAGAACGCAAGTGTATACTGAAAGAAATTTGAAACAGGAATAGTAAAAGCAATACCTGCAAAAGTAATTCCTATTAATCCCTGCATTATTATTATCCAAAGTCTTTTGGTTTTTAATATATCAACAACAGGGCTCCATAAAGGTTTTATAACCCACGGCAAATAAAGCCAGCCTGTGTAAAGTGTAATATCTGCATTGGAAATATTCATCTTTTTATACATTACGCCCGCAACATACATAACGATTATGTACGGCATACCTTCGGCAAAATAAAGAGAGGGAACCCAAAACCAGGCATTTCTTTTTGGTGACCCGGATTTAATCATATATGGTTTTGATGAATTGTAATTATTTCGGAATAACTTTCAGATATCAAAATATGAAATTTCGCCCTTTAGAAAAATAAGTTTGTAATTTTATTTAATGAAAATAAAAAAGCCGGATATCATCCGGCTTTTTGTTAGGAGATTGATATATGGGTTATGCAACTTTAGTTCTCTGAGACAAACTATATACCACAAGAAACTGGTGATTTCATCACCAAATACAAAATATTTTAGTGTCTTATGTATTAATCCAAAACAAGCATATTAATATATTACACAATCTTGAATATGACGCCTGTGACATTTAATTTCTTAATAAGATGATAATTAAATTTTTTATTTCGAAGATGATTGTTTTATTAATTCTGTTTCTCATATCGAATACATTACTTGTTGCCGAAACAACACAGTCGGCAGACAATTATCTTTTCAGGCAAATCACAATTAAAGAAGGACTCTCTCAAAGTTCCATCCTGGCAATTCTGCAGGATAAAAAAGGATTTATGTGGTTTGGAACAGGAAACGGACTTAATAAATTCGATGGCTATACTTTTACTGTTTATCTCAACGATCCTTACGACTCGACCTCAATATCAGACAATGAAATTACATCTATCTATGAAGACAAAGATGGATACATTTGGATAGGAACCATCAATGGAGTTCTCAATAAGTTTGATAGAACAACTGAAACGTTTAAGCATTTTAATCTTGCGTACGAGAAAAATTTTAAATCTATTCTTAATGAAAGTTATACAAGCTACCCTGTTTCCTTTGTAAGGAATAATGATTATTCAATGACTTCAATCTGCGGAGATGAAAAAGGCAACTTGTGGATAGGCACCTGGGGAAACGGCTTATTCAGGTTTGATAAAAAAACGAATTACTCAGAACATTTCTACAATGACCCGGCTAATCCAAACAGTTTAAGCTATAACAGAGTTTCTAAAATAATTACAGATAAGAATGGAATACTCTGGGTAGGAACGTATGGAGGAGGATTAAATAAAATTGTTATTAACGAAAATACAGATGAGTACAGTTTTGTCTGTTATAAGGAAGACAAATCCGATAGCAGCTTGAGTTGTAATGATATTATAACTGTTTTCGAAGATAGTGAAAGCAATATATGGATTGGAACATATAACGGAGGATTAGACGAACTTGATAAGAGTCAAAAAAATCTACTGCCGGATGAGGCAAAATTCGTACATTATTTTAGGAAGAATGATAATAATACAAATTCGATAATGACCATAATTGAAGATAAAGAAAATTTATGGCTGGGAACATTGGGAGGAGGATTAATAAGTTTTGATCCCCGAACAAACTCTTATATGATATTTAAACACGATCCTCTAAACGATAATTCCTTGCCGGACAATGAAGTTGTTGTTCTTGGAAAAGATATATCGGGAATAATCTGGATAGGAACATCTTTAGGTAGAGGAGTAACAAAGCTCCAAACAAATGAGAGGAAATTTAAATACCGATATAATATTCCTTCTGATCCTCATAGTCTTTCCGACAATGTGGTTTGGGCAATCACGGAAGATAAAGAAGGATATATTTGGATAGGAACATATAAGGGAGGATTAAACAAATATGACCGAATAAAAAATCAATTCCAGGTTTTTAGCCATAGTTCTCTTAATCCCGAAAGTATTCCCGAAAATCACATTCGAGCTCTCGCAACAGATAAAAATAATAACCTGTGGATTGGTTTTTTCAGTGAAGGATTAGGAATGTATAATCATAAAACCGGAAAGTTTATTACATACAAACATTCTCCCTCTGATAATAACAGTATTAGTGCGGACCAGGTTCTGGATATTTTTATTGAGAATGATTCAACTTTCTGGATTGCTGCCTACGGAGGCGGATTAGATAAACTCACTTTTACAGATCAGCATCATTTAAAATTTAAAAGTTATGAAAATAATCCCTCCGATAGTTTAAGCATAAGCGACAATCGTACCTACACAATTCTTAAAGATAAAACAGGAATGTTATGGGTTGGAACATTTGGTGGTGGATTAAATTTGTTTGATAAGAAAACTCAGAAGTTCAAGAGATTCAGATATAACCCGGGCGATCCTTCTTCTTTAAGTGATGACCGCGTAATATGTGTTTTTCAAGACAGGGAGGGTACAATATGGATAGGCACATTTGGTGGTGGGTTAGATAAATATAACAGAGAAACAGAAAGCTTTAAGCGGTACGGTCAAAAAGAAGGTTTAACAAGTTATATAGTTTACGGAATACTTGAAGATAACAAGAATAATTTATGGATGAGCACTAATAATGGAATATTTAAGTTCAATAAAAAAAATGATACATTTATTCAATATGATCTTGCCGACGGCTTGCAAAGCCTCGAGTTTAGTGGAGGAGCTTATTATAAAACACACGATGGAGAAATGTTCTTTGGCGGGATAAATGGATTAAATAGTTTTTATCCTGATAGTATAAAATTTAATCCCAACATACCGAATATTGTTATAACATCTTTTAGAATTCTAAATAATAAAGTTAAGGGAGAGGAGAAAAATGTTGTTCTGAATTATAACGAGAATTTTTTTTCGTTTGAATTTGCCGCTCTGAATTACGCAAGCCCGGAGGATAATTCTTATGCATATATGCTTGAAGGATTTGACAAAAGTTGGCATTACTACCGATTCAAAACAAAGAATAGCAACTTACACTAATATTGCGCCCGGAGATTATGTGTTTAAAGTTATTGGAACCAATAATGATGGTATATGGAATTATAAAGGTGTAACAATGAATATTACAATCCTACCACCATTTTGGCAAACCTGGTGGTTCAGAGCCGCTATTGTCATCGTCTTATTTTACATAATATATTTTCTAAGCACTTTGAAAATCAGGAACCTTCTTGAAATAGAAAAATTGAAAACAAAACTCGCCGCAGATTTACACGACAACATCGGTTCAGGTTTAACTGAAATATCGATATTAAGTGAACTAACCTCCAGAGAATTAAAAAATAGTTCCGAAAATTCTTCACAAAATCTAAAATCAATTAGTGAAACTGCACGAAGGCTTGTTGATAATATGGGAGATATTGTTTGGGTCGTAAATCCGAGGAGAGATTCGCTTCACGATCTTATAATCAGACTAAAAGATTCTTACAACGAAGTTCTTACATATATGGGAATTTCAATGAAAACTACTAATCTCGATAAGCTCGTAAATATTAAGCTGCCGATGGAGTACAGACAAAATCTTTTTCTAATCTTTAAAGAAGGAATAAACAATTCTATTAGGCACAGTAAGTGTAATACAATAAAACTCGAAGTAAATCTAAAAGATGGAATCTTAGAAATTACACTTAACGATAATGGAAAGGGTATGGATAGTAATGGGAAACAACCTGGTAATGGATTAAAAAACATGGAAAGTAGAGCAGCGTTTATTGGAGGAAAATTAAAATGGTATTCAAATTCAAATAGAGGTACAACAGTTGTGTTCGTGGGTAAAGTTGAAGGTGTAAATAAATTTTTACACTTCTTTAAAAAGACTTTTAACTTAAAAAACAGCTAGTGCAATTTTAAATTCCTTTAGCTTATTAAGAGTATAAACTATTATTAAGCTTAATTTTAGAAATAGATCTTTATTATGATAAACGTTGCAATCGTTGAAGATAACAAAACAATAAGAGAAGGTCTCGCAGCATTAATCGGAGGAACACAGGACTATAGCTGTATTGGATCCTTTCCTGACTGTGAAAAATTCTTATCATTTCTTCCAAAAGCAGATATTGATGTTGTTCTGATGGATATCGGTCTCCCCGGAATGAACGGGATCGAGGGAGTCAAAAGAGCAAGGGAAATGAACCCAACATTAAATATCCTGATGCTTACCGTGTACGATGAAAGCAGTATCGTATTTGAGGCTCTTTGTGCAGGTGCGTGCGGATACCTTGTGAAGAAAACACCTCCTTCCCGATTACTCGAAGCTATCAAAGACATTTATGATGGCGGTTCCCCGATGAGCTCAAACATTGCAAGACAAATCATATCGGTCTTTCAACAGAACAAAGGTTCAAGTGGAAATCAATCATCTTATGATCTGAGCCCAAGAGAAAAAGAGGTTTTAACTCTTCTTGCTGATGGATATAATTACCAGGAAATAGCCGATAAAATTTTTATTAGTGTTGATACAGTCCGTCATCACATAAGGAATATCTACAAAAAACTTCACGTTCACTCACAATCTGAAGCAGTAGCCAAAGCAATAAGAAAAGGGTTGATATAAAATATTCGGGGGATGGATAACAACATAAATATGCTCATCTACGTTATAATTACTTTAAAACCACATATATATGCGGTTGATATAAAATTTTTTATTGCAGTAATTGATTTCAGGTTTTTATCGTTACACTATACATAAAGGAGTTACTGTAATGGAGAATATTAATCTGAGCGAGCAACCCGTTAATCCACTCTCCGATCTTATCAGCAACGAAGTTTATGAGCTTCTCAAAAGTAGAGGATTAATTAATGAAACCTCTGTACGAGATAGGGAGATTCGTAAGAAGTTTAAAATGCTGCGGGCTGACAAAATGAGTGCAGGTGATGCAATAGATATTTTAAGAAATGAATACCCCTATTTACAATTTGATACTATAAGAAAAATAGTTTACAACACCCCTAAAAGTAATTAACATTGCGCTCTCCTAAAGATGCAGTGTAACTCAATCCAGGAATTCCTCTTTCCCGAGTATGAAGCGCCCGCGTAAGAAAGGTAAAGAGGTTTTCCGGGGTTGATTTAAAATAAACATTCCTTCTCCCAAAGAAGAAGGAATGTCTAAATTTCTTAATTATTGTCCTAAATAAGATTTAAGATTCTTTGTACGAGGAGCGTGCCTTAAAGTTCTTATAGCCTTTTCTTTAATTTGTCTTACTCTTTCGCGTGTAAGATTAAACTTCTCGCCAATTTCTTCTAAAGTAGCCGAACGTTCACTGTTGATCCCGAAATATAATCTTAAAACATCGGCTTCTTTTTCTGAAAGAGTAGATAAAACATTCTGTACTTCATTCTTAAGAGATTCGCCCATTAATGTAATATCCGGCGAAGGTTGTTCCTCATTGACCATAACATCAAGGAGATTATTTTTGTTATCGTCTCCGTTCTGGAAAGGTGCATCAACAGAAATGTGTCTTCCATAAAGCTGAAGAGAATTGGCAACATCCTCAACGTTCATATCGAGTTCCTGCGCTAACTCCTGAGCATTTGGTTTCCTTTCATATTCCTGTTCAAGCTTACTATATGCCTTTCCTATCTTGTTCAATTCACCAACTCTGTTTAAAGGCAAGCGAACCATTCTCGACTGTTCAGCGATCGCCTGCATGATTGACTGGCGGATCCACCAAACTGCATAAGAGATAAATTTAAATCCTCTTGTTTCATCAAACCTTTTTGCAGCTTTAATTAAGCCAAGGTTCCCCTCATTAATAAGATCTCCTAATGACAATCCCTGATTCTGAAATTGTTTTGCAACGCTAACAACAAACCTGAGATTTGCTTTGGTTAGAGTCTCAAGAGCATTCTGATCACCTTTTTTTATTCTTATTGCAAGTTCTATCTCTTGGTTTGGCGTTAGTAAATCAACTTTACCAATTTCCTGTAAATACTTATCTAATGACTTGCTCTCCCTGCTGGTGAACTGCTTGGTTATTTTCAATTTAGATCACTCCTGAATGTTAATTTAAATTTGTTTGTTAATAAGGATAGACAGTTAGTATTTCGGTTTTGTTCCCTCTTCTAAGAACTTTAAAAAAAATTGAAGAAGAATATATGAATTTAAATGCTAATTATTTAGTCAAAAAAAATTCTCTTCGAACATTTTTACTGCAGTTAGATGCTCGATCTACAATAAGGTTGTGCTAGCAAACATTTTTAAACAAAATTACAATAGGCTTAAAAATGACCAAATTCAAAGGATTTATTCTATATAGCTTTTGATCATCCTTATTACGGCCCTTTCGCATACTTTACAAAACGGCTTTTTACCCTTAGAAAACATTAAACAGTCAAGCATTGGTCTATACAAACCTCTTGACTCGTATCCCGCACCTTCAAAAGCACCAACTTTACCCCAATATTTGCTATTGTGAAGAAACTTATCAATTTCATCGGAATGTTCTTTGTCCTTTAGATCATATTCTTTCTGGGCTTTAATAATCTCGTCTTTAGGTGCCTTATTCTTCTTTAATTCTGTGATCTTATCATTCAATGCTCTTCTTTCAGCCTGCCATTTTAAATCAAGGCTATCGAACTGAGTTTTTTCCCAAAGTGTTGGAATTTCAATTCCGTCACTTAATAAGTTTTTCCATTTAGGTTCATTATTGATAAGAGCAGTAATGTTGGGTTCAATTGGTTCAACGTCAGTATGATAAAAATCACTGTAAGAAACGTCAGATGTATAATACTCATCAGCCAAACCTGAAAAAGAATGCCCGAATTCATGCAGAAATAAATATTCGTGCCACTGGTTATCAGTTGTAAACGTAGAAAATAAATTATAGATACCGCCGCCGCCATATCGACTGTGATTAACCATAATCATCAATGCATCGTAAGGAACATGCGCTGCCATATCTCTGACAGCTTTATTATCCTCAGTTAATAGATATCTCTCCGAGCCAAGAGAATTAAAAGTTAAACTAAGTGCTGTATTCTTAAAAATATTTGCTCGTGGTTCATCAACTCCGCTTTCTTCTGAAGGCTTGAATACTCCATAAAAATTAAATTTATCTTTATAAGATTTATAAGGCTCGAAGTTGAAAAAAATATTTGTGAACTTTTCAAAATCTTTTTGAAATTTATTTAATTCTTTCAGAGTATATCCTTCACCTAAGATTGCAATATCGACACGAGTATGTGGATCACCATTATTTTTATTTCTGAAGACTTTTATAGAGTTATCAAGGACTTTATCTTTAACTATATCAACACTGTTAGGATCAATTTCCTGGCTGAATATTTCCTGCAACTGATTTTTTTCATCTCTTTTTTCAATTGCAAAGCGGATTTTATTTTTAGGATAAGGAATCAAAGCTGATTCCTGATAAGTCTTTTTGATTCCTGCTATGGCATTCTCAGATGTTTGATATTCTCCAAAGTAGCAATCAAATCCTCTTGAGTAAATAAGAGTTCCTGAAGCAAGATCATAAATTTTAACGGAATATTTTCCCACATTAATATCATCAAGTAAATTTTTAAGACTTCCAGCCCATGTTCCATATCGATAAATTCTGTCTATGCTTATTGCTTCCTCTTTTGCATTTCCCATGTGGTGATAATCTATCCGCATAGTTTCATCGCGGAAATAATTATCAAAAGATATTTGAACCGGATAAATTTTCATCATTAAAGACAAAGCAAAAAATAACACAACAATATAAGATTTCATTTTTCTCCTTAGAGTTTGTATAAAATTATTCTTTAAAAAAATTAAGTTGTCCACTTATAACTATTGAATCAAAAGACTGATTGAGAAGCACAAGTATAGAATCCGCAATCGGCTTAAGTTGTTTTTCTATATAATGTTGATAATCAATATCTTTTGGTAAAAGTTCAATCGGAACAGGTCCACGCCTGGTTATAACATAATAAACTGTGTTGCCGACATCACTAAGCATTCTCGCGGCACGAACCTGCGGAGGAACATTCTTAACATATTCTTCCACATCTTTTCTTAATCTTTTTTTGTAAACGAGTTTTTCATCAAAGTCTCCTTTGTAAACTTTATCAACAAAAGAATTCATCCAGTTTATTATTTCGTTATTATAAAGCACTCTCTCATAAAGTTCAACCTGGAATTCCTTCGCGAGCTTTGTCCAATCAGATCTGACGAATTCCATACCCACAAATTCCAGATTTTCTTTTCCATCTTCAACTACAAGACCTGCATATCTTTTTTTAGCTCCTGTTTCTGCGCCGCGCGCAGGAGTAATTATAAACTTCCTGTAATATTTTTCATACTCAAGATCCAGGTAAGACTTAACTCCAAATTCATCTTTCAATCTTATCGACCAATGTTTGTTAAGTTCTTTTGCAATTTTATCTCCGTTTTCTTGATAATCATCTTTCCAACTCTCTTTGAGTTTTACGAATAAAGAATCAGTATCTCCGTAAACTACCTCGTAACCTTTCGACTCGAGATATTTTTTACTTTGTAATAATAACCATTGTCCTGTTAATGTAATCGCAGATGGGAGATGCGGATGATAAAACCTGCAGCCTGTCGAACCCATAACTCCATAGAAACTGTTCATTAGAATTTTGATTGCCTGTGAAAGCGGTTTTATTCCTTGTTTGATTGCCTGAGCTCTTTGTTTCATTAATTGACCTATAAAATCAGGCAGGAAATGTTCGGTTGAAGAAAATTTATATCCGCCCGGCGTTGTAATTGGATTTACATCAGACATTAAACGGGAATATGGATCTATCTTGAACGTTCGGATTATCGATGGATACAAACTTTTAAAATCCAACAAAATAACATCATCATATATTCCTGGTTTTGGATCGAGTACATATCCTCCTGCAGAATGCTCACCCGCTTCAAGGTCCCTAACATTTGGTGCGACAATTTTTTTCTTATGTATCTTCGGCAATAAAAAATGATCGAAAGCAGCTGACATCATTCCGAGCCTGTCCATTAACATTCCGGAAAGTTGCGCTCTTTTAACAGATAGTTCAATCAATCCAGTTTTCTTAAAAATATCATGGACGAGAATTGTATCCTGAAGATTATATTCAGCAAGTTTTAATTTATCTTCTTTAAATAGTTTTTCAATCTCAGCAACTTTATTAATATTGGGAGAAATTGTTTTTCCAATGCCAAGAAGTTCCTGTGACACAGTTTCCAATTTAAAATCTTCAAAGGAATGAAATGAAGTTCTCAATGAAAAAGGACCATCGAGAACTATTCTGCCGGGAATGTTTGCAAAATAACTTCCCTGTGTTCTTTTTCTTATTGTAACTCTTCCTCCGGCTCTAGCAATATCAAAAGGAAAATTAAACTCCTTACATTTAGAATCAAGGAACAACAAATCAAAACCTATAACATGCCATCCGATAATAATGTCGGGGTCGGCATCGCGAAACCAATTCATAAAATTTTGCAGTAATTCTTTTTCGGATGGATAACACTCAACATAGTCCGACAGTTTTTCATTTGTATTGGATAACATGAAAACTTTTTTTATTTCATTACTGTTTTCTCTTAGAGATACAGCAATTGAATAGAGCAAATTATTTTTTTCACCTGTTTCAATATCGAGCGAAGCAACTATAAAATTAGGAAAGAAATTTGCAGGTTTAATATCGGGGTTTGTAAAAGAAAGAAGTTTGTCTTTCTTGATTGCACTGCCGGTCACACTCATTTGTGCATTTATAGATTTCTCCATCAGAAATCTTCTTGCAGGATTAACGTCCGATTCATAAGTGGCTATCTCTTTGGAGCTTAAAAGTTCTTCGGCAGTCTTAAGATCTTTTTCTGTATTGAAATAAATTGCATCGACAGGAATGCCGGTAAAGTTTTTCATGTTAACATTTTTTCTCTTGTGTGGGACATTTAAGGCTGTTAACACAATATCTTTTTCAACAAAGAAAACCGGCTTGTTATTATCTATAATTATTTCGACAGGACAATCTTCCGATCTTCCGGTAAAAATTAAAGTATTTTTGCCCTTAATATCCTGCCACTCGTCGGTCAGTATAAATACATTTTTTGTCTGTATTTCCATATAACAGGTAAAAGTAAGTTTATATTAATCAATAATAAAGAGATTTATTGACTGTCTAAAATAGAGAAGCAGAAGCTTTGTTATTCTGTATTCAGGATATATATATTGGGCTTGAGTAACTTTTCCACCGACAAAACCAAAATTATCCTTTTGAAAAATTTGGTATTAATTACTTGAAAACGGTGGAATAATTACTAAAGGTTTTGCCTCTGTTTAATTTGCAGGAATCCATGACTTTGCAAAAAGAAAATTTTTCCACCGGTATTTAAAGAAACTTGGCATATAAAATGATTTATCACTACTAAAGAAAATAAATTCTTAATTGTAGTTGTAATAAATTGATAAATCCGGAATACATGAATACTAATATTAAAATGCAGAAGTTAAAACCAAAAATATTAATTGCGGAAAACGAAAGAATAATTGCAATCGATATAAAAAATTCATTGCACAGGATGGGTTGTGAGGTTTTGGAAATAGTAAGCTCGGGCGAAGAAGTAATGCGAAAAGTTAAAGAAGAAAAACCCGATCTTATTTTGATGGATATTACTCTTGACGGCTCACTCGACGGAATAGAAACGGCGGAAATAATTTCATCAAAGTATGATATACCTGTAATTTATTTAACCGCATATAGTGACAGAGAAACTCTTCAGAGAGCGAAGATTACCGAACCATACGGTTATCTTATAAAACCTTTTGATTCAAGAGAAATAGAAATTGCAATTGAGATGGCTTTTATAAAAAGGGGAGTTTCTTTTGATGATAGTACTGAATCTCAGTCATACACTATATTTACAAATTAATACTCAAGCTTACCAAGACAAAATTTTCAGAAAAGATTACCTTTCAAATTTTCCTGCTCTATATTAATAATACTGTAATTACTTTTTTACTTTTAACCTTCCAGCTTGTTTATTCCTGATTAATATTATATGATACAGAATTAAATATTTTAATATTTTTTTGTTAGATGGAAGTTGATTATAACTATAAAGTAACCGGGAAACCATTTAAAAGACTTCTTTACGGATTACAGGAATATACTTTTCTTGTATTCGATATTTTTAAAGGAGCCGGTTCAATTATAAAATACCGCATCGATACACTCAGAGAAATGTACCTGATAGGGGCGAGAGCTTTTCCTTTAGTTTTTGTTGCAGGAATTTTTATTGGGATTATTCTAGCAATTGAAACGGGACACCAGTTGGATCAATTCGGTGCAAAAACTTTAGTCAGCGGAACTGTCTCCAAGGGAATGGTAAGAGAACTTGGACCAGTAATTATTGCTCTTCTTTTAGCTGCAAGAACGGGAGCGAAGAATGCTTCTGAAATTGGATCGATGCAGCTTAGCCAGCAAATAGATGCATTGAGAGCTTTCGGCACAAGTCCAATTCAAAAATTAGTAATCCCGAGAACTGCCGCTGCACTTATTATGTTTCTCCCTTTAACATTAATTGCGGATATAACCGGAATCATTTCGGGTATGATTGTATCTGATATGTCATTAAATGTAGATTATACTTTTTTCTGGAATGCTGCAATAAAGGCATTAGTTTTAAAGGATATAATTATCGGTTTTGCTAAACCAATTTTCTTTGCTTTTTTTATTTCAACTATAAGCTGCTTCTTTGGGATCACTACACAAGGCGGCACAAATGGATTGGGAAAAAATACAATAAATGCAGTCGTGATGTCCTCTTTGACAGTGCTGATGATTGATTTTATTTTTGCTAAAGTAGTTTGGGAATTGTTTTAAACTATGATAAGTCTATCCAACGTTAAACTTAATATTGATGGAGATCAGATACTCGATAATGTATCTCTTTCAATTAAAAAAAGTGAAATAGCTGTTATACTTGGACCAAGTGGTGCAGGTAAAAGCTCTATACTAAAAATTATTTTAGGATTATGGAAACCTGACTCAGGAAGTGTAATGATTGATGGAATCGAAACTTCTATTTTATCAGAAAAAGAAATTTTACCGCTTCGTTCAAAAACAGGAGTTGTTTTCCAGGGAGATGCACTTTTCGATTCGCTTAATGTTGAAGATAATGTTGGTTACTTTCTCAACGAACATACGAATATGAAAAAGCAAGAAGTTTCCAAAAGAGTAAAAGAAATACTTTCGTTTGTTAATCTTAGTGACACTGAAGATTTGTACCCCGAAGAGTTGAGCGGAGGAATGAAAAAAAGGGTAGCAATTGCACGTGCTCTTTGTTACAACCCGGAACTTATCCTTTACGATGAACCAACTGCAGGACTCGATCCGATAAACTCGCAGTCAATATTAAATCTTATAAAGAAAACAAAAGAGAGATGTGCAACTTCTATTGTTATAACTCACGATGTTAATGATGCAGTTTCAATCGGAGATACTTTGATATTGATAAATAACGGTAAGATTGTTGAATCAGGAACAGTTGAGCAGATACTTGAATCGGAAAATTCTTTTGTTCGTAATTTCTTTTATGAAGTTTACCAGGATGCAGATTTGCTTAAAAATAAAAATGTCGAATTTTCTCAGAACCAGTTGAATGGATAAATCATTTAAAATATCAAATCTTAAAGTTGGTTTAACCGTCTTTGCGGGACTTGTAATTTTTTTCGTCTTAATTTTCCTTGTCGGCGTTCAGGGAGATTATTTCAGCAACAACTATAAGCTAAAAATATTTCTTCAAAATGTTGAAGGTTTAAACAGCGGAGCTATGGTAACTCTCGGTGGATTAAAAGTCGGCTCTGTTGATAAAATGGAATTCGGCAGACGAGATGAGCAAAATGGAATTGATGTTACTTTAAAAATACTATCTGAGTATAAAAACCGGATAACCGTACAAACAAAAGCTACTGTAAGTTCTTTTGGTCTTTTGGGAGATAAATTTATAAATCTTTCGTTGGGACAGCCAGGAGAAAAATTACTTGCAGAGAATGATTACATACCTGTTGTTCCTACTTTAACATTGGAGATTTTATCACAAAGAGTTCAGCCTGCACTGGATGATTTTTCAAGACTCATGGTTAATCTTCGTTCTATTACCGATACGATTTCAAACGGTAATAGTAGCTTGGGAAGATTAATAAAAGATCCTTCAGCAGCAAAGAATTTAGAAAACATTCTGAAAAACCTGAGCGTTTTTACTTCTGCTTTAATTAATCAAAAAGGCTCGTTAAGCAAATTAGCTTTTGATGAAACTTTATATGATCAATTAACTCAGCTATCGGGCAACTTGACTTCTCTCAGTGATTCTTTGAAACAGGGAAAAGGAACATTGGGAAAACTTTTAACGGAAGATACTATCTACAATAAAGTATTATCTCTTTCAGATAGAATAGATAAAGTTGTTAGCCAGGTTGAGAGCGATAGTTCTGTTGCAGGTGCGCTGATAGGTAATAAGAAGTTTTATAACGATTTTAATTCAATATTAACAGACTTGAATCACCTGCTATCTGAAATAAAAGAAAACCCACAGAAGTATCTTAAAATCTCAGTGTTTTAAGCAGCGATCATTTCACATAAAATTTTCTGAAGTTTTATTGTTATCGTTCCCGGTTTTCCATTCCCAACTTTCCAATCATTTACCTGCACAACCGGAGTAACTTCAGATATTGTTCCTGTTATCATACATTCATCAAAACTTTTTAATTCATCCGCTTTAATCTTGTTTTCGAAAAATGGAATTTTATTATCTGTACATATTTCGAGAATCACCTTTCTCGTAACGCCATTTAAAATAAAATTAGATAATGGATGTGTATAAAGTTTGCCATCTTTAACAGCAAAAAAGTTAGTATGGGTTCCTTCTATAATAAAACCATCTCTTACAAGAATTGCTTCTCCTGCTTTTTTTTCAAATGCCTCCTGTCTTGCCAAAACATTCGGAAGAAGCATTGTAGATTTTATATCGCATCTTCCCCACCTTAAATCATCACAAAGAATAACTTTTATTCCTTCTTTTAACTCATTCTCTTTTGGTTTGAATGGAGTTACAGAAATGAAAATAGTAGGATTTATATTAGGCGGAGGAAAGAAATGCTGTCTTGGGGAAAAATCTCCACGGGTAATTTGTAAATAGATAAGTAAATGTTCTCCATTAAAAGAATTAATCTTTACAAGTTCGGCAATCGCTTTTTTTAATTCATCAAAATCATCATAGTTTATTTTTAACCCGGTAAGACTTCTTTCCAATCTTTCAAAATGTTCTTCAAACTTGAATAACTTTCCATTGTGCCACCGAATAGTTTCATAAACTCCATCCGAAAACTGGAAACCACGATCAAAGGGAGAAATGCTTAATTCCTTTCCCTTTACAAACTTGCCATTCAGATAGAAAAAGATTTCCTGATTATTCATATTCTTATTTATAAAGATAATCAGAAAAAATAAATGTAGAAAAAAACAAGGAATTATTGGTGAACCCCACTTTAAACCAACTATGCGGAGATCCCCCAAATCTCCGCATAATCAAGGCCCCGCGTAAGTGACTTTATTCAAACTTTTCGCTGATAAACATAGTGAAGGTCATTGCTTTTAGCATCAGTATTTTTACTAAAAAATTTTAAATGGAATTGTGTCCATTTTTAAGGGTGAATTTATCTTCGAAAAATTCAAACTAAGTATAAATACCTACTTTTTCTTATAATTTTTATTTTTAAGATATATTGTTGCTAAATAGCAAATATAGTTTTAACATATATTCATCATACCAATGGAATTTTATACAAAAATGAAAATTATTTTGCAACATTTCCCGTAATCCTACTGATTCGCTAGAGTTTTAAGGTTTTTATATTTGCAGTAAAATTCGGAGGAACCAAAATGAGCATATCAGACGCAAAAAAAATAATCTATGATATTGTGACCTGGGAGTTTTTACCTATTGAAGAATATCAGGATAAATATTACTTTATAAAAAAGATTAAGGGGGTTTTTCCTGATCTTTCGGATGATATAATTATATCTGCTATCGATTATGCCAACAGGCAACCTGGATCATTCTTAAGAAGAAAGAAATATGTAAACGCCTTGAGTTTAAAGATGTTTGCAGCTTGAGGCTGAAATGAATTTTATATGTCGGATAACTCTAATGATTATTTAAGGCTCTTATTTGATTGGGGGAACCCAATATATTATTCTCTCTTCCTGACTGTTACAATATCACTAATTATTTTCTTCTTTTTCAGATATATCATACTTCCGTTGAGGAAAAAGCATATCCTAGAAAAAAAAGAACTTGAGTTGAAGAATGTAAAGCTGATGGCTTTATTTGCCGAGCTCGACCCAAATCCACTAATAAGAATAACTCCGGATGGAATTATAATTCACCTGAATGATGCTGCAAAAAGTTTAGAAAAAGATAACCCTCTTCTAGGAGAAAAAATAAATAAGATCCTTCCCTCTATAAGTTTCTCAATAGATGAGTGTATAAAAAGAGAGCGGTCGATTATACTTACCGAAACAATAAACAATAAATTTTACTCGATCATATTTAAAGGTATTTCCAACCTCGATATTGCTCAAATTTATTTTGATGATCTCACCGTAAGAAAGCAGTTCGAAGAAGAATTAGAATTCTCGAAAGTGAGGCTGAGGGAATTATCCGAACACCTTCGCGACACGCTTGAAGATGAAAGACAAAGGATTGCAAGAGAGCTTCACGACGGCATTGGTCAAAATCTTCATCTTATAAGACTGAAGCTTAAAACTATTGAAGAGTCACAGTCAAAAAGTTTTTCAGAAACCGATTACAACACTCTCTTTAATTCAATTGAAAGCTCGATAAACGAATTGAAAGAAATTATATATAATTTGAAACCGAAAAACCTCGATGAAATAGGACTCGGTTCGTCTTTAAGAATCTTAACAAAAAGAATTTCCGAGGAAACGGGAATTAAAGGCACGGTAGATATTTATGGTTCTGAAGAAAGGCTGAATAAAAGACTCGAACTTACTCTTTACAGGCTAACGCAGGAGGCACTGAGCAATATTGTAAAACACTCCAGGGCAAAGGAATTCAATATTCAGATAATGAATAATAAAGATATAATAAAGCTTATAATTTCAGATGATGGGGTTGGGTTTGACCCAGCGTATAAAAATCATAAATCAAACTCCTCCGGTTTTGGACTCCTTAATATGAAGGAAAGAATTGACAGCTATAACGGCAAGTTGAAAATCGATTCGTCGGAAGGAAAAGGAACTCTCATAATTACCGAAATACCGAAAGAAGAGATTGTTTATGACTGAGAACATGATAAGGCTTTTAATTGCAGATGATCATAACCTATTCAGGGAAGGAATTAAAAATCTACTGGAAGGCGAAAAAGATATTTTCGTGGTTGGAGAAGCAGATACAGGTGAATCTCTTATAAAGAAATACCTCGAGCTTAAGCCTGATATTGTTCTTGCCGATATCTCAATGCCGCAGTTAACAGGAATAGAAGCTTTAAAAAAATTAAAAGACCAGGGACAATCTCCAAAGTTTTTGTTTCTTTCGATGTATTGCGAAGAGGGAAATATTTACACCTGCGCAAAGGCAGGAGGTTACGGACTTGTAAGTAAAAAAATTACAAAGGGAGAACTTCTTTTTGCTATTAAAACCGTTAGTGAGGGGGAAAAATATTTTGGAGTTGATGTGACGGAAGAAAATATAAATGAAATTATCTGTACCTTTGATAAGAAAGCCGAGAGAACCAGGAACAAGGATGACCTTACACAAAGAGAAGAACAAATTGTAAGATTAATAAGCGAAGGCTTAACGAGCAGTGAAATTGCCGAAAAGCTTCTTGTAAGTAAAAGAACGATTGACAGCCACAGGACACATTTAATACAAAAGCTTAATCTTAAATCTTTACCTGATTTAATAAAGTATTCTATAAATTTCTGTTCTGCTGATAAATCCGGGTAATTATTTTATTGATGTAAATATTTTTGATACACATCAGCTTTACAACGTGATAAATTTTTATAAGGTGGATTAATCCGGCTAATATCTTATATTAACACTAACAAATGGAAGAAGTCACAAAATGGCGGACGGAACTGTAGGTACTATCTTTTTAAAAGATGAAGCAGACAAAAATTTTGGTCCTGTTTTATCATCTGTAAAAATCGCTTCTTCAGATCTTAAAGCTTTGATCACCCAATCAAATAAACTTGTAATGTTCAATGTTGCAGGCGGAAAACTTTCTATTCTAAAAGAAGGGAGAATTCTTCTTTATCCTCCTGGATTTAGTGTTAAGTCTGATGAGAAATATGCTGCTTGCAGCAAGAGTGTTGTAGAGGAATTGCTAAACCTCGGTAAGGCTGATACAACATTTGTAGAACAGAGAAAAGATGTTATCTCTATTACTAATGGCCTACATACTTTAGAACAGATTCCTTGGTGTCCTCCCTGGTGTGGCTAAGTGTTAATTAAACTATACCTAGTCTAAAATAAATAACTGCTTTCATACCCTTCTTTATAAAGGGCGCGTGAGTTAAGTTAAAAAGTATATGCTGCAGGCTTCAGAATACAATATTAGCCAAATTTTTTTTACGGACTGTTTTAGATGAATATTCCTCTTATAATATCTGTCTTAGGTGAAGTACCTTGGCTAATCATTCCATTTAGACAAGCAAAGACAAATTATTTCCTTTATTTTTTAATATATGCAATAAACTCAGCATTCATGTTTATGGTCATGGGTTATATTTTGCCAATCCACCCGGCATATCTTTATCTTGGACTAAATTTTTTCTTGATTGTTTCGCTGTTTGATTTCAAAAAAATTCCTCATTACTTATTATTTTTAACTGGAGTTTTAATTGTCTCTATAATATTACCTTTTTTAATCTCGATTAGAATTATAACACTGTGTTTAGTAATTCAACATGCGGTTATTTTCTTCATAATCCTTAAAAGAACTATCATTTACAGTTACCACGAAGGAAAGTTAAATCTTTTCCAGTTCGTTCTTCTTCTCTATGAAATTACCATTGTAACAAGATTCTTAGTTGTTCTGCACAATATAAAAACAAACATAATCTATTTTTATCTCACAGGAGCCTTTAGTATACTCATCAGTATATTTTTTCTCTTTTACAATGTAGAAAATAGCCCTAAAATCAGAATGACAAGCAAAGATTTTATTGACAATTAACTAATAGTTTAATTCTACACAAAAAAAATTTAGGTAATTGTACCCTCAGAACACTTGACTATAGTTTCCTAAACTTAAACTAAGGTAAAATGAATATGAGTACACCGGACATTTCTGCATTGCAGTATCCTATCGGGAAATTCAGCTTTAGAGATGATATGACTTATGAGAAAAGAAATAATTGTATCTTTGAAATTGAATCCGCTCCTGCAAACCTAGGGCAGGCAGTAAAAGGATTAACAGATGAACAACTCGATACACCATACAGATCTGAAGGATGGACAGTAAGGCAAGTTGTGCATCATATTCCAGACAGCCATATTAATGCTTATGTAAGAATGAAATTAGCTTTAACTGAAGAAGAACCAACTATTGGGACTTATGAAGAAAAAGATTGGGCAAAGCTCAAAGATACTTTTCAAACGCCTGTCGAGGTTTCACTAAATTTAGTAGAGGCACTTCATAAAAGATGGGTTGTTTTACTAAAGTCTTTAACTGAAACTGATTGCAAAAGAAAACTTATTCATCCAGAGTCGGGGCAAAAAACTGTCGATTGGTTGATCGCTCTTTATGCATGGCATGGTAAGCATCACACTGCACATATTACATCTTTAAGAGAGAGAATGAGGTGGTAAGGTTGTTTATAAGTTAATGAAATATTGAGTTAGTAGGTTAATGAGTTAATGAGATGAGACTATGTGAGTATTACACCTCCGCCGAGACAAACTTCGTCATCATAAAAAACAGCAAACTGTCCCGGTGCAATTCCTTTATCGGCTCCATCTAAAAACACTTTGCCGATTTCACTGCCATTCAATTCTAATTTACAATTAAAAAAATTAGCGCCGTGTCTTATCTTTACCTGCAAATCTTCCTTACCCGGTTTTGATTCTGAAATCCAGTTAAACTTTCCAACTGTAAATTCACTGGTCTCTCCCGGTTTAAGTTTTTCTTTTGAGATATAAATAAAATTCTTTTCTACATCTTTCTTTATAACATACCAGGGACCCCCGGAAAGTCCGAGTCCCGAACGCTGTCCAATCGTAAAATAATAATAGCCGTTATGCTCACCTATTACCTTTCCTGTGTCTGCATTTATAATGTTCCCGGTTTTAATTCCAAGATGATGCTTAATAAATTCATCAAACTTAATCTGCCCAAGAAAACAAATTCCCTGGCTGTCTTTTCTAACTTTATTCGGGAGATCATATTTTTCCGCAAGAGTTCTTATCTCATCTTTTTTATAATCACCTATTGGAAACAAAGCTCTTGAAAGTTGTTCTTGTGTAAGATAAGCTAAAAAATATGTCTGGTCTTTAATTGGGTCAGGCGATTTTCTTAACTGAAACTTGGCGTTTGTATTTTCAACTTTTGCATAATGCCCGCTTGCAACTTTCTCAAAAGAATCATCTATCCTGTCATAAAATTGTCCGAACTTAATAAGGCTGTTACAGAACATATCGGGGTTCGGAGTTCGTCCTTCTTTAATTTCCGCAATAGTATAAGAAACCACCGAATCCCAGTATTCAGTTTGAAGTGAAATTACATTTAAAGGAACGCCAGCCTGTTCACAAACACCTCTCGCATATCTTAAATCTTCTTCCCAGGGACATTCGCCCAGGAAAGAATATTCATCCTGGAGCCAAATCTTAAGATAAAATGCAGTGATATCGTGTCCTGCATCTTTTAATAATCTCAACGTAACGGAGCTATCGACTCCGCCTGAAAGTAAAACTGCTATTTTCATTTTAAAAAATTGTTATTACAAAAATAAAAAATGATACGTAAAGAAACGGGCTATATTGATTGAGTTTTCTTAATGATTTACTTGTTTTTCTTTTTAAGTCCCAACTTTTCTACAACATTATTATAAATACCTTCTTTAACGCGGCTTAACAAAATAGTCTGCAAGACCCTTACATCCTTAATGGAATCATAAAAGCCCACAATTATTTTACTCTTGCCGTCATACACTTTCATAAGCCCTCTAACCTTGCCGCCAAATACACCACCGGAAAGTGCTTCAATATCTTTATAAAAAATTTCGACTTCCCTTTTACTTAAAAAAAATTTTCCGCAAACTATTTTTTCTTCATCAGCCGTAATTTTGTAAGGCAGAATATGGTACAGCATAAGATAATGCCTGTTAAAAACATAAATTAAAGCGAGTATAATTAACATGGGAACAATATTAGCAAGATCTTTATCCAGCCTGATAATTATTGGGACCAGGTAAGCAGACAGGAGAATTGTAACAAATACATTTCCAAACTGGAAAAGTAATTTGAAAAAAAACGGGTATTCAAAAACATAAATTTTATTTTCTTCAAAAGGTTTGGTCAAAATAACCTTTCGTAAAATATTCTTTTCTAATTGTCATTAATCAAACTTTATTTTTACAGGATTATTTGTCTCGATCTTAACTCCCGGAATATCTTTTAAAAGATCTTTCACTCCCTGCATATCACCGGGATTAACCTTTTTTAAAGCCTCAAGTTTCTTGGGATCATCAAGAAGTAAATTAAAATTAAGATCGAAAAGAGTTACAAAAGATTTATCAGCATAGCTTGAATTTGTTTCTTTTATTTCACCATCGGTTTCTACAACAAGGGAAATATTGAAATCTTTTAGTAAGTCTTTAAGCTTGGACAAATCCGCTGTACTAATGCTGTCTGTATTTGTATTTTCAGTATCCGTTGAATCTGCTTTTCCATTTTCTTTAGATGCTGGCGGCATATTAATCGTAATTTCTGAACCGTTATTTCTGTCAAATTTAAAAGTAATATATTCTTTTTGTTTCGGTTCCTGATCGGCAGCTTCAACTCCTTCAGGCATTTTACTATCCGGGTTCTGGTCAAATCTCAGTTTATTTAAATCTCTAAAACTGTATATAGCTGTATAACCTTCCCTTCCATCCTTCTTAAGCTCTTTGCCCGATAAAAATACAACGCCCTCGCCATAATCAGATGCCTTATTTTTCAGATCTTCTTCGTTATACAGATTAAATTCCTGAGTGTTTGTAGAGTCGGTAGCAAAGCCCGACATGAATTGTTTCATCATCTCTACCATTTCACTGCTCATCAACATCGTTTCCTCAATTGTACCTGAACCGTCTTTGTTTACTTTGATTTTTGTTTCAACATCAACACAGCCGGCAATTACCAGCGCAACAAAAAATATTGTAAGCGATGCAAACAACTTTTTCATTTTTTCCTCAGGTTTAGTTTTTTCAGATCAAAGAAGATTGCTGGCAAGTTCTGCCAGTTCAGATCTTTCACCTTTAATTAAGTTTATATGTGAGTAAAGTTTTTGTCCTTTAAAATGTTCTATAAGGAATGAAAGTCCGTTCGATTGTGAATCTAAGTAAGGATGATCTATCTGGTAAATGTCTCCGGTAAAAACAATTTTAGCTCCCTCGCCAACTCTTGTTATTATCGTTTTGATTTCGTGAGGAGTCAGGTTTTGTGCTTCATCAACGATAAAGAAAATTCTCTGCAAACTCCTTCCGCGAATGTAAGACAAAGGCTCAATTACAAGCTTTTCATCTTTTATCAAATTATTAATTAACTGGTGCTGCTTATCTGTTTCGGAAAACTGATCCTGGATAACTCTAATATTATCCCACAATGGCTGCATATATGGTTCAATTTTACTTTGAACATCTCCGGGAAGGAATCCAATATCTTTGTTACTCAATGGCACGATGGGACGTGCAATAAATATTTGCCTGTAAGATTTTCTAACGTGAAGTGCACTCGCAAGTGCAAGAAGAGTTTTTCCCGTTCCTGCTTTACCCGTTAATGAAACGAGTGGTACATCGCTATTTGTTAAAGCATCCGCAGCAAAAGTTTGCTCTGCGTTACGTGGCTTTATACCGTAAATATAATTTTTATCTACTTTTTTTATCGTCTCCATTTCTTTATCAAGATATGCAAGAACAGACCTGTTGCTGCTTTTCAAGATAAAATATTTGTTGGGGACAGCTTCCCCTTTCCATTTTTTAAGAACAGGCTTTGCAGAAATTTCGTAAGGAGCCTGATATAATTTCTGAAGAAGATCATCATCAAAGTCCTCAATAACTTCTTTGCCGCTGTAAAGTTCTTCAACATTTCCGATTCTATCAGTTGTATAATCTTCTGAAAGAATCCCCAGGGCTTTCGCTTTCATCCGAAGATTTACATCTTTACTTACAAGAATAACTTTGGATTTATTTTTATTTTTTTTGCTCCATTCCAATGCAACGGAAAGTATCCTGTTGTCGGCATTATCTTCACGGAAAATATCTCTTATTTCAGGTAGCAAACCACGCGTTAATGCAACCCTTACTTTTCCTTTTCCAGCACCTAAAGAAACCCCACCATTAAAAATTGCAGTACCCGTAATTGAATCGAGAGTTCTTGCAAACTCCCGTGCATTAAGATTTATTACCTGGCTTCCTCTTTTAAAATGATCCAGTTCTTCTATAACAGTAAGAGGAATTACAACATCGTTTTCCTGGAACTGGTGAATAGACGATGCGTCATGCAAAATGACATTCGTATCCAGTATGAAAGATTTGGGCGTTTTGTGACTCATAAATTATGATCGTATAGTTTGTTAAAATAGTCGGAAAGATTTTCTGAGGAAAAACAATTTGATGATGATAAAATCAGTATAAAAATTCAAATTTTTCTAATCTTATTAGAACTGTAAATTTTATGACCGATATATAACTCTTTCTGACAATAAATTAAAGTCCTTTGGAGCACTTTAATATTTTTTAACAATATGATATTCTAAATTGAATCTATAAACTCATTGAATTATATTTACACCTTAAAAGCGGAAAGAGTTTGCACAAAGAAAGGAATCCTTTACCAAAATTCGGCAACGGCATAAACGAGTCTACACATTGTAGCCACTCTGAGAGTGGCTATTTTTTTGTGAAGGCTTAAGATAGTGGAGAAAATTTTATAATGAACGAAAAAAAGAAAATTGCAAGACTAATACTTGAAGACGGCACAACATTTACCGGTTACAGTTTTGCTTATGAAGGAAATACAAACGGCGAAGTCGTATTCAATACAGGAATGGTCGGTTACCCGGAAACTCTGACTGATCCATCATACAGGGGACAAATTCTTGTGTGTACTTATCCGCTCATCGGCAACTACGGAATTCCAGGCAATGAAAGAATAAACGGTGTTTATAAAAATTTTGAATCAGAAGAAATTCATATCAGGGCGTTAATCGTATCTGATTATTCTTCTGAATATTCACACTGGAGCGCAACAAGATCGCTTGGTGACTGGCTGAAGGAAAATAAAATTCCCGGGATTTACGGAATCGATACGAGGATGTTACAAGAAAACTCCGTGATAAAGGAACAATGCTCGGAAAAATTATTATTGATGAAAATTCTGAAATCGATTTTGATGATCCCAATGCAAAAGATCTTGTAAGTGAAGTAAGTATAAAAAAACCAGTTGAATATAAAGCAGGAAAGGAAAAAATCGTCCTGGTCGATTGCGGAACAAAAAACAATATAATCCAGGCTTTCTTAGGCAGAGATATTACTGTAAAAAGAGTTCCATACAATTTTGATTTTGCGGAAGAAGATTGTGACGGTATTCTTTTATCAAACGGGCCAGGCGATCCGAAGATAAACAAAAAAACAATAGAGAACGCAAGAAAGGCAATGGAGAAAAATACTCCGATACTTGGAATTTGTCTCGGCTCGCAAATTCTTGCACTCGCTGCCGGAGCGGATACATATAAATTAAAATATGGTCACCGTGGACATAACCAGCCCTGCAACGAAATGGGAACTATGCGCTGCTACATTACTTCACAAAACCATGGTTATGCTGTTAATGCAGACACTTTACCGGAAGACTGGAGACAATGGTTTGTAAATGATAACGACGGAACAAACGAAGGGTTATTTCATATTTCAAAACCATTCTTTGCTGCACAGTTTCATCCCGAAGCTTCGCCGGGACCGGATGATACGGAGTTTATCTTCGATATGTTTGTCAGAGCAATAAAATAAATTGGATGAAGAAAGATTTGTAAAAATATTATGATGATTAAAACAACAAAACCTAAAAAAGTTCTTATTCTCGGTTCAGGAGCTTTGCAGATTGGACAGGCTGGAGAATTCGATTACTCCGGCAGCCAGGCTATAAAAGCATTAAAGGAAGACGGCATCACTTCGGTTTTAATTAACCCGAACATTGCAACGATACAGACTTCTGAAAACTTTGCGGACAAAGTTTACTTCCTTCCAATCAAAGCTGAATTTGTGGAAAAGGTAATTAAAAAAGAAGAGCCCGACAGTATACTTCTTCAGTTTGGCGGACAAACAGCTTTAAATGTTGGGGTTGAACTTTATGAAAAAGGATTGTTGGAAAAATACGGAGTCAGAGTCTTAGGAACATCAGTTGAAGCAATACAAAATACAGAAGATAGATTACTGTTTGCTAATAAATGTTCTGAGATAAATTTAAAAGTTGCTGTAAGTAAAACCGCAACAAATGTTGATGAAGCAGTTGCTGCTGCAGATAAAATCGGCTACCCGGTTATGGTGAGAATAGCTTATGCACTCGGAGGTCTGGGTTCAGGAATTGTAACAAGTAAAGAAGAGCTTTTGGAAAAAGCTAAAAGAGCTTTTTCATTCACAAAACAAATTCTTATTGAAGAATCACTGTATGGCTGGAAAGAAGTTGAATATGAAATTGTAAGAGATAAATACAATAACTGCATTACAATCTGCTCGATGGAAAACATCGACCCAATGGGGATCCACACAGGTGACAGTGTTGTAATCGCACCCGTTCAAACTTTGTCTGCAAAAGAAAATTTTAAACTGAGATCAATCGGAATTAAACTTATTCGCCATCTCGGTGTTATCGGTGAATGCAATATTCAATACGCTCTTGATCCGAATTCTGATGATTACAGAATAATTGAAGTGAACGCAAGATTAAGCAGAAGTTCTGCGCTTGCATCAAAGGCTACGGGATACCCGCTTGCATTTATTGCAACAAAATTAGCATTGGGCTATGCCCTTAATGAAGTTGAGAATATAATTACAAAAGAAACATCAGCTTGTTTTGAGCCTGCACTCGACTATGTTGCATTAAAATTCCCGAGATGGGATCTTCAGAAGTTTCAACAGGTTAGCACACAACTTGGCACAGAGATGAAATCGGTCGGCGAAGTTATGTCACTCGGGAGAAGTTTTGAAGAAGTTCTGCAAAAGGCAATAAGGATGCTCGATGTAGGTGTAAAAGGTTTTGCATGTAACGATCTTGAATTTAAAAATCTTGACAAAGAATTATCCGAACCAACCGATAAAAGAATTTTCGCAATTGCCAAGGCTTTACAGTGCGGATATTCTATTGAAAAAATATTCGAGCTGACAAAGATTACCAAGTGGTTCATCTATAAGATGAGAAACATTATCGATACGGAAAAGAAGCTTAGAGAATTGAAGCCGGATAAAATTACTGAAGATATAATGAGGGAAGCAAAGGCAAATGGTTTTTCAGATTTACAGATTGCAGCTCTTACAGGTTCTGAAGAAATGGCAATAAGAAAACTCAGAAAAGATTTGAATGTTCTTCCTGTAGTTAAGCAAATCGATACTCTGGCTGCCGAATTTCCGGCACAAACAAATTATCTTATACCTGACTTATCATGGAGTTGAAAACGATATAGAACTTGGAGAAGATGGACAGATAGTTGTGCTCGGGGGCGGACCTTACAGAATAGGTTCTTCTGTTGAATTTGATTGGTGCTGTGTAAATGCAGTCATGGCAATAAACAAAGCCGGGTATAAATCAATAATGATTAACTGCAATCCCGAAACCGTCAGTACCGATTATGATATTTGCAATAAATTGTACTTCGAACAGTTAACCCTCGAACGAGTCCTAGACATTTATGAATTAGAAAATCCTGAAGGAATTATTGTCTCCATGGGTGGACAAACTCCAAATAATCTTGCAATAAAACTCCATAACTACGGTGCTAAAATTTTGGGGACCTCACCGAATCAAATTGACAATGCAGAAAACAGGAACAAGTTCTCACAGATACTCGATAGAATTGAAGTTGACCAACCGGAGTGGAGAGAGTTGACGAGTGTTCAGGAAGCAAAAACATTTGCAAAAAAAGTAAAATATCCTGTACTGATCAGACCGAGCTATGTTCTTAGCGGTGCAGCAATGAGCATTGTATTAACTGAAGATGAACTTGAAGAATATTTACAAAAGGCTACTGATCTGAATCCCGAACATCCTGTTGTTATAAGCAAGTTTATAACAGATGCAAAAGAAATTGAAGTAGACGCTGTTGCCGAAAACGGAAATCTTTTCTGTTATGCAATCGCCGAGCACGTCGAAAATGCAGGAGTTCATTCAGGCGATGCTACAATAGTTCTTCCACCTCAGCGAACATATCTTGAAACAATGAGAAGAGTTAAGATAATCACTAAAGAAATTGCAAAAGCTCTTGAGATTACAGGACCTTTCAACATTCAATTTATTGCAAAAGATAATGATGTAAAGGTAATTGAATGTAACCTGAGAGCTTCGAGAAGTTTTCCTTTCGTTTCCAAAACTCTAAAGATTAATTTCATCGAGATTGCAACCAAATTAATGCTTGGCGAAAAAGTTCCGAAAATAGATAAATCCTCTTTTGATGTTGATTATGTCGGAGTGAAAGCTTCACAGTTTTCATTTACAAGATTAAAAGGTTCTGATCCTGTAACCGGTGTAGAGATGTCTTCAACCGGAGAAGTTGCTTGTCTCGGAGATGATTTTAACGAAGCTTTTCTTAAAAGTTTGATGTCAACCGGTTATCGAATTCCTAAAAAAGCAATGATGCTTTCTACAGGAGTTTTAAAAAGCAAAGCAGAATTGATAGAAGAATTACACTTTCTGAAAAAACTTGGATTAAAATTTTATGGAACTGAAAGAACTGCAAATTTCTACAAACAAAATGGAATTGAAGTAGAAATCCTTTACCGTTCCTTTGAAAAGAAGGAGCCTGCAATCTTAACTTATATGGCGGAAGGCAAAATCGATCTTGTGATTAATATTCCAAAGACTGCAGAAAAAACAGAACTGGATGATGATTATTTAATCCGGCGAAAGGCTGTCGATTTGAACATTCCTCTCTTTACAAATGTTCAGTTTGCAAAAAGATTCTTCAAAGCTTTAAAGCATTATAACGAAGATACACTTACAGTTAAAAGCTGGGATGAGTACAGTTAATATCTCAAATTTCAAATCTCAAAAATCAAATCTGTGAAACTACCCTGATTGAAGAATATCTTTTCTGTTTATATAAATATTAGTTACCCAGAAAATTAAAACAAACAATAACCCAAGATAAGAAGTTCCATCTCTGAAAAACGGTGAGTGTATGTGATATTCAATTACTTCAGCCGTATGTTCATCAATAAATTTTGCGCGGATTGATAAAGTCTCTTTACTTTTTAAATCCATGCCTTTAAGTTTTATATCTTCTCCCGCAAAAGTATTTATTATGCCAGTTCCATTTTCATACCTGTAAGCTCTCCTGTCAAGTTCAAAAAACTTACCGGGTCTATCTTTAACTTCTTTAATTGTTTTTACATAATGATTATCCGCGTTAAAAGGCTGACTAAGAATAAATATAGGAATAATTATATATGCAATAAGTGCCGCAACAAAAACAAGCCATCTTTTAGAATTTTTAAGCTCAAGGTTTAGTGGAGCAGAAACGCCATCTTTAAAAGTAACGAGAAAATAAAATAATCCGAACAATGTAATTAAATAAGTCGGAAGACTTTCCGGCCAGAAAAGATCGAAGTTCAGCAGGCTCCAGTTAAAAGGAGCAAATAGTTGCGCACCGTTCGCCCATTTTTTTTGAAGAGAATCGAGAAGTAAATGAACCAAACAGCCGAAAGCCAATATCAAAAATGTTTTGAGAAAATCTTTTGACAACGAAGCAAATGCAAAACTAAGAATAATGCTGAACAACAATGTTGACTGGACAATGACATACAAACGTAAATCGTAAGGGCTAACTTGCGGAATAAAAATATGAGCGATGCGCTGGAAAATCCATGGCATGTCTGGAATTACACAGCTAAGATAAACCCATTTGAGATCGGCTTTAGTTATAACAGCACGTGTTGTTGCTCCACCAATACCAAGATGAGCTAATGTATTAGGCATATATTATAATTTTATAAAGGCTGTAAAAGTAATTAAGATATTTAAGGAAAGCTAAGGTACAATCTGCTTCCCTTCTTTATCAATAACATAAAGAGCGTTAACAGGACAGACAGAGCAGGATTCGACTAATGTTTCTTTTTCAATATCAGGAGAGTTTTCCTTGAATGCACAAATTTTTTCGTTGTCCAGTTCAAAAATATCCGGCGCAACTTTTATACAATTGGAAGTGCCTATACAGGTTGTCCTGTCAATCTTAATTGTTAATTCGGAAATGTTTCTTTCTTCTATATCATTCATACTTAAACTTAATATCTTGAATTAAATACATCAAGTCTATCGAATCCAAAATCGTAAATCCAAAATCATAAATTGGGAATGAAGAGCATGCATCAAATCAAACCATTTTGCTTTAAAATAAATAGCCCGATAGTTATTGTAACTATAGAACCAAGAGTGGATAATAAAAGGATATTACCGGCAAGCCTGCTGTTAGCTCCCATTGCCTCTGCCATAATAAAGCTTGCTATTGCAGTTGGGCATGCAAACAGGATGAAAATAATCCCGAGATCACTCCCGGTAAAACCAAAAGCATAAGCTGCAAATGTTGCGGCAGCCGGTATTATAACAAGCTTAAGTGATGCTGAAACTGTTGTAAGTAAATGGCTTTTGGTAATGTCTTTAAAGCTGAGAAAGCCTCCGATACCAAGCAGAGCAAGGGGCAAAGCTAGTTCGGCAAGATAAGTTCCTGTTTTAAAAAGGACGTCGGGGAGCTTTATTTTAAGGCTGGAAAAAATCACTGCGGAAACTACAGCAATTATTAGTGGGTTCTTTAGAATTTCAAGCAGAATTTTTTTATAGTCTACCTGCTTTTCTTTTTTTAAAGGAACAGTTAGCGCTATAACAGATAAGACATTATAAAGCGGAATTGTAAAGGCAAGAATAAGTGAAGCTTTTCCAAGACTTTCTGTTCCATAAAAATTTACTATGATTGCAAGCCCGATAATTGCATAATTGCCTCTAAAACTTCCTTGGATAAAAGCCGCTTTATCTTTTCCATCTTTGGTTAAGAAGCCCGAAACTATCCAGCCTAATGAGAAGGCAACAAGAGTTCCCACGTAAACAAAAGATATTGCTCCTAAATCGAATATCTTACCGATATCGACACTTATAATCTCAATAAAAATTAAAGCAGGAAGTGAAATTGTAAAAACTATCTTTGAAGAAAGAGTTACGAAATTATCATTTATCATTCCCAGCTTTTTTAATAAGTAGCCGAGAGCAACAATCAGAAAGACGGGGGCGACAAGACCGATTGAAAAGATTAAATTCTGCACACACTAATATAATTCAGGATTGCCGATTTAGGAATTAGAATTCAAGAAAAATAAACAGCTAACTGTGGCGAAGTCGTTTGTGACTAAAAAATATTTGATAAAAAATCTATTTTTTTACCAGGTTTTTTGCAATTAGCAAAGCTCCCATAACCGGTGGTTGTTCTGGTTCCTTAATTACAACATCATTAAACTTTTCTTTGATTTTTTTACGAAGCACCTGAGAAAAGTGATTATCATTTGTAATTATACTACCCGCAAAAGAAACTTTCATGTTTTTTAGTTTTAACTTTTCTCTCATTGCATAAACGTGTAAGATAAGTTCTTCAATTTCTTCATCAACAATCTTTTTGCAAATCGTATCATCTTTTTCTGCAGCATTAATGACATGTTCGTGCTAATGATGCAATATCGAGATTATTTTTATACACAGCATTAATTAATTCTTCGCCAGTATTTATTTTAAAATTATCAGAAATGAATTTTACAAGAGAAGTAATTTCTCCTCTTCGATCGTAAAATTTTGAAATTGCCTGTATTCCTCTTTTCCCAATACTGTATCCGCTTCCCTCATCTCCAACTTGTCTTCCAAAACCACCGACTCGATGAATTTTTCTCTTAACATCCTTTCCGAACATAATTGAGCCTGTACCTGAAATCAGAATAGTTCCGGGTTTTCCGGAGAAAGCTCCTTCGAGAGCTATTCTTGCATCACTTTCAACATAGAAATTTTTTATTACTGAATTTTTAGATTTAGCGTATTTTAAAAAATGATTTTTTAATTTATCCGCATCTTCTTTTCTGCCGGCTCCTGCGGTTCCAATTACAATACAAGCTAAATCACTAAAATCGCAATTGAGATTTTTAACGCAGTCTGTTAAGAGATTAAGAATATTTTCAGATACTTTATCTAATCCATGAATCAAAAAATTAGAAGGACCTCCTGAAGTTTCATAAACAGGATTCCCCTGGGGATTTGCTACTATGCATTTGGTTTTTGTTCCCCCGCCATCGATGCCGATAAGATATTTCATTTATATAATGATTTAGTTGCTCCAAAATATGAAATTTTTATATGATATAGATTAAGAGTGATTATGCGATAATGGGGTGATGACATGATAGGGATAATAGCTTGCTTATAAATTTACATACTTTTTTCGGAATTAATTAGTTATTTTAGAATCAAATCAACTTGCACATATGAATACATTAGAAAAATATTTTCAGCCTTTCAGAGAAAGTACAATAGGTTATAATCAAACTTTTGTTTCTCCTTTTGGAGAAAAAAAAATAATCTATGCCGACTGGATTGCCAGTGGAAGATTATACTCGCCGATTGAAAGGACCATTCTCGAAAAGTTCGGACCTTTTGTCGGCAACACACATTCCGAATCGAATGTTACAGGGACAACTATGACAAATGCTTATCATCATGCACATGAAATAATTAAGAAACATTGCAATGCCGGTCGTGACGATGTGATTATAACCGCCGGTTCGGGGATGACCGCATTGATCAATAAATTCCAGAGAATCCTCGGATTAAAAATTCCTGAGCAGCTTAAAGATTATTTAAATCTTCCAGAAGAATTAAGACCGGTTGTTTTTGTAACTCACATGGAACATCATTCTAATCATACTTCCTGGCTTGAAACAATTGCAGATGTAATTCTTATTCCTCCCGATAAAGAAGGTTTGGTTGATATTGATGATCTTGAACTACAACTTCAGAAGTTCAAAAATAGAAAATTAAAAATAGGTGCATTTACTGCTTGCTCAAATGTCACAGGTATTCAAACGCCAATGCATAAACTTGCAAAAATAATTCATGAGAATGGTGGCTTTTGTTTTGTTGATTATGCCAGTTCCGCACCTTATGTTAAAATTGATATGCACCCCGCAGATCCTCTTGAAAAACTTGATGCTGTTTTATTTTCTCCACATAAATTTCTCGGTGGTCCGGGTACACCCGGAGTTTTAATTTTTGACTCGAAGCTTTACCATAACAAAGTGCCCGATAATCCAGGTGGAGGAACAGTTGATTGGACAAACCCCTGGAAACAGCATAAGTTTATTAATAATATTGAAGCAAGGGAAGATGGTGGGACTCCTGCATTTCTTCAAACTATTAAAGCTGCTTTGGCTGTGCAGCTTAAAGAACAAATGGGGATTGATAATATGGAAAAGAGAGAAGAAGAATTAGTTAAAATTGGTTTTGAAGAATTAAAAAAAATAAACGGGTTACATTTACTTGCCGACAATGTTGAGGAACGTCTCGGAGCTTTTTCTTTTTATGTTGATGATATCCACTACAATCTTATAGTAAAATTGTTAAATGATCGTTTCGGTGTTCAGGTAAGAGGCGGCTGCAGTTGTGCCGGAACTTACGGACATTATTTATTACATGTCGAGCATGATAAATCTAAATTTATAACTGATAAAATTAACCAGGGGGATTTTTCTGAAAAACCCGGATGGGTTAGATTGTCAATTCACCCAACAACTACTAACGATGATCTTTATTTTATGATCGACGGATTAAAAAATATTGTTGAGAATATTTCTGCTTATGAAAAAGATTACACGTATTCTTCAACAAAGAATGAATTCTTTAATGTAAAAACAAATGGTAAAGAGAAGAACGAAGTTAATAACTGGTTTGAAGTCCCGGTAAAACCCAATTAAAACTTAAACTCATTGATTATTTTATCAACGTCATCTTTTTTTATCCCGCTTCCGTAAACTTCCTTTTTTGTTTCTTCCTTTTTCTGTTGCTGTTCTTTATATGGCAAATAAGAATCCTTAATAGGTCTGTTGCCAGCGCGGGCTTTTAATCTTTCCTCAATTTCCTTCATAAAATCACTTTGAGTAGTCGATGTGTGAGAAAGTTCAGGAGTTGAAAATGAAGAAACACTTTCTCCTCTGTTTACAGGATTTGTTTCGAATGCGAGACTCTTAATATTCATTAGATGTTTTGCGGAGACATTATCTGAAATAATAGAACCACCCCAGGTTCCCGGTCCCAAAGTCATTGATGGAGTTAAAGCTGTTGTATATCCGACAGCGCCGACTGAAGCAACAGTATTCACAAGAATTCTGAATGCAGGTTTTTCAAGAGCAAATTTCATAATTATCGGCTGATCGTTTGAATGAATAACCATTGTATGACCAATACCACCAAATCTTAAAAGGTCAATACATTTGTGACATCCTTCGAGCCAGCCATCAACTGTATAGAATGCAAGAACAGGAGAAAGTTTTTCAATTGATAAGGGTTCACTCTTTCCGACTTCTATACACTCAGCAATAAGAACTTGTGTAGTTTCAGGAACACTGAATCCAGCATATCTTGCTATAAATGCAGCGGGTTTACCAACAACTTCAGGATTAATTCTAAAATTATTTTGAATTGCTTTTGCAAGTTTTTGCTTTTCATCACTGTTAACAAAATAGCAACCGATTGCTTTTGCTTCTTCGATAACTTTTTCTCTAAGAGAAACATCAACAATAATTGATTGTTCAGAAGAACACAAAGTTCCATTATCGAAAGTTGTTCCGTAAACAATATCTGCAACTGCCTTTTTGTAGTTTGCAGTTTTTTCAATAAAAGCAGGAACATTTCCTGAACCAACACCATAAGCAGGTTTGCCTGCGCTGTAAGCTGCTTTTACCATTGGATTGCTTCCCGTTGCAAGAATAATATCAACATTTTTGTCATGCATTAATGCTTCGGTTCCTTCAATTGTTGGAGTTGTCATACATTGAATCAATCCTTTGGGTGCACCTTCTTTTTCTGCTGCATCAGCTAAAACTCTTAATGCTTCTGCAGTGCAGTTTGCGGCTTTAGGATGCGGACTTACAACAATTCCATTTCTGCATTTTAAAGAAATCAATGCTTTGTACATTGCTGTCGATGTTGGATTTGTTGAAGGAACTAATGCACAAACAACTCCCATAGGAACAGCAATTCTTAAAACTTTTCCATTCTGTTCGCTTCCGATAACGCCGACTGTTTTAAGATCTTTTATAGATTCATAAACATTTTTAGTTCCGAACTGATTTTTAATTACTTTGTCCTGCCATTTACCAAAACCGGTTTCCTCGTTAGCCATCTTAGCAAGTCTTTCCGATTCTGCATAACCAGCTTCTGCCATAGCTTTGATAATTTTATCAACTTGTCCCTGGCTAAAGAACTGAAATTCCTGTTGTGCTTCTTTTGCTTTGCGGGCTAAGTCGCGTGCTTCCTGTATTGATTGAAGGTCTTTATCGAGGTTCATAACATTTCCTGAGAAGATTTGACATCTAATATATTTATAGGAATGTAGAATGTAAAATGTAGAATGAAGAATTCTTTATAAGAATTGGAGTTAGAGAATTCCTTTTAGTTTTTGCAAACCTGTTTTACTTACCGGGAGCTTTGTTTCGTCTTTCATAACAACTCTATAGGACTCTTTATCATAAAGTTCCATTTGTTTAATAGAATTTATATTTATGATTGACGATCTGTGAATTCTAATAAATGTATTTGGATCAAGATGATCTTCAAAAAATTTCATCGTTTTCTTTTTCATAAACTTTCCGCCTTCAGAATAGATTTTAACGTAATCATCCTGTGCTTCTATCCATCGCAAAGTTTCTACTGGTATAATTGTAATTTTGAGACCATCTTTTACGACTATTCTTTCAAGAGTTTCTTGCTGTTGATCTTTGTGTGAAATAAGCTTGTTTATTTTTTCTTCATTAGAACTTTTCTTATTAATCTTTTCAACTGCTTTTTCCAAAGCTTCATTAAATCTCTCTTCTGAAAAAGGTTTCAGAAGATAATCGACTGCATTTACTTCAAAAGCTTTAATTGCATAATCGTCAAAAGCTGTAGTAAAAATAATTGAAGGATGTTCGTCCAATAGCTCGAGCATTTCAAAACCGTTAAGCTTCGGCATTTGTATATCTAGAAAAATCAGATCGGGTTTTGCATTTGTAATTTCTTTAACTGCATCAAACCCGTTTGAGCATTCAGCAATTATATCTATTTCGCAATGTTTCTCTAAATATTTTTTTACGATCTCACGTGCGAGGTGTTCGTCATCAACAATTATGGCTTTCATTTTCTTCCTCTTAATTACTTATCTAATGGAATATAAATACTAACACAGAACATATCATTTTTCTTTACAATATTAAGCAAATCTTTCTGATTGTAAAGTAATTCCAGCCTGCTTTTAATATTGTTCAATCCAATGCCTGTTCCTGATTTTACAACAGTATTTGCATCAAAATTATTGTGAACTTTAATTTCCATAAAATCAGTTTTGATTTTTGCTGCTAAGATTAATTGTTACTTTATCCAATGCTTCATAAACAGCATGTTTAATTGCATTCTCAAATAACGGTTGAAGAATCATACTCGGGACTTTTACAGTTAAGCATTGTTCTTCGACATCTTCAATAAATTCAAACTTATCTTCGAACCTGATTTTTTCTATGTCAAGATATAGCCTGATGTTTTTTATTTCATCACTTAAGCTTGTAGTCTGTCTTTCATTACTTGCAAGAGTATAGCGTAAAAAATCTGCAAGCTTTAAAATCATATTTCTTGCTTTGTCAGGATTGATTACCGTTAATGCACTCATTGAGTTAAGACTGTTAAAAATGAAATGAGGATTTATCTGGAACTTAAGTGATTTTAATTCTGCCTGGGTAACAAGGCTTCTTAATTCTGATTCTTTAACTGCTCTTTCCTGGTAATCAGAATAATAAATTATTACATAATAAAATACTGTGAAAAGAAAATAGTAAAGTACACCAATTAAATATCTCCATGGAAGAGTGCTTAAGAAAAAAGAGGAATATTTTTCATCCACAGAAATAATTGAATTAATTATATAATATCCAAGCGCCATCCATACTGCAGAAATAAAAATTCCTCCAAAGATATGACTCAAAAATATTTTTATGATCGAATGATTTTCAAAAGAAATATATTTGGCAGAGTACCAGAGGCTTAACCCAAGTCCCACTAAAAATAAATTGAAGATAAGATTGTCAGCAAGTGCATATTTTAATTTTAACCCAATACCAAAGCTAAGATTAGCCTGGTAGCTCGCCATAACACCGAGCCACACAAGCAAATACATTGTAAGGTTTTTATTATTCTTTAATATGGGATGAGCAAACATCTAACTCATCCGTAAATTGTTTTAACTTCTCCGCCGCCAAAAATAGCAACGCCTTTTATAATCAGCGTTCTTGTTTTATCAATTTCTACATTTGGAAGTTTAAGAGCTTTATTTGAAAAACCCCCGAACAATGGAGTAACATTTAACTGCACGTCCCAGTTTTGAGGGACTAAAATAGTAGTGCCTCCAAATATTGCAACTACATCGAGAACACTTACGCCCTCTGCAAGTTTGCAACCGGTAAGATCAATCTCCGATCCCCCAAAAATTGCAGTTATACTTCCACCTTTAAAATTATCAGACCTGATTATTTTATTACCACCACCGAATACAGAAACATCATCGACAAAATCTTTTTTTAGAAACTCATCGGATATAAATGATTCGTTTTCCCTTCTCCTTTGCGAATGTTTTATAATCATATATACTCCTAAAAGTATAAGAAGTACTGGAACGAAAAGATTTGGTCCGAAGTCAATATCCGGGAAAATTCTTGGAAGCAGCCACAATAATCCTGCACCGGCTAATATTCCACCAAGAGCTCTTTTTCCCGAATTAACCATGATCAGGATACCAATTATAAAAAGAATAAATGGTCCAGAGAATATTATTCTTGAAACCCTGAAATCAACAATGTCTAAACTATTTAATAAAAACAGCCCGCCTATCATTATCAAAATAATTCCAAGTGTTATTCTTTTATCTATATTATTATGATGCATTTCATTAACTCCTAATTCATTTTCTAAGACAAAGTTATTTAACAAAATACATATTAAAAAAGAAAAATCGGTGAAACCGGGATTTTAGTAGGTGAAAAAATCAGATATTATTTGATAATCTTTAAGCAAATAAGGAATTACAAATAAACTTCCTGCCTTTAATTACTGCTTGAAAAATAGTTATATTTACCAACCATTTATGAATATTATCAGTTAATCTTGTCTAAAGAAAAAATTCTTGTAACATCTGCCTTGCCATATGCAAACGGACCAATTCATCTTGGGCATTTAAGCGGAGCTTATCTTCCTGCGGATATTTATGTCCGTTATAAAAGATTAAAAGGGGATGATATAATCTTTATCAGCGGTTCCGACGAACATGGAGTTCCCATCACAATTACTGCAGATAAAGAAGGAGTTAAACCCCAAGTTATTATTGATCGCTACCACGAAGCAAATAAAAAAGCTTTTGAGCAGTTTGGGATGAGTTTTGATAATTATTCCCGAACAAGTCTTCCTATCCATCATGAAACTGCAAAAGAATTTTTTCTTGAATTTTATAACAGGAAAATCCTGGTTGAAAAAAAAACTAACCAGTTTTATGATGAAAAAGCAAAAATGTTTCTACCGGACAGATATGTTGAAGGAACATGTCCTATATGCGGATATGAGCAGGCAAGAAGCGATGAATGTGAAAACTGCGGGTCACTTTATGATCCTTCGGAATTATTAAATCCTAAAAGTAAAATTACAGGAGAAACTCCTTCTTTAAGAGAAACATCACATTATTATTTCCCTCTTGGTAAATATCAACCCGCGTTGGAAAAATATGTCGAGGAAATGAATGAAAAATATGGCTGGAAAGATAATGTTTTAAAATATTGCCGTGGCTGGTTCAAAGAGGGATTAAAAGATAGAGCTATAACCCGCGACCTCGATTGGGGAATTAAAGTTCCTGTGGACTCCGCTGCTGGAAAAGTAATATACGTTTGGTTCGAAGCTGTGCTCGGTTATATCTCATCAACAAAAGAATATTCACAGAAAAAAGGAGAGCCTGATCTGTGGAGAAAATATTGGCAGGATACTGAAACAAAGTATATTGCATTCATTGGAAAAGATAACATTGTTTTTCACACAATTATTTTTCCTGCAATACTAATGGCATGGAATGAATCGGGGAAAGAACAATATTGTCTACCACAAAATGTTCCGGCAAATGAGTTCCTTAATTTTGAAGGAAAGAAATTTTCAAAAAGCAGGAACTGGGGAATCGACGTTATCGATTTTCTAAAAATTTTTCCCGCTGATCCTTTAAGATATACACTTGCAGCAAATCTTCCTGAAACACGAGATACAGATTTTTACTGGAAAGAATTCCAAGCAAGGAATAATAATGAACTTGCAGATATTTTCGGAAACCTGATTAACAGAACTTTTACTTTTGTTCATAAGCATTTTGATGGAAAAGTCCCGGCAAGAGGAAAGACAGAAAAAATTGATGATGAGTTATTAAAATTAATTTCAGAATATCCTGCAAAGATATCTTCCTTATTTGAGAATTATAAAATTAAGGAAGGTGTTCTGGAAATAATGAATCTTGCAAGAGCGGGAAATAAATATTTCAACGATAGCGAGCCGTGGAAGACTGTAAAATCAGATAAAGGGAAATGTGGAACTACACTTAATATCTGTCTTCAAACTATTTATACACTCGCTGAATTATTTTTCCCCGTAATTCCCGGTTCATCAGAAAAACTTTTTAAAATGTTGAATACGAAACCCATCGGTTGGAATGAAAGTGGTAAAAGTAATCTTGAAGAAGGACACAAGCTTAACGAAGCAGATATTCTTTTCCCTAAAATTGAAGATGAAATAATAGAGAAACAAATGGAAAATTTAGAAACAAGCAAAGCCCAGGAACCAAAACCGGATCAGCAAATCTCTTATGATGAATTTATGAAAGTTCAGCTTAAAGTTGCTGAAGTGATTGAAGCGGAAAAAGTTGAAAAGAGTGAAAAACTTTTGAAGTTGAAAGTGCGTTTAAACAACGAGGAAAGACAAATAATTGCCGGGCTGGCAAAATCATTTAGCCCGGAAGAGATGTTAGGAAAAAAACTGGTTATTGTTGCAAACCTAAAACCTGCAAAGTTGATGGGACTTATGTCGGAAGGGATGGTCCTGGCAGTTGAGAATGAAGAGGGTAAGCTGGAAGTTTTGTCTGCTTCTGCTTCTGTTAACAGCGGTACAAGAGTAAAATGATAAACCATTCTGAGGAATCATTTTAATTTTAAATAATTTTTTTTAAGCAGATTACCTTGATTTTCAGGTAGTCCGTTGGTAAACTTATCAGCTAATATTGTTAAAAAATAAGGAGATTCGGGTATGCCTTCCCGGTTAGTTATTCTTTTTTCGGCGGGACTTCTTTTTCTTCTAAGTTCCTGCGCAACACAACACTCCGAGATTGTTCTTGCAAAATATGGTGACAATAAAGTTACTATGGGTGATTTTGAAAAAGCTTATGCAAAAAATGTCGGAGGTTTTGAGCAGGCTAAAAAAGACAGCATAGACAAACTAAAGAGTTTTCTTGATCTGTATGTAAACTTTAATATGAAATTGAGAGACGCGTATGTAAGAGATTATGATAGTGATTCTTCTTTATCAGCCGAGTTACAGGATTATAAAGAAAAGGTTGGAGTTTCATACCTTCTCGAAAAATACCTCGTGGGGCCCGCTTTAAAAAAATTATACGAGAGAAGAAAATGGGAATACAGGGTAAGTCATATTATGTTTAGACCAACTCCAGACAAGGAACAGGAAACAAAAGAGTTGGCAGAAGCGGTGCTCGATAGTATTAAGAAAGGGGCAAGCTTCCAAGATATGGTACAGAGATACTCTGAAGATCCTTATTCAAAACCAAATGGTGGCGATATTTATTATGTGACTGCCGGGCAGCTTCCCATTGAATTTGAAGATGCTGTTTATCAAACAGAACCGGGACAGGTATATCCGGAAGTAGTAAAGACACGTTTCGGTTTGCATATTATTAAAGTTACAGCAAAACAGCAAAGAGTTCCGGAAGTCCGGGCAAGCCATATTGTTGCAGCATTTAAAAATGCTGATGGCAAAATTGATACAGCAGCAGCAAAAGCTAAAATTGATTCTGTGTATGAAATGGTAAAAGCCGGGGAAGATTTCGAAAAACTTGCCAGGGAATATTCTGATGACCCCGGCACGAAAGAAAAGGGAGGCGACCTTGGGTATTTCGAAAGAAGAACTATGGTTAAACCATTTGATGAGGCGGTATTTAATCTTAATGTGGGTCAGGTATCAGATATTATAGAAACTAGCTATGGTTTTCACATAATAAAGTTGACGGATAAAAAACCTTATCCGACTTTGGATGAAAATAAAGATGATCTTAAGAAAATTTTTCAGAAACAAAGCTATAACATTGTACGTGAGAATTTTGTCGATAGCTTAAGAAACAAGTACAACTACCAGGTTAACGACTCAACTGTAAATTACTTTCTTTCAAAGAGTGATTCGGTAAAGCTTGACGAAAACCATCCTGCCCTTGATGAACTAAAAGATCTTCCTTTATTTAGCTATGCAGGCAAAAGCATTACGGTAGGAGAATTTTTAGGAAAGGTTGCTGAGAAAAAAGAATACTATGGCAAAATTATTAACAAGAATGTGCTAGACGGTGCTATACAAGCTGTCAGTGAAGACTATGCTTTGGAAGAAGCAGCATTAGCGTTTGGAAAAAACTGATCCGGAATTCGCTTCCTTAATGGACGATTATAGGAATGGGCTTTATATTTTCAAACTTCAGGAAGATGAAGTATGGAATAAGATTAAAACAGACAGTGCAAGAATATATCAATATTATCTCGATACAAAAGGAGATTATAATTGGCCTTTAAGAGTAAGTTTTGCAGAAATTTATTCTACAAAAGATTCCTTGATAAATCACTATTACAATCTTTTACAGGATGGTGCTGATTTCGATTCTCTTGCTGCTGCTGAAACCGAGAGACCATTAATGAAAGAGAAAAGCGGAAAATATTCTCTGGACAGCTTGGGAACTAATCCTCTTTATAAAGAAGCAGCAAAGCTTGAAAAACCGGGAGATTATTCAAAACCTATCGAGAACGCCGGCGGTCATTCTATATTAAAACTAATAGAAAGAGATTTACCAAGAACAAAAACTTTTGAAGAAGCAAGAGCCGATGTATCAGGAAAATACCAGGAAAGTGAAAACAAAAGGTTAGATCAGCAATATATAGAAAGATTAAAGAAAAGGTATGAACCTGTTATATATTATTCTGAACTTGAAAAAGCATTTCAAGAAAATAAATAACCTGTTCCTAGTTCTTATTGCCGTCATATTTATTTCGGGCTGTAGTAAGAAACCAGAGAGGACAGACTATGTAGCAAGAGTTAATAATTCATACCTTACACAAGAAGAGCTCGATGCAATGGCAGATACTTCAGGAAATAAAAGTAATTTCTATAAAAGCGAAATAATCAGGAACTGGATTGATCAGGAGTTATTATACCAGCAAGCTATGAATGAAGGAATTATTAATGGCGATGAATACAAAAGGATTATGGATGAATCAAAAAAATCTCTTGCCGGCGCTATGTTGTTGAAGCAGGTTTCGGATAAATATGATTTAAATTACAGTAAAGATGATCTCGATAAATTTATGGAAGCACATAAAGATGAGTTTAAACTGCTGCAGAACGCTTATGTTATTAATCTCGTTGAATTTAATAATGAGAATGATGCTATTCGATTCAGGGGAACAGCTTTAGAAAAAGGATGGGAAAAGACCACAGAGCCCGGAAAAAGTTTTTCTTTTATTAAAGAACAGTCACATGCTTTGTTGAGAGAAGATGAAATTTATCCGTCAGAGCTAAAAAATGTGCTTGGTGAATTAAACCCGCAGGAAATAAGCATAATTATTTCTCCGGATTCATTAACATTTATAATTGCGCAGCTTCTGGATAAATATTCTGAGGGAACTGTCCCCCCTTTTGAATTTATAAAGGATAAAGTTGAGAGCAGCTTTATTGCATCTGAAAAACAGAAGATTATTAATGAATATATCAAGCGGCTTTATACTAATAATGATATAGAAGTAAAAAATTAGGTATCAAATGAAATTAAATATTCTTTTCCTGTTTATTTTTTGTTCTGCAATTCTTAACGCGCAGGAAGTTCTTGATAAAATTGTAGCGGTTGTTGATAATGAAATAATTCTTAAAAGTGAGCTGGATTTTCAGGCAAATCTTCTGGCTGCGCAAAAAAATATTGATCCTTCCACTCCCGGCTTAATGCAAAGTGTATTAAATGCAATGATCGAGGAAAAGCTTGTATTGGCGCAGGCAGCTCTTGATTCTATTACTGTTTCTGACGAAGATGTTAGCCAAAGAATTGATTACCAGATCAACTTGTTTACGCAGCAATATGGTTCGAAAGAAAAAGTAGAACAGGTCTATGGAATGAGTATCGAGAAAATTAAAAGAGAACTGAGAGACGAGGTTAGAAAAAACCTGATGATCCAGAAGATGAAAGATAAAAAATTTTCATCTATTGAAGCGTCGCGTCGTGATGTAGAACAGTTTTTTGATACATACAAAGATAGTATTGGTATAATTCCTGAAAAAGTTACAATAGCACACATATATAGAAATCCTAAAGCTTCAGATAAAGCAAGACAGGATGCTTTGGACCTTGCTAAATCACTTTTAGATTCTCTCAAAGCAGGAGCGGACTTTGCTGATCTTGCAGAAAGATATTCTGAAGATCCGGCGAGCGCAAAGCATGGAGGCGATCTCGGTTATGTAAAGCGCGGCGTGTTTTATCCTGAGTTTGAATCGGTAGCTTTTTCTCTTGAAGTTGGACAGATTTCCGATGTGGTTGAATCTCCTGTTGGTTTTCATATAATTCAGCTTCTGGATAAAAGAGGAGAATCAATTCATACAAGACATATACTTATTAAAATAAAGACTGATGAACAGGCGGATCTTAGAACAATTGATTTCCTCTCAGCGGTACGTGATAGCATTGTTAAAGGTGACGGCACATTTGCTGATTATGCAAAAAAATATAGTGAGGATAAACAGACTTCCGTATTCGGCGGCGAACTTGGAACATTTTACATGAGCCAGCTTGATAAATCTTTAGTTGATCCTGTTTCGAAGCTTAAAGAAGGAGAAATTAGTTTTCCGCGAAGAATTGAATATGGTACAGACAACTATGGATATCATATTATCTATCTTGAAAAAAGAAGTCCACAGCATCCCGCTGGTCTTGATACTGATTATGCAGAAATAAAAAAGCTTGCAGATGAGTATAAGAAACAGGAAAAGTACAAGGCGTGGATAGATGAATTAAAAGAAAAAATTTATTGGGAAATAAGGATGTAGAAATGCAGGATGATGTTAAGCTTGTTGAAGAACTGAATGCAACGGTAAAAAATGTTAAAGATGAAATTGCAAAAGTAATCGTCGGACAGGATGAAATAATTGATCAGCTTTTAATCTCACTTTTTGCCCAGGGGCATTGTTTGCTTATCGGTGTTCCGGGACTCGCAAAAACTCTTCTCATAAAAACTCTTGCGGAAGTAATGGACTTGAAATTCAACAGGGTTCAATTTACACCCGACCTTATGCCGAGCGATATTACCGGGACAGAAATAATTGAAGAAGATGCAATTACTAAAAAAAGAAACTTCAGGTTTGTTTCGGGACCTATCTTTGCAAACGTTGTTCTTGCAGATGAAATAAACAGGACTCCTCCTAAAACACAGGCTGCACTTCTTGAAGCTATGCAGGAACATAAAGTTACCGCTGCCGGGGTTACTTACACTCTCGATGAACCATTCTTTGTGCTTGCAACGCAAAATCCTATTGAACAGGAAGGAACGTATCCTTTGCCCGAAGCACAATTAGACAGGTTTATGTTTAACCTATGGCTGGATTATCCTTCATTTGAAGAAGAAGTAAAAGTTGTGCAAACCACTACAAGTCAATATAAAGCTGAATTAAAAAAAGTTCTTAATGCTGAAGAGATAATTAATTTTCAGAAACTTGTTAGAAAAGTTCCTGTTGCAGATAATGTAATTGAATTTGCTGTTAACATTGCAAACAAAACGCGCCCTTCCAACGTAAATTCTCCCCAGTTTATAAAAGACTGGATTACGTGGGGTGCCGGACCAAGAGCATCCCAATATTTAATTCTTGGTGCAAAAACAAAAGCGGTCATCCAGGGAAGATTTACACCGAACATTGACGACGTTAAATCTGTTATGCTTCCTGTATTGCGCCACAGAATTATTACAAACTTTAATGCTGAGGCGGATGGAATTACATCTCTTGAAGTAGTAACAAAACTTATTAAAGAAGTAAACTCTTAACTTTACATCTGTTCATATTTGCGTTCTATCAATTGAACCACTTTTTTGCCTTTGCTTATTGAAAAGCAAAACAATAAATTTGCTAAGAAATAAATTATTTAAGCAGGGGTTACATGCCTGAAAATCATTTCATCTTGTTATAATAAATTTTGAGGTAACAAATGAAGAAATATTATCCTCTATTCTTAATCGTAATATCTTTTTTATTTGGCTGTTCGGACTCAACAATACCAACAGAAGCAGGCTTGATTCATCTATAAATGGGAAGAATATTACAGTAAATACTAACAGCAAATTTACAATGGAGCTGGATTTAAATGCCGACGCCGGTTACCAGTGGGATTATTCTTTAAGTAATACTTCGGTTTTAAAAGTTGATAGCACAAACTATAGACCCAAAAGCGGCAATTGGAATCAAGTTGGTGGACTTACTGTTGAAACTTTTTACTTCTGCAGTAAAAAAACAGGTCAATGCAAAATTAACTTAATTGAGCATCGAGGTTGGGAAAGCAATGTTTCGCCAATTAATACTGTTCAATTTAATGTGATTGTAAGAAGGTGATAATTATAATGTTAAAAACATATTAGTGAATTTCTTATCACTTTAGATCGTAGAAAATCAGAAAAGCACTTTGTATAAATCTTATAAAATATTACTCATTGCAAGTATATTATTTCAATTCTTTAATTGTAATTCTCCTACTGAAAATGTGGATAAAGAAATACAAATTCAGCCAACTATAAAACAGGGTGTTTGGGGTTTTGTCCGCTTTTGGGAAGGTAATTTCATGCCATTTTCAACAGGAACAATTTCTCCTGTTGAAAGGAAAATATATATATACGAATTGACATCGATTCAAAAAGTAGATCAAGTAGATTATAGCGCTTTCTATCGAAATATATATACAAAGGTTATTGATTCATCATTTTCAAATTCAAAAGGCTTTTTCCAGTTTGCTCTGCCAGACGGACAATATAGCGTCTTCATTAAAGAAGATTCCTTGTACTATTCGAATAGCTTTGATGGATACGGGAATATTTTCCCTTTTACTGTAAAGAAAGACTCCTTAACCCAAATTGAATTTAATATCACATACAAAGCATCATTTTGATATTTATGGTTATAGGTAATCAGTATATTAAAAATGAATAGTGATTTATTAAGTATTTCAGTTGTAATAGTTTTAATTCTTCTCATCATTGTTACTTTTTATTAAAGTTGCTTTAAGAGTAAGAAAATATGGAGGAAGCCTGACTACAACTATGTTTGCATCCACTTATGAATTTCTAAATAAAGATAAAAGAGAAGCTGTTGAAGAAATCGTTGAAATGAATGCGAATAAAAAAATGAAGGAAGAATCAAATAGTGAGTATTGATTTTCTTAAAAAATCTTAGGTATTTTGAAAAATAGTTAATAACTAAGGCTAATTGATATGAAAAAGAAAAAGCGGAAACCATACAGTGAAAGAACTGATTTAGAAAAAATCACATCAAATTGGAAAAAAATATCAGGTTTGATTAGAAGAGAAGAATGGTCAAGTGCCATAGTTCGGGCAGCTACTGCAGCCGAAATCGCGACAAACCTTGTAGTTCGAGAAGAATTAGAGGTTAAGAGAGGTTTGGAAACAGATTTTGTAGATCACTTATTAGAGTGGGCAAATGGAATTCAAGGTAAATACCAAAAACTAATTTTACCTGTCACAAAAGATGAAATTTTTTTTAAAAAATTTAAAAAATTACAAAAAAATATAAGTGAAGTAAACAAAGAACGTAATAGTGTTGTTCACCAAGGTCATTTCAAAAATAAATCTTCAGTGTTAAAAGTCGTTTCCGAGGCAAGATCAATTATTAAGTGTTTGATCAAAAAATACCATAATGAATTTGAGATAAATGAAATAAAGGCACCATATAAATAATTTAGGATTTTGCTAATATGAAAGAGTTCGAAATGGATTTGAATATCTGATATGTTTATCGTTATAATAAGTCCATAATTAATAATGATCAAATTTTGTTGGCTTTAACATTTTAAATTGATACCGAATTAAAATATCTTGTTATAAAAAAATATGATATGAAATAACTATGAATAAATCTAATATTATAACTAAAACATTTGTTTTAGTTCTTGTATTTACCTGTTTATTCTTCGCGCAAAATAGTCCCGGGGATAAAAATTATAAAACAATTAATGTTTACGGTTTTTATGATAGTGCCCATCATTGGTACGATATTAATGATGATGACAAAATAATTTATCCTATCCCCGATCAAAAGAAATATGACCAATCGGAAATAACAAAGATAGCAGATAACATTTTACTTTTTCAGAAGAACAACGGCGGCTGGGCAAAAAATTATGATATGATGGCAATCCTAACCGAAGAACAAAAAGTTGCAGTCTCTAAAAGCAAAAGATGAAACCAACACTACTTTTGATAACGGTGCCACGCACTCACAGATTCAATATCTCGCAGAGGCTTTTACGGAAACTAAAATTGAGAAGTATAAAGAAGCATGTATTAAAGGAATCGAATTCACCCTTGAAGCACAATATGATAACGGAGGCTGGCCGCAGTTCTATCCTGATACAAGCGGCTACAGAAAATATATTACTTATAATGATGATGCAATGGTTGGAACGATGGGAGTGCTGCTTAGAATAGTAAAAAAATCAGCGGAATATTCTTTTGTTGATAATGAGCTTTATGAAAGGGTTAAAAAAGCATTTCATAAGGGCACTGATTGTATTCTTAAAACCCAGATTAAAGAAAACGGTGTATTAACTGCCTGGTGTCAGCAGCACGACAATATAGATTTTCATCCTCAGAATGCGCGTACGTTTGAACCTGCTGCAATATGTAATGAAGAAAGTGCAGACATAGTCAAAGTACTTATGTCGATTGATAATCCAAATGATGAAATAATAAATTCAATACAAAGTGCAGTTAAGTGGTTTGAAGAATCGAAAATCCTGGGAATAAGAACTAAAAGAATAAAAGCTCCTAAAGTTGATTATCAATATCATTCAACAAGCTCAGATGTTATTGTTGTTGATGATCCGAATGCACCGCCTATCTGGACACGATTTTATGAACTTGGTACTCACAAGCCGATGTTTTGCCGTCGTGACAAAAAAATTGTTTATAAATTATCTGATGTTGAAAGGGAAAGAAGAACGGGATATACGTGGTATGTTTATTCACCGCATGCAATACTTGACCTTTATCCCGCTTGGCAAAAAAAATGGGCACAGGGACAGAATGTTTTAGACTAGAAAGTTTTAAAACTTCATCATCGGTATTCCCCTTTTACAAAGCTGAAGTGGAATGCCGAAAGGATCTCTTAACATTATTATATTTGAACCATCATCAAGTTTCAATTCCTCTTCAAGAGTAGCGCCTGCCTTTAATAATTTGTCTTTCAAAGAGGCGGCATCTTCAACCATAAAAGCAAAATGAAACTCAAGAGGATGTGCGTTTTTATATTCAGGTATTTTTGCCGAGTTATTTGAATAAAGCTCAAGAACAACACGTCCTGTTTTATCAGCAAGGAAACGACCAAATGGTGCCTTATCGATTGATCTTACAATTTTCATTTCAAGATTATCAACGTACCAATTACCCATTTCAATTGGGTTTGAAACGTTTAAAGCGAAGTGTTCGAAAATCATTATTTCCTCATTATTAATTTTAAATCATTAGAAATTCATATTTTAAAAATACTAATAATCTGAGATTTGTTAATTTTATTTCGGAGAGAATTTTTAAATTAGAGTGATGAAAAATTTTCCATTCAAAATATTTTTGATATTCTTTTGTTTAGGGTCATATTTTATCGATGCTCAAGCCAATTTTGTTCAAAGGGACACTTCATTTACTGTTTACAGTGCATTCAATAAAGAGAGTTAAAGATTATCCTTTTATTAAAATTGTAAAACCAGAACTTCCTGAAGAATGTTATTGAAGAAAAGAATGTCGTTTATAAATCTTTAAATCGAAAACTGCATCTCGACATTTTTCATCCTAAAGATGGAAATAAATATCCTGCAGTTTTATTAATTCATGGTGGAGGCTGGAGTTCTGGTGACAAATCGCTTTTGGTACCAATGGCTGAAAAGCTCTCAGCAAATGGATATGTTACTGCATCTTTGAGTACAGACTTTCTCCCGAAGCTAAATATCCAGCTGCTGTTTATGATATTAAAACTGCGATAAGATGGCTGAGAGCTAAAGCCGGAATTTATAATATCGATACAAGTAAAATTGCAGTACTCGGTTGTTCGGCAGGAGGACACCTTGCTGCATTAGTCGGGACAACTAATGGAATGCGAAAATTTGAAGATAAAATCAGTAATGCCGATCATTCAAGTACTGTTCAGGCAATTGTTGATATTGATGGCGTTCTTGACTTTACAGACCCAAATGAAAGTGGAAAAGATAAGGAGCCACTTAAGCCATCAGCAGGTAAAAAGTGGTTAGGATATTCCTATAAACAAAATCCGGAGATTTGGATAGAAGCATCTTCACTTACATATGCCGGAAAAAATACTCCTCCTATAGCTTTTGTTAATAGCTCACTTGCACGATTCCACGCGGGACGGGATAAAATGATAGAAGTATTAAAAAAATATAATATATATTATGAGGTTCATACTATCCCCGATACACCCCATCCTTTCTGGTTGTTTCATCCTTGGTTTGAACAAGCATTTGAATTTGTAGTTGATTTTCTGAATAAATCTTTAAAGGGGAAATAAGTTTTTAATTCGGTCAGTTGACACTATTTATTTTACCGTTTATCACAATTCCCTCTGTATACTTTTTATATCCATTGCCTTTTCACTCTTTACTCTTTATGTTTTTACATCCTTGCGGGCATAAGAATAAAGTTTTCAGAGAGATGAAGTTTTAGAATCAACTTCTTAAATCAATATTTATCCAATAATAAAAGGAGATTTTCATGAACCGTTCTTTTTTAACAAATCTATTCTCTCTTCTTTTTTTACTGCTAATAATTCCGGCGAGTTCAACAATTAAGGCTGCCGATAAAATTCCTGTAACAACTTCCTCAGCAGAAGCTAAAGAAGAATTTCTTAAAGGGCGAGACTTGTTCGATAAGTTAAGAGCCCAGAATTCTCTCCAATATTTTGATAATGCAATTAAAAAGGATAAAGGTTTTGCTTTAGCATATTATTATAATGCACTGGCAAGTCCCACACCTCAAAAATTTTTTGACAATATTGATAAAGCTGTTGCACTTGCAAATAAAGTTTCTGAAGGAGAAAAACTAGTTATACTTTCTGCACAGGCCGGAGCTTACGGCAAACTAGTAAAACAAAAAGAATATTTAACTGAACTTGTTAAACTTTATCCGAATGATGAAAGAGCTCTCACATTACTTGGCACTTTCTACTTTGGCCAGCAGCAATTTGATGAAGCTGTGGTACAACTAAGAAAAGCAAACAAGGTTGCACCTGATTATTCCGCACCTTACAATATGCTGGGTTATTCTCTGAAGAGCTTGGGGAAATATGATGATGCAGAAAAAGCTTTTCAAAAATATACAAAGTTAATTCCAGATGATCCGAACCCCTATGATTCTTACGGCGAATTATTAATGAAATCCGGCAAGTTTGAAGAATCAATTACCCAGTACAGAAAAGCTTTATCGATTGATCCTAACTTTGTTGCTTCGCGCGTTGGGATTTCTAATGATTACAATTATCTCGGCAAGTACGATGAAGCAAGAAGCGAACTCCAGAAATTATATGATATGGCGAGGAACGAAGGCGAAAAGCGTCTTGCTTTATTCTCTATGGCAGTTTCTTATGCTGATGAAGGGAATAATGAAATGGCTGGAAAACAGCTAGAAGATGAATATAATATTGGTAAACAAATCAATGATCCGGCAGCAATGTCTGCAGACCTGAATACACTAGGTAATATACTTTTTGAAGCCGGTAAATATGATGAGGCTTTATCAAATTACACAAAATCACTTCAGCTAATCGAGGAATCGAGTTTATCTGACCAGGTAAAAGATAATACAAAAAGGTTCGCTCTTTACAATGAATCACGTGTAGCTTTAATGAAAAATGATCTTGCCACTGCAAAAGCGAAGTCTAAAGAATTTGGTGATAAAGCTATGGCTGCAAATAACATATTCCAGAAATGGCTTTACCATGAGCTTGAGGGTTCGATTGCCTTGAAAGAAAAAATTTATGATAAAGCTGAAAAAGAATTCAAGCAGTCCAACATGCAAAACCCTTACACTTATTACAGACTTGCATTGGCTTATAAAGGAATGAATGATATGAAAGATGCGAAGGCTCAATGCGAAATGGCAATTAAATTCAACTCATTAAATAATTTGAACCAATCATTTGCAAGAACTAAAGCAAAGGAAATGCTTTCTTCATTGTAATAACAATAGCCTAAAACAAAAAAAGGAAAGCGTCTTGCTTTCCTTTTTTGTTTTAAATATTGATTTTTTTAACGAACTTTAATCTGCTTTTCGCTTATCATCTTGGCTAATTTAGCAGTCCCGTTTTTTGAAATGCCTTTAATTGCACGTGCAGATACTTTTAAAGTAACAAACCTGTTTAGCTCCTGCACCCAGATTCTTTTCTTTTGAAGGTTTGGCAAAAATCTTCTTTTAACTTTGTTATGTGCGTGAGACACGTGATTGCCCGACATAGGGCTCTTACCGGTTATTTGGCATTTCCTTGACATTTTATAAGCTCCAGATTCTTTTTCAACAGAAATTTTGAGCCGTTAATATAACAAAATCATGATAAAAAAACGGCATTTTTCGCGCCTTATTTTTCAACAAAAATTTCCTTGAAACCTGATAACATTTGTATTGACAATGTGAAAAACCTTTTTATCTTTCATATAAAATGGCAATGAATTTTTACTATGTATCGAGCTTTCCCTTCTTTTTTAAGCCACACAAACATAAGATTGAAAGGAACCAATATGGAATATTATGAACTTCATCCCGAAAACCCCCAGCTCCGCTTTATAAATAAGGCCGTTGATATTCTTAGAAACGGCGGAGTTATTATTTATCCGACCGACACAGTTTATGGAATAGGCTGTGATATTTTTAATAAAGAAGCACTTGAAAGAATTTTTTCTATTAAGAATGATGCAGGTTCGAAACTGTTCAGCTTTATTTGTTCCGACTTGAAAGATATTGCTAAGTATGCTAAAGTTTCAGATTATGCATACAGAACAATGAAACATTTGCTGCCCGGACCCTATACTTTTATTTTCCTGCTGCAAGAGAAGTTCCTAAAAAATTATGGAGTAAAAGAAAGACAGTTGGTATCAGGGTTCCTAATCACCAGGTTTCTTTAAGTATTGTTAAAGAACTCGGACACCCGATAATAAGTACAAGTGCAACAAACAGAAAGGGGGATGTTCTTTACGATCCTCTGGAGATCAAAAATATATTTAATTCACAGATTGATTTAATGCTGGCATCGGGTAATATTATTGGAACTCCATCCAGTGTAATAGATCTAAGCGATGACGAACCCGAAGTTGTACGAGAAGGTGCCGGTGATGTTAGTCTGTTTGTTTAGTTTACTTATTTTATTTTTCTCTTTACGTGAATTGCTGAAGCCTGTGCTATAGGTGTTATCATAATCTCATCTATATTGACATGTTGTGGACGTGTTGCACAATAGAGCACGGCATCGGCAATATCTTCTGCGGTTAAAGGTTTCATTCCTTCATAAACTTTGTCAGAGCGCTCCTTATTCCCTTTGAATCTTACAAGACTAAAATCCGTTTTAACCATTCCCGGATCGACTGTGCTTATTTTTATATCTTTTTGATAAAGATCAAACCGCATTCCTCTTGTTATAGCATTAACGGCAAACTTTGAAGCGTTATAAACATTTCCTTTTGGGTAAACAAAATGCCCGGCAATTGAGCCGATGTTGATTACATGTCCTTTTTTTCTTTTTACCATTAAAGGAAGAATCGCTCTTGAAACATAAAGCAATCCTTTAACATTCGTATCCATCATTTCATCCCAGTCTTCTATGTTTCCTTCATCGATGTCGCTGAAGCCTCTTGCAAGTCCCGCATTGTTTATAAGAATATCAATCTTCTTCCATTCTTTTGGAAGAGAAGCAACAACTTTTTTTACTTCTTCATTATCTCTTACATCGAGTTTGGCTGTATAAGTTTTAATTTTATATTTCTTTGAAAGAGAGTTTGCAAGCTTTGTTAGGACTGCCATTCTTCTTGCTGTTAAAATTATATTCGCACCTTCATTTGCAAAAGCTTCTGCGCACGCTTTCCCAATTCCGGATGTTGCCCCGGTTATAAAAACAATTTTATTTGATAATTTGCCCATAATATTCTTTCGTCATTCTTGTAATAATATTTACTTGCTTCACAGGTTAACTTCGGGATTTATCCCGAAGAATAAAAGTAAAACCACTAAGATAATAACCGTTTCAACGGTTTTTTCCCCAACAATTATTTAACAATCAACTTGAGTTACTTAAAGATAAAAATTTTATAGGACTGATGTGAATTTTAGATGATTTACTAATTAAAAACCCCAGGAATTTTTGTACCGCATTTGCTGCATTTATCACTTTTCATTTTGTTGGAAATAACTGAATGCCAGTTTCTTTCTATGAGTTTGTATCCGCAATTGGGACAATAAGTGGTTTGCCCTTCAATGTTATAAACATTTCCTACATAACAATATTTTATTCCTTCATCTAAAGCAATTTTTCTTGCAGCGGTCAGAGTTTTTTCAGGAGTGCGTTCTTTATCTATCATTCTGAAATCGGGATGAAATGCTGTAAAGTGTAAAGGAACAGAATCTCCCAGGTTGTTTAAAATCCATTCACTTTCCCGTTTTATTTCTTCCGCACTATCATTCTCATCGGGAATTAATAAAGTTGTTATCTCAAACCAGACATCGGTTTCATTCTTTAGCCAAACGAGTGTATCGAGCACATCATTCAAATGAGAAAATGTAAGCTTGTAATAAAATTTATCTGTAAAACCTTTGAGATCGACATTTGCGGCATCAACATTTTTGTAGATTTCTTTCCTCGCTTCTTTATCGATGTAACCTGCAGTTACCATTACATTTTTTATTCCTTCTTCTTTCGCAATCTTAGCAATATCAATCACATACTCGCCAAAGATTGTCGGATCATTATATGTATAAGCAATTGATGGCGTTCTGTACCTCTTGGCTAAAGAAACAACATCTTCTGGCGTAGCAATAATTGAATTTTCATCATCCAGTTTAGCTTTACTTATCGACCAGTTCTGACAGAACTTGCAGCCGAGATTACATCCTGCAGTTCCAAAACTCAATACGGATGTTCCAGGAAGAAAATGGCTTAATGGTTTTTTCTCAATCGGATCGACTGCAAAACCGGTTGGTCTTCCGTAACCGATTGTAACAAGCTTGCCGTTATGGTTTTGTCTTATATAGCAGAAGCCTGCCTGTCCTTCACCAATCTTACAGTAGCGAGGGCAAAGTGTGCACAGAATCTTATTATTATCAGTGGGTTCCCACCACTTGGCTTCTACTTCATTCATACTCTTTAAGCTCAGTTTTTCAGTAACAAGTTACCAGAAACCGGATAACTAGAATCAAGCATCCAGTTTACCAACCGTAGGTTGGCAATTCCAGCAAATCTACTTTGTTATTTGGAAAGAGTAAAGTTAGAAGATTGATTCCACAGGAGAAACAAGTATGGATTTATCCTGCTTTTAATATGGGCAACTCATCCCAAGTTCTTCCTTGGAGTGTTCTACCAGATTTCTTTTTATTAAAACCGCCCCACTGTTTAAAAAAGAAGGGTACGCCTTCGGATTTACACTGGTCCTTAATATCAAGGACCCATTCTTCTTTCATTGGTCGAGCTTTGGGACCGGATTCTCCTCCGACAATAACCCAGTGAATATTTTCTAAAATTAATTTTCTTATTGGACCAATTAGAGGTTCAATTGACAAGAACTTTATAAATGCTCCTGTCTTCCTCAAATCATCAATACGAAAAGTATAACTTTGATCTTCAACACTTACCCCCATCCAAATATTTTCAGACCAATTTAATTTATTATTTAATCCCAGAAGTCTATCTGAACGTTTGGTCAATATCTGAAACTGGTGCCAGTTTGCTTTGTTCATTACCTCAAACATTTTAAATATAAATTCTGCAGGGACATTTTTATGAAACAGGTCGCTCATCGAATTAACAAAAATTGTTTGTGACTTTTTCCATCTAAGAGGAAGTTCAAGTATATGTTCGTGCAAAGTTAATTTAAAACCATTTTCATAATTAGGAGAACCCATTGCTTTTAGTCTTTTAGACATTCTTTCAGCATAACAAAATTTGCAGCCTGGGCTAATTTTGTTGCATCCAGTAATCGGATTCCAAGTTGATTCAGTCCATTCTATAGAGGATTTAGTAGCCATAAATCATTTAATGTTTAAAATAGTCCCGTCGGGAAATGTCCCTTTTCTTCTTTTGTTCCCGTCTTTCTTAATATCATCGACATCAATCAAAGAATTATCTTCGGCAAATTTAAGAGCCTGATTTAAATGTTTAATTAAAAATGCTGTCTCATTTTCCACAAATTTCTTGAGAGTTTCAACATCATTTTTACCAGTTCTGAATTTCTCTTTAAGCAAAGCAAAAACACTCTCACTAAAATCTTCACGTTCAAACATAATAATTTGATCTGGATTTGTAGCATCGGAAAATTTAAATTCACCTTCTTTATTTACTCTCCACATAGCATCTTTCATTTTCAAATGTCCCAATTCATTATTCGATGCAAAGAATAAAAAATAAATTGGCCTATTCTCAGCATTTCTCATTTCAAAATATCTGACAAAGCCAGCAAATGTTTTCAGCATTATCTGATATAAGTCTCTTAGATCCCTTATTCTATTATCCGAAGTTTTTATTAATTCAGAAACCTTTTCGGCACCGAATAACTCTTCAATATGAAAATCAGCATCTTTTGTTCCTATGAATCTATTAATTGAATCCACAGAAAAATTAATAAAGACTTCTACCTTCGGAATTTTGAGTAATTTTTCTACTATTCTTGCAGGTATTCCAGAAAATCCAAAAGGATCTATGAAAACAAAGGTTGGAGCTAAAACTTTTCCTTCTTTTTCTAGATTACTTAATGCATTATCTAATTCTTCATGAAATTTCCCGTTGATAACGCGAATTTTAAAGTTAGATTTAATAGTAAGTTTTTTTAGTTCTTCTTCTAAGTTGGAGATTCTATCTTTTCTTTCATCAATGAATACGAAGTTGATATCCCCTCTCAAATCAGTAGTATGTCCATTGGCAACGTTTAACGCTAAAATAGGTGATCCTAATTCACCTTTTGAATAGACTCCTGGTCCAGCAAAACCGTCAATGTAGTTAATAATGTTGTTGTACCTAGTTATGATAGGGAACCAAGCTTTTAAATAATTCTCAAGAATTTTATGCTTGGCAATTGTGTGAGGATCAATTTCCCATACGGTTTCTTTTGGTACCGCCATATTACACCCATAATTTATGAAAATTTGTTTGAGAGAAAAATAAGGTTCATTCCCATACTTTCTCATTCGAAAGTTGAACTAAACTTGGCTAAATCAGAATTAAAAATCAATAAAATTGATAGAAAATTTCAGCACTGTAAAGTTCATATCACTTCAAATCTTAACCAGTTAACACGGCTTTTATCAGAGTATGGAGCGCCTGCAGTAAAAATAACAGTATCGCCTTCTTTAACCTGTCCGTTTTCTAAAATTAATTTTTTTGCTTTGTCAACAGCTATTCTTTCTTTATCAATATCTTCCATATAGATTGAAGTTACTCCCCACCTTAAACAAAGCGTGTTCATTGTTTCAAAGTTATTGGAGAGAGCTATTATTTTTGCTTCAGGTCTGAACTTGGAAAAATTTCTCGCTGTTCTTCCTTTGTAAGTAAATGTAACTATTGCAGCAGCTTTAATCTGCCTGCTTATGTTTGAAATAGCGCGTCCTACAGAATCAAAAAGATTTTCTTCAATGTTCTCCGGTATTTTTAATTCTGTTTCCAACACGGGATTAAGGTGTCGTTCTGTGTTCTCAATAATATCATTCATTGTCTGAACAGTCTTGATAGGAAATTTGCCGACGGAAGTTTCGCCGCTGAGCATAACGACATCGGTTCCGTCCCAAACTGCATTAGCAACATCAGATGCTTCTGCACGAGTAGGAATAGGATTGTGAATCATGCTCTCCAGCATTTGTGTTGCAGTTATAACAAGCTTACCTATTGCATTACATTTTTTAATTATCATCTTTTGTATAACAGGAACTTCCTGCGGCAGAAGCTCTACTCCAAGATCACCTCTCGCAACCATTATTCCATCTGCCACTTCAAGAATTTCATCAAAGTTTTCAACAGCTTCTTTCTTTTCAATTTTTGCAATTATCGGTCTTAATTTGTTTTTACTTTTAAGCCATTCTCTGAGAACAAGGATATCATTTGCACTTCTCACAAAAGAAAGAGCTATAAAGTCTGCTCTTTTTTCGAGAGCAAATTCAAGATCCCTGTAATCTTTTTCTGTTACAGCCTGTGCAGAGATTTTCATTCCCGGAAGATTCATTCCCTTCTTCGGCTTTAAGATATCTCCGTTTTCTATTTCACAAATAACAGAATCTTTTTTCTTCTCAATAATTCTTAATCTTATTAAACCATCATCAATTAAAATCGGGTCTCCAATTGCTGCTTCTTCAACAAGAAATTTATATGAAGTTGAAATTCTTTTTTGTGTTCCTTTAATGTTCTCTGTAGTGATTTCAATTTTTTCACCGGTTACTAATTCAATTTCAGGTTCTGCAAGTTCGCCGACCCTGATTTTAGGTCCCTGTAAATCAATTAATACAGCGAGAGGAGTTTTTTCTTTTACACAGGCGTTATAAATATTATCAAAGACTTTCTCAAAAAAATCATAATCACCATGAGAAAAGTTTAATCTTACTCCGTCCATCCCTGCAAGAATAAGTTTCTCAATATCTTCCGTTGTATATGAACTTGGTCCTAAGGTGCAAAGGATTTTAGTTTTTGCAAAAACATCAGTTTGATTTGTGCTCATCTCTTTTTCTTTTTTGAAATATTCTTGTTATTGTTTCCACGCATAGCTCTCGATTTTGCATAAAGCTCTTTGATTTTCTTTTCTACAAGATGAAAGACTGTATTCGGTTCGTATCCTTTTTTAGTTTTCTGTCCTGCGTTTACTCCTGTTAGAATTTCAATTCCTTCTTCAACTCTATCGATTGCATATACGTGGAATTTTCTTTCTTTTACAGATTGAATCACATCTTCTCTCAACATCAATTCTTTAACATTTAAAGATGGAATAATTACTCCCTGTTTACCGGTAAGACCTCTTGATTTGCAAACATCATAGAAGCCTTCAATCTTTTCGTTAACTCCACCGATAGGCTGTACATCTCCTTTTTGATTTAAAGAGCCTGTAACAGCTATTGATTGTTTAATCGGTAAGCCTGCTAAAGTTGAAAGTAAAGCAAATATCTCTGCGCAGGAAGCACTGTCGCCGTCAACTGTTCCGTAAGATTGTTCAAACACAAGGTTAGCATTGAATGAAAGTGGAATATCCTGTCCAAAAGTTTCTCTGAAATATCCGGAAATAATTAATACTCCTTTAGTATAATGCTTTCCGCTCATTCCAGCTTCGCGTTCAACATTTATAATGCTTCCGCCTCCCAAAGAAACTGTTGCTGTAATTCTAGCCGGGCGCCCGAATGAATAATAATCTGCACCATAAACTGCCAGGCCGTTTATTTGTCCTATCCTTTCTCCTTCAGTATCAATCAGTACAGTATTTTCTTCAATCATATCGGAAATTTTTGATTCGAGCATTCCATGTCTTTCTTTAGCATTGATAAATGCTTTTTCAACATGTGCAGCGGATACAACTTTAAACCCATCATCAACTGCCCAAAAGTTTGCTTCGCGTGCAAGATCAGCGACCCAGGAGAACCGTGTTGTTAGTTTGTTTTTTTGCCCGGCATATCTCGCACTCAATTCAAGAATATATGCAATTGCCGATCTGTCAAACTCACATAAGTCTTCTTCTTTTATAAGCTTCTTTATAACTCTTGCATAATCGTGAACGACTTTATCATTTCTTTTTATTTCATAGTCAAAATCTGCTTTAATCTTAAACATTTTCTTAAAGTCATATTCGTGTTCGGAGAGTACGGAATATACGTAATCACTTCCAAGTAAAATTATTTTTGTATCAATATTAATTGGTTCAGGTTTAAGTGATGTAGCAGAAAGAGGAAAGTAAGACGGCGGGTCCTGTATTTCTAATTTGTTATAAGTCAGCACTCGTTTAAGTATTTTCCACACACCGGGTTCTTCAAATAAGTGATAAACATTTAAAACTAAGTAACCACCATTTGCACGCAAAAGAGAACCGGCTTTTATTTTTGTAAAATCGCTGTACCATCCTCCTCTTCCATCACTGACTTTCTCGATTGTTCCCAGAACATTTGTATAAGAAGGTGATGTTTCAATGATTACCGGGCATTCACTTGTTTCGCTATTATCTAGAATAATATTGACTTCATACTCTTTGAAATAATCAACTATGAACCCATCGGGAGTTTGTTCGCTTTCAGGTTTTATTCCTTTAAATAGTCCAATACTATCGAGAATACTTTCTTCAACAAGAGTTAAATATTCCGATACTCTTTCATAGGTATAATTTTCTTTAAGATTTTCCAATACACCCTTTACAACTGATTCGGCAAATTCTTTTTCTAAGCTTGTTAATCTTTGTTGAAAATTCTGGCTGACTTTCAATCCCTTTTTAAATAACAGTTGAAGCTCTTCCTGGTATTCATTATATTTTTTTAATGTTTCCTGTGCCTGTTCTTTCGTTAACTTTCCTTTTTGCACCTGTTCTTCAAGCTGGTAAACAGGAACAGGCTGCCCATCTACTATAGGTATCATTTCAGGTCTTGCAACCTGCCCGACTTTAATCTGCCCAAGTGAGAAATTATCTTTTTTAATTTTCTCTTCAAAAGTGTTCATAAGTTTTTGTTCATTATCATTGTATTCACTTATGATACTTTTCTTTTTCTTTACATAAGATTCGCTTTCAAAAGTCTGGGGAATTCTTTGCTTAAGAATATTTATTGCGGATGCCAGATCTGTTTTAAATGATTTTGCTTTCCCTTTTGGAAAGATAAGCAGTATTGGTCTATCGGTGTCTTTAAAATTATTAACGTAAGCATAATCCTTTAGTGGCGGGCATTCAGATGAAATTGTTTCAAGAATTTTTTTAACTGTTGTTGCTTTACCTGTTCCGGACAATCCGGCAATATATATATTGTAGCCCGGCTTTCTCAGATCAACGCCAAGTTTTAATGCCTTTAATGCACGTTCCTGTCCGAGTATTCCTTCAAGCGGTTTAAGTTCTTCTGTAGAATCAAACTCAAATAATTCCGGGTTGCAGCGCCATCGTAAATCTTCTGGTTTAAGCTCAAGGGATGATTTTATTCTTTTAGGGGGAGCCATAGTAAGCCTCAAAAAATTTGCTATAAAAAACCGCACAAAATCTAACTATAAAACGTCCGAATATCAAAGCTTTGATTATATCATGAATTTATAATCATATTCTTTTATCTTTATTCCGGATCAAATAAATATATATTTATGTTCCGGTTTCGTAATTCACTATTTTTTATTTTGCTTAAATAGGAGAAGTAATGAAAAAAAATATTTGTTTCTATTTGTGCTTGTCATTTATGCTCTTTTGTGTTTTCAGTTCTTATGCACAGGAGAACAAAATAAGAGTTAGCCCCAAAGCTTCTGTTATGCAGGCTGTTGGTTTTACAGAAGTGACTATTGATTACAGCAGACCCGGAGTAAAAGGAAGAACAATCTGGGGGGAGCTTGTTCCTTATAATAAAGTCTGGCGTGCCGGCGCAAATGAAGCGACTACAATAAATTTCAGTACTGATGTAACTATTGAAGGAAAAAATCTTCCTGCAGGAAAGTATGGTTTCTTTACTATTCCGGATAAAAATAGCTGGACAATAATATTTAATAAAGTTGCTGACCAGTGGGGCGCCTTTCAGTACAACGAAGCTGAAGATGCCTTGAGAGTTACGGTAAAACCGGAAAGCAACGATTTCCACGAATGGCTGGACTACACTATTACAAAAACTGGCGACAAATCTGCTATTGTTAATCTTGAATGGGAAAAACTAAAAGTGCCATTTAAAATTGAAGTGAAGTAATATTTCAGAGTGCAAGTTCAAGGGCAGGAGTAAGGCTTGTTCTTGAACTTACATTTGCTCTTGCACATTTTTAACTTCTTATGATTTTCAGAAGCTCTTCTGTTTTTTCTTTCATTAATTTTATATCAACTTTACTTTCAACATTTAGCCGGATAATCGGCTCAGTGTTGGACATTCTTAAATTAAATCTCCACCTGTCATATTCAACACTTAGTCCATCAAGCCTGTCTTCTTTACCATCTGAATATTTGCCTGCTATTTCTTCAATCTTGCCGGCGGGATCAGAAATGTGAGAGTTTATTTCTCCGGAACAAGGATAGTTCTCAATCATCTCCTCAACAAGGTGAGAAAATTTTCTGTTTTCTTTTGATAATAATTCAAGAATAAGAAGAAATGGAATCATACCGCTGTCGGAGTATGAATTATCTCTGAAATAATGATGAGCAGACATTTCGCCGCCATATATAGAATTAACTTCTCTCATTTTTTGTTTTATAAAAGCATGACCGCTTTGAGAAACTACTGGGATTCCTCCTGCCTTTTCAACAACATCAATTGTATTCCATATTAAGCGGGGATCGTGAACAATTTTTTCACCAGGATTTTTTTTAAGAATTGATTTTGCAAGCAAACCTACGATATAATATCCTTCAATAAAATTTCCTTTTTCATCAAAGAAGAAACACCTGTCATAATCTCCATCCCAGGCTACACCAAGATCAGCGTTGTTTTTCAAAACAGCGTCTATTGTAGGCTGCCTGTTTTCTATAAGTAAAGGATTCGGTACGCCATTAGGAAAATTAGAATCGGGTTCATTAAATACTTTTATCATTTTAATGGGTAGCTGGGGTTCAATAGCATCAAGTGCTAATCCCGCACATCCATTGCCTGCATTTACAACAACTTTAAGAGGATTAATCTTTTCCGGATCATAAAACTTTTTCAGGTGATTTAAAAAGTCATTCATTACATTTATATGCTTGGTATTTCCTTTGTTTTTACCTGATGGAGAAAGATTACCGGATAGAATCATCTTTTCTACTTCATTTAAACCGGAATCATACCCAACCGGGCGGGAACCTTCCCTAACAAACTTTAGTCCGTTGTATTCGGAAGGATTATGACTTGCAGTTATCATTATTCCGCCATCAGCATCGAACGCAGGAGTGGCATAATAAACCATCTCAGTACCACAAAGTCCCAAATCTATTACATCAACTCCGTTGTCGTTCAAAGCTTTACTCAATGCCTCAAAAAGAGCATCCGAAGATTTTCTTATATCTCTTCCTATTACAATTTTTTTTGCGTCAATATATTTTGAGTAGGCTAACCCGATTTTATATGCTAAATCTACATTAAGTTCTGTGGGTACTTTTCCCCGTATATCGTAAGCTTTGAAACTATTAATTCTGTCCATAACGATTCCGGCTCCTTTTCGTATAAAATAGAAAAATAAATCACTGAATAATAAATGAATGCTTTTAGCTCTTTATAAAGAGTAAATTTTACCAGTCAATTTATAAAAATTATTGGATGATTCAATTAACAATATTTTTTTAAGAGAGAGATTTTTCAATAGACTTTTTAGAAACAAGTTTATATGTTTGGCTTATTCAAAATTCTGAGGGAGAGAGATATCGAGACTAAGGATACTGTTAAATGGCACTTTGCAAAATGTAACAACTCAAGATGTAATGCCATTTTCTTGGTGGACCCCAGCGAAACACCGGGAGATCTCGGATTCATTTGTCCGGAATGTTCAAAGAAAACAACTAACTCTCACGTTGTACAATGTTCAAGCTGTAAAACAGTTTTGAACTTTGTTAGGGCAGCGCCCAGCGAAGAGAAAGTTGTTTTTAATGTGCCCAAGTGTTCACATTGCGTTGGGACTATTGAAGATGAATGGGAAATCGAACCTTTATATCAGCCGGATTCATACATCTGATAACTGATTTGTTCGGTTGTTTTATTTGTTTTCAGATTTTGGAGTTACCTTTCGGGGTGAAAGGAATATAACAATCTCCTGTGCAATCTTATACAACTTTTAGGAATAGATTCAAAGATAAATTTCCCCGCTTATTTCGGCTAACAGCGCGGTTTTATTATTTTATTCTGAAATTATTTTCCGGTAAGTCTCAAACCCAGGTTATCTTCAATAAAATTTACAGATTAAATAATTGGGGAGATCCGGAAACTGTTTCAGGTCCCGGCTCTAATCTGAAGAATACTGAAATCTTAAGAAAAGAACTTCCATTAATATTAAAGGAATTGAATGTTAAATCTTTGCTTGATATTCCATGCGGTGATTTTTTCTGGATGAAAGAAATTGTTTTGCCTCTCGACTTATACATTGGTGCCGATGTTGTTGACGAACTTGTAATGAGGAATAAAAGTTTATACGGAAACAAGTTCATAAATCTTGATATTACTAAAGATAAACTGCCAAGTACCGATGCAATTTTTTGCAGAGATTGTCTGCCGCATTTTTCTATCAAATTAATTAAAGCATCTCTCAGATCAATAAAACTTAGCGGTGCAAAATATTTTTTTACATCTACTTATTTATCGTGCAAAGAAAATAAAGATATACATGTTGGAGGATTTCGTCCGGTAAATTTTCAGATAAAACCATTTAATTTTCCCCGGCCTTTAAAGATAATTAACGATCCCTGTATTACTGAAAATGGGACTCTTGAAGATAAGAGTATCGGTATTTGGAAGATTGAAGATTTGCCTATTAAATGAATTTTAACATCAAAAAATATATTGTGCCTGGAAATGAATTGAAAAATATTGAGGAGAATAATTCATAAACGTTAATCCATATTCGGTTCCTACCCCAATCCTGAATCCATTATATTCTTCCCTTCTTAAATCAACACCACCTAAAAGAGAGAATATAACTCCAAGATCCCAATCGTTTCTGTCAATATAAACTCTGTCATTAAGCATCACAGCACCTAATCCCTGTTCCATAAAAATATTGGAAGTGAAATAGAAAGTGTAAATTCCTTTAAGAGATACTCCTTTAATGAAAGGATAATATTGGCTTTTGCTTTCTGGTATTAAAGAATTGAAATCTGTAGCATAAATAAAACTCAGCCTTGCAGAAAGATAATCCATAGGATTTAAGTAAGCTTCAATAAACACTGAAGATGTAAATACAGTCTGCCCGGGAGAATTTGAAGAGATAACTCCGCCACCGGTATAAACACCGGCGCTTGCTTCAATCTGTGAATAAGAGCAGGTGTTGAGTGAATAAAATAAATATAAAAATGAAGTAAAGATTTTTAATCATAAACAGAGGTAAATCTAAGCTTTTTCTTTAAAATATATATTGATTCAATACTCTTAATATTGTTTTATTATTTTAGTACCAAGATATAAATAAAGTTGAGTAAAAAATGTCTAAAATTTCTGAGATAAAATTAACAGTTAAACTGGACAATAACAGGGTTCCCGAAAAAATTGAGTGGGAAGCAACTGATGCCGGGTTCAAAGGTAAAAAAGAAGCTAAATCTTTTATGCTTTCTTTGTGGGATAAGGAAGAAAATGTAACTCTCGGCATTGATTTATGGACTAAAGAAATGTTAGTCGAGGATATGAACATTCATTTTCACCAGGTATTTCTTAAACTTGCAGATACATATAAAAGAGCGACTAAAAACAATGAGGTTGCTAGCATGATTGAAGAATTCAGTTCAGAATTTGCAAAGAAATTAGAGCTTGATAGCAAGCTGAAAAAAAGTTGAAATCACTATACAGAAATTATTATTTTGTGTTCCTTTTATGAAAAAAGAAAATTTTCTAATTTTGATTAGTCAAACATTATTTCATAACAGGGGTTTTTAAGTATGGATACTGAGATTCTTGCAAGAGCACAATTCGCTTTTACAGTAGCCTTCCACTATATATATCCTCCTTTAAGTATTGGTCTCGCAGTCATTCTTGTGATGATGGAAGGAATGTACATCAAAACAAAAAATCCTCTTTATGAGCGGATGACGAAATTCTGGGTTAAAGTTTTTGCTTTAACTTTTGCTATAGGAGTTGCTACAGGAATCGTAATGGAATTTGAATTTGGTACCAACTGGGCAACGTATTCACGTTTTGTTGGAGATGTTTTTGGAAGTGCTTTGGCAGCGGAAGGAATTTTTGCTTTCTTCCTTGAATCCGGATTTCTCGCTCTTCTTGTTTTTGGCTGGGATAAAGTTAAACCAAGAACACACCTTTTTGCAACAATAATGGTTTCGCTTGGTTCAATGTTCAGCGCTGTCTGGATTGTTGTTGCAAATAGCTGGCAGCAAACTCCGGCTGGTTTCCATCTGGTTGGTGAAGGTTTGAAAGTACGAGCCGAAATAACAGATTTCTGGGCAATGGTTTTTAGTCCTTCTTCTATGGATAGATTATCTCACGTTCTTTCCGGTGCATGGCTTGCAGGTTCTTTTCTCGTTATAAGTGTGAGTGCTTTTTATATACTTAAAAACAGACATCTCGATTTTGCAAAATCATCTTTAAAGATTGCTTTAATGCTCGCTCTCTTTGCATCATTATTTCAATTATATACAGGAGACAGAAGCGCAGTTGGAGTAAGTAAGAATCAACCGGCAAAGTTAGCTGCGATTGAAGGACACTTTGATTCATCAGCAGTTGGTGACCTTCATTTATTCGGCTGGGTTGACGAAAAAGATAAAGAAGTAAAACTTTCAATTTCTATTCCCGGTTTACTAAGTTACCTTGTTTATGGTGACGCATCAAAACCGATAATCGGGTTAGATGCTTTTCCTGATGGTGAAACTCCTCCTGTGAACATTGTTTTTCAGTCATATCATCTAATGGTAGCAATCGGATTTTTCTTAATCGGTATTTCCATTCTTGGTGTTTTCCTTTGGTGGAGAGGAAAACTTTTTAATCATAGATGGCTTCTTTGGGTTTTTGTCTTTTCGGTTTTAGGTCCGCAAATAGCAAATCAGGTTGGCTGGATAACAGCAGAAGTAGGAAGACAACCATGGATTGTTTACGGCTTGCTTAAAACTTCCGATGCATTTTCTAAAGTAGTTACTTCAGGACAGATTATGTTTTCTTTAATTCTGTTCACAATAATTTATTTAGTCCTTTTCATCCTATTTATCTACTTATTGAATGAAAAAATCCAGCACGGACCAGATGAACCTGAAACAATTACATCTGAATACGAAAAACAAAAACATATTTTTGATAAATAAATTTTTTAACCGGAGTTTATAAATGGAATTCACATTCGACCTTAATACAATATGGTTTATACTTGTCGGCGTTTTGTTAGCCGGTTATGCTATACTCGATGGTTTTGATCTTGGAGTTGGTTCTTTACATCTTCTTGTTAAGAAAGATGAAGAGAGAAGAACATTAATAAATGCAATTGGCCCGGTTTGGGATGGAAATGAAGTCTGGCTTGTAACAGGAGGCGGTGCTTTATTTGCAGCTTTCCCTGATGTTTATGCAACTGTCTTTTCCGGTTTTTATACAGCTTTTATGATTTTACTTTTTGTTCTGATCTTTAGGGCAGTTGCAATTGAATTCCGAAGCAAGCTTGATGCAAAATGGTGGAGACAAATGTGGGATATTCTTTTCAGTGTAGCAAGTATTTTTATTGCATTCCTGATGGGAGTTGCGCTTGGCAATATTGTTACAGGTGTTCCTGTTGGTGCAGACAAAGAATTTGCCGGCAGCTTCTTTGGATTGATTACTCCTTATACAGTTTTAGTTGGATTAACAACTCTTTCACTTTTTATGATGCATGGTGCAATATATCTTGTAATGAAAACAGAAGGGGCAATTGAAGAAAAAATAAGAGGATGGGTAAACAATACGATTATCTTTTTTGTTATCTGTTATATCTCTACAACAATGGCAACATTAGTTTATTATCCACATATGACACAGCATTTTAAAGATACACCATTTCTTTTTATTCTGGCTTTACTTAATATGCTTGCAGTAGCAAATATTCCAAGAGAGATTCATCATAAGAGAGAGTTTAATGCGTTTCTTTCATCCTGTGCATCTATAGCTGCTTTGCTATCATTATTTGCTGCAGGAATTTTCCCGGACATAGTTATTTCTACAATTAATCCCGCTTACAGCCTTACCATTTACAACGCAGCTTCTTCACAAAAAACTTTAGAGACAATGTTAATTATTGCTTTGATAGGAATGCCTTTCGTAATCGGGTATACGTTTATGATTTACTGGATCTTCAGGGGAAAAGTTAAGCTAGACAAGATGAGTTATTAAAGAATTATTTAATGCCGTCGTCAATCTTTTGTGCTATCATTTTTGATTTATCTATAGCACTATCACGATCTCTTAAACCAAGTAATGTTATGATGATGTAATAATTATCATCAAGAAAAACGTGCAATTGGCTTCCTCCCCAGAACGCAACATCGCCAATACCTTCAACATTATAAACCTGGATACCCGATTGTTTGAATGAGTTTCGTACATTTTGTAAAGTATCTAAGGCATCTTCCTTAAACGGTGAGAAACGAATATAAATACTTAGAAATATTTTTGAATTCTGAATCTGATTCATACGAGCATTCTGAAAAGAAAATATTATCCTTCCCGCCATCCTGACTTTTTCCTTCTTTCGGTTCTTTCATTTTTACGTTAAGAATTTTTTCTATTTCACTTTTATCAATCATTGAACATGCATCTAATGCAACTGAAGGTCCTTTTATAACTTTATTTTCCTTCACCGGTGTCTTTTCTTTTTCTGTTTTACTGCACGAAAAAAATAAAGTTAGTGCGGAAATAAGAAATAACAGAATTGCGAGTTTTTTCATGTATGGAATTTATTAATTATTGTTGATTATTCATTTAACTAAATGAAAGAAATATCTAATCAGGCGGCGGCATAATTATCCACAGAATAATATAAACTAAAATTCCGGGAAAAGCCGCACTGAATATTGAAATAAGAACATAAGCAATCCTTACAACAGTCGGATTCCAGCCCAGCCATTGAGCAAGACCGCCGCATACACCCGCAATCATAGAATTTCTTGATCTTTTTAAAGGCATATAATTCAAAGTATTTGTCTTTTATACTAACATAAGTTCTTTCAATTAAAACTACAACCTATTGGTAATAGGTGGTCTTTCTTTTAAGAAAACCGATTAGTAATTTCTCTCACCCAAAAACAAAGGAGATTTTTTATGCTTTTAATCAGAGAAGTATTTAATGCAAAACCCGGTAAAGCAGGAGAACTTGCTAAAATGTTTAAGCAAGTCATTCCTTATATGGAAAAAACCGGATTGAAGAACACAAAAGTAATGACTGATTTCGTTGCAAAATACTGGACAGTCGTTATTCAATCTGAAACTGAAGAAGTTGCAAAGTTTGAAAAGGAAGTCCGCGGGTTTAGCTCCCAACCGGAAGTAAAAGAAATTATGAAAGATTATATGTCTCTTGTCCAAGGCGGGTACAGGGAAATATTCAAAATTGAATAGTTAAATTTTATAACTCGAACACAGACCAATCTTTAAAAGCTTTTTTCTCCTTTAGAAAAGGATTGTTCATTGCTTTGCTTTTTAAATCCTTACTTTTCAACAGAATATATTCGATATGCTTGTTTGAAAGTTCTTCAAAATCAATTTTATTTTCTTTATTTATGATTTCATTCTCTTTTACTTTGGGATTGGAATCGGAGTTCAGCACAAACATCTCCGGTTTGTTTGAAGCAATCAAAATATTTAAATAGGACCAGTCGGGAACTTCAATTAATATTTTGTTTGTTTCGCTCACCATGAGATTTTTCTCTACATATCTTCCTGTTTTTAAATCTTCTCTTGTGAATGCATCGATTCCCATTAATCTGTAAATATGAAATGAATAATAAATCAATAGGATTGTCAGCAGTATGGGAACTTTAATCTTCTGCAATTTTTTCAAATACTTTAGTTCAAATGAACCGATATTCTTTATGAAATGAGCAGTGAAAGGAATTAAAAGGATGTTCCATAATTCAGGAACGCGCCAGATATTGTGAGTCGGAATTCCTATCCCGAAGAAAGAAAGTAAAACAAGTGGAATAAAAGGCAGAAGTATAAAGCTAACCCATCTTCTTATAAGACTTTCTCTTACAAAAAAATAGCTTAAAGATATCAAGCCGGGAAAACAAAAGTAAATCAGGTTGTGATGAATAAATCTAAACAGGTAATTATTCTTTAAAATCGTAAAGAGAGTTATACCCTGAGCATTTTTATATCCCCTGCTTGCATCATCATAAAATTGCAGCGGGTTTCCCGAAATATTTGTCTGGAATAAAAACCAGTAAAGAGGAAAAGCTAATCCAACTAATGTTATTAGTAAAATATCTGCAAAACTTATTTCTTTTACTTTTAGTTTTTTAAAGATTATTAGAATCACAACAAGTGATGCAGAAAAGAGCCAGCCTTCATATCTTATTGTAGAAGAAACTGCAAAAGCCACTGCGGACAAAATCAGATAGTAATCCCACACCGATCTTAACCACATTGTAAAGAGAGCTATTCCTGAAAAAATAAAAAAGTAGTACATTGATTCGGAAAGAGGAACAGCACTAAGGATAACTCTTGTCGGAAAAAATAAAAAAATGATTGCTGATAAGAGTGTTATGTATTTATCTTTGAATAACTGGTGGGAGAGCCAGATAAAAGAAGCAAAAGACAAAACCCCAAAGAAAGAACAGATAATTCTTGGAGTCCAGAAAAGATCGGGAATAATTTTTATCCCATAACCAATTATAATTGTGTAAAAAGGAAGCCAGGTTGGAGCTTCATTGTAGCCAAAGTGAAGCCAGTTATAAGCAAGCAAAGTTCTTCCGCTTTCATCTGCTGAGATCGAATAAAGCCCACATAAGTAAAGTAACGGATTTAACAGAATTGAAATTAATATTTAATAGAAGTATAGCAAGAAAGAATTTTTTCTTATCACTTATAACTGTGGTAAAAATTCCGGGTTTATTTTCCATACTCAAAATGTTTTGAGAACTAATTCAATTCTTTCATTTTTCTTTCTTCCCTCAAGATTCTGATTTGAAGCTACAGGAGATAAAAAACCCACACCATCCGGTATCAATCTTTCTGATGCAATTGAATACCTGTCTGTTAAAACTTTTATTACTGCAACAGCACGGTTTTTTGAAAGTGATATTTTGAAATCAAGTCTTCCTGCCATATCTGTATGACCAACAACATACAGAATAACTCCCTGATTCTTCTTTAAATACTTTGCTATTTCATCTAAAGCAGGTTTGGATTCTTCTTTAAGATCAGCCTTATCCTGTTCAAAATAAATTCCAGTAATAATTGAATAACCCCTCTCCTTTAAATCAGTTTCTATTGTTTTTGCACTTGTTTCTTCCTGCTTTTCAATCTTCTCTCCCTGGCCAATAATATCAACGTGAACATAAATTTCATTTCTATCGAATTCATTAATAACAATCGCGGTGTATACTTTTTGACCGGGTTGATTTATTTGTCCGACAATATAATATCTGTTCTCTTCCCCCCCTTTGTGCCAGCAATATTGCTTTTAAGTTTATATGGAATTTTATCATAAACTGCATTAGTCCAGTTCCTTCCGGCAACATCCATCGGTCTGCCCGATTTTGTAAAGGCTATTAAATCAAATCCGTTTTTTTTAAGAGCATCCCTATAAAAATTAACAACGTCCTGGAACTTTCCATTTTTAATCATATACTGCAGAGTTATTATTTTTCCTTTAAGAGTTCGCGTATCGGTCGGCATATATAATTGATCGCTAGGAGAATTTTTTACAAGGGGGCCTAAAGTAAGCTCGTAATCGCCATTATTAATTTCATTATAAAATATGATTACGGAACCCGGATAGCGCGGAATAAGAGGATTATCTTTACTTCCCTCAACATCATTCTGTCCATGAACAGAAAGTTGTAAAAGAAAAATGCATGCAACCAATATTTTATATGTTGTGGTTCTCATAACTTTCTCCCGGAAGTTTCTCCATAATAAAGAAAATAATGATATATTTTTCGTCATAAAAAACAGGATTTAGTAAAACAAATTTTTTCCTGCACGAAAATACAAACAATCAGGTAATTATGGTCTTATTTTTTATAATTTTTTTAATAGTTTATACAGCCGCAAATTATTATATCTTCATTCACGGATGGCAGGCAATCGTTCTCTTCCCTTTTCTAAAACCTTTTTATATAGTTATTTTTTTGTTGGCGGCTTCTGGATACATAATTGCAAAAATTGCAGGATCAAAAATTCCCGGATATTATTTATGATATTCTGCTGTGGAGCGGTTCCTTTTGGTTTGCCTTTATGCTTTATTTCTTTCTGTTTATTCTCTTAATTGATTTAACAAGATTGCTTAATTATTTCTTCAGTATTTATCCGACTTTTATAATAGCAAATTACCCGATGACAAAGTTTGTCACTTTTCTTCTAGTTGTAACTATAAGCGTCATAATCATTATTGCAGGATTTATAAACACTAGAAACATTAAGATAAATTATACCGAAATAGAAATTTCTAAGAAGTCATCAAAGATGAATGAACTTAATCTTGTTCTTGTTGGAGATTTTCATCTTACGCTAATGAATAACGGCAAACTTCTCGACAAAATAGTGGATACGATAAATTCTCTTAATGCCGATATTGTTCTAATGACCGGAGACATTCTCGATGACAACATTAATATTCTCAGGCGAAGAAATATCGGGAAAGGTTTGACAAAAATTAAATCGAAGTATGGTGTTTTTGTTTCAAATGGAAATCATGAGTTTATAAATGGAGCCGATGAATTAGATAAATACATGGAAGAAATGAATTTAAATGTACTTAGAGATTCTTCTGTTTTGATTGATAATAGCTTTTATGTTGTTGGAAGAGATGACAGAAGTAAAATTAGTTTTACCGGAAAGCAAAGAAAATCTTTAAAAGAAATTCTCACAGATGTTAACAAGGATTATCCTATTATTCTTTTAGATCACACCCCAAGCAAGCTTGTTGAAGCAGTAAATGAAAATATTGATTTGCAGTTTTCCGGACATACACACAACGGGCAAATGTTTCCTGTAAACTTTATAACAAAATGGATTTATGAAGTAAGCTGGGGATATTTAAAAAAAGAACAAACACAGTTTTATGTAACGTGTGGAGTTGGTACCTGGGGTCCGTCCGTAAGACTTGGAAGTGATTCTGAAATTGTAAATATGAAGATCCGGTTTGTAGATTAACTATTTCATCAATGCAATCATGCATCCATGCAAATCATGCATGTGCATGGTTGCATGAATGCATGTAATCCAATTAGAAATTAAATGTTAAACCGAATTTAACTTGATCATAAGCAAGAGGTGCGGCGCTTTCAAACGGCCAGTTCATTTTTTCCTGTCTTAATTCATAAATTCCGTAAGATAATGCGCCCTTAAGTACGAAGCCGACAATTGGTGCTGCATAAGGAGAAGAATCCATAATCTTATCTACAAATGCATCGAGTGCCCAGTTTCCACCTACTTCAATTAAAGCACTACCTGCCCATTTCCAGAAAAGATGTCTTTCGAAAATAACTGATCTTTCATAACCGACTTCAACATTAACAAGAGGAATTACTTTTATTTTTAAACCTGCTTCGGAGCCTGTTCCAAAACGGAAAGCATCATTGAATAAAGAAAGCTTGTTTGCATCATCAGGATTGGAAGGAAAATTTTTTACGTCTAATCTTGACCAGCCAAAAGAAAATGAATTGTATGGAATAATAGCTGATGAGGAACCAAGTTTATATCCATAACCGTCATCCCATCCAAGTCCGAATCTCCATAAATTAGACTGAATTTCATTTGCAGCCGGCGTACCGGAAATATCAGTTGTTATATTACTTAAAAAAAGATAGTTGTACTTAAGATGTAAAATACCTTCTTCGTTCCAGACTGGTTTTTCCGATGTGTACCCCAGTTTTATTTCAGGAATATTTGGTTTTGCAAATGATCCCGAAAAGTTATGAATATTCATAGAAGAAAATCCATAAGCAAGAGAAACAGATGGTGAGTGATGAGAATCGAACAAATTAAATTTAGTATTAAAATCATGCCAGTCAAACTTGGTGTGTTCATCTTTGTCAGATGAGTCGGTTGAATCCTGCTTTACAACTTCTGCTTCAGTTTTTTCTTTTCCGTTTTCATCATCCTGGGCAAACAGGGAATTACTTCCGGCTAAAATAATGATAGTTAAAATTGTTAATGAATAATCTGTTTAACATACACGCTCCTTAAAATTTTATTAGAACCTAAAACACTTTGCTATGCCAATCGGCGTGCCAAGCATTTCAATATTATTTCAAACCAGTAAACTACAATCTGCAAAATCAGAGGCTACAAATATATACAACGGCTTTACCGTTTTTGTACACTTTATGATAAACGGATATTTCAGTAAATATTAAGACGAGTAACGTATAAGGATGGTTACATAATTAAAGATAATATTTTATCACTTCGTCAAGATAAAAATGAAATCTTTGCGGAAGGTTTTTGTACTTTGATATAAGCCTGGATTTAACATTTTCAAAATCTTTATCGAAAATATTCTTCACATCATTTTCGATATTCTGAATAAAGGTTCCTACTTTGCTTTTTACTCTTTCGTTAACTTCGGAATCGTCTGTCCCCGAAATTAAACTGACAACATTTGCCAAATAGAAATCATTTTCAACTAAAGTCTTGAGACAATATCCTCTGAAATTTTCCGATATGAGAGTTCTGTTAACATTTCCAAGTTCCTTCGCAGTTTCTGTTACAGAAGAATGAGAAAATTTCTTTATGCCTTAAAGATTCCAATACTAAATCATCAAAATCAATCGAAGTTTCTTTAACAATTTCTTTCGGCAAATCCGAAAGCTGTATAAGATTTCTTCCGGAAGATCTTACAAGTATGCATGCTCGTTTAATTACAGCTTCCAGCTCTCTTATATTTCCTTTCCATTGATAATCCTTCAGAGATTTATATGCTGAATTAGATATCTTAAAACCATCTGATTCTTTTCCAACAAAATGGTTAACTAAAATTTCAATATCATCTTTCCTGTTTCTTAAAGGAGGTAATTCTATTTTAATGACATTGAGCCTGTAGTAAAGATCTTCACGAAATTTTTTTTCTTTCACCGCGCTTTCAAGATCTTTATTTGTTGCTGCAATTATCCGGAGATTAACATGCTCTGTTTTTGATGAACCGACTTTTTCAAAATCACCTGTTTGTAATATTCTAAGCAATTTGACCTGGAAATTTTCTGATGTTTCGGCAATCTCATCTAAAAAGATTGTTCCATTATCTGCAGTTTCAAATCTTCCTTTTTTATCTGAAATTGCCCCGGTAAAAGCTCCTTTTACATGACCAAAAAGCTCGCTCTCAAGCAAAGAATCGGAAAGGGCTCCACAATTAACAGCAACAAAGTTTTTATCCTTGCGCTTACTTAAAGTATGAATTGCTTTTGCCACAAATTCTTTTCCCGTTCCACTTTCTCCAAGAATTAAAATATTCGCATCTTCCGGTGCTGTGCGTTTTACCAAATCAACTACATTTGCCATTACTTTCGATTTGTAAACCATGCCGTAAAAATTTTCCGGTTCTTCACTTGATATTAATTTCTGCGACAGATTGATCTTCCTCTTTCTCTTTAAGCCTGTTAATATCCTCTTTAAGCGTCTTAATTTTCTCCAACAACTGAGGCGATTTTTCGTTAGAAATATCAAGTTCTTTCTGGAGTTTTGTTAATTCTCCTTCTTTAGTTTTAAGTACATTTTTTAATACCTGTGCTTCAGCTAAAGTATCTATAAGGATGTTTCTGCTTTTACTTATGTATAAAACTAATTCTGCGAAGGCAAGAAAAAGAAAGGGAATTAAAAAGTATGAGTAAGATAACTTCAGGAAAAAGAATTTAAGTAAGACAAATGATATAGCTAAAACCAAAATAAAGATTGAAACATAAACGGCTGATATTCTTCTTGTTGATTTTTCTTCCGTATAAAAAGCAACAAAACAAAGAAATAGCAAAAATATTATTGAAGAGACCAAAGAATAATTATTGTTTATCCAGCGCATCATTCAGAATATTGTCAACAGCAAATGCATGTAAAGCAACACCGGGAACCTCCTCATCGAATGGTGAAGCAACAAAAGATGCAAGCTGCGGATCGCTTGTACCGATAAGAACAATTTTATTCTTAAGAAAGGATAAAGATTCTTTTTGATTTCTATACAAATCAAAAAATTGAAGCAATGAATAGTTCCTGAACTTTTTCCATGAACTAAACAGGTTTATTTCAATGTCTTTGCGAGACAAACTTTTATCTGCTAACTGCAACGAAAAAGCTTTTTCAGTTTCACTACGAGTTTTTATTACAAGAGGAATTTTTACTTTGCCATCTTCAATAAAATTTAAATGCCCGGTTTTTAATTTATCGTTGAGAAGTTTGGGCGTCGGATAGCTCAAAGAATCTGTTGTATAAATAGAATTGTTTAAATGAACGCCGCCCGCCGTAGAACTTAAAACCACATTTCCGGCTTTCTCTATTTCTTTTGCGAGCAAATTATCGTAAACAGATTGCGTGGCAAATCTTGCGCTCAAGAAAACTTCGAGTCCAATGGATTTAACTTTTAAATCAGACAGACTTTTTATCAACAAAGCATAATAGCTTCTTTTAATTGGCCAGGGACCAATTGCAGCTATATCATTCTGCGTAATATTAATTATAACAATGTTGGAATCAGGAGTTGATTCGCCGCCAATTTTTGTTAAGAATGTTCCGGTTTCATTGTTAAGAAGTTTCGTAAAACCGGAAAAAGCAAACAACAAAAAGAAAGCAAAGAGAAGTGCGATTATCTTAAGATAAGATATGCCAAATAATTTCCCGGAAAGGTTTTTCATTCTTTATCAGGCTTAAAAAGGAATTTAATATAGATAAAGATAAAAAAATATTATACCAGTTCTCAAGCTTTAGAAATGAAAAAGGGCTGGAGAAAATTATAAAATAAACTTGCTCAGATCTCTGTCTTTTACAATTTTATCTAATTTCTCATTAACAATTCCAGCATCTATTATTACCTTCTCAGAAGGCAGTTTATCGGGAACATCGAAGAGAATTTCATCGAGCAAAGTTGTAAGAATTGTGTGAAGTCTTCTTGCACCAATGTTCTCAACCTGTTCGTTTACTTCTGTTGCAATTTTAGCAACCTCATTTATTGCATCTGCAGTAAACTCAAGCTTAACTCCTTCAGTTTCTAGTAAAGCAATATATTGTTTCAGTAAAGCATTTTCCGGAGTTGTAAGAATTTTAACAAAGTCATCTTCAGTTAAGCTTTTAAGTTCGACTCTTATAGGAAATCGTCCCTGGAGTTCTGGAATAAGGTCCGACGGTTTTGCAATATGAAAAGCTCCTGATGCAATAAAAAGGATATGATCTGTTTTTACCACGCCATATTTTGTATTTACATTCGAGCCTTCAACAATAGGAAGTAAATCTCTTTGAACACCTTCACGCGAAACATCAGGTCCCTGAGCTTTGTTTCCGCCGCTTGCAACTTTATCTATTTCATCAATAAAAACAATTCCGGTATTCTCAACTCTTAGTATCGCTTCTTTCTGAACAGATTCCATATCAATCAGCTTTTGTGCTTCTTCCTGAGCAATTATTGAACGTGCATCTGCAATACTTGTTTTTCTTTTCTTCTTCTTTTTGGGCATTATGTTGCCCATTATCTCCTGCATATTTATTCCCATGTCATCCATACCAAAAGGACCAAGTACCTGCATACCAAAACCATTTTGTGCAGTTGCATCAAACTCAATCATCTTATCATCCATCTCCCCGTTTTTAAGTTTCTCTTTCATCCATTCTCTTGTCTTCTGATTTTGATATACTTCATTGTTCTCATCATTTTCACCTCCCTGGGAAATGCCAACAGCTTTCTTAACGGGAGGGATTAGTATATCAAGAATTTTTTCTTCAGCGAGTTCTTCAGCTTTTGATTTTACTTCATTTGTTTTTTCAAACTTGACCATGTTCACAGCAATATCCGTTAAATCTCTTATCATAGATTCAACATCTCTTCCAACATATCCAACTTCAGTATATTTAGAAGCTTCTACTTTTATGAATGGTGCATTTGCAAGTTTAGCAAGCCTTCTTGCAATTTCAGTTTTGCCAACGCCGGTCGGGCCAATAAGTATAATGTTGTTTGGTAAGATTTCTTCTTTAAGACTATCAATAATCTGCTGACGGCGCCACCTGTTTCTCAAAGCAATGGCGACAGCTCTTTTAGCCTCATGCTGACCAATTATAAATTTATTAAGTTCATAAACTATTTGTGACGGTGTTAATTCTTTTCTTGTGTTCTGTTCCATAATTTTTATTTTTCAATTACCTCAATATTAATTTTATCATTAGTGTAAATACAAATTTCAGAAGCTGTTAACAATGCTTCTTTTGCTATCTCATCTGCAGAAAGCTTACTATATTTTTTCAACATTCGCGCAGCTGCCAAAGCATACATTCCGCCGGAGCCTATTGCTACAATTTGGTCATCCGGCTCAATTACATCTCCATTTCCGGAAATAATAAGTGCTTTATCTTCCGAAACAACGGCAAGCATTGCTTCCAGCTTTCTTAAGAATTTATCAGTCCTCCAGTCCTTTGCAAGTTCTACCGCAGCACGATTTACATTTCCCCTGTATTGTTCAAGTTTGTCTTCAAATCTTTCCACAAGAGTAAAAGCATCTGCAGAGGATCCGGCAAATCCACACAGAACTTTTCCATTGGCAATTTTTCTGATCTTTAAAGCATTGTGTTTCATCACAGTATTTCCAAGGGAAACCTGCCCATCGCCGCCCATTGCAGCTTTACCGTTATGAATAATTCCTAAAACAGTTGTCGATTTTATTTTTTCAGTCATAAAAATTTCTTTCTTCCAATCTAGATAATTTTTTCTTTATAAGGTTTATAAAATTTTATTGGGAAAATTCCCGGGACTTCCTTTCTGTATCTAATATATTCATCGCCAAATTTTTCAACAAGTCTCTTTTCTTCATAATAAGAGCCGATATAAAAGTAAATTATTATACATATTAAACATGTTAAATAAAAGAGGTCCATAACAGGTCTGAATAAAAGGAACATTATTGAAAAGAAATAAAGCGGGTGTCTCATAAATCTATAAGCACCCCGGATTCTTAGTGTAAGATTCTCATCAAGTTCATTTACATCATATTTATTATTAAACCATCGTTCAATCTGGCTGATTCCTAAAAACTCTTTCACGTTAATAAATCTCAGGCTCCAAATAAAACCAGCAAGACTTATAAATTGAGGAACTAAAATAATAAAATCGTAAGGATATTTTAAGTCATAAATGATTATATCGGGATGGGGTAAAATTTTAAACAGGGCATAAACAATCAATATTGATAGGATATTATAACTAAGTCTATAAAATGCGATGTAATTCCCAACGTAAGATATTACAAGCCTTTTTATTTTATTTGAGGCAAGTAATGAGTGTGAGTAACCGAAAAGAGCAAAAAGAAAAATTATTATAAAAACATCAACGGCATAGCCGGTCATATTTCTCTTCGCAGCCTGGCTACAGGAATTCTAAGCTGTTCTCTGTATTTTGCTACTGTCCTGCGCGCAATATGAATTCCTTCACCGTTTAAAAGCTCGGCAAGTTTATCGTCGCTAAACGGAGATTTTTTACTTTCGGTTTCTATTATTTCTTTTAATCTTTCTTTGATATGTTTGTTTGAAACTTCTTCCCCGCTGTCTGTAGTTAGCCCTTCGCTAAAAAAATATTTAAGTTCATGAATTCCCATCGGACTTTGCACATATTTGCCGTTAACAACACGACTTATTGTGGAGATATCCATTTGAATTTCTTCGGCAATATCTTTATAGATCATTGGTCTTAAAAGTTTCGGCCCTTTTTCAAAAAATTGATATTGCCTTTCAAGAATAGCCTGCATTATCTTCATTAAAGTTTCTCTTCTTTGCTGAATGCAGGCAATAAACCATTTTGCAGATTCAAATTTTTCACGTAAGAATTTGTATGTCTCTTTTTCCCTCGGGCTTTTTTTATTTTTTTTATTTGCATTAAACATTTCAAGGTAAGTTCTGCTGACAGTTACAGAAGGCATACTTCTATCATTTAACGTAATAATAAAATTATCATCAACTTTCTCTATAATAAAATCAGGAGTGATTTGATTTAATTCTATAGATTCAATATTGCCTTCGCCCGGTTTTGGATTAAGCTTTTGAATGAGATCTACAGTCGCTCTTAAAGTTTCATCTGTAAGATTCATCTTCTGTTTTATTGCATCGAAACGGCGCTTGGTAAAATCATCAAAATAATTTTCAAGTAAATCCTGTGCAAGAAATTTATAGTAAGCATCAAAATTGGAATTAGAGTAATGAAGCTGTACAAGCAGGCATTCCTGCAAATTTCTTGACGCTATACCTAGTGGATCGAATCTTTGAACTTTTTTCAACATGTTTTCGGCATCTTCAAGCGTTAATTCAATGTGATCAAACATTTTTAATTCATTAACAATATCTCCCAAACTTCGCTTTAAGTAACCATCTTCATCGAGATTACCAATTATCTCTTCTCCCAAAGCCATAAGACTATCGTTAAGTTCAAGTAGCCTCAATTGCTTTTGTAAATGTTCAGTAAGACTTTCTCTGGAGGGAGCTATAGGGTGAAATACTTCATCGTCGGAACTTCTGTTTATTTTATACCCTTCAAATTCATTGTCGTTCATAAAATCTTCTAAATCAAACTCTTCCTTATCACGGTCCTCATGCTCGTCTACAATTTCATCTTCTTTCTTTTCTTCATCCTGAGTCAATTCTTCTTCATTCACTTCCTCAAGAATAGGATTAATTTCTAATTCCGTTTTAATCCTCTGTTCCAAAGCCATTGTATTTAATTGTAGCAATTTCTGATACTGAATTTGCTGCGGCGATAATTTCTGCTGCTGCGAGAGTCTCTGATTAAGTGATAGCATTTATTTTTCCGTAAATCCTTTCAATTTTGTAAACCATTTTTTGCCAAATTTTCTAACAAGGGATTCCTCCAGGAAATCAATTAAGTTGATATTTTCTTTTTCTCCTTTTTTTAATGCCGGAGAACATTCTTCAAACTTTTCATATCTTAAAACGTCACCTCCAAAATCTTCTACTCTTATAGGAAAGAGATGGCAAGAAATTGGTTTCCTGAAATCTGTTTTACCATCAAGGAACGCTTTTTCAATTCCACACTTGGCAATTCCATTTTCATAATTAACAAACACACATGCCCTGTTCTCAACACTGGTTGTCATAAGCTTATTATGTTTTTTCTCGAAGAATCCTTTCTCATTAATAACTTGCTTATGCTTTTCCGGTAAATACTTTTTAACGATCTCCAATACTTTTGAAATTGTCTCTACTTCTTCATCCAGAAGCGGAGCACCGAAATTACTTTCAATTGTGCAGCAGGCACCTTTACATTTTTTTAAGTCGCAAGCAAACTGGGTTTTAACAATTTTCCTGCCAAGAGCTATATTTTCAATTTGAACAATATCCTGAACAATCACTGGAATACTTTTTGATGAAAAATAGCAATTTGTAAAATAAAACGAAAGCCTGCCGAGTATCCCTGATTTTTCCTCATTTTCAATTTTTTCTTACCTGAACGTAAAAATGGAAAATTTAAAGCTAATTATTGCCGATTTGAATTACTCTTTTGAAGGGCTATTTGTTAAATTACATTTCAGATTTTTAGATTACACTAAGATATATCATGTGGTACATAGCTTATCTTTTGGAAGGAACCTAGCCTAATACTCCACCATATTTATCCCGTAAATATTTAAGAACAAACCATAAGTGGAGAATTTTATGTCGAGGAAAAATATTTTGATTATGGGAGCCGCCGGGCGCGATTTCCATAACTTCAATTGTATATACAGAAATAATAACGATTACAATGTCGTAGCTTTTACAGCAACTCAAATTCCTAATATAGAAGGAAGAATTTATCCTGCAGAACTTGCGGGAAAAAATTATCCTGAAGGAATAAAAATATATGAAGAGTCAAAACTCATCGAACTAATTAAAGATTTAAAAGTTGATGAAGTTGTTTTCTCTTATTCAGATGTGCCCTTCAATTATGTAATGACAAAAGCTTCGATTGTAAATGCGGCTGGTGCTGCACTTCACACTTCTCGGTGTAGAGAAAACAATGATAAAAAGTACTAAGCCTGTTATAGCTGTACTTGCAGTTAGAACAGGTTCCGGCAAATCACAAACATCGAGGAAAATTGTAAATATTTTGAGAGATGCCGGAAAGAAAGTCGTAGCTGTTCGTCACCCTATGCCTTACGGCGATCTTATAAAACAAAAAGTGCAGCGCTTTGGAACTTATGATGATCTTAAAAAACATAATTGCACAATTGAAGAGATCGAAGAATATGAACCTCACATTGCAAGAGGCGGAGTTATTTATTCCGGGGTTGATTATGAAGCAATTTTAAGAGAAGCAGAAAAAGAAGCCGACATAATTTTGTGGGATGGGGGAAATAACGACACATCTTTTTATAAAGCCGATCTCACTTTTACTGTTGCTGATCCTCACAGACCCGGACACGAAATGACTTATTATCCCGGCAATACTTCTTTAAGAATGGCTGATGTTGTTATAATAAATAAAATTGATTCTGCCGATCCTGAAAATGTTATTAATGTTAAAAATAATATTAAAAGTGTTAATCCCAAAGCAAAAATAATTGAAGCAGAATCCACAGTTATTGCTGAAAACCCTGAACTCATAAAAGGAAAGCGCGTTCTAATAGTTGAAGATGGTCCGACTTTAACTCATGGAGAAATGAAATATGGTGCGGGAACAATTGCCGCACAAAGATTAGGCGCGTCGGAAATAGTTGATCCGAGACCTTATACGGTCGGTTCTATTTCAGCAACATTTAAAAAATATCCCAACATAGGAGTTCTTCTTCCTGCTATGGGATATGGTGAAAAACAAATGAAAGATCTTGAAGAAACTATTAACAAAACCGATTGTGATTCTGTTGTTATAGGAACCCCAATCGATCTTAGGAAGATTATTAAAGATCAATAAACCTTCCACAAGAGTTAAATATGATCTTAACGAAAAAGGAAATATTACACTTGAGTCTGTTCTAAAAGAAAAAGGACTTTTGTGATGAAAACACATCCCGCCAAAAGCGGGAAAAAACTTGCGGTTGTTGCTTTGGCGGTAACGCACTGCTGCGCGGAAACCAGACCGGAACTATTAAGCAGCAGGAGAAAAATACTTACGATACTTGCATTAACCTGGTCAGCCTGATAAAGAACGATTATAATCTTGTAATTACACATGGCAATGGTCCACAGGTTGGAAATATTCTTTTAAGAAACGAAGCTGGATTTAATACCTACAAAATTCCACGGATGCCTCTCGATATTTGTGTAGCCGATTCGCAGGGCGGAATTGGTTATATGATTGAAAGACAACTCAGAAATATTCTTCTTGAACAAAATATTAATAAAAATGTCATTACAGTAATTTCGGAAGTTCTTGTTGATTTAAACGACCCCGCTTTCAAAAAGCCATCAAAGCCAATCGGTACATTCTATATAAAAGAAGAAGCTGAACTAATGGCAAAAATGAATAATTATGAGTTTAAAGAGGATATGAGAAAAAGAGGCTGGAGAAGAATTGTAGCCTCTCCAGAGCCACTAAAAATATTAAGTAGAGACATTATTCAGGAGCTTGCATCCGCTGGAAACATTGTTATTACTGCCGGTGGAGGAGGGGTACCTGTATATCTTGATGAAAAAAATCTTTACCAGGGAGTAGAAGCAGTGATCGATAAAGATATTGCCTCCTCGCTTCTTGCAGCGGAAATAAATGCAGATAAATTTTATATACTTACAGATGTTTCCCATGTTTATATTAATTTTAACAAGCCGAATCAAAAAGCTTTGGAAACAGTAAGGCTTGAAGAACTAATAAAATATCTTGAGGAGGGAGAATTCTCGTCAGGCAGTATGGGACCAAAGATAAAAGCGGCAATTAATTTTGTTAAGAAAACAGGTAATGAAACAATCATTACAGAAGCGACACAATTAAATAATGGAAATATCGGAACAAGAATAATTCCTTAGTCATTCGGGAGAATTTAATGAACGTTAATATGAAGGGCAAAAGTTTTATATCAATAAATGATCTAACTCTTGACGAGATAAATGCAATCTTCGAACTCTCGGCAGATCTGAAAAAGAAATTGAAAGAAGGTGTTCCACATAAACATCTTGAAGGACAAACTCTCGGAATGATATTTTCAAAACCTTCTACAAGAACAAGAGTTTCATTTGAAACAGGAATTTACCAACTCGGCGGAATTGGAATGTATTTCGGTCCAACTGATTTGCAATTAAAAAGAAGCGAGAACATTCACGATACTGCAAAAGTTTTATCAAGATATCTCAGCGGAATAATGATAAGAACTTTCGATCACCAGGATGTTATTGATCTTGCAAAGCATGCTACAATTCCTGTAATAAATGGTTTAACTGATCTTCTTCATCCCTGCCAGATTTTAGCCGATCTTTTTACGATTAAAGAAAAGAAAGGAAAACTTAGAGGACTTAAACTCGCTTATGTGGGCGATGGAAATAATGTTGCTCACAGTTTACTTTATGGATGTTCAAAAGTTGGAATGCATATTTCCATCGCTTCTCCAAAAGGATACAAACCAAATGAAGAAATAGTAAATGCCGCACTAGAAAATGCTAAAACTATGAACAGCAAAATTGAAATAGTAGACAACCCTGAAGAAGCTGTTAAAGATGCGGATGTTATTTACACTGATGTTTGGGCAAGTATGGGACAGGAATCTGAAGCGGCAGAAAGAAAGAAAATTTTTAATAAGTACCAGGTAAATGAAAAACTCGTTAAGCTTGCAAAAGAAGATTATATCTTTTTACATTGCCTTCCGGCACACAGAGGAGACGAAGTTGTCGATGAAATAATTGATTCTCCTAACTCAGTTGTTTTTGATGAAGCAGAGAACAGGCTGCATGTTCAAAAAGCGATTATGGTTTTGCTAATGAAGAAATAATAATTGGACCTTTCTAACAAAAATATTTTAATCACAGGGGCCTCCAGCGGAATAGGATATCAACTTACAAGAGACCTTGCAAAAGAAGGTGCGAACTTAGCTCTGCTTGCAAGAAGAAAAGATATCCTCGATAATCTCGCAGAAGAATTAAAATCATTTAACACTAAAATTATAACAGCTCAATGTGATGTAGCATCAAAAGAGAATGTTAAGACTGCTTTTGATTTTGTTAAGAAAGAATTTCGAAATATTGATATCGCGATACTCAATTCCGGTACAAGTTACAGAATGAGCATAGAAGAGTTTGACAGTAAATTTATTGAAGAGATTTTTAATGTTAATACTCTTGGTTTGGTATATTGTCTCAATGAATTAATCTCCGACTTTATAAAAAAGAAAGAAGGATATATCGTTGGTATATCAAGCCTGTCTGACTTAAGAGGTTTTCCAAGAAGTGCTGCTTACTGTTCAAGTAAAGCTGCCGCTTCAATTTTTCTTGAAAGCATTCGTATTGAACTAAAGAAATACAATGTAAAAGTTATAACTGTTAAACCTGGATTTGTTCGAAGTCCTATGACTGATAAAAACGAATTCAAAATGCCTTTCTTAATGAATGTTGAAAAAGCTTCAAAAATAATTTTGAGAGGAATAAAAAAAGAAAAAAGAATTATCCAGTTTCCATTACCAACAGTACTGGGGATAAAATTTTTAAGACTCCTGCCTGACAAACTCTTTGAATACTTTGCAAATCTTCCTCTTCCTTCAAAAAAATAGAACAAGTCTTGCATTAGTCCTTTCATTGCTATAAATTGAATTAAGTTTATTTCAAATGGGCTAAAAATTATGCGGGGCAAATTAAAAACTATTTTATGGAGTGTGTTTTTATTTTTTAATACAGCACTCTCACAAACGGATACTTCACTTACTTTTTCTGAAATAATGTTCGACCCTCAATCTGCAAATAGTGAGTTTGTCGAACTCTATAACTTAAGTGAAACAGAAAGTATTGATCTCGACAGTTGTAAAATTATTTACTCAACTTCCAAAGCTGATGTGATTATTTCGGCTGGATTTGGTACAGTTCTTCAGCCAAAATCTTATGCGGTTATTTTAGAAGGAGATTATGATTTTGCTTCGGGAATATATAATGACCTCATCCCATCTGATGCATTAATATTGAAAATATCCGATAACTCTTTCGGAACTTCCGGGATGGCAAATACCTCCGACAGACAATTGTGGCTGTTGGGATCTAATGATGACACACTTGAGACTTATACTTACTCTGCAAATAATTCTTCGGACATTTCTGATGAGAAGATTGTAACGAATAAAGATAATTCAACAAGCAACTGGGGAAACTCATTGCAAGCAAACGGAACCCCTGGAAAAAGAAATTCTGTTACTCCTTTGGGTAATGATCTTTCCTTTTCTTCAATTACAATTAATCCTGAAATTCCTATAGAAGAAGATAATGTTCAAATCACTGCAACAATAAAAAATAAAGGAACGAATACTGCTCAAAGCTTTTCAGTGGAGATTTATAATGATGCTAATTTAGATTCTTCCGGTTCACAACAGGAATTAATTTTCTCACAAACTTTTTCAAATCTTTTGCCAGATGATTCTATAGCAATCAATACTTCAATGAACTCAGTTAATGAAGGAAGTTATCAACTTATCGGAAAAGTAAATTTTTTAGAAGACGAAGACACTACAAACAATAAAAAGATAATTCAATTTACAGTTTATTCGCCGGGAAATAATTATAACGATGTTGTTATCAATGAAATAATGTATGCGCCTTCTTCCGGCGAGCCTGAATGGGTGGAATTATATAATAAAACGGCTTCCCCAATTAATCTTAAAAAATGGACCTTCTCCGATAACTCAACGAATGTCTCAATGACTAATGCGGACAAGTTTATTCAAAGCAATTCTTTTATTGTGCTCAGCAGGGATTCATCTATCCTTAATTTCTATCAAGTTCCTGTTGACATAATTGTATTTAATCTTCCTTCATTAAACAACACAGGTGATGCCGTTGTTATTAAAGATTCACTTGGGGTTTTAATTGATAGCCTGGAATATTTGCCAGATTGGGGAGGAAATTCTGGAGGGAAATCTCTCGAAAGAATTTCAGTTGAGGGGAACTCTACCATTCAATCAAACTGGGGAACCTCTGTAAGCAAAAATAAAGCAACACCCGGAAGTATTAATTCTATCACTCCAAAGGATTTTGATTTGAAAATCTCATCCTTTGAAACAGATAAAGACTTTGGAATTATCGGGAAGGAAGTAAACTTCAAAATCAAGGTTACAAATCCCGGATTAAATACTTCAGGAAATTTTCTTGTAAAGATTTTTAAAGATGCTAACACAGATTCCATTCCTCAACAAAGTGAAGAGATAAATGAGATACAAGGAAGTTCAATTTTAAGTGGAGACAGCTCACGACTGAATTTCCAAACGACAGATTTTGTTGAAGGAAATAATTATTACATAGCTTATTTAGAAGAAGTAAATGATCAGGATACGACAAATAATATTGCATTTGCAAACATAAATGGAGTAACAATAAACGAAGTAAGGAATGATCTGGTAATAAATGAATTTATGTACGCGCCGGACTCTCCTGAACCGGAGTGGATAGAAATTTTTAACAGAAGCAACAAGATAATCGATCTCAAGAATTATAAAGTCGCAGATAATAACGATACCATTTCGGTAATTGATAAATCTACTATTCTTAACCCGCAGGATTATTTTATTATAGCTGATGATTCTACATTTATCAGATTTTTACAATGTTTTATCAGGCATAGCTTATAAAAATTTTCCTTCATTAAATAATACCGGCGATAAAATAATTTTGCTTGATTCCTTAAACAGAACAATCGATTCGCTTGAATACTCTTCGAGTTGGGGAGGAAGCAATGGAAAATCATTAGAAAGGATTAATGACGAACTTGCTTCAACGGATTCTTCCAACTGGAAAACCTCAATAAGCAAGTACAAAGCAACTCCCGGTTATATTAATTCGGTTAGCGAAAAAGATTTTGATCTTGAATTGTCTGGTTTTATTTATTCCCCTTCTCTTCCCGTTTTTGGCGATTCAGTTTCTATTTCAATTAAAGTAAAAAACCCTGGAAGGAATAATGCACAATTCAATATCAATCTTTATGAAGATTCTAATCTTGATTCAATTCCCGATCAACTAATAAAAGAATCTTCTTCTCTTTCAATTTCTGCAGGAGATTCTTCAATATTTCCAACAGGTTACACAATACAAAACCTGCAAAACATAAAAGGGTTTTATGCGGTAATTAATTTTGCTTCAGATCAGGATACTTCGAACAATTATTTATACTCAACAATAAGACCGGGTTATCCTTCTTCTACAATTTTAATAAATGAAATTATGTTTACACCTGTCGGCGGCGAACCTGAATGGGTTGAATTATACAATACTTCTACTGATTCTATTAATTTAAAAGACTGGAGTATAACAGATGTTTTTACAACTCCGACAACTGGAAAAGTTAACAAGGACATTTTTATTAATCCTAATTCTTATCTTGTTATCGCAAGAGACTCATCGATTCAAAATTATCACAGGTTAATTCCATCAAAAATAGTTTTTGTTAATCTTCCTTCTTTTAATAATGATGTTGATGGAGCTGTTCTTAAAGACGACAGGGGCGCTACTATTGATTCAGTTTTATATTCAAATGAGTGGGGCGGGACAAATGGTTATTCTCTTGAAAGAAAAGAAATTAATGTTCCGTCAAATGTTTCATTAAATTGGGGTTCGTCTGTTGATATTGAACAAAGTACTCCCGGAAGAATAAACAGCATCACTCCAAAAGAATATGATCTTTCAATTGCAGATATTTCTTTTAATCCGAGATTTCCTGTTGCCGGCGATAATGTTTTTATTTCAGCAAAGATTAAAAATAACGGTTCGCTTTCTGCAGATAATTTTTCTGTTGAGTTTTACTATGATTCCGATTCAAACAATGTTGTTGATAAACTTCTCGAAAGAATAACAGGTTTAAATCTTCAGTCGTCAGATTCTTTGAGTATCCAAACATCAAACTCATTACAGAATCTTCAAAACAAAATTTTAACTGCCGTAAGAATAGTTTTTGAAAATGATGAAGACACTTTAAATAATTACGCAGAAAGTTCAGTCCAGCCTGGCTTTGCATCAAACACGATTTTAATAAATGAAGTAATGTATTCCCCTTCTAATGAACCGGAATGGTTTGAAATTGTTAATACTGGAAGTGATTCAGTAAATCTTAAGGGCTGGTCGGTGAGTGATATTTTAACAACACCGACAAAAAGCATTTTATCTTTTGAAGATTTTTATATCAAACCGGGTGAATATGTAATCGTTTCAAAAGACACTTCTATTTATAGCTTTCATCCCGATCTTAATGCAAAAGTTTTAACTGCAAATTTCGGAACTCTCGGCAACACAAAAGATGGAATTATTATTTACGATTTCAGAGACGGAATAATCGACAGCTTAATGTACAATTCAGATTGGGGAGGAAAAAACGGTTATTCGTTAGAAAGAATTTCCTTAGATGAACCAACAAACGACAGCACAAACTGGGCGACATCTTTAAGTAATGAAAAAAGTACGCCGGGAGAAGAAAACTCTGTTTCTGCAATTCCCGATTATGAAAGAAATCAATTAGTAATTAATGAAATAATGTACGATCCCGATATTGATAACAGTGAGTTCATAGAATTTTTTAATAACGGTGAAACAGAAGTAAATCTTGGCGGATGGCACATTGAAGATGAAAATGGAAATGTTAATAAACTAAGCGATACAAGTTTTATAATTCAGCCAAAAGAATATTTTATACTTGCTGCTGATTCGTTAACTATAGACAAATATAATCTTCAAAACTATCGCAATAAATCTGTTCATCGGTGTTTCATCTCTTGGACTTGTAAGTACTGGTGAATTAATTTTTCTGAAAGACTTAAAACAAAATGTAATTGATTCCGTTTGGTATTCTCCAAATTGGCAAAACAAAAATATTATCGATACAAAAAACAAATCACTTGAAAGAATAAATCCTGACTTAAATGGAAACGATCAATTTAACTGGAGTACATCCGTTGACCCGAATGGAGCCACACCGGGAAAGCAAAACAGCATCTTTACAAATAATGAAAATAAAGAAGCAAATATTTCCGTTTCGCCGAATCCTTTTTCCCCGGATAATGACGGCTTCGAAGATTTTACAGTAATTAATTACAAGCTCACACAAAAGCTTTCTCAAATGAGAGTAAAGATATTCGACAGCAAAGGGAGGCTTGTAAGAACTTTAATCAATAACCAAGCAGCAGCGTCTTCCGGTTCGATTGTGTTTGATGGACGTGATGATGAAGGAAGAGCATTACGGATTGGAATTTATATTATTTTTATGGCAGCTTTAAATGATAACTCAGGCGTTGTGGAAACTTTGAAGACTATCGTTGTGGTTGCGAGGAAGCTCTAATTGTTTCTTTATTTAAATTCTGATAATTTATTTATCATCGTAGGGATAAGTTTCAAACTTATCCCTACAAATATCAAAATATATTTAATCATTATCTATGTTCAAACAGCTTAACTGGGTAGAAAGAAAATTTAATTTCGACATGCCAGTCGAAATCTTCCCTTCTATGCTCGAAAGATTCCGAGGGACACCAGCAAGGCTTGAAGAAGCTATAAAAAATCTTACTGAAGAAACTTTAATATTCAAACCTGAAGGCAAATGGTCAATTAAAGAACATGTCGGACATTTAATTGTACTCGAGGAACTCAACACAAAAAGGATCGATGATTTTCTGAATAGAAAAGAAATTCTTTCTGCAGCGGATATGTCAAATAAAAAAACTTATGAATCAAATTACAATCAAAAAAATATTAATGACTTGTTAAAGGAATTCAGGGGAACAAGAAAACATATTGTCAATAGACTTGAAAATTTCACCCAAGAACAAGTTGCAATTGTCTCGATTCACCCACGACTGAATCAAAAGATGAGAGTTATCGACTTAATCTATTTTACCTCCGAACATGATGACCATCATCTCGCTAAGATCAGAGAAATATTAAATTCCGGTTAATTATGTAAACCGTTGAAACGGTTACAAAACTCTATCGTCATTTATTAACCCCTGACTTAAGTCAGGGGTTAGAAAAAAAAATAAAAAATAACTGTTTTAACAGTTTACATTTTTACTTGTAAAATTATATGGATATAAAAGTCAGCCGCGGAATTTACCTTACACAAATCACAGAAAGTGATAAGCCTCTCCTTCTTAAGTATATCAACGATCCCGATATTTATAAGTACACACTTAAAATCCCTTATCCATATAAAGAAGAAGATGCTGACTTCTGGATTAACTTCGTGGAAGAATCAAGAATAAAAGAAAGAGTATTAAAACAATGGACAATCAAAAATGAAAATGATGAACTGATCGGTGGAATTGGCTTTCATTCAAAATATGGGAATCATTCTCACAAAGATGAAATAGGTTACTGGCTCGGCAAACCTTTCTGGAATAAAGGGATAATGACTGATGTTGTTAAAAAAGCTTGTGAAATTGGTTTTACAGAATTTAACCTGTCAAGAATTGAAGCGACAGTTTTTAACAGAAATATTGCATCAAAAAAAGTGCTTTATAAAGCAGGGTTTGTTCTCGAAGGAACCTTGAAAAAATTTTACTTAAAAGATGATAAGTTTATTGATGCAGATCTATTCGCCCGTTTGCATTAAACTACAATTTTATCCGGTCATATTAAAAGTATCACACATATTATTGCCTTTTCCATAATTTTTTTGCAATTAAATTGATAGTAGCCGATGATAAGAAGGGAGGCTATTATGAACAGGTCAAGTGATGATAGGTACTCGACGTTGAAGAGGATACAGAATGAAATATATATTGCATTGTTGCTTCTTTCTCTCTTTTTTCTCATCGTGTCTTAATTAATATTTCATTCATAGCCCTTTCTTAAGCCGCAATAATTTTGTTGCGGCTTTTTTATAATTATTAAATCAAAAATGAAAATATTATATTTGTTCAACTTTAATATTAATTATTACTATGGTAAAAGAAACACTCAGACAAATTTTCTCCAGAGATTTAAACAAGCTTAAATCTGAAATAGAACTTTATAAGAATGAAGCCGACGTATGGATAATTGCAAAAGAGATAAAAAATTCCGGTGGTAATTTATGTCTCCATATAAACGGGAATCTGAAACATTTTATCGGTGTAACACTTGGTGGAACAGATTATAAACGTGACAGGGAAAGTGAATTCGCAAGCAAAAATATTCCCAAAGCAGAATTAATAAAATTAACGATAGAAACAATAGAGATAGTTGATAAAACATTATCATCAATTCCCGAAGAAAAATTTTTTGAAAATTATCCGGAAGAATTCTTAGGTAAAACTGCATCTATAGATTTTGTTCTCATTCATTTAGCTGCTCATCTCAATTATCATCTCGGACAAATTAATTATCACAGAAGATTACTCAACTAAAATACTTTTTATGTAAGTATAAAATACTTTAGAATAAATTTTGTAAGTTTATCTAACCAATAATTAATTTCATGATCGAGATTAAAAATCTTCACAAGAGTTTCGGCGATAAAGAAGTATTAAAAGGAATTAATCTCAACATTGAAACAGGCGAGACAATTGTAATTATTGGAAGAAGCGGCTGCGGGAAGAGTGTTCTTATTAAACATATTGTTGGATTGCTTGAGCCTGATGAAGGCTACGTAAAAGTTGAAGGAAAAATAGTAAGCGATTTAAATGAAAAAGAACTTTATCAATTGAGAAAGAAGTTCGGATTTCTCTTCCAGGGGGCTGCATTATTCGATTCAATGACTGTTGAAGAAAATGTGGGACTTCCTCTGACAGAAAATGTAAATAAATATTCACCTAAAGAAATTCACAACATTGTTGAAGAGAAACTATCGCTTGTGGATTTAACAGGTATTCAAAAACAAAAACCAGCAGAACTTTCGGGTGGAATGAAAAAACGTGTGGGTCTTGCGCGTGCACTAATCTCAAATCCTGATTATATACTTTATGATGAGCCGACAACCGGTTTGGACCCGATTATGTCTGATTCTATTGATAATATGATTAAAAACCTGACAGGGAAACTAAATGTTACATCTATCGTTGTAACGCATGATATGTACAGTGTAAAAAATGTCGCAGATAAAGTTGCAATGATCAACGATGGCATAATTTATTTTGTAGGAACTCCTGAAGAATTGTTAAAAGAAAAAGATCCGGTTATCGTAGATTTTATTAAAAGAACCAGCGTTTGAAACGATTGTTAACCGGAAGCGTAAATAATTTTCAAAAACAAATTTGAGAAATAAATGTTAAAAGTCATCTGGATAAGTGATAATGACATAAGGGGTAATACATTCAAATTTTTAAAGATATTTTCCAAATTAGAACATTTTGATAACATATCGGGGAAAAAAACTGAAGAGCTAATTACTGAACAATCACCGGGCTTTTTGTTTATAAATATTAAAAGAACTGCCAATGTTGATATTTTGGTTACCTCCCGGTTTACACACTATTAAATGCTTGCAGGTTTCTCTCTTTACATTAAAACCTTTCAAATCGAGAATACTTAATTTTATTTTTCCTTCCGAAATATTACAGATGCTTATTGGAGGATTTTTAAAACGCGCCATGCAGTAAAAAGATAAAATTTCTGTTTGTATATCTACGATTGAGAAAATGATATTCGGGAGAAAAGAAATTTAATGGGCAAATTTTTCTTGGGGTTTATTAGCTTTAAAAGATTTTATTATTAAATCTAACCAATTTCTAATAGCTCTCTTTGTAATTAGAAGCGTTAATTGTCCTAAAAGCTTTCGCCTAATAATTGAAAAATCATATACTTGTACAAAAACCACTTCCTTTGTTAAAGGATCTAAATGAATTAAAATATTATAATCATCTATATCTATAACTTCTAATTCAGACTTGTTGAGCCTATCTTCTTGAACATAAGCGGTCATCAAATCTAATTCTCTATCTATTTTTATATTTATTTTTTCCATAATATTTTTCCTTTCTTTGGTTTGTATGAACCATAAAAGGTAACAATAAAATTTTTGTGTCCTAATAACTTACTAAAAAATGTTCCATATCTTATTACTACACATAGATAAGAATGTTTCTTATTATTCAGCTTAATATTAGCAATTTTTGTATTATTTCTACTTTTACTAGCAACTACATTTTCAGGTAATAATAATCCGTTTTTCAATTCCCCAATGTAATTTAGTGCATCTTGATGATTTGAATCTATTAAGTGAGTATCTATAACTGACTGTGGCAATAGCACTTCTTTACCATTCCAATCTTTTATAGTACAATTTATGTCTTGATTAGGTTTTCTTGATAACAAATTATTGGTTTTGTCAAATTAAAGCAAGAAGAATAAAACCCTCCAATATTTGAAAATTATTACCATAAATTAAGAAGGTTAGTTTCATAATCAAAATATTATAACTATTTCTATTTTTCCCCTCATTTTTTTGAGTTAATTTAATAGTCACATATTAATAATAATGGTACGCCATGCCTCACGAATTTTCAATAGTCGAAGTAATACAATTGATGCTCGCACCGGGACTGATGATTTCTGCGTGCGGTTTGCTTCTGCTCGGGTTGAATAACAAATATTCTCTCGTTGTAAACAGGATAAGAATTCTGAACGAAGAGAAAAGACGTTTTGTAAATAAGGCTGCAGAAAAAGATTTTTCCTACGAAGAAAATGTACGGTTGGAAAGCATTTCCAGGCAGATTTCCGCATTGTCTTTCCGTGTAAAGCTTGTAAGAAATTCAGTTTTGTCTTATACAATTGCAGTTGCGCTGTTTGTTATAACATCTTTATTAATCGGTATGCAATATTTATTTGATTTTCAAGGCTTGAGCTATTTAATGACTATTCTTTTCCTTCTCGGAATGTTATCGGTATTAATTGGTGTAATTTATGCTGCACAAGAAACTATAAAAGGATACCAAATAATCCGGCTCGAAGTAAAAAGTGAAGAATAAATGAATGAGAAGAAAAAGTTTGATTCAAAGGAGTTACTGAAACCGGGCAACATGCTTCGGCTTTATGCAAGCGGCGCTTTCCCGATGGCTGACGGCGGAACGATAAACTGGTTTATGCCGGAGATAAGAACGATAATTCCTTTGGAAAACTTTAACATTCCACGCTCTTTAAAATCTTACTTAAAACATTCCGGGTTCGAATTTAAAATTGATACTGATTTTTTGTCAGTTGTAAAAGGTTGTGCAAACCGGGCGAAAACCTGGATCTCGGAAGAGTTGATTGAAGCTTATTTAAGATTATATAAAAGAGGACACATTCATACAGTTGAAACATGGCAGAATGATAAGCTTGTCGGCGGATTGTATGGAGTAACTTTTCGCGGAGCTTTTTTCGGTGAGTCAATGTTCTCTAAAGTATCGCAGGCATCCAAAGCGGCACTTGCAAAATTAATTGAACATCTTAATGAAAAAGATTTTGTTCTTCTCGATGTTCAGTATATGACTTCCCACCTTAAAATGTTTGGTGCTGTTGAAATTGATTTTGAGGAATATAATAAGCTACTTTACTCTTCTTACACAAGAGCGTGTGAGTTTTGAGGCTTAAGTTGTGGTACAGCAAGAAAATATATTAATAAATCTCTTGATGATTATTGTGTGCCAATTATTTTAAAAGGTCCCTAATCGTTTAAAAATATGGTTCCTCTTTAAGGACCTTTCGATAACATAGTCTAATTACCTTATTCATTTTTTCTACAGAAAATTCTCTATTGCTATAATCGCCTTCACTAATAAGAATATATTGTACTAGCTCAATTATGTTATTAGGTCGAATTTCAGTTAGTTTTTTATCAATATAATCATTAGGCATCTTTTTATATATATAATAAGCACGGGCTGTTCGTAATATTATAGCTTTTTCATCTTTATCAATACCAATTGATATAATTTCTTTATATAAATTAAAAATCTTAGCGGCTTTAAACCCATCGCTATCTAATGCGGACAAAAAATAGTTTAGCAAATATATAAGACCTATAGAAACAATTGCATACCATAAACTTTCTTTCCATAAAAAGAATATCCCGCAAAGACATAATAATATAATTAAAGCAGTTATCCATCGGGGTTGCCAACGATACCCAAAGCCTAACATATCTAGTAATATAGGATCTTTTATTAATCCCCCATTATGAATTATCTTACCCACAATAAAAATGAAAAGAGCCGTGGCTAACGATAGAATTCCAATAAAAAAATTAGACATTATTACCTCATCCAAAAATTACAAATCGACTCGCGGTTATTACTTTGTATGATTAGCCATAACCCTAACTCTCAATGAGTACGGAATTAAAAGGTTTCCGCTAGCATCAAATAAAATTTCATTTATCAGTTTGAAGTATTCATTAAATAAGTTTTTAATGATTCTATTATTTTCTAAGATGGAATCTCTCCATTTTTTTCTAGTTTCTTTTAAACTTCAATATGAAATATTCTTTTAAATAAATTTGTTGCATCATCCTCTGATAAATTATTTATAAATAATTCGAGTCCTTCCAACCTTGTAAAATCATCGTGAGTATATCTTTTAATGTGAATATGCACGCGGCGAATCTTTAATATGTTGTCTAATATATTTCTTACACGAGAAAATAAAGGTTTAGTTGAAGTTAGAATTGTTAAATGCCTTTCATCTTTTTTATAAAGTCTTCCAATATCAGTTAGATATTTAAGAAGTCGTTCTTTTAATATATATATTTCGCTTAAATAATTTTCATAATGGTATTTGAAAGTTCTAACTTTAGAAAGCTTTTTACTTTTATAAGGGAAACTATTTATATAATAAGGTATATCATTTAAATTTTGATAAGAATTGGTTATTTCAATAAATCCTTGCCAAATAGATAGTAAAAATCTTTCATAGGGTGAAGAGTTTGTATGAACACTCCTAGAGCCTTTTTCATCAAACATTAAATTATACATAGCTGTTCCATACTCGCTTTTCTTAACATCTAAATCTTCTAGAAGAAAATCTTTAAAGATTTTGGCAAAATTATTCTGAAATATTTCAAAATCTTCCATTTATTCCATTACATCTATCTATTAGTTATAATAATAATTATACTGAATTATTCCTTAAGAGCCCCACACAGCAATAAGAATTTGTAAAGCCCCTTCTTCTTTGGGAAACTTAGTTTATTTAAAAAAGATTAGCAAGTTAAGGTAGTGTCTCAGTTTCATTTAATTTATTTGGTCAAAATCATCAGGTAGGTTAAACCTTCGCTTAATTGCAGAAATGACCCCGTCACCATGCTCTGTTTTTTTTCCGTGAAACTTTATAGGGTAGTTACGATTTGTAGATTCTTGATAAAGCATCCGTTCACTGCCTTTACCACGTTTAACTAACTCAGTGATACCATAATGCTCTAATAGCTTAAGTAAGTCTTTGTGTTTATATCTTTTAGACACCCATTACACATAATTGGTTAATTCTGTTTGTCGTATAAGGAAGTTGAGAAACAGATTTTAACTTAGGTATCTTTGGTTTATCAATGACCGACCCCGATTTAATTCCCTCATAAAATTCCTTCCAATATTCATTGGGGGCTGGAAAAGTTATCTTCTTATCCTTATTCTTAACGATACAAAATTCAATATGGCTAAATATAGATTCTAATACTCCTTTTAGAACTTTGTCCTCCGTTTTTCCCTCTACAACAATATCAAATTCTAATGAATGAGCGTTATATAAATTATCCTTCTTATTATAGGAAACTATAATATGCGTGCTCATCCCTAAAAATTCATCACCAATATTCACAGCACTATCGAGGGAATTCTTCTTCCAAGTCTCAAAGTCCTTTTTGATGGCTAATGAATTCATTTTATTGCTCCTTTGTACTTATGAACCTCTAACTACTACTGTACCAGAGATAGTATTATTACTATCAGCATTAGATGCTGTACACACGGAGAAGTTGGTCAATTTTACTTAAAGAAATGTGGTAAAAAATATAAACCTTAAAAAGTGACATAACCCAATGTCTTTGTGTGATTCCGTGCAAACAGATAATGTATGTAATAAAAATAGCAATAAATTCTATAATAGCAATGCTTTTTATCAGTTATAATAATGATTTTATCATTATTTCAAGCAATTTTTTAGCCATTGTGGTGGACCTTCGAGGATTACAGTGTGAAAAGCAATTCGTTAACCTTGAAGGTTTTATCCTTCCTTTATATACATCAATTCTTTTTGCGGTTTGGAAAGGAACTCGCAGCCTTCTTTCGTTATGAAAACTTCTTCTTCTATTGTAGCCACACCATGACCGTCAACTTTAAGACGCGGCTCGATTGTGTAAACCTGTGATTCTTCAACTTTTAAATAAGGCGAATTGCCGTATCTTTCCCATCTCGGCAATAAACCTGCGCCGCCGTCGTGAACACTTCTGCCAACCTGGTGTCCGAGTCCGTGCGGGAATTCTTCATAACCACTTTTCACAATATACTTTCTCGCAATATCATCCATTGCACAGCCCTGCACATTCGGTTTAAGATTATCAACAACTTTCTGAACTGCATCGCGGATAACATAAAACCCTATCTGAACCTCAGTCGGTGCAGTTTCTTCATCATCATTTAAAACATACCAGGTTCTCTGAAGATCTGAACAATAGCCGTTATACTTAATTCCAAAATCAACATTAACAAGATGACCTTTTTCAACTGTATTGCCCGTTGGACCGGAATGCGCTCTGCGTATTTCGGGACCCGTAAATACAGCCGGGCAATGATCTTCGTCCCATGCAAGATCGTATCCTTCAACTTTTGCAAGTGCACGGATATATTCGGCAATTTCGATTTCAGTTTTGCCGGGTTTTATAAAATTACCGGCTTCATCGAAAATTTTTAACGTCTCTTTAACAGCCTCTCTCATAATCGAAAGTTCTACAGGAGTTTTTCTTCCTCTTAAAGAAGAAACAATTTCTTCGGAAGAAATTAATTTATCTTCATATTCCGTGTCTTTGAGATAGTCAATCAACTGAAGATATAAACCGAGAGTCAGCCCATCTGCTAAAGCAGAGTTCTTTGAATAATTTACAGCAATCTTTAATGGATTTTTCTCTTTTATATAATCGAGCAGCGGCTCTCTTATAGACTGGATATAACTTATAACATTTTCATAAAGACCGGACTGCTTTATATTTTCTTCCTCTAATGAACCGACAATTGCAGTTGTATCTCCGTCTTTGGTAATTATTAAGGCAGATTGCCATGTAAAATTAATCCCGGCTATCATTTCAAGAACGGGATCGACTATAACAGAACTTTCCCTGACAAATGTGAGCCACATATCTACATTTTTTTCGTTTAAGATTTTAACGGCTTGCTCGATTTTTTCTTTTAATAACTGTGCCGGCATTTTATTTCCTCTAATCCTTATTTAGAATTAAATTATTTCTCCTCCCAAAATGAAACAAGATTAGATGCTTACACACAATTTCTGTTCCTAATAATTGATACAGCAAAGGTAATTAAACGAGTTTAAAAGAGATATTATTTCTTATCTTCTGAAGTTAAAGCAATAATCATGGAAGAAACTACACATTCAAAGTAGAAATCTTCCTTCTGTTTTTCAGAAACAACCACAGTTTCACTACGGGAAAATACCAAGCGCCAAATAAGATGTCGCAATTTTATCTATTGCACTTATAAAACCAGCAGTTCTCAAATCCGGAATTTTCTTATTGGAGTTTTTTATATTTCTGATCTCGTGGTAAGCATTTATCATTGTTTCCTCCAGACCTGAGTTTACCAGGTCCATTTCATCCGCACCGTGAGTTATTATGCTTCTTGCTTTTTTATCAATTGTTTTACCGATGCTTTTTTCTATTGCATCGACAAGAGTTTTATTGATATACTCATCATATCTTTTCCCAATTCTGCCGAATCTTATATGAGAAAGATTTTTAAGCCATTCAAAATAAGAAACTGTTACACCGCCCGCGTTAAGAAAAAGATCAGGGAGTATCAATACTCCCTTTTTATCAAGAATATCTTCAGCGCGCGGGGTTGTCGGTCCGTTTGCAGCTTCGGCAATAATTTTAGCTTTTATTTTTGCGGCATTCCCGGAATGAAGCTGGTTTTCAAGAGCAGCCGGAACTAAAATATCACAATCAATTTCGAGTGCATCATTGGTTCTTTTTATGTTCTTAGCTTTTTTGTAATTAAGGATAGAACCGGTTTCTTTTCTATGTCTTAAAACATCTTCAACATCGAGACCTTTAGGATCATAAATCGCTCCTTCGTATTCTGCAATTGCAATAATATTGGCTCCACCCTGCTGCAAAAATTTAGCTGAATGAAAACCAACATTTCCAAATCCCTGTATCACAACTTTTTTTCCATTTAACCCTGTCTCTAATTTTAACTTTTTCATGTCCTCTTTAACACCGAGTGCTTCACGGATTCCGTAAAAAACTCCTCGTCCTGTCGCTTCGGTTCTCCCATTAATTCCTCCCTGGCTTACAGGTTTTCCTGTAACACATCCTGCGGCATCGATTCCGGGATTAAAAGCTGCATAAGTATCTGCAATCCATGCCATTTCCCTCGGACCCGTTCCATAATCGGGAGCCGGCACATCAATGCCCGGTCCGATAAAATTCTTTTTAACTAATTCTGCAGTATAGCGTCTTGTAATATGTTCAAGTTCTAGTTCAGTACATTTTTTAGGATCTATTTTTACTCCCCCTTTAGCTCCGCCGAACGGAACATCCACAACAGCACATTTAAAAGTCATCAAAGCTGCAAGAGCTTTAACTTCATCCTGTGTAACAGCAGTGCTGTATCTTATTCCCCCTTTTACAGGAAGCTTGTGATGACTGTGCTCGACCCTGTATGCAACAACAACTTCAATTTTTGTCCCAAGTCTTATCGGGAATTTCATCCTGTAAATGCTGTTACAATATTTTATCTGATCAAGAAGTCCCTCAGGATATTTTGTGAATTTAGCTGCACGGTCAAAGTAATTAATAACATCGCCGTAAAAGCTGTGTTCGCGTTTAGCAATAATATCTTCATCGTCAATTAACATTTGGATTCTCCTTAAATTTCGGTAGGTGATTTTGAGGCATAACCATATTTTTTATATTAGCTATAATGAAAAATTAATCAATATAGAAGGAATTGGCAAGGCAGACTTCCTTAACTCTTAAATATCATGCACGAAGTTTCGATTATAAAAGATATTGTAATAATTTTACTGGTTTCCATACCGATTATCTTCATTTTTAAAAAGATAAACCTTCCCAGTATAGTCGGTTTTCTTATTGCCGGAATGATAATCGGTCCTTACGGTTTCCAGCTTATTTCTGAAATTGAGCAAGTAGAAGTAATGGCGGAAATCGGGGTTATACTTCTCCTTTTTACAATCGGGCTCGAAGTTTCTTTCAGTCGGTTGATGGAAATGAAAAGGTACCTGCTCGCCGCAGGCGGAATGCAAGTTCTTCTTACAATCATTATCTCCGGAGCTATTTTCTTACTGTTCAAAATTCCGGTTAATAAATCAATTTATTACGGAATGCTTGTTAGCCTTTCGAGTACAGCAATAGTATTAAAGATTTTATCAGATAAAGGAGAATTAGAAGCTCCGCATGGAAGACTCGCATTATCAATATTAATTTTCCAGGATCTTGCAATAGTTCCTATGTTTTTACTTCTCCCGATTTTAGCAGCGACAAGCTTCTCAAATCCGTTTTCAATTTTATTACAATTGCTTTATGCTTTCGGTGCTGTTGCGGTAATTCTTTTTGTTGCAAGATTGGTTATGCCTAAAATCCTTTTCCAACTTGCAAAATTAAGAATGCGGGAAGCTTTTACTGTTGGAATTCTTTTGCTGCTTCTTGGAACAGCTTATTTAACATATTCAATAGGATTATCTTTTGCGCTCGGTGCTTTTATCGCAGGAATTATTCTTTCCGAAACAGAACTCAGTCATCAGGTAGTTGCAGAAATTCTTCCTTTGAAAGATGCATTCAACAGCATTTTTTTCGTTTCAATTGGGCTTCTTCTCGATTTTCAATTTGTACTCGTTCACCCGGTTACATTAGCATTAATTATTATCGGGATACTTACTTTAAAATCGTTAATCATAATCGGGATAATAAAGTTTTTGCGATTCCCTCTTCGTACCGCTGTAATAACCGGACTCGGTTTAGCACAAATCGGGGAATTTTCTTTTGTTCTTGCGCAGGCAGGTTTGGACTTTAATTTAATCGGGGCAAGTTTTTATAACGGATTTCTTGCAGTTTCAATTTTCACAATGTTGTTAACACCTCTCGTCTTTTTGTTTATTCCTACTATTTCAAAAAAATTCGGTTCATTAGAAAGTGCTACTAAAAAAGCGGGAAGACCTGAAGAGTTTAAAAGATCATGCAATAATTGTCGGATTTGGTTTAAATGGAAGAAACCTTGCCCGTGTGCTTAAAGAAACGGGAATTAATTATATAGTGATTGAACTAAATCCTGAAACTGTTAAAAAGGAAAAATCAAACGGCGAGAAAATTATTTACGGTGATATTACAAAAGAAGATATTCTTCATCATACAAAAATAGAGACAGCAAAAATAATTGTGTTTGCTATTTCCGATCCGACTGCTTCGAGAATAGGATTACAGAATGCTAAAAGATTGAATCCTTCTGTTTATGCAATTGTAAGAACAAGATATATAAATGAAATAGAGGGATTGCACAAGCTTGGTGCTGATGAAGTAATTCCCGAAGAGTTTGAAACATCTTTACAGATTTTCAGCAAAGTACTTGAGAGATATCATATTCCTTTAAATGTGATAATGAAGCAGGTTGCCTTAATCCGTGGAGAAAGCTACGGTTTGCTGACACAAGAAAATGTTAAAAAGCATTCGCTTGTTCATCTTGATGAAATACTTGCTGCAGGTTTAACGGATACTTTTTTTGTAGATGAGAAAAATTCACACATTGGAAAAACTCTTGCTGAAATAGACTTGCGTGCAAAAACAGATGCTACTATAATAGCGATTGTCAGAAATGGAAAAAATATATCTAACCCTTCCGGCAAGGAACAACTTTTACAAAACGACACAATTGTAATAACCGGAACTCACCAATCTGTAGATAAAGCTTTCGAATATTTGAATGGAGCAGATCTATTTAAATAAATTCAGCAATTTCATTCAGCTTTTTCTTCGGTATGTTAGGAACCTTTACACCCTTTGCCGGATAACCAACAACTAAAATTAAAAAAGGTCTTTCGTTGGGAGGGCGATTCAATATTTTATTAAGAAATCTCATCGGACTTGGCGTGTGAGTTAATGATACCAAACCAGAATTGTGAATTGCTGTAATCAAAATACCGCATGCAATTCCAGTCGATTCCTGCGGATAATATGTTTTGATTTTCTGTTTATCTTTTGCATCAAAATTTTTAGAAAAGACAACTATAAGATATGGCGCTGTTTCAAGAAACGGTTTGTTTTCATTTGTTCCAAGTGGTTCAAGAGCATTAAGCCATTCTTCGGAAGCTCTTTTTTTATAAAATTCTCGCTCTTCAGCCTCAGCGAGGTTTCTAATTTCCTTTTTTACATAAGAATTGGATACAACAACAAATTGCCACGGCTGCATATTGGCTCCGCTCGGTGCAGTTGAAGCAGCTTTTATACAATTTTTTATAACTTTAAGCGGAACTTCACGGTCTGAAAATTCTCTTACCGTTCTTCTTCTTTTTACAAGAGAATAAAAAATTTCTGAGCGTTTTATCATCTCTTCTTTTGAATATTCCCGGTATTCTTTAAGTGGAATGAATTTAGGCATAGCACGACCTTAATTTATTATTCAATTAGAAACTATCTTAAACAGATAAATCCACATATTCTTATTAGTATAAAACCGTTTATCATCTTTTCGGTTATTTAGTCTATTTTTCTAATTAATATGGTTCAGAAAATTTTTAAGTTCTTATAAAAGAGTAACCTTTTTCATCGCTTTGAAGTCTAAAAATAAAAATTGATGGAGCCATCATTATGAAAAATATAAGAATATACCTGGTTATACTAATAGCATTACTGCTTGTTACCGGCGTGTCCGCAGCCAAAGAACTTAAAGTTCTATATGAGAAAACATATCATATTTCTCCCGGCAAGGATCTAAAACTCGAAGCCTCAGTCGGAGATGTTATGATTACAACGTGGGACAAGGATGAGGTTTATATAAAAGTGCTTGGAAATGAAAAAGCCGCTGATAAAGTAGATTTTAATTTTGATGCTAACGAGGATAGAGTCGAAGTAATTGCAAAAAAAGAAGGCAGCTTTTTTAATTGGTTTGGATTCAACGGTATTTCGATAAGATTCGAAATTATGGTCCCGAAAAAATTTAATAACAGGATATCTACCAGCGGTGGAGACATAAAACTTTCCGGTGTTGTTGGAAAAAATTATATAAAAACATCGGGCGGAGATCTGTGGATTAAAAATACTGAGGGAGAATTAAAAGCTTCAACTTCTGGTGGAGAAATTACTCTTGATGGAAACAAAGGTGATCTTTCTGTTTCAACTTCCGGCGGTAATATAGATGCAAAAAATTTTGATGGTAATTTATATGCTTCTACTTCGGGCGGTGATATTAAATTAAAAGGTACAAACTCAAAGATTCATGCAGAAACATCAGGCGGTGATATTGATTTAGAATACTGGGGTGTGAATAAAGGCATAGACCTGTCAACTTCAGGCGGAGATATTTACATTAAAGTTCCCGCAGATTTTAATGCTTCTGTAAGACTTGCAACATCGGGAGGCGAGGTTTCATCTGAAATCGGTGTAAATAATGTAAAGAAAATGTCCTCTCATAAACTCGAAGGAGAATTGAATAAGGGTGGTTCCCCTTTAAATGCAACTACATCGGGCGGAGATGTTGTTGTAAGTAAAATGTAATTGATTTATTCAAGTAGGGACATAGCGCGCTATGTCCCTACAACCCGTTCCCTCCTTGTATAAATTAAACTTCTTTAATACTTTGCATAAAAAATTTCCCTTTAACATGAAAGAACAGCTTATTTACAATTTCTTTGATGATGACGAATTCTTAAGAATCTCAAACAAGATTAAAGAGACGGAAAAGAAAACTGCGGGGGAAATTTGTGTCAGCATTAAAGAAAAGAGATCGTTTCGCCAAAAGAAAAAAACTTTAAGACAACTTGCAGAAGATGAATTTCACAGGCTTGGCATAACAAAGACACGCGACAGCACTGGTGTACTTTTCTTCTTAGTTCTTGAAGACCGGCAATTTTATATTCTTGCAGACAAAGGTATAAATGAAAAAGTCTCACAGGAAGCCTGGGATAAGATTAAAGAAGAAATGCAGGAAAAGTTTTTAAAAGGAGAATTCTGTAAAGGTATTTTGTTTGGAATCGAAGAAGCAGGGAAAGTATTGAGCATTCATTTCCCTATTAAACCTGATGATACTAATGAGTTATCAAACCGCGTGAATATTATCTAATTATTTTTTCTACAAAGTATTTTTAAAATGAAAAAGGGCAGCATAAAACTGCCCTTTACTTTTTATTTCGCAAAATTAATTAACACTTAAAATATGTGAACGAAGTTTATCTTCGAGCATTTTCTTTGGAACTGCCCCAATTACTGCATCGACAACTTTTCCATCTTTAAATATGCCGAGAGTCGGAATGCTTCTGATTCCATATTTTATTGCAACATTCTGATTATCATCGGTATTTAACTTTACAACTTTCAGCTTGCCCACATATTCAGAAGCTATTTCATCAATAACGGGAGCTATCATTTTACACGGTCCGCACCACGGCGCCCAGAAATCAACAAGAACAGGTATCTCAGATTTTATAACTTCCTGATCGAAATTGGAGTCTGTTCCTTCAACTGTGTTTTTCATATTTCCTTCCTATTTGTAAAATTTTTCAACGAGTATGATGTATTAAAAAAATAAACGATTCAAATCTAATAGTTTTTTAGTTATAATTCTGTTTGCATTACTTTTTCGTAATATTCTCTGAAACTTTTTATAGACTTAAAAATGGCTTCAGCAATATTCTTTTGACCTTTGCTGCTTTTAAGGTAATCTGCATCTTTTTTATTAGATAAAAAGCCTGTTTCAATTAACACGCTCGGCATTGAGGCTCCAACCAAAACATAAAATCCTGCCTGTTTAATTCCACGGGAAGATACAGGAAGATCCGCATTCATTTGTTTATTTAAAAAATCAGAAAACTTCTCAGAATATTTCATATATGCCGAGTGCGCCATTGTTACAAGAATAAAATTCTCATCTGTAAGCTTCTCATATCTTTGCGGATTCTCTTCATACTCAATTACACTATTCTCCCTCTCGGCAATTGAGATCGCTTCCTTTGTTCTGCCAGGGCGAAGTAAATAAACTTCAAATCCTTCTGCATTACTCGGTTTACTTGGGGTAGAGTTACAGTGAATCGAGATAAAAAGTTTCCCGTCTTGTTCATTAGCGATCTTACCTCTTTTATACAATTCTACAAAAGTATCACTCTTCCTTGTATAAACAACTTTAACATCCTTCATTTCTTTTTCAATCAACTTACCGAGTTGAAGGACAACCCCAAGATTTACATCTTTTTCTTTCACACCGCCTACACCAATTGCGCCGGCATCTTTACCGCCGTGACCTGCATCCAAAACAATTACATCAAAATCCCATTTGGATTTATTCTTTTCCCGTTCTTCATTCCTAGCAAATATTTTATTATGAATCGTAATTAAAATATCATTGCTTCCTTCGGCATTTAGCACTTCGTTAGTTGTATATTGATTACTAAGTGTAAATTTGATTTCGGTATCGTTTCCAACATTCCGTGCATCAATTTCACTTACTAAACCTTTTCCATACTTATGTGTTAAGTTTTCCGCATCTGCATTAACATTTCTGAAAATAATTGTGAGAACGCTATTCTTATAAGAGCTTGAATAAGTTGCAATTCTCTTTTTAGATTTAACTCTTACAAGAGTACCATTTACTTTGTCTTCTACACTTATTCCTGTAATGCCTACAGCTGTTCCCACGGTTTCGGGAGTGACCTTTCCTTTAAAAACAATTTTATCCGGTTTTTGATAAACAATGTTATTGCCGGATGCTTTTATCAGATATTCGATAGAATAAAGGAGAGGAACAAATATCTGATCGTTGATATAATATGTTGAAGTAGGAAGCTGGTAAGTTTCGGATTTTATTATCCGCGCGGGAAGTTAAAACTACGTAAGGATTTTTTGCTGTTATCTTAAGATTATAATCATCAAACTTTAACTCTACTTTTTGTGTTTCCTCGTTGTAATAATAATTTGCAGATATTGCTTCGGCAAAATGAATCAGAGAAAAATAAAGCGTCCCCTGCCTTTGATAAACAGGAATATATTTTGTGCCCGCTGAAGTAACAATGGCAAGCTTATCCCGAGTCTGGGAAAATGCGAGACCCGCAAACGATAAAAAAATAAGAAAAGATAACTTTAATTTCATCAAATCTAAATTAACTAAACAACTTTATCCGATAAAGGGGAACATAAAACCGCTTTTACTTTTGTATTCCCTGAAATTTTCTTTGAAATGTTTTTCGAGAAGTTTTTCTTCAAGCAAAGCTCTCATTATTAAGAAAGGTATCTGAATTATTGCAAATACTATAACAACATAACTTAAAGTTGCCAAAGCGCCGCCGATATCGAGAAGAATCTGGGATAAATATTGAGGATGTCTTACAATGCTAAATGGTCCAGCTTTAACAAGCTTATGATCTTTCGAAATCATTATGTCCTGCGAGTAGCTTGAACCAAGAGTTTTATAACACCATATCTGAACCCAGGAAAAAATAATATAAACAGCAAGACCAATTAATCTTGCATTTTCATTTTCAGGTTTATATACAAAAGTTCCAATCTGGAAAACGCCGAGAATCAAACCGACTAAAGTAAAAGCTGAAAGGAAAAGAGGCAGCTTCTGCAAATAAGTTTTTGGTTTTTCTTTTGCAACAGTTAGTTTATGTTTTAACCCGCTTTTGGCACCGGAAAGATTCGCACCAAAGGTTGCAATTATGTTTAAGCCCACAAAAATATTTATCGGATCCATATCAGCAAAAATTTTTCTGTAAATATAAGAAAATTAAAAGTGGATATTTGTCAGGATTTTTCACTCAATATTTCGTCCATGTTTTTTCATAATAGATTTCCATTCATCAAGACTTAACTTTTCCGATTCGTCTATTAACATCACAGGGATATCATCTTTAATCCTGTATCTTCTTCTTGTGCTTTTATCAGTAGAAACAAGTGTCTCTCCATCCAGGACAAGATCGGCTTTTGTTTCCGGGCAACATAAAATTTCAAGAAGTTCTTTACTTATCATAAAAGTCCTTCATTTTATAAATGCAAAATAAAAACTCCTGGGCAAAGCTGCATTAATTTTTCAGAATATATCTTTCAAAAATATTCTATAATACAGCTTTTATAATTGCTATTTGCAAACAAAGTTGACAAATATTTTTATCTGGCTTAGATTCACGACTGTATTTTTCAGGGTCATTGGCAACAATAAAAATCAATTTATCAATTTTAACAGGATTACTGTTTAAAACCATATTAACATCTTTCAATTAACAACATCAGAGGGATTAAAAGTATGAAGAAAGCTCTTAAAATACTTGGTATTATAGTAGCTGTTTTAGTTATTGTTATAATTGGCGGATTCATTTATTTCAATGCATCTTATCCAAAAGTAGACCCGCCAAAAGACATAAAAGTAGAAGCTACAGCCGATAGACTTTCAAGGGGAGAATATCTTGCCAACCATGTTGCTGCCTGCATAGATTGTCATTCGGAAAGAGACTGGACAAAATTTGCAGGACCAATTAAACCGGGCACAAAAGGGAGTGGAGGAGAAGTATTCGACGCAGAGTATGGGTTTCCCCGGAACTGCTGTTTCAAAAAATTTAACTCCTGCTAACCTCGGTTCATGGACGGACGGCGAATTATTAAGAGCTATAACCTGTGGAGTAACAAAAGATAATAAAGCTTTATTCCCTTTGATGCCTTATATGCATTACAATAATTTCACGCAGGAAGATGTATATTCAATTATTACATACATAAGATCATTACAGCCGCAGGAAAAAGAAATTCCCGAAACCAAGCTTAACTTTCCTCTTAGTCTGCTAGTTAAAACAATGCCGATTAAAAGTTATACGCCTGCCAGTGAGATTGATAGATCTGATTCTGTTGAATATGGAAGATACTTAGTTACAATTGCTTCCTGCTCAGAGTGTCATACACAAGCTGTCAACGGAGAACCTTTACCGGGGATGTATCTTGCGGGAGGCAGAAAATTCATTTTTCCTTCCGGCACTGTAACTTCTGCCAATATTACTCCAGATGTTGAAACAGGAATCGGGAACTGGAAAAAGCAAGATTTTATAAACAGGTTCAAACTTTATCGTGGTGAAGAAACACATAATATTCCTGTTAATATGCAAAAAGATTTTAATACACCAATGCCATGGTTAATGTTCTCTGGAATGACAGATGAAGACCTAAGCGCAATTTATGATTATCTAAGAACTCTAAAGCCGGTCAGTAATAGAATTAATAGGTTTACACCCGCCAAAACCAACTAATCTTTTAAACCTCTTAATAAGCTTAAAATAAAAGTTATTAAGAGGTTTTTCTTTATTACCTATCCTAATCCGTTACTTTTTATTACTTTTATATATGAAACAATTACTAATCAATTACAAAAATTATGATCTCAGAAAAATTAATTGCTTCGCCCGGTAAAAAATTAGACTTATCAAAAATCTCTACATCGGACACACTTAACTTTAAATCAAAGTCGGATACACTTAGTCTCCTTAATAAAAACATTAAGAAAATGTTTGAACTGCAGGGAAAACTTTATGCTCAAAATGAATATTCAGTTCTGATAGTTTTCCAGGCAATGGATGCAGCAGGAAAAGACAGCACAATTAAACATGTAATGTCGGGATTAAATCCACAGGGGACACAGGTTCATAGCTTTAAACAACCTTCAACAGAAGAATTAGATCACGATTATCTTTGGAGAATCCATAAAGCACTTCCGGCAAGAGGACGTATTGGAATATTCAACCGGTCGCATTATGAAGAAGTTCTTGTAGTTCGCGTTCACAATCTTATTAAAACACAACCTCTGCCTAAAGAAATGAAAACGGGAAATATCTGGGAAAAAAGATTCCGGCAAATTCAGGATTTTGAGAATTACTTATATGAAAACGGAACTATGATTTTAAAATTTTTTCTTCATGTTTCTAAAGAAGAACAGAAAAAAAGATTTTTAGATAGAATTAATGATAAGTCAAAAAACTGGAAATTTTCTTCTTCAGATCTAGCGGAAAGAAAATTATGGAATGATTACCAAAAGTGTTATGCAGAAACAATATCCGCGACAAGCAAGAAAAATGCACCATGGTTCATAATTCCCGCGGATCATAAATGGTTTATGAGATTTGCTGTTTCACAAATAATAACAGAGTATTTAGAAAAACTGGATATTGATTATCCGGAACTTTCCGACGAACAGATCAAAAAATTAAAAGAATCCAAGAAAATTTTAACAGGAAATGATTAGCGTGGTTCAAGCGTAGGGTTCACTTTAAAAGTGAACCCTACGCTCGTAATATAAATTCTTATTATTTAAATAATTCTTTTATCTTTTCCGGTGGTCTCGCAAGAATTGCTTTACCTCCCATTTCAATAATCGGTCTTTGAACTAAATCAGGATATTTAACCATCAGGTCAATTAATTCTTCATCCGAATAATTCTTGTTCTTAATATCGAGGTTCTTATAAATTTTTTCTTTTGTTCTGATAACCTCTACAGGTTTAAGCCTCATCTTTTTTAATAAAGATTTTAATTTTGTTTTTGAGAAAGGATCTATGTAGTAATTTACTTTTTCAAAATCTATTCCCTGTTCTATAAGAGCTTTAGTAACATTTCGGCAAGTCGTACAGGTTGGCTTTTCATAAACAGTAATCTTTTTCATTTTTTTTATAATTACCTTATAGCGTCTTTAACATCAATTTCTGTTAAAACTCTATAAAAATCCGAAGCATTTCTTTCTATAATTTCATCAGCAAGCTGTGAATAGGCAATTGAAGATTTTGCAAAAGGATTATAAATAATTGAAGGTTTATTATAAAAAGTGGCTTCGGCAATAACTGCATTTTTAGGTATAACGGTTTTCAGCATGTAATTTGGATATTTGGCGTAAAGGTCTTTCTTTGTACTGAAAGAAACTTTTGTATTCGATTCATAATAAGTTAATAAAATTCCTTCGGCGGCAAGATGCTGGTTATAATTTCTTCTTATAGTATCCATATGCAATAATATTTTATCAACAGCATCCATTGAGAATTTTCCGGACATAACAGGAATGAGAACAGAATCAGCGGCAATTAAAGCGTCAGTTGTTAATCCTACAAGATATGGAGGGCAATCAATTATAATAAAATCAAAAACAGTGGATTCCGGTCTGAGTATATTCCTAAGCAAAGACTGATTGCTCGCCAATTTGGAAAGCCGTACCTCATCTTTGTAATTAAGATTTTTTAAAGGGATAATACTAAGATTTTCCTGTTCCGTTTTATGAATAACCTGGCTAACTGACTTTGTATAATTGAATACATCGAAAATATCCCCAACTATTTTATCCTTAACAAAGTTAAGCGATGACGAGCACGAACCAGCAGGATCAAGATCAATTAACAGCGTTTTCTTCTTTTTTAGTGCGAAAGCAAAAGAAAGATTAACAGCAGTGGTTGTCTTACCTACTCCTCCCTTCGGCAGGGCAACAGCAATAATTTTACCCATTCAGCAATCTTAAGTAAGTCAATAACGTTATTTAGAGCGGCAGTAAAATAGAAATTTCTATGGTGATAGTGAATAGTTTTAGCGTTACTTCTATATTATTTTTTTAATTAAAATCTGTTGCTAAATGATACATCTTCTTTCTTCTAAAAACCAAAATTTATATATTCAAATACCACATAAGTAAACTTTAATGAAAACATATAATTATCTTCTTAATACTATTAGCTCAAAAGGAGCAGCTTATCTTGTCCTTCTTGACCCTGATAAGATTGGTGTGGACCGTCTGCCGGAATTTGTAAAGTATTGTGAAAAGTCGGGTGTCGACGGTTTTTTGATTGGGGGAAGTTTGATGCTGAATAACAACTTTGAACTCTTTATTAAAAAAGTGAAGCAAAGTACAAAAGTTCCTGTTATAATTTTTCCGGGAAGTGTGCAGCAAGTATCCGGTGCTGCAGACGCAATTCTTTATCTTTCCGTTGTGAGTGGAAGAAACTCTGAACACCTGATAGGCAAGCATGTTATTGCGGCTCCATTAATTAAGGAAGCCGGAATCGAGCCGATATCTACCGGCTATATATTGATAGAATCAGGAGTAACGACAACCGCACAGTATATGAGCGGAAGCCTTCCGATACCAAGGAATAAACCGGAAATTGCAGCGGCGACTGCATTGGCGGCAGAGTATTTGGGAATGAAATTCATTTATCTCGAAGCTGGCTCCGGAGCCGAAAATACAGTTCCGGATGAAATGATAAAAAAAGTTTCATCTTTTTGTTCTGTTCCGGTTATTGTTGGCGGTGGAATAAAAACACCGAATGTCGCGAGACGAAAAATTGAAAATGGTGCTAAGTTAATTGTTACCGGAAATTTCTTTGAGAATGAAAGTAACTGGGATATGATTAAAGATTTTGCCGATGCCGTTCATATTAATAAACCGATGTTTGTTTAACTTTCCTTAAACAATCTATACACTTGAATAAAAAGAAATTTATTACTGATTCACTCACCGAAAGTTCTGAAACAAAATTAAAAATTCTTTCAGAATGTTCGGGCGATATCATCTCTGCTGCTGATTTAGTAGTTAAAGCATTTAAGAATGGAAACAAACTTCTTCTTTGCGGAAACGGCGGCAGTGCTGCAGATTGCCAGCATATTGCTGCAGAACTTGTTATAAGATTGAGCCACAAAATTAAACGACCTGCTTTACCTGCAATTGCACTTACAACTGATACTTCTTATTTAACCGCAGGAGGAAACGATATCGGCTTTGATAACGTTTTTGCAAGAGGTGTCGAAGGGCTTGGAAATAAAGGCGATGTTCTGTTAGGAATTTCTACAAGCGGCAATTCTGTAAACATTATTAAAGCAATTGAAATGGCAAAATCAAAAGGATTGAAGACAATTGCTTTTCTTGGCGGCAATGGCGGAAAAATTAAATCAATGATAGATCAATCAATTGTAATTCCTTCTGCAAATGTCCAGAGAATCCAGGAAGGACATATTACGGTTGCACATATCATTTGCGAAATCATAGAAGAAGAACTCTTCGGTTAGTATTGTCATACCGGACTTGATCCGGTATCTCTTAAATAATTAAGATTCCGCATCAAGCCTGCCTGCCGGCAAGGCAGGTGCGGAATGACAAAAGAATCACAACTTAGTCTCCCTTCCAGCTTATCTTATCACCCTCTTTAAGATTATGCCTGTCGGAAAATCCCGCATCCACTTCAATAACATACATAGCTGGTTTTGTAGATGGATAAGACTGGTCTGATAAAATTTTTGTGTTCTTGTGAATTGTAACAATTTCTTTTTGTGCGCTTACAAATATCATATCCAGCGAAATCAAAGTATTGCGCATCCAGAACGCCTGCATTTTCTCTTCGGGAAAAATGAAAAGCATTCCCTGGTTTTCTTCCATACTTTTTCTTTTCATCAACCCAAGCTCCCTTTCATAATCGGTATTGGCAATTTCAATGTCTATTGCAACTTTCTTTACACTATCTGCCGAATAAAAAGTTAACTCGCCTTCTTTCGTAAAGTGATATTCATCATCATAGTCGTGTTTCTTTAATAAATCGGGAAAAGCGAGAAAAATTATTAGTGCAAGGATTACAAGCCCGACAATATACCGGTAAAGGGGTTTTATTCCTGCTGTAACTGGCTGCGATTTGTCTGAATGTTTTACTGGTTTCTTTTTAGCCACTTAATTTTTTCCGTAACTTTAGTTTTAAAAATAAAAATTTCAAACTAATTGTCTCTGTCGCAAGTGATAAAATACAATTACTTGTAAGATTGTTCTCTAAACTTACAAATTTTTTCCATCTATGGACAAGACATCAACAAACATTAAGTAAAAAATGAGCGGCAAATTTATTCAAAGAGAAAAGATAGAGTTGAACGAAACCCAAACAAAAATGCTTATAAGCGGTTGGGGAAAAGAAGTCTATGAGAATACAATTGTTGAAAGAGTAACTTATCTGTCAGATGAGTTAAAAGTAAAAGGATATGTCGCATACCCGAAAGATAATGAAGGGAAGAAATTTCCCTGCATAATCTGGAATAGAGGCGGTTACGAAAACAAGGGCGCAATTGATAGCTTTACAGCAAGAGGTATGTTCGGACAAATTGCAAGCTGGGGTTATGTGGTTTTTGCTTCTCAATATAGAGGAAATGCAGGCGGAGAAGGAAAAGAAGAACTCGGCGGAAGTGATGTTAATGATATTCTGAGTCTTATTCCTCTTGCAGATGAACTTCCATTTGCAGATAAAGAAAAATGGGGAATGGAGGGTTGGAGTCGTGGTGGAATGATGACTTTTCTAACACTCAAACAAAATAAAAATTTCTTATGCGCTGTGCTGGTTGGTGCAATATCAGACTTTAAAATGAATGCAAATAAAAATCCCGATATAAAAAAATATTATTCTGAATTGATCGGAGAAAAAAATATTGAAGAAGAAATCAATAAAAGATCTGCTATAACTTTTGCTGAGCAGCTACCTAAAATTCCGTACCTTGTTCTTCATGGTTTAGCCGATGAGGATGTTTCACCTTTGCAGTCTATAGAACTCTCTAAAAAATTTTATGAATTAAATATCTTACACAGATTAGTTTTATTTGAAGACGGAGATCATTATCTGAAAAGACATAGAAAAGAAGTCGATGCTTTAAGAAAAATGTGGTATGATAAGTATCTTAAGTGAAAACCGGCTTGATTTTATGTGCCTTCCCATTCCTTGAGTTTCTAACGCAAAACAATTAGATTATCTTTCTATTTACAACAAATTTTACCTCTGAGAAAACTCAATTTTAAGAGTTTAATAACATTTATCTCCTAAAATTGAAAAGATGTAAAGACTTATAGCAGAGTTAAATAGACAGAAATTTTTGAAATATTTTCCCCCGCCAAAAGCGGGGAAAGGGTAATAAATAATGAAAAACGGAAAATCGGCGGAACAGGAAATAAAAGATATTGAAACCCGCGAATGGCTATACTCATCTAGATTATGTTTTCGAACATGGCGGACCTGAAAGAGTAAGGGAGATTCTTCAGCAATTACATATAAGAGCACACAAAGCTGGAGTTGAAATGCCCTTCTCGGCAAACACTCCTTACATAAATACAATACCACGCGAAAAACAATCACCATTCCCCGGCAACAGGGAAATCGAAAGAAGAATAAAAAGCATTATCCGATGGAATGCAATGGCGATGGTGGTTGGTGCCAATAAGCAGGAAAGCGGCATCGGCGGACATATATCTACTTATGCTTCTGCGGCTACTCTTTATGAAATAGGTTTTAATCATTTCTTTAAGGGAAGAGGAGATGATGCAAGCGGCGACCAGATATATTTCCAGGGACACGCTTCGCCCGGCATTTATGCAAGAGCTTATCTTGAAGGAAGACTTTCTACAGAACAGCTTAAAAATTTCAGAAGAGAATTGAAACCGGGAGGTGGTCTTTCTTCTTATCCGCATCCATGGTTAATGCCGGACTTCTGGGAATTCCCGACTGTCTCAATGGGATTAGGTCCAATTATGTCAATCTACCAGGCAAGGTTTAACAGGTATCTTGAAGACAGAGGATTAAAGAAAAATAATAACAATCATGTATGGGCTTTCTTAGGTGACGGCGAAACAGATGAACCTGAAACTTTAGGTGCAATCACTCTCGCTTCAAGAGAAAAACTAGATAACCTTATCTTTGTTATAAATTGTAATCTTCAAAGACTTGATGGTCCTGTACGCGGTAATGGAAAAATAATCCAGGAACTCGAAGCAATATTCCGCGGTGCAGGATGGAATGTAATTAAAGTTATCTGGGGAAGTGACTGGGATCCTCTTCTTGAAAAAGATAAAGAAGGAAAGCTTGTTAAGAGAATGAGCGAAACTGTTGATGGACAATACCAGAAAATATCTGTTGAAACCGGAGATTATATCCGTGAAAATTTCTTCGGTGATGATCTTAAAGATATGGTAGAAAGTTATACAGATGAGCAGCTTCAAAAAATGAAACGCGGAGGTCACGATCCGGAAAAAGTTTATGCGGCTTATAATGCAGCAGTTCAGCATAAAGGATCTCCTACAGTTATCTTAGCAAAAACTATTAAAGGCTACGGACTCGGTGAAAGCGGTGAGGGAAAAAACATAACTCACCAGCAGAAAAAACTTAATGAAGATGAATTGAAAGAATTCAGAACGAGATTCGGAATTCCTATTTCAGATGATGATGTTGCTTCTGCACCTTTTTATAAGCCTTCGGAAAACAGTGATGAGATGAAATATCTCAGGACAAGAAGAGAAGGTCTCGGCGGATATGTCCCGGAAAGAAAAGTAACTGCAGAACCGATAAAAACTCCATCCGAAGAAATCTTTGAAGAATTTTATAAAGGGACAGAAGGAAGAGAAGTTTCTACAACAATGGTTTTTGTAAGAATACTTGCAAAGCTTCTTAAAGATAAAGAAATCGGCAAGCTGATTGTCCCGATTGTTCCTGATGAAGCAAGAACTTTTGGTATGGAAGCTTTGTTCAGACAGGTTGGTATTTATTCTCACGTTGGTCAGCTTTATGAACCTGTTGATAAAGAAAGTTTGCTTTATTATAAAGAAGCAGTGAACGGACAAATTCTTGAAGAAGGAATAACTGAAGCAGGCTCTATGTCTTCTTTTATTTCTGCAGGAACAGCTTATGCAACTCACGGAATAAATATGATTCCTTTCTTTGTTTACTATTCTATGTTTGGAATGCAGAGGATCGGAGATCTTGTTTGGGCTGCGGGCGATATGCGCTGCAAAGGATTCCTTTTAGGTGGAACAGCCGGTAGAACAACACTTAACGGCGAAGGTTTGCAGCACCAGGATGGTAACAGCCATCTACTTGCTTATACTCTTCCAAATCTTGTTACTTACGATCCTGCTTTTGCTTTTGAATTGGCTGTAATTATTCGCGATGGTATTAGAAGAATGTATGAAGAGCGTGAAAATATTTATTACTATTTAACTATTATGAATGAAAATTATGCTATGCCTTCTATGCCTGAAGGAGCTAAGGAAGGTATTGTAAAAGGTATGTATAAATTTAAAGCTTCGGATAAAAAGAACTCCAAACTTCATGCACAACTCTTTGGAAGCGGAACAATTCTGAACGAAGTAATTAAAGCACAACAAATTCTTGAAAACGATTACAAAGTTGCAGCAGATGTATGGAGCGTTACAAGTTATAAAGAACTAAGAAGAGAAGCTTTGAATGTTGAAAGATGGAATCTTCTTAATCCAACCTCAAAACCAAAAGAATCATATCTGCAAAGTGTTTTGAAAAATGAAAAAGGTGTTTTTGTAGCATCTTCGGATTATGTAAAAGCACTTCCCGATTCGGTTGCAAAATGGTTTCCGCGTCCTCTTTATTCTCTTGGAACTGATGGATTTGGCAGAAGCGAAGGGCGTGCTGAGTTGAGAGATTTCTTTGAAGTTGATGCAAAACATATTGTGCTGGCTGCGTTGTATGCACTTGTAAATGAAGGAAGTATTGAAAAATCGGTTGTTGAAAAAGCTGTTAAAGATCTTAAGATAAATCCTTCAAAACCTAATCCTATGATTTCTTAAAAAAATAAAGTTCAGTAAGGATAAAAATGTCAAAGGAATTTAAGCTACCGGAACTCGGAGAAAATATTGAATCTGCTGATATCATTAATGTTCTGGTCAAGCCTGGCGATAAAATAGAAAAAGAACAAAGCATTATTGAAATAGAAACTGATAAAGCAACTATTGAAGTTCCCTCTTCATATGAAGGAATTGTTGAAGAAGTACTTGTTAAAAAAGGAGACAAAGTAAAAGTAGGTCAGGCAATTATTAAAGTTGGGGACGGCGACGGGAAATCTGCCCCAGAAGAAAAAGCATCCGAAACGAAAGAAGAAACAAAATCAGTAAGCAAAGAAAAGAAAGAGACTAAATCTTCAGAAGAAATCAAACAACAAAAAAATGAAAAGTCTGTTTCAATAAAAGGTTCAATTGTTGAGATGACATTACCGGAACTCGGAGAAAATATTGAATCGGCAGATATCATCAATGTCCTGGTTAAACCGGGAGATATGATAGAAAAAGAGCAAGGCATTATAGAAATTGAAACAGATAAGGCAACTGTTGAGGTTCCTTCTTCAGTAAGCGGAAAGATTGTAGAGGTTTTAGTTAAAACAGGAGAGAAAGCAAAAGTCGGACAAGTAATTATTAAAGTAGAATCGTCGGAAACCGAGACTGTGGCAGAAACGAAGTCTGCCAAAGAAGAAAAAGCAGAACAGAAACCCGGAACCAAAGTTGAAGAAGTTGTAGCTGAACCGGAATATGCGACAAATCTTTCCGAACAGCCTCCTATTATGAAAGAAGCTGCACCTGCCGCACCTTCTGTAAGAAGATTAGCGAGAGAAATAGGCATTAATATTAAAGATGTCTCGGGCTCAGGTCCTTCCGGCAGAATTTCAATGTCTGATGTAAAAGCTTATGCGAAAAAAATTAATGAATCGAGAACAGGTTTTACCGGTGGAGGAATCAAAAAAGAAGAGCTTCCGGATTTCTCAAAGTTCGGTGAAGTTGAAATCAAACCAACAAGCAATGTAAGACAAAAAACTGCCGAGCATTTAAGTTATGCATGGGCAACTATACCTCACGTTACACAATTCGATAAAGCTGATATTACCGAGCTCGAAAAGTTAAGGAAAGAACTGAATCAAAAGGCAAAAAATCCAAAAGATAAATTAACGATGACATCTATCCTTGCTAAAGTTTGTGCATCTGCTTTGAAAGTTTTTCCACAGTTCAATTCTAGTATAAACCTTGAAAGAAAAGAAATCATATACAAAAAATATTACAATATCGGTATTGCTGTCGATACAGAGTTTGGTTTAATCGTTCCCGTTATTAAGCATGCAGATAGAAAAAACATAACTGAACTTGCGCAAGATATAAATGCACTTGCAGAAAAAGCCCGCAGCAAAAAGGTATCGCTTGATGATTTGCAGGGAGCTTGCTTTACAATTACCAATCTGGGTGGTATCGGAGGAACATCTTTCACTCCGATAGTTAACTCGCCCGAAGTAGCAATACTCGGTGTATCCAAAGGCAGTTACGAACCAGTTTATAACGGAAAAACTTTTGAACCCTTTCTTATGCTTCCCTTATCACTCTCTTATGACCATCGCGTAATCGATGGAGCCGATGCGGCACGCTTTTTAAGATGGGTATGCGAAGTTCTTGAGAATCCTATGAAACTTTTGATAGAAGGATAATTGATGAGCGAAAAACAAGTTACTGTAATAGGGGGCGGACCCGGTGGTTACGCTGCGGCATTCTTAGCTGCCGACCTCGGAATGAATGTTACTTTAATTGATAAAGAAAAAAATCCCGGCGGCGTTTGTTTATACCGAGGCTGCATTCCTTCAAAGGCATTGCTTCACATAGCCAAACTTATAACTGAAACAGAAGAAGCAAAAGATTGGGGATTAGAATTTGCAAAACCAAAAATAAATCTTGACAGATTGAGAGAATGGAAAAATGAAGTGGTTGCAAAACAAACAGGAGGACTCGGTCAGCTTATTAAAGTAAAGAAAATAAATTATATACAGGGAAAAGCTTCGTTTCTAAATTCATCCACTTTAAAGATTGAAAAAAGCGACAGTAAAACTGAAGAACATAAATTCGAAAATGCAATTATTGCTACGGGTTCAATTATCACAACAATTCATTCCCTTAACATAAAAAGTGACAGATTATTAAATTCAACTTCGGCTCTCGATTTGCCTGAAATTCCAAACACTCTTTTAGTAATTGGCGGCGGTTACATAGGACTTGAACTCGGTTCTGTTTATGCCGCATTGGGTACAAAAGTTTCGGTAGTTGAAATGATGCCGGGATTACTTCCCGGTGCAGATAGAGACCTGGTTTCTTTTCTTTCTAAAAGAATTGAAAAGAGTTATGAAAAAGTAATGCTCGAATCAAAAGTAAGTGAGCTTAAAGAAGTAAAGAACGGAATACAGGTTAAGATACAAGACAAAGAGGGAAAGACTACAAACGAAACTTATGATTACGTGCTGATGTCAATCGGAAGAAAACCAACTACTGAAGGATTAGGCTTGGAAAATACAAATGTAAAAGTTAATGAACGCGGCTGGATAAAAGTTACAAAGCAAATGAAAACCGATGATCCAAACATTTATGCAATCGGAGATATTGCCGGTGAACCGATGCTGGCTCACAAAGCTTCACACGAAGGAAGAACAGCAGTAGAAGTTATTCATGGTAAAAAAGTAGCTTTTGAACCGTTGGCTATTCCTGCCGTTGTTTTTACTGATCCGGAAATTGCCTGGGCGGGTTTAACCGAAACGCAGGCAAAAGAAAAAAATATCAAATTTGAAATTGCTAAGTTTCCATGGGCTGCTTCCGGAAGAGCTTCAACACTCGGGCGTTCAGACGGTGTTACAAAATTAATTATTGATCCCGATACAGAAAGAATTTTAGGAGTGGGAATCTGCGGACCGGGAGCGGGTGAATTAATCGCCGAAGGCGTTCTTGCAATCGAAATGGGAGCTAATGCAACGGACTTAAAATTAACTATACATCCCCATCCTACTTTATCTGAAACTGTTATGGAAGCGGCTGAAGTGTTCTTTGGACAGAGTACACATATTCATAGACCGAAAAGGAAATAAAAAAGCTTAACTCTTCTTTTTGAAAAACCCCCTTAGTTTTTTACCGAGATTTTCCTGTGGCACTTGTGATTCAGGTTCTGCTTTACTTATTGTTTTAAATATCTCATTCCACAATTCAGGGCGTGGTTCAATTTTTTGAGGAAGGAAAGTAACTTTATAATCGAGATCGTCTAATCTTCTGACATTGAGTTTTTCCATCAAAAACTTTCGTGCACGTGAAAGTTCAAGATTTATATGCTCAACGGAATCTTTAGTTATTAATGTGATTTCTTCATTTTGTAATTTATCAACATCGTGAAGTATATAAATAATTCTCTCTTCTATCGGAAGAGAGAAAATCGCCTCTTCGACATTTCCTGCATCGTGCAATTCTGCCCGCTTCTTTATTTCTTCCTTACGGACTTCATAAACAGCAAGCAACCTTAACCATAAAATAAAAGTTTCATTTTCCGGGTATGCATTTATTTGTTCAAAGGCACTGACAAAAACTCTCTTCGTTAGCTCCTCGGCTGCCGGCTTATTCTGCTCAAAGAATTTTAGCCCAAATGTGTAGATACGGCTTACATGAGTGCGATAAAGCTGTTCAAACGCAGAGCTTTTTCCAGACTGGACTTCCCTTATTAAAGACTGAACTAATTTACTTTCCTGTCGCAGAATTTTATCCTGGATTTATTTCTCTGAAGTAAAATTATATAATATCACAAAGAATTTAAATAAAAAAATCAATTAATGTAGAATCTGTTCCAGCTTTTCCATATGACTAACAGGAAGGTTACAAATATAATTTTCACAAACATAAACAGTTATTTTTTCCACCTGAGTTTCATAGCTTGCAAGGTATGGAGCAGTTTTAATTATTTTTTCGCCAGCGAAAAGAACAATCTTATTAGGAATAAACTTCTCTCCAATTATTGAAAGAAATTGTTTTGCTTCTTCTGTATTCTTATCGCCCAGCTAAAATTATTTCATAAGAAGGTCCTATAGCAAAATCAAGTGCAATTAGAAATTGGGTAAATCCCGCAGGATATTTTCTTATTTGATTAGAGAACGCTTTATTAATTTTGTCAGCTTTTTCTTCAAAGCTGCTGTCAGCAGTTATCCTCGCAATCCTTATCAGGTTTAACATTGCAACAGAATTTCCGGATGGAATTGCTCCGTCGTAAATTTCTTTTTGCCTGGTTATTAATTTTTCTCCATAATCAGGTGTAAAGAAAAATCCACCATTCCGGTCATCCCAGAAGTGTGTGATAAAATAATTGTTAAGCTTTATAGCCTGTTCCAGATAACCCGGATCAAAAACAGTTTCATAGAGATCCAACAATGCTGCAACCAGAAAAACATAATCATCCGCATTTGCAAAGATTGCAGATTCGTTTTCCCTGTAACGATGTAAAAGTCGTCCATCTTTATCGAACATCTTTAACAAGATAAATTCGGCTGCTTTGCTAGCATAGTCAGAATAAATCTTTTTGCCAAATACCTGCGCAGCTTTTGAAAATGCTGAGATCATCAATCCGTTCCAGTCAGTTAAGATTTTATCATCTTTATAAGGATGGATTCTTTTTTCTCTTACTTCAAAAAGTTTTTGTCTTCCTCTTTCAAGGTTTTCTTTCAATTCTTTTTCATCAAGATTATTTGCGAAAGCGAATTCGGAAATACTTTTCTTAATATGAAGAATGTTATTGTCGTCCTTTGTATCGTGAAAGGAAAAGTTTCCATCTTTGTTAATATTAAAAATATTCAATAAAAGTTTCGGAATCATTACCCAGTATTTTATTAATCTCTTTCTCTGTCCATAAACAAAACTTTCCTTCTTCACCTTCGCTGTCTGCATCTTCAGCAGAAAAAAATCCACCATGCTCATGAGTCATATCACGCATTACATAAGAAAGAATTTCTTCTGCAGTTTCTTTGTAAAAACCTTTTCCTGTTGCCTGGTAAGTTTCTATATAAGCTAAAACAAGAAGAGCCTGGTCATATAACATTTTTTCAAAATGAGGAACGAGCCATTCCTTGTCTGTTGAATACCGGCAAAATCCAAATCCTATGTGATCATAGATTCCGCCTTTTCTCATTTCAGTAAGAGTTTTCTCAACCATTTCAAGAGCTGCATCGTTCTTATATCTTTTCCAGTATCTTAATAAGAACATTAAATTATGCGGCGTCGGAAATTTTGGCGCATTGCCAAATCCACCGAATTCTTCATCAAATCTTCCTTCAAATTCACTAAATGCTGAATGAAAAATATCTTCATTAAGTGCATCACCTGCTTTGTGTGAAGATGAAGACATTAATGCAGCAGAAATCTCTTCCGATGATTTTAACAAATCCTCTCTTTTATTTTTCCATAATTGTTTAATCTGGATAATTAAGTCTTTCATTCCTATTCTCCCGTAACGGTTCTCTTTAGGAAAATAAGTCCCCGCGAAGAAAGGCTTTTTATCGGGAGTCATTATAATTGTTAAAGGCCAGCCGCCGCTCCCCGTCATCATCTGGCAGACAGACATATAAACACCATCAATGTCAGGTCGTTCTTCCCTATCAACTTTAATTGATACAAAGGCATTGTTCATAAGATATGCAATTTCTTCATCTTCAAAAGATTCCTTCTCCATTACATGGCACCAGTGGCAGGTTGAATATCCTATTGAAAGAAATACAGGTTTATCTTTTTCTTTAGCTTCTTTAAATGCTTCATCACTCCAGGCATACCAATCAACAGGATTATGTGCATGCTGAAGCAGATATGGACTTTTTTCTTTTATTAAACGGTTAGTATTTGCCATTAGTAAACTATTGGATTTGTCAGATGATTTCTTTTTTAATAAGTTTAGACTAAGATAATAAATATCCGAAGAAACATTATATGAACAAAAATAATCTATTTATTCCTTCGATTATAATTGCAATATCATTTATTATTTGTTCAGTAATTTTCACATCGACATGGAAAGCTAACAATGCTTCCAACCAAACAATCAGCGTAACGGGTTCTGCAAAAAAGGAAATTGTTTCCGACCTCGGAATATTGAAAGGAACCATTTCGGCACAATACGTTACTGCGGATGGAGCTTATAGGGAATTGCTAAAACAAAAACCAATACTAATTTCATATCTCGCATCGAACAGTTTCCCGGAAGATAAGATTGAATTTTTTACCATAAATAGTTATCCCGTTTATGAAATTAGTGCAACTGGCAATCAAACCGGAAGAATAATTGCTTACAATTACAGTCAGAGAATTGAAATAAAATCAACTGATGTAAATAAAATAAAATCGATATCGCTTGATATTCCTTCTTTGATTGAAAAAGGTGTTAGCTTTAATGTTGAAATGCCGGAATATCATTATACAAAACTTGCTGATCTGAAAATAGAAATACAAGCGGATGCTTCCAAAGATGCAATGATAAGAGCACAAAAAATTGCCGAAGCTACGGGAAGACAGCTCGGTCCAATGAGAAGCGCAAGAATGGGAGTTCTACAGATTACTCCAAGACTTTCAAATATGATTTCCGATTATGGAATTAATGACTTAAGTTCAATTGAAAAAGAAATTACTGCAGTTGTAAACGCATCGTTCGAAATAGAATAAAAAGGAGGTAACAATGACCAAACCTCAAATTTGGGTAGCTGCGTTTTTAGCATTATTTATTTTATTGTTTGTCCTTTCCAGGGTAACTAAAGAAAACAAGACAACAATAGATTCTGCAATCGGTTCGCCAAATCCACAAAGCAATATGACGTCACAGGATCTTACGGCTGAACAACTTATAAACAAATTAAACTGTACTACGTGTCATGGAACAGATATTAAGGGAACGAAGATGGGACCATCTCTTTATCATGTTTCTGAATTCTGGACACGAGACAATTTGATTAATTACCTTCGTAACCCCACTTCATTTTCAGACACGAAGAGATTCCAGGATTATACTGAAAAATTTCCGGGTATGATTATGCCGACATTCGGGAATATTAATGTTAAGGATTTAGGAAAGATTGCAGATTACTTGCTGAAGTTGAAACCGGAGTAGGGGAAAACAGAAAATTAGCCTAAGTCACGAAATGGTTCGTGACTTCCGGGTGACCACTTTGCGACAGGTAAAACGACCAAGTTAAAGTCCTCCTTGGCTGCCACGAACCACTTCGTGGCAAAACTTGTTATTTCATCTCAGTCCCTGCATAAGATGTATCTATATCTATAATCGAATGATCATTATTTACATAATTTCTTGCACTTGAATATTTATATTCTTCCGGTTTAGTTATCAATCCCGCTTCTACTAGGATTCAAATGAATATAATTTAATTTAACCCAAAACATCTTTTCATTCCTTATTACTTCATCGTCAAATCTTTTCATCCAGAATTTTCTTTTATGACCTGCAAATTTGAAAGCCTCTGCTTGAAAAACAGACATTAAATCCGGATCATCTTTCTCGATTTTTTCCATTATGTCCCATGCAGAGTATTTTTTAATATCTCTCATAATGTCGGAAATCGTTCCCAACTTGTTATCAACTTCTAATATCCAATGAAAATGTGAGGGCATTATTACATAAGCAATTATATTAAACTTATATCTTGCCTGATAGTGTTTTATATTTTTTATGAGAAGATCACAGTAAACATCATCAACAAATACTTTTGTAAAGTTTACTATAGTTGTTGTAACAAAAAATAGAGATTCATCTGTAAGATTTGATCTTCCTCTTAAACCCATATTTATTAAGATAGGAAATTCTATCCTAAGTCACGAAATGGTTCGTGACTTCCAAGTGCGTAATTTTTATACAAGGCTGCCACGAACCACTTTGTGGCAGCCGCAAGTAAATAATTTACGCTACTGTTATTTCTTTAGCAAGATAAACATCCTGAATCGTATTCAGAAGTTTAACGCCTTCGCTCATTGGTCTCTGGAAAGCTTTACGACCTGAAATCAATCCCATACCGCCGGCTCTCTTATTTATAACAGCAGTTTTAGCAGCTTCTGCAAAATCATTTTCACCGGAAGCACCGCCGCTGTTAATTAATCCTGCACGACCCATATAATTGTTTATAACCTGGTAACGGCAAAGATCGATTGGATTATCCGTTGTAAGATCGGTGTAAACTTTTTTACTCGTCTTACCGAATTTTATTGCATTAAAGCCGCCGTTATTTTCAGGAAGCTTTTGCTTGATAATATCTGCTTGAATTGTTACACCAAGATGATTTGCCTGTCCGGTAAGATCGGCTGAGACATGATAATCTTTATCTTTCTTAAACTCATTGTTTCTTAAATAACACCAGAGAATTGTAGCAAGACCAAGCTCGTGTGCATACTGGAATGCTTCGCTAACTTCTACAATCTGTCTTGCACTTTCTTCGGAACCGAAATAAATTGTTGCACCGACTGCAGCAGCACCAAGATCCCAAGACTGTCTTACTCCTGCAAACATAATCTGGTCGAACTTGTTTGGATAAGTAAGCAATTCATTATGATTTAATTTTACGATGAAAGGAATTTTGTGTGCATATTTTCTGGCTGTCATTCCAAGTACACCGACAGTTGAAGCAACTGCATTGCAGCCGCCTTCTATTGCAAGCTTAACAATATTTTCAGGATCAAAATATTCCGGGTTTGGTGCAAACGATGCACCGGCGGAATGTTCGATTCCCTGGTCAACAGGAAGAATAGAAACATAACCTGATCCTGCAAGTCTTCCCGTCTGGAAAAGCCATTGTAAATTTTTAAGAACATTAATATTTCTGTCAGTATTAGTGAAAATCCTGTCAACAAAATCCGGTCCCGGGAGATGCAACTTCTCTTTCGGAAATTTTGCTTTATAACTAAGTAAAGAATCAGCTTCACTGCCAATCAATTCTTTAATTTTATCTATCATTTTCTGTCTCCGTAACTTTTAAATTTGTGCTTTGTAAAATGATTAATTAAACCGCTAAAACGGTTATGGCTTTTTGTAGTTTTATAAACAACCACAATTTAAGAGACTGTATGAAAATTCATCTCGACAGGTAGTCGCAACCTTTCTGCCTCGGCAAAGCCGAAGACAAGACGGGCAGGTTGCGTTCTTAATTAAATTTCGCAGGCTGAAGCCTGCGTCTACCATCAAAATTTCATATCACGTCTTAAGTCGTAGTTAATGAAAGGAAAAACCTTATTCCTAAACTATTTCAATAGTTTATCAAAAAAACTTTCAACTTACGCAACTAAAATAAAGTTAAATAAAATCGGATTCAATCGAATAAGGAATAATGGAGCGCTGGAATGTTGGAGTTATGGAAGAATATTCAAAAAAATACTCCAATATGCCATTTCTCAGATACTTCAAAAATGAAGGGATTAGACGCTTTTCTTTCTCTCAATAGAATCAAAAATTTCTTTGGAATGTGCAATGGAATTCTCGATGAACCACCTGCCGGTGTCCATACCTCCGCAAACAACCCCGGCGACAAAAATGCCTTTCCTGTTTGTTTCAAAAGTCGTGTGATCAAAATCAGGCTCAAGATTTTCAGAAACACCGAGAATCGTTATTCCGTTCCTCTCTAGAAATTCAAAATCAGGATGATAACCTGTCATTGCAAGAACAAAATCATTTTTAATTGTAACTTTTCCAATCGGAGTTTTCAGATCAACTTCATCTTCTCTTATTTCTAGTAATGCTCGAATTGAAAAAAGCTTTTATCGATCCTTCTTTAATCCTGTTCTCTATGTCCGGTTTTACCCAGTATTTAATCGAGTCTTTAATTTTCATTTCACGAATTACCATCGTTACTTCAGCACCTCTCCTGTAAGTTTCCAGAGCAACATCGACTGCTGAATTTCCCGCACCGACAACTATAATTTTATGATAAGCATAAGGATGTGCTTCATCAAAAAAATGTTTTACCTTTGGAAGACTTTCACCCGGAACATTAAGAAGATTCGGGTTATCATAATATCCTGTGGCAATAATAACATACTTACATTCATAGCTGTCTTTGTTTGTCTTTACGACAAAACCTTTATCGGCATCTTCAATATCGTTTACAGTTTCATAATCGTTTAAATTAAGTTTCCATGAAGATTTCACGCGCCTGTAATACTCGAGAGCTTCCCTTCTTGTTGGCTTATCTCCGTGAGAAACAAAAGGAACATCGCCAATCTCGAGTCTTTCCGAAGTGGAAAAGAAAGTCATATTTGTCGGGTAATTAAAAATAGAATTTACTAAGCAGCCTTTTTCAATAATAAGATAGCTTAATTTTCTTTTTACAGCTTCGATGCCGCAGTTCAAGCCAATCGGTCCGCCGCCAACAATTATTACATCATATTTATTCATCTTGTTGCACTAAATTATTTTGTTCTTAATCCTAAATTTAAGGAAATATATATAGTCATTCTGAATTTATTTCAGAATCTTCATGAATTCAAGAGATCCCGAATCAAGTTCGGGATGACATCATTGATTTTATTAAACCTTTCGCTTGCTATAAAAAGAATTTTAATTAATATTTTCTTCACAAATGATTAACTTGAATATAAGCAATATGAATAACCGGAATTAAGCCAGGTCATCAGAATGAATAAAAAAATCGGACTTAAAGAAGCAATTTCAATTGGAATCGGAGGAATGGTCGGCGGTGGAATTTTTGCAGTTTTAGGATTGGCTGTTTCATTTTCCAAAGGAGGAACTCCTGTTTCATTTCTGTTCGCCGGAATTATAGCTTTAATCACTTCACATAGCTATGTTAAATTATCAAGAACTTATCCGGACAGAGGCGGAACTGTAAAATTTATAAACCAGGGATTTGGCAAAACTGTTTTCAGCGGTGGAGTTTGTAATCTTCTCTGGATAAGCTACATTATCATGCTATCACTTTATGCTTCTGCTTTCGGTTCATACGCTCCAAACTTATTGTCATTCAGCAGTAAAACAAACGACTTTCATATTTATGCCAGTGCAATAATAATTTTAGCGACGGTAATAAATTATTACAGCATAAAGTTCGTTGGAGAAATTGAATCTTATGCGGTTGTTATTAAGCTTGTAATATTAATCTCATTTGTAATTATCGGTATTTACGGGCTCGCGGGAAACCCTAACCTTTCGCAGCTATCCATTTCACATTGGGAAACACCGATCAGCCTATTGTCCGGAGGTATGGTAATATTTGTTGCTTACGAAGGATTCGAGCTTATAGCAAATGCGGTTCCTGATTTGGTTAATCCGGAAAAGAATGTACCGAGAGCTTATTATTATTCTGTAATTTTTGTCATCTTCTTATACGTTATTATTGCAGGCGTAACTGTCGGCTCTTTACCATTCAATGAAATTGCAAAAGCACAGGATTATGTTTTGGCTGAAGCTGCTAAACCTATGCTCGGATCAATAGGATTTACAGTTATCACAATCGCCGCTTTATTATCAACATTCTCGGCAATCAATGCTTCATTGTATGGCGGAAGCAGGGTTAGTTATGAAATTGCTGAAGATGATGAATTACCTCATCAGTTAACCGGTTTGCTGTGGAATCATCCTGTTGGATTATTAATAACTGCAATAGCAACATTAACAACAGCAAACCTTTTGAAGTTAGAAAGTATTTCAACAGCAGGCAGTGTTGGTTTTCTGATGATCTTTGCAGTTGTAAATCTTGCAGGTTATAAACTGAGAAGTTCAACTGGCGGTAACGGTATAATTGCCTTAATAGGTTTTTTACTTTGTGCTATTGCTCTGATAGTATTGATAGTCGAGCAATACCCTTCCAATAAAACCGGGGTTATTACTGCATTATCAATAATACTTATTTGTTTTTTGTTAGAATGGATATACAAAAAAACAGATACTCTAAACCAAATAAAACCAACGACTGATGGGAAACATTCTTAAAACACTTTGCTTGATAGAGAAAGAATTTTAATTTACTTTTCATCTGTTGGTATTTATGGGACACGAATAGTTTTTTAAATTCATCCCAAACGATTTATTAGATTGATCGATAAATTTTGAAAGATATATGAAGACAACTCATAAATTGATTTTTGGCAATTGTATGGAAATGAATGAAATAGGTGATTCTAGCATTCATTTAATTGTAACCTCGCCCCCATATTATAATGCTCCATTTGATTACGATGGACTTTTCAGCAATTATGAGCAATACTTAGGTGTATTAAATCATTTTGCAAAAGAATCTTTTCGTGTATTGAGTGAAGGCCGTATTGTTGCGTTAAATATTGATGATATGTTGGTTAACGGTACAAAATATCCTATAGTAGCTGATGCTACCAAAATATTTCAAAATGCAGGTTTTCGTTACCGGGATAGAATTATTTGGAAAAAGCCAGATGGTTATTTAAGAATAAGTAAAAGAAGTGGCGTAATATTACAGAATCCTTTTCCAATGTATTATTATCCAGATAATCTCTTAGAGAGCATTGTAATCTTTCAGAAAGGTAAATTTGATTATCGTTCTATTTCGAAGGAAATTCGAGAGCTTTCGAAAATTAATAAAAACGAATTTCAAAACAATAATTGGCATAAAACCCTTTGGGAGATCACAAATGTTTTGCCCGGTTCAACACTTGAAAAAAATGTTGCAGCCTTTCCAGAACAATTACCTTATCGAATCATTAAATTGTATTCATACGTTGGAGAAACTGTTCTAGATCCTTTTTTAGGAAGTGGGACAACTATGAAAGTTGCCCGCATATTAAAAAGAAATTCAGTTGGTTTTGAAATAATACGAGATTTAGAAAAAATTATTAGAAAGAAAGTTGGCTTCGATACAAGTTCAGACATTTTCAACCACGAGGATTATCTTGAAATCATTGAAAGAAAAACTGGCAAATATAAGTTTGTTACTCTTGAATATATTGAAAAGAAAAAATCTAAGGAACAAAAATGATATGAATATCTCTGCTAAAATTACTGGGGTTAAGTATAATGTAAACTGCGCTGATGATTTAGCAGAGGTTAGCTTTAAAGATTTCAATATTAAATTCTTCCCCATCTTGTTTTTTATTATCTGACAAACAATACAACTATGGAATTTCGAAATGGGTTTCTCCAAAACGAACTCGGTCATATCCTTTCGAAAGAGTTTATAATTCTCTAAAAGTTCCTAAAAGAATTACTGTAATTCCAATTATTAAAGATGAAGGGTCAAAAGGAGACCGTGATTTCATTCAGTGGGATACAGTTTCATTGATGAGTCTTTTAGATGTCTATGTTATCCTTGCCTATTACAATAAAGCTGTTATCCACCCTTCAAGAGAAAATAAGATTACTGATCAAGAGTTTGATAATGATTACGTTAAGAATAAGATTTTGGAAATTAGTAATTATCATAGCTCAGCATTGCATTGGAATTTAAAAGAAATAAATGATACTCTTCCAACACTAATTGATATTGTTCAAAAAATATATAATCATCTAGAAAACGAATTAAGGGTTAAGTTTCATAATTCAAGAGGAATACAACGCTTTAAAGATCAATTTCAAAAAGGTGTGGCAAATTTTATGGCAACTTCAAGAAACAAAGCCAAGAAAGCCCAAAATAGAGAAAAACAAACTAAACAACCCAAAGAATTTTTAGCTACATCAACAAAGGCGACTATCACAATTGAAAACTATCTTGGTGGCATATATTATTTTACAACGGATGAAATTTCTATTATTAGCAAAAATTTATTTTTAATTGAAGGCAAGCATTCTAGCAATTCAAAATTACCAAGTATTGGAGATATTAAAGACGGTTTATTAAAAATGGTTTTATATTGTAATTTATCTAATGTAAAAGTGAATGAGGATGAATTTATACCCAAACCAGTTTTGAAATTAACATCCACGAATATTTCAGGAAAGATAACTTCTCAAAGTTCGACCACGGAAATAGAAGAATTTAAATCTTCTGCTAGTTTTAATGAAAATAATATTGGGATTATCGACAAACTTTTTACAGAAGCAAAAGCAAACAATTTTGAAGTTATTATTGAAGGCGTTTGAAAATGATTAAAAGTCCTCTGAGATATCCTGGTGGTAAAAGTAAAGCAATAGATGTGATTTCGGAATTAATTCCAGATTTCAAAGAATTTCGAGAACCTTTTGTAGGAGGGGGATCAGTATTTGTTTATCTAAAACAAAAATTCTCATCAAGGACGTTTTGGATAAACGATATTTACCAGAATCTCTTCTATTTTTGGAATGAGTGCAAAGAAAATCCGAACAGACTTATTAATTCCATTCTTGAATTCCGTTCAAATTATCTAGATGGTAAAGAATTACATAAGTTTTTATTAGTAAATATAGATTCATTTGATAGTATTAAAAAAGCAGCTGCTTTTTTTATTTTCAATAGAATTACTTTTTCGGGAACAACAGAAAGCGGAGGTTTTTCTAATGCTGCTTTTCATAAGAGATTTACCGATTCAAGCATAGAAAGAGTTAAATCTCTTTCAAAAATTTTAGTGAATACTAAAATTTCTAATCTCGACTATGAAGAAGTAATTTCAACTAATGGCGACGATGTATTTTTATTTCTTGACCCACCTTATTATTCCGCAACTAAATCTGCATTGTACGGTAAAAATGGGGCGCTTCATAAAATATTTGACCACGAAAGATTTGCAAATGTAATGAAACATACCAAACATAAATGGCTAATTACATATGATGATAGCGATTATATAAGAAACCTTTTCCCTTTTGCCAATATCAGAACTTGGAACTTAACTTATGGGATGCGGAACGTTAATAAAGAATCTAATCAACTTGGAAAAGAGTTGTTCATTTCCAATTATACTTTAGGAGATAGTGCTACAAAACAATATGATTTTTTCTTAAATTCAAAATTAGTTGTAAATATTGACCAATAATAGATTTGTACATTATCTTTCCGACAGCATCATTATGACAACCAAAACCAAACCAATGCAGATCAATATTCCCGATGAAGAAATTGAAGATCTGCGTGTAAGTAATAGCTAACCGTAAAGAAGATTAAGAATATGAAATTAATTTATTCAATTCTCGGGGTTATAGTTTTAACAACATTAATTTATGGACAAAACAAAAATGAAGTTATTTCACTTTACAAACCTTAGCAGAATTTGCTAATAAAACACTTGGAATAAATTTGCCGGCTTATGAACAGCCGCTTCAACTTGATTTGAAGGTAAGGCAGCTCTGCTTGCTAAAATAATTATGACGGCAGCCCAACCACCTCTTCAGAATTGTGCTGGCATAGTGGAAATATATGCGGAACATCCCGTTAAACATGAAAATAAATTAGTGATTCAATTAATTGCGGCAAGACCATCAGACCTGGACAATCCGTAGAATATAAGCTCGGTAATAAATCAATTTTTCTTAGTATATTAATTTAAATTTTAGAAAGGAAATAAGATGAAACAAGTTACTATTTTTTTTCTGGCAATCACTTTTGTTGGTTTATCATTCATTGGTTGCGGGAACAATAATACTGCTTCCAAAGTCGCCGATAGGGATAGTGTTGCTACCTTTGATTTAACTGCAATGGAAAAAATCATTGACGAAAAAAACAATCAATTTATGCAAGCTCATATAACAGGCGACACCACATTTCTGAATAACATCTTCACAGAGGATGCGAAAGTTTTTCCACCCAATTCAGATGCTGTGGTTGGACGTGCTGCCATTTCAGCGGTCAATTCACAATGGGTAAATTTCGGTATAAAAGAATTTCGTGAAAAAACCACTAGCTTTTACGGTAATGAAGATTACCTGATCGATGAAGGTACTTATTATCTTCGTTATGGCAAAGACAATACCATTGATAAGGGGAAATACTTAAATGTATGGAAAAAGGAAGCTGGCGACTGGAAAATGTTTACCAATATGTGGAATACCAGTATGCCTGCAACCCCTACAAAATAAATATTTGAGTTAGATATTTAAAAGAAAGCAAAATATTGGTGCTTACCTAAGCCAATCTAGCTAAAATAAATGCAGATCGAGTAGTCAATGTTGTGACCTTTGCGATTGATCAACCTGAAGATACAAATTTTAATTATTTACGATTAGATCAACCAAACAAAGTTGGCAAAGGCGCCATATTTCAAATTTTAAGTGTGACACACTTATAACATGAAAATGAAAGTTGAATCAATGCAAATTAATATTCGTGATAAAGACATCAGAGAGTTTTGAAATATCAAATTAGATTTAAAATATTTTAATTAAATTATAGTAAAAATTAGGAAGAAGTCATGAAAGCTATTAGTATTTTTTTTATATCAGTTTTATTCTGTCTGTCTTCAACCATCACATTTTCACAATATGTTGGGCAGTTTTCATCAAATCAAACCATAAAAAGTCATGTACCGATAAAAGCATACAGCTTCGATTTGAAAGATGTAAGGCTGTCTGGATAGTCCTTTTAAGGAAAACATGGAACGCGACGGTAAGTGGCTACTATCTATTGATAATGAGAGATTACTTCATAGCTGGAAGGTCAATGCAGGTATGCAAACCTATGCAAAACCTTATGGCGGATGGGAAGGTTTGGATGTTGAATTAAGAGGTCATACTACAGGGCATGTACTTTCGGGCCTGGCTCTTATGTATGCTTCTACCGGAGATATTGTCTATAAAAATAAAGGCGACTCGCTGGTGACTGAATTAGCAGAAATTCAGAAAGTGCTCAATCAGAATGGTTATTTAAGTGCGTTTCCTCAGAATTTAATTAACCGCGTAATAGAAGGTAAACCGGTTTGGGCGCCATGGTACACCATCCATAAAATAATGGCCGGGCTGATTGATATGTATCAGTATGCAGGAAATAAAAAGGCGCTGGACATTGTCGAAAAAATGGGCGATTGGGAATATAACAAACTTAAAAACCTTTCAACCGAACAATTAGCTGTAATGCTGAAAAACGAATTCGGCGGCATGATTGAAGCAGCTTATAATTTATACGGAATTACAGGTAATGTAAAATTTAAAAAATTAGCTGAGTTCTTTTATGATCATAATGTGTTTGATCCTTTGGTTAAAAGAGAAGATAAATTATCCGGGCTGCATGCCAATACACAAATTCCTAAAATTATAGGAGAAGCCAGGGGCTATGAACTAACAGGTGATAAAAATGCGAAAACTATTGCAGATTTTTTCTGGCAGACAGTCATTGATCACCATACTTATGTAACCGGCGGGAACAGCGACTATGAACACTTTTTCAAACCCGACCAGATTTCCAAGCATCTATCACGGGCAACTACTGAGTCATGCAATACTTACAATATGCTTAAACTTACCAGACATTTGTTTACATGGACAGCAGATGAAAAATACGCTGATTATTATGAACGCGCTTTGTATAATCACATATTAGCTTCACAGGAACCGGAAACAGGAATGGTTGCCTACTTCTTGCCTTATGAACCCGGAACATTCAAAACATACAGTACTCAGGACAGCTCATTCTGGTGTTGTGTGGGAACAGGTTTTGAAAATCATGCTAAATATGGTGAAGGAATTTATTACCATAGTGACAACGGCATTTATGTAAATCTATTTATCCCATCAGAGTTAACATGGAAAGAAAAGGGAATTAATCTTGTTCAACAAACTCAATTTCCTGATGATTCTACTATACATCTAACAATAAAAGAAATAAAAGACGAGCCGGTATCTTTATATATTCGTTATCCATCGTGGGCAACATCCAGGTGCTACTGTAAAGATTAATGGTAATGATGTACAAATTAATCAGAAACCCGGCAGTTACATTGTGTTGAATAATCATTGGAAGTCCGGGGATAAAATTGATATTACTTATCCAATGTCGTTACACCTGGTCGCAACAAACGATAATCCCAATATGGAAGCTGTACTTTACGGCCCGATAGTGCTTGTTGGTGATATGGGTACCGAGGGTATAAAAAGCCCGGAGCCTTTTGCAAAAGATCAACTTGATTATAGAAAGGTTCCTGTACCGGATGACATTATAACTACATTAAATATCGGCAGTAAGAAATTAGACGATTGGTTAGTCCCGGTAAATGGCGAGCCACTGATTTTTAAAACTGCAGGTGTTGCCTCAAAAGAAATAACGATGATTCCTTTTTACAAGATTGATAAACAACGTTACGTTATTTATTGGGATATGAACTAAATGTTTTTTTGCATTCAGTTATATAAAGATCAAAGATATTAATAAATAAATTAAATATATTATCATAGCTCATGTATATCATTCTGCAATAAAAATCACATCTATATTATTTTTATAAAATAGATAAAGGTATTAAAAATGAAAAAGTTCATCTTCCTGTTTGTTCTATCCACATTGTGTTTTGTTTCATGGGGATTAACAAGTTCCGATGATTGTAATAAAGATGTAAATGACCCGCGGGGGAAAATGAAACCATGGGATAAAGGTGCCTGGGAAACAGGGCAATACAGGAATTTGTTTTTAGAGGCGGGATATAAACAGAAAGATATTGATGCGAAGTTAACGAAAGCTTATTACGATGTTTTCGAAGGACCTAACAAAGTTTATTTTGAAGTAGAAGATTCGATGGCATATCTTTCCGATTTGAAGAATCATGATGTTAGAACTGAAGGTATGTCGTACGGAATGATGGTAGCAGTGCAACTAAACAAAAAGGACGTTTTTGATCGCTTGTGGCGGTGGGCAAAAAAGTATATGCAGCATCAGGGCGGTCCTCGTGATGCTTATTTTGCATGGAGTGTTAAACCCATAACAGGCGTACATAACTCAGAAGGATCTGCATCTGATGGAGAACTCTACTTTATAACGGACTTGTTGTTTGCCTCAAACCGCTGGGGAAATAATACGGAAATAAATTATTACGGTGAAGCTCGCAGAATACTCGATGCAATGTGGAGTAAAAACGGAACCGACAGACTAACAAATGTTATTAATGTTGAAGAAAAAAAGATTACTTTTGTCCCCGATTCATCAGGCTATCACTATACAGATCCATCGTATAACCTGCCGGCATTTTTTGAAATCTGGGCTGAATATGCCAAAGACGGCCACGAGCAATTTTACAGAGATTGTGCTGATACGGCACGTGCTTATCTTCACCGTGCCTGCAGCGCGCCAACTGGACTTAATGCGGACATTACGGGATTCGACGGAGTTCCAAGAACATTCCGAAGTTTTAAAGCATCTTTCCGCTTCGATTCGTGGAGAGTCCCAATGAATATAGCTATGGATTATTCCTGGTTTGCAAAGGATAAAGAATGGCAGCAGGATTATTGTAAACGAATTCAAAATTTCCTTTTCTGCAGAGGGATCGATACTTTTGAAGATCAGTATAATGTAGATGGAACACTCCCTGATTTTATTCTTCCTGCGGGCGGATACCGTACACTTCGTCATTCTTTGGGATTAGTAGCCACATCTGCCGCAGCTTCCCTGATGGGGACACAAGCCAAAAGCTGGAAGTTCGTAGATGCTGTGTGGAATGCTAAGCTGGAACCATACAAAGACGGATATTTCGATCCTTACTATGACGGTTTATTATATCTTTTCGGTTTAATGCACTTAAGCGGAAATTATAGGATTATTACTCCGGGAATGAAATAAAAGTCTGTGTCCGTAATAAAACATGAACATAAGCAAAATTACATGTTTATTTTTAAGTCACTATAATATTCATTCTCAGGATACAACTTCAACAAAAATCCAGGTAATTTTCATGTTCCAAAAGAGTGGAAGAAAATTAACAGCACAACTATGTACTGAAAAATTTTGATAGACACTGAATTTATACAGTAAGTCTTTAAGTGATGGACACCAGATTGATCCTGGAAGTATGTAGCCTGCCTTGGGAATTCGGAATAAAATTTCAGGGGACTGTTTTGATTTTGCCTCACACTGAATGTAATTGAGATTGGTAAAATATATTCCTTTAAAGTCGATAAGAAAATATATACGGTTTTTATAAAAACAGTAAAGTACCAATAGCATATAAACTTAATTTCGAAATAAAAAAAGCGGTACATTTGTACCGCTTTCACAAGACTGATTTTTTTAATCAATAATTTCTATTAGTGAGCTCGCAACTGTCTTACCTTTATCATCGAGAAGGAATACTCTGTAAAAGCCCGGTTCTTCAAATTTCAGATCACTGTCCGAGTTTTTTGCGAAGAAGACATATTTCATATCTTTATCAATTGTGTAACTGTACTTTTTATAATAATCAAATTTCCCCGTACGGAAGTTATATTTATCAAATTCAATTTTAACATCTTCCAAACCAAGTGCGTTATCAGATTTGACCATAACTGTTAAATAACCGGTTGTAAACCTGTCGGCAACTCCAATTTCGCCGCGGTCATTATCGTAGCGCTCGCAAAAATAAAGTACAGGTTCGGATTGTGCACGGGTTGAATTTGTGTACCCGGCAGCAACCAGTAAAAACAACAGCAAAGTGTAGGACAAGTTTTTCATATAGTGACTCCTTAAAATGGTTAAAAGTTAATTAGTGCTACTAAAAAGTGTACCAGTGCTTTTATCTTAAAGAACCCTTAACAGAAACTAAAAACAACGAACCAGGTAACTCTGAAATATTAAAAGCAAAAAAGGAGTGTAAGAAAGTCTTAAGCCGTACAAAATACTTTCAAAAAATTGAGAGTAATAATAAGCTGTAAAGAATTCTAAAACAACAAAAAAATAAAAGTTTTGATACCGAAAATAATTTAGAATATCTTTAGATATATTGTTTTTGAATAACCGCGAGTCTATAATTAAAATGCATAGAGAAATTACTCACATTTGTTTTGATCTTGATGGAACTCTTGTTGATTCCGTCGATACAATATATAAAGCTACTGTAAAAGCGCTTGCAGAATTAAACATTCATGACCCGGTGCCGGAAGAAGAATTTAGAATCCGGATTGGTCATCATTTTATAGATATTTTTAAAGACCTGAATATTACTGTTCCCGAATTTGAGCCTTTCATAAAAATTTATAAAGAACATTATTTTGATTTTATCGATCAATCAAAATTATACCCTGATGTTGAGGAAACTCTTTCTGATCTTAAAGAGAAAAGATTGTTAATTTCGCTGCTTACAACTAAAACTCAAGACCAGGCTGAAAAAATTATAAGGCATTTCAACTTATCTAATTACTTTGACGAAATAATGGGACGCCGTCTAGGCATTGCGGTAAAACCAAACCCGGAACCTTTAATTGAAATCTGTAAATTTCTTGGGGTTAAAGCAGAGGAAAGTTTAATGACTGGAGATACGGAATTGGATATTGCGTGCGGAAAAAATGCAGGATCACTCACTTGTGCCGCATTGTATGGTTACAGAACGAAAGAAGCTTTGCTGAAAGAAAAAGCAGATTACAACATTAATTCTATACAAGAATTAATTAATTTATTTTGATAGAAAGAAATAATCATTTTAAAATCACCATCTTCTTTGTCTGCCTGAAATCCCCTGCAGTTAAAGAATAAAAATAAACCCCGGCACCAATTTCGTTTTTCAAAGATTGAGTTGAAAAATCAACTGTATGTTTTCCTGCTTCCAAATAATTATTTATTAATGTTGCAATTTCTATCCCAAGAATATTGTAAACTTTAAGAGTCACAAGCCCGGCTTTCGGAATTGAAAAACTTATTCTTGTCGAAGGATTAAAAGGATTGGGAAAGTTTTGAGACAATTCATATTCAGTCACACCGGAATACTCAACCTGGACTGGTCCGAATAGTTTTGTATCACCATCAAAATCAATTTGCTTAAGCCTGTAGTAAGATGTTCCCGCTTCAGGAAATTTATCTACAAAATTATAGTTTGAGATTTCTACACTGTTTCCTTTTCCCTTAACAAAACCGATAGTTTTATAATTGAGATTTTCTTTCTCTTCTTCCTTAGATAAAGCCCGTGCGATCTCAAAACCATTATTATTCAATTCAGTAGCTGTCGACCAGTTAAGATATACTTTATCATCTGAAAGATGAGCAGTAAAGGAAGTTAATTCGACCGGCAAAATAATATCTGTGATCAATGTATCTTTATCCATCACTACACCGTTTGTTAATGTAGTAAGTACCAACCTAATTTTTTCATCAGCCGGCATATCATTAGAAATTGTAAAAGAGAAAGGAGTAGAAATAGTAATTGATTCTCTCGGAGGAATAGAATCTATTGGAATTGAATTTACATTAGCTTCAGCATAAGAACTGAGTGAACTCAGCTCTAAAGAAACATTCCTGGCAGTTGACAAACCTTTGTTCTTAACTGTAACATAAAATTCAACAACTTTCCCCGGCAGAAAATATTGCTGAGATAAGTTTGTGTTTTCGAGAAATACATATCCACCTGCAACCCAGGCGTAGTATAGATTTAGAGCGAGGTTCTCTTCGGCAAGAGGAAAAATTCGGCTTTGTGGCGGCCAGAATCCATCTGACCCCGAACCCACTTCCGGAGTCATCGCAAAAATTTTTCCGCCATTTAAAGCAATATCTCCATCATATAAATAATCATCACTGTTTCCTCTTGTAGAATAACCAACTGTCTGTTGGTCGGTGCCCTGAGAATAATTATTAAATCTTGTCATATCGGATGCAAACTCTCTGAAGATAAGTGAGTCGGGTGTTTCGGTTTCCAATGCACCATAGGGATATATTAGATAACTTCCAAAAGTATGATAGTTAAGTGCGTTCTTAAATCCTTTACCTGCTACAAAATCCCTGATGTTTGCGTTTCCGGTTCTGAAAATGGTGCTGTACCCCTATAGTCTTGGCTACCGGGGGTCAAGCTTGATCCATTATTTGGCGCATTCCAATATACCATAGGTCCGTAATTCCTGTTTAAATCTATTCCATAGTAACTTCCAACTTTTCTCCTGTTCTTTCTCCAGAAGCCGCCGCCATCTGGATTTGTTTCCCTATTGTATTCATATCCATCGGGATTAACAATAGGGATAAAATATAATTCCCTGTTATCAACCAAGTAATGCACAGCAGGATCGGTATTATAATTTTCAAGCAGGTAATACATAAAATATATTAATTGCATCATGCTTTCGGGTTCGCGTGCATGATGAAGTGCCGTATATAATACACGCGGTTCATTTTCATCTATATCTGGATTATCAGAAATTTTCACCACATACATCGGGCGACCTTCTATCGTATTTCCGATAGATTGTTTTTCTGATATAAGATTTGGATAAAGCATTCTCATTGTATCGAGCTGAGCAATAACTTCATCTAAAGTATAAAACCCCCCCATCGAACCGAAACCAAAACCCGAAACATTATTAACTTTTTGGCTTTGATCTATATAATTTTGCTTTTGGCTTTGAGATAATTTCTGTCGTTCATTATAATATTTAAACCAATCATCAATTATAACATCGTATTTATAACCGGAAGTTTTAAGAATAGAAAATTGTTTATCATTGATAAAAATGATAATCGCTTTGTCCTTTGTATATTCTGCATGATCGAAATCAATGCCTGATTTGTAGAGTGTTTTAATATCTTCTTTGCTCTGAAGATATATTTTTACCTGCTTGTAATTCTGGGAATAAGCAGTCGATAGTAAGAGAAGAGAAAAGGAAATGATAAATAAAAATTTCATCGATGTTTCATGCAGTTAAATTTTTAAAACCTCTCCCTCGGACTTCGCAATAATAGCAGCACCGCAGGAATCGCTCCAAACATTTATAGTTGTGCGGCACATATCGAGAATTCTATCGACAGCAAGAATTAAACCTACTCCCTCCAAAGGCAAACCGACTGCAGAAAGAACTACACTAATCATTACTAATCCTGCCATTGGAATTCCCGCTGCTCCTATCGATGCAAGAAGAGCAGTAATAACAACTATCATTTGCTGTAAAAATCCCAGTTCAATTCCGTAAGCCTGTGCAATAAACATTGCGGCAACACATTCATAAAGAGCAGTTCCGTCCATATTTACAGTAGCACCTAAAGGAAGAACAAAACTTGTAATTTTATTTGATACACCAGAATTGTACTCTACGGCTTCCATCGTTAAAGGTAATGTTGCAGAGGAAGATGACGTAGAAAAAGCTGTAATAAGAGGAGTTGTCATTCCCTTAAAATGTTTCCATGGACTAGCCCTTCCGATTAACTTTAGTAAAAGAGGCAGTGTTATCATCCCATGAATAATCAATCCCAATAAAACGGCAGCCATATAAATTCCAACTCTTCCGACTATATCGAGTAATTCAGATTTTTGTTCTGCAACTACTCCGGCTACTATTCCGAAAATGCCAATGGGTGCGAAGTAAATTATAAAAACCGTAACTTTCATCATAACTTCAAAGCCGCCGTTGAAAAGATCGATGAGTTTGGTTTTGTAATAATCATCAATGCGTGTAAGAAAAAACCCGATAAGTATCGAGAAAAAAATTATAGCAAGCATATCTGCAGAAACGAGAGCCTGAAAAATATTAGAAGGAATCATTCTCAATAATATGTTTCCTAAACTGCCGGAAGTATTTAAATTCTCAACATTTTTCTGAAAACCCAGATCCGCTCCAACACCAGGCTGAAGAATATTTACAAGTGCAAGTCCAACAAGAATTGCCATTAAACTTGTAACGACATAATATGTAATCGTCTTTAATCCAAGTTTACCAAGGTTTTGAGCATTTCCAATATTAGAAACACCAGACACGATCGATGTAACTATAAGCGGAATAATTATCATCTTTAGTGCACGGAGAAAAAGATATCCCATCCAGCTTACATATCCAACGGCTCCGGAAAAAAAGAACCCGTATAATACACCAAGAAAAAGTGCTATCAATATTTGCCAGTGGAGTTTTAACTTAAGCATTATGCGTTAAAGTATGTTTGATAAAATTTCATCGCAAACAGCATAACCATTTTTAGTCAGCCTTATATTATCTTTACTAATCATTAAAAGATTATGCTGCTGAAGTTCTGAAAAATAATTTGATTTGCTCTTTAGCCAGCCATCACCAAATTTTAATTGTAGTTCGTTGATATTTATTCCATTACTTCTCAAAGCCAGCATAATATATTCATCAAAGAATTGTTCTTTAGTTACTATCTCCGAACCGGCAACAGCAAAATTCTTCGTTTCAATTTCACGAATATATTTCTTTAAGCTTGAGAAATTCCACCATCTTTTTCCTTCAACAAATGAATGAGCGGAAGGACCAAAACTCAAATAATCTCTATACTCCCAGTAAGCTTTATTATGAATACATTCAAAATCTTCTTTAGAAAAATTTGAAACTTCATATTGTGAGAACCCATTTGATTCAAGAAAATCTATAGTTAGCTCGTACAGTTCCGCATCATAATCTTCATCCTCAATTTTAACTTTGCCATCTAAAACCATTTTATTCAGGATTGTTCCTCTTTCTAGAATTAAGCTATAAGCCGAGATATGTTTTACAGGTAGTTCTACAATTGTTTCTAAATTATTCAGCCACTTTGCTTTTGTTTGCCCGGGAAGATTAAAAATGAGATCAGCACTTATGTTTTTAAATCCTGCTTTTTCTGCATTATACACCGTATCAATTGCGGTTGCTTTATCATGAATTCTTGTTAAAAATTTTAATTCATCCTCGTGAAAAGATTGAATACCAATGCTAATCCTGTTTATTCCTGTTGTACAAAAATCTTTGAGTTTATTTTGATTTACAGTTCCCGGGTTTGTCTCCAGAGTTATTTCAGCATTTTCAGAAACAGAAAAACTTTTATAAAGATAATCTATTATCTCAGAGATATACCGGGTATCCATAAGTGATGGCGTTCCTCCTCCAAAATAAATTGATGTGAAGTAACGCTCACTTGAATAAAGACTTGCATAGTAATCTATTTCTCTCTTTACAGAAGCTAAAAAAGATGGAATGTTATCTTTAGTAATGATTGAATAGAAATCACAATAAATACATTTATGATCGCAGAAAGGGATATGAATATATAACGCGGAATTTTTCAAAAATTTCTTATTGCTTTTATATATGGATAATGATTCTAAAATACAAAAAGAAACTAAAAAATTTTAATTATTTAATTGTTTGATTATCCTTTAAAATAAAAAATCCTTACGGAATAAGCTCCGTAAGGATTTTAAATCTCTATATCAGAATATTTATAGCTTTGTATCTAATGTAAACAACACTTCAATATCAACTTTTATATGATTATTAATCAGACTGCCACCTGAGCTAACTTCAAAACTGTAAACGCCCGTAAAGCACCTGTTCCCACCTGCAAGTGAAGCATTTACATCATCAATTTGAGATTGATCCAACATCAGATGATAAGCATTTGTACTATCATGATCAGCAGGAACAATGTTAGGATCAGAATAAGAAATGATAGTATTATTATTGCCATCTAATAGCTGGAATGTAATAGTACCTTTCATTGTCGCCGGGCTTACGTCTCGTGTTACGAAATAAGCATCTGCATAAGTTATACTATTTATTTTATCTGCATAATCCTGATATTGCTGATTATCGGTGAGGCAATAACTTTGAGAACCTGAAGAACTGCTTACTCCATTTGCGTCAATCTGAAAAGATATCGGCAAATCAAATAAGAAATTTTGCAGAGAGTCACAACCACTCATTGCAAAAGCAATGAGTACAGTAAACAATAGTAAAGATGATTTTATAATTTTTTTCATTCTCTTTATTCTCCTATTAAAATTCAAATGATAAGCCGCCGCAAAGTACCGACTGAACTCCGAGGCTATAATCAACGTTCAACACTATAACAGCCAGCTTCAACGATGTACCAATAGTTGCTCTGAAATTATTATCTCCATTTATGCTTACCTTTATTTCCTTTCCTTGTTTAACAGGATCAGTATTACTGGGATCATTAAAAGTATAATCAAGATTAAAAGTGCTTGATTCGTACTGCAACCCGCCGTAAAGTGTTAGGAAACCGAAAGATTTACTTGCGTGTGCGTTAAGCGCGTATGCAGTTATATCCATTACACCAGTAATTTTAAGTGTGTTGTACAAGAACTGTACCGATATATCAACAGGAGAAAGAGGAATATAACGACTAATATTATGTTTCAAACCAATACCGAACATGCTCAGATCTTCGTTATCACCTAATGAAATACTCGGCAAATAACGAATCATAACTTCGCTACCCATAAAACTTGCAGAAATTTGAGGCAATACTGCGGGCACCCAGGATCGGTCAATTCCGGGAGGATAAATCTTATAACCATTTGGGCCGTAATAAGATGTGCTTTGATTGCTACCGTAAATTGTTTGTGCCGGGTGGTCGACATTATAACCCGAGATCGAAGGAGTGAACGTTCTTTGATCATTTGGGATAAATATCATCATTCCTTCAAAACCAATTGAAAATCCGAAGAAATCAGAGACTTTTGCGGTATGGTAAGAAGCTGAATTAAACGCCATCCCGAGCGAAGTACCGAACGGCTTTGCATAGTCGGTTATTTCAGATTCATTAAGAAAACTAAATCTATCCTCAACCTGGGAGAACACAGGTGCCGACAGGAAGAGTGAAATAACCAAAAAAAGAAGAATTTTTTTCATTTAAATCCTCACTAAGAATTAATGTTAATTTTCGGCTCAGTGAATTTGTAAATTAAAATCTTATAATGCAACAATTATGCTGAAAGCCCGGCGAATTATTTTCGTTGGATAATACATTAAATTCAGTGTATCAAAAGAATATTAGGTAACAATTATACTTTAAAAAATTCCCACTTAAGTAGTTTTAATCCAGCCCCATTAATTCTTTAGCTCCTTTAATGCTTGCTTCTGTTATGTTTTCTCCACTCATAAGTTTAGCAACTTCTTTAATCCGTTCTGCTTTATTTAGTTTTCTTATCCTGCTTATAACACGTTTATTGACTTCCACTTTTTCAACTGCATAATGATGGTCTGCTAAACCGGAAATTTGTGGAAGATGAGTTATTGCAATTATCTGGTGACGAAAAGCAAGTAGTTTAAGAGTCTGTCCGACTTTTTGTGCAATGTGCCCGCTTACTCCTGTATCGATTTCATCAAAGATTAATAAAGGAAGCCTGTCTGTTTTTGCAAGAACTGTTTTTAACGAAAGCATAATTCTCGATATTTCTCCGCCTGATGCAACTTTAGCCAACGGTTTAACATCTTCACCAATATTTGTTGAAATAAAAAATTGTACATTATCATAACCTGAAGAATTAAATTTATATGGTTTCCCTTTCACCAAAATAAAATCATCTGAGCTTTCCGCAGGTATGTTTAAGATCTCCACTTCAAATTTAGAATTTGGGATACCAACTTGCTTTAGTAATTCAATAATATCTTTTGTTATTTTCTTCGCAGTCTCTTTTCTTTTTACAGAAAGCTTCTCCGCCGCCGAACCGCAATTTTCTCTTACAGTTTCTATTTTTGATTCGAGTTCTGAAATTTTACCGGAATAATTTTCTGCAATTGAAAACTCTTCACCGATTTTTTTCCTATGCTCAATTACAGATTTTAATGAGCCTCCGTATTTCTTTTTAAGAAGACTAATTGCTCCGAGTCTTTCTCTTATAGCATCTAATTTCTCGGGATCAAATTCAATTTTGCTGCTGTAATTTCTCAAGCTGTTTGCTATTTCGTTTATGATTGCAACAACAGATTCATATTCTTTATTAGTTTCTTTGAATGTCTTATCAATTTCCACAAGTTCATTTATTTCATTTTTCATCTTCATTAAAGAATCATAAACAGAACCTTCCGACTCGTACAAACCCTGGTAAATTTCCGAAGTCAGTAGTTGAAGCCTTTCTGAATTCTCTAAAACTACTAATTGATTTTCCAGCGTATCTTCTTCATCGATTTCGGGAGAAACAGCATCAATTTCTTTTATCTGGAATTCATATAAATCTTTTTTTTCGGTTAAAGATGTCTCTTTTTCTTTTAGCTCTTTTAATTCATTAGTAAGATTATTTAAAGATTTATAAAGCCATCTGTAAGTTCTTAAAAGATCTTCAGTATCGCCGCAGCTATCGAGATACTCGATATGTGTTTCTGTTCTTAATAATGATTGATGTTCATGCTGACCGTGTAAATCAACAAGAATATCTCCGAGTTCTTTTATGAGAGATAACTGAACAGGAGTATCATTTACAAAACAACGGTTGGAACCTTTAAGAGAAATTTCCCTGCGGATTATAAGTTCAGGAGAAAAATCAATTTCATTTTGTTGAAGAAGGAATTCTACTTTTTTATTTCCCTTAACATTAAATATTCCCTCAACAATTGATTTGTCGGCATCTTTTCTTACAACTTCTGTTGAAGCTCTTTCACCCAGAAGTAAACTTAAAGCATCTATAAGAATTGTTTTTCCCGCCCCGGTTTCGCCCGTTATAATATTCAGCCCGGCATCAAATTCTACATCGACTCTTTCAATCAGTGCGTAATCTTTAACGTGAAGTGTTTTTAACATAATCTAAATGTTTAAAGAATCATGCATCCATTCAGGCAATCAATCATTCAGCAATTCTGATAAAGTAGTATTTGGATGCCTGAATTTATGAATGATTGAATGACAAAAATATTTGATTATTGATTAAAATAGCTTTTCGCAAGGTGAAATGCACAAATTGTTTTTGCATCAGTGATTTCCCCGTTTTTTATTTTTGCCTCGACTTCTTCAATTGAAAATTCAAAAACTTCCATTCCTGCCTCGCCTTCTTCGCGGTTATGTTTACCTGCAACTAAATCCCTTGCTAAGTACAAATGAAGAATCTCCGAACAGAAGCCGGGAGTTGTCCGAATAGCCCCAAGTTTTATAATATTTTCAGTTTTATAACCAGTTTCTTCTTCTAATTCGCGGTAAGCACAAGTAAAAGGATCTTCTCCCTTATCAAGTTTTCCGGCGGGAAGTTCAAGCATAACTTCGTTAAATGGAAATCTGAACTGTTTTACAAATACAATCTTTCCATCGTCTTTTAAAGGAAGAACTACAGCACCACCCGGATGAATAGCAATTTCTCTTACACCTTTATTTCCACTGTCATAAGTAATTTCATCAACCTGCAGATCAAACACTCTTCCTCTATATACTATTTCACTCTTATCGATTTTGTAATTCATTTAGGTTCTTTCCTTAAAAAATATTTGTGAAAATTATGCCCGGTATCCCGGATCATAATAAGGAATAAGTTCACTGCCGAGAAACTTTAACAACGCCATAATTACACCAAGGTCATCCAGATATCCAAACAAAGGTGTTAAATCTGGGATTGCGTCTATAGGAGAAATAAAATAAATGAGTGCAGCAACAACAATTGCTTTGCGGTGCCAGGAAACAAGAGGATCGCGCAAATAATTTACAAGTGCAAGAATATCTTTTGCAAAAGAAATTTTCTTTCCGACAGCTTCGAGTTTTGTCCAGATGTTGCTTTCAACAAATTCAATCTTCTCAGCAGTTTCTTTCTCGTTTTCCCCGCCAAAATCGAGGTCAGTCAGATCATCAAAACCGTTAACATCTAAATCCTCTTCTTCAAATTTTTCTTTCATAATCACTCCGGTTTTTTATGTTTATCAAACCAATCAAAAATAGCAGAAGGGATAAAGAAAGGCAATTTAGAAAAGATTGTCCCCTCTATAAAAAGAGGGGACAATAAAATTATTCCTCGTTAGGTTCAGTCTTTGGTTTTGAACCAAAATACTTTCTGAAGAAGAAGATCAAAATGATTGCAATTGCAATGACTGCAATTATTATGAAAAGATAATCCATATTAGAAGGAGAAACCTTCTCCTTCCATTCGGAAATTCTCCATTCAATAGTATCCTTCTGGGCTTCAGTCATCATCTTATAATCTATAAGATTTGAAACCCATTCCGGTTTTACATCTCCATACCAGGCACTGTCTGCAAAATTTTTATAAGTGATTAGTGACTTCATCATGACTTTTAACATCCGATATTTTTTATTTCATCATTTATAAAAGAAGTTGCAACGCGTGTAAAATCTTTACTTGTAGAAAATTTACTGAGGTTAATGTTATACTTCGCGAATTCGGAATTAATCGAATTATAAACTCCCTGTTCCAGTGCATCTTTCCACTGTGTAAAGGATTCATCTATATCTTTAAGGTAATTAGCACCTTCTTTCCCGGAATAAATCTCTACCATCCTTGGACCAATGCTTCTCCACATTCTTGCAAAGTCATCCTGTTGTTGTTTTATATCATCGACATCTTCAGGATACAATTTTGTTATTTGTATAAACCTGATGTTATCACTTAATAACCGTTTAATGTTATAAAGAACATTATTTTTTCCCAGCTTGTTATAGATTTCCTGCTGCTCTTGCGGGCTTAATGCGGCTCCTGTATTTGGCTGAGGCAGCAAAGAATCAACCATATTCATAACCATATCATCTCTTTTTTGCAGCGATACACGAAGAGCACCTATAGTTTTCTCGAGCTGAGCCAAACGGGATTTATCGTTTTTGCTCTGTTCCCCAAGAACCTGCACGCGGTTAAGTAAATCCGTATTGTGCTGGTTTAGAGAATCGAGCTGTACCTGCATACTTGTAACCGTGGTTTGCAAAACATCTATCTGGGTAAAATCACTTCTCTTAACATTGTATGCATTCGTGAGCTTTTCAAAGGCTTTATTAAAGTCATCCGGGTACAAGCTTTTATCAAGCAAATCGCGATGTAATACAAATTCATCTCTCAAAGCAGTAATTCTATTATATATTGAATCAAGATCGTCAAGCGACTGTGGATTCTTAATGTCCTCCTGTATCTGACTATACTTCTGTTTAAAGCTTTGAACTATATCATAATCAGTTTGTGCATAAACTGCCGGAGCCAAGCAGGACAATATTATTAATGCTAAAGCTACTATTAATGTTTTATTTTTCATTTTTATCCTCGCTCTCTACTCCTTCATTAGACAGGAGAGTTTTCTTTCCATTATCCACCAATTCTATATACGGCGTTCTTTGGTTAAAAGCCGGGTTGCTCATACCTTCCTTTTCAGATATCTCAATCTTATTATCAAGTTTCAGTTCTCCATCTGTACCGACAAAAACATAAACGTTCTTGAAATTTTGTGCGGTCACAAAATAATAACCTTTGGTATCCCTGATAATCCTGATATCCTTATTCAGGTATGCGGTTGAATCTCCCTCAGTCTCTTCGAGAAAAAGTGATTTTACATTGAAATGTAAAGTATTCCTGTCTTCTTTTACAAAACCATCATCATTAACATGCAAGACCGACTCCACTGGCCATGCAAAATCAACCGGCTTTAGGACTAAAGAAGAGCAGCCTACAAAGAATAAAAAAAACAGAATCAAAATAACGCGGACCAGCTTCATACTAACCTCCTTAAAAACACAGAGGGAATTGTTTAGTTAAGTCTCACTATCTCATTTTTTCTACTAAAAACTTTCTCCATTGCATTATGGATAAAACCTTAACCCAAGTGCAGCATCAAATGCAGACTCAAAATCAGGAACAATTGCAAGAAGAACTCCCATTTCTACAAATATTTCAAGGGGTGTTCTTCGCGGAATTACATCAAGACCGAATATTCCTCTTGCTGCAAGACCCAATTTATTGTTGGTTCTTATAAATTTATTTTTGTGCCAGAATCCGTCTCCTTCTCCTATTCCTATAACACCTCCAGGTCCAGCATACAAATTTAATATATCTGTTTCAAAAGCATTGAAGTGCCACAAGTAATCAACACCAATTCTCGGACTGCCGAAGAACGAACTTCCAAGACTGAATGCTAAAGCATTTTCATGGTTTAGCCATAGTTTAGCTGTCCCTCCTGTTGGATCCCCAATAATAATTCCAAATCCAAACTTCTTATTTTCGGGGGCATATTGTGCTCTAATTGAAGAAGTCCCTAAAAAAAGAACTAAAAGAAATACTACAGAAGCCATATTCTTAATCACTGTTCTCTCCTCTATTCTTAGTTTTACAATCCTATTATCTGAGAAAACTCAATAATGTTCATATTCAAACAACTTCTTCTTTTACTCTCTCATTTTCACTTATTTTTGTCAGCCAGCTGTCAACTAGTTTTTCTTCATTAAGAGTTACATTTAATAAATCCGTTGCGTTAGAATATCCAAGATGTTCAGAAAAAGTTATGAGAAAATCATATGAGACGATTTCATAATGTTCAATTCTTTGTATCACCGAAATTAATGCTGCATCAATTAAAGGAGAATCTTTAAAATCCTCCATAATTCTGTTGCTTTCTTTTATTAAACCTTCCATTGCTTCACATTTCTTACCTTCCGCTTTCGCTCCAACTTCTTCAAAGATCTTTTCAAGCCTTTTAACATGTTCTTTTGTTTCATCAAGATGATCATTTAAGGTAAATGTTAATTCATCCGAAAAAGTTTTTCCTATCATTTGAGGAAGAGTAGAAATTAGTCTATTCTCGGCATAGTATATTTCTTTTAATTCATCCAGAAAAAAATCACTCAATTGCTTGCTATGCATAACGACCTCCTTTTTATTATAAGTGTGGTCCACATACTATTTAAAGTTCTTCATAAACATATTTCTATAGTTCCAAATACCGACTGCAATCATTAATTAATTTAATTGGAAAAACAGTCCGGCTGTAATTATAAAATAATCGCTGGATATATTGCTTGAACCAGGCACTTCTTCAAAATCATAGTTAAGGAATGTATATCTGAAATCTGTAGCGAGTTTTATTTTTTTAGAAAGAGGCATCTCGACTCCAGCACCGAAATGCCAGCCAAATTTCTGTGAACTTTTATCACTTAAAAAATTCAGTCCCTTGCTATATTCGATTTGAGTATTATACCATCCAACTCCGATAGCTCCGTAAATGTTTTGAGTCGGATAAAATAATCCCGTTATTAAAACTGGCCATGATTTAAGTGTAATTGCCTCATTACGGTAGTGTTCCTGTCTGAAATCAATTGAAGCCTCAAAGCCAAGTGCATTTGCGAGTCTTAGTCTTAAAGCTGCTCCGGGCATAATATTGCCGTTGTCTGCATCAGAGGCTTTAAAATAACCGACTTGTGGACCTATTGAAAATGGATTTATCATTTCTTGCGCGTAAGTAGCCGAAGCTAACATTACAAATAATAAGCATATGGTCCTCCTGCTAAACATAAATTCCTCCTTACTTTAATTATGAAATCCGTTCGAACACACTCATCACATTCAATTTGTTTTTAAATTGAAAAAGTACGGAGGTGAAAAAAATAAAAATGTGAATCCTTTACTTCTTAATTGTACATCTATTATGCCAATGTAATTCTATATAATCAAAGTTTAAGAATTAATAAGGATATAAAACCAGGGGTTGATTATGAATTAAGCAAGTAGAGAAAAATAAACACTGCGAAATAAAATTTTTGCTCTCGCACAAAATTCGTGTCACATACAGTAAATTTTACTTTGTTGTTTAATATCACAAGTTCATTATCTAACTAAAAAATATTTTTATAACTCCTTCAAAAAAAAACATTCCACGCTATCTGAATTCTGATTTAAAAAATTATATGAGAAATAAATCAAACTTATTTCTACAAAAAATATTTGTGGTCTGTAGTTTGAGACTAAAATTTAATCGGCAGATGTTAAACAATTAATTATTTAAGAGGTGTGCTATGTTATACAAAACGCTGGTAAGAACTGCTTTATTATTTATGGGAACAATGATTATTTTCTGCGGTGCAGCTTTTTCACAAACTGATTCTACTCTAAATTCAACTTCAAATCCCCCGTCTAATTTATTGGCAACAGCAAATGGGAACACCGTAAACCTCACCTGGCAGGCACCTGAGGGAGAAACAGCCATAACATATAATATTTACAGGGCAATGGGTCCTTCAATGTCTGAAGATAATAATATGGATTCAAGCTCCGGCTCTAGTTCACAAATGGATCCCTCAAAATTAGATTTTAAGAAAATCAGTACAGCAACTGAGACCAATTATGAGGATAAGATAGAGGACGTTCCCGAAGGCGGCCAAAAATATGTTTACTATGTAGTAGCCGTAGATAATAAGGGAATGGAGAGTGCAGGCACCAATTATGTAACAGTAAACGTCGGTATGTCAAAGACTCAGAGCATGGTGCAATAATCAATATAAATTGATTATATGAATATGCCTGCTCTTTCACTTCTCACTAAACCCGCGTCAGTAAAATGATGCGGGTTTTTTATATGTAAAAAATTATGACTCTTTGTAGAGATTGGATATTCAGGTCATCTTAAAAAGAGTGGACAATAAAATTATTCCTCGTCAGGTTCAGTCTTTGGTTTTGAACCAAAATACTTTCTGAAGAAGATAATCAGAATAATGGCTATAACAACAACTGCGATTATAATAAAAATGTAACTCATGTTAGCCGGAGAAACTTTGTCATTCCATTCCGAAATTTTCTTTTCAATAGTATCTTTCTGGGCTTCAGTCATCATTTTATAATCTATAAGATTAGAAACCCACTCCTGTTTAACATCTCCATACCATGCACTGTCAGCAAAATTTTTATACGTGATTATCGATTCATCATGACTTTTAACCCCGGCATTCTTTATTTCATCATTTATAAAAGATGTTGTAACACGAGTAAAATCTTTACCCGAAGAAAATTTGCTGAGGTTAATGTTATACTTTGCAAACTCTGAATTAATCGAATTCCATACTCCCTGTTCAAGCGCATCTTTCCATTGTGTAAAGGATTCGTCTATGTCTTTAAGATAATTAGCGCCTTCTTTTCCTGAATAAATCTCAACCATTCTCGGACCGATATTTCTCCACATTCTTGCAAAGTCATCCTGCTGTTCTTTTATATCGTTAACATCTTCAGGATACAATTTTGTCATTTGTATAAACCTGATGTTATCGCTCAGCAAACGTTTTATGTTATAAAGAACATTATTCTTTCCTAACTTGTTATAGATTTCCTGCTGTTCCTGCGGGCTAAGTGGAGTTCCGGTATTGGGATGAGGAAGCAATGAATCTACCATACTCATAACCATATCGTCTCTTTTTTGCAGAGATACTCTTAGCTCGCCTATGGTTTTTTCAAGCTGAGCCAAGCGGGATTTATCGGTCTTACTTTGCTGCTCAAGCACCTGCACGCGGCTAAGCAAATCTGCATTATGCTGGTTTAGAGAATCGACTTGCTCCTGCAAGCTTGTAACCGTGGTTTGCAAAACATCAATCTGCGTAAAATCACTCCTCTTAAGATTGTATGCGTTCGTCAACTTTTCAAAAGATTTATTGAAATCATCCGGGTACAAACTTTTGTCAAGCAATTCACTGTGAGATGCAAATTCGCTCTTTAAAGCATTAATTCTGTTATAAATAGAATCAAGATCTTCAAGCGATTGCGGGTTCTTAATGTCCTCTTGTATCTGACTATACTTTTGTTTAAAGTTTTGAACAATATCATAATCAGATTGTGCATAAATTGCCGGAACTAAGCCGGACAATATTATAAATGCTAATGCTATTATTAATGTTTTATTTTTCATTTTTTATCCTCACTCTCTATTCCTTCATTAGACAGGAGAGTTTTCTTTCCGTTATCAACCAGTTCTACATAAGGTAATCTCTGGTTAAAAGCAGGATTGCTCATACCTTCTTTTTCCGATATCTCAATTTTATTATCAAGTTTCAGTTCACCATCTGTGCCTGCAAAAACATAAACGTTCTTAAAATTTTGTGCAGTCACAAAATAGTAACCTTTGGTATCCCTGATAATCCTGATATCTTTGTTAAGATATGCGGTTGAATCTCCCTCTGTTTCTTCAAGGAAAAGTGCTTTTACATTGAAGTTTAAAGTGTGCCTGTCTTCTTTCACAGAACCATCATCATTAACATGCAAAACCGATTCGACCGGCCATGCAAAATCAACGGGCTTTAAAACCAAAGAAGAGCATGCTGCAAAAAATAAAAAAAATGGAATCAAAATAACGCGAACCAGCTTCATATCTAATCTCCTTTAAAAACACTGAGGAAACATAATAAAATAATTCTTAATTACAGATCGCCTTTACCGTGAAGTATTTAAATAACTTTTAATTAATTTACAACCTGATTTTTAGAACTCAATAAAAAAGTTAAAATTTGAAGATAAACGGAAAAATTTTCCTCCCCGGTACTGATAAACAAATTTCGGCTTTCTTAAAAACAGTTGAAATAAAAGATAAATCCGTCCTGGTTATTGGTTCAGGATGTGAAGAAATAGCAGAAATTTTTCATGAGAATGAAGCCGCAGAAGTCTATCTCATAATAGATGATGAAGATTCTCTTTTTCAAGCGAGACTCGTTTTATCTGAACTTAAAGAAATAAATGTTCGGATGATGGATTATGATAACACAGATTTTAAACCTGAAAAGTTTGATATAATTTATGCGCAAGGTTCAACAGGGACAATGAGAAGGAACAAGGTCATTAAAGAAGTAAAAAAGATATTAAAACCGGAAGGGTATTTTTGTGTGGGTGAAATAATGAGTTTATCCCCAACTCCGCCGCAGTTTGTAAAAGACATTTGGGAGAATAATGATCTGTCACCTTTATTTAAAGATCGAATTAAAAAATATTATTTATCAAAAGGATTTGAATTTATTGCCGAAGAGGATTTATCCGGAACATTAAAAGATTTTTATTCAATGAGCAAAAGAGTTCTTGAAGAATCATCAAAAGAATTTACAGGAAAAGAACCGGGGAGTATGCGAAAATTATTAAAGACATACAGTCACGAAGCGAATGCTTATTTAAAACTCGGCGGTGATAAGTTTATTGGGTATGAAATGTTAGTATTACGAAAAGTGTAAGTTCAAGATCAAGTGCAAGTCCTGAACTTGCTCCTGCACTTGAACTTAAAGGAATAAATGAAAAAAGGCGATTTACTCGAACTGGAAATAGAAGGATATGCTTTCGAGGGAAAAGGTATTGCACGGATAAAACTAGAAGATGGGGACGAAAAAAATTTCGTCATATTTGTTCAGAACTCCTATCCCGGCGATAAAGTAAAAGCAAAACTCGTAAAGATTAAAAAATCATTTGCGGAAGCAAAAACTTCTGAGATTATTTCTCCATCATCAGAAAGAGTTGAAGCAAAATGTAAATATTTTGGAGTCTGCGGCGGCTGCAAACAGCAGGACTTATCATACGAGTCTCAATTAAAATATAAAGAACAGCAGGTCAAAGAAATTTTTAAAAATATAGGCGGCTTTTCAGAACTGCCTGAAATGCTTCCTATTATTCCTTCCGGAAATATTTTCTTCTACAGAAACAAAATGGAATTTTCTTTTTCAGATAAAAGATGGCTAACTGAAAACGAAATCTCTACTGAGGAAAAAACAGATAAGAATTTCGCTCTGGGACTTCATGTTCCGAATGTATTTGATAAAGTTCTCGATATCGATGTTTGCTATCTTCAGTCTGAATTGAGTTTCAAAATATTAAACTTTACAAGAGACTTTTTCAAAGAAAGAAATGTTCAACCTTATTCTACAAAAACCCATACCGGGTTTTTGCGCAACCTTGTAATACGGCAATCTTATCATACAAAAGATTTAATGATAAACATTGTCACGGCTTACGAAGATGATTCCTTAATGAAGAGTTATGTTAACAATCTGATAAAAACCTTTCCTTCGATAACAACTATTGTAAATAATATTAATGAAAAGAAAGCCTCCATTGCAGTTGGAGATTATGAGCATGTTTTATTTGGTGATGGATTTATAACAGATATGATAGGAAATTTTACTTTCAGGATAAGTGCTAATTCATTTTTCCAGACAAATACTTTGCAAGCCGAAAATCTTTACAAAACTGCTTTAGACTTTGCGGATTTAAAAGGCGATGAAATAGTTTATGATCTTTATTCCGGGGCAGGAACAATAGCAATTTATATATCTAAAAAAGTAAAAGAAGTTTATGCTTTTGAGTCCGTTGAATCAGCAATTGAAGATGCAAAAACAAATGCAGAATTAAATAATATTGATAATGTTCAATTCTTTAATGCCGATCTTTACAAATCATTTCTTCCTGTGATAGAAGAAAGTAAAATTCCAAAACCTGATGTAATTATTCTCGACCCACCGAGAAGCGGTTTGCACAAAAATACAGTTGAAGATATAATAAAAATTAATCCTGAAAAAATTGTCTACGTAAGCTGTAACCCAGCAACGCAAGCAAGAGATATTAAATTATTTGCAGAGGCTGGTTACAAATTAATTAAGATGAGACCTTTGGATATGTTCCCTCAGACTTTTCACATAGAGAATGTGGCCTTACTAATAAAAATAAAGTAAGTCTTACTTCGTTTCCCTTTATAATGGTATCTTTATTTTGGTTTGATATTTGTTTATAAAAAATGAAACGTTATTTTTATAATCATAAAACAAGAAAATGTTTTACAGAAGAAAAATATTACTGTCTTTATTGAAAATTTTTGGGGGTTCACTTCAAAAAATCGATTTTCAGAAATATTTATTCTTATTAAACATTGATAAAACGGAACCCTTCTTTGAATTTATTCCTTATAAGTATGGCTGCTTTTCTTTCCAGGCTAACCAAGATATGTCAACATTAACTAAATATAATTTAGTTGTGGAAACAGAAAAGCATTGGAATATAAACGACAAAACAAACTATCTGAAGCAGCTAAAAACAGGTGATAAGATTTTAATTTCTAATCTTTACAATAAGTTCAAACAATTAAAAGGCAATGAATTAATAAAATATGTTTATGAACACTACCCTTATTTTTCAATTAACAGTACAATTGCTGAAAAAATATTAGACGAGGAGAAATATAGAACTGTTGTAAACTCAAGACCAATAAAAAATGATTATGCACTTTTTACAATAGGTTATGAGGCAAAGACCGTTGAACATTTTACAAATGAACTGATAAAAGAAAATATTCATGTATTATGCGATATCAGGAAAAATGCATTGAGTATGAAATATGGCTTTTCAAAAAAACAACTGAAGTTTATTGTAGAAAATGCTGGCATAAGATACATTCACATACCGGAACTTGGGATAGATTCAAATAAAAGACAACAGCTTAATTCAAAAAAAGATTATGAAAGTCTTTTCAGAGAGTATGAAGAAAATATTTTGCCTAAAAAATCTGAAGAATTAGAAGAACTTAATAAAATTTTCATTTCGAATAAAAGAATAGCATTAATGTGCTTTGAAGCTGATCATACATACTGCCATAGAAGCCGCACTATTAATGCTTTAGTAAATAAATATAAAAAGGATTGTATAGTTAAACATCTTTAGGGGGTATAATGAGAATTAAAATTCTAATTACTGTTAAAGCTTACCCGGCAATTTCCAGGAAATACAATGAAACAGTTTGTACAGCAGGGATTGCTGAAGAAGGTAATTGGATAAGAGTCTATCCGATACCTTTTAGACAACTTGATTATGAAAAACAATTCAGAAAGTATGAATGGGTTGAGTTAGACCTGGAAAGAAACAAAAGTGATTTCCGACCGGAATCGTATAGACCTAAAGATATTTATCTAAGTGACATGGTTTCCCATGGTATAATTAAACCAGATGGTGATGTTTGGTCAGAAAGAAGAAATTATGTTCTTAATAATGTTTATACCAACCTAGAAAAACTAATTGCAGAAGCTAAAGATAAAAAAGCCTGTACTTCATTAGCAGTTTTCAAACCAGCCAAAATTATTGATTTCACTTATGAAGAAACAACCAGGGAATGGAAAAAAGAAAAACTTGATTATCTGAATTCAAAAAAGCTGCAACTAAATCTTTTCGATAATCAGAATGAAGACGATATAACTGAATTTGAAGTTGTTAATAAACTCCCCTATAAATTTTCATTTAAGTTTGAAGATGATGCTGGTAAAAGTTCTACACTAATGATTGAGGATTGGGAAACCGGTATGCTTTTCTGGAATTCATTAGTAAGACATAAAGGTGATGAAAAAAAAGCATGTGAGGATGTTAAGAAGAGATATTTTGATGACTTTGCGAAAACCAAGGACTATTATTTTGTTCTAGGAACAACAAAACGATATCACTATAAAGCACTAAATCCATTTGTAATTATTGGGGATTTCAGACCTCAATTTATTATTCAAGAAAATTTATTTATCTAATTATGTGTGAATTTAATTTTACCTAAAAAATGCCGGGACAAGCCCGGCATTATTAACAACTTTATCTTTTCTCGTAAGCCGGATGTTCCGGGATAACAGTCGGTTTTTCTTTCAGCTTTTTCATTACTTCATCAATCGCTTTTTCAAGCTGTACATCTACTCCTTTGGAAAGCTTTGTCGGATCTTCAACAACTTCAATGTCCGGATCAACACCGTGCCCTTCTTTAAACCATGTTCCATCAGGATTATACATTCTGAGTGTAGGAACAGTGACTCTACCGCCGTCAATTAAATCCGGATTGCCGGTAATTCCGATTAAGCCTCCCCAGGTTCTTGTTCCAATCAAAGGACCGAGTCCCGCTTTCTTGAAATAATCCGGGAAAGCATCTCCGCCTGAACCGCTCCATCCGTTTATCAGCATTACCTTAGGACCAAAGTTTGCTATCGATGAACCCTGAAGTGATTTTCCGTCGCGAGACGCAAAGTACGAAAAGGGTTTTCTGTCAAACAGTTCAACAAAACGGTCTGGTAATTGTCCGCCGTTATTAAATCTTTCATCGATTATTAAACCTTCTTTTTGATATTGTGCATAAAACATTCTTACAAGTTCATACTGTCCATCTAATCCTGTGCTCGGCACATAGATGTAACCAACTTTTCCGTTAGTTGCTTCATCAACCCTTTTTCTATTCGATTCAATCCATTCGAGGTTTCTCAATCTTGTTTCATCATTTAATGTTTCAACAAGAATAGTCCACGCGCTATCTGTAGTTGGTTTGTCGTTTACCGTAAGTTCAACTGTTTTGTCTGCGAAACCCTGGAAAGCAGACCACGGATCGTCTGCAGTATTTATTGGAACGTTATTAACAGCAAGTATAAAATCTCCTTCTTTAATTTTTAATCCCGGCTTATCAAGAGGAGACCTCACTTCGTTATCCCATGGCGCACCTTTAACAATTCTTTTCACGTAATAGAAACCGTCTTTCAGGCCCCAGTCTATCCCGAGATACCCAACCGGTTTTGAAGGCGCATTTTCAACATCACCGCCAAAGCGGTAAGTATGCGAAGAACTGATCTCTGAAATAAGCTCGCCTATAACAAAGTTAACATCCCACCTGGTAATTGCATATTTAAGCAGCTTATTGTATTGCTCTTTTATTGCCTCCCAGTTTAGTCCATGCATATTTGGATCATAGAAATAGTCGCGCTCAAATCTCCATGCGTCATTAAACAACTGCTGCCATTCTTCGCGAGGAACAACGGTCATCTCCATCTGGTCGGTTGGCATTCTCTTTTCTAATTTTTGATCCGGGGCAACACTTACAACATAGTATGAGTTTTTATGACCGACTATAATTTTATCTCCATCTGCAGACAACTGGAAAGCGTCGGCATCGGGCACAATTGTTTTTTCTTCACGCTTTTCAAAATCATAATAATTAACAGGTTTGTTTTCTTCGCCGGAACCTGCTGCGGGAAATTTATGATAAATAACTTTCCCTTTCGCCGCACTCAAACCGGAATAATTTCCTCCTTTCGGCGGAAGAATTTCTAATCTCTCTTCAAAACCATCAAAAGTTATAGCAGTTTCTTTTATCTTCTTCTCGTCTTTCTTCTCTTCATCTTTTTTTCCCTCATCCTTCTTATCTTCCTTTTTCTCATCTTTTTTTACCTCTTCTTTTTTTACAGAAGCAGAATCATTTTTCGGAGCCAGCGGAGAAGGAATTTCATCAGTTAAAGGAACAACCGCTATTTGAGTTGCGTTTGGATAAACCCAGGTATTATCAAAATCGCTGTAGACAGGGGAAAAGTTTCTGTTTGTTAGAAAGTATAAATATTTTCCACCAGGATCGAAAACGGGTTGCACATCATTATAAAATCCTGACGTTACAACATGAGTTTTTTCTTCTTTCGTATCAAAGATGGTAATGCCGTTTTGGAGATTGTCCATATTTTTTGAATAAGCAAGATAACGGCTGTCCGGAGACCAGCTAACCGAAAAATTACTAAGCTCGCCTTCATACATGTCTAATTCTTTAGCTACTTTTATTGTTCTGTCTTTCTCTTTGTCATAAATATATATAGTCATCGCCTTATCTATAAAAGCAAGCATTTTACTATCGGGCGACCAATATATCTGGTAGCGGAAACCTGCTCCATACGATGTAAGCTTCTTTTCCTTAACAGGATTTTCCATATCACGAACTGTTAATTCATATTCGCCTGAACGGTCACTCCAGTAAGCAACATATTTTCCGTCAGGAGACCAGGAAGGATATCTTTCTGCATAAGCGGAAGATTGAGTAAGATTAATTACAGGACCATTTTCAGCAGGAACAGAAAAGATTTCTCCACGTGCTTCGAAAACAGCGCGGTTTCCATCATGTGAAAGCCAGAAACTTTGTATAAGCTTTTCGGTTTTTTCAGTTCTCGCCATCAAAGTCGATTCATCCGTAACAACATCTATTTTTACCTCTTTATATTTTTCTGTTGAAAGGTCGAGCAGATACAACAAACCTCCGGCCTCAAAAACTATATCATCCGGTCCAATTGATGGAAAGTGAATATCATAATCACTGAAGTTTGTAATTTGTTTTGTTTGCTTTGTACTCAGATCATAACACCAGATATTATAACGCTCGTTTGCCCCACGGTCGGAAAGAAAATAAATTTTATTTCCATGCCACATTGGAAGTTCATCATTGGCTATATTATTTGTAATATCTTCCGAGCTGCTGTCCTGAAGACTAAAAATCCAGATATCTGCTGCCATTCCTCCACGGTAACGTTTCCATGTTCTAAAAACCCTTGTACGTGGAGTATAGGCAATCATTTTTGCATCAGGTGATAATGCGGCAAATTCACCATAAGGAACAGGCAGCTTCTCGGGTAATCCTCCTTTATCGGATACTTTATAAAATTGACTGAACCTTTGCTTTCCACTTTCACGGGAAGAAGCAAATAAAATATTTTTCCCATCAGGATACCAATCAACAATCCTGTCGCTCATTCCGTGATAAGTTAATCTTAAAGGTATTCCACCCATTGACGGCATTGTATAAACATCAACATTGCCGGAGTAATTTCCGCTGAAAGCAATTTGTGAACCATCGGGTGAAAAATGCGGCAGCACTTCCTCACCTTCGGCAGATGTTAGCTTATGTGCAATCCCACCTTCCTTAGCCACAATCCAAATATCTCCTCCGTAAGAAAAAGCAATTTGAGTCTTTGATACATCAGGATACTGCAGCATCCGCGCATTGATTTGTGCAAAAAGATTGGTTGATAAGAGAAACAAAACAACGGTTACAGAAAAGAAAAATTTTTTCATAAAACTTCCTGCTAAGCTTTTGTTACAAATAAAAATTCTACTAAAATATTAATTCTAAAAATAATGAATTTTAACCGGTGATGACCAATAAGAATAGAATTATTTTTATGAAAGGGCATATGAAATGAGGGATGGTAAAAATAAAAGTTTGCCTTAGGAAGTACTGATTTATGATTTATGATTTTTGACCTTATAAAACAAGTGTGTAACCGTTGGAGAACTAACTACTTCTTTAATCTCTACAGAGAATTTTTCCTTATCAATATTTTGAAAAAACTTAACACCGTTGTTCATTATTATCGGGGCCAGGTGAAGAGTGAACTCATCAATTAATCCTGCATTAAGATATTGCTGAATAACAGAAGCCCCGCCTGAGATTCTCACATCTTTTTTACCGGCATCTTTTTTTGCTTTTTTAAGAACTGTTACTATCGATTCATCTGTAAAATGAAATGTTGTCCCTTCGGGTCTTTCCCACGGTTCACGTTTCTCTTTTGTTAAAACATAAACGGAACAATGAAAAGGTGATTCTTCCGGCCAGTTTGCTTCTCCTTCTACAAACATGTTTTTACCCATTATGTTCGCGCCAATCCTGTTAAAAGTTTCTTCAATTATATCATTGTCCCTATTATTTGTTTCCCCGCCTTCCATTTTCAAATGTTCTAAAAATGCTTTTTGCTTAAACATCCAGTTATGAATTGAAATACCATTATCACCTAAAGGATTTTTAGCTCCTCCGTTTGGTCCGGCAATATAACCGTCCAATGTAATACCGAGATCAAAGAAAACTTTGCTCATATTAGAACCTCATTTATACTACCTTGTGTAAGGTAATTATTAAACCGTTGAAACGGTTGAGTCTCGTTGAGTTTTTCTTATTAACCCACGGATTAATCCGTGGGTTACTGAAAACTAAGTAATTTTTTGTAACTGTTTCTCCGAAGGAGTCCTTCGGACAACAGTTTTTCTTAGATGTTTATTTCATGCAACTGGTTTATACTATAGGTTTTATTTGTATAGGAATTAGTTGCAGATACTTAAGATCACTGATTTTTTGGTAGACCTTCACTTTCATCTGCATCCAGTCCTGTTTCCCAGCCATCATAAAAACCACCCAATTTGCTGGCTATACTTTCCAACTTTTTCCGAATGGAATTTAAACTACTAAAATTTGGAACTAAATCTTTTGAAGCAAGACAAAGCCAATTTTTTTCATCAGAAGACTGGGAACATTCAACTTCGAGTCCTAAATTTGTTAAATCATTTCCTGCAATTTTTGCTTTCTCTTGAGTAGGGAAATACAAATAGAAACTGATCATACTTTTCTTTGATAAATCTACATTGAAATCATTCATAAGATTTAAAACAGCTTCATCGGGACTGATTGTTAATTTTTGGGAAGGTTTATCAGGCATCCTTCCGCGTACCTTTCTTTTACTTTTTCTCATTATGCAAAATGCTAATTACAGAAAACAGTTATTGAATACTTTATACCTTTGCCTTAGTTCTACTCTCAATGGACTTATAAATTGCTTCAATAACTTTAAGATCTTTTAATCCTTCTTCGCCACTTGCATTGGATTCGGCGTCATCCAAAATGCATTTGGTAAAAGTGTCCATCTGAACTGCCTGCTGATTTATGGGAGGGAAACTTAATTCTCCTTTATTTGTCATTCCTTTAATACCTGCATAACTAAAGGCAGGCAATAAATTAAACCATCTGTAATCTTTGCTTATATAAAGATTATTTAACGGCGTTGAATAAGAAGTTGTGGAATTAGAAATATGCCCACCCGGAAATTGCATTTGCCATGTGATTGTCTCATCCACTTCTGCAAATTTTTTGTAATCCGTCTTATATTCCTGCGCTGTAACAGAAATCGGTTCTTCACCAATAGAATATCTTGCGGCCTGGATTGCATAAATTCCGAGATCCATCATTGCACCGCCGCCAGCGAGAGATTTTTTTAAACGCCATTGTGTAGGATCGCCAATCTTAAAACCGAACTCGGATTGTACATACAGTATTCCACTTTCACCTTCGGTTCTGAATTTCATTGCTGCTAAATGATAGGGATCGGTGTGCAACCGATACCCAACAAAAAGTCTTACTCCGGCTTTTTTACATGCAGCTATCATTTCTTCACATTCTTTCACAGAAAGCGCCATAGGTTTTTCGCAGAAAACATGCTTCCCTGCTTTAGCCGCCCTTATCACAAACTCACGATGCATAGAGTTAGGAAGTACTACATAAACCACGTCTATCGATTCGTTATCAATTATCTTATCAAAATTTTCATAATTATAAATATTCCTATCGGGAATATTATACTGACTTTTCCACTTTTCAGCTTTTGCAGGAGTACCGGTAACTATACCATTTAAATAACAGAGTGAAGTTTCCTCCAGCGCAGGTGCAAGTTCGTGAGTAGCATAATTCCCAAGTCCGACTAGCGCAATACCAAGTTTTTTATCACCTGTAAAAAGTGGTTTGGAAAATGCTGGAATAGCGGGCAGCATTAGTAAAGCTGACCCTGCACCCAGAGTTTTAACAAATTTGCGGCGGGTATATTTCATTATAAATCCTCCTGATAATTTATACGGTTATTTAATATATAGCCGATTGTTTAATTATCAAAAACTCAGTGGGTCAAATAACATATTTTATTTTTCCGGCTTACTCCCTTTTTTCAAATCTTCTTTCACTCTGAACTTAGTAATCTTTGTAATTAAGGAATAAGGAATAGGTTCATCCAGCGGAAATTGAATAGTACCTTTGGAAGTTTTGAATGCTTTTAGTTCGTTTTTAAAAACTGCAATTGGTTTTGAAGTCGGAAAGAATCCTATGTGATTTTTGAATGCCGCAAAATAAACTAATACACTATGTTGTTTAAATGCGGGAATTTGGTAGCTGATTACTTCTTTGGCTTTCGGTGCGGCTTTGTGAACTGTTTCTCTTATCTGCTGAAGTATATGCCGGACTTCTTCAGGAACAGATGAAATGTATTCATCAATATTATTAAAAGTTTTTTGTGTTGATTTCATTATTCGTCTTCTGATTTTTTGTAATGAAGAACGATAACACCTGAACTTAATTTTTTTGAATCAATGAATTGAAGTTTTGTATTTACATCAATTCCATCAAATAAACGTGGTCCTTTGCAGGCAACAAATGGATGAACAACAAACCAAAATTCATCAATCAAATTTAATTTTAACAACTGAGCAGCAATGCTGATGCTTCCGGCTAAAATATTTTTACCTTTCTGTTTTTTAAATTCAGAAACTATTCCTGGAATGTCTTTAATGGCTAACTCTGAATTTTCCCAATTAACTTCGGTCAGAGTTTTTGAGAAAATTATCTTTTTCATAGGATTATATTTATCCGCAAATCGTAACATACTTCTTGTACTGTGCGGATCATCGTAAGCAACCGGCCAGAAGTTTTCCATAAGCTGGTATGTTTTTCTTCCCATTAATACTACATCAGCATCATTTAATAAATTTGTAAAGAAATCGTGCAGTTCATCATCGGCAATAACTGTTGTATGATCTGCAAAGCCGTTAATAGTAATATTAATTGCAAAAATTATTTTTCTCATAATTTATTCGGCAATTGAAATAATATTATCTTATTGCATAGGTAACGGCTGCAACACACCAACACGATTACCTTCCGTATCAATAAATGAAAAATATAATCCGATACCTGGAATATCATCCGGCTCTTCCGGACTTTTTTTGTTAGGATTTCCACCACCCAGCACTTTTCCACCAGATTCTTTTATTTGTTTCATTGTATCATAAATATCATCAACAGCAATAACGACTGATGGATGATTTGACACCTGGTCTCCTGTTTTTTGATAGAAGCCGCCGTTAATTGTGCCCCGTTGCTTAGGAAATCTATCTTCGCCTCTTTCTGAAGTTGTTACTACAACATAATTTCCCATTTCAGGTCCAAGCTGTTCGGTTTTCCAACCAAATACTTTTGTGTAAAATTCAGCCATTCTTTTTCCGTCTTCTGCAGGCATTTCAAAGTGTACTACGGGATTCATTTTAGACATGTTTCTTTCTCCTTAATTATTAGGATGGTAAAGTTAGTTAGTTAATTATTAACAAAATTTTTAAACAACTATGTTTTATGTGTCTATGTGGTTTATTTTGTCTTTTCAGAAGCAAGCTTTCTGTGTCTTTCAAGTTCTTCTTCCGTTTCATTTTCCACTTATTAAAAATTAGTAATATTCTTTAAACGTACTTGTGCGTACATTCCTTTTACCAATTAAAAGGACACAAGGTGCAAACTAGTTTGCCTAACCCTTAACCTTCTACCAGCATAAAGACCATTTATTTTTTAGTATTATTGGGGAAATTTACACCGGGCCCAAAGAAACATTCATCCGAAATTATTTTTCCGTCTTTAAATTTAAAAAATTCGGTATTTCGGAATAATCTGCCATCTTCTGTCAAGCCATTATAGGTTACATAAGCATCATTTCCACCAATGACAATCTCTTCCAGATCAAACTTTTTGGTGTTTTCGGAATTTGGCCAGCACCGTTCCTTATAGGTCTTTAAATTAATATGATCATCACCAGCGGGGCTTGAGAAGGTAAACCCGTCAGCGAGAATCGGCGCAATTAAGCTCCAATCCTTTTTCTCATAAGCAGCATAATAATCTTTAATCATTCTTCGTTCGGATGCATCTTTAATCATTTGTTGTGCAGATGAATCTTTGCCTGAATGTGTACAGTTGCAGTTAAGCAAAGCCAAACCAATCGCCAAAAAAAATGTAGCACTGTTTTTTTTGAAAATACTTTTCATACCGTTTTCCTTTTAATGTGTTTTAAAAATCTGATTATGCTTTATTTACAATTACAATTAGTTTAAGTTCAAAATTTGGTTTAAGATTCCTCAACTCGGAACTATGATAAAACATAATAATCTTTACAGTCATAAAAGCCCCTCAAGCTATCGGTAGTCTTGCAGCAAAGGCTTAGCAAGTAGAACCACCTATTGAAACAATTATTTTTTCTCATTTTATTTCTCTTTAAGCTCCAACAGTACCTGTCTTAACTTTTCCGGCTCGCTTGTAATTAACCATAATCACTCCGCTTGGTGTAACCGTACTCTCTACTAATGTAAAAGCCGCTGGTATTGTGCCATCCTGAAACAACTTTTTCCCGGTACCAAGAGTCAGCGGGTAAGTGTTGAGCCAGAGTTCATCCACTAAATCATGTTTCAGTAGTAACTGAATAAGCTTACTACTTCCCCAAACTTTTATATCAGAACCTGCTCCTTTTTTAAGTTTTTTGATATCTGCCAAACTTTTTAGGAAAATAGTATTTTCCCAGTCTGACTTTGCCCTTGTGTTAGACAAGACGTATTTAGTAACATCATTGATACCTGGCCAGCCGGCTGCATGTTCAGGCCAATAGCCCTCAAAAATATCAAAGGTTTTCCTGCCTAGCAGAAGATCTGCCGCTTTCATCTGTTTTTTCCAGACCTTGCCGGAAGCATCGTCTGCATAAGGTGCAGTCCAGCCGCCATATTTGAAACCTTCTGAGGCATCTTCCTTGGATCCGCCGGGTGCCTGCATTACTCCATCTAATGTAATCATTGATATGACAATTATTTTTCTCATTTTGTTTTTGCCTTTTTCTTTTGGTTGTAAAAATTATTTAATATCACTCCGGAATTTCAGGCTCTGCCAGTTTTGCTAACTGGTCAAGCGAATCCTGCCAGCCGAGGTAACAAAGTTCCGCAGGAATTGCATCAGGTACACCTTCCTGAACAATTGTAACATCAGAACCGCAAGAAACCTGTTTGATCGTTACTGTAGTTATCATTTCACCCGGCAAATTCGGGTCATCAAATTGATCAGAATATCGAATATGCTTACCCGGTTCCAGTTCAAGATATTTGCCGCTAAAGGAATGACTTTTACCTGTTGTGAAATTTGTAAATGACATTTTATATGTTCCACCGACTTTAGCATCAAGATGATGTACTTTGCAGGTAAACCCGTTAGGTGGAAGCCATTTTGCCTGGGCATCGGTATCAAGAAAAGCGCGATAGATTTTTTCTGGTGATGCTTTAAAAACCCGGTGAAGCGAAATTGTTGACATTATATTTTTCCTTAATTTAGTTTAGTTATTTATTTCTACTAAAGAATTCATTATTCACACATCAGCATCCACGAAGTACCGAATTTATCCCTTAACATTGCAAAGCGTGATGCAAAAAAAGTTGTATCCAACTTCATAAAAATCTGTCCGTCACTAGAAAGTAAATTATAAATTCGTTCTGTTTCTTTTTCATCAGAAACACTTAAAGTTATATAAGCACTTCGCATTGGTTCTGCAGTTGGAATATCAGCTCCCATTAAAATTCCATCACCAATTTCTATTTGCGCGTGAAGTATTTTATCTTCCCAGTTGTCTCCGGGAATATTAGATTTATCAGGAATATCATTAAAAGTTGAAATCATAGTAATCTTACCACCAAGATGTTTTTCGTAAAATTCAAAAGCCTCTCTGCAGTTTCCTTTATAATTAATATAAGTATTCAGTTTCATCTGATTTTTCTGTGTCATAATTAATTCCTCTAAAAGAATAATAAGTTGATAAATGATTCTATCTTTCTATTACAAGCTTTCTACGCTTTGCAGCTGTTCTTTAGTTTCAATCAATCCGATGGCCTCAAGTCCGTATTTTATTGCCGCTTTGAGTATATCAATGTTTATATCTTTCAGTGTTTTGAACTTAATGCAATATCCGGTTACACTTGCCTTGCCGAGTTTTTTTCCATATGTCCGGGCTAAGTATTTCTTATCCTTAATACCAAGGATATAGACAGAGATTCCGGTTTTGTTTGCACTGAAACCAACTTGATAAAACTCCCTGGTTTTTCCGTTCGCATATTTTATGGTGTGAAGTCCATATCCTATATTAGGATTAGAAACAGTTTTATTTTCACTGTTTTTTCCATCCAAGAACCATAATTTACATGCCGGCATTACCTCCAGAATGATTCGGTGCAATGCTTGCATGTCGCTGCGTTTTGGTTCGGGCTGGCTAATTATATACTTTTTAATTTGTTCTTTTGTGTTCATAAAAAATTTATTTTTGATTATTCAACCAACAACTAAATTTAAAGCTTGTATGAATGTATGTTTTAACTGTTATAAGCTTTTTCAAGTTTTGCTATATCCAATTTTTTCATCTGTAAAATCTGCTCCATAACTTTCTTGCTTTTGTTTCCATCACTTAAAAGTTTTGGAAGTACCGATGGAACAATCTGCCATGAGACACCATATTTATCTTTCAGCCAGCCGCACATTTCAGCTGTAGGATACCTGCAGATAAGTTTGTCCCAGAAATAATCAAGTTCTTTCTGATCATCACAATTAACAACAAAAGAAATTGCTTCATTAAACTGAAAATCGTGATCGCCGGCTCCATCCATTGCAGCAAATTTTTTTCCTTCAAGTGTGAAATCTGCATACATTAAAGCATCCGGATTATCCGGTAGAACTTCCGGGCCATATTTAAATGTGCTATCTACTTTAGCATTTTTAAAAATAGATGTGTAATAATTTATCGCATCATTTGTTTTCCCAAACTTTATTCCTGTAAATAATAATGAAGGAACAATTTTCTGTTCAATGTCATTATCAATAAGCATAAGCTGCCAGGATAATCCGAATTTATCCTCAACCCATCCGTACTTTTTGCTCCAATCATATTTATTTAATTCCATCAGAACTTTTCCCCCATCTGAAAGTTTTTTCCAGAGTTCATCAATTTCTTTTTCATCTTTAGAGTAATAAAAAAATGAAATTGAAGGATTTATCTTAAACACTGGTCCGCCGTTAATTGCGGTAAAACTGTAACCATCAATTTCAAAGGAGACGGTCATAACTGAACCGGGTTTCATTCCGGAAGCATTTGCACTTGCTTCATTGTATTTAGTTGTGCTTCCAATTTTTGAATTTTTGAAAACGGAGGTATAAAATTTAGCGGCTTCTTCAGCCTGATTATCATACCATAGGAACGGGGTTATCTTTTGCATTTTTGTCTCCTGCTCAATTTTTAAAAAAATATTACCTGCTAATAATTAAATGTGTTGCCTTCTCTGTCTGGACATATTCTGTACACTTGTATCCCAGAGATATTAAATCTGTATTTAGAAAAAGGTTTTCTCCTGAGCCCAAAAGAATAGGTGAAACAGCAAGATGCATTTCATCAATTAATTTTGCATTTAGATACTGACGAATTACATTTGCACCACCGCCAAGCCGTACATCTTTTCCTTTGGCAGAATCAAACGCACGTTCAAGTGCAGCACGAATACCTTCGGTAACAAAATGAAAAGTAGTTCCTCCTTCCATCTCAAGCGAATCACGCTGATGGTTTGTTAAAACGTAAACCGGAACGTGATACGGTGGATTATCTCCCCACCAGCCTTTCCAATCAAGATTAGGTTTGCCGCGATACGGACTAAACATATTACGTCCTAAAATCCACGCACCAATATTTGTAAATCCGCGAGAGGCAAAGTCATTATCAATTCCTGTGGTACCATCTTTTTTCCCCATTTGCTGAAATGTTTGTGTAGGAATAAACCACTGATGTAAATCTTTTCCGCCGATCCCCATCGGGTTTTCAAGACTTTGATTTGGACCTGCGCCAAAACCATCAACTGAAATAGTGAAGCTCTCTACACGTAACTTCTGCACAATGTTCTCCTTATGATAGTTTTTATTCTTTCACACTTAGTTTATCGAAGTGTGACAAATTATTTTGTTTAACTTTCTTCAATAACGGATAAAATATTTCCAGCCGGATCTTTGAACCACGCTATAGTTGGTCCACCGCCGCCCCTGGCAATACCCTTGTCATCCGTTTTTAAATTTGGTTCATTATAAATTTCAAAACGAACACCTTTGGCTGTTAATTCATCAACAGTTTTTTCAACATCCTTTACATGAAAATTAAGAACAGTAAAAGTTGCAGGAATATGGTTTGGCTTCTGGTAAATCATCAGGTTGCTTCCGTCATTAAAATGAAGTCTCAGCAATCCATCCATATCTGGAATATCTTTAACCTCGAGTCCGAGTGTCTTGGAATAAAATTCTTTTGCTTTTTTTGCATCGCTTACTGAAAAACTGCTGAATGCTTTGTTGTTCTTAAACATGATTTTAATCCCTCCTTCGATTTTTAAGATTCCTTATTCAAAGTAACATCAACCATATAAGTAGTTAGTTCCCGAATCTTTCCATTTTTGATATTATAAACATCACAGTATGATGGAGTGTAAGGTTTCACAGAACTCATTTCTTTTCTATCTGCGGAATTTATATCCACACTTTCAACCACGACAAAATCTCCTTCGGCAATAATATTTTTTATTTTAATATCAGGAAATTTTTCAAGTTCCATCATTTCCATTGTTTCGATAAAATTATTTTTCCCGTTAATTAACGGCATACCTACAATATTCCATTTAATATTTTCATCAATGTATTCTGAAACTTCTTCAGCATTCCCTTTTAAGAATGATTGATTTATTTTTTTCACAAGCTCTTTATTCTTTTCCGACATATATAATGTTGTTTAAATAGTAATGCGCTTTCTCTTCTGTCTTTAATTTTTTCTGATTGTTTTACCTTTACGACTATCGTAAACATAACATCATAATTGAAAATTCGGAAGGTATAATTACGGCAATTTAAAGGGTTGTTTGCGACAAATTACTGCCCGCAGAATGAATCTTTAAGATATTCTTAAAATACTTTGCTTGATATGGAGTGAATTTTAATTTACTTTTCTTTTGTCCTTATCCGTAGACACGATTACAACCAAGACTACAATGAATTCAGTATAAGTAATAGTTAGGTGGTATAAGAAAATGAAATACACTGGAAACATTGGTGAACAAATAATATCAAGTTTTTTTGATGAAAGTTTTTCTAATATTTTATGCTTCCCTAATCCTAAAGCCAAAAATAATGCTCAAGTTTCGGATATACTTTTATGGTTAAATCGTTTTATTTTCTTGATTGAAGTGAAAACGCTTGTTTCCAGTAGTTATCACATTAATGATTGGGCTCGAGATAGGATTAATGAGGGAGTTGAACAACTTGAAAAGAATTATGATAGAATTTTATCAAATCAAGAAATTTTCTTAAATAATAAATACTACCAAACAAAACTTGATTGTGAGGGATTGTCAGCGATTTATGGAATTATAATTTTAGTTCACGATGAAGACTGTACATTAAAGCCATCTGATATCTGTAAAGATATTTATCAATCTAAACTACCAATACATGTTTCTCATGGAATAAATTACAATCTATTACTCAAGAAATAGATACTATCCCAGATTTTAAATATTATCTTCAAGATAGATTGAAATTTGTGCAGACCTCAGATATACCGTTAGATAAAGAATTAGATGCTATTGGCATTTATAAAACGGGATCAAATTCATTTCCAGAAACTTCCATCAATTTTATGAATTCAAAATACTGGGACACATATTTGTCCTCAATGGCTCTTGAAAGAAAAAATCGAGAATTAGATAATGTAGATTCGGAATGGTTAGATTCATTTGAATCGTTGTTTACTGAGAACAGAAAATTATTTCATGACATTCCATTAGGACTACATTTTACATGGGTTTTTGCAGTAATAAGTCGAAGAGAACGTGCAAGAATGGGAAAAAAGTTTAAAAATGTTCAAAAATATTTTTTGGAGGGTAAACAGTTTCGTTACTTTTCATTTTGTGTTCCGGCGACTAGACATTGGATAGTATTTTATTTTTCAAACATGATGATAAAGAACAAAGTATTATTCTTAGAAAAATAGTAGACCAGAAATTAATTCAACTGATTGAAGATGAAAATTTTCAATATGCGGTATTCGGGATCGGTATAAAAGTTTCTTCTCTATATCCACCGACAATATTGGGAATTAATGCTGCACTTCTTATAGGTGCAGATGTTGTTAAAGGTACATATTCAGATGATGATATTCGTCTAGCAAAAAGCATTTGGGGTAATATTAGAAGTGGAGAGATTGAAGAGTTCCCATCAAATTAAAAAGGTGATCTGTC
>CAWBXQ010000012.1:0-42239 GCA_963792755.1 uncultured Ignavibacteria bacterium
GGCGGTCCTTCAAAATGGAAGGGCAAAAAAGAAGTTTATAATGCAATTCAATGAAAAAAACTAATTCTACAATTTGCACAAAGTTTGCTCTATAAGTAGAAAAGGAATTTAATATGAAACCTCAAAATAAAATCATAAAAATTTCGCTCGGCAAACAGTATTCCTTTGCATCAGTTATTCTTTTCATTTTTATTTTAATGCTTTATTATGTACAGGATGCCATTGGATACCAGACTCGTTCATTAATCTTGTTATGATAATTTTTCTTCTTCCACTCTTTAATTTTGAAAGAGGTCCAATAATTTTATCTGCAATTATAAGCGCGCTTGCCTGGGATTATTATTTTATTCCCCCGCATTTTACGATGCACATAGCTAAAACAGAAGACGTCGTGACGTTATTTATGTTTTTTATTGTTGCAGTCACCAACGGAGTTTTAACAACGAGACTCAAAGCACAGAAGACTATTTCCAACGAGAAGGAACGCAAGTCAAATGTATTATATAATTTGTTAAAAGATTTATCTTTAGGAAAAGACATGGACGAAATATTACAAAAAGTCGTTCAACAAATACAAAAAGTATTTGGATATGAATCAATAATATTTTTTCCTGAGGATCAGAATAAATTAAAAAGGGAGCCACATCCTGCCGGCAACTTTAAGCCGAATGAAATGGAATGGCTTGCTGCAGAAACTTCTTTTAAAAATAAAATGGAAACGGGGATAACAACAGGATTGGTTCAAGGCGCAGAAGCAATTTATTTCCCTGTAGATATTAACAATTCTATTCTGTTTGTAATAGGAATCAAGATAAATGGTGATATAAAACAAGACTCTTCAGAGATGGAATTACTAAAAAGTTTTATAAAAGAAGTTTCCTCTTTTATTGAACAGCATATAAGTTACTCTATTCCATAAGCCTGGATTTTTCTATAAAGAGTTGTTAAACCGATTCCTAAAATTTCTGCTGCTTTGGTTTTGTTACCGTTTGTTTTTTTCAGGACAGAAATTATATGATGCTTTTCGATATCTTCAATCCTTAAAGAATCGGAGGTTCTGTTTTTATTCTCAGTCAAAAATTCCTGGGGTAATAATTTTTCATTAAGTATTCCATCTTCAGACAAGATAATTGCTCTCTCTATAACATTTCTCAGTTCCCTGATGTTGCCAGGGAAACTATATTGCATTAATCTTTCAAAAAATTCTTCAGGCACTTTATTAATTTTCTTTTTAAGTTTTTTACTGAAATAATCAACAAAGATTTCCGTCAGCAAAGGAATATCTTCAGCTCTTTCTTTTAAAGACGGAAGCATAATTTTCATAACACTAATCCTGTAATAAAGGTCGGAACGAAAATTTCCTTTCTTAATTTCTTCTTCAAGATACCTGCTTGTTGCAGCAATAATTCTCACATCAACTTGTGTTGGCTTTGTATCACCCGGTTTTATAAAATCATTTGTCTCGAGAACTCGTAAAAATTTTGCCTGTAAAGAAAGATCGAGTTCACCTATCTCATCTAAAAACAAAGTTCCAAGGTGGGCTTCTTCAAATAATCCTTTTTTATTTTTATTTGCACCGGTAAATGCACCCGCTTTATAGCCAAACATTTCCGACTCAAGAATATCTTTTGGAATCGCGCTGCAATTTATTGCAACAAAAGGTTTGTTTTTTCTTAACCCGGAATAATGAATCGCTCTTGAAAATAATTCTTTACCTGTTCCAGTTTCACCTAACAACAAAACAGTGGTATCTGTTTCAGAGATTTTTTCTGCAAGATCTTTAGCTTTCTTAATTTTCTTTGAGTTTCCAGTAATCGTATCAAAACTGTACCTGTCATAAATGTTTTTTTCAAGCTGTTGTATTCTTCTTTTCAGATGAAGCTTATCAATAGCTTTCTCAACGAGGGAAACAATCTTATTATCATCATCGCCTTTAGTGAGATAATCAAACGCTCCTTCTTTTATTGCTTTTACTCCGTCTTCAATTGTTCCATAAGCTGTAATAACCAGAATCTCAGTAAACGGGTTTACTTTTTTTATTTCACTTATCAATTCAATTCCGCTTATATCCGGAAGCCGAACGTCTGTAATAACAAGAGCTATTTCTTCTTTCTTAAATATCTCTCTTGCTTTGACCCCGTTCTCTGCTTCAAGCGTAGCAAAACCTTCAAGCTTCAGGATTTTTGCAAGAAGTTTTCTTAATTCCTCTTCATCATCTACTAATAAAATTGTTTCTTTCATTTAATTCTCTTTGTATTAAGCTTATATTAAATTATAAAAAATCCTTCTCAGGTTGAATATTTTACTTTGACCCTTCATATTTCTATTTAATTTAATTGACAAAAAGGCTTATATTAGCAACCCTATTGGATTTATTATGAACGGAAAAGAATTATTAAAAAAATATAACGACCCTAAGAACTTCTTTAATAGGGACTTAAGCTGGATCGAGTTTAACCGCCGTGTGCTTGAGGAAGCACTAGACCCTGAACTTCCCCTGTTAGAAAAAGTAAAATTCATTTCAATATTTCATTCCAATTTAGATGAATTTTATATGATCCGCGTATCGGGTCTTAAAGAGCAAATTGCGGCTAATGTTCTTGAACCAACTATAGACGGTTTAACCCCAACTGAGCAATTACAGAAGATTGAAAAAATGATTATGCCTATGCTCAAAAAAACACTCGACCACTGGCATAATGAAATTATTCCGGCACTTAAAGAAAATAATATTGTAATCTGCGAATACGATAATTTATCAACTGACGAAAAAGAAAAATTAAACGAATATTTTAAGAAAGAAATTTCCCCAGTTTTAACTCCCCTTGCTTTCGATCCGGGAAGACCTTTTCCTTACATTTCAAATTTAAGTCTTTCTTTGGCAATACTCGTAAGAAAACCCGACGGTGAAAATCATTTTGCAAGAGTTAAAGTTCCGAATATTTTGCCGCGATTAATGCAGATTGATTCAATCATAAAACCGGGAAAGAAACCGCAGACTAACGGACAATTTTCTGCAAAATTTATCTGGCTTGGAGATCTCATCCGTGCTAATCTTCCTTTGCTTTTCCCAGGAATGGAAATTCTTGAAGCTCACCGCTTTAGAATTACAAGAGATACCGATATTGAATTACAGGAAGATGAAGCCGACGATCTTTTAAGTGTGATTGAAGAAAATATAAGGCAAAGAAGATTTGGCAGTGTGGTAAGATTAGAAGTTGCAAGTAAAATGCCCGATTTTATGCTCGATACTTTAATTGAAAACCTGCAAATAAAAAAAGAAGATGTTCATGTTCTCGAAGGTCCTTTAGGTCTAAGCGATGTTATGTCGTTATATGATTTGCCTCTGCACCAATTAAAATCAAAACCATATTATCCCGTTATTCCCAAAGTATTTGAAGATGAAGATGATCCTTTTAGTGTGATAAGACAAAAAGATGTTTTGCTTCATCATCCTTATCATGCTTTTGCTCCGGTTATTGAATTCATAAAACTTGCGGCACAGGATCCGGATGTTCTTGCAATTAAGCAGACTTTATACAGAGTTGGTACAACATCACCGATAACTGAGTATCTTATTGAAGCTGCTGAACGAGGAAAGCAAGTTGCAGTGCTTGTCGAATTAAAGGCGCGATTTGATGAAGAGAATAATATTTTTTGGGCAAGAGAGCTTGAGAAAGTTGGTGTACATGTAGTTTATGGTTTGGTTGGTTTAAAGACTCATGCGAAAATGACTCTTGTTGTACGACGCGAAACCGATGGTGTAAACAGGTATGTGCATTTGTCAACAGGAAATTATAACGTAACAACATCAAAGCTTTATACTGATCTCGGATTTTTTACAAATAACCAGGAAATCTGTTCAGATGTATCCGATGTTTTTAATTATCTAACCGGTTATTCGAAGCAAACCGAATTCAAGAAACTGATTATAGCTCCAATTAATATGAGAGAAAAATTTCTCGAACTAATATTTAGAGAAATTAATAATGTACAATCAGGAGGAACAGGGAAAATAATTCTAAAGCTTAATTCCCTTGTTGATCCTGCGCTTATTGCAGCGCTTTATGAAGCTTCAAATGTAGGAGTAAAAATAGATCTTATTATAAGAGGCATCTGTTGTTTGATTCCAAAAGTTCCAGGCTTAAGCGAAAACATTCGGGTTATCAGTATTGTTGGAAGGTATCTCGAACACAGCAGAGTTCTTTATTTCTTCAATAATGGTGAAGAAGAGATTTATTTAAGCAGCGCAGATTTTATGCAGAGAAACTTAGATAGAAGAGTCGAGATTGCCTGGCCGGTTGAAGATCCAAAGATAAAAAGTGAAATAATGAAAAGCCTGCTTAATGTTTCAATAAAAGATAATATTAAAGGCAGAGAACTCCAGCCTGATATGAACTACATTAGATTCAGAGGAGATGAAAAAGACAAAAAAATAAATTCACAGGAATGGCTTATGGATTATGCTGTAAGATTTTCCGCGGGATATTCCAAAACAAAACCTTCCGCAATTAGATAGCATTTTGTCATTCCGGACGAAACGGAGTGAGATCCGGAATCTCCTGAATTACTACTAATTAAAACCTTTCCTTCAATTCAATTTTATCTATAATTTTGCTAATTTCAACAGGATAGATTAATTAAAAGAAAAGGCAAGTAATGGCTGATGTAACTAAAAACGGCATACTAAATTCAATAAAAAAAGTTGATGATGAACGCATTGATAAAAATCATCTTATACTTAACTCGATAAAGAATTCTGAAATAAAAGAAAACACTTTAAATCTTGATCTCTCGCTTTCCATTTCTCAGACTGAAGTTAATGAAGAACTAAAATCAAAAATCATTAAAGCAATAAAAGAAGATTTCTCTGATTTAAATTCTGTAAAATTAAATATTCTTGCTAAGATTACATCTCATACAGATAAAAGAAAAGATGCTTTACTTCCGGGAGTTAAAAATACAATTGCAGTTGCAAGCGGAAAAGGTGGGGTAGGTAAAAGCACTGTTGCTGTTAATCTTGCTGTTGCTCTTGCAAAAGATGGCGCAAATGTTGGTTTGATAGATGCAGACATCTATGGACCAAGTATTCCTCTTATGCTTGGAGTAAAAGACAGACCACAGGTATATCAGAAAGATGGCAAAGTTATAATGCAGCCTCTTGAGAATTTCGGAATAAAGATGATCTCTATCGGCTTTCTTGTTGATGATGAAGCACCTGTAATATGGCGTGGACCAATGGCAAGCGGCGCTGTCAAGCAATTCATGTCCGACGTAAACTGGGATGATCTAGATTATCTTGTATTCGATATGCCTCCGGGAACCGGCGATATTCAATTAACACTTGTTCAGACTATTCCTCTTACCGGTGCTGTTATTGTTACTACTCCACAGGAAGTATCTTTAATAGATGCAAGGAAAGCTTTGAAAATGTTCAACCGTGTTAATGTACCGGTTGCAGGAGTTGTCGAAAATATGAGCTACTTTATTGCACCGGATACAGGAAAGAAATATGATATATTTGGATTTGGAGGAGGAGAAAAGTTATCAAAAGAATTACAGGTTCCTTTTCTTGGAGAAATTCCTATTGATCCGCGGATAAGAATTGGCGGAGATAAAGGAATCCCAATTGTATTTGATTTGGCTGATACCGAATATTCCGAAATCATTACAGGAATTTCGAGAAAGCTGGCTGAACAAATTAATCTAATTAATCTTAATGCTTCCTCCAAGGTTGAAATTTTACTTGATGACGAAGAACAATGAAAGAAAAAATAGAAAAATCACTTGAAGCTGTTAGGCCGTTTTTACAAGCAGACAGCGGCGACGTTGAGCTTATTGAAGTAACCGAAGAAGGAATTGTAAAAGTAAAACTGACCGGTGCCTGCAAGCTTTGTCCGTTGTCAGTTCTTACATTAAGAGCCGGTATAGAAAGAACTTTGCTTCGTGAAGTTCCCGGCATAAGAAGAGTTGAAGCAGTAGCATAATAAATATATGACTGAAATAACATCAAGAAAACTGGGCAAAATACTTTTGTGGACACTGGGAATTATTTTGCTCCTCTTACTTGTTTACCTGTTGTCCGATATTATCGTAATCCTTATTATTTCAGTTCTGTTGATGTTCATATTTCATCCTCTTGTAACAATGCTCGAACAGGAAGGATTCAACAGGCTTGCATCAACACTTTTTATTTTTATCGGAGTTGGTTTATTTGGATATCTCGGCTTATCATTTTTCATCCCAAGATTTACATACCAGATGAATCAATTGATAAACACGCTTCATGTGTATTCACTCCATGATCAATTATTTAAAATTGAAAAAGAGATATACTCTTTCCTTCCGTTTTTTCCATTAGGTGAATTATCAAAGAAGGTGGAAGATTTCATATCGAACCAGATTATAAATTCATTTGATTCCATAACAGTTCTTTTATCGAGTCTTGTTTCTGTTATTGCAATACTTGTCATCGTACCTTTTATAACATTCTTTCTATTGAAAGACAGCAGGCGTATTCTCCAAGGAATTCTTCATGTAATGCCTAACAATTATTTTGAAATATCGTATTACATATTGAAGAAAATCAGTGTGCAGATTGGAAGATTTGTAAGAGCGTGGATATTTGATGCAGCTTTCGTAGGCACTTTCTGCGGATTCGGTTTTTATGCTATCGGAATTGAAAACGCACTGCCTTTAGGTTTAATGGCAGGAATTGGTCATCTTGTTCCTTACTTAGGTCCTATTTTAGGAGGCGTGCCTGCTATAATAATTTCAATTATACAGTTCGGCGATTTATCACAAGTTCCATATATAATTTTATTGATGGCTCTTGTTTATACTTTGGACAACGGCTTTGTTCAGCCTTTTGTCTTCTCAAAAAGTGTTGATATGCACCCCATTGTTATCATACTTCTTATAATTACGGGTAGTCAGTTATTTGGAATTTTAGGAATGCTGCTTGCTGTACCTACTGCAGCTGTTATCAGAACTTTTTCTAAGGAAGTATATTTTGCACTTAAAAATTATAAGATAGCACGTTTATAATTTACTCTTTATAAGGTTCTACTCTCTCACAACCCAAACTTTTATTTTAGCATCAACATTTGAATGAAGCTTAACATTTACTTCATATATTCCTAAAGATTTTATAGCTTCAGCAATTTCAATTCTCCTTTTATCAATATCAAAACCTTTTTCCTTCAAAGCGTCGGCTATCATTTGAGTAGTAACAGTACCAAAAATTTTATCCTCTTCACCAACCTGAACCGGGATTGTAACCGAAACTTTCTCTAATTCTGTTGCTTGGGTTTCGGCGGATTTCCGTTCCTGTTCCACTTTCTTAGTAAAGTTCTTTTTTTCTTCTTCAAGCGAAACTAAATTTCCTTTAAGTGCTGAGTAAGCAATTTTACGCGGTAAAAGAAAGTTCCTCGCAAAACCGTCTTTAACGTCTATTACTTCTCCAATTTTTCCTAAGGATTCGTAATCCTGTCTAAGTATAACTTTCATTTTATCTCCTGATTCAGAAAATCTATCTTACAGTATCGGAAACATAAGGCAAAAGAGCCATGTGACGTGCACGTTTAACAGCAAGGGCAAGCTGCCTTTGATATTTAGCGCTTGTGCCCGTAATCCTCTTAGGAATTATTTTGCCTTGCTCGGTTACATATCTTTGCAGCAATTTAACTTCTTTGTAGTCAATATATTTAATATTGTCCCGTGTAAACCTGCAGTATTTTTTTACTTTAACTTCTTTTTTCATTAACCACCGTTTTATTTAATTAAATTCGATTCTTCATTTGAAAGGAATTTATCAAACGAATCCTCGGTATAATCGTCTTCAGAAACAATATCTTCTTCATGAGCAGCACCGTTTTCACCTTCCGGCTGTCTTTCTCTTTTGTTAAGAAACTGAATTCTCCTGGCTTTTATTTCTACAATACTTCTGTTATGCCCGTCATCTGATTTCCAGCTTCGGCTTTGCAGTTCACCATCAACGAGAACAGCAGAACCCTTTTTTAGTCTATCACGGCAGCTCTCTGCAAGTTTATTCCATGCGACAATACCAACATAACATACATCCTCCTGCCACTGGTTCGAACTATCTTTATATTTTCTGTTTGAAGCGATAGAGAAGTTTACAACCGGTGTACTGTTTGTTGTCTGGCGGAAAATAGGATCTTTAGTAAGATTACCTGCGACAATCACATAGTTTATTTCGGGCATTTTCAGATCAGCCATGATTTACCTCCATCATGAATCTAAATATTATAATTTACTATCCAGTTCTTTTACCTCTTGAGGTTTTACATCCTCAACCTTTAAAGTAGCAGAACCCTCAGAACTATTACTTACAGATTGAGCTTTGTTTTTTTGCAGTTGTTCAATAGCATCATTATCTAAATGGATGGTAAGAAACCGGAGAATATATTCATCAAGTGAGTAAAATCTTTCAAGCTTGCTAACGATATTTGGAGGGGCATCAAATCTGAATATAACATAGTATCCTATTTTGCTCTTCTTAACCGTATAAGCCAGCCTTTTTCTCCCCCAGTTTTCCACCTCACTTATTTCCCCGCCGTTACTAACAATAGTTTCCTTAATGCGGGCAATTATTGCTTCGATTTGTTCATCATCAAGAGCTGCATTTATTAAAACAGCACTTTCATATACATTATTTTTCATTCACAACCTTCCTATGGACTATGGCCTTCAGCTTAGCTGAAAGCAGGAATTATTATTAAAACTTAAAAGCGCGAGCAATTTATTTAATTAAAGAGGCAATTACAAGTGCTGTAACTGCCAAAAATTTCAACAATATTTACCGATAAATCTATTCTCTTGCCCGCATTTTGTAGAAAGAACGCCACGCAAAGTACAACCCAACAAGAAAAACTACTACTCCAACATAAGGAGCGCTGGCGCGGAATGTCTCAGAAATTGAAATTTCCATAGCGAGCAGCCCGAATAATGTAGTAAATTTAATTATCGGGTTAAGAGCAACAGAAGAAGTATCTTTATAAGGATCTCCTACTGTGTCTCCGACAACTGTTGCTGCATGAAGTTCGGTCCCTTTTTCTTTATACTCAACCTCTACAACTTTTTTAGCATTATCCCAGGCTCCTCCGGCATTAGCCATAAAAACTGCCTGGAAAAGTCCGAATATTGCAATTGAGATTAAGAAGCTTATAAAAAATGAAACCGGGTAAACAGAACTTACCGGTGCGGAAAACAAAGCAAAAGCGAGTGCAAAAGAAAAAATGGCAATAAAAATATTGAACATTCCTTTCTGTGCGTATTGCGTACATATCTTAACCACTTCTTTAGATTTTTCTATTGAGGCACTTTTGCTGGCATTTTCATCCAATTGGATATTCTTCTTAATATATTCAACTGCCCTGTAAGCACCTGTGGTAACTGCCTGGATTGAAGCACCTGTAAACCAAAAAACAACAGCACCGCCGCATATAAATCCAAGACTTGTATAAGGATTCAACAAGCTGAGAATAGATGCCGGGTCAATTCCTAAAGTTTGTTTCAACACAAGAATTAATGAGAAAATCATAGCTGTAGCGCCTACTACTGCAGTGCCGATTAACACTGGTTTAGCCGTTGCTTTAAAAGTATTTCCAGCTCCATCATTTGCTTCGAGATAATATTTTGCTTTTTCAAAATCAGGTTTAAATCCGAAATCTTTTTCAATTTGCTTGTCTACATCTTTAATTTCTTCAATTAAAGAAAGCTCATAGATTGATTGCGCATTATCTGCTACCGGACCATAACTATCAACTGCAATTGTAACAGGTCCCATTCCTAAAAATCCGAAAGCTACTAAACCAAAAGCAAAAATTGATGGGTAAATCATAAAGCCGGCAAGCGCATCTGCGCTTGATATGTAAGCAATGAACATTAAAAGAGCAAATACTAGACCCATCCAGAAAGCGCTGAAATTACCGGCGACGAGTCCTGAAAGTATATTTAATGAAGCACCGCCTGCTTTAGATGAAGAAACTATCTCATCAACATGTTTTGACTTTGTGCTCGTAAAAACTTTGGTTAATTCCGGTATTAATGCTGCTCCTAACGTTCCGCAGCTTATTACAGTTGAAAGAATAACCCAGAGATTATTCGGAAGACTTCCTATCATAAAATAACTTACTATAAAAGTCATAATTATAGAAACGATAGATGTTATCCATACTAAAGAAGTTAAAGGAACTTCAAAATCAATATCGTCCTTTTCTCCCAAACGTACTTGCGTTAAAGCTTTGTTTATCCCAAATGATACAACGGAAGTTACGATCATCATAATACGCATTGCAAAAATCCATGTGAGAAGTTCTTTTTGATATGTAACATCAGCAACAGCAAGAACTATTAAGCTGATTAGTGCCACACCTGTAACACCATAAGTTTCAAAACCATCGGCAGTAGGACCAACGCTGTCTCCGGCATTATCTCCTGTACAGTCAGCGATTACACCTGGATTGCGAGGATCATCTTCTTTGATCTTAAAAACAATTTTCATTAGATCAGATCCAATATCTGCAATCTTTGTAAAAATTCCGCCAGCTATTCTTAAAGCACTTGCACCTAATGATTCACCGATAGCGAAGCCAATGAAACAAGCACCCGCATATAATCTGGGTATAAAAAGTAAAATAATAAGCATCATTATTAGCTCCACACAAACAAGCATAACACCAATGCTCATTCCTGCATCAAGAGGAATATTTAAAAGTTTTATAGGTTTTCTTTCTAGAGAGGCAAAAGCCATCCTGCTATTGGCTAAAGTATTCATTCTTATTCCAAACCAGGCAACACTGTACGAACCAAGAATTCCAACTACTGTCCATGATAAAATCAGCAACACACCGCTTATCTGATTCTCCATTAAAAAACCAAAATAAAATGCGATACAGGCGGCAATAAAAAGAAAAAGAACAATTAAAAGTTTTCCCTGCTGCAGCAAATAAGTTTTGCAGGTCTCAAATATTATCTGCGCAATATCAAGCATTGATTGATGCGCTTTTAATTTTTTTACTTTTAAATATTGATATATACCGAAAACCAGCCCCAGTAGGCAAACGAATAACCCGGCAATCAAAATTGTTTGCTGATTATCGTCAAGAGTTGGGATTTTTAAATTCGCTTCCCCGGCAAAAATATAGATTGGACTAAAAACAACAAGTAAAATAGATAATAATTTTCTCTTCATTGTGGTTCCAGATGTTTATTCTTTGTTTGATAAATTAAGTATAAGGTTAAAATTTATTTTGTGAAAAATTTACAATAATAAGTTAGTTAAAAGTATTAGAATCTTTTTTAATCTCTGTTTCTTTTTTTAAAAGTTGACTATTTGCATCCAGCATTCTATTAACTCCGCCAACAATAAATTCTTCCAGAAGTGCAGTCCCTGTTTTAAAAGTAGCAGGCAGAACTTTTTTTTCTTCTTCATTAAAATCAGTTAAAACATAATCAGCCATTTTGCCTTCATCAAAATTATTCCCAATACCTATCCTAAGTCTTGGAAACTGATCATTCTGAAGATGAAAAATAATTGAGTTGATGCCGTTATGTCCTCCATCTCCGCCTGATTTCCTGACTCTAATATCAGCAAACTGAAGGTTCACATCGTCGACTATTACCAAAAAATCCTCAATGTCTGTCTCATATTTTTTAACAGCTTGTAAAGCGGCTATTCCACTGTTATTAACATACGTTGTGGGTTTCATAAGCAGGAAAGGATTTGATGATAATTTCCCTTTAGCAAAGTAGTAATCAAATTTTGAAGGTTTAAAAGTAACTGAATGTTCTTTAGCAAAATAATCTAACAACATAAAACCAATATTGTGGCGGTTAAAACTATACCGTCCTTCGGGGTTCCCTATACCCAATAAAATCCGCACTATTCTTCTTCTTTTTCTTCTTCTTCCTTACCTTTTCCAATAACCTCCGGTTCAGTAGGCTCAGCAACAGCTTCCTCAGGAGTAGGTTCTTTCTCAACTTTTGGATGATTTACTGAAACAACTACAGTAGTTTTTTGATTTAATATAGTGACCTTGTCAAAATTCAAATCACTAACATGAATGGAGTCTCCTATCTTTAGATCGGTGACATCAATCTCAAGATGTTGCGGGATATCCTGAGGCAAACATTCGATTTCAAGTTTATGAAGATGCTGCTGTAAAATTCCACCGTCCTTTATTCCGACTGCACTACCTTTAAATACCAAAGGAACTTCGAGAGCAAACGTTTCGCCTGAAGTTAACCCTAATAAATCGAAGTGAACAATCCGTTCTGTGACAGGATCAAACTGTACATCTTTAATAATACAATCAAGTTCCTGATTATTATCAACTTTAAGTCCAACAAGGTGAGTTTCCGCTGTAAAAACTAACGGCTTAATTGCTTTTTCCGAAACATCAAAAGAAATTGGGTTGGTTCCTCTCATATAGAATATGCCGGGAATTCTCCCATTCTTTCTTTGGGTTTTTATTTCAGATTTTGAACCGATCTTTCTTGTATTGGCTTCTAAAACTACTTTTTCCATTTTATCTCCAAATAAACTCTATTATCCTTTATCTATTTCAAATAATGAACTGATTGATTCATTAAAATGTGTTCTCTTAATAGCTTCAGCGAAAATCTCTGAAGCTGTGATTACAGAAATCTTATCCGTTTTAATACGGGGCTTAAAAGGAATCGTATCTGACACATACAGCTTCGTTAATTCCGATTTGTTGATTCTTTCAAGTGCCGGTCCCGATAATAACGGATGCGTAATTGAACTATATATATTCTTTGCACCATTTTTTTTCAGAGCTTCTACAGCACTTACCAAAGTGCCACCTGTATCAACAAGATCATCAACTAAAAGAACATCTTTATTTTCAACATTACCGATTATGTTGACTACTTCAGCCTGGTTTTGTTTCGGTCTTCTTTTATCAATTACTACAAGACCACAATGCAATCTTGTAGCATAAGATCTTGCCAGTTTAATACCTCCAATATCTGGAGATACAACAACAAGATTTTTACCTTTATTCTTAAATAGCCCTGAAAATAAACTCGAACCATATAAGTGATCAAAAGGTATATCAAAGAATCCCTGTATCTGAGCCGCGTGTAAATCCATCGTAATTACCCTGTCGGCTCCGGCAACCGTTATAAGGTTAGCCACCAATTTAGCAGTAATAGAAACTCTGGGCTGATCTTTCCTATCCTGCCGCGAATAACCAAAATACGGAATCACCGCCGTTATTCGTTTTGCCGAGGACCTTTTGGCAGCGTCAATCATTATTAAGAGCTCAAGTATGTTATCAGACGGAGGAATTGTAGGCTGGATAATAAAAACATCCAAGCCACGGATATTCTCAAGATACTTTACCCAGATCTCACCGTCACTAAACCTTTTTAACTCGACTAATCCCAATGGCTCGCCAAGATTTTTGGCGATTTTCTCAGCTAATGGTCTGTTGGAACTCCCTGAAAAAATCTTATACCCAGCTGTAGCCATATAAAAAAATGATAACTCACTTTTCTTAAAAAATAGACGTGAAATATAATTAAATCACTATGGTAAGTCAATAAAAACTGTTTGCGGAAGGTATAGCTTTTCTTTCAGTTAAGCCGAAAAATCAATCTTTTTTCTTCCTGAATAAAAATATTATAACTATTAAAAGAACCAATCCGGAAAGGACATAAATCCAGTAAGGGGTTTCCTTTAACTTGAAGGGTATAAATGTTACTGAGATAGTTTTACCGCTCCCGATTTCAGCAAGAGTGTAATTCCATGTTAGCGTTTGTCCATCTTCTTTCTGTGCGTTATGTGTAACTATATTGCCATAGAATTTATAGATATATGTTACTTTATATTTGCTTCCATCTATCCCGAAACCAGTAGCAATGGGTGGAATATACTGCGTAAAAATCTTTTGCCCCGATGCACCATCTTTAAGAGAAAATTGAAAGTCTTCAAATATTCTCATCTGGGTTAGCGAATCAATATTTGTAAAATTTAGATCGATTAAAGAGTGTGTCGTACTGTCAACCGAATCGACATAAACTGTAATATTATTTATTGTAGTATATTTTGATGAGAATTCTTTTCTTATGAGATCGGGATTAAAAATACCAATTCTATTTATAGTTGAAGTATCTGCAGTTTGAGGTAAATTTACCCAGTAATCAATTTTCATTGTTCCTGAACCATCGGGATATAAATGAACTTCCTGTGTGTAATTCAGGCAACCGCATATCGAAATAAAAAATGTAAATACTAAAAAACTAACTATAGAACGAGGAAGATTCTTAATCGACATTTTCAAAAACCGGGTTTCCAAATATTTTGATTTCCAAGTAAAAAACTATTTGTAGAAATATATCTAATTTTTCATTAAGTTTTTGTCATACCAAAGGAGTAATTATGCCAACGTATGAGTATAAGTGTTTGAATTGCAATCATACTTTTGAGGTTTTCCAGTCGATGAGTGCAGAACCGGTTAAAGAATGCCCTAAATGTAAAGGTCCCGTAAAAAGATTAATTGGATCTGGTTTAAGTCCCATTTTCAAAGGCAGCGGTTTCTATCAAACAGATTATAAAAATAATTCCGGTAAACCAGCTTCACCAAAAAAGAAAGAAAGTACAAAAGAAGAACCTAAAAAAGAGAATAAGAGTTCTGATACTTCTGAAAATAAAAAGAAGAGTTAAAAGAATAAATTTAGAATTAGAAATAGATATAAACCCGTTCTTGTTAATAAAGAACGGGTTTATGTTTAGAAAGATTAGAAATCCTGACCAAGTGAAATATAGTATTTGGGGGAAGAGAATTGTTTAACATTATAAGCCCAGGCAACATCGAGCTTTAATAAAAAGCCTAAGAAAAATATTCTCGCACCAACTCCGGTACCCATTAGTAAGTCCCGGGACACAGTATTATTGTTAACATCCTTCTCAAAAAACCTTAATTGTCTGTTGTCATTCCAAGCAGTGCCCATATCTAAAAAGATATTTCCAAGAATATTGCTAAATAAAATCGGTAAAGCGCCAGTAACCAGATACTTAATCAATGGAAACCGGAATTCAAAATTCATCAAACTATATTTGGTCCCAATTTCCTGCGCATAATCATAACCGCGCAAAGGCAATGCAGCAGTTAAAAATGCAAAGTCCGACGCTGACTCGAGAGGAATATCAGTAGTAGCAAAAGACCTGTTTATCCAGTTTTCAACTCCACCGATAAAAAATCTCTGTGGATTAGCCCCACCTGAAAGTCCACCGGATAATCTGAAAGCAACCGAATAGTCGGTCCCAAACCTGAAGTAAGTTCTGTAATCTCCGAGTAAAGAATAAAAGCTTAAATTTCTCCTGCTAAACCCGGGATTTCCAAGTACATCAACTCTGTAGCGTGTTCCTTCAATTGGAGCTGTATATCCCCATAGAACGTTATCGTGAACAAAGCTTGCACTCGGAACTACGTAAGAAACCTGTTCTGATGGTACTGTCGGATCATCAAGATCTTCACTGGAAAGATTAAGCCAACTCAATCCGACATCAACCCTGTAAAAACGATTAAGCGGATAGCTCATAGAGCCTACTGCCCCAAAATCCCTGAAACGGTAAAGATCAGTATAAAGGCTTCTTGTAAGATATACAAAACGGGCGGTATGAAAGAGTTCTATTCCATAATTAATTCTTTCGGGCAGGTAATAATATGCAAGTCCGTAATCGCTGTTCTTAAGGTCTATCTGGAGACTTGTAATTCCTATTAGCCTGTGGTTACCAAGCACATCGCTAAATGATATTACTGTTGTTCCGAGTAAACCGTATAAGGAATTATAACCTGCATTAGCATAAACAAGATCGGGAGAGAAAGTAATTTTATACTTATTAACTTTATAATCGCCTTGCTTATCCAGGTTATCTGTTAAATTAAAATTTGGATTCTCTTTCTTGCTTGTATCTTTTCTTGCATCAAAGTTCCCAAAAACATAATTACCAAAGTTTATCTGAACCGAATCACCATATATTTTTGTCGAATCTATATAATTACCGGTGTAAACCTGATACGGCTGATTGGGCTCGCCATCTTTACTTTGTAAAGAGTCGTTCATAGATACTTCTTCGCTTTCTTTTTCTCCTCCATTTTCGAGTCCGCTGATAAATAATGTCGGTTCAAGCTTATCTTTCTTAAGATTAATTTCAAATGGATTATTCAATAAAAAGATATTAAAGGCTGACTGGTAAAGTGACGTAAAAGCTAATTTCTTCCCATCTTTTGAAAGAGATAATTGATACAAACCGTTTAAGGAATTTGTAATTGGAACGGCATTCTTTCCTGTTCCATCATTTGATTGGAGATCAAGCTTGTAGATATTATTTATTCCATTCATATCAGAAATAAAAAGAATCTCTTTGCCATCTGGTCCCACAACCGGAAATCTTTCATCACTTTCGGGTATATTAGTTATTCTATGCGTTTCTGAATTTTCCACGTTGATAGAATAAATATCTCTCTGGTTATAATCATGTTTGTAAATTTTGAAAGTATCTGGAACAGCTTCTCCCGAAAGATATTTTCCCCTGTCTGAAACAAAATAAAGAGTCTTACTATCTGGTGACCATGAAGGATCATCATCTGAAAAAATATCGTCTGTAAGATTTATTACTTGTTTGGATTCTAAATTATAGACATAAATGTCGGACTGACTTTCGGTTTGACCAATGAAGGCAATATTTTTTCCATCAGGTGACCATGTAACACTTTTAATTCCTTCAGAAAGTTTTATAGGCAACGTCTCTTTTTCTCCTGTTTCAACATCAATAAGATATACAATATCATAACCACCGGTTAATGCAGATAAGAGTATCTTTTGTCCGTCCGGAGACCAACTCAATCCCGGAGTAAGCACATTCAGTTCTTCGAAATCCGGAGTTTTACTTCCTTCAACAAGCTTTTTAATAATTTTCCCATCTATAGCATCCATCAAAAAAACATCAAAGTAATAATCCCTGTTAGAGATAAAAGCAATTTTGTCTCCTTGTGGAGATATTGTCGGGCTCGTATTGTAGAATCCTCCATCTTCACGGTTATCTGTTAAACGTTTTGCAAATTCATCCGGGTCTTTTCTTATCGCGATATCGGGCCAGTATCTTTTTCTTATATCCTTTTTCCATCTTTCATTTAGCTCTTTAAGTGAAATCCCGATCGAAGCTTTTATTCCTTCTTCTACACTTCCAGTACTTTTAATTTTACTTACCAATTCACCGATCTTCCCTTCCCCATATTTGGAAGCTATATAATAAAATACAGACTGCCCTCCTCTATAAGCCATATAACCATTGAGTTGCTGAATATCCGGAAGATGTTCGCTTACAGTTGCATCGCGCATATACATGTCTTCATCAACATCCCAGCCTAAAGATTGATATTCTGCCATTCCTTCATTAAACCATAAAGGCAGTTGAAGAGTTATATTATTTGAAATTATATTCTGGAATGACCCTCCGTAAAACATATCATTTAAAACTGCATGCACAAGTTCATGATGTACAAGATGGCGCAGAAGTTTATATGAACCGTTAAATTGAATTACGACCCTGTTTTTAAATAGCTCTGTAAATCCCTCTATTCCTTGGTCAAGATATTCATCAGTGATGTTTGTTTCTTGAAAATCATTTTGAGAGTTGTAAACAATTATTGTGACCCGGTTATTTATGTTGTACTTAAAATTATTTTGAATTGATTTTAAAGCATCTTCAGCAATATGGGCAGTAAACTCTGCAATAGTAGAACCTTTCTGACTAAAATAAATATCAAAGTGGTCCGTTTGAATATAATACCAAGTCAATGATTTATACTGAACTTTGTTTTGTCCAAACTGTGCATAAATATTTATAAAACTTATACTGAATAGAATCAGAAAATATGTTATTGTTTTTTGCATTTTTTATGACTCACTCCTTCGAAATTATAAAATCTAATTCTGATTTTTCTGTGTCAACCCTAACGAGTTTCACTCTTACTTTGTCACCTAACCTGAACTGTTTTTTTGAAGCTTTACCAATTAATGCATATTTTTTTTCATCGTAAACGTAAAAATCTCCCTCCAAATCTCTCAACCTTATCAGGCCTTCGGCTAAATTATCAATTATTTCAACAAAAATTCCAAAATGGGCAATACCACTTATTATTGCATTAAATTCTTCACCAATATGTTCTTTAAGATAATCAATCTGTTTACGTTTTACAGATAATCGTTCTGCTTCAATGGCATTCCTTTCACACAGGGAAATATGTTCGCTAATCTCTTCCAGTTTTGCCAGCGAATAATTCACTGCATTTTTTCCTTCAATATAATTATAAAGAAGCCTGTGCACTATTAAATCGGCATACCTTCTTATAGGAGAAGTAAAGTGAGTATAATATTTAAAGCCAAGTCCATAATGCCCTATATTGTTTGCAGAATAAACTGCCTTAGCCATCGATCTTATCGCAAGCTCGTTTATTACAGCTTCTTCTTCACTACCCCTAATTTGTTCCATAAGATTCATGAACTGAACTGATTGTGAAGTAGAATTAGGATCAAAAGAATAACCTAATGATTTAAGGAATCTTGCAAATTCATGAATTTTTTCTTTGTCGGGTAAATCATGAACTCTGTAAATAAATGGACGCGCAGATTTCCCGGGCATGCCAATGTGCTGCGCAACTATCTTGTTTGCAAGAAGCATAAATTCTTCTACAAGCATGTTGCTTTCTTTTAATTCCTTTTTAATAATTTCAGTCGGCTTTCCATTTTCATCAAGTATAAATTTAACTTCGGTTGTATGAAATTCAATTCCGCCTTCTTTAAATCTTTTCTTTCTCAGTACCCTGGCAATATTATTTATACGAATTATTTCTTGAGCAAAATCGCCTTCTTCAGAATCAATTATGTTCTGCACTTCTTCATAAGTATATCTTCTCTTACTGTTTATTATAGTTTTCTTTATATCGTATTTAACTACCTTTCCGCGTGAGGTCAATTCAACAATTACTGAATAAGTCAATCTATCCTTCTCTGGTACAAGCGAACATAAGTTGTTGGAAAGTTTTTCAGGAAGCATTGGAATTACCTGCCCGACAAAATATACACTGTTTCCTCTCTTTAATGAATGCTTGTCCAACTCTGAATTATTTTTAACATAATAACTGACATCGGCAATATGAATCCCTATAGAAAAATTTCCATTCTCAAGATTCTTAATTGATAAAGCATCATCAAAATCTTTTGCATCTTCCGGATCAATGGTAAAAACAATTTCGTCTCTAAAATCAACTCTCTTTTTTATTTCTTCAGATGGTATTTCACTTTTAATATTCTCGGTTTCACTTATTACTTTCTCCGGAAATCTATACGGCAGATTAAATTCACGAGCTAATGCTATAGCTTCAGTTTCATCCGTTCCCGATTTTCCGATCAATTCTATAATCTCAGCTTCGGGATTAAGCATTGAAGTGTTCCAGAATAGATTAGCCACAATAACTTTATCACCGGTTTTTGCTCCTTTTAAATTTGAAGCATCAACATAAATATCACGGTGAATTTCCTGATCATCTGGCTTAACAAAATAAAATGAATTGGATTTTTTAAGAGTTCCAACAAACTCTTCTCTTTTTCTTTTTATAACTTTTACTATTTGCCCTTCAAGGTTTTTCCCCTTTTGTTTAGCGAAAAGAGTAACTTCAACAGTGTCACCGCTAAACGCAGTACCAAGATTACGGGCAGCTATAAAAATATCACCCATTTCTTTTCTTCCGGGAATTACAAATCCAAAACCACCCTGGTTAATTTCGAGTCTCCCCGTTATTTTGTTACCGCCTGGAATAGGATTTAACTTAAAGCGTTTTCCATTTTTCGTCAAAAAATTTTCTTCATAAAGTTTGTGTAATGTAGATTTTAATGCAGCGTAATCATGAACAGAAGTAATTTGTAACCCTTTGGCAATATCTTTATTTTTAAAAGATTTTCCCGGGTTCTTTTTAAAAAATGAAATGATTTCCTTCTTCATCAGAATTCAAACCTGTATTTAAGACCCAATTCATTAATCATTTCACTTGTATAATTAGTTTCAGTATTTATTGATTCTTTTCTTTCCAGCCTCAACAAAAATCTCTTGGTGACCGGATATTCAATTTTAACATTTGCCCGGCTTAAATCCTGGTAAACATCCGTAGAAGTACCAATTTCATAACGAAAGTTGCCAGCTCTTCCTATTAGATTTATTTTAGTAGCGGATCCGACCTGGCGCAATTCAACATTTTTTATGACATCACCGAATTGCTTATTCAAAAAACCACCCACTATTGAACCGGCAAGTCCGGTCGCAGTTGAAGCAACTGCACTTCTATCCTGCTGCGTGGCATCATTATTAAATTTCCCTAAAAGGATAAACATTGCAGCATCTGAGGCATCATATTGAGGAGATGGAACGTTTTTGTCGATATTATCAGCACCGTAATAAACTTTAATATTATCTCCATTACCTATTAATTTTTTATCGAGTTCCTGCAAAGGTCCATTTACCTCAATTTTAACAGCGACCGGTACTTCCTTTCCCGCGTCCGTGCCTTGTGCTGGATAATAATAATCTTTATATGTAGCAACTATATCAAGGTTCGGATTTGCAATATCACTTTCAAATTTTATAGATCCTTCTGCTTCAAGAGTTTTCAAAAATTCAAGCGTCGAACCTTCAAGAAGTCTTAATTGTCCCTGTGCAGAGGATTTACCACTATACCTCTCTAATCTTAAATTGCCATCAAGGACGGCTTTAAGGTTCTGGTTAAATTCCTTTGACAATACAAATATTACTATGGCTTCATTTTCAATGGAAACTTTTAAATCATAATCAAAAACATTTTTCTTTGTTGAATTTTCTTTTTCATTCTCCTGCTTCTGTGCTATACTGACGAGTCTATCAAAGTCCATCTCAGAATTAGCCTTGGTTACTGTATCCTTCGGAAAGCGATAAACATAATTTTCAGAATTACTTTGATACGCCGACTGAGTCTGCGGGAAAGTAAGATTTGCATCTTTAATAATAACAGGAGCCTCAACAAAAATTCTTCCGTCTTCCAATACAACAGTTCCATCCGTTCCTATTACAAGGCTACCGTAAACAGAAGGACTCGCTGATTTTGAAGCATTATCTAGCACTTTCAAGTCGCCACTAATTGAAAACTTTGAAGAAGTGGGAATAAAGTTTTCGAGTATCGCAGTTCCGCTTCCCATCAGTTTCCCACCGTTTAAAGTTCCGGCTACATTAGCAATCATTAAGGTGTCTATAGTTAAACGATTTCCTTCTATTTTTATATCTGCAGAAGCATTGTATTCAAGGTTATTGGCTTCCAGAAAGAAAGCTGCATCTTTAACTCTTAAATATCCTTCGGCTTTTAAAGAGGACAGGGTTCCGGTTAATTTTAAATCAGAAGTAAGGTTGCCTCTTAACCTGTTTACTGCGGGAAGTATATCACCAAAAGCTCCGAGATTAAAACCATCAGATTTAATGTGAACATCCATTTGCTTGCTTTCAACTTGATCTCCCGAAGATTCCATCGAAAGATCAATTGGAATGTTACCGGTTATTGAAAGGGCAGGACTTGTGGGATTTAAAAGTGAATCTAAAAATGCTATGTTAAGATCAAGATTTTTGTTTTTATAATTGGCTTTGCTCTTTAATACTCCAAACAATCTGCCGCCATATTTCACACTGTCTACCGACATATCCATACTAATAATCGGCTCTAACATATTTCCTGAAACATTAATAGCCAGATTTATATTTGCGCCAAGACTGTTCTCAGGTCTCAAATGCAAAAGATCGATACTTAAATCTTCTCCTTTTAAACCTGATAGATTAACATTTAATTTCTGATCTCCGGTACGTGACAAAAATCCATTGGCTTTTATATGAGCGTTATTATGTTTCAAATCAAATTTTTTAATATCGATACGGTCCTCACTATACGTAAAACTCTGTACACCATTATTTAAAACCGAAAACTGGTCATCGCTGAATTCTAATGAATCAATTGAGACATCCAGCATATCCTTAGTAATATCGATACCTGAATGTACCCGTACAAAAATCGGATCTTGTTTTGCTCCAAAGCTGACATCCGCTTTATCATTTTTCATTTTCAAATCGAGATGAAAATCATTAATATCACTGCCTGTAAAAATACGATCAGCCGATACATCTAAGTCAATTTCAACATCAGAGGTTGAAGTTACATTAAAACCATTCAGCACATCCAGGTTAAGATTCATACCTGTTACAAAGAAAGCATTGTCATTAGTCCATAGCTTAATGTAATTCACATCAGTTTTAAAGTTTAGATGAATACCATTATCATCACTTAAGATTTTCCCTCCCATTTGTGCGTCAATTTCAAGATGCTCGCCAATAAATGCTGAAATAATATTGAAGTCTTTCAATTCTATTGCATAATCAATGTTCATCGGGGAATCTATTTTACTCAAGGCTGGAGTTTTTATATTTGAGCCAGCCCCTTGGTTTTGAAGAGTGTCTTCCCCCTTGAATGAAGAAGGAAAAAGTTTTTGTAGTTTATTATTATAAACTGCAGAAAGAACTCCTGATTCATTAGTCAAAAGATTAATTGCATCTGTAACTTGATAATTCCCCGTCATCGTTACATCGGCAATGTCGGATATAAAATTAATTACTCTTCCCTGAACATCGTCAGCCCTTAAATCTACAATTGCTCTAACGCTATCGATTTTAACATTGGCTAATTCCGAATCAAAAAGTTTCATACTCATGAACAAATTCATTTTATTCTGATCAAAGCTGTCGCCCTCTCCATCAAATGTAAAATTAAGTTTGCTATGAACTGAATCTCCTGAAAATTCTGCTATATCGAGATTTCTTATATCTCCTGTTACTTTATAGGTAGGGTCTTCTTTATTTGTAAAATCAATTTTGCCATTCAATCCCGCCTTTGTTTTTTTAGAAACCAAATAGAAGTTATATAAAATGTTCTTGTTTTCTGCATTGGCAGTAAGTTTAAGAGTATCTAAAACATTTCCGCTTAAAGTTGAACCATCTGCTTTAAGATTAATCGACCCTTCGAAGTCTGCGGGAGTATTTCCTTTCCCTTTAATCCTGCCGGATAAATTTATAGATGATGAAATATCAGCAAAAGGTTTTAAGTCGAAATTACTTACGGAGAAAGTACTTTCATATTCCATCAAAGCTTTTTCAAGATTTAGATTTATTAATCCTGCAAAAGATCCTTTATCAGTTTTGATAGCAACATCGGTTTTAAATTTAGAAGGACTTCCATCATACTTCAGCGTATCAAATCTTATAACTCCAAGTTCCGGATATAAAGGAATTTTAAGTGAAGGCAATAATTTTTGTATATCCATTTGGTCTATATATGATTTATCAAGATTAGCAGAGATAAATAAAGAAGCCGGATTATCTACATTTTTTAAAACACCTTTTCCTTCTAGGTTAGAATTCTGGAGCAGAACACGAACATGATTAATATCAAGATTTGCCGGAGAACCAGAAAGATTAAGATCAAATGCAAAGTTTCCTTCAAGCATATTTAAAGAAGGCATGAATGGTTTTAAATCTTCAAAAGAAAATCTTCTGGAATTTGCAAGTAAGGTCACATCAGCACTGCTTAAATTAGTCGCAAGAGTATCAAAAATATTATAGCCATTTAAGACCATACTGAAATTAAAATCGGATCTATCTGTTTGTATTTCGAAATTACGGACTAAAACATTTTTTTCGTTAACTACAAACTCTCCCCTTAGATTTTTTAAATTGAATCCTAGTATATTAGGCAGGAAAGATAAATGATAAAGTGTTAGCTCATAACTATTATTGCTTATATCCATTTCTGTACTAAGCTCAAGATTCAAATTCTTAATCAGAATATTATTATAATCAATTCCTGAATTCACTTTCGAAACTATTTCCTTCCCAGAATTCTTATAAGAAATATTTATGTTGCTTAATTCCAGATCAGCAACCTGAATTTTAAATGGAAATTCTGATGTTGTCGTGTCACGTTCGGTTTTAGGAAATAATTTTATAAGATTCAAAACCCCGGAACTATCAGTCGATAAATTAAAGTCGGCATTTTTGATTTCAAAATCTCTTACATAAATCTTTTTAAGAAGCAGTTGCAGTGGGCTTGTTAACACACTTATTTCTTCAGCTTTAAGAAGCGTATCGCTTTTCATGTTTACGACTGTATTACGAAGTGTTAAAGAAGTAAAAATGGTTCCGTCTATTTCTCCGATATATACTTTGCCATTAAGGCTACTATTTGCAATATCAATTACTTTTCCACGCAAAAATTCCCTGAATGTATGAGTCTGGCTAATTCCTAAGAGAATTAAAAACAGGATCAAAAAACCTATGCACGTATAAAGAAAAACATTTACAATTCTTTGAAGAAGAGTTCTTTCCCTCTTTTTATCCGGTGTTTTATTCTGGACTTCGTTATCCAATGTTTGATATTCCGTTATTCACTTGCAGTAAAAGATTAATTGTATTTTCTCTTTAAATGAAACAATTGTAAAAACAAAATGAAAGGAATTTAATTTGAGTATTTTGATAAAATAAGATCGACTATTCGGGACGTCGATTGATCGTTGACAAAAGAAATATTTTTAACCTCACCACCGTTATTTAAAACAACATCACTCCCGACTATCTTATCAAGAGACCAATCCGCACCTTTCACAAGAACATCGGGTACAATCGCTTTAATAATTTCCAAAGGAGTATCTTCTTCAAAAAGGACGACGTAATCAACCGGCTTTAGGTTAGACAGAACAAAAGCTCTGTCGGATTGATTAATTATCGGGCGCTTTTCTCCTTTAATTCTTTTAACGGAAGAATCGCTGTTCAAACCAACTATCAAAATATCTCCTAAAGCTTTTGCTTTTATCAGGTAATCAATATGCCCGGAATGTATTATATCGAAAACACCATTGGTAAAGACAACTTTTTTATTTTCCTCTTTAAATTTCTCACGCATAAATTTCATTGAAGCTCTTGAAAGGATATTATTCATTCGTTTTCTTTCCCGACCGCTTCTAAAAGTTTTTCGATTTCAATCGGAACAATTCCAACTTCTTCACAAACAATACCTGCTGCATAATTTGCAAGATAAGATGCTTCCATGATATCACAGTCTGCTGCGAGTGCCATTGTAAGAGTAGAAATCACAGTATCTCCTGCACCGGAAACATCAGCAACTTTTCTTGCTTTAGTCGCCATTCGTTTTTCTGTTTTATTTTTTTCAAACACAGCTATGCCTTCTGAACCAAGTGTTAACAAAACATTTCCAGCATTCAATTTCTCAAGAATTGTCTTGCCTGCATTTGTAATATCTTTACTGTTTTTTATCTTCATTCCAAGAATATCTTCTGCTTCTTTTTTATTTGGCTTGAACACAGTCACATTTTTATATTCAAAAAAATTATTGAACTTCGGGTCAACTGTTATGAATACATCTTTTTTATTCGCAAGAGAAATAATATTCTTTATGAAAGATTTAGTTAAAACACCTTTATTATAATCCTGCAAAATTATTCCATCAAGATGAGAAATGTTTGAAATAATGTAGTCCAGAAGTTTCTTTTCCGTTTTGTCAGAAATATTCTGCTTACTTTCTTTATCTATTCTTACAACATGCTGGTTACCTGCGATTACTCTTGTTTTTGCAGTAGTCGGACGAGTAGAATCAACAATAATTCCATCAGACTTCATGTTAGCGTCTTTCAGCAATGTCGTAAAAATTTTACCGTCGTTATCATCACCTATTACTCCGGCAGGAAGAGGAATACCTCCAAGCTTCAGAATATTCAAAGCAACATTGGCAGCCCCACCAAACCGGAAGAATTCATTTTCAACTTCGACTACAGGAACCGGGGCTTCGGGAGAAACTCTTTTTACATCACCTCGGAAATAAGAGTCAAGCATCATATCGCCAACAACAGCGATTTTTTGACCGCTAAAATTTTTTCTCAGATCATTCAATTTCTTTTTAGTCAGCATTACTGTTTTATATCGATTAATTTCAATAATTAAAATAACTATAAATTAAGTGGGGATAAAGAGTTAACTGATCAGCGTCGTTTCTTTGAAGTACTGCTTTTTTTAACTTCCTTTTTAAGTGTCCAGACAGCAAGCGGGTTTTCAATATTAAGTTTCCACAAACCTTTGTCGGTTCCGATCCATAAATTTTTCTTATCAAAATACAGTGTATTTATTGTTGATGATTTGGTTTGAAGAGTATTAAGATCAATTGGAGTTATTTTTCCAGTTATACGATTAACTAAAATCAGGCCCTTACCATATTCTTCCTTCTTTTCTTTGTCAAAAGAATAAATTCCCGCCCAAATATAATTGCCGGTTCTTTCTATACAGTAAACACCATTTGCAGGCAAACCGTTTGCTCTTGAAAACTTATCCCAGATAAATTTCCTGTTATATTTATAGAGCCCGCCTACATTAAACTGCGGTCGTTCAAAAGTAATAAATTCATCAGTTGCGAACCAAACATTGTCCCCTTCAAAAACAAAATCGTTTACGGATACAGCATCGCCTTCCTGCTTGAATCCTTTTTTATTATTAATGAACTCCCAGGTTTCCTGTCCGATCTTTTTCTTCTTTCTATAAATATGAACACCGGATTCAGTACCAAACCAGATAAGACTGTCGCCATCGAGCTTTATTGCTTTAATAGTATTTGTCTTCGGATCATTATTCTGAGTAAGGTCAAAATCAGTATAGGTTTGTCTCCTGACATCTAACTTAGTTAGATTTCTGAATCTACCTATCCACAAAATATTCTGGCTTTCATCATAGCATAACGATCTTATCCAATCGCCAAATTGTCCACCAAGAGAAAACTTTTTCATTGTCCATTCGTCTTTTCTTCTATTATAAATATAAAGACCTTCATTTCCGCCGGCCCAAACATAATTTTTACTCACAGCAATTGAATAAAAAAGATCGTTGTCCAGGTTTTTGTTTTTAGTTGAAAAGTTAAACCACTTATCGTCTTTTTTTGAAAGTCTGAAAATCCCCTGTCCATAAGTTGCAACCCAAAGAAAATCATTTTCTTCTGTAATCGAAGTTATGTTGGCATCTTCAAGTGATGCGCTGTATTCTAGCTGGGGAAAAATTTGTAGCGGGAAAAAAGCAAGAAGTATTAGAACAAGAAAAATTTTTTTTGACATACTTGCGAAGTATCTAATAAACCGTTTAACCAACAAGACACAAATCAATAACTTTCACTTTCGCTTGGAAAGTTTTTGTTTTTAACATCTTCGATATATTTTTTTACTCCACTATTAATTTGTTCCGCTAACTTTGCATAATGCCTTACAAACCTCGGATGAAACTCAAGATTTAAACCAAGCATATCCGGAGTAACCAGAATCTGACCGTCACAATGTACCCCAGCCCCGATTCCTATAGTCGGAATTGTAATTGACTCTGAAATTTTTTTTGCAAGCGTCGCAGGAATTTTTTCAAGTATAATTGCAAAGGCTCCGGCTTCCTCGATTATTTTTGAATCTCTCAGGATTTCTTCGGCTTCTTCTTTATTCCTTCCTCTTTCCCTGTAGCTTCCAAATTGATGAATGCTTTGTGGAGTCAGACCAATATGTCCCATAACAGGTATACCAGCTTGTGTAATTTTTCTTATAGTTTCGGCAACTCTTTCGCCGCCTTCTAATTTAACTCCACCGGCAGAAGTTTCTTTCATAATTCTTCCCGCATTCCGGAATCCTTCATCCACACTTAACTGGTATGACATAAAGGGTAAGTCCACAACTACCATTGCCCTTACCACGGCTTTTGCAACTACCTTTGTGTGATAAATCATTTCATCCATTGTAACAGGCAAAGTAGTATCATTTCCCTGGAATACGTTACTTAATGAATCACCGACAAGAATAAGATCTATACCGACTTTATCAAGAAGCATGGCAGTGATAAAATCATAAGCCGTAAGAGCAGATATTTTTATCCCCTTCTTTTTTAGAAGTGAAAGAGATTTTGTCGTTATTCTTTTTATTTCTTTCTCAGTGCTCATTTTATTTTAAGGTTTTAAGCAGACAAACTTAAAATTTCTTCATCAACATTAAGAAAATTAATGTTAAAAAACTTTTCAAATCCTTTAACTAAGCAATTTGACAGCTTATCATAATCAATTTTATAAGAAAGAATTTTTTCGAGCTCAATTGTATTATTCAGCATTTTTGTTTTTGCTTTTGAATATTCTTCGCCGGATAAGTTAAGATAATCTATAATTTTGGTATGATATTCGGCGCAAAGTATAGAACCATGCTGTAGAACCATATTTCTGATTTTTCTTTGTGCACTGCCAACTAATTTTTTACCGGAATAATTAATCTCGCTTTTAGCTGAAATAGAAAAACAAATTTCAGATACCGATTCTTTATAAAAATTTCTTAAATCAGGTTGAACAGATTCAAGCTCGATTCCCAATAATTTTTTATCATATAAAATCAAACCTTCTTTCAAGGCTTTATTTATTTCACAATAAAAATTTCTTAAGGATATATTTTCTGTTAAGTGGATAAACAACCGAATATGTTAATTCTTCTGCATGTAAGATTGCTCTTCCGCCTGTTGGTCTCTTAACAATATCTATATTGTCCTGAGAAGCTTTGTTAACATTGATCGAATTGAAATCCTGGTTAAACCCAAGAGAAATGCAGTAAGGTTTCCACCTGTAAAGTCTAAAGAAAACTTCGTTCCCTCTGTTGTTTTTTGCAAGTTGAAGATCGAAATCCATATTGTACTGACCGGAACCAAAACCGGTATTTAAGAAGTACCATTTCATTAGCGAGCTATAATAATATTACTACTCAACTGGAGTATCCCTATCAACAACACCCGCCATAAAATCGGCTTCGGCAACAACTTTGTCATTTACCATTGCCTTGCCTTTCATTATGAAAATCTTTGTCTTTTTTGAAACAAGCACTATCTCAAGAAACAATTGATCTCCCGGCACAACAGGTTTTCTGAACTTTGCATTATTTATCTGCATAAAGTAAACGAGCTTCTCTTTAAAGTTAGGCAGAGAATTGAGGATAAGAATTCCGCTCGCTTGTGCCATTGCTTCTATGATCAAGACTCCCGGCATAATAGGCTGACCTGGGAAATGCCCCTGGAAAAAAGGCTCATTTATAGTTACAGATTTAACTCCGACAACACGCTTGTCGAGCTCGAGTTCAATTATTTTATCTATCATAAGAAAAGGATAGCGATGAGGAAGAATTTTCTGAATTGCATTAATATCAAAAACGATTCCTTCTTTTTTTACAGTTTGAAATTTCTTAACGAGTTTTTTCTGCTGGTAAAGTTTCCTTATCTGTTTTGCAAATTCAACATTTGCCTTGTGACCCGGACGTGCAGCGAGAATCTGTGCCTTAATCGGTGCCCCGATCAGTGCAAGGTCTCCAACAAGATCGAGAAGTTTATGTCTTACAGGTTCATTACGAAATCTTAACTCTTTATTATTCAGAATGCCGTTCTCCCCTAATGTTAATGTTTCTTTTACTCCAAGAATTTTTTGAATGTTCTTCAACTCAGCTTCCGAAGCTTTTTTATCAACAATAACAACAGCATTGTCGATGTCGCCTCCTTTAATTAATCCCTGGCTCGCCAACTCTTCAATCTCACTTAAAAAACAAAATGTTCTTGCAGGTGCAAATTCCGAAGCAAATTCTTTTTCAAGATCAAAAAGTCCTGTATGCTGGCTTCCCAACGCAGGGTTCTGGTAATCAACCATTACTGTTACTCTGTAATTATCAAGAGGCAAAGCTACAATATCAACCTGGTTTGCTTCGTCGTGATAAACCACTGTTTCATCAATAACAAGATAATCTTTAGGCTCAGCCTGTTGAACAAATTCTGCTTCTTTAAGTGCTTCAACATAAGGAGTCGAACTTCCGTCTCCAATAGGAGGTTCGATACCGTCCATCTCTATAATAATGTTATCTATTTGCAATCCGACAATTGCAGCCAGAACATGTTCGACAGTATGAACTTTTGCCTCTCCGATGCCGAGCGTAGTGCCTCTTGAAATATCAACAACATTATCTGCGTTAGCGGGTATTTCAGGTTTGCCATCAAGATCCACTCTTATAAATCTGACACCATAATTTTCCGGTGCCGGTTTGAAAGTTATACTGCATTTAGTTCCGGTATGCAAGCCAATTCCAGCAATGGAAACCGGTTTTGAAATAGTTCTTTGTAATTCTAACATTATTTTCTGTTTTGGTTATTTCTATTAAAATTTGATTTAGAAAATAGTAAGATGGGATACGAAATACAATTAAGTATATAAAAGATGAGGTTCTCTTTATTCAGATTTATTATTTTTTAATTGTTCAGCCTGCTTTAGTAATTCATCAACTTGTTTTTCCAATTGTGTAATTCTATCGGCATAGTTTTGAAGATTCCTGTAATGTGACTCGAGTTTAAAAGCCGTCTTTATTTCTTTTGCGGGAGAACCAAAATAATTTCCCGGTTTTGATATACTTTTGCCAACACCTGTCTGTGGATGTAAGATGACATCGTCGGCAATTTCTATGTGCCCCGATACTCCAGCTTGTCCAAGCAAATAACAATTCTTACCAATCTTTGTACTTCCAGCGATGCCCGCCTGTCCTGCAACAATCGAATTCTCACCAATTACAACATTGTGAGCAATCTGTACAAGGTTATCGATCTTCACACCTTTTTTTATTACAGTTGCGCCAAGAGATGCGCGGTCAACAGAAACATTTGAACCGATTTCAACATCGTCTTCAATAATCACTATTCCAATTTGAGGAACTTTATGAAAGACTTTGTTCTCATCAATGTCATATCCAAAACCATCGGAACCAATCACAGAATTAGCGTGAATAATTACATTTCTACCAATTCTGCTCCTTTCACGAATACTGACATTTTGAAAAATCACAGAGTTATCACCAACCTCAATGTCTTCCAGCAAAACAGCATTATGAAAAATTTTAACGTTCGAACCAATCCGGCAGTCTTCAGAGATTACCACGTTTTTTCCAATTGCTGAATTCTCACCAATAACTGCTGTTGGATGAATTGAAGCGGTTGGATCGATACCTGAAAGTTTGTAATCAGGTTTGAAGTAATATTGTAAAAGTTTAGCGAACGCTTTGTTGGGACTTTCAACTTCTATATAAGTAATATCATTTCTTGTCTTAGGGAAGTCCTTTTTTACAATTATAGCTGATGCTTTTGTAGAAGGGAAAAATTTTTTATATGAATCAAGATAAAGAAACGTAAGCTCGCCGGGTTTTGCTTCCTCTATTTTTGCAAAGCTGCTGATAGTAATATTTTCATCGCCTGTAACATTACCACTTACTATTTCAGCAGCCTCTGCAAGCTTGATATTCATTAAGCTATTCTACTTTTAATTTATCGAGTACTTTTTGAGTAAGATCATATTGATCTTTTGCATATAAAAGCATAACATCTCCGCTCCGGTCAAATACAAAATCAAGATCTTCATCCTTTGCCACTTCCTGAATTGCATTAAATATCCTGTTTTGAACCGGATGCATCAGTTCGTCCTGTTTCTGAAAAAGTTCACCATTTGTACCGAACTTTTTTTCCCTGTAATCTGCAACATCTTTTTCAAGCTTAACTAATTCTGCTTCGGTTTCTGCTCTTGTCTGGTCGGTCATTATCAATTTTCTTTTTTGATAATCATCGTACTTTTGCTTCCAGTTATCTTCAAGTTTATTTAACTCATCCTGCCACTCTTTTATTTGTGCATCGAGCTTTTGTCTTGCATCCTGAGCATCGGGCAGCTTATCCATAATTGTATCCGAATCAACATACCCAATCTTAAGCTGCGCAAAAGAAAATGCGGGCAGGGTCATTACTACCAAAAGAACAAAAATTATTTTCTTCATAAATACTCCAATTAACATATAACTAAAAAGAGTAGAAAATAATTATTCTTAGTTTCCTCTTTTCAGTCTGTCTAACACCTGGTAAGTTATATCATAAGCCTGGTCGGCATAAAGCAGAACTATATCTCCACTCTTATCAAATACAAACTGCATTCCCTCTTTTTTTGCAACTTCTTCAATTGCAGCGTAAATCTTTTTCTTTACAGGACTAAATATTTCTTCCTGCTTCTGATATATCTCACCATTCTGTCCAAATCTTTTGGTTCTAAAATCAATTACACTTTGTTGCTGGGCAACTAGAGTTTTCTGCATTTCAAGTTTTTTGTCATCAGGCATTGTGTTAGCCTGTTTCTGATAATCGGCGAGAGCTTGCTGATATGCAACCGTCATACTGTCAACCTGCGAACTCCACTTATTTGTAATAGCATCGAGATCCCCTTGTGCTTTAATAGCTTCGGAGAACTGTGAAAGAATTACCTGTGAATCCACATAACCTAGTTTTTGCGGGGACTGTGCAAATAAACCGGTTGAAGCAATAGTTACCACTATTAAAAAAAGAAATTTCCTCACAATTGTTTTCCTTTATTTTAGTTGATGAATTAAAAACCTTTTCCAAACTGAAAATGAAACAGCCATGCCGGATCCTGGCCATTGGTTAGTTTTCGATCAAATCCATAGCCAAGATCAAATCCAATTAATCCAAGCGGGTTAATTAAAAGCCTTGCTCCAACACCAACGGATCTTCTAAGGTCGAAAATATCTGTTTTCTTAAAACTTTCAAAAACATTTCCTGCTTCTGCAAAAGTTAGAAGATAAATAGGTATAGGATCAAGTGTAACTGCAAAACGAAGCTCGGTTGTATAACGAGCCATTACTCTACCACCAATTACATTTCCCTGGGTATCCCGCGGACCTACTGTTCTATCATCATATCCTCTTAAAGGGGTTGTCGCAATCACTAAACCGTTACCTCCCATAAAGAAATATTCAAAGGGGTTTATTGGCGTATTCTTTTCAAATTCATTAAGATATCCCATATCCGCAACACTATATAAAGCAACTCTGTTTGTATTAAACAACCTTTTATACCATTCGGCTGTGAAAGTTAATTTATAGTAATTAACTTCACCCGGTAAGAGAGGTCCTCCGGACATTTCCGCATTAAAAGAATAGTTAGAACCCTGCGAAGGGAAAATAGGATTATCAATATTCTTCCTGGTTATAGTAGCCCCTAATGTGAACTGATTGAATTTTCCTTCACGGTAAAAACCATTTCCTTGAATAACATTATTATACTGATATTTAAAAAAGCCCTGAAGATAGAAGAAATCATCCGGCCATTTTAACCTGCGCCCCATTCTAACTGTTCCACCAGATTGCCTCAAATCGTAAATATATTGCTGCCTTGTATCAAAGACTTCAAACCCTACAAGAGTAGGTGTATCGAAAAGCCATGGCTCAGTAAAGCCAAGTGTAAATGTTCTATACAAGCTCCCGACACCAAACTGCCAGTTGAAACTTAGAATCTGTCCGCCGCCAAGCGAGAAAGGTTCTGCAAGTGAAAAGTTAGTAAGAGTAACTCCTATGGCACCACTAAAACCAAAACTTCCGCTATAACCTACAGATGCGTTTAAATAATCACTCGACTTTTCTTCAACATTAAATGTGATATCTACTGTACTATCAGTTGGAAGATTGTAATCCAATCCTTGTGGCCCATATAATTTTTCAACGTTAAAGTATTGCAGGTTTGCTAACTGCTGAACACTTCTGAAGAGAAGTCCACGGTTAAAATATTCTCCTGGCACAGTATAAAGCTCACGGCGTATTACTTTATCTTTTGTTTTTGTGTTGCCTGTGATATTAACTTTCCCAACTCTGAATTGGTTTCTTTCTTCAAGTCTTATATCAAGGTCTATCGAATCTGTATCAACTTTTTTTTCGGTTGCATTTGCATTAAATGTTAAATAACCATTATCCTGGTAAAGAGAATTTACGTCAGTTTGAGCTTCATTTCCATGGAGATTTTTTTGAAACTTATCATAATCAAAAACGTCGCCCTTCGAAAAATCAAGAGCACGGTTTAAAACCGCATCCGAATAAATAGTATTTCCTTCCCATGTTATATTTCTAACTTTATACTGAGGTCCTTCATAAACATCAATTAAAACTTCAAGATCTTTTTTATCATTAGAATAGATTAGAGAATCCGATAATATTTCAGCATCACGGTAGCCATTTTTAAGGTAGAATTTTTTAATCGCTTCTTTATCTTTTTCAAAACCATCACGTTTAAACTTAGAGCTACTCCAGAATTTCCACCAATGAGCTTCGGAGACTTCGTCCATTACACCCCTTAAATCGCCGTCATCAAAAGCTTTGTTTCCTTCAAACTTAATTTTTCTTACAACTACTTCATCATTCTCCTGTATCACAAGCTTCAGCAAAATCCTGTCTTTTATCCTGTCAACAAGATTTCTATAAATTATATCACTCTTTTCATACAGGAAAGTATATTCATCCGATAAATCTTTATCATTTCTCCATGTAACTTCAATTCCATCTCCGGTTGTATCTGCTCTATAAAAGTTATAATACTTATCTGTAATTTTAGCATTAAGATAGCCATCATCCTCATAAAGCTTCAGTATCTTCTGTTTAAGATTGGCAACGTCTTGCGGTTTAAATATTGTGCCTCTCGTAAAATTTATTTTAGCTTCAATATCATCGGTGCTTATTTCATCATTTCCTTCAATAACAGTTTTTTCAATCCTGGGATATTCCTGAACTTTTAATAAAAGAAAAACCCCATCAGCAACTTGTTTTTCAATAATGATCTGGACATCTGAAAAAATATTTAAAGACCACAAATTATGAATTGCACTCAAAGTTTTGTCTCCGGGTATCTGAATTTCATCTCCCTCTTTAATTCCGCTGCTGGAAATTATTGTTGCAGCATCGGCAGATTTATTCCCTTCGACAGTAATTCCGAGAACTTTATAGCTTTTAACTTGCGGATACACAGTTGAAATAAAAAACAGGAAAACAAAAAAGGAAAATATTTTAAGCAATTTCTTTAGGAAGGTCGGAAACATTCTTTATGCCTTTACCATTCTTATTAATTTGTTCACTGATTTTACCAAACCTTCTTTCCCTCCGTTGAAAATCTTTAATGGCATCGTAAAGATGTTTTCTTGAAAAATCCGGCCAATAAACATCCGTTATAAAAAACTCTGTGTAAGCTATTTGCCATAATAAAAAATTACTCACTCTGAATTCACCGCTTGTTCTTATTAAGAGATCAGGATCAGGAATATTTTTAGTTGTTAAAAAATCTGAAACATGCTGTTCCGTAATTTCGTCAGGATTTAATTTGCCTTCCTGTACTAAGCGACTAATACTTTTTATAGCTTCAAGAAGCTCCCACCTGCCACTGTAACTCAGTGCAAGGTTAAGGGTCATCTTTTTATTATTCTTTGTCCGTTCTATATCATCATAAAGTCTTTTCTGAACTACCAACGGAAATGCTTTCGTGTCTCCAATCGTATCGAGTTTAATATCGTTTTCATCTAACTCATCTGTTCTGTCTTTCAAACTTTTCAGAAGTAATCTCATCAGAGTAGAAACTTCATCTTTTGGTCTTTTCCAGTTCTCAGTTGAGAAAGTGTAAAGTGTCAGGAACTTTACACCTAACTGGGCACACGCTTCAACAATATCTCTGACTGTCTCAACTCCTCTTTTGTGCCCTGCAACACGCGGAAGTCCTCGCCTTCGTGCCCACCTGCCGTTGCCATCCATAATAATGGCTATATGTTTTGGTATTTCGCCTGAGTTCTTTAACTCATTCTGTAATTTTTCATCGGATTGCGACTCTGTCTTACGCAAATTCTTTCCCGTATTGATTAATCAAGTAAAATTAACCTTAAGAGCAAATAATGTCAAGAAAAGCCTTTAACAAGGCTTTTCTCTTTTTCTTCGATTGCGAAAATTATAAATGTACTATTGTTGAATAAAGGTAAAAATATTTGAGGGAATTTATGCGAATAGAGACTTGCTTGTGTCCTTCTTTCTTCTCTTAACTGTAGTAGAAGGGACTTCGGTTTCAGGAATAGAAACAAATTTAATATTCTTTTTTATCTCATCTCCGATGACTTCAACAAGCTCCTTTACTTTTTTGAAATGACTCGAAGGTATTCCGAGAAAAAGTGTAACATTATTGTTTGTGAACTTCGTATGTCTTGTCGCAAGAAAAGAAATCTTCTCAAGCAGCTTCGGATTATTTATTTCATCAACAGATAATGAAACACCGATCGCATAATCTTTCTTTTGACGTGAAATAATATCAATATCAAACCCGCCGACTTTTTCCGGTTCAGGCAAGTAAGTTCCGAACTTTCTTTTTAAAGTTAAGTAACCATATCTCCATAACTGGTCGACTAACAAATCAACTCTTTTTCTTTTTACTAAATCTAACATTTCATACCTCGCTTTAATTTACTAAACCGCTGATACGAATAAGCGGTGAAAATCTTGCACCATTCAGCACGTGTATATTGGCTATCCTGTTAAACTCGAACTTTCTAACTTCGCTTGAATTAAACGGTCTGCCATAAATAACTTTACCAGTTTTTTCAGTTGTTATAAAGTAAGGCTCAAGCACAACTTCGGATAAACCGTACAAAAACCTGATTTTATTTCTTCTCATAATCGCATTTGAAAAAATGTCCGATTTCATATTTACTCCGTTGATTAATTAAAATACCTTACAATACCTTTGACTCTGCCGACAAGAGAAAAGTTCTCTTTGTTCGTCACATCGATAGGATTGTAGTTATCATTTTCAGGTAATAATCTTACCTTATCGTTTTTCCGCTCGAAAGTTTTAACAGTCGCTTCATCATCGATAAGTGCAACAACAATGTCACCTGTCTTAGCTTCTTTTTGCGGTTCGACAATTACAAAATCTCCATCGAATATTCCGGCTTTAATCATGCTGTCACCTTTTACCTTAAGAGCAAAAGCGCTGCCACCTTTTGCAAGTGTGGGATCAATCACAATTGAGCCTTCAATATTCTCTTCTGCTAAGATTGGAGTACCTGCTGCAACCCGCCCGATCACTGGGATTCTGTTAAAAATATCGTTGCTTTCAAAGATAGTCGGGCTTGCTGTTCATTGCTTTGAAGAGTTGAAATTCCCCTGCTTGCATTGCTTTCAATATGCAGGTACCCTTTCTTAACTAAAGCATCCAAATGCTTTTTCACCCCAAAAGTAGAGGACATTCCGAACTGCCTGGCAATTTCTCTTATCGTAGGAGGAAACCCATTAACTTCCCGGTAGGAGTTAATAAATTTCAGGATTTCCTCCTGTCTATCTGTCAATTGGTTCTTTTTATCGTTGTTTAACATATAGTGCTCATTTGTTCACCACAAATATAGTGAACAGATGTACACCTGTCAAGAGGTAAATGAAAAAAATTTAAGATTATTTTTGTGATGCCCGTCTGAAGTATTTTCGGGGCTAAGAAAATTAGCTTAAGTTAAGAATTAAGTTATGAATGAAGAATTATAAAGTAATACAGCCAAGGCTGTTCAGGATATTATCTAAGACGGCTAACTCAGCTTATGGAAATAACATAAGATGATGGGATAATTTGATTAGGTAATTTAGTATCTGAACCATTCGAAGAAATTATCGGAATATTAACTGATAATTTGAAATTCATAAGATGGAATAAGACATAGTACGTTTAGCTGAAAGAATAAAAGAATTTATAAAAGCAAATCGGCTTAAATAAATTTAGAATGATCCACTTAAATTTGCTCTTCCACTTATTGAAAATGCTTCAATAGAAGAGAATGATGAACTACAAGATTTGTGGGCAAAATTATTAGTTACTTCAATTGATCCGACAAAAGAATTTCCAAGACAAGGATTTATTGATATAATAAAACAACTAGAAGCCATTGACGTTCAAATCCTGAGATTTATTTACGATGAATATTCGCAAAAAACTAGAACCACAAATAAAATATATTTTTTACAAAATAGTGACGAGGATGATCCAACTCGCTATGCCATATTTCTTAATAAGATTCTTAATGAACTCAAAATCGATAAAAAGATATATTAATTCTGCGGTAGATAATTTAATGAGAATGCGATTAGTCACGTATCACAATTTGGTCCAAATCAATTACCAGTGAGAATATTTATGATACAGATTTCGTCAATTGCTGGCTATAGATGTATTACAATTACATCTTTAGGTGTAGATTTCGTTAAGGCTTGTAATAGAATAATAAATAATAGGTTTGTAGAAGTAATTAATATTAAGAATCTTCTCCCAACCACATCAAATGATCGGAAGAAAAAATCTTACAAAACTTCAACGCCTTGCTTTATAACATAAGTAAGCCAGTTATGCGTATCTTCTTTTTTGCCGTAATGAATTCCTGTTAACTCATCAAAAAGTTTTATTGCAAGATCGTCCGGCTGACCGTTGTTAATCGTCAGTTCCATATCATTATATTTTAACAAGCCTACAGGAGAAATTACAGCCGCAGTGCCTGTTCCAAAAATGCTTACAAGGTTTCCCTTCTTATATTGCTCGACTAATTCATCAATAGAAATTAATCTTTCGGATGCATTCATTCCCCAATCCTTTAACAAAGTAAGAACTGATTTTCTCGTAACGCCGGGTAAAATTCCGCCTGTAAGTTTTGGAGTTACAACTTCATCTTTAAATCTTATAAAGATGTTCATCGTTCCGACTTCTTCGATATACTTCAGCTCGACAGCATCTAACCACAAAACCTGGGTGTAGCCTTTCTTCTTTGCTTCTTCAGCACCAAGAAGACTCGATGCATAATTAGCAGGAGTTTTGCAGTCTCCCAATCCTTTTCTAACTGCTCTTACATAATCATCCTGAACAACTATCTTAACAGGTTTAAATCCTTCTGCATAATAAGCTGCAACAGGAGACAACAAAATTATAAGCTTGTATTTAGTCGATGGTCTTACACCCAAAAAAGGATCGGAACCAAAAATAAAAGGTCTTATATATAATGATTCACCTTGCTTTGTCGGCACCCAATCTTTTTCAACAGTAATTAATTCTTTAAGAGCATTTAAAACAAAAGCAGGATCAACTTCGGGAATGCACATTCTTTTAGAAGATCTGTTTAATCTTGCTATATGTTCTTCAGGGCGGAACATTACAATATCGTCATCAACTGTTCTGAAAGCTTTTAAACCTTCGAACACTGCCTGTCCATAATGAATAAACATACTTGCAGGATGCATAGGAATATTTCCAACAGCAGTAATCACAGGATTTTGCCATCCCAACTTCGGATCATAATCCATAACAAACATATGATCTGTAAAATAGGTACCAAAGCCTAACTTGTCGGGAAGGGATATTTTGCCTGCTGCTTCTTTTAATTCATACCTGATGTTCAACATAACTATCCTTAATTGTAAATTGAGAGTGCTAATACGAACTGCGCTTAAAAATTAACATTTAACACCAATATAGTCAACTCGATAAATACCATCTATCATATATAAAACTTATATTTCTAAAAGATAAGAGGAGGTATTTTACCTATTTTCAAATCAATATTATAATCCAATGGAACATTCATTTACTAAACTCGGGCTGGCTTTAACTTCTTCTCCCACAGGAATAGCCCTTCTGAAAGAAACAAAAAGATTAAAAGACCTTTTCGGTGCAGAATTATTCCTGATTCACGTTGGAGAAAGAACTCCAAAAGCTGAAACCGCTATGAGCAGCATAATAGAAAATGCAGGACTAAGCGCGCATAATACTCAGCTGATCTGGGCAAGCGGCGATCCGGCAAACACTATTCTTAATACAAGCAAAAGAGTTGGTGTGGATTTGATTGTAGCCGGAGCCCTGGAAAAAGAAGGCTTCATTAAGTATTACATCGGATCTGTCGCAAGAAAAATTATGCGGGAGTCAACTTCTTCTTTATTGATATTGAAAGAACCTTCCGAAAATCCCAAACCTTTTAAAAAGTTTTATGTCGATACAGACTTCTCTTTTGAAAGTGAGCGCACAATAAGAATTGCTTATAACTTCGCGCTTTTAGAAAATGCAGATGAGTTTGTAATTGTAAAAGATTATGATACTCCCGGTCTTGCAAGCGCAATCCTCGATTCTGTTTCCATAGAAGAACTTGAAGCAGTAAAGCGCCAATGGCAAAATGAGGAAGAAGAAAAATTAAGATTATTCATAAAGGAACTCGACCTTAAAGGTCTTGAGATAAAAACCCGTTGTCTTTATGGTAAAGAAGGATGGGAAACGAGCAATTTCGTCAGGCAAATGAAAGCTGACATTTTTGCACTAACTGCTCCAAGAAAACGCCTCAAGCTTATCGATAGGATTTTTCATCATGAACTAGAATATTCTTTTAAAAATTTACCTTCTAATCTATTGTTAATCAGGTAATGAATTTATGCAATTAACTTCCGGACAGGTAGCAACTTTTCTTTTTAGCATAAGCATTATGCTTTTGTTTGCAAAAGTGTTCGGCGAATTATTTACAAAAATAAAACAGCCTGCAATCATTGGAGAAATAGTTGCAGGAATTTTGCTGGGACCAACTGTTCTTGGAATGCTATCGCCAGCTACTTTTAATTGGCTCTTTCCGACAGATACTTCGCTTAAAGTTGCAATGGATGGAATAACTACACTCGCAGTTGTTCTTCTTTTGCTTGTGTCGGGATTGGAAGTCGATCTTTCCGTCGTTCTTAAATATAGAAAAACTGCCGTAACAACAAGTGTTATTGGAATAATCGTTCCTTTCATAATGGGATTCGGGATTTCTTATCTCTACCCGGAACTAATGGGGCTGACTAACCCCAATATGAGGCTTCTATTTTCTTTATTCATCGGAACTGCAATATCAATTTCTTCCTTACCAATCATTGCCAAAATACTTATTGATTTAAAAATATTTAAAACACAGATCGGGTTTATAATAATTTCTGCTGCAATGTTAAATGATGTAATCGGCTGGCTGATCTTTTCTTTAATACTCGGAATGCTCGATGCTAACGGACATGGTTTTACATTTGCAGAAACACTTTTTCTTACTTTACTTTTTGTACTTGTTGTTCTTCTTCTTGTAAGAAGATTTACAAACAAAGCCGTTCCCTGGATACAAAATAATCTTGCTTTCCCTGGCGGCATTTTAAACTTCATTTTGATTCTCGGATTTATCGGAGCTGCATTTACCGAGTTTATCGGAATCCACGCGATACTCGGTGCATTTATAGTTGGAATAGCAATCGGTGATTCCGTTCATCTTAAAGAACAAACCAGGGAAATTATTCAGCAGTTTATTACAAATATTTTTGCTCCGTTGTTTTTTGTTTCGATTGGGTTGCAGGTAAACTTCATCAATAATTTCGATCTTCCGATTGTTTTGATTTTACTTGTGCTTGCTTTTGTCGGCAAAGTAACCGGCTGCGGAATTGGAGCTAAACTTGGCGGCTTAAAAAAGAATGATGCACTGGCAGTTGGTTTTGGTATGAGTTCAAGCGGAGCTATGGGAATAATTATCGGTCTTCTCGCTCTTGAATATGGATTAATCGAAAAGAATTTATTTGTCGGTCTTAGTAATTATGGCTTTGTTCACTTCCATGACAGGAGCGCCATTGATGAATTTCTTCTTAAAAGAGCGGAAGAAATTTTCATTGGAAAATCTTTTAAATCCGCAGTTAACTTTTTTTACCGATGTCGATACAAAAGAAGAAGTCATTAATTTCTTGTCTGAGATAGCGGCAAAAGATTTAAAATTAAATTCTGCCGAGATATTTAAAGAAGTGATAATGAGAGAAAATTCAACTCCCACAGGGATAGCGAATTATCTGGCGATTCCGCATTCAAGAATTAAATCTCCAAGACCGATTATTGTAACAGCAATTAATAAAAAAGGAATTGATTTTGAATCAGCAGATAATCTTCATTCAAGAATTATTGTTTTGCTATTAACTCCTGCTGGAGAGAATGAATTACAATTAAAATTGCTTTCAGAGATCGCAAAGAAATTCAGTGACAAAGAAAAAATAGAAGGATTGTTAAATATAAAGAATGAAAAAGAATTTGTAGACAAATTGAAAGCATTGAATTAAAATATCTTTGAGCAATACGTAACTTGGTCGAAAGGAGACGTAACAATAAC
>CAWBXQ010000013.1:0-24798 GCA_963792755.1 uncultured Ignavibacteria bacterium
AAAAAAGGACTTGAGATTTCAAGTCCTTTTAACTTCAAGTTATAATAATATTTTTTAATACCTGTAGTAATCCGGCTTAAACGGACCTTTTACAGGAACGCCAATATATTCCGCCTGTTCCGGTGTTAAAGTTTCCAGCTCGACTCCTAACTTACCAAGGTGAAGCATTGCAACTTTTTCATCAAGATATTTCGGCAGAACATAAACTTTGTTTTCATAATTTTCATGATTCGTCCAAAGTTCTATTTGTGCAAGAACCTGGTTTGAAAATGAATTAGACATAACAAATGAAGGATGTCCCATTGCACAGCCAAGATTTACCAAACGTCCTTCAGCCAAGAACAATAATGTCTTTTCCATCTATTGTGTATTTATCAACCTGCGGTTTAATAGTATCTTTTGTATTACCATAATTTTTATTCAGCCATGCCATATCAATTTCGTTATCAAAATGCCCGATGTTGCAAACGATTGTTTTGTCTTTCATTTTCTTAAAATGTTTTTCATTTACGACATTACTATTACCTGTTGCTGTAACAATTATGTCTGCTTCTTTAACAGCATTTTCAAGTTTCTTAACCTGGAAACCGGTCATTGAAGCCTGTAGAGCACAAATAGGATCGATTTCAGTTACAATAACTCTGACACCTGGAACTTGCAAGTGATTCGGCAGAACCTTTTCCTACATCGCCATAGCCGCAAACAACAGCAACTTTACCGGCAAGCATAAGATCAGTTGCTCTTCTTATTGCATCAACCAAAGATTCACGGCAGCCATACTTATTATCAAATTTAGATTTGGTTACTGAATCATTAACATTAAAAGCAGGAATTGCTAATGTTCCTTTGTTCATTCTATCATAAAGACGATGAACACCTGTTGTTGTTTCTTCGCTTATTCCTTTTACATGCTGAACCAGTTCAGGATATTTATCGAGAACTATATTTGTAAGATCGCCGCCATCATCAAGAATCATATTGAGAGGTTTTTTATCCTTACCGAAAAACAAAGTCTGATCTATACACCAATCATATTCTTCGAGGGTTTCACCTTTCCATGCATAAACAGGAATTCCTGCAGCAGCAATTGCAGAAGCAGCATGATCCTGGGTTGAAAAAATATTACAAGAAGACCACTGAACTTCTGCTCCCAATTCTTTAAGAGTTTCTATAAGAACTGCAGTTTGAATAGTCATATGCAAACATCCTGCAATACGAGCACCTTTTAACGGTTTGGATTTGCTGTACTCTTCACGGATTGCCATTAAGCCGGGCATCTCAGCTTCTGCAAGTTTAATTTCTTTTCTTCCCCATTCTGCAAGAGAGATGTCCTTCACTTTATATGGTAGCTTACCAACTTCATTTTTTATTTCAACCTGACTCATTAATACTTCCTTTTTTTCTTTATTAAAAATCTTTATAGATACTTATTAAACAGAGGAACAAGATCGAGATGTTCCCATGTAAATTCTTTTTCATTCCTTCCGAAATGTCCGTAAGCCGCTGTCTTCTTATAGATTGGTCGTCTTAATTTCAGTCTGCTAATTATTCCTTTGGGAGTTAAATCAACTTCTTTCATAACCATATTAGAAATTTCTTTATCAGGAATAACTCCGGTTCCATTTGTATAAACATAAACTGATACTGGTTCTGCAACGCCAATTGCATAAGCAATCTGTACAAGGCACTCTGTTGCAAGCTTTGCTGCAACAACATTTTTGGCAATGTGTCTTGCTGCATAAGTTGCACTTCTGTCAACTTTGGAAGGATCTTTACCTGAAAAAGCGCCGCCGCCATGAGGAGCCCATCCGCCATAAGTATCAACAATAATTTTTCTTCCTGTTAATCCGCTATCTCCATGCGGTCCACCGATTTCAAATCTGCCTGTCGGGTTTACAAAATATTTTGTTTTTTTATTAATATACTTTTCAGGGATTATTTTTTTTATAACATATTTAATCACATCTTCTTTAATTTTCTTCTGGCTTACATCCGGATCGTGCTGTGTTGAAATAACAACTGTATCAACATGGATTGGTTTATTCTTATCATCATACTCAATAGTTACCTGGGATTTTGAATCCGGACGAAGATATGGCATCAATCCATTTTGTTTTTTTCTAATATCTGCTAATTTCTTAACAAGCTTGTGCGCATACATTATAGGCATAGGCATTAATTCCGGTGTTTGAGTACAAGCATAACCAAACATTAATCCCTGATCACCAGCTCCTCCTCTATCAACTCCCATCGAAATATCCGGCGACTGCGAATGAATAGCATTAAGCACGGAACAGGATTCTGAATCAAATTTATAATCTGCACTTGTATATCCAATTTCTTTAACTGTCTCCCGAACAATATCGGGGACTTCGATGTACGCTTTAGTAGTAACTTCTCCTCCTACAAGAACAAGACCTGTAGTAACAAAAGTTTCGCATGCAACTCTGGCATAAGGATCTTGTTTATAAATTGCATCGAGTACACTATCCGATATTGCATCACTTACTTTATCCGGATGTCCTTCGGAAACAGATTCCGATGTAAAAAAATACGACATTGTTTTATTTTGCCTCTAAAAATTAAATAGATAAAATTTTTGTTAAAGTTTTTAATAATTCAGGGTATAAAGATACTAATTCTTTTAAAGAATTAAATGCTTTTCGTTGTTCTAAACAGATTAACTCGTTAATAAAAATCTACTTCTGAAGAATCCCCTGAGTTAAGTCTTTTATAAGCTCCTCTGACAAAAGAGTTACTGCCAATTATTGAATTATCCAGTAAAGCTTTTTCAACATGAGCATTCGTATCTATTATAGAATTTTTAACAATACATTCCTTTATTTTGCAGCCGCTTGAAATAGTCGCAAAAGGACCAATAATTGAATTTGTAACATCAGCATCATCTGCAATAAATACAGGTTGATTTATAACAACATTTTCTCTCGGCTTAAAGAAGCTTTTCTTTTTCAATAAATATTGATTGGTTAATAATAACGTTTCCGGTTTACCGCAATCGTACCAGCCATCAACAGGAAATGTTGTTACTTTTTCACCCTTATCGATCATTATCTGCAAAGCATCGGTTAATTGTAATTCTCCTTTTGTGCGAATATCTTTTTCAACCAACTCATTAAGACTATCAATTAAAATATTTTTGTTGGAAACATAATACAGTCCGACCAAAGCAAGATTAGAAACCGGTGTTTGCGGTTTTTCAACAAGCTTTTCTATAAAGCCATTTTTTACAACTGCAACACCAAATCTTTGATAATCTTCAACTTCCTTCACTCCAAGTGAAGAAACTTTATTTTTAAAAACGTCTTTTAGATTTACATCAAATATTGTGTCCCCCAGAATTATAAATATTTCCTCTTCATCAAAAGTAGGAATGGCTGTATAAATTGCATGACCTAATCCTTCCATCTTTTCCTGTTCTACAAAAGAAGATTGAACGGATGGATATTTTTTTTCAACATAATCTTTTATCATATCTCCAAGGTAGCCGATAACAAACGTCGCTTTATTAATTCCTTCTTCTAAAAGTTTATCGAGTATGTGTGCTATGATGGGTTTACCGCCAACATTCAAGAGTGCTTTTGGTGTGGAATGCGTATGTGGTTTTAGTCTTGTGCCGATTCCGGCGACAGGTATTATTGCTCTCATATTTTTACTATTTGGTTAAATACTTTTCAATACGTCAATTTAATAACAAATAAAAAGCCAACTGAGAACCGAGTAAATATCAAGCCTCAGCCATAAATTTTGATAAAACGGTTTCTATACCGGCAGTATTTTCAAAACAGGTAAGAAGTTTTTGCAGTACTCTGTCAAGAACTGCATCAGGACAGGAAGCCCCGCTGGTTAGAATTATATCAACAACTTCCTTCTGAGGAATAAAATTTTTGGTCAAGATTTCTTTTTTAAGATGAATATCATAGTGCTTTATTTGTGATGATGAAATGATTTTCTCATCATCAGATATAAAATATGTAGTAAGTTTCTCTTCACATAATTCTACAAGATGCCCTGTATTTGAACTATTGTAACCACCAACCACAACAGCAAAATCAGCTTTTTGATTTAATAATTCTATAGTTGCCTGCTGATTATCATAAGTTGCATAACAAAGAGTATCCTTCGTATCTGCAAAATATTGATTGATATTTTCCTTGCCATATTTTCTAATCATTGTTTGCTTTAAAAAGTCTGCGATATCCTGAGTTTCAATAGCAAGCATTGTTGTTTGATTAACAACGCCAATCTTTTCCAGATCCTTTTCAGGATCAAAACCTGGAGAAAATTTTCCTTCAAAAAATTTGTAGAAATCTTTTTTGTCTCTTTCTCCTAAAATTATTTCCGCAAGAACTTTCGTTTCATTTATATCTTTTACTATTAGTGCGTGAGACGATTTAATACTGTGTGAAAACGTTGCCCTTGTTTCCTCGTGATAATGTTTCCCATGAATAATAACAGTATAATCCTGTTCACCGATTTGTGCAGACCTGTTCCAGACTTTCTCAACAAATGGACAGGTTGTATTATAACGGTAAGGATCAATTCCAATTTCATTTAGTTTATTTTCAACTTCAAGAGTAGTTCCGAATGCAGGTATGATCACAATATCATCGGGAGTTAATTCATTGGGTTCAGAAAGATAATTCCCTGAAGTATCCATTAAAAATTTCACACCTTTTCTTAAAAGGTCATCGTTCACTTCAGGATTGTGAATCATTTCACTTAAAAGAAAAATTTTTTTGCCGGGATTTTCTTCTATTGTTTTGTATGCAATTTCTATAGCGTTCTCAACACCATAACAAAAACCAAAGTGCCGAGCAATAAAAAATCTTACGCAACCAAAATCGAGCATTGTCGGGGTAAAGTTCTTTTTCCTTGGATCTTCATTCTTTCTATAGTCTTTAATCCGCGAAATAACAGAACTTTTGTAAAAATCAGGTATATCAAATTTTTTCATCGGTGCACAAAATTAACAAATATTAAGCCTAATCAAATGGTCATTTAGTAAGCCTCTATACAAGACCTTAAATCGTATGATGAATTACATGGAAACGACGAAACATAGTATTTACAAATCATCTTTGCTATATTTGAAGCCCTAAAAGTGGATTTTTGATGGAACTACTCGAAAGATTAAAAAAGATAAAGAACCGGTACAACCAGGTTAATGAATTGCTTTCCGATTCTGGTATTATGAGCGACATGGAAAAAATGATTAATCTGAGCAGGGAAAGAAGCGAGCTTGTAGAAATTATTAATGCTCACGAGAACTATGAAAAAATAATAAACGACATTAGTGGGAATAAAGAAATTATTGAATCAAAAGCTGATAAAGAATTAATTGAGTCTTGCCGAAACCGAACTCCTTGAACTCGAAGCAGAAAAAAGAGAAGATGGAAGAGGAAATAAAATTGCTTCTTCTTCCGAAAGATCCGAATGATACAAAAAGTGTTATTATGGAAATAAGGGCCGGAACGGGCGGCGATGAAGCAGCATTGTTTGCTTCAGATCTTTTCAGAATGTACTCGCGTTATGCAGAAATTAAAGGATGGAAAATCGAGCTTATAGATATTAATGATACCGGTATTGGTGGAATTAAAGAAGTCATTTTTTCTATAAATGGAGATGGGATTTACGGCGCATTAAAATTCGAAAGCGGCGTTCACCGCGTACAGAGAGTTCCTGCTACGGAAGGAAGCGGAAGAGTTCATACTTCTGCAGCATCTGTTGTTGTTTTACCCGAAGTTGAAGATGTACAAGTCGATATTAATCCTAATGATTTAAAAATTGATATTTACCGTTCCGGCGGTGCAGGCGGGCAAAATGTTAATAAAGTTGAAACTGCTGTAAGGATTACTCATTTACCAACAGGAATTGTTGTACAATGCCAGGATGAGAGATCGCAACTTAAAAACAGGCAAAAGGCTATGAAAGTTTTGAGAGCGAGAATTTACGATTTAAAGATGAAAGAACAAGAGAGTGAAGTTTCGGCACAAAGAAAAAGTATGGTTAAAAGCGGTGATAGAAGTGATAAAATAAGAACTTATAATTTTCCCCAAAACAGGGTGACTGATCACAGGATTGGTCTTACATTATATAACTTGTCTGAGATAATCAACGGGGACCTTTCCGAACTTATTGAACAATTAAAGCTCGCCGACAGGACGGAAAAGCTGGAAGCAAGCAATTAAAATTATACCATTCCGCCTTTTGTTGTTTCTCTAAGCTTAACAACAAAAATAAATACAAACCCCAATAGGGAAAGAAGAAAATCTGTAAAATCTATTTGAAAAGTAGCTCTGTTTCCTATTAAGAAACCCAGGTACTTTGAAATTATTAACAAAGTGAAAAAACCGAGATAGCCAAAAACTCCCCGTGTAATAGGAACTAAAAAATATTTTTGAAATAATAAACCAATATTTTCTTTACTTTCTTTTTCTACTCTTACTTTTGTGAGAACAACGCCACGCATTTAATAGACTCCTTTGTTTTTGTTTCTCTGTAAGTCTAATACTATGCCAGCGACTCCAATAGTTAGTCTTTTAGTGGATTTCAGAACGAAATCAAAACAAATGTCAAAGCAGGTATTAAAACAAAAACTAGAAAGTATGATTAATTATGATACACATGCTAAAAATTTGCATCAATTTAGTCAGTCCCCATTCCCCTTCTTTTCCATTCTCTTAAATAAATAGACCATAACAAAGCCGATTATTGCAAGGAAAACGTCAAGAGCATCAATAGAGATAGTTTTATCTGTTCCAGCGATGTAATTAAAATACTTAGCTACTATAATGATTGAAAGAAAAGAAAAAAAGCCTATCAACCCATATAAAAATGAATACCAGTTTATTGAAAAGGTATGGGAATGATCCTTACTTTTTAGAAATATATAAAAGATTGAAGTTAAAAATTTCACAGCCCACTCATTTTAAGTCGTCTGTGAAAATATAATATTAATATATTACAAGCAATCTATTTTGGGGGGAGTTAAATTTTTTACACTGCCTTTATGACAATTGCACTCACATCATCCTCAAATTTGCCTAAAGTAAAGGAATTTAGCTCATTTTGGAGTGACTCAAGAAGAGACTGATGCCCATTTAAATTTTTTATTAATTCCCGAAGTTTTTCAGATCCAAACTGATTTCCCGCTGATGACCGGGCTTCAATAATTCCATCTGTTGCAAGTAAAATCAAATCATTTGGCTCTAGTTGAACAGACTCTTCCTTAAAATCTCCATCAGGCGCATATCCTAACAGAAGACCTTTTGATTTGACAGTCTTTACTACATTTTTTGAATACTGCTTAAAAAGAATTGGAAGATCTCCTGCACCAGCATATCTAACTGTCTTATCAATATTATTGATTAATAGTATAGATAGTGTCGCAAAAACTTCTGAGACTTTAGCATCCTGATAAACATACTTGTTAACCTGCTGCAAAATTTCACCTGGCGAGTATTCTTTTGAATTCTGCAAAACTCCCCGGATAGCGCTTCTTACATAACCTGCATAAGCAAAAGCAAAATACCATGCACTCCACTTTTTCCCCATAACATCACCGAGAATAACGGCAAGATTGTTTTCATCAAGCTGGAAGTAATCAATAAAGTCTCCTCCCGGGATTCCCTGGAAAGGTTTATGCCATTGGCTGATTTCAAAACCTTTAAACTTGGGTGACGAATCCGGAACTACTTTAGCACGTAGAGATTCTGCAGCACTATTTAGCTCATTTACAACTTTATTTCTTTCTTTATCAATATTTTTTATTATAGCACTTATTTTTACAGCAACAACTTTAGGTCCTGATTCTTTTGTAACATAATCCGTTATTCCCAGATCATATCCCTTAAGTATTGCATCTTCTTCATTTCTTGAAGTTAGAAAAATAAAAGGAATCGATTGCAACGATTCATCCTCCAGAAGCATTTTCCTGAATTGGAATCCATCTTTATCAGGCATTATAACATCTGAAATAATCAAATCCGGCTTGAATGATTTTAGTAATTCCATTGCTTCATCTACGCTTGTAACAGCTTTGCAGTCAAATCCTGCATTATAAAGGTTAAACTGAAAAAGTTTTCTAATGGTTGAATCATCATCAAGCAACAAAATTTTGCGTGTGTCGTTATTAAAAGAATCTTCTATATTTTTCTTTGCACCATAACTTTTGTAAATGTCTGTGCGTTTTATTAATGCTTTTACTTTTATAAGCAATTCATCCACATCAAAAGGTTTTGTTATAAAATCATCCCCGCCTACGTCTAATGCTGTCGATTTATCTTCAAGACTGGTTTTAGCCGTAACAAAAACGAAAGGTAATGTTCTGTAATTTTGATTTTCCCTTACTTTACGGCAAAAAGTGAATCCATCCATTTCGTCCATTGTAACATCACAAAGGACAAGGTCAATATTCTTTTCTTTTAAAATATCAAATCCTTCATTAGCACCATTCGCCTCGAATGTTTGATAATTATTCCCCTTAAGATGATGGGTAAGAAGCTTCCTGATTGTTAAATCATCATCAATTACTAAAATAGATTTTTTATTATTATCAACCATTATACGCTTTATCCAATAAGAGGATTAAATCCGCTGTTTAAATTATTATTAAAAAGGAAAAAGGCTTGGAATATAAAATTCTTATCTGGAGAGGATAAACTCAAACGAGTGAGGAAAAAATCGGCCGCCACAGTATTTCCAACATATTATTAAATATAAAAATTCCATATAAATTGGATTTTTATCAGCCGAAACTTGCTACTGCTTCTTCTTTTGTTTCAAAAGATTCAAACACCCTGTACATTCTTGTAAGTTCAAACATTGACCGCACGTTAGGTTGAAACCCGACTAATTTCAAGTCTCCTCCAAGCGCAGTAATCTTTTTCAATGAAACCACAAGAGCACCAAGAAAAGTTGAATCAATAAATTCACAGTCGGCAAGATCGACTACAATCCTCTTCTTCCCTGATTCTATATCACTTACCAAAGTCTTTTTAAAATCCTCAGCTTCTTTTAAAGTAGCGCGAGTTAAGTTTACTTTCTCGACAACTATATCCCCTACTTCTTCCTTAACGTATTCCTGAAACATATTAACCCGCCTTTTCGAATGGTCTGTTTTGAATATTATATTTTTCCATAAGCCTGTAAATTGTTGCTCTGCCAAGCTGAAGTTTCTTTGCAGCTTCAACTATGTTACCGTTAGTTACTTTAAGTGCATGCCGTATAGATTCTTCTTTAAGCTTTTCAAAAGGAACTATTGAGTCATCGCTGAATAAGGAACCGTTTAAGTCTATGCTACCGTTTGATTGGGAAGCTTTAATGTGCGGCGGCAGATCTTCAACATCAATTATATCTCTCTCCGCAATAATTAAACATCGTTCAATTGTATTTTCCATTTCTCTGATATTACCGGGCCAACTGTATTCATATATTAATTTCAAAGCCTTCTTGCTAAAGCCTTTAACATTCTTAGTAAGCTTTTTATTAAATGAATCTAAAAAGTGATGCGCAATAACTAAAATGTCTCCCTTTCTTTGTCTTAAGGGAGGAATATATATTGGAAATGAATTTAACCTGTAAAACAGGTCTTCCCTGAATTCTTTATCATCAACAGCTTTTTTGAGATCGCGATTTGTAGCTGAAATAATTCTAACATCGGTTTTAATTGTATCGGTTCCACCAACTCTCTCAAACTCTCTCTGCTGAATAACTCTTAAAAGTTTCGCCTGAAGAAGCATTTCAAGTTCACCAACTTCATCAAGAAATATAGTTCCTTCATTTGCAACTTCAAACTTTCCAAGCTTTTTTTGATAGGCTCCTGTAAAGGAACCTTTTTCATGACCGAAAAGTTCGCTCTCTAATAATTCTCTTGGAATAGAAGCACAATTAACTACAACAAAAGGTTTATCTTTTCTTTTTCCATTATAATGAATTGCCCTTGCGATTAACTCCTTACCTGTCCCGCTTTCACCATGAATTAATACTGTTATATCGTTATCAAGAACTTTGGTTACCAATTTAAAAACATCCTGCATTTTCCCATCTGCAGAAACAATATTATCAAAACTGTATTCCTTCTTAACATTTTCTTTTAGATTATGAAGTTCACGTAAAAGATCGTAATTCCTAATTGCATTTTTAATTGAAGGTTCCAGTCGTTGCTGGTCAATCGGTTTTGGAAAATAATCGAATGCTCCGAATCTTAGTGATTCAACTGCTACTTCAATACTCCCCTGAGCTGAAAGAATAATCACAGGCAGATTGTCATCAAATTGTTTTATTCTTTTTAGAGTTTCCAGACCATCAAGACCTGGTAACATAATATCAAGAAGAATTAGATCGGGTCTTTGTGTTAAATTTCTTAAAACATCTTCACCGTTCGTAAAAATCTGAGCCTGATATTTCCATTTGTCTTTCACCCAATAAGATAAGAGTTTTGAAATCGCTGGTTCATCATCAACGATAAAAACTAATTTGCTCACAATACCTTCCTTTTTATTCGTTTTTATTCAGTCTAATTATAACCGTGGTTCCTTCATTTAATTCACTTTGAATCGATATGGAACCCTTATGCAAATCCACTATTTGCTTAACAAAAACCAAGCCTAAGCCCGTTCCGGTGCTTTGTTCAGTGGATTTATTATCACTAAAGTATTTTTGAAAGATATAAGGAAGGTCTTTCTTAGCAATACCAATGCCAGTGTCGGTAATAATTACTTCAAATTCTTTGAATAAACTGTGTGCAAAAACTGATATTCTTCCCCCTTTTCCTGTGTACTTAATTGCGTTGTTTAGTAAACTGTTAAACATTTGCCCAAGTCTTTCTTTATCCCCCTCAACATAAATCTCTTCGTCGGGTAGCTCAACAGTTAGATGTTGATTTTTATTCTTAATGCTCTCCTGATTTTTTTCAATAACTTTGCGCAAAAGTGAAATACAATTGAGCCTGGTTTTATTTAAACTTATTTCTCCCTTTTCAAGCCGGGTTAAGTCTAAAACACCGTTTATGAGTTTGGCGAGTCTTTTTCCTTCTGAAAGAATAACTTCATTAAATTCTTTTTTGTGTTCTTCAGCCATTGAAGGATCGGAAGCTATTGATTCAGCAAAACCAACTATTGATGCTAACGGTGTCCGGAATTCATGAGAAATATTCGATATAAATTCCGATTTCATCTTATTAAGCTCTTCAAGAAGTGAAATTTTTTGCAGCCCCCTCGATCTTTCAATGTTAATGATCCGTTTGGATTCTTTATACTTTTCACTCAGCTCAGTTATTTTATCTTCAAGTTTTTTTATAAAAGATAAGCTGCGCCCTATTCCTATTAAACCTTTTATATTTTCTTCCTCAAGAACTGCTTTTATTCTGAATTTAAAAGGGAATTCGTTTCCATGCTTATCAAGTAAAACTGCTTCGAAGGTTGTTATTTTACCATCAGGAGATAAAGCTTTTTGAAAAGCACTCAACACAAGAGATTTAGAGGAAGTTTTAACGACTTCTATAAAATATTTTCCGGTTAATTCTTCCGGTTGGTAGCTAAGAAGAAATGCACCACTCTTATTTATGCTTTTTATATAGCCTGAATAATCGAGAAAAAAGATAAAATCATCTGATACTTCGACAAGAGATTTTAATTCATTAGAATAAGAAATGATAATCTTTTCGGAAGACTTTTGATCCTGCAAGATTTAATTATTTTTTTATGAATATTTAAACTGAAATATATTCAATAAAAAATAAATTAAAAAGATTTTTGTTTTAAGGAAAGAGTGATAAAACTAGTTAGCGATTTTTTCTTTCTGAAGCGCTTCATAATATTTTCTTATAAGATTTTCATAATCTTGCGAGAATCCTTCACGGACAGCTTTGTTCAATTCATCTTTTAGTTTTTCAATATCTTTATTGTTACTAAGATTTAAATCCTGCGGAGATTCTCTTACTATATCCTGACCTGTGTTTGATTCCCTGTTCTTTTCAAAATCTCTTTCATTAATTGATCTCTGTGCATCAAGAAGCTTTGAAAGTATTCTTTCCTGTTTCTGTACTAAATTATCATCGAGTTTTTCGGTATTCATATCTTTTACAACTTCCTGCATTTGTTTCAACACATCATCGAGATTAGATGAAATACTTTTTGATTTTCCTTGTTGCTTAGCTTCTTGGTTTAACTGGTCCAAAGATTTTCGAATAAGGTCCTGCTGTTGAGAAAGCCTTTGCATTTCTGCCTGTTGCTGTTGAGAAAGTGAACCCTGCTGCATTTGCTTAAGCATTTGTGTGAGGTTATTAAGTCCCATCTGTTGACCTGACAATTTCTGAAGCTGCTGCATCAAAGACATCATTCCGCCACCTTGTCCACCTCCCTGCATCATTGCTTCCATAGAACCTTTTAATAAAGTTGATGCTTCATTCAACGATTCCATAGCGTTTCCCTGGCTGAGTGAAGCCATGCTTCCATTCCTGTTTTGCAATGACTGAATGGACTTTGACATTTCTCTTTGAGCATCACCTAGATTTTTTCCCATCTCAGGTGTAATTGCAAAAGTTTTTTGTGAAAGTTCACTCATCTGCTGTAAAACTTTTCCAAGATCATTCTGGATATCATTTTGTTTCTGTGCATTCTCATCAAAACCTGATGAATTGGGTTCAAGCTGCTGTGCTTCATTTTTAAGATCTTCCTGCTGTTTTGAAAGATCAATCATGTTATCAAGAATTTTCATCATATCTGTAAAAGTTTGTACTTCGTTCATTTGTGACATAGAAGATTGAAGGTTCTTCAACTGCTGATTCATCTGCGACATATTTTGCTGAACCTGCTGCTGATTCTGCATTGCCATCTGCTTATTATTCTGCTTCATATTTTGTTCAGTCTGCTGAGACTTCTGCTGATTTTCCTGTTTTTGATATTCCTCTTTCAGTTTTTCCATCTCATCTTTCGGCATATCTTTAAGCTCGTCCATTTTCTGGGAAAGCTTATCGAGCTCATCAGAAAACTTTTCAAGATTTTTTGTCATCTGCTCCTGTTGTTCACTTAACTTGTCGCTTTGAGACTTATCAGATAAATCACTTTCATTTGTCTGGTTTTGCAAATCTTTTTGTTTTTCAGTCATCATTTCAGAACGCTTGAGGAGTTCATCAACTTTTTGTTCTATTTGTATCCTCTTCAAAAGATTTAAAGTTCTTTCAATACTTTGTTTGAACTTATCTTCATCCAATTTAAAATTCTGAAAAGCATCCTGCGTCTGCTGACGATTTAGATTTTGTAAAACATCCTGCAATTTTTTAAAAGCTTCTTTCAATTCGTCGCTCGATAACTCATCCATCATCTTTTGGAGTTCCATATATTTTTCCATCGTTTCTTTTGACAGCAAATTATTTTCCTGCATATCCTGTTTTAACTTGTTAAACTCCTCACCCGTCTTTTGAATTTTATCCTGAAGCTTTTCATACTTGTCTAAAGTGTTTTCAATCTTCTGTTTCTCTTCCCATGTAATTTCTTTCTTATCCTGTTTTAATTCATTATCAATTTTATCGAGTTCCTTTTTTAGTTCTTCGGATTCATTCATCGTTTCTTTTAATTGCTGTTCAACATTTTCGTGAGATTTATCAACTCCGGAAAGAATTTCATCGAGTGAAGGAACTCTTATTGTAAAGATTTGCGTCTTCGCAGATTTCGGTCCGCTGACGTTATCGTTATCAAAAATTTCTAAATAGTAGCTCACAACATCGTCAGTTCCGAGATTAAGGTTTGTAAGATTCCACACATAATCGACATTTAATTCCTTTTCATTTTTAGTTAGAGGAATTTCGAAAGAAGAAAATTCGGCTTGAGGAGTTTCATATCTCGAAGCAGATAATCTATAATGCATCAGCAGTTTTGTAAAACCGTAATCATCTGTTATTTTTAAAAGAAGCGGAAGCCTATTATCATTTCCCAATGAAACATCTTTATTCGGCACAATCATTTCAATTGCCGGATATTCATCATAAAGAGTTTTTACAAGATAAGTGATCGGGGAAAGATTTTCGTTTCCTGCCAAATCTTCTATTCGAATCTTATAAGAATTATCTTTCATTACTCTGAAATTGCCGGAAGCTTGCATTGATTCTTTATTAAGCTGAACTTCTGTTGAATCATCAAAAAGAAGTTTTGCGTTTTTTAATTCCTTGGTTGAATTAAATTTTACTTCGACTTTACTTCCCTTTAATGCGGAAATGTTGCCGTTATCTTTTTGTTGATATGAAGAAATTCCCGAATACGAAGGTGGAATCACAGTTATATCTAAGTTTTTAACTATTGGTCTGTCAATAACTTCGATTGAGTATTCATCACTTTTACTATCTTCTGCAAAAGCATAATATTTTAAAGAACTTCTCGCAGATTTATAATCAAAATTATAAACACCATTAGAATCAGGAACCAATTTTTGATTTTGAAAATTAGTTTCTTCCTTATCTTTTAATGCAAGATAAACTGATGATGGAATTCCCCCGCTTACTTTTATCGAAATATTAACGTCATCTCCTTTTGTAACCTCTGCATTTCCCGGAATAATATCAAAAGAATATTTTTGAGGCGGAACAAATTCACGGTTAAAGTTTGCTATTCTGTAAGATGCGGCTTGCATCCCGGGCGCAAGAATAAAAATTAAACTAACAACTACGGAGATGCTTAAAAAGTAAATGAGAAGCTGTTTTACTTTTTTAAAATCAACTACGGATTCAAATCTGTATATTTTTAGTTTTCTCATAAACTTTTTTAAATGATGCATCGACCAATCCGGAAGAATACATTTTATTATCAATGCCTGCACTAACAAGCTGAATTGCATTAAGAAGATCATCTTTTATTTGTGGAAAATAAACTGCAACCTTACCCGCAGTTTTATAATGATCTCTTTTGCCAAGTAGATCAAAATATCTTATTAAAGGTCTTATAAAAAGAAATCCGAATGAAGCCGACTGCAACAAGAACAATGATAGAAAAAATAATCGTTCTTAAAAGAGATGAATGATGAAAGATCATTTCAAGAAAAGAGAAAGAAGTAAAAACTAAAATGACAATGATAAGAGAAAGCAGCAAACCTATTAATGTAACAAAGGCTTGTTCTTTCTTATCAAGCTTATCGAGCTTAGTTAATATTTCTTTATAAAAATTTGATTCAATCATTTTTTAAAATCTTTTCTCACATTTTCCATCTTACATCATCCATCATCCCTCTTCCGTCTTAATTACTCAACGCATACAAAATAAGATTAGCTCCAAACTTTAACGCTTCCTGCCTTTTATTTTCAGGGTCATTATGCACTTCGGGGTCTGCCCAGCCATCGCTTGGATTTGATTCATAAGTATAATAAACTGCCAATCTTTTACCGATAAAAATTCCAAATCCCTGAGGTGGTTTTCCATTGTGTTCATGAGTTTTAGGCGGACCGGACGGAAAGCTATAAAGTATGCTGTATAGTTCATCAGAAAAAGGAAGCTCGACAAAATCTTTATCCGGAAAAACTTTTTTCATTTCCCTTCTGATTGCTTTGTCCAAACCGTAATCATCATCAACATAAAGAAAGCCTCCGCTCTCGAGATACTTTTTTAATCTTTCAGCCTGGTCATCAGAAAAAACAATATTACCATGCCCCGTCATAAAAAGAAAAGGATAAGAAAATATTTCATCTGTGGAAATATCGACAAATGTATATTCTGCTTTTACTTTTAAATTTGTATTGGCTTTTAAGAAGTTCAGGAGATTTACTTCAGAAGAAGGATCGTTGTACCAGTCGCCGCCGCCATTATATTTTAAGCGCGCAATCTGGAAAGCTCCCTCCGTTTGAGGCAACATTTCTACCGAAAAAATTATTAGAAAAAATAATGCGGTTTTAATCATTTTATAGTAAAAGAATTGTGAGCAATATATCCCGAATGTTATTTAATATCAATTAACAAAGAATGCAGGAATTGATTTTGACATACTGTAAGTTTTATTCAAATCTTTATATTTTTACTTTGGTTAAGGAGAATTTAGAAACCGTTAAAACGCTCTCACCGGGATTTATCCCGGTGTTAAAAGAAAAAGATTAATTTTATAACTGTTTCAACAGTTTACAGATTAATAAGTAAAGGATGAATAAATAAATTAAAAACTCCAAAATGTTTGCTGATTGGATGGTTTTATTAACACCGGAATTTATTCCGGTGCAAGTTGGGAAAAAATTAATATAATAACCGTTTCAATGGTTTTTAACGATTAACTAAATTTGGTAAATGAAGTGAAGATCAATAAAGAATGGCACCTGAAAAACAGAATGCCGAAAAATCCGACACTGGAAGAAAGAATGAACTGGCACATCGAACATTCAAAACACTGCGCTTGCAGAGAAATGCCGGACAAGCTCAGAAAAGAAATTGAGAGCTACAAAGCAACCAGGAAGAATTAAGGAGAAGTAAAATGAAATACTGGCTTATGAAATCCGAACCGGATGTTTTTTCAATCGATGATCTGAAGAAAAAGAAAAAAACATACTGGGACGGTGTAAGAAATTTCCAGGCGAGAAATTTTATGAAGGATGAAATGAAGAAAGGCGATAAGGTTTTATTCTATCATAGCAATGCAGATCCTTCAGGTGCAGCAGGAATTGCAGAAGTAGTTAAAGAAGGTTATCCCGATCACACACAATTTGATCCGGATAATAAACATTACGAACCAAAAGCAGAATCGCAAAAACCATACTGGTATATGGTTGATATTAAATTTGTTAAGAAGTTAAAAACATTTGTTCCGCTGAGCGAAATAAAAAATAATCCTAAATTAAAAAAGATGCGGCTCGTTCAAAGAGGAAACCGATTATCTGTTATGCCCGTTGAAAAAAGTGAGTTTGACGAAATTGTAAAGATGGGAAGCAAGTAAAAAATTTCCAATCTGAAATCTCAAAAGTCAAAATAGGTTCATAAGTTTTTCTTTTTCTTTATTAATTTACTTTTTTGTCTTTTCACAGGAGAAATTGATTTCACCATTGTCATTCCTTCTTATATTTGTTTCGGGGTCTTTAATCTTTTAGATAGCTGCAATCATTTCTGGTTTTATAAATTATTACAGAATTTTAAGTGTGTTTTTCCGGTCAAATATATTATATTGTCTCACCAAAATTTCTTGGCAGAGATTCTTCTCGTCACTCAAAATACGCAACTATAAAAAGGTAATGTTATGAAAAGAACTATTCACATATTATTACTATTTGTATTCTTCCTGGCTTCATCAATATTTGCACAAACAGACATCGAAGGAAGCAAAGATCATCCCTTAATCAGCAGGTATCCTGGTTCTCACATAGCTTATTATGATGAACAGGAGTATTCCATGTATTCTATTGCAACCGGTCCGGTAACTGGCTATAAAACCATTAGTGAGTGGACTGATGTTGAGGGAAAATTCACAAGAATTTATTATGAGCTTGAAGACAATACAAGCATAACACAAATCTTTACAAACTACCGGAATGCAATGGAGAAAGCAGGATTTGATGTTCTTGCCAAAGGTTTATTTAAAGACAGGAATGTTAAAAATGATGTTGGAGGCGGCTCCTGGCTAGGGACCTTTTATGCAAAAAATAACTACCCAACAAATGCAAACATTCTTATGGGTGCAGGTTCTGCTACTTCAGGAGGGACATGTTTTATTGCGGGTAAATTGTCGAAACCTTCGGGAACAGCTTACGTAGTTGTTGCGGGCAAAGAATACAGCGATAAGAAGAAAATTTATATGATAGACATCATAGAAGAAACAAAAATGAAAGATGATCTTATCAAAATAAATGCTGATGAAATGCTGAAAGGAATAAAAGCAGAAGGTAAGATCGCTTTGTATGGAATCTTCTTTGATTTTGATAAAGCCGATGTAAAACCCGAGTCTGAACCAATATTAAAGGAAATTGTAAGCCTTCTTAAAAAAGATTCGAAACTAAATCTATTTGTTGTTGGTCATACAGATAACAAAGGTAAATTCGATTACAATGTTGATCTATCAAAGCGAAGAGCTGCTGCAGTTGTAAAAGAATTAACTACAAAATATGGAGTAAGCCCAAATCGCTTAAGTCCAGATGGAGTTGGTCCGCTTGCACCAGTTTCAACAAATGATATTGAAGATGGAAGAAAACTTAACCGAAGAGTTGAGCTTGTGGCAAGATAGTTTTTGTGCTCGTCTTTTTTCTCAAGACGGGCATTTGAATCATATCAGAATTTTAGTTAGAATAAGCAATCCATTTTCTGTTTAATAAATTAAAAATCTTTACCGGAGGGTAGATGAAAAAGCTTAAGGTTTTGTTTTTAGCTATAATAACTGCATTCTCAATTTTATCGTGCAGTACTGTTCCTTTAACAGGGCGATCTCAGTTAAACCTTATTCCTTCAAGTGAAATTCTTTCTCTGAGTTCTCAACAATATGACCAGTTTCTTACTGAAAATAAAGTAAGCAATGATGCAGCGCATGCTGCACTTGTAAAAAAAGTCGGAACTAACATTGAACACGCAGTGGAAAAATATCTTGCAGAAAATAATTTAAGTAACCGGTTAGATGGATATAAGTGGGAGTTTAATCTTGTTCAGGATGACCAGGTTAATGCGTGGTGCATGCCGGGCGGTAAAGTTGTAGTTTATACAGGAATATTGCCTGTAACAAAAAATGAAATTGGTTTGTCCGTTGTGCTTGGACACGAAATAGCACACGCAATTGCCGAACATGGAAATGAAAGAATGAGCCAGGGTTTGATACAACAGCTTGGCGGAGTTGCACTTTCTGTTGCTCTGAAAGATAAACCGCAATTAACACAGGATTTATTTCTAACTGCTTATGGTGTAGGCTCAACTATCGGCGTTCTCGCCTACAGCAGAACACAGGAAAGCGAAGCAGACCATCTTGGATTAATTTTTATGGCAATGGCTGGTTATAATCCGAGCGAGGCTGTGGACTTCTGGCAGAGAATGGCTGATATGAATAAAGGATCAAAACCTCCCGAATTTTTAAGTACTCACCCATCCGATCAAACAAGAATAGATGATATTAAAAACTGGCTGCCTGAAGCAATGAAATATTACAAAAAATAATTTTATTCCGATCTCCAAGGAAAGCTTAATTTATCAGAGTGCTTTTCTCATCCCGTAATGAGGAATTGCATCAAAAAGCGTATGCGCTTCTTTTACAATCTGATAACCATTTCTTTCATAGAATTTAATAGCAATATCACGCGCATTCAAAATAATATTCTTTGCACCTTTTTCTTTAACTTTTTCTTCAAGATATAAAAGAATCATTTTGCCGATTCCTTTTCCCTGCCATTCTTTTTCCACAGCCATATATCTTATTTGTGCTTCTTCATCAGAATTAAAATGTGCTCTCCCAACTCCAACCGGTATTCTATCTTCATCACAAACCATTGCGTGAATTGACTTGTCTTCTAGTTCATCTTTTTCGCTACCCTTTAGCTGATTCCATGGTTTCCGTAAAATTCTCCAGCGGAGATCATAGTATAATTCAAAATCTTTTGGTGAGGTTGGTTCTGATAACTATCAAAATGCTTATACCTAATTATAATTTAGAGATGACATCTTTTAAAAAGATGTCATCTCTTTATTTATTATTGCTCCCAAAGAGATCGTTTTGATTTTCTTCCGAAGATTCATCATCTTCATCATCTTCATCTGCTCTATCAAGCAATTGCTGGGGAAGAGATTTTGTTGTATTGGCTCCGAGTTTTTTAATTCTTTCTACACTGCTTACAAGATTTCCTTTTCCAAGATGAAGCTTTCTCATCAAATCACCATACTTGTCTTTCATAGTATCCATCTTTTTTCCGAGGTCGATTAAATCCATAATTAATCCCTGGAACTTATCATACAACGCGCCGCTCTGTCTTGCTATCTCAAGAGCATTCCTGTTTTGATTTTCCTGGCGCCAGATACTAGCAACAGTTCTAAGTGTTGCCAATAAAGTTGACGGACTTACAATTACAATATTTTTGTCAAATGCATCATTAAAAAGCTGCGGATCATTTTGAACAGCGAGAGCAAATGCAGGTTCAACAGGCATAAACATTAAAACAAAATCAAGGCTTTCTAATTGGTAAAGAGACTGATAATTCTTCGAGCTTAAATTCTTAATATGATTTTTAATCGATGTTATATGTTCTTTTAATGATACTTGTCTCTGAAGTTCATCTTCGGAAGAAACAAAATTTTCATAGGCAACAAGAGATACTTTTGAATCTACAATAATACTTTTATTTTCCGGAAGATTGACGATCACGTCCGGTTGAAATCTTCTACCTTCTTCTGAATAAATAACTTCCTGAACTTTATATTCCCTTCCTTTTACAAGTCCTGATTTTTCAAGAATATTTTCAAGAATAAATTCTCCCCAGCTTCCCTGTGTTTTTGTTCCACCTTTTAAAGCCTGAGTTAAATTTTTTGCTTCCTGTGTAATCTGTTGGTTCATCTCCTTTAATGTGCGCAGCTGTTCATGTAAAGATGCATTCCCTTTTATGTTTTCTTTACTTGTTTCTTCAACTTTCTTTTCAAACTCAGAGATTTTTTCTTTTAAAGGATTAAGAATTTCTGCAAGATTAGTTTTATTCTGCTCAGAAAATTTAGTCGTCTTTTCTTCGAAGATTTTATTTGCAAGATTCTCAAACTCGGTAGTAAATCTTTTTTGAAGCTGTTCTATTTCTTCTTTCTGTTCATTTAATTTATTTTGAAGATTGTTATAGTCCGATTGAATGGAAGCAAGAGAAGAATTCAGTTCCATAACCTTAGCACGTTCGCTTGCAAGTTCAGAGTTAAGCTGCTTATTATTTTCTTCGTAAATCCTGTTTCGTTCTTCAGATTTGCCTGTTTGGTTTTCAGATTTATTCTTTACAAATAAATAAGAAACAACAGTACCGATTATTAACCCGATTATTAGATAGATAATTTCCATACCTTAAGTTCTCTTTTTTCAGACAAGAATTCAAGGGAATGGTCCGGGCTTTAGTATTATATTTGCTATATGTGGATTATATGATATTTGGGGTTTATAAAGGAATGAATTTTGTTACTTTATTTAAAGTAATTTTAATTGATAATAATTATCAACCTTGTTAGATTATGACTGAAAACCTTCTTCCCGGTTTAAATTTCTAATGAATAATATTCCGAAAAATCAAATAACGCTTCTCCTTCAGAGAGTTAATGACGGGGACCAGGAAGCGTTGAATAATCTTCTAAGACTTGTATACAATGAAGTAAAAAAAATAGCTTCAAAATATTTATCCAATGAATATAAGAGAAGAACTATCCAAACTACTGAACTTGTACATGAAGCTTACTTAAGATTGGTTGGCAATAAGAATTTGTCATTGGAAAACAGAAAACATTTTTTTGGTTCAATTGCAAATTCGATGAGGCAAATTTTAGTAGATAATGCAAGACAAAGAAATGCAATAAAAAGAGGAAGCGGGAAAACAAAAATAACTTTGGATAAAGTTGCCGTTTTGTCATCAGAAAAAGATGAAGAAATTTTAGCCCTTAACGATGCTCTAACAAAACTTGATTCATTTGATAAAAGACTAAGCAGAATTGTTGAACTCCGGTTTTTTACTGGGCTAACTGTTGAAGAGACTGCCGAAATCCTTTCAATATCACCCGCAACTGTGAAAAGAGATTGGAGGCTTGCTAAAGCATGGCTCTACAAAGAAATGGAAAACTGAAATCAAAAATCAAATAAATAAATGAAATTGTAATTTTGGATAAATGGGATAAAATAAAATCTTTATTTCGCGAGGTTATAGAACTTCCTCCCGAAGAAAGAACCGCCTTTTTAGATGAGAAGTGTAAAGATGATCTTCCTTTACGAAAAGAAATTGAATCTTTGCTGGAATCCGATCAAAAGGTTGAAGACTTCCTTGAAAAACCCCTTCTTCAAAATGATGAATTAAATTCCGACAGCAATTCTCCTGATAATCTTATAGGGATGAAAATTGGAAACTACCAGATTGAAGAAAAAATTGGTGAAGGAGGAATGGCTAATGTATATTCGGCAATTCGCATTGATGAACAGTTTAAGAAAAAAGTGGCTGTTAAATTCATTAAAAGGGGAATGGATACAGATGAAATTATAAAAAGATTTAAGATTGAACAGCAGGCTTTAGCAGGTTTGGATCATCCTTTTATTGCAAAAATAATTGATGCGGGAACGACCGAAAACGGACTTCCATATTTCATTATGGAATTGGTTGAAGGAGAACCGATAGATGAATATTGCATAAACAATGATTCAACTATAGAAGAAAAACTTAAGCTGTTTAGAAAAGTTTGTTCTGCCGTTCAATATGCTCACCAAAATTTAATTGTTCACAGAGATATAAAACCCGGCAACATTTTCATAAAACCGGATGGAACGCCAAAGCTACTTGATTTTGGAATTTCAAAGCTACTCGATTCTTCAACCGAGCAAACTAACCTGACCAGGACTGGTTTTAGATTAATGACTTTGGAATATGCGAGCCCGGAACAATTTAAGGGGAAGCAAATAAACATTGCAACAGATATATATTCTCTGGGAGTTGTTCTATATGAATTACTAACTGGTAATTTCCCGTATAAATTTAAAAACTCACTCCCCTATGAAATTGAAAGAGTTATTTGTACCACCGATCCCGAAAAGCCAAGTACATCTGCAAACAGTGATAAAAATAAAAACTTTGAACAAGAAAATAAAAATGAAAATTCTTATAAAAATATCTCCACAACCAATTATAAGAATTTTGAAAAAATAAAACGAAAGTTATCCGGTGATATTGATAATATTGTTTTAAAAGCAATGCAGAAAGAACCGGAAAGAAGATATTCCACGGTTGAGCAATTTTCAGAAGATATCAGGAGGCATCTTGAAGGATTACCTGTGTTCGCTCGGAAAAATTCTGTGGGATACAGAAGCAAAAAATTTTTTGAACGGCACCGGGTTGGTGTAATTACTGCTTTTTTGCTTTTGCTTTCAATTATTATAGGTTCATTAGGAATAATTGTACAATCAAATGTTGCGGCAAAAGAAAGAGACAGAGCAATGCTCGAGGCAAAAAAATCTGAGAGAATAAATGCTTTTTTGCAGGATATTCTGGCTGCACCAAATCCTGAAATTGAAGGAAAAGATGTAAAGGTAGTTGACGAATTAAAAAATGCTACCGAAAAAATTAATAAAGAACTTTCTGATGACCCTGAAATAAAAGCTGCTGTTATGTACACTATAGGAACAACTTACATAGGGTTGGGATTGTATGATGATGCAGAAAAATATCTTAAAAACTCTTTAGATATAAGTGAGAAAATTTTTAGCGCAAATGATCCTCAAACAGCAAAAGTAATGGAGCAGCTGGCCTTTAATTACCAGCAAAAAAGCAATTACACAAAAGCCGATTCATTATATAAACAGGCTTTAAAAATATTCAGGCTGAACGGTGGAAATATTTCTTCGAATGAAGCAAAAGGATTGAGTGATTACGGAAGTTCTTTATATAACCAGGGAAAATATGATGAATCGAAAAAATACCAGGCCGAAGCATTGGATGCATTCAGAAAAATTTATGGCAATACCGATCCTCATGTGGTTAAGTCATTAAATGATCTTGGAACGGTTGCCGGGGAAACCGGCGACTGGAATACATCAGCAAAATATATTAAAGAAGTCCTCGATTTCTTTTTAAAAACAGACGGTAAAGAAAGTGCAAATTATTCACGGGCACTAAGTAATTATGCGACGATACTTGAAATACAAGGCAAGCTGGATGAAGCTATAGAAGATCAAAGAGAAGCCGTTGAAATCGAAAAAAGGGTGCTTGGGAAAAATCATCCTGATGCAATGTTTGCACAAATAACTCTTGCTGATGAATTGACTAAACGTGGAGATTATGTTGAAGCAGCAAATCTTTCAAGAGAAGCTATGGAATCACTTGATAAATCTTTACCACATATTAATGCTCTTACTGCTTACTCCAGGGTTATTTATGCTAAAGCTCTTATTAAGCTGGAAGACTTTAAAAAAGCCTTACCATTAATTAATGAAGCTTTACAAATACGTAAGAAGCTTTATTCCCTAACCACTGGTTGTTAACAACAACCAAGGCTTTACTTGGAGTCTGCCTGGTAGGATTAAAACAATACTCCGGGGCAGAACAGATTCTCACGGATTGCTATTCAAAGATGGATAGAAATGATGAGGGTAAAAAATATTTCAGAGTTTTAACCTTACAGAATCTTATAAAAATCTATAAAACAACAGGAAATAAAAAAGCCGAACAAAAATATGAAGCCGATCTTAGTAAAGAAAACTAAAAGCTTATTACTTCAGCAACACCAGCTTCTTTGTCTCTCTAAAATCCCCCTGTAGATAAAGTATAAAAATAAACTCCACTTGCAAGATTGGAAGCATCAAATTTGATTTGATAATATCCTGCAGGTTTTTCATTTACAAGAGTAGCTACTTCTTCTCCCAAAATATTATATATTTTTATCGTTACAAAACTAGCTTTAGCTATAGAATATTTTATTGTTGTACCCGGGTTAAATGGGTTGGGATAATTTTGCGCTAATTGAAAATTCAGTGGTGCATAAAGAAACTTCAACAATCTTAGAATATTTCAAATTCGCCGTCATTATCAATTTGTTTCAATCTATAGTCTACTTTTCCATTTAATGAATTATTATCGACAAAAGAATATTCTTTAGGAGAATGACTATTACCGTTACTTTTAACAAAACC
>CAWBXQ010000014.1:0-15600 GCA_963792755.1 uncultured Ignavibacteria bacterium
TGTAAAAAGATAACTTTACTGCAACCCTTTAATTCTGAAAATACTTATCTTATTTTAATCGACTCTTAATTTATTAATATTGCTTTATGAAGATTGCCTTAATTGGAAGATATGGTGAAGGAGATATTATTCCCGGTCCGGAAAGAGTTGCGAGGGAGCTTTATAAGCAATTAAAAGAAAAAACTGTCGATGTTACTTTCATAGAATATTTTTTCAACGGATACTCTGATTATTCCTTTTTTAAAAAAATATTTGGAAAGAAAAAAGTAGAAGACAATGTTTTAAGATTAGGTATTCTTCAAATTATTTTTAAACTTCTTATTGAACAGTACGATGTAATTCATTTTATTAATGCTCAAAGATTTCAGATTATAATTTTTATTTTAAAACAATTTCTTAAAGCTAAGTTCATCTCTTCTTTTCATGGACTTTACAAAGAAGAAACAAAATTAGCAAATGTAAAAAGATCATTTCTGGATTTATGGACCGAGAAACTATCAATTAGTAAGTCTGATATATTAGTTTTTCCATCAAAATTATTGTTCGAACTCTTTAAGAAAGAATATAGTTTTACTCAAAAATATCATATAGTCTCAAACGGAGTTGATGAAAGTTTTACGAAAAGAAAAATTGTCCCTGATTTCAGTAAAGGATATAATTTTGTTTATTATAATTCATTCAACATGGGATTAGAAGAATTGTTGAAAGACTTTCCTTTAAATCCAGCTTTTAAATTATTTGTAATCGGAGAAGAAAAGAAAATTGAAAATAAAAATAATGTTGATATTACCTTTGTAAGCCCAATGAATAAAAATTCTCTGCTTGATTTCTTATCTGATAAACATTTCTTCATTAAATCGTGTGCAGTAGATTCATTTTCAATTTTTGCTGCTGAATGTATGTGTCTTGGCATAATTCCAATAGTGTCTGAGAATATCGGGATTAAAGATTTAATTGAAAATGGAATAAATGGTTTTGTTTATGAAAGCTCTGATTCTAATAATTTTACAAAACTATTAAACGATATTTATGTAAAGAAATATGATTTGAAAATAATTTCAGAAAATGCAAAAAAAATTTATGAACAACTAAACTGGGACAAAGTAAGTGAACAGTATCTATCAATATATAAATCTACTGTATGATAAAAGTTTGCCATATTGTAAATATTATAACCGGCAAAACAGATGGAGTTTTCGCCCATCTGAAAATGATTTTCATAAACTCTGATAAAACAAAATTTAAGCATTACCTGATCTTCCAGGGAGGAGAAAAGATCGAGAAAGAACTTTCTGAGATGGGAATTGAGTTCTTTGTCTCAGAATCTTTGAAGAAGAAAATTTCAGTTAAAGCTTTTGCTGATATTTACTCGTTCATTAAAAAAAATGATATATCTATAATTCACACACATCTTATAAAGCCTTATACAATGGCCGGGTTGCTTAATATTTTTTTAAGAAAGAAATTTATCTTCAACTATCACGGACTATTCATATCAAATAATGACTATTACGGAATGATTGGAAAAGTTATATACAGATTATTTCATATTGTTATAAATCTCTTTGGAACAGTGGATACAGTTCTTGTACCATCCCGGAAAAGCAAAGAATTATTAATGAAGGACACACATTTATTCCCGGAACCGGTAGTTTATTATAACGGTTATAATATTCAAGCTGGATATCCTATGGAATCCGGCACAGTTGAAAAGATAGAAAAAATAAAAAGTGAGGGAATGATAATTGCCGTTGTTGCAAGGCTGGAGAGTGAGAAAAGGATTGATATAGCAATCGACATATTTAAATCTATTTACTCAGGTGGACAGAATATTTTTCTCCTGATTTTTGGCGACGGGGAATTAAAACAAAAACTTATTGAACATGCAAGAATGTCAGGGATAGAATCGAGAGTTATTTTGTTTGATTATGTGAACAGTTTAGTTTCATACTACTCTTATTTCGACGTTCTTTTTTTTGCGTCAGAACGTGAAGGAACACCTTTATCTGTCTTTGAAGCTATGGCTAACAAAATTCCAATCGTTGCTCCTGATGTCGGAGGTTTTAAAGAAATTCTTGATGAAAATAATTGCGGATTAATTTACTCTCCCGGCAATATTAAAGAAGCAGAAGAGAAATTGTTAACGCTTATTAAAGATGAAAGCTTACGAAAAAAATTAGGTGAAAATGGAAAGATTGCTGTTGAAAGGAAATACAATTCAAATAATTTTATCAAACAAATTGAAGAAGTTTATTTAAGCCTGGGCAAATGATAAAAAAAATTTTACATATAACTCCCGATTTTAATTATACTTGCGGAATGAGCAAACTCGCTTTTCTTTACCTGAAATATTTTGGAAGTAAAGAAGGTTATGAAGTACACTTTATTACTAACGGCGGCGATTCGATGGAAAGATTAAAAGAAATTTCATCATTAAAACTCGAGATTCTGAGTTTTACAAGAGGTATGAAGAACTTTTTGTATCAGAGAAAATTTCTTGCAGACTTAAGAAACTATGTGATCAAAAATGATATTAATCTTATTCATACTCATCACAGGTTCCCGGAATATATGTCCGTTAAAGCTGTAAAAGGTTTGAATGTTAAGACTGTAACATCGGCTCACAGTTTTGTAAAAGGGTTTAGGAGTATAAGTTTTAAATCAGATAAGATAATTGCCGTGAGCGACGCTGTCGGCGCTTATATAAAAAATAATTTTAACGTAAAAGGAGACAGGATAGAAACCGTTTATAACCCTGTTGAAAATTTTCCTGAGATAAATTCTGAAGATGTGAAAAATATAAAATCAAAGATTGGGATCAATCCGGGGGATAAAGTGGTATTGTTTGCTGGTAAAATCAATATTGAGAAAGGATGCGATACACTTCTTAAATCTTTTAAAAAGATAAATGAGCAAAATAAAAATGCTTTTCTTTTGATGTGTGGAAATCTGGAAATGAAAAACCTGGACAAAATGATCGGCGGTATAAATGTGAAGTTTTTAGAACCACGAAGAGATGTTCAGCTTTTGTATTCTATAGCGAATATTATTGTTCTTCCTTCGAGAGTAGAATCGTTTGGCTTTACAATGATTGAAGGGGGAAGCTATAAAAAAGCATTTGTCGGAAGCAGAACCGGCGGCATAGCAGAGTTTATTGATGATGATATTAACGGTTTACTTGCTGAACCTGGTGATGAAAACGAACTCACAGATAAAATTCTTTTTCTTCTGAATAACAGGGAAATTGCCGAAAAGCTCGGACAAAATCTTTATTCCAAAGTCAAAGAGAAATGCGATCTTAATAATTATTTCTCTAAAGTCGAGATAATTTATAACTCACTTTTAAATTCTGATTGATAAAAAAGGAATCTTTAATTTGTATGAACAGTTGAAATCCGTTGATTCATTTTATATTTCGGATATAAAGATTGATTATTTAGACTATAATATAATAGTTAGTCTTATTGAAAATACAATTGTACAAAGTGAGAAGTTAATTATTAATTATGCCAATGCTTATTCTATAGTTGTGGCAGAAAAGGATGTTACTTTCAAGTCATCTTTAACAGCTTCTAATTTGGTGCATCCTGATGGAATTGGAATTTGGCTTGCTTCAAAAATTCTTAACAAAAATAAAAGACCTGTTAAATTTAATTGGACAGATTACGGATTTGACTTTCTTAAAATTTGTGGGAAAAAAGGATGGAAGATTTTCTTTTTGGGTTCTACTGAAAAAATTTTAATAAGAGCTAAGAAAAATCTTAAAAGAAAATACCCTCTTCTTAAATTAATGGGTACTGCGAATGGATATGAAGGATTGGACGATTCGGGATTAGTAGATTCTATTAATAGATTAAACGTCGATATTTTATATGTCGGTTTAGGTACACCGAAACAGGAAACATGGATTTACAATAATGCAAGCGAGCTTAATTGTAAAGTTATTCATTCAGTCGGAGATCTTTTTAGTCTATATGCAGGAGAAAAAACCCGCGGATCAAAATTATTTCAACGAATTGGACTGGAATGGTTTTTTAGACTTTTAAGGCATCCTGTTAAATATTTTAAAAGATATGTAATTGGAATTCCACAATTTTTTATTATCCTGACAAAAAGAATATTAAAGGACTTGTGAATAAATCATTAAATAAAATTTCTTTATGGGCCGAGAAATTTACATTTAAGAAACTCGTCTTACTTCTTTTAATTAGCCTTATTGTTTTTCTGCTTTGTTATGAATTTTTTCTTAAAGATTTTTTATTACAAACTGTTAAGCAAAACAGTGATTACTTAGATAGAGCATATTATTCTGCCATCTTTTTAAATTTGAATTATGCAGTTATAATAACCCTTTCGATTCTCATCATTTTATTTTTTTGTTACCGAAAAATCTTCTCTTTTTTATTAAACTTTTCCGATAAGAAGCTTCTGGTAACAGGATTGGTTCTAAATTTTATTTTGCAGCTATCAATATTGATTTTTATTGATACGAACCCCATTTCAGATAGTGCTTTTTATGTGGAGGCATCAAAGCAGTTATACTCAAGTGGTTCTTATCTTAGTCAGAGTGGAAATACTACTAGTTTCTGGCCGGTTGGGTTACCGGCTTACTTAGCTTTCCTGAAGTTGATATCGGGAAATAATCTGTTACTGGCAAAATTTTTAAACATAATCTTTTCCTCTGTTTTTATTCTTTTGCTATTTGATTTATTTAAAGACGATTTTAGTAAAAAGGGAAAAATTATTTTTCTTTTTATGTTTATTCTTTTCCCTAATAACCTCTTTAGTTCTAATGCAATAATGACTGATTATATGTTTTCTTTTTTGCTGTGGATAACAATTTACTTATCGGTCAGGTTTAACAATTCAGCTATTTATGTTTGTTTGATGGGGGTAATATTGGGGCTAATGTGCTACTTAAGACCGATTGGGTTATTGTTGCCTGTAATCTTTTTTCTTTATTACTATAAAATGTTTGGTTTTAAGTTTGCAATATTGAAATCGGTTCTTATTATTGCTGTTATGTTGTTGGTTTTATCTCCGTGGATTTACAGAAACTATGTCGTCTTTCATAAATTCATTCCCGTTTCAACAAATGGCGGATTTAATTTCCTGATGGGTAATCATAAGCTTTCAAACGGTGGACTAAATTTTGATTTTGAGTACGATATTAATAATCCCGATGAACCCCAAGAAGAACGAAAAGCATATGTAAAAGCTTTGGAAGATATTTTGAATAATCCACTACAGGCTGTCGAAAGAATTCCTTTGAAAATATTTCATTCATATTTGAGAGGAGACAGCTCTATTACGTGGGCGCTTAAAAGTACCGGGAATTATATTTCCCCGGTTTTCTTAAGTTTCATTTTTTTTAATGCAAACCTCTCTTTTTATCTCTTAATATTGCTGACTATCTTTGGATTAGTAAAAGAAGGGGCAGTAAAAAATATAAAATTAAGACAGCTTTTTCTTTATCTCTATGCCGTTACTATTATTATAATTATGATTTATGTAGGTGGTGAACGCTATATAATCTCCTTATTACCGGTTCATTTTTTCTTTTTCACGAAATTTGTTGAATATTTAGCTTGAAAAGCTGCGCTTGAAAAGATATATTTCATAAAAATACAAACGGGATTTAGTGAAAGTTTTATACGGGTATATTCTATTTTTCTTGCTGATAATTTCATCTGATTTTCTTCCACAGGTAAAATCACAAAGTATTATTAATAGAAGTGATGGGCTCGATATCCATCTGAATTTTAGTAGCGAACCTTATGTTGTTAAAAATGAAGAAGGAAAGAAGACTCTTGAATTTACCAAAGCAATAGATGAAGGAAAGCCCGGTGCGCCTGCGCTTCCTACGAAAACTATATTTGTAGCAGTTCCTCCAAATTCAAAAATCAATACGGTTTTAGCTGATAAAAAAGAAAGTGTCATCTCTAATGTTGATGTAATGCTGAACCCTGAAATGAAATTGAATGACGATAAAATTGATTATAAAAAAAGTGAACCTGCATTAAAATATTTTACAAGTGACATTTACCCGCAGGAGGAAATTAAAATTGCCGGATATACGTGGATAAGAGGTTATTACTGTGCTGTTGTTCAGATAAATACTTACCGCTATAACTGGAAAAAGAAAGAAGTTACTGAACTTGCCGGGTTAGATCTCAAAATAAATTTTAATGATGTAAAACCATTCAATAGGAATACAGGTGCAAAAAGTAAGTTCGATGAAGATTTAAGTAAGATAATTATTAATTATGAAAGCGCCGATCAATACAGATCTTTTCAGAAAAGTTCTGCTTTGAGTGATACTACCGGCAACTGGATTGATTACAGCAAAGATTATGTTAAGCTTACTATTCCCAAGGATGGAATTTATAAAATTACTTATAACGATTTAACAAATTACGGCGTTGCTCCTTCATCTGTAAATCCCTTAACATTTATGATTTTTTATAAAGGGAAAGAAATTCCTTTATTTGTTTCCGCAGGGAATGATAACTACATTTAACGAAAATGATTACATAGAATTCTGGGCAGAAAAAAATTACGGCTCGCCAAATTACAGGCAAATTGTTCCCATAGGTACCGATTATCTTAATTACTATGACAGGTATAACGATACAAGTTTTGTCTGGTTAACGTGGAATGGTGAAAATGGTTTAAGAGCCGATTCGATCAACACAATTGTTCCTTCTTTAACAGATACCATCAAAAGTCATATTGTGAAAATGCATTTGGAAAAAGATGAAAGACTCTGGTATTATGATGCTGTTGTTGCAAGGGTTCAGATTCCTTACTGGCAGGAGAATAAAGTGTGGACTTGGGGAGTTCTGGGAACAGGCGGCTCTTCTTCTTATAATTTTGATTCTCCTGATTTTGTACCGAACACACCGGTAAAAACATTAACCAGATTAATAAGCAATGCAGCAGATGCTACTACTAATGCTCATGCTAATGCTGCGAGTCTTAACTCATCGACTCCAGTTGATACAATATTTTATAATTTCAGACAAACTGTTAATCTGCAATCGGAATTCAATTCAAATGTTCTTAATCAAACAAATAATTCTTACTCAGTTTATAGCTTACAAACAGCGGCATCATTTCAGCAATCTTTAATTGATTGGGTTGATATTGATTTTTACCGATCGAATGTTGTTGTAAATGATTCTTTGATGATCACAGTTCCCGATTCTGTGATTTCTTCTGAAAGAGTTGTAGCCGCAACAAATATTACTAATTCCCAAATATCAGTTTATAAAATTAAACCGGAGTTTAAGAGAATAACTTCTTATAACATTTCTTCAGGCACTTTAACTTTTACAGATAATGTTTCCGGTGGTGATAAATATTTAATTATTAACGATCAGTACAAAAGAAGTCCCCGCTTTGTAACCAAGAAACGTTTTGTAAATCTTAGAAATCCTCAACATGCTGCCGATTATATTATTCTTTCCAATAAAGAATTAGAAACATCCGTTAACGAGTACAAAAGTTTTATAGAAAGCAATTACAATGTTAAAGTAGAAGTTGCTTATATAAATGATATTTACGATGAGTTTTCTTTTGGTCTTGATAGAGCAGAAGCTGTAAGGGATTTTCTTTTTGCAGCGAATCAAAACTGGCAATCGCCGAAACCATCTTATCTTAATATTATCGGAGATGCGAATTACGATTATAAAAAAGTAGTTACCCCTCCGAATGGTATTTTTAAAGAAGATATTGTTCCTTCTTTTGGTGATCCGGTCAGCGATACCTGGTATGTTATGTTCGATAGCTCCGCAGTAGAAATTCCGCAAATGTATGTTGGAAGAATTCCCGCAACTAACAATGAAGATGTTCTTTTCTATTTGCAGAAACATCAGGCATATATTAACAGGCAGTATGATTCATGGAATAAAAATTATTTATTCTTTAGCGGCGGTGATGTTTCAAACTACAGCCAGATCGAATCTGCAAATGATCAAATATTGAATGAACTTGTCACTCCGAAACCGGTCGGCGGATCGGGCGTTCATTTTCACAAAACATTTAATCCTGTGTCAAACTTTGGTCCGTTTACTCCTGCTGAAATCAACAATGCTATTGGTGATGGAGGGCTTTTTATTTCCTACATTGGTCACAGCGGAACACAAACCTGGGATAACGGCATTACTTCGTTTGAGGATCTTAAGAATAATTATTCGGATAGATTTCCTCTTATCTCCGATTTTGGATGCTCAACAGGAAAATTTGCAGAACCGGATGTTGATGCTTTTGGAGAATTATTCCTTTTGAAAAATCCGTACGGGCAGGCTATAAATTATTTCGGAAATTCAAGCTGGGGATATTTATCCACATCACTCCGCTTCCCGTATCTTTTTTATAATAATCTGCTGGTAAATGAATCTTCATCTGTCGGAGAAGCTCATGTTCTTGCCAAGATAGAGCAACTTCAGCAAAGTGGTTTCACAGATGTGAACATGGTTTTTACTTATTGTAATTTTTTGTTTGGCGATCCGATCATTCATCTTAGAACTCCGCCTAAACCTAATCTTGTCATTAAAGAAAGTTCTTTCTCTTTAGTTGGAGATAATCCGAACGATATGACAGACAGTGTAACTATAAAAATAGAAATTCAGAATACCGGCAGAGTGCCTGATGATTCCGTTAATGTTTCTATTGTTGATAACTGGAATAATAATGTTTCATATAGTTCTGAGATTAAAATTCCTTTTCCACTTTTTAAAGATACGTTAACTGTAAATATTCCTGTTAAAGGAAAAGTTGGGCAGCATACAGTAAATGTTCAACTGGATAATCAAAATTTAATTGATGAGTTATATGAAACAGATAATTCTGCTGATTTCACTTTTACTGTATTTTCCACTTCAGTTAGACCGATAGAAACAGAGAAATATTATAATAGTGATCGTAATAGTTTAAAAGTACTGAATCCTGTTCTTGTTCCTTCATCGAATGACCTGAGATTATCATTATCCGATAACCCGGACTTTCAAAACGCAACGGATATTAATAAAAGCATGGATAGTGTTTTTACTTCAGTTGATTTGAATACACTGCCATCGAATAAAAGATATTGGTGGAGAGTAAAATTAAACGATGGTAGCCAGGTTTGGTCGGATGTTTATTCTTTTAAAAATGTTAATAAGAATTTTACATGGTTTATAGACAAATCTTTTAGTGAAAATGATGTAGAGCAATCTAATGTTAAGTATGATTCTTCCGCTTCAGGCTGGAAGTTAACTAACGGCGAAAATATTCTGAAAATTTCATCTGCCGGAAATACTGCAGGCTCTTATGCTTCCTTTGTTTTTAATGGGACAGAACATCTTGCGAACACATATTTTTGGGGCATTGCAACTGCCGAAATAGATACAGCCACGCTTGAGCCGAAAAATTCCCATTACTTTCTTCAGAGTGATGCAGATCCTGCTGATTCAATGATTGCTTATTTAAACTCATTGCCGGAAGGTACAGTTGTGGCAATGGCTATTTGTGATGACGGAGCTCAATCCGTTCTTGGATATGTAGGCGGAACTCCGGTAAGAAACGCAATAAAAAATTATGGAAGTTCATATATAGATAGTGTTAGGTACAGAGATTCCTGGTGTGTGCTTGGTAAAAAAGGCGCACCGGAGGGAAGTGTTGCGGAGTCTTTTAACAGGGATGGTTTTGGTCCTGCGGTTTTTTCAGTTTCAAAAGCTGTTAGTAATACTAATGGTTATGTTGTATTTCCAATTGCAGGAACATCCGGAGGCTGGACAAATATTCAGAAACAGGATTCGGTTCCTTCGGGTACTTCAATTAATTATTTTCCGCTTGCTATAAAAACTAATGGAGATGTCGATACTTTAAACGAGCTTACTTTCACAAATAATATTTCTTCACTTTCAAACATCGATGCTTCGGTTTACCCATCTCTTAAAATTATGGCTAAGCTGAATGCAAATGAATCCTTTGAATCTCCTTCAGTAAGTTCTTTAGGAATCAATTTTGAAACACTTCCCGAGCTTGCAATAAATTACCAGGTTGTTAATGTTGAGAAAGATACTCTTCTTATTGGCGAAGATATGAAACTGAATTTTGGAGTTTATAATGCAGGTGAAGCCGCAGCAGACAACTTTAAAATTCTTGTGGAGGTTCTTAATTCCAATAATGACAGGAGAGTTGTTTCGGATATTCCTATAAATCAGCTTGATGCGTTGAGTCATAAATTTTTTAATGTATCTTTTAATACTCAAGATTATCCCGGTCAAAATAATATTCTGATTTCTGTTGATCACGAAAATAAAGTTCCTGAATTATTTGAAGACAATAATTTTTACCAGGTTCCTTTTTATGTAAAACCGGATACAACAACTCCGACTGTTAACATAACTTTTGACGGCGTTGATATTATGGATGGTGATTATATCTCTTCAAAGCCGGAAATAAAAGTCGAGCTGTTCGACCAATCGTTGCTGCCGGTTACCAATTCTTCTTCTGTCGCAATATTTTTAAATGATGTTGAAATAAACCCGGACAGTTCTATAGTGACTTATCAATATAATTCTGCAAATCCTAAAGTCGTTATAACATATAAGCCTGTTCTTAAAAGCGGCGAATATACTTTAAAAGTTTTTGCAAAGAATGCTTCCGGCAATGTTGTTGATTCTTCCGGTGTTGAAAAGAATTTTGTCGTAAATGAGGATACAAAAATTCTTTATGTCTATAATTATCCGAATCCTACAAACGGAGAAACATATTTTACTTTCAAGCTTACACAAATTCCCGATGAACTGAAGATCAGGATTTTTACAGTTGCCGGAAGATTAATAAGAGAAATAGATAAAACTTCTTCAGAATTGAATTTTGACTTCAACAGAATTTTCTGGGACGGCAAAGATGATGACCAGAATGAAATTGCAAATGGAACTTATCTTTATAAAATAATTATAAGCCGCGATGGAAAACAGCAGGATGTTACACAAAAGCTTGCTGTAGTGAGATAGAGACCTCATGCAAAAAAAAATGAAATATATTGGATATTTAGTTGGAATAGCTATAGTAGTATTAACGATAAATGTTATTTATAGCCAAATTATTGCATTTGAAACTCCAACTTTCCTAAAAGTTATAGGGAATATTGATACTTGGATATTATTTAATGGCAGCATAATTGGCGCGTTAGCGGGTGGTTTAATAGCAGGACTAATTGCATATAATATTGCAAAATTACAAATAGATGAAGCAAATAAATCCAATAAAGAATCAAGAAAAATTCAGTATCGTGATGATTTTCAAAGAAAAGTTTTGTTGAAGTTGTTAGAATTAAATCTTGACTTACAAGAGGAATTCTTATTTAAGGATACATTATTAAAAAGTATCCTTTCGCAAATAACTTCTTATAATCAAGCGTTAGAAAGCGGAAGAGAAAGTATTGATTTGTTAATTAAACAAATGCAAGAGTCTCTTTTCAATAAAATTCAAACTCTTGAGAGCAAGTTAACATCTGCTATGAATACGCAATTGGCATTTAAAAGAGTTTTCCTAGCATATCAAATTGCTTTAAGAGATTACATGAAAAAGATAAGAGAAATAATAGAATTATTAGTTACAAATAATAATGGACATTCAAGTCTTGGTCATCATTTATTTGCCTTAAGAGATTATATTCATAATAGAAATGTAATACCTACTGAATTAATTGATAAACTTAAAGATATTAATAACTCTAATAGGAGGGACTTTAATACACTTGACTACAAAATCCATTTGTTAAACATTGATATTCAAAATTCTTTTTCTGATTTATTTAATCATAAAATTCAATATCCGGAATACGAAGAAGTATATTGAACCCTTCTCAGCAGGAACGGGAAGAAATCTTTCCCTTGGTGTTCACGAACCACTTCGTGACCGATATTAATAACCTAATAACTCAATAACCCAAAGAGCTTACTAACCGTACATCATTTCAATAAATAATTTCTTTTTATATCTTCCCTTAAATCATAATCCGGATTATTTAAATGAAAAAGTTATACCTTCTTCTTACAATAATTATTTTTTCATCATTTTCTTTTTCGCAGTTCAATCAATATCCAAGACCGGGACAGGGACAATTTACAGGCGGCGCAGGAATAACATGGATTGACGGTCAGCCGAATTATACAATTGCTCTTCAACCGGAAGTTTCTTTTGCAAACTTCGGAGTCGGTCTCGATCTTCGTCTTACTTTTGATCCGAATGGAAATCTGCGGAAAGAATCTTTCAACAGTTTTTCCGATTACTTAAGCATTATAAGATATGTAAGATACGGTTTGAAGAATGATCCTGTCTATATCAAGCTCGGTGCTCTCGATTATTACACGCTCGGACATGGAAGCATAATGTATCTTTACAACAATAGTCCTTCTTTCGATAACAGGAAGATCGGGCTTGTTACGGATATCGATTTCGGAGATTTTGGTTTTGAATCTATCTACAGCAGCTTTGGTGAAGCAGGTGTTGTTGGAATAAGAGGATACGTAAGACCGCTTCATTATACTTCGTGGAGAGATATTCCGATTATTAGTAACCTTGAACTCGGTTTAACTTATGCGGGAGACTTTAACGGGAATGCCGGAATAATCGCAGGTCATTACAACAACATTACCAATAAGTTTGAAGCTACGACAGACGATGGTTCAATAAACATTGTCGGCTTTGATATTGGTTTACCGGTTATTTCAGGCAGCTTAGCCGATGTAACTCTTTACTACGATTTCAATAAAATAATTGATTTTGGTACATGGTGCTGCAACAGGAATTATTGCGCAGTTCAATCCTTTAGGATTTGTGCAGGCAACTGCAAAACTTGAAAGAAGATTTAACGGCGATCATTATATCCCATCTTACTTTAATTCGTTTTATGAGATTGAAAGATTTAAAGTTATAGATAAAACAACCGGAAGTTTTACAAGTAAAGCAGCACTTCTTGATGGATTGGTAAATAATGATGACGGGTGGTATGGTGAGTTAGGAGTTAACGCACTCGGTCTTCTAAATATAATCGGCAGTTACCAGAGATTGGATAAAACTCCGAACAGCGGCATTCTTCATTTGCAATCTGAAATAGCTCCTGAAGAAGCTCCTTTTGTTTTAAGAGCCGGATATGATAAAATAAATATCAGGAACGAAAAAGATCTCTTCACACTCGATGACCGTTCTTATTTATTTACGGAAGTCGGCTACAAGCCTTATCCATTTATGGTAGTTTCATTAGTTTACAACTGGACGTTCACCCCAGTACGCGATGCAGATGATAATATTGTAGGTTATGAACCTCAGAAAAGAATAGAGCCGAGAGTTTACTTTGTAGTTCCGTTTAGCTTTGAAGGAAATTAATTAAGGTTATGTAAACCGTTAAAACAGTTATTAGTATTGTTTCTTTTCTTAATTACGCCTGGATAAATCCCGGTGTTAGTTTAATATTATGAATTGTTTTAACGATTTTTAATCTTAAGTGAATAACATTATTTAACATCAAAATCTTTTAACAAATAATAAACCCAGGCACCGTTTATCTCTACAATCCCAACTCCTTTAGCAAACGTATACGAAATTTCATCATCAACTGCGTTTGGGATATCAAAGAAAAAACTCACACAGTTTTTAAATGTTCCTGCTTTTGTGGTTACTTCAACATTTGTTTTTACAGAAATATTATAGTCGCCCAATTGATATGTCTCACCATCTTTTTTGTTAAAGTCAATCCACTTTTGATCTGCACCTTCGTTTCGTCTCCAGATTATATTATCTTCAAGACGGAGAGTGTCCGGGTAACCTCCTTGGTCTCTTACAAAATATTCTTTCCCGCCAATTGATATTTTTTCTACAATTTTATGTTCAGTAGTAATAGAGTCATTATATGCATGATAAAATTCCCATTGATTACCGACTTTCAAAGGGAAGTAGCCTAAGGATTCATTAATCCGGGGACCATTAATATTTGAACCGCAGCTATTAAAGAGGAATAAAAGTAAAAAAACTAAAAAAGTATTTATTGCTATTTTCATTTTAGCCCCTGCTGTTTATTTAACTCAAAGTATTTTACTTAAATAGATTTATTTATGCAATAACCTTTTTAAGTATCAGGTATAGATTACCAAGTCTGTAAACCGTTAAAACGGTTATTAATGATGATTTTTTCTTAATTACACCGGGATAAATCCCGGTGTTAACCTTTAATATTTAGTAAACGTATCAATTGTTTTTACAAACAGGTTATTGATATTTAAAATGAGGATTCTCAATTATTCCAAGAATATTTCCAAAAGGATCTTTGATCGAAGCTACTTTTATACCTTCGCCAACATCCATTACATCTGAGTTTTTAGTTGCGCCAACTTTAAGAAGATGTTCCATTTCTTCTTCAATATTTTCAACTCCCCAGTAAGCAACGCAATTATTTCCTTTCGATATTCTTTTCATATCGGGGTCAAGACCTAATTCGAATCCGCCGACTGTAAATCCGACATAATAAGGTTGATCAAAGTACGGAGGAAATCCTAAAGCAGAAGAATACCATTCTTTAGCTTTATCTATATCCTCAACATTATAAATAACTGTCCGCAAACCTTTAAACATTTTTATACTTCATTTAATTTTTTTATGATTGAAATTTCTGATTAATGCAAAGAAAATGCAAATGTTTAATTTAATTTGAATGACAAATTTAGCTTTTTCAGAGGATGGATAATTCTCATTTATAAACCGGAACTGTAAATGTTCCTTCTTTGTAAACAGATACTACGCTGTCAGGATTTTCCGTCAAAATTTCATTGAGATAAAATGTTCCTGTGCAAAAGTTGTTTGTCTCATCGTATTGAGTAATGGTTATATTACCGGTAGAAAGGGAATCGGAAACGAAGCTTAATCCAACGTCTCCGTGGAACTCCGCGAATTCAAATCCATTATATGGAATTTCATAACTTCCCAATCCACTAAAATTATTTATATCAATTGTTAAATATGCATGATCGAATTCTGCAACTAATGAAAACCAGGACTCGGACTTTTTGCTTACATAAGCAGAGGGATAAGAAGATACTTTTTGATTTTCATAAAGAGTAGTATCATTTTTAAGAGAAAGGTTAGAGGTTACTGGTTCAAATAACTGCGTGCCTAAGCTTGTTTTCGTGTAAGTATAATTCTGATTTTCTTCTGTAAGAGTTAATTTTTCATCTTCTATTTTATAATTTAAAGTTTTAGTTACCATTCCTATCCCTATAACAGAATATTGCCACTCTATCTTTCCCTGATTAGCTTTTATTATTTTCTTATATAAGTCATATTTGATCGCAACTTTGCCGGTATTAGACTCAATTCCTAACGAATTAACATTTTTGTCAGTAGTTATTTGAATTCCATAGAACGATGTTTGAGGTGAGGGATAAATTGAAGTGTTATCAACTGTGTAATACCACTCACCAAATAAGAGTGGATCAACTTCATCCGGTGAAACAGGATTTGAACAGCTTAAGAAAATCATTATAAACAGAAATAGAAGAGAGAGAAAAACTTTTTGCCTGTTTTTCATATTATGTCCCACTTTTGTTTTTT
>CAWBXQ010000015.1:0-77087 GCA_963792755.1 uncultured Ignavibacteria bacterium
GACGACTCGACATCTTTGGCTCCTAGGGGAGAGTTTGAGAATCAGTGGTAAGGTGTCAGTGGCTAGTGCGAGAGGAACCAAAGACGAAATCCGATTCGATCTTGGGTTTTCGCTCACACTCGCACTAACCGCTATCCACTACTATTCCGACTCCTTGACAACCTTCGGCTTCAGCCCGATCAACTCCGGCTGCTCTTCTGCCGCTAGCACGACTCGGAATCCGATGACGTCCATCTTGGTAAGCCACCAGATACTCCGCGGTTCTTGCGGGTCATGTTTCTGCCAGCTTTCTTCCGATACGCGGCCTGAAGCGCTTCTAAGCTTCTCGGCTTTGTCGGCCCAGGACCCGCCGCGGACAACATGCGACCACTTATCTGCGGTCGGGACCATCACAGGCCGGATGTTAAGTGGGTTCGTCGGCGCTTCTCGTAACTCTTCGGGTCGTATTGATCCAGCGTCCACTCCCAGACGTTTCCGTAAATATCGTGAAGGCCAAATGGGTTCGGTTGCCGCGTGCCAACCTTGTGAGTGCACCCCTTCGGTTTGTCCGGGAAGTCGTCGTCCTTCGAATTGCCAACGTACCATGCATAATCGTCGAGCATCTTGGGATCGGATCCGAAGAAGTATGGCTGATCGCCCTTCCCGCCGCGGGCCGCGTATTCCCACTCGGCCTCGGTCGGCAGGCGGTAGGCACGGCCCGTCTTTTTCCGCAACCACTGGCAATACATCATCGCAGCGTGGTGCGTCATGCTGAGGGCTGGGTGGCCATCCCGCCCGTGGTCGTATGTCTCGTCGAGAAATGTATTGGTAGGCCGCGTGACTGCGTCGGGCCCGAGTTTGGCCGCGTCGCGATGATCCGCCTTGAGAAAGTTCTCGTCGAACCAGAACAGATCCCAGTCGTTCCATGTAACTTCATATTTCTGCATCCAGAAGTTGCCGATCTTGGCCCTGTACTGCGGGCCTTCGTTTGAATGCCGTCCTCCTTCGGACTCAGGGCTACCGATCGTGACCTCACCGCCGGGAATGAACACCATCTCGAACTGACCCTTCATGTCGATCCTGGACGTCGTCTTTGTATTTGCGTCTGCGATCGACTTGAACGAGGCTACCTTCTGGATGAAATTCTTGTGTTCGAGCTTTGGGTTTGGCGGTTGGTCTTTGCCAGCCTGCTGATCCACGGGCGAAAAGGCGAGTACCGCAAGCGGCAGCACGGCAATCAGAACCAACGGGAGAGTGTATCGACGTGGCATGTCTGCTAGATTCTCCGATGGGCGCTGCAGTGTCAACAAGCGAACCGACTACTGGAGGGATTGTCATGAGGCGCGTGGGCCGCACTGCTCGGCATGTCCTGTCATCTTATCGCATTTCCCGCCATCCGGCCCGATCTTGAACGCTTTGCGTACGAATCCAAGCACATGGGGACGACCTTTCGCATCGTGCTCTACGCGGCTGACCAGACAACCGCGAAGAAGGCTGCGGACGCCGCGTTTGCCCGCGTGGCTGAACTCGATAATTGCATGAGCGACTACAAACAGACCAGCGAACTCATGCAGCTCTGCAAAAAGTTCGCAACAGAAACCGGAGAGCCGGTCAAAGTTAGCGACGACTCTTCTTTGTACTCGCGAAGGCCGAAGAACTTTCAAAGAAGTCCTATGGCGCGTTTGATGTCACCGTGGGCCCGGTGGTGCAACTCTGGCGGCACGCGCGGCGAACTCAAGAGTTACCGGACTCGAAAGAATTCGCGGCGGCCCGCGCAGAAAGTAGGTTATCAGAAGATCAAGCTCGATCCCGGTATGAAGACTGTGCAACTCGCCTCACCCGGGATGCAACTCGACCTGGGCGGAATCGCGAAGGGCTACGCCGCAGATGAGGCGCTGAAACTTCTCAGAGTGAAATACAGCCTCACGCGGGCGCTGATCGCGGCCTCGGGCGACATAACTTGTGGCGACCCGCCGCCCGGCAAGAGCTTCTGGACGGTAGATATCGTGCCCATCGCAAAAAGCCAGAAGCCGCGGACGCTGCACCTCGCGAATGCATCTGTTTCTACGTCCGGAGATCTCGAACAGTTCGTGGTGATCGGCGGTGTGAGGTACTCGCACGTACTCGACCCCCGGACCGGCCTGGGGCTTACTGGCCGACGGAGTGTGACTGTGATTGCCCCGAATGGCATTACTGCCGACAGCATGACAAAAGCCGTGAGCGTGCTCTCTCCCGAAAGGGCATAGAAGTTAGTGGAAGACACACCGGGGAGAGCCGCGTATATTGCCATCCTGACTAAGGGTGAGAAACCCATCGTTACCGAATCGAAGCGGTTCGCCCGGTTCGCCCGCAAGGATGAGTCGCCCAGGCAGGAGCCATGGTAATTTTCCCCTGTCGCACTTGCGGAGGACAGATCGTGGAAGAACTCATCAACAAGGTCTCCGAGAAGGCCGGCATCAGTGCCGACCAGGCCAAGAACGCGGTCAACACCGTCATCGAGTTCGTCAAGACCAAGGCGCCCGTAATCGGCGATCAGCTGAAGGCCGCACTCGCAGGCGGTGGTGCTGAAGGCGGCGGAATCGTGGATTCGATCCGCAAGAAGGTCGGGATTTGACGAAAAAACTGCCAGAATTGAGATTTGAGTTGAAACTTTTTGATTCCGCGGCAAGTATTGGCTCCTGAAAGCAGCTTGCCGCGAGTCTGACCTCCCAACCGCAAGTTGTCTTGCCTACCGTCGGCATTCATGCCGAAACTGTGGCTTCCTCGTCCAGACTCTCGCGCGACCGTGCTGCACGGTCCATGGAATTATTTCTGATCATCTCCGTATCTCGGATGGTTCGCCTTCATCCGGCCCCCGCGGACAAAAGCCGCGGGGGTTCTTTTTTTGCGCCACTCCTCTCCAATTCGTTTATTCTGTTTTCACCTTTCCCTCTGGAGTCTCTCCAATGTCCGCACCCGACCGCCGCACGTTCCTTGCCTCCACCCTCGCCGCGGGGCTTGCCGTCGAATCGTCCCGCGGGTTCGCCGCCAACGACACACTGCAAGTCGGCCTCATCGGCATCGGCGGGCGCTGCCGACATCTCATGAAGTCGTTCCCGAAAATGCCCAACGTGAAGATCACCGCGGTCTGCGACATCTGGGACCAGAACCTCGCCGAGGGGAAGAAACTCGCCGACCCGAAGGCGTTCGCCACCAAGCAGTACGAGGAACTGCTCGCCCGCAAGGATATCGACGCGGTGCTGATCGCCTCGCCCGATCACTGGCACGTCCGATGACCGTCGACGCCTGCAAGGCCGGCAAGGACGTGTATGTCGAGAAGCCGCTGACGCACGACCTGAGCGAAGGCAAGGCGGTCATCGACGGCCCAGAACGAAACACAAACGCATCGTCCAGGTCGGCACGCAGCAGCGGAGCATGCCGCACATCAGCAAGGCCCGCGAGCTGGTCAAGGCGGGCACGATCGGCAAGGTTCACAAGGTCCACTGCACCTGGAACCGCAACACGGCCCGCGCCAAGCGCTGCAAGGACCCGGCATCGACCCGAAGACCGTCGACTGGAAGCGATTCCTCGGCAACGCCGAAGCAGCAGCCGTTCGATGAGTACCGCTTCCGCAACTGGCGCTGGTTCTGGGATTTCGGCGGCGGCATCTTCACCGATCTGATGGTCCACTGGATCGACGTCGCCCACTGGTTGCTGGACCTCGACCATCCCGCCACGGCCGCGAGCATCGGCGACCACTTCTCCGCGAAGGACGTCTGGGAAACGCCCGACACCGTGCAGACCCTGCTCCGCTATCCCGACCAGGACGTGCAGGTCTATTTCGAAGGAACGTTCAGCAACGCCCGCAACGGCGCGATGATCGAGTTCATGGGCACCGAGGCGACGCTGTACATCGACCGCGGGCGCTACGAGCTGATCCCGGACGCGGCAAGAAGAAGCCGAAGCCGAGTCGCTGATCCTCGGCACCGACCCGCGCAGGGGCGGACTTCTACGACAAGCCCGACGGCGAGCTGCTGCACCTGACGAACTGGGTCGAGTGCGTCCGCGATCGGTCCCGGAAGAACTCCAGCCCGGCCGAAGCCGGCGTCAGCGCCGCCGGCGCCGCCCATCTGGCCAACCAGTCCTTGCGCAGCGGGCAAGTGGCGACATGGAAGGCATAGCAACTCGTTCCCAGGCTCCGCATGGGAACGCAAGTCTTCTAGGCTCTGCCTTGTCGTGTGTTCTCACGAAACAGAGCCTGGCGATGTGGCTTGCCAGACTGAGCCTGAAAACGAAGTCTTCACCAAGTCCAATTTGCCGATGGCGCTATTAGTGTGATGCTATGCGCGAATCTATCTGAGGAATTGAATTCCTTCAGGGATTATCTAGATTCTAGCATTCAAGTCGCCCATGGTTTGGGCGGTCCACCGGCGCATACTATACACTGTTCAGCGGAGGGCGAGCGGATGGCGAATCGGGCCTACCTCTACAGCCTAAGCAACCGGCCGACCTCATTCGCGGACCGACCGGAAACAGCCTCCGGTCTCTCGGAGTGGGCTTCCCGCCATCCCGTTCTCCTTCAGGGCTCTGATGTCCGGTGACCTAAGTTGTGCCCATCATTGGTCTCCGACGAACTCGACGGCGAATCTGGGAAAACGTTGTTTCACGCGATCAGTGGGAACTTTGAGACAGGATTTGCCCGCTTGGAAAAGTTCATCTCCATCCTACGCCCATTCGTAATCGCTTCCTCGCCGGCACTCACATCTGGATTGGACGCGACACTCGCATTTCTTGAATCGCACAGTAATCGTTACCTACTCCTTGAGACATTCGAATTGGACTACATGACATGCGAAGAGGAGACGGAGTTGGCGCGTGTGTCCAAACGGAGATCGCCGAGTGCCTCAGGGCGGGGACTGCCATTGACGCCCTTCCGACCGACCCGGCTGAGGCCGGGGCTTGCTTGATGCAGGCAACTCGTCAAAACGCTGGCCCTCCGTTTGATGCGTTCCACGGGCTCCGATTGGATGATGAATACGACAACACTCGCGGCACGAAGACTCCGTATCCGCTGGGCTTGGTGTGGAGCGATGTCCTCTATTTCAACCTGTGCAATCGAGCCGAGTTCGAGGCGGCTCACTCCGAGAAGCCTCGGAGTGAGCCGATTGCTTCTCCGCAAACTTCGGCCAATGGCGGAATCGCCGACCGCCGTCGCCCTTGGTGGAAGTTCTGGTAGCAAGGGTGCCGGGTGCCATGGCCACGGCTCGGCGTGGCCATGCCTGCGACTCTGGCCGATCTCATACGTTCGAATGAATTACAAAGACAAATGCTCACGCCCGGCCGCAGGCACGGTACCCAAATCAATTCGACCCCGCACAGAACGCGGTTGCCCTTCACTAATCCCGCGGTCAGAATCATCTTAACGCACACGACCTGCAGTGGTTCTTTAGGCCTTCAGAAACGGCGAAGCGGGGAGAGATGCATGAGATCAGATACGAAGTCTCTGATGAAGGTATTCGGGTGGAGCGTCGCCGTTGCGGTACTTGTCCTCATCGTAGCGGTGGCTGCTGCCGTCGGCTGGCTGACAAAAGAAGCAGCGGCTTACCTGATGCTGGGCTGCCTTGTCGTCGGCGGTGTGCTTATCGGTCAGCGGTTCGGGCGGACGCTGATGCAACGACAGCCGCGCCAGGACCGCTCTCCTGGCCCACCGACTTGAATGAAAGCGAAGTTCCGGGGATGACCTGAGCGGTCATTCCTTTCGGCTTTCAGCACCACTCGATCTCAAGTTCGCCGGGCGCCATGGCACCCGGCGGTCCGTTGGGAGCGACGCGCGACCTCGCCGTCGCGAGTCCTCCGTTTCAGCAAGGTCGGTCCACTACGTTGTCTCACCCTTCGGGGGAAAAACAGATGAGGGACTCAACTGGGCTTCATTCCTTATGAGACACCACGGCCTGTTGCGTGGTGGGCGGAAGGGCATGGAAATCGCTACGTGTGAAGCCGGCCCTGGCGAAGACCTGGTCGTATTCTGCGAAGGTATAGGCATCGCCGCGGGCCGTTGTCGCAAGCATGGTCAGTGCGAATGTGGCTGTCGCCGGCGGGGTGATGCGGTCAGCCTCAGGGATGAAATCCAGGGTGATCGCTCGGCCGCCAGGGACTAGTGCTGAAAGGGCCTTCTTTGCGATCTGTTCGCATGTGAGCAGATCGAAGTGATGCAGGAAGTTTGTGAGCAAGACCACGTCATACGGGCCGCCCCAATCGATGTCGAAGGCACTTCCGGGTCGAAGCGAATGGCGATCGGCAATGCCCGCTCGCTTTGCATTCTCGGCCGCGACTGCCAGAACGCCTGGCCAGTCCAGTGCGGTGATTCGAGCCTGTGGATAGCGTTCCGCAACCGCGATTCCAAATAGACCGTGTCCCGCGGCGATATCCAGAACTCGTAGAGGCTGTTGTCGGTCCCCTCCGATCAGATCGGCCAGTAGCCTGGCAGGCATCTGCATATCGGCCCCATCGCCCGGGCGAATTCGACCCAGATCGGGTTATCGTGCGAGACTGTCCCTTCCTCCGAGGTTGCCGTCCCGCCGCGGCGTACTGCGTCCGCCAGGTGTTCGAAGCACTCGCGGAGCTTGGGCGTCAGCATGAAATCCAGGACGCCGCCCAGGTAGGCTGGCGATTTGCGGTTGAGGAATACCGCCGCGTCGGGAGTCAGTTCGTATCGGTCGTCCTTCTTTTGGAGAAATCCCTGAATGGTGAGATGGTCTGCGAGAATGCGAACGCCCCGCGGGGATGCCTTGCAAGCAATGGCGATTTGTTCCGCGGTGTTTTGACCCGCGGCTATGTGAGTAAACAGATCGAGTTCAACGGCCGCCCGCAACGCCTCGGTGCGCTGATAGGCACTGATGGTTTCAAAGAACAACGCGGGAGACGGACCCTGTGCAGACATCGGAATTCCTTTGAGCACCGCGAGGGTAGATGGCTCAAGAGTGATGAGTCGCACCGACTCACCCTGTGTGTTGTATGAGAGAGAAGACGGCCCGCGGAAGCTCGAGCTCCTCAACGAATCGATTTAATCATTCGTATAGTATGGTTCAAAAAGATAGTATCAGATCGCTTGTAGGCGGGAGTAGGCAATTTGCATCTGTACCGAATGTTCGCGCTGGGTACCTCCCAATCAGTAAAGGACCTTCCGCTACCGCCCCGCCCGCCCTACAGGCAAAGCGGCGCAGAGCGGAAATGTAGCACAAGTTTCAGACCAATCGGAAGCCACCGGCGCTAGTGGGGTGCGGATGGGCGTTCCCCAATCATCGCGCAATTCATCCATCACTATATACTTGAACTATACTGTACGAAAAGTCAAACTAATTCGCTCGACCTTGACACTCTTCATTGGGAGAGGCGAGGCCGTCATTTCTCGAAGGATCGCTCGTCAGTTCTTCTTCAAAGGCCGAATGCGGCACGTTTCGCCACGCGGTAGGACCATGGTCCGACTGCAGCATGAAAGATCCGCTCGCGGTCTCCTTCTTCATCCAGTTTCCACCCGTCGGCGTCCTGATCTCGACGTTTTCGTGAATCAATTGTCCGTTCAGCGTTGCCTTGACGACCATCGCGTTTGCCCTCTTCTCGCCCTTTGCATCGAAACGCGGCGACTTCCAGACCACATCGAGTGTATTCCATTCTCCAGGCGGCTTTGCTGCATTCACTTTCGGCCCGATTCCGCGATCGAGATAGCCACCTTTCTGGATATCCGCCCGCGGGTAAATGCCACCCATGCCCGTTCCGTCGAGGTCAGAAACCCACACCAAGGCTCGGACCTGAAACTTCGGCAATAACAATTTCGCTTTTGTCTATCCATTTTATATCCCTGCTAAAAATTTCCTTTTCTGTTAATAGTACGGCAGGTTTAAATTCAACATTTAATTCTGATAATGCAGTGTGTCCTAAAGAAGAAACCTGTTTGATAATATCCAGGCAATAGTTGTGGAATTTTTGATCACCCTTTATCGGGGCAGCGCAGTAGACAATCATTTTATGAATCTAATATTTTTTTGTAGTAATCTTCGTAATTAGGGACGACTATATTTTTATCGAATTTTTTTACGGCTCTCTCCCGTGCATTTTGCGAAAAGATATTATACTTCTTCTCATTGGTTAATAATTCGATAACGTATTTTGTCATTCTTTCTATGTCTCCAATTTCAGCAATGTAGCCGCTTTCATTGTGTCCTATTAATTCGGGCAAGCCTCCTACACTTGAGCCTACAACAGGAATTCCGCAAGCCATTGCTTCAAGTGCTGCAAGACCAAAACTTTCCGATTGTGAAGGTATTAGAAAAACGTCCGCCGCGTTTAATATTTCTGTCAAGACTTCTTGTTTTCCTAAGAATTTAACTTTGTCTACAATATCAAGTTGTCTTACAAGTCTTTCACATTCCGACCTATCGGGACCGTCACCAACCAGGAGTAATTTAGATGGAATTTCTTTTTGAACTCTTTCGAATATTCTTATTGTGTCCGGTACTCTTTTCACCTGCCTGAAGTTTGAAGTATGAACTAAAATCTTTTCTCCTTTTGCAGCAATATTTTTTTTGAATGAACAATCACAGTTCGGTTTAAATAAATCAGTATCAACAAAATTAGGAATTACCAGGATATCTTTTTCAATATCATAATTAGTAAGAGTTTTCTCTTTAAGAAATCTTGATACTGCAGTAACACCATCACTTTTTTCAATACTGAATTTAACAAGCGGAAGGAAAGAAGGTTCGAGTCCGACGAGTGTAATATCGGTGCCATGCAAAGTTGTGATTACTTTAATATCGCTTTTTCCTTTGAGCATTTCTTTAGCAAGAAAAGCGCTGCTGGCATGTGGAATTGCATAATGAACATGGAGAAGATCGAGCCTTTCATATTCAGCAACTTCAACCATTTTACTTGCAAGAGCCAGAGAATAAAGCGGAAATTCGAATAGAGGATAACTGCTCATTTCAACTTCGTGAAATACAATATTCTCAACAAAATTGTTTAAGCGAAAAGGCAAAGCGTAGCTGATAAAGTGAACCTGATGACCACGCATGGCTAATTCTTTACCAAGTTCTGTAGCTATAACTCCACTTCCACCGTAGGTAGGGTAACACGTAATTCCGATTTTCATATTTGAGTTCTAAAACTTTTCAACAATATTTTATTCGGCGGGAATCCGCCCTTTTGGAGTTCTATAAAGAAAGCAGCTTGATTTCATAAAATGAAAGATAAAAATTATTGTTAATTAAAACCATATAATAAAAGCACCAATAGTTGCGTCTCTTAAAGGTTTTATCGTAATTCTTTTGGATTCTTATTATACCTCGTTAATTTCACATCATATAAAATATATTTTCATTAAGATGAAATTACTTGTTATAGGCAATACAGTTGTTGATACCATTGATTTTAATGGTGAGATAAAAACAAAACCTGGAGGGATTTTTTATACGGTTACGGCATTAAATAATTTTAAAGAGAAACAAGATAAAATTTCTTTGGCAACTGCTGTTGATAAAAAACATTATCTTTTATTTGAAGAGGAATATGAAAAAATAGACGAAAGAATTTTTGATAATGTTGAATCTGTTCCAAAAGTTTGGTTGAAAGTTGAGAAACATTCGGAAAGACATGAAAAATATGAGAACATCAATCAGAATATTTCTTTTAATATTAAAGACCTGAATTTATACGATGGAATTTTAATTAATATGATAACAGGCTTTGATATAACACTCCAGCAGTTGAAAGAAATAAGGAAGAATTATAAAGGTACAATTTATTTTGATGTTCATACTTTTTCTCGTGGACTTGATAAAGATTTTAAGAGGCATTTCAGAGTAATTCCTGATTTTAATGAATGGGCTTCAAACTTAGACATTATACAGGTAAATAAGAATGAGCTTTTTACATTGAGTGAGAAAAAGAATGAAGAAGAAATTATTAAAGAAATACTTGGCTATGGAATTAAATTTTTGATTATAACTCTTGAGGAAAAAGGAGCAAGAATATTCTTTAAGGGAAAACAATAAAGTCGAATCAATATATGAACCGGCAATTACAGTTGATATTAATAACAAAATAGGATGCGGTGATGTTTTTGGGGCGGTGTTTTTTTATAGCTATATTTCACAGGGAGTTAAAAGCATTGGTAACGCTTTAAGATTAGCAAATATCGCTGCCGGCTGTACTGCTTCCTATAAGGGAATAAATGAATTTACAAATTTGAAGAAAGATGTTTTCTCACGATATAATTAAAAAAAGGATATTGATTGTTGGTTCAAACGGGATGCTTGGGCAAAGTCTGTGTAAATTCTATTCTAGCCAAAATAATATACTGCTGCTTGGTTGTTCAGTCGAAGATAAATCTCTGGTAAGTGGACTTGATTACATCCAATGTGACGTTACAAAAAGAAATGAAGTAAAAAAAACAATCCTCGATTTTTATCCAGACTATATAATTAATGCAAGTGCTTATACAAATGTTGATAAAAGTGAAACCGAGCGTGAACTGGTATGGAAAGTAAATGTAAAAGGAATCGAGTACATTGCTGAAGCTGCAAGAGTTATAGATGCAAGAATTGTTCACATCTCTACAGATTATATTTTTGATGGTAAAGATGGCCCTTATGCTGAAGATGAAAAACCAAATCCCCTCGGTTATTATGCGCGTACTAAGCTTGCAAGTGAAAACGCTTTAAAGTTATGCGGAGTTCTTTATACAATTTTAAGAACTAATGTTTTGTATGGAGCGGACTCGAACGGCAAAACCGGTTTTGTAAGATGGTTAGTAAATGCTTTAAGAGATGGGAAAGATGTCAGAATAGTGACCGACCAGGTTAATAATCCTACTTTTGTCGATGATCTTGTTCAGGCAATAAGCAAAGTTATTGAATACAATAAAACAGGAATCTACAATATCGGTGGAAAAGATTTTCTTTCGAGGTTTGAATTTTCTGAAATAATAGCTGATTATTTTGGATTAGATAAAAGTTTGATTAAGCCGATAACAACTGATGAACTCAAACAGCCGGCACGCAGACCTCTTAAGTCTGGTTTAATAACTCTTAAAGCTGAAACCGAACTTGGATACAAACCGCATTCAATTAAAGAAACATTAGCAATTATCAAGAAAGAATTATCACTTTGAAATCACCTCCAAGTGTGGAAGATTATAACTCATTCATCTTTGACCTTGATGGTACAATCTACAGGGGAAACAATATTATTCCAGGAGCTGATAAAACAATTAACACATTAAAAAAATCCGGTAAAAAAATTGTATTCATCTCTAACAAAACTACGGGAAGTGTAAAAGATTATTTTGAATTTCTTACTGCCAAAGGTTTAGAAATTGAACTTGATGAAATTATTAATTCGACTGTTGTTCTTTCCAAGTATTTGAATAAAAATCATAACGGGGAAAAGTTCTTTGCCGTTGGCGAAAAGATTTTTATTGATGAGATAATTTCTTCGGGTTTAGTTTATTCAGAAAACCCTGAAGAAATTGATATACTTCTCGTTACACTCGATAGAACTCTTAATTATGATAAACTTGAAATTGCAGCAAGGGCACTTGAAAAAGGTGCGAGATTTTTCGCTGCAAATATAGATGATACCTGTCCGGTTGATAACGGAGAAGTTCTCGATGCAGGCGCAACGATATCGGCACTTGAAAAGAGAACACATAGAAAACTAGAGAAGCATTTCGGTAAGCCTTCTGAGTTTATGATGAATGAAATAAAAGAAAAACTTGGAAATGATCTTTCCAAAACTTTATTAATTGGCGACAGGCTTGAAACAGACATTGCAATGGGAAATTCATTCGGATTGGATACAGCTTTAGTTTTAACAGGGGTTAAGAACTTTCCAAATGGAAACCAGGATATAAAACCCACATATTTTCTTGATTCTGTATTTGATTTGATTAAATAGATAAGTGAGGGAGTCACGAAATTCGTGACATCAACATGTTGAGTCATTCTAAAGAGTGAAACGCTGAAGAATCAAAAAAGAGACTCTTCACCCCTGTCTGAAAATGGCCGTTCAAAATGACTAAATAATAGAACATAACATATTCCTTTCTTTTCATCCCCAACCTTCTGATTTTTCTATAGTCTAAATAAATAGTTATTGGAAAATTTAATGACGCTGAGCGATACGGACCTAATAAATAAAGCACAAAACGGTGACGAATCTGCATTTAACGAACTTGTTTGCAGGTACGACCGCAATGTTCTGGCTTTGACATTAAAGTATGTAAATGACCGTGACGATGCTAAAGATATTTATCAGGAAGTTTTTCTTAGAGTGTTCAGAGGATTAAAAAATTTTAAGTTCAAAAGTGAATTTTCAACATGGCTTTACAGGATTACAGTGAATGTTTGTTTAACACATATAAAATTAGGTAAGAAACAATCTATAGTAAGGATAAACAGCGATATGGGAAATGATGACATCGATAACATTGTAGGATCGGATGATGCTGAAAATTCCCCAGACGAAGTTCTTTCAAGAAATGAATTTACAGGAAGTGTAAAGGAAGCATTAGAAAACCTTTCACCAAAACAAAAAATGATTTTTGTTCTAAAACATTTTGAAGGTTACAAAATAAGAGAGATCGCCCTGATGATAGATTGCGGAGAAGGTACTGTAAAAAAATATCTCTTTGAAGCGAGCCGAAAAATCAGGGAACAATTGAGTGAATTATATGCACAGTAATGTCACACTTCGACTTCGCTCAGTGTGACATTATCAACTTGTCAGTCTGAGCCTGTCGAAGACTGACGATTAAGAAAAGATTGGAGAAAAAATGAATCATAAAAAATATAAAGAATGGATACAGCTCTTTTTGTATGATGAGCTTACCCAAAATGAAAAAGAAGAACTTCTTAATCATTTGGAAAATTGCAATGAATGTAGTGCTGAATTAGAAAAGCAGAAAAAATTTTATTCTTCTTTAAAAGACGTTTCTCTACAAGAGCCCGATCAGAATCTTTTATCTGAAGCAAGAAGAGAATTTTACGCAGCGTTAAGAGTAGAAAAATCAAAAAGAAAACTTTTTACAATGCCGACTATTAATCTTTCCAATTTTTTCTTCTCTCCAATCAAAATTGCTTTCAGCGGTGCTATAGTTTTGATTGTGGGAATATTTGCCGGCTATTTGTTATTCAATAAAGAAATAAAACCTTCTATACAAAATATTCAACAGGCTAATAATGTTAGCAGTATTTCTGCTCTCCAGGGAGATACAAGAATTACAAATGTAAGATTCATTGATCAGGATGCTTCCGATGGTGAAATAGAATTTACTGCAGATGCAACAAAACCAATTCACATTAAAGGAAACATAAATAATCCTAAAATTCAGAATATACTGACATATTCGATGCTGTATGAGAAAAATCCGGGCGCTCGTTTGAATGCAATTAATGTGGTCGGTGCAAATACGACAAAAGATGATAAGGAAATTAAAGGAGCATTAATTACAGTTGCGAAATTCGATACAAATCTCGGTGTGAGAAGAGAAGCATTAAAGTTGCTGAGAAATTTTCCGTTTGATAGCGACGTAAGAGAAGCGTTGCTCTATATTCTTTTAAATGATAAAAACTCTTCGATGAGGATCGAAGCAATAACCAGTCTTAAAGTAATTAGTGAGAAGGGAAACGGTTTCAACGAGGATGAGATATCAGCCTTTCGAGAGAACGTTAAAAAAGAAGAGAACAACTATGTAAGATATCAAATGAAAACTGTTTTAGGAGAAAGTACAAAAAATGAAAAATAAATTTTTATTCACCATAATATTAACTTCAATTTGCCTCCTGATATTTGCAATAAAAACTTTTAGTCAGGATGATAACACAACAAAAACCTTTAAAGTAAATAAAGGCGGTATGCTTAAAATTGGAATTTCTGCAGGGGACATTCTGGTAAAAACAGGTAATAATAATGAAGTAAAAGTATCTTATGAAGAAGATAACGATTACAGCGGGGTAACGATATATCAAGATGGGAATAATATCACAATCAAATCCGATAATTATAGTGATTTTGAAATAACAGTTCCTTCCGAGTTTAATCTTAACTTGAATACTTCCGGAGGGGATGTCAAAGTATCGAATAACATTACGGGAGATGTAAAAATAAAAACTTCTGGTGGGGAAATAGAATTAGAAGATGTTAAAGGAGAGTTGGTTGCGGCTACCGCCGGAGGCAATATACAGTGTGGTAATATAACAGGAGATACAAAACTTAGCTCGAGCGGTGGCGATGTTATTATAGGTTCGGTTCAGGGAGAATGTGTAATAAGCACCGGAGGAGGAAATGTCGAAGTTAAAAATGTAAGCAAGTCATTAAGTGTTTCTACCGGTGGTGGAAATGTAGATTGTGGTAACATTGGTAATGATGTAAAAGTTACTACGGGCGGAGGGAACATTTCTATGAATAATATTTCCGGGGTAATGTCTGTAACAACGGGCGGAGGTGATGTTTCTGGTACAAGCGTTAGTAAAGGTGGAAGTATCGTAACCGGGGCAGGAAATGTAAACCTGGACAATCTTTCAGGGTATGTTAAGATTACTTCCGGCGCAGGCGATATAACGACTCAATTTATTTCTTTAGGAAATAATGAAAGCAGCATTACTTCAGGTTATGGAAATATTACAGTTTATATTCCTGAAAATGCAAAAGTAACAATTGAAGCTTTAGTTAAATATGCCGAAGGAAATCCCTGGTCGTTTGATAAATCTGAAATAATAAAATCGGATTTCAAATCTTCCAGTGAAGATATAAACAAGAAAAAGGGCGAGTATAAAGCCGTTTACAATATTAACGGCGGCGGAACAAAAATTTACTTGAAGACATCTGTCGGCTATATCGAAATTAAAAAACTAAAGCGTTAATCATCTAAAATAACCGCACGTTTAAATCAATTGGATATTCTCGATTAAAAAAAAGATTTTGTAGAGAGAAACAAATACAGTTCTTTAAACGTCTTAGCTTAAGAAGAATTTTTATGAAATCATTTTTTATCATCCTTATAATTCTTTCAACTACCTTTAAGGTAAGTCCATTTGTTAAAGATACTGTTGGTGTAAAACAAGTTATTGATGCGACAAGAATCAACCAGGTTGTAAATATTGATGGTGATATGAAAGAAAATTTCTGGAAACAAATTACTCCGGTTACAGAATTCACACAGAAGGATCCTAATGAAGGGAAAGAACCTACTGAAAAAACAGAAGTAAGAATAGCTTACGATAATACGGCTTTATATGTAGCCGCAAAGATGTTTGATTCTTCCCCTGATTCTATAGTAGCAAGACTTGCCAGAAGAGATGTAGATGAAACATCCGATCTGTTCATAATTTATCTTGATCCATACCATGATAAAACAAGTGGTTTTTATTTTGCAGTTAATGCTGCAGGTACTTTTTATGATGGAGTTCTATATAATGATAACTGGAGCGATAATACTTGGGACGGTGTATGGGAAAGCAAAGTAAAAATTGATAATGACGGATGGGTTGCTGAATTAAAAATTCCATTTTCTCAGCTTCGATTTAGAATGAATAAAGAAAATGTTTGGGGAATAAACTTTGAAAGAGATATCGCCAGGAATAATGAGAAAGATTATTTTATCTATGTTCCTAAAAATGAAAGCGGTTTTGTATCGAGGTTTGCAGAGCTTAAAGGAATAGACAACATATCCCCTCCCGAAAGACTCGAAATTCTTCCTTACATTACAACAAGAGCGGAATATACTCATCCGGATGCAAGCGATCCTTTTAATTCCGGCTCTGATTATGTCCCGGATTTGGGTGCAGACCTTAAAATGGGATTAGGAACGAACCTTACACTTAATGCAACAATAAATCCGGATTTTGGTCAGGTGGAAATTGATCCGGCAGTAATAAACTTAAGTGATGTTGAAACCTATTTTAATGAGAAGAGACCTTTCTTCGTCGAAGGCTCGACAATATTTAATTTTGGTCAGGGCGGATCAAATAATTATTGGAGTTTTAACTGGTCCAATCCGCAATTCTTTTACAGCAGAAGAATCGGAAGGGTGCCTCAGGGAAGTTTACCGGATGATGCTGATTATACTGACAGCCCTCAGGGGACACATATTCTTGGTGCAGCAAAAATAACAGGGAAGATTGGCGACAATTGGAATATTGGTGCTATTCAATCTGTAACTTCAAGAGAATTTGCAAGAATAGATAATGCAGGTGTCAAAAGTAAGATGCAGGTTGAACCATTAACTTATTATGGAATTATCAGAGCCCAAAATGAAATTAATGATGGTCGGCAGGGGATTGGTTTTATTACAACTGCTACCAGCCGATTCTTTAATGATAATAATTTAAGTGATCAGATAAATAAAAGTGCTTTTGTTTATGGTGTGGATGGATGGACTTTTCTTGATACATCAAAAACCTGGGTTCTTGCCGGATGGAGTGGATTAAGTCATGTTACGGGAACTAAGGCAAGAATTCTGGATTTGCAAAATAATTCACAACACTACTTTCAGAGACCCGATGCAAAAAGTTTTTCTTTGGATAGTAACGCTACTAGTTTAACAGGTTACGCGGGCAGGTTAACACTTAACAAACAAAAAGGAAATTTCTTTCTTAACTCTTCCTTTGGAGTTATTTCACCTAAATTTGATATAAACGATTTGGGATTCTTATGGAGAGCAGATGCTATAAATATGCATGTCGCTGCAGGATATTTCTGGACAGAACAAACTTCCATATATCGTTATTTTGAAATGGGCGGTGCACTATTCAGAAATTATGATTATGATGGTGATATAACATGGGAAGGAATATATCATTATGGTTTTATAAGATTTCTGAATTATTACACGATAAACTGGAACTTTGCATATAATCCACAAACTGTAAATAACAGACTAACAAGAGGCGGACCATTATCGCTCAATCCGCCGGGATATCAGGTTAATTTTTATCTCAATTCTGATAACAGAAAAGACGTTGTAGTTGGGGCAGGCTTTAATACTTATCAGCAACCCCAATATTCATATAACTGGGAAATTGATACACAAGTGGAGTTCCGTCTTGCTTCAAATCTATCTATAAGTATTAGCCCGTATTATTCTCTTAACAAAGATTTTGCACAATGGGTTGATTCTTATGATGACCCAACCGCGACAAACACTTTCGGGAAGCGTTATGTGTTCGCATTACTCGATCAGAAAACTTTTGGTGCAGGAATAAAATTGAACTGGACATTTACTCCGCAATTAAGTCTGCAATTCTATGCTCAGCCATTAATATCGTCCGGAGAGTATACAAATTTCAAAGAATTGGCTAAACCAAAGACCTATGATTTTAATGTTTATGGTACCGGGAATTCCACATTTGATAATGCGACATTAACTGCTGATCCCGATGGAAGTGGACCTGCAAACCCAATAGTAATTGATAACCCTGATTTTAATTTTATGTCATTAAGAGGTAATGCAGTTTTAAGATGGGAATACGTTCCCGGTTCAGTAGTGTATTTTGTATGGACGCAAACAAGATCTGATTCTGAAGAAGACGGCACATTCAGATTTGGTCATTCTTTTAACAGGCTGCTTGATATTAAAGCCGATAATATTTTTATGGTAAAGTTTACATACTGGTTCAATATGTAAAATCTTCTCTTTATCTCTTCCTCACTAATAAAGTATAACCTGCTCACAGCGCGTTATACTTTTTTTATAAATATAGCAACAATTCTATTCCCAAAGCTATAGTATATAAATCTGTATATGCCTAAATTTATGTATTATTTTTATGCATAATTGCATATAATTAATTTACTTGCCCACGTAGCTCAGCTGGATACCTGCCCGACTTGCGGGAATCCTGAATGAGTCGGGCAAGGCGGGGAGCGTCGGTTTCCTAAACAAGAAAATGAAATATTGGGTTTATATATTAAAGAGTTTAAATTATGATAAAACTTATGTTGGCTTTACTAACAATCTTGAAAGAAGATTGAACGAACATAATTCTGGTAAAACAATTTTTACAAATAAGTACAAACCATGGAAGATTGTTTATAAAGAAGAAGCATTGGATAGAATAACAGCAAGAAAGAGAGAAAAATATTTTAAGTCATCTGCAGCTAGAAGAAAGTTAAAATCTATATTGAATAGTTAAAGCCCACGTAGCTCAGCTGGATAGAGCAACGGTTTCCTAAACCGTAGGTCACGTGTTCGAATCACGTCGTGGGTACAAAGTGACTTTTTTTGACCCTACCGCATCTTTAGAAAATGACTGGAGTTGCATCCCGCTTTTTTAAATAGATATTTACCCGTTTTCACAGAGGGTTTAAAGGTATTATCAATTAAACCTCTTTTTAAGGAAATTACTAAGACTGCATAGTGTAGTTTTTATCTCTAAAATTCACTTTTGTCCCTGTAAACTTTACCGATTTGCGACGATGTTAAAGTTTTGAAATAATAAATTTATCACACATTGATGGCATTATACTTGTGTTCTAAATACGGATAATGTTATAGTAAAATAAAATGAGAGAGTAAATTGAAAAAGAATATAATCATTACGACCGCACTTTTTTTATTCGCTTTGGTTTTCGCAAGCTGTGATAGCAATATTCATAACAAATTCACATTTAAAAATTATTCTGCCGGGACAGTACAAATTAACTTCAGGGGTAACCTTTATCCGGTGAATGCAGGGGCTACATTTTCAATTACTGACATTCCCAAAGGTACGTATACTTATTCAACTACTTATCAAATTCCTCCAGGCACGCTAACATCATCTGCAGAAGGTGATGTGTCGGGAAGTGTAATTTTCGCAGCTTCCACAACAATTTTAGTTGTTTATTCAAGTACTTTTACTGATGGCACTTATGTCATCTATGCAACTATATCCAACAGTGATGATCAAACTGTGGTTACGGGCACAACACCATAAAAAATTTAAGTTAATATGAATAAGTTGTTTTATTCATGAGGGGAGAGAATGGGATTTATTGAAATAAGTATTGTGGCATATTTAGTAGTTCTTATATTTCTTGCAAGGAAAAATTTCAGGAGAGTTTCACGTTCATTAAAGAAAAATAATTAGAAGATTTATTTCTTATCCCTATTTTCAAGAATTTTAACATTGCTACCTTCTCCTACAATCACTTTGTTTGGGGTGTTGATAAATAAACCAGTCTCAATAACACCCCGAAACCCTTTTAACTTTTTTTCAAGCTCAATTGGGTTCTCAATTAATTTTAAGTTTAAGTCTGCTATAATGTTATTTCCGTCTGATAAAGAAATTTCTCCATCTTTCATCCTTAATGAAGGATTAAATCCCGCTTCTGTTAGTCTTTTCAAAGTGTGAGTATAACCGAAGGAAACTAATTCGACAGGCAACGGAAATTTCCCTAATTTTTTTATAATCTTTGAAGAATCAACAACCCAAATAATTTTTTTAGAAATGGAGGCAACTATCTTCTCGAAAAGAAGCGCACCGCCTCCGCCTTTAATTCCGTTGAACATTGGATCGACTTCGTCAGCACCATCCACCGTAAGATCTATTTCGCTAACTTCATCAATCGATAGTAATGATATATTAAGAGAGATTGCTAAATTTGTTGTAGCATTTGATGTTGTAACGCCTTTAATCTTTAAACCACGTTTTACCTGTTCACCTAATTTTTTGGTAAAGAATGATGCAGTCGAACCTGATCCCAATCCAATGATCATATTATCGTTTACAAACTCAATAGCTTTTTCTGCTGCCGCTTGTTTTTCAGACATAGTTGTTTACTTTAAAATATATTAAGATGTTTTATAGTAAACTTCGCATCTTATATTGAACTTTGCAAGAAAGTACATGGATAAGATTTAATAAAAAATGGGTCTCCGAGAAGACCCACTTGGTTTACTTAATATTTTGAATTTCTTATTTGTTAAGTACTTTAAATTCGATTCTTCTATTCAATGATCTTCCTTCAGGAGTGCTGTTGTCTGCAACAGGCATCGTTTCTCCATATCCTTTTACAGTTAAGCGAGATGGATCGATCCCTTTGGAAACCAGGTAATCCCTTACAGTTTGCGCTCTTCTTTCAGACAGTTTCAGGTTATATTGATCAGAACCTATATTATCAGTGTGTCCCTGGATTTCAACTTTTGTATCAGGATTCTCATTTAAGTTTTGAACCGCGTAAAACAGGATTGGATATGATTCAGGGGTTAAGCTGGCCTTGTTAAACTCGAAGTTAACTCCTACTAGGACCCAATGAGTGGGCTTAACTTCTACTGGCTTTTCAACTACTTCCTGCTTAACAACTTCTTTTGGAATATGCTTTATAATTAACGCTTCTATTTCATCTAATGAAGGTGGACATTCGCAGGGATTAGTTTTTATCCCGTCGTAAAGATCACAAAGATGAGAAGGCTCTCCTTTTGAAAAATAAAACTGAAGCCCCAAGCCAAGTGTAACATAAGTATCTGCATTCCCACCAAAAAGACCTTTATCTTCTCCGGGATCTTCATAACCATCTAGTTTATTTGTGGAGGATGTATGATAAATTCCTTCAGCAGTTAAGCTCCAATTATTAGAAAAATGCCATTCGGCTCCTATGCCCAAATTAAACTCATATTCAAGATATGTTACATCAAGAAAATTCTGTGGAGAATTGGTATTGTTAAATCCGATTCCACCAAATCCAGCTGCCATATAAGGACTAATAACTTCGCATGGTACAAAGTAATAAAGCATATCAATATCAGCGGCTGCAAGATTAGATTCACTGTGTACGGATGCTGGATTCAGTTTTCATATAACTATAACTTCCCTTAAGTCTCAAACCAACATGCTCAGAAAAATCTCTTTGAAGTTCAGCATACCCGCCATAGTTTCCTATCCCTGCCCAGGCGCCGGTTTGTAAACTTGATATACTCATGAATCTGGGATAAGCTACTCCAAATCCCAGGCTCCAGCTGTCCTTCGCAAGTTGGGGATAAATATTTAGTGTTAGAAAGAAAAAGAATAATGTTATTTTCTTAATAAGTTTGTTCATTTTAACTCCGATACAGAATATGGATACTATTATTACATCTCACTTTGACAACTATAATGCCAGAGGATGAGAATGGCAAAAAATTATTGATACTTTAAGGTAAGGTGTAAGTTTATTATTAAAATTTTCTGAGAAGATAATTTTTACTTTTTGGTGATGATGAATTATGTTGCATAAACGAATCTTTTGCGTGTTAACAAAGAAGTTTGATTATTCCTTAAATCAAATAAATTTTAGTAATGTATATTATTAACTAATAATGATTAAAAATCAATCATCCTTTAGGATGAAAAAGGGACTACACCTGAAGAATTCTTAAATGCATTGTGATGTAAATCAATATTTGTACAATATTTTTAAGCAACTAAAAAAATATAATGAAAAAACCTGAAGATCAAATACTTGTTATTTTCGGTGCGTCGGGAGATCTGACTTACCGTAAGCTTATTCCTTCTTTGTACGATCTGTACAACCAGGATATGCTTGCCGAGAAATTTATTATTCTCGGTGTCAGCAGAACAGATTATTCATCTGAAAAATTCAGAGAGAGAATTGAAAAGGGAATTAAATCTTTTGCCAATTTTAAGGATGCAGAAAAAAGCAAACTCGATAGTTTCCTTAAAAAAGTTTTTTATAAATCGATTGATACAAAAAATGATGATGATTACCTGCAGCTAAAAACCGAAATAGATTCGCTTCACAAAAAGTTCGACATTCCTGAGAATTGTATTTACTATCTTTCTACTCCTCCAAGCCTTTACTCAATTATTCCCTTAGCCATTGGAAAGGCAGGGATTAATAAAAACAACAGTGGCTGGAAAAGGTTAGTTGTAGAAAAACCATTCGGATATGATCTTGAATCTGCAAAAAAATTAAATAAAGATTTGATGAAAGTTTTTCATGAGAACCAGGTTTATAGAATCGATCATTACCTTGGAAAAGAAACTGTTCAGAATATTTTTGTTACAAGATTTGCAAACGGTATTTTCGAACCTTTATGGAACAGGAACTACATACATCATGTTGAGATTACTGGTGTTGAAGATATTGGGGTAGAGAACAGAGGAGGATATTACGATTCTTCAGGTGCTCTAAGGGATATGCTGCAAAATCATTTGCTGGAATTGACTGGTATAATTGCTATGGAACCGCCATCTTCATTCGACTCAGATTCAATCAGGAATGAAATTGTTAAAGTCTTTCAATCTTTAAGACCTTTAAAAGAAGAGAATGTAATTGAAGATGTAATTCGTGGACAATATTTAGCATCAAAAATAAAAGGAGAGAATGTTCCCGGGTATCGTGAAGAAAAAGGTGTTGATCGAAATTCAAAAACAGAAACCTATGTTGCTCTGAGACTTTTTATAGATAACTGGAGATGGGGAGGAGTTCCTTTTTATATTAGAACCGGGAAACGTATGCCGACAAGAGTAACCGAAGTTGTTATTCACTTTAAGCCTACGCCGCATTATCTTTTTACAAGAAACAATATGGCGGATGGTTGTAATAATCTTGTAATTAGAATTCAGCCGGATGAAGGAATACTTCTTAAGTTCGGAATGAAAGTTCCGGGTACCGGCTTCAATGTACAAAACGTGAATATGGATTTTCATTATTCGCAATTGCAGAACTCTTATCTTCCCAGCGCTTATGAAAGGCTTTTGCATGATTGTATGATGGGAGACTCAACACTTTATCAGAGAGGCGATGCTGTTGAAGCCGCGTGGAAATTTGTTAATCCGATTTTACAAGCATGGAAAAATGATCCTGATATCCCAATTTATGGATATCCGGCAGGAACCTGGGGACCAGAACATGCGGATGATCTTATAGAAGGAAAAGGTCTTGCATGGAGATATCCATGTAAAAATCTCGCTAACGACGGATTGTATTGTGAATTATAATTTCAGGGTATTTGATGACAGCAAAATTTTATCTAAAGAATTTTGCAGTGAATTTGTTAACGAGATTAGTTCCTTTCTTAAAAGAAAAAATAAAATTAATGTTGCTCTGTCCGGTGGGAACACACCTAAAGATAATTTTTAAGGAATTGGTTGATTCGTATAAAGGAAAATTAAACTGGGAAAAAATAAATTTATTTTGGGGAGATGAAAGATGTGTGCCTCCCGGTCGATTCTGAAAGTAATTATGGAATGACAAAAAAATATCTTCTCGACCACATTCAGATTCCTTCTGAAAATATATATAGAATAGAAGGAGAAAATAATCCGTATGAGGAAGCCCTAAAATATTCTGGTGTTATTCGAAAAAACTTAGTCTTCCGTAAATAACCTGCCGCAGTTTGATATAATGTTGCTTGGACTTGGAGAAGACGGACATACGGCTTCAATCTTTCCAAATCAGATGGAACTGCTGAGGTCTGATAAAGTTTGTGAAGTTGCTGTTCATCCCGAATCAAACCAAAAAAGAATAACTGTAACTGGGAGAGTTATTAATAATTCCCAAAAAATATATTTTTTAGTATCAGGAAAAAGTAAATCTTTTGCAGTTGGAAGAATCTTAAATAATAATGGTGATTACCTGAAATTACCGGGAGCGCATATTAAACCTGTTGATGGAGAAGTAAACTGGTTTCTCGATAAAGAAGCTGCTTCTGAAATTAAAAATAAATCATGATAAGATTGGAGATGTAAAATGTCTGAATCAAAATTTGAAATGAAGTTAGGGAAATATACTGGTCACTTTAACAAAGCTTTTGATGAGTTAAAAAAAGAAAAAATTATAGAAAGAATCTGGAAAAAAGATTTTACGATCTGGAGCGATAAACCGGATGAGATAACCGACCGGCTTGGCTGGCTTATTAGTCCCGATGTTTCTTTAAAAGCTATTGAAGAACTTAACCAGTTTGTAAATGATCTAAGAAAAGATGGTTTTACAGATGCATTGCTGATGGGAATGGGAGGGTCAAGTCTTAGCTCCAGAAGTTTTTAGTTTAATATTCGGTGCAAAAGATGGTTATTTGCAATTAAGCGCTCTCGACACTACCGATCCTGATGCTATTCTTGAACATGAAAAATCGCTTTCGAATAAGAAAACTTTATTTATAGTTTCTACCAAATCCGGTGGAACTGTAGAGACTCTTTCTTTTATGAAATATTTTTATAACAAAACTTTAGAAAAATTTGGTGCCGAAGAAACAGGGAAAAGATTTACTGCAATTACGGATCCCAGTAGCGGATTAGAAAAAATTGCAAAGGAATTGCACTTCAGAAAAATTTTCTTGAATGATCCTGATATTGGAGGAAGATATTCGGCATTATCGTTTTTCGGTATTGTGCCTGCTGCCTTATTAGGAATTGATATTGAAAAGCTTTTAAAGAATGCTTTGGAAGTTTCTAACCATTCTAAAACAAGTGATTCTGTTTGTGGAAAATTAGGAACTGCAATCGGGGAATTAGCAAAACAGGGAAGAGATAAACTAACTTTTATTATGTCATCAAAAGTTTCATACTTTGGCGCCTGGGTTGAACAGCTTATTGCAGAAAGTACGGGCAAAATTGGGAAAGGGATTTTGCCGGTTGATGGTGAATCGCTTGAAGATCCCAAATATTATTCCGACGACAGGCTGTTTGTTTATATTCATCTTAAAGATGATATAAAAGAGAAAGAAGGTGTAAATAAATTGTCTGTCGCCGGTCATCCTGTAATTGAATTGATAATGGATGATCTTTACGATTTAGGTGAACAATATTTTATCTGGGAGATTGCAACCGCTGTTGCTGGGTGGAGAATAGGAATACAACCTTTTAATCAGCCTGACGTTGAATCTGCTAAAGTAGTCGCAAGGCAGATGGTAAAGGAATACCAGGAAAAAGGAAAACTTCCCGAACAAAATGCAGTTCTTAAAGATGGTAACATCACTTTGTATGGAGAAATAAAAGCAAGTTCAATTTCGGAAGCAGTAAATAAATTTCTCGATGATTCAATTAAAAAAGGAAGCTATGTTTCTTTGCAGGCTTACATTAAACCTGATAAAAGTTGCATCGGATATTTTACAAACTTTAAGAACAAAAATTCAGGAGAAATATAAAATTGCTGTTACAGTTGGATTTGGGCCAAGATTTCTTCATTCAACCGGACAGCTTCATAAAGGTGATGCAGGCAACGGTTTGTTTATTCAATTTACATCGATACCTCAGAATGATTTAGCAATTCCTGATAAACCGGGTGAAGGTAAATCATCAATCACTTTTGGAATACTTAAGACTGCGCAAGCTTTAGGGGATCGAAAGGCATTAATAAATAAAGGAAGAAAAATAATAAGTTTTGACCTGGGGAAAGATACTATGGCAGGATTGAAAAGAATTACTGGTTCTATTTAAAAGTACTTTAAAAAAGTGAGCACTAACTCTAAATGGAATCCTGAATTTCGTTAATTTACAAGTATAGATATGAATTACTTTTTAAACTGATTACAGGAGAGTTTATGACAACTATAGTTGATGTATTTGCAAGAGAGATTTTGGATTCAAGAGGTAACCCAACACTTGAAGCGGAAGTTGAACTTGAAAGCGGAGTAATTGGAAGAGCAGCAGTTCCGAGCGGAGCTTCCACAGGTGAACATGAAGCAGTTGAATTAAGAGACGGGGATAAATCAAGATATCTTGGTAAAGGCGTTCTTAAAGCTGTTGAAAATGTAAATGAAAAAATTTGTGAAGAGCTTATTGAACTTGATGCAGCTGATCAGGCTTCAATAGATTCATTATTAATTGAACTCGATGGAACAAAGAATAAAGGCAATCTTGGTGCAAATGCAATGCTTGGTGTTTCACTTGCGTGTGCAAAAGCTGTTGCGCAAACTCTGGGAATGCCGCTCTATCGTTACATAGGTGGAACCAATGCTAAAACTTTACCTGTTCCGATGATGAATATTCTTAACGGTGGAAAACATGCAGATAATAATGTAGATTTCCAGGAATTTATGATTATGCCTGTCGGTGCACCAAATTTTGCAGAAGCTTTAAGAATGGGTTCGGAAACTTTTCATGCTTTAAAATCTGTTCTAAGTAAAAAAGGATACAACACTGCAGTCGGCGATGAAGGCGGCTTTGCACCAAATCTGAAATCAAATGAAGAAGCAATAGACGTTATTCTTGAAGCAATTACTAAAGCCGGATTTAAAATAAAAGATGAAATCGCAATTGCACTTGATCCCGCGGCAAGCGAATTCTATATAAAAGAGAAAGACGCTTATCATTTATTTAAATCTGCACCTGATAAAATTATTTCCAAAGAAAAAATGGTGGACTTCTGGGCTGATTGGATATCGAGGTATCCTATTATTTCTCTGGAAGATGGACTTGCAGAAGATGATTGGGACGGCTGGCTTATGTTAACTAAAAAACTTGGAGATAAAGTTCAGTTAGTCGGTGATGATCTTTTTGTAACAAATACTGAAAGACTTGCTAGATGGAATTGAGAGAGGCGTTGCAAATTCTATTCTTATAAAAGTAAACCAGATCGGCACTTTAACAGAAACTCTCGATGCAATTGAGATGGCAAAGAAAGCTGCATATACAAATGTGATAAGTCATCGCTCCGGTGAAACCGAAGATACAACAATTGCAGATATTGCTGTTGCAACTAATGCCGGACAAATTAAAACCGGTTCGCTCTCGAGAACCGACAGGATCGCAAAATACAATCAGCTTTTAAGAATTGAAGAAGAGCTTGGTGATGCTGCAGAATTTCCCGGCATCGGGGCAGTAAATTATACGATCTGATTTTAGTAATAACTATAATAACTTTTAACCACTAGGAAACCGGATTGTAAAAAAAGTCTGTGAATCTTAGTGGTTTTTTTATATTAAAACCTGGTAATGCTTAATGCCTTATGTTGGTGAACTAAGTGCTTTGTTGACGGCTTTCCTCTGGTCGGGAACTTCATTTGCTTTTTCTTCCGCCGCCATAAAAATCGGTTCTCTCCAGTTAAACATTAACAGAATGCTTCTTGCTTCCGTGTTACTCTATGCTACCATATTAATTGGAGGATTCAGCTTTGCACTTTCATCAAGCCAGATTATTAATCTTGTTATTAGCGGAATAATAGGATTGGTCATCGGCGATTCATTTCTCTTTAAAGCTTTTCAAAGTATAGGCGCGCGCGTAAGCATGTTGTTAATGGCATCATCTCCGGCAATGAGTTCCATTCTTGCATATTTTTTTCTCGGGGAAAGTCTCTCACTTTTTGGTTTCATCGGAATAGCTGTAACAATATTTGGAATAGGTCTCGTTGTTCTTGACAGAAGTGAGTTGCCGAATGCAAAATTCAAAATAAATAAGCTCGGAATACTCTATGGTTTACTTGGTGCATTGGGACAAGCTGCAGGTTTAATTTTTGCCAAGTTTGCTTTTGAAGAAGGCGAAGTTCACAAAATGGTTGCAACATTCATAAGAATAATTTCTTCAGTTTTAATTTTGTTGATTATTGCTCTCATAGTTAAGAGATACAAAAATCCTGTTAAGCTTTATAAGGAAAATCCAAAAGCATTGAGTTCTACAATTATCGGAACAATACTCGGTCCTTATCTCGGAATTACTTTCAGTCTTGTTGCAATAGCAAATACCAAAGTCGGTATTGCAGCAACATTGATGTCAACTATGCCGATAATTATGCTTCCTTATGTACGATACGTTTATAAAGAACGTTTGAGCTGGCGGGCAATTGCAGGAGCTTTCATTGCAGTTGCAGGCGTTACAATCTTGTTTATAAGATAACCAAAGTCATTCTTGTTTTTATAGCCCCGACATTTATGTCGGGGTTAATGATAATGACACACCATTGGGCTTTAGCCCAAATTAATTCTTAAAATCCCACGATAGTTTTTTATACACATCATACGTCTTATCATCGAAGCAGACAAAAATTACTTTTTCAATTGAAGGATTTCTTTTCAAGAAAATCTTTTACTTCTCTGACTGCAATCTTCGAGGCTCTTTCAACAGGGAAACTATAAACCCCAGTGCTAATTGAAGGGAAGGCGATAGTCTTAATATTATTATCAACAGCAAGCTTTAAAGAATTTCTATAGCAGTTTACCAGCAGTTCATCTTCATTATTATTACCGCCATTCCAAACCGGCCCGACAGTGCTTATAACAAATTTTGCGGGTAAATTAAAACCTGGAGAAATTTTTGCTTCACCTGTCGAACAGCCACCAAGTTTTTTATTGTACTCAAGTAATTCAGGTCCTGCTGCACGATGAATTGCACCATCAACTCCGCCACCACCAAGCAGAGAAGTGTTTGCTGCATTCACAATTGCGTCAACGTTTAGTTTGGTAATATCTCCTTTGTGAAGTTCTATTTTAGTTTCCATGGTCTCTTTTATATCATTATGTCATTCCGGCCGGACCCGGAATCTTTTTAATAAATTTATTTTTAATAGCCACGACCTTTAGGTCGTGGAGAAATAATAACCATCAATCTGACTTTAGTCACAATTGAATTGGGCTAAAGCCCCTCAGTAGAGCACTTTTACCCGACCTAAAGGTCGGGGCTATTAAACGCTTCCAAACTAAAAAAGTTATTTGTAAAATCAATAATTATTTGTAGTTTTAAATACCGGCATTAAGCCGGGTTTTTTTTCTTATTATTTTTTAGAGGTTCTTTTGAGTACTAAATTATTTGTGGGATCACTCCCCTGGTCTGTAGACGACAAAGCATTGCAAACCGCTTTTGAGGAACATGGTACAGTTGTTTCTGCAAAAGTTGTTAAAGATCGCGATACCGGACGATCAAGAGGTTTCGGTTTTGTTGAGATGGAGGATGCCAATGATGCGAAGAATGCTATCTCCGCATTGAATAATTCGGAATTTAAAGGTAGAAATATCGTAGTTAATGAAGCTAAACCACGCAACTAAGTTTTTCTAGTGTTTTTTCCGACGAAGGCGTCTAACCGGCGCCTTTGTCATTTTAAAGGGAAGTTTTTCAAGCGGCATATATTTTTACAGGATACAGGCAGGGAAATTTATTTCGACAAAGAAAATGATTTTGTTGAAGTAGGTTATTTGTTGAAACCATGGAATGCCAACGAAAAAGAAATACCATATCCGCCTTTGTCCAGGTTGGTTGAGTTCTTGATTATATGGCTTTTCCATTTGTTATAGAATTAAAAGTATTTCTTAATAAGTTCTTTGCAATTAATTGATTCAATAATAGGATTTGGAATTTTTTTGTTGAAGTTAAAATATTGCTTTACAATTTCATTTATTCCTTCTTTATCTCTATTTAAAGCAGTTCCATAAATTTGAGGTGGGTCATCGAAATTTAAATTGTTTTCTAGATCTAACATTTTCATATTTTTTTCTATGTAGCCAACTCCAAGGAAAAATATTTTTTTAGCGTCATATAATTTTCTTCTTATTCTGTCACTATCTTTAAACCCATCTTTTATTAAATCTTATATTACATAATGTTTCTTTGATTCTTTCGTAAGTTGTTATTTTTTCACCAAATTCTACTTCAGTATGGCTGCCATCTCTCCTTCTAGGTAAATAACCAAGAGCACCATAAACATGAATTATTTTGTACAAAAAGAAGTCAATTTGGTGCTTATTTATATTATCGTTGAGGAACTCTTGAAATAAATTAACAAATTGATTTATAAATAAATATTCTAGTAATCTATCATAATTAAACGTTATAAAATTAACTTTATTTGAATCCAAAGATGATGGATTTCTTTATTCTATACATTCCTTTAGAAGTTTTCTAAGCACTATCTCAAACCAATCACTCACATAATTATTTTCCCTTTCCTTTAAATAATTCCTTTCATATTCTAACAAATAATTTTGAATTGCTATTTTACCAATAAACTCATATCTATTATTAAGACTAATAAATTCATCAATTGTAGCTGTTTCCTCAGTATTTTTTAATCCTTTAATAAAATCTTTTGCTTCTTTTATTCTAATCCCCACATCAAATTTTATAGTCTCAGGATTAAGATCAAAAGTATATGGCATTCTGCTATAATCATCTTCCAAATCATGAATTATTCGCCGCCGTAACTCATAATCTGTCGGAAAAGTGAGGGTTTTGAAGAACCCGAACCTAAGATAAAAACTGTTTCAGAATCAATCACGCGTGCTTCTTTAATTACTTACCTTTATAAGGTAACAAAATTTGCAACCTCAATAAATACTTCACTAAGAAATTTCTCATTCATTAATCGAGGCTATAAAATTTATCAGGAAGTTTGCCTTACACTTCTATATATTAACTGAAACAAGTTTAGATTTTTTACAGAAAGGTAATTTAAATGAATAAGATTTTAATGATGTTTTTTGCAGTAATGATGTTTTTGTTTACCTCCTGCGGCAGTAAAGATAAAGATATGGATAAGCTGCGTGCAGATAATCCCAATACTCACGTTGTGGAAGTTGTCGATCATACGAACGCTTCAAGTTATACTTATATGAAAGTTAAAGAAAAGGATAATGAGTACTGGATTGCTGTTCCGCAAATGGCGGTTGAAAATGGCGATGTTCTGTTCTATACTAAAAGTATGGAGATGAAAAATTTCCACAGCTCAGCTTTAAATAAAACTTTCGATTCGGTTTTATTTGTTGATGATATATCGAAGACTCCTCATTCTGCAGCCGGAAATATGTCTCATCCGAATGTTCAATCAGCAAAAGAAAATGTAAAAGTCGAGCCGTTAAAAGATGGTTACACAATTGCAAAAGTGTTCGATGAAAAAGAATCTCTTGTGGGAAAGAAAGTTAAAGTAAGAGGAATTGTTGTAAAGTATAATGCAGGCATAATGGACCGCAACTGGATTCACATCCAGGATGGAACTGCCGGAAAAGATGGTTATGATTTGCTTGTTACATCAAATAATCCTGCACAGGTTGGGCAAACGATAGTTGCCGAAGGAACTGTCGCTGTTAATAAAGACTTTGGTGCAGGTTATAAATATTCTGTTCTTATTGAGAATGCTGATGTAGAAGTTTCTTCTAATCCAGTTCCTCAAAAGAATTAATTTTTCACTAACCCAATTCCTTTAAGGAATTGGGTTAGTTGCTTCATTGTGGACTAATCTCGAAATCTTTTGGATTATATCCCTGGTCTTTTAAGATTTGAAAAATTGTGTCCATTGTTTGTTTATCGAGTTGAGGAGTACGGCTTAAAACCCAGCCGTACTTTCTGCTTGGTGTTCCAACTACTGCCCATTTATAATTTTCATCAAGTCCGATTATCCAGTAATCTCCCCAGAATGGTCGCCAGCCAAGAAAGCTGACAAAACTAACTTCAAGTTTTGCATTTGTATTTTTATCAACGATTCTTGCAACACCTTCAGCATCATCTTTTTCACCATCTTTATCTATGCAGGAATTTACAACTGTAATTTCGCCATCTTCTTTAAGAGTATATTTTGCCGTCGTTCCTTTCACACATTGATCCTGGAAGCTGTTAGGGATTTTTGCGATCTCGTACCATAAACCCACGTACTTTTTCAAGTCAACGTAATCAACCGTCTTTAGAGAATTTGTTTGTGGGAATAAGCTTATAGATAAAACAAAAACTATTGAGATAATAAAAGTTTTCATAAACTATGTCATTATAATAGAATATGTTAAGTATCAATCTAAGAAAAAATAATAAGTTTTATTATTGTTCCGGAACATTAAACAGAAGTCCCAGACTAAATCCATAGATTACTGAGTCCTCTGTATGCGATAATTCTTTTGAAATAGAAGGAGCTAAAATAAAGTAGAATTCTTTGTTTATCTTTGAAACAATATTGAGACCCAGACCCACGCTTATATTATTCTCGCTAAAGGAATAATAATTATAACTATTTGTATTTGATTGCGATAAAAATATCATTGAAAAACCGAAACTTGGCATTAAAATCCATGATTCGTTTTCATAAATCTTTGGAGAAACACTAATTGATAAAAGAGGTCCTGTAACGGTCAATCCCGAGGTGTAAATATTATTTACTTTCTATTGAGGTATTGGAATAACCCGCGAGAATTTTAATGGAAGTATTTTTATTTTTGAAATTATATGCAGTATAAATTATAGTCCCCTGAACATCAATGCCTGATTGTGATACATAAGAAGTTTTCAAATATTCAAATCCCAAATCAATTGAACTGAATAAAGAAAATCCAACATCCCAACCTAATCCCGAGAAATTATTATTCACAGAATAAGCAATGTCAGCTTTTGCTGCGAAGGTAGAATTATTTATAAATTCACTTTGAGAGAATAAAAGGAATGGATAGAAAAAGAAAACGTAAAAGTATTTTACTTTACTTCTCATGAAAGCACCCCACAAATAATTATTAAGAGATTATCAATTACTTCTTAAATAATTCAATGCTTACTCTGTTCCAGTTTGGTTCGTCAAGACCTTCGAGTTCACCGATATAAATCTCACCGTTTTCATATTCGCCTTCTTTAATTGGCTTTAATGTTTTTTTCCTGAGATCGATGAAATGTTCAATGTCATCCTGGTATAAAGAAACTGCGGTCTTTCCGATCTTTAGATTTTTCAACTCGGTATCAAGATCTTCTGCATCTATAATGCAAACCCAGTTTGAATCGTAAGGAGTAACATTAAGCAATTCAACATCATACTGAAGCGGTTTATTTATTTTGATTACTTTCCCACTAACAGGTGAATTGAATGTGATCGTCTTATTTTCCTGTTTAACAGTAAACAGAGCCTGCCCGGTTTTTACAACCATACCGAGGTTTGGAAATTCTATAGAATCGATTTTGCCGATAAGCTTCTTTGCAAAATCATCTATACCGACTTTTGCATTTCCATCCTGTTCCATACTAACCCAGCAATGTCCCGGAGAAATAAATACTCCACCCGGAATTGCAAACTCACACATCATAGAACTTTTAGCATCTGCAAGATGAGTGATATGGACTTTCGGCTTTAACTGTTTTTGAATCCTATCTTTTCTCTTTATTAAAATCTTCTTAACAAAAGCGAGAAGCTCATCATCAGTAAATGGTTTCTGAACATAATCCATTGCGCCATACTTCATAGTTTCAACTGCTGTTTCAACAGAGGCATAACCGGTTATAATTATAACATCAATATCAGGTCTTAAATGCTTTACGGATTTTGTTACTTCAACGCCGTCCATCTCAGGCATTTTCAGATCAGTAAAAAGAAAATCGTAATGATGAGATTGGATTAGTCCAAGTGCTTCTTTTCCATTTGTCACTGTATCAACGGAATACCCGTCTACAACTAAGATTTTCCTGAAGCTGTCGAGAATTACTTCTTCATCATCGACACATAAAATTTTAGCAAACGGATCTTTAACTTCAGCACGCTTTAAAGATTTGGCTTCGCTGCTGAAGTCTAATTTTATGCTTTCTGCAAGAACTTCTTCACGTTCTTTGCGTGCTTTTTTCTCGCCGACTTTCTTCGTCACATTCCTGATTAAAATATCAGCGACGATAAATATGATTACAGCTAATATGAATAGTGCCATTTTATTTTCTCCCTTTTCATTTTGTCATTCCCTTGTAAAAGGGAATCTTTTTCTTTTTTAGATTCCTGCTTTCGCAGGAATGACAACTTTATTTTATTAAACCTTTACATCCTATCCGAACTACAATTAATTAAACTCTTCAATTCATACTCACTGTCGGATGGAATCAATCTGTAAAACCATCCTTCGAAGTATGGATCTTTTTCTATTAAACTTTTATTCTTTATGATATCATCATTCACTTCTATTATTCTTCCGCTTACAGGTGAAAGCAAAGGATGCTTTCTATCTTTGTCATTTATAAATGCGCAGGCATTTCCCTGGATAACTTCTTCATCAATTTGCATCAATTCTACATTTCTAAGATATTTCCAATCGTTTTTACGAATAAATCAGTTGCACCAATTAAAACCGAGCCTGTGTTTTCTTCTGCTACCCAGCTTGAATAACCAAGCCTGTAATACTTTGCAGGACAGGGGACATAAGGTATTTCCGAATCATCTTTCTGATAGCGTTTTAACTGAATTTTGAATTTGAATATATTTTTTCCCTCTTAAGACAGAATTAACTAATTCATCTGTTGTAAATGGTTTAGGAATAAAATCTATTGCCCCTGTGTAAAGTGATTTAACTGCATTCTCCACTGTTGAAAATCCCGTAGTCATAATAACAGCTGAAGAAATTTTTCTTTTATGAAGTTCATCTAGAAATTCAAAGCCATCAATACCGGGCATCATTATATCGCAGATAATTAATGCGTAGTTATTGTGACTAAATTTTTGTAGTGCTTCCTTCGCGTCTATCGCAGCATCAACTGTATAACCTTCCGAGGAACAGATTTTTACAACAGCATCAATTACAACCTGCTCGTCATCAACAACCAATATGTCCCAGTCTTTATGCATAATTAATTTTTGCCTGCCGGAAGATTAATCATAAACGTCGTTCCTTTGTTTAATTTACTTTCAACTTTAATGGTGCCGTTATGGTTATCGATTATTCCCCAGATAACCGAAAGACCAAGACCGGTTCCTTTTTGTCCTTTAGTGCTGTAAAATGGTTCGAAAATTTTTGAAAGATTTTCTTTAGGAATCCCACATCCGGTATCCGAGATTTTAATTTCGAGATAATCTTTTTGTCCGTTCGCATCGACAACTTCCCATTTTTGCCAGTTGCAATCTTTGGATATACATCCTTCAATATTTCCTTGCGAAGGAACTTCGAGAGAATAAACAGGGGAGTTACATTCAGGACATTTTTTATCAGGGTTAATTAATGATATCTCACACACCGGACAAACTACTCTTAAGTTTTTGGAATTAAGGTCGATATCAATTTTGTGATGGTTTCTTCCATAAACAGGATCGAGATAGATAAAGTCCGATTTGTCATTCGAATAAACTTTAAGCTTTATTGAAGGCATCCCGTCGATTTTAACTTCGTTGTCCATAAGGTCGTGGCGTTTTGGACAGGTAGCTTTTTTAATATGTGTAATTCCATAAGGAGAAAGTTTTAACAAATTTGTAGAGATATTTATGGAACCACCTTTTGGTCCGATTGCATCTGAAGCATTCACTAAAAGATTTATAAACACCTGCTGCATCTGGTTTGAATCGAGAGTGCTTTGCGGTAAATCTTTTGCAAAATTCTTTTCCAGTTGAACATGATTAATTGAAAGTTGGTTTTCAATTACAGTAATTGCTTTATCTATAATTTCATTAATATTAACCTGGTTTTTCTTCGGAACAGATTGTCTTGCAAAGTCCAAAAGGCTCTTAACTATTTCCCGGCTTCGTTTTGTTTCCCTTACAATTACTTTTAAATCTTCATTCAGTTCAGGATTATCCTGAGTCTTCTTTAAAAGAAAACTGCTGTAAGTAAGAACTCCTGTTAAAGGATTATTTATTTCATGGGCGACACCGGCAGCAAGTCTTCCCAGTGATGCCATTTTATCAGATTGGAAAAGCTGCATTCTTGCTTCGGAAAGTTTTTGTGTCATATTGTTAAAAGATTTTGCAAGCATTCCAAATTCATCGTCGCTTTTTTCTTTTATTGTATAATTAAGATTTCCAGTCCCGACTTCGTGAGTAGCGTTTAATAATTCTTTAATTGGTTTATCGACCCATTTCTTAACAACAAACCAAAGTAACAAACTGAAAACGGCAACTGCAGCTGAATGCAAAAATAACAGTATCTATCTCTCCCTGTTCAATTTGTTCATCAACATCGGATAAAGAGATAGTTACATCCAGAACTCCGAGAACAGTTTGATTTTTTTCATGAGCATGGCAATCAGCTTCCCAGCACGATGGTTCATTATAAATGGGAGTTATTATTCCCATAACTCTTGCAGAATCGGAATTAAGTTTGAAAATTCTTGTCCGTTCTTTTATTTGTAATCTTTCAAGAGGTTCATTCGCTGTATGACAGGCATAGCAGCTTTCGGCTTTCTTATCAACCATTTTGCCAATGTCTTCTTCGTGCGAAGAATAAATAATTTCCCCGACTTTATTAAGAACTCTAACATTCTGTATTCCGGGCTGCTGCCCGATAGTATTTATAATTGTATGAACCCCATCACGCTGGTTAAGAAGCATATCATAGCGTGTGCTGTGCTTTACTGTTTCACTTAACTGGTTTGCGTGTCTTTCAACTTCTGCCAAAAGCGCATTACTGTGTGAGCGAACATTGTAAAAAGAAAATATCGCGATAATTATAACCGCAGTTATACCAACAACCCAAATTAATTTAATACCAATTTTTTTGAACATCTTTTATTTCTTTTTTTGTCATGCCGAACTTGTTTCAGCATCTTCCTTAATAGAGGAGATTCCGATCCCGCCAAAGGCGGGACGGAATGACTATTATTATTTCTTAACTAAACTTCCCGGTTTATCTTTAGGAAAACTCTTATCATCGTGACAGCCTGAACAATCCGGTTTATTAGAGAAATTTTTATCTATATGGCAATTCTCGCAATCAAGCTCAATATGAGCTTCATCAAACTTTAAACCTGTAACACTGTGATCAAATGAACCGACAACAAAATTTTTATGGCAAGACATACAATTGTTATCAAGCTTTACAAACCTGCCTGACGGCAAGGCAGGCTTACCGCTTGTTCCATGACACTTTGTACATTCCAGTTTTTCATGAAACCTGTTTAGTGCCCAGCCTGTGCTTGTTTTATGATCGAACGGGCCAGCCGGTTTATCTAAATGGCATTTTGTGCATTCATCATTTGCATGACATTTAAAGCATGGCTGGTGATGCTGCTCTTCTGGCTTTGTAAGTTTTTCAGGTAAGTTTGATGAAACAACCTGAGCATTCTTTGTATCGTGGCATCTTGTACAATTATCATTCTGATGGCAGCTTACACACGTGGCACCAAAAAGTTTTGTATGCTCATCGTGGAAGAATGTAACGATCTTACCTTTGGTATAACCTGTTTCATAAACTAATTTTTCAGGTTCTTTAATTTTTGGATGATCTTTCGCTTTAATTTGATTTGCCAGATTCTTACCTGATCCTTTTTCCAAGTGACATGAATTACAATCAGTTGAATGGCTCCATTCTTTGTGACAATCAATGCATAGTCTGTGAAATGCTGCTTGCAAATCAGGTTTACTTATATCTTCTCTTTTTCTTTCTGAACTATGACAATCCGAGCAGGCTAATATTGGTCCGCTTGTATTATAATGATGACAGTTTGCACAACCGCCGGACATTTCAGACATCTGTGCATGGATTTTATGCGAGAAAGTTACCGGCTGATATTTATTTGCAAGATTATCAATCTTAATAACATCCGGTCCTTGTTCCGCAGATTGATTTACTGTGATCATTTCATTTCTTGGACAGGCAACCAAACAAGGGTTTTGTTTAGTTGGAACATCACAAGTGTGGCATGTTTTACAGGTTACATTTTGTAAAGAATGATTTTTGTTTTGGGTTTGTGCAAAGACAAAAGTTATTGGAAATAATATTCCTAATACTAAAAGTTTGATGTAATTCATTTTAAGATTTAGGTGGAGTTTTTTGACCTCACCCCAACCCCTCTCCTTATTAAGGAGAGGGGCGAGGGGAGAGGTAGATTTTATAATTTCTATTTTCTTAAACAAAGTTCTATCCTTTAATAGTGTATTTGGTTTTTATAACATATTTTTTATCCGGCTGACTTATAACTGGGAAGTTCATAACTATAATTCTGTATATAAGAACTAGCAGGGCGACAAAGCCTACAGTAACTGATATCTCTCCAATTGATGGGAAATATGATCCGAATGAATATGGCGGCGTATAGGCTACAACAAAGTTGTCGATCCTGTTTAAGAGAACACCAAAGATTACAAGTGCAGATGCTGTAAACAGTAAAGATGGTGTTTTTAAAACTTTTTTTGATAGGAACATTCTCAGCGGAATTATTATTCCAACAACAACTTCTATTGTGAACATTATGCTGGCAGTGTTTAATTCGTAAAGGTAAACGAATGTTTCCCTGACAAACATGTCACCGATCTTAAATGCTAAATAAATTCCTAACAATGGTGCAATTGTATACCCTAAGTGGGGTTAAAACTTCCATTTCCGGTTTTAAGCCGAATGATTTCGATGCAATCATCGATTCAAAAATGACCATAGGGAAGCCGACTGAAATTGCCGATAATAAAAACAAAAGTGGAAGAATTGGTGTTTGCCATAAAGGATGCATCTTTGGTCCGGCTATAACCATTAATGTTCCCAAAGAAGATTGATGAAGCGTAGAAAGAACAACACCGAGAATAATAAAAATGAAAATTGTTTTGGTTAAACCTTTGTCTAAAATTTTTAAAAGTTTTTCCAAAGGTTTATTAAGGATTAATAAAGTTCCTTTAAGATTTACTTTTCCCAGAAATCTTTCAGTTACAACAGGAAGAAACTCTATATAAAGAACAGTCACATACATCATTACACAAATGCCAACTTCGAACAAAGCCGAGTTTCCGTTCCACATAACCAAAGGATGCCAGATGTTATACCAGCGTCCTATATCGACAAAAACTCCGATCGCAACAAAAGTATAACCGAGCATTGCTGTTAAAAGTGCAGGTCTTACTATTGCATGAAAATGTTCGCGGTGCATTATATGTCCGAGAGCAGCAGTGGTAAAACCACCGGCAGCAAGAGCAACTCCTGCCGCAACATCAACTCCAATCCAGATTCCCCAGGGATATTGATTATTTAAATTTGTAACAGCGCCGATGCCGAATAAAAATCTTGCAGCAAGAAATACTAAACCATTAAGAGCAATAATGCAGAGAACAATAACGCCGGGAGTAAAAAATTTTTTTCTAATTTGAACAGGTTTTAAATAATCAGACATCTTTATTCCTCCCCTCCTGAATCCTTCTTCTTCTTGTTCAGCCACATAATTCCTGCAAGCAATGCATACAGAGACGCTGGAGGAACGAAGTAAGCAAAAATTCCATGTTGAATAGATTCGGAAACACCGGGTGCGGGCTTAGTGCCGAGAACAGGTAAAGCTCTTGTTTTTGCTAAATCCTGTCCTGCTAAATAAAGCCATGCAGTTCCACCGACTTCATTTTCACCGTAGATATAGTCAATATATTTTTCAGGATATTTTTTAATTTTTTCTCTTGCAATTTTGATTAGCTCGCTTCTTGGTCCATAGGTCAAAGCTTCAACCGGGCAAATTTCAACACAAGCCGGAAGCTGTCCTTTTTTAGTTCTTTCAAAACAGAAATCGCATTTCATTATTTTGGGATTTAAAGCTTTGTCATATTGAAATGATGGAACCTGAAAAGGACAGGCAACCATACAATAACGGCAGCCGATACATTTGTTTGTATCCCAAACAACTGAACCGTTTTCTTTTTTTGAAAGCGCACCGACAATACATGCAGAAACACACGCCGGATGATCGCAATGCATGCATTGAACTTTTACATTTATCGGAGAGTTAATCTGTTTTTCTTTTTCATATTGATTAACCACCGTTAATGCTGATTCATCCGGTCGCCGCATTTCTTTGAAGACAGATTTGTCCGCATAACTATCCTGGTCTCCTGCTGGTAAGTCGTGAGCTTTTTTGCATGCCCATTCACAATTCCGGCACCCAATACAAACTGTTGTGTCGACAAGAACACCCATCCTGTCTTCGGAAAGAATATTTTCCGGTGATGCCTTTGCAGTTGTTGAAACTCCGGCTATAGTAGCAGTTAATAAGCCGGCGGATTTGAAGAAACTTCGTCTACTTTGTTTTTCCATTTTTCCCCTGATTATTCTTTTGCTCTAATAAATATTTTATACAATAAACATTTATCACAAAGACAAATTACAAGCCAATGAAAACAGACCGAAATCAAATCATTTTAAAGAAAAATTTTTCAATAGGAATAAATCATAATTTCAGTTTCTTGCTTTTGGGAAAAGACTGGGATAATAAATGTTGCTAGGTAGCAAATAAAAAACTGTGTAAATATTCAGCAAACAAGTGATTAAAAAATCATCACTCATAAAACCTTCTATGTAGAATATTTTTATTGTTTTTCTCCAATCGCACCAAAACAGTGTTGAAGAATTCAACTAACCTTCTTTTTTTAGATTAACTTTCTTTAGTCAGCCACTTTCCTTTAATCTGTTTTAGAATAAAAAGTTATAGAATTATAAAAGAAAATTTTTCTATGCGGCACGCCGATTGGCTAAAAGAAATGAACTTGTTATATAATTTACGAGGAAAATAAAATGGTTGCTCTTTATGTTCTTTTAGGATTTATACTTCTTTTAGTAATAGATTATTTTGTAATAAGGGGAGAAAAAAAACATCATCCAGCTTTTCAAAAATCGTACGAAGTTGTTGAAGATGTTGTCTTCGATAACATAAGTGTTACGGTTCCTGCCGATTCTTATGTATCGAAAGGTCATACCTGGGCTGAACTGCAAGGAAACGGTTTAATTAAAGTTGGTGTAGATGAATTTATACTTAAATCAATCGGGAGATTTATAGTTACAAACTTAGTTAAAGCAGGTACAGTTGTTAGAAAAGGTGATGTAATTATGAACGCCATGCTTGGTGATAAAACTTTCAACTTTCGTTCTCCGGTTGATGGAACAATAAATTTTATTAATGATGAACTGGTCGGCAAAACGATTTTTGATCCATACGGAGAAGACTGGGGAGTTATGGTTTCTCCTATCAATTTTGAAAAGAATGTTGCTTCATTAAAAGCAAATGAAAAAGTTGTTGAGTGGATGAAGAATGAATTCATCAGGTTAAAGGATTATTTAGTCGAAATGTCTGTACAGCCGCAGCTTGCCGGAGTTACAATGCTTGATGGCGGTAAAATGGTTGAAGGAGCTGTTGCACATTTAAATAAAGAATCTGCTAAAAAATTTGAAGAAGAGTTTTTAACTATATAACACATGTCATGCCGAACTAGTTTCAGCATCTTTCTAAGAGTGTGAGATTCCGAAACAAGTTCGGAATGACAATTAAAGAAAATTTTATAAACAGGAAATCGAAATGTCTGAACATCATATAGATATTGAAAATCAATACGGTCTTCTTTTCGATGCTACCGAATGTATTGGATGCGGAAATTGTTACGAAGCATGCAAAAAACAAAATCATTTACCGGAAACAAATAAAGATTTTCTTAAAGATCATCTATCCGATAAAACTTATACGGTTGTTGAAGAATATGGCGATACTTATGCGAGAAAAATGTGTATGCACTGCCTTGAACCGGCGTGTGCATCTGTTTGTCCTGTAGGCGCATTGGAAAAAACGGAACTTGGTCCTGTTTTATACGATGCAGATAAATGTATAGGCTGCAGGTATTGTATGCAGGCTTGTCCTCACAATATACCACGCTATGAGTGGGGAAGCACTTCGCCGAGAATAAGAAAATGTGTTTTGTGTTATGACAGGTTGAAAGAAGGTAAACTCACAGCTTGTGCAGAAGCTTGTCCTGTTGAAGCAACATATAAGTGGAAAACTTTCCGATTTGATCGTTGAAGCAAAAAGAAGAATTAAAGAAAATCCCAGCCAAGTATTATCCACATATTTATGGATTGGAAGAAGCTGGCGGAAGCAACGTGTTAATTCTTTCTCCTGTTCCTTTCGAGCAGTTGGGATATTCTTCCAAAATACCGAAACAGGCTATGCCGACATTTACTATGCAGGCGATGGAAAAAATTCCTACTGTGGTTTCTGTTGGCGGAATCTTTTTAACAGGAATGTACTGGCTTACAAAAAGGAAAAATGAATTAGCAAAGGAAGAACATCAGGCAAAAGAGGGAAAACAAAAATGACTAAACATATTGTAGAAAATATTTTTGGTAAAAAAATTACTTTCTGGAAAAGTGTTGCTGTAATTATAGCAATTGTTGGTGTTTATTCTTTGTTTATAAGATTTACAAAAGGATTAGGCGCATCAACAAATTTATCGGATCTTGTTCCCTGGGGATTATGGATCGGGTTTGATTTTATTGGTGTTGGTCTTGCTGCGGCAGGATTTACAATTGCAGCAGTTGCTCACATTTTTCATAATCATAAATATGAATCTATTGCAAGACCCGCAATACTCACAGCTTATATCGGCTATATGATGGTTGTTGCGCTTCTTGTAATTGATCTTGGAAAACCAGAAAACTTCTGGCATCCTCTTGTGATGTGGAATGTTCATTCAGTTATGTTTGAAATTACCTGGTGTGTAATCTGTTATTCAACAATTCTTACAATTGAATTTGCTCCTGTAATTTTAGAGAAATATAAATTCACAAAGTTGTTAAAGATTATAAAGAAGATTACTCCCGGAGCAATTATACTTGGTGTTCTTTTCTCAACATTGCATCAATCATCGTTCGGTTCACTTTATTTAATTGTACCTGCAAAAGTTTACCCGCTCTGGTACTCATCATTTTTGCCGGTTCATTTCTTTATCTCATGTATTGCAGCAGGATTATCGATGATAATTTTTGAGGCTTACTTGTGTGCAAGAGCTTTCGGGCAGGGACTGAATATCAGGATATTATCCGGTCTTGGTAAAGTTGTTTTAACTGTTCTTGTAATAGAATTAATATTTAAGTTTGGAGAAATATCATATTTAGGAAAACTTCCTTTACTTTTTGCACCAGGCGAATGAAACTTATTTCTTCTGGTTAGAAATAATTATCGGGTTTGTGATTCCTATTTTACTTCTTATTCACCCGAGATATAAAGTAAACAGGGCAGGTTTATATTTTGCCGCCATCTTTACAATGTCGGGATTTGTATTAAACAGGATGAACGTTTGTGTAACATCTCTTGTAGGATCATCAGGGCAATCTTATTCACCTTCATTTGAAGAAGTGGGGATTACATTATTCCTGGTATTGGTAGCGATGGTCGCATTCAAATTAATTGTAGAAAACTTTAGTGTCTTTGAAAAGGAAGAAGTTCACATAAAAGCAGAAACTTTAAAGACAGAAATAGAAACAAATTATGGAACAATCTAACAAGGAGAATTTCATGAATAATTCTCAAAATTCTAATAAAGATTTAAGTTGCATCTGGATGACATCTGGGCTTGTAAAATATAAGCTTTGCGATAAAGAATTCGATTGCGAAAACTGTGAATTCGATAAAGTCTTCAGAAATCTTTCAGTCAGTATGACGGAAAAAAATAATTCTACTGAAACGCGAAATGAAAATATACTTGAGAGAGCAATTAAAAGAATCTGGAGTGAAACTTATGATGAAAAAGTTTTTTATCTGAAGAATCAGCTTGTCATTAAAAATCTTTTTGGAAATGCTTATTATCTTGGAATCAATCCTATTGTTCTTTACCTGCTCGATGATTTTGATTCTATTCACGAATTCAACAGTAGTGACATAAAGAGAGATCAGATAATCTTTACTCTCGAAGGCAATTGGGGAATTAAGCAATTTGTTTCCCCGGTAAACTTTATGGTAATTGAGAAAATTAATTTCTCCCAGTTTAAGCTTAACAAGTGGTATGCAATAATTCTCTTCAATGATATTGATAAAGAGGAATTCATTCTTTCCGAAGCCGAATGGTATAAAAGAAAAAGCAAAACCTTATCTTATCTTACAGAACAGCTATCTTATAAGCCGGGGATTGGACAAAGTATGATGGATGGCGGGGAAAAAATAAAATATCTTCATCAGTATTTGGGCAGTAAAAAATATACAGAGTTACTTAACAGGATTTTCTTCTAAGTTAATTGCTTTTCAAATAGCAAGAGTTGCGAATTGTTAATTATTCTTGCTACTGATTACCTGTTTTTCTATGTTAACACAATTACTCAGGGGAGTTAAATGAAAACTAAATTGTGGAACAGGTTAAGCCTTCGCTTGATTGTTTCAATTTCCGTTATTCTTATCTGTATACTTTCCGTATATACCTATATTCTTATTAATGACCTCGACGAACATTTAACTAACAATAGTTTCAAGCATGCATATAATATCAGCGAAGTGATTAAAAAATCAACACGCTACAGTATGCTCTTGAACAGGAGAGAAGATGTTCATCAAATAATAAAAACTATTGGAACCGAAGAAGATGTAAGAGGAATAAGAATTTATAACAAGCAGGGTGATATAATATTTTCTACGGATTCTTCAGAACTTGATAAGAAAGTTGATGTTACTGCTGAAGCTTGTATTGTTTGTCATAATGCTGAAGTTCCGTTGAATACTTTGAACAACCAGGATAAGATAAGAATCTTCACCGTTCAAAATCACCAAAGAGTTTTAGGTTTAATAAATCCTATTGATAATGAGGAAGATTGTTCATCCGCCGACTGCCACGCACACTCTCCTAAAATACAATTTCTTGGTGTTCTCGATGTCATGGTTTCTTTAAGTTCTCTCGATTCAATAAAAACAGAAACGACAAGAACAACAATTATTAATTCGGGGATCATAACGATTACAATTGCTGCTGTTTGTGGGATCTTTATAATTCTCCTTGTAAATGTTCCGATGAGAAAATTATCAAAAGGGATTGAAGAGATCGGTAAAGGTAATCTCGATTACAGGATTCCTGTAGAATCAAAAGATGAACTCGGTAAGATGGCAAAACGATTTAATGAAATGTCATCGAAGCTTAAAGAAGCTTATGAATCGATAAAAGAATGGTCCGAAACATTGAATGAAAAGGTCAATGAAAAAACAGAAGAATTAAAAAATATTTACAACCAGGTTAACCAGATTGAAAAGCTCGCGTCACTTGGAAAACTTTCTGCAACCGTTGCACACGAATTGAATAATCCTCTTGAAGGAATTCTTACCTATAGTAAACTAATTTCTAAAAAACTAAAGACAAACGGAAACGGGGAAACAGGCACTTTGGTAAAATATCTCGATCTTATAACCGACGAAACTGCACGCTGCGGAAGAATAGTAAAAGATCTTCTTTTATTCTCGCAAAAAGGTGATGAAAAACTCGTTAAAGAAAATCTTATTTCTATAATAGATAACAGCATAACTATAATTGATCATCATCTTGAAATGAATGGACATTCTCTTGTAAAGGAATATGAAAGTGAAGAGATTATTGTTCTTTGTGATCCACAGAAATTGAAGCAGGCTTTTATTGCTCTCTTTATGAATGCAATTGAAGCTATGCACTTCCCAGGCAAAGTAACAATAAAAGTATATAGAGAAAATCATTCTGCAATTGTTAAAATAAAAGATGAAGGATCAGGAATATCGGCAAAAGATCTTCCACAAATTTTTGAACCTTTCTTTTCTACAAAAGAAGCTGCACAGGGAACAGGTCTTGGTCTTGCAGTAACTTATGGAATTATAACAGGTCACAGTGGCAGAATTTCTGTTGAAGAAACTTCTCCAACCGGAACAACATTTAAAATTGAATTACCATTAAACACTTGAGTTAATTATGAACAACAACGCAAAAATTCTTATAGTAGATGATGAAAAAATAGTAAGAGAATCTCTCTTTCATTGGTTTGAGGAAGAAGGATATACAGTTGATATTGCAGAAAGCGGTGAGGCTGCTTTAAGAAAATTCGATAAAGGAAAGTTCGATCTCTTTCTTCTCGATATGAAAATGCCCGGAATGAGCGGACTTGAATTGCTTAAAAAAATTAAAGAGAGCGATCCGGATGCAATTGTTATTCTTATTACCGCTTTTGCTTCTGTTCCGACTGCAATTACTGCATTAAAAGATGGCGCTTATGATTATGTTACAAAACCTGTCGATCCCGATGAACTTGCTCATCTGGTTAGAAAAGCTGTTGAACAAAGAGAATTAAAGATTGAAAACGAACAACTAAAAGAAAAGATTGAAGAAATAAATAAACCTGATAATCTTATTGGTGAAAGTCAGCAGATGAAAAGAATCTTCGATCTTATTCATACAGTTGCACCGACAGATACGACTGTAATGATTCGCGGGGAAAGTGGAACTGGAAAAGAGCTTGTTGCAAAAGCGATTCATATAAACAGCAAAAGAAAATATTTTCCGATTGTAACTGTTAACTGCGGCGCATTAGCAGAAACACTTCTTGAAAGTGAATTGTTTGGTCATGAAAAAGGCGCTTTCACCGGAGCTCATTTTAAAAGAAAAGGAAAATTTGAAATGGCTGATGGCGGAACAATCTTTCTTGATGAAGTCGGTTCCATTTCTCAAAAAATGCAGGTTGAGCTTTTAAGAGTTATTGAAACTAAACAGTTCAGCAGGGTTGGAGGGAATCAAATTATTACAAGTGATTTCAGAGTTATCACCGCTACAAACGAACCTCTTGAAGACCTTGTTAAAGCAGGAAAATTCCGTGAAGATCTTTATTACAGATTAAATGTCTTTTCGATTATCGTTCCTCCATTAAGAGAAAGAAGAGAAGATATTCCTTTGCTTGCGCATTTCTTTCTCAATAGGTTTTCTACTTCGATGAATAAACCGATAAATAGTATTTCAAAAGAGGCGATGGATTTTTTGGTAAAGTATGACTGGCATGGGAACGTAAGGGAGCTTGAGAACGCAATTGAAAGGGCAATTGTTGTCGGTAAAGACAATTCCATTAAAGTTGAAGATTTGCCTTTTCATGTTTCATCGAATCATTTTGAAGATGATGCTGATGGGAAAAGTCTTTCTACAATTGAAAAGAAACATATTTTTAAAGTTTTATGTGAAAATAACTGGAACATTTCGAGGTCCGCCCATATTCTTGAAATTGATAGAGTCACACTTTATAATAAGATTAATAAATATGGTTTACGACAGATCAACCAGTAATGAATATATTTTTGGTTCCTCTAAAGTTTTCAAACACTGCATTATTGTCTTCAGTTGTAGAAGAACTTTCCCATAAGTTTTTAAATGATATAAAAATAATTAGCATTGATCTGGATATTGATAATTCATATTCTAATGAAAGAGCACAATATTTTTCCACCCAGGTAATTGCTGATGTAATAAAAAAAACCGACGATTTGAATGGAAAGGTTTTAATTTTAACTGAAGTTGATCTTTATATTCCTGTTCTTACATTTGTTTTTGGTGAAGCACAATTGAATGGAAAACATTCTATAGTTTCCGTCTGCCGCTTGCACGAGGAATTTTATTCAGAGATAACCGATGAAAATCTTTTAAAAGAAAGAACGATGAAAGAAATTCTTCATGAGCTTGGGCATAACTTCGGTCTTAAACATTGCGCCGACTGGGATTGTGTAATGCATTCTTCAACAAGTATTGAAGAAGTAGATATAAAAGGAAATTATTATTGCAAGATATGTGAGATAAAAATAGATATATAAAAATAATTATCACGTAGCACAGATTACTAATCTGTGCTACAGGTCTGTTTTCAAAGGATGAGATCAAAAGGAGGTTGTTATGAGTACCGAAAAAACAAAAGTTAAAATTGATGTAATGGGACCTGTCTGGGCGAATTGGCTGGCTGTTTACATTAGGATTTCTACAGCTTGGATTCTGGAAAGGTTTGCTTGCAATTATTGTATGGCCTTATTACATAGGAGAATATGTTAGTAAAATGGTGAGTTAGAAAAAAAATTAAATTCCTATTTCTTCTTTAACTTCTTTAAACGCATTAACTGCAAAATCCAAATCTTCTTTTGTATGTGCTGCAGAAATTTGTACTCTTATTCTTGCAGTTCCTTTTGGAACAACAGGATAAAAGAAACCAATTACATAAACACCTTTCTCAAGAAGTCTTGCTGCCATTTTTTGTGAGAGAGCAGCATCGCCAATCATTATCGGTACTATCGGATGAATACCCGGCTTTATATTTAATCCTGCTTTTGTTATTTGTTCACGGAAATATTTTGTGTTCTCTTCAAGCTTGTCTCTTAATTGAGTTGTTGATGAAAGCATTTCCAAAACTTTTAAAGATGCAGAAACAATACTCGGTGCAACTGTATTAGAAAAAAGATAAGGACGCGATCTCTGTCGAAGCAAATCAATAATTTCTTTTCGTCCGCTTGTATAACCGCCGCTTGCACCGCCAATGCTTTGCCAAGTGTACCTGTAATAATATCGACTCTTCCTAAAACTCCGCAATGTTCCGGAGTTCCTTTGCCATGCTTTCCCATAAATCCAACTGCATGCGAATCATCAACCATAACCATTGCATTATATTTATCTGCTAAATCACAAATGCCTTTGAGGTTTGCAATAAATCCATCCATTGAAAAAACGCCATCTGTAGCAATCAAAAGATGTTTTGCATTATTTGCTTTTGCTTCTTTTAATTTTTCCTCAAGATCATTCATATCATTGTTCTTATATCTATAACGCTGGGCTTTGCACAAACGGACTCCATCAATAATACTTGCGTGATTTAATTCATCACTGATAACGGCATCTTCTTCAGTTAAAATTGTTTCAAACAATCCGCCGTTTGCATCAAAGCAGGATGTGTAAAGAATTGTATCTTCGGTTTCCAGGAACTCAGTTATTTTTTTCTCAAGTTCTTTGTGAATTTGTTGAGTTCCGCAAATAAATCTTACAGACGAAAGACCATAACCCCATTTATCATAACTCGATTTTGCCATTTCAATAATTTCGGGATTGTTTGCTAATCCCAGATAATTATTAGCACACATATTAAGAACTTGTTGTCCACCTGTTACTTCGATATGAGCACTTTGTGAAGAAGCAATTACGCGTTCGTTTTTGTAGAGACCATCATCTTTTATGTTTTTTAATATTATCGAATAATGTTTTTTTAATTCTAAGTTCATTGTTTTACCTTTGCTTTGATGATACGGGATGCCGGATACAAGATTCCTGATGCCGGATGACGGAAATTATTTTTCGCTTATGTGTTGCCTTTCTACAGATTCTAAAAACCTTATTAATTTTTTATCTAGAAGATTTGCTCTTTCTAATAATGAATTAACCAATTCTTTATTTGGCAGTGATTTTGTCTCATATAAAGTTTCAAGATGATCAATTGTTTCATCAGTTGAAGCAATTGAAAAGGTAATAAATCTTATAAACTCGTTTTTGTATCTTCGTCTTCCATAGCCTTCAACAATATTCGACCGAATTGATTTTGACGATCTCCTAATTTGGCTTCCTACTTCATACATTTCAAATTTTGGAAGACTTAAAGACATCTTATGAACTTCAATAGATAATTCTCTTGCAATTTGCCAAACTTCTAAATCTTTATAATTCATTTTACCACCCATTTTGATTTAATAATTATATTATTTATCAAGTATCCGGTATCTGGAATCCGGCATCCGGGACTATTCCCAGTTAAGTATTATCTTTCCTGAATTTCCCGATTTCATCAATTCAAATGCTTCTTTATAATCATCAATAGGGAAATGATGAGTTATTACAGGCGTTATATCTAATCCCGACAAAACCATTACCTGCATTTTGTACCAGGTCTCGAACATCTCTCTTCCGTAAATGCCTTTTATATTTAAACCATTAAAAACTATTTTTTCCCAGTCAACGCCGGCACCAGAAGGAAGAATTCCAAGTAAAGCAATTTTGGCTCCGTGAGACATCACATCGATCATTCCGTTAAGAGCTTTTGGACTTCCGGACATTTCAAGACCAACATCAAAACCTTCTTTCATTCCGAGTTTTTTCATCACATCATTTAAATTTTCTTTGGTGATGTTAACAGCTTCAGTTACTCCGATTTTTTTTGCAAGATCAAGTCGGTAAGAATTCATATCCGTGATAACAACATACCTGGCTCCGGCATGTTTACAAATTGCAGCTGCCATTATTCCGATCGGTCCTGCACCTGTTATCAGAACATCTTCTCCCAGAACATTAAAAGATAATGCAGTATGAGTAGCATTTCCAAAAGGATCAAAAATAGAAAGAACATCTAAAGGAATTTTTGAATCTGCATGCCAGATGTTTGAAACAGGAATAGATAAATATTCGGCAAAGCATCCGGGTCGGTTTACTCCGACACCTTTTGCATTCGGACAAAGATGTCTTCTCCCTGCGCGGCAGTTTCTGCAATAACCGCAAACTATATGTCCTTCGCCGCTTACAAGTTCTCCAATCTTAACATCGTGAACATTGCTTCCGATTGCTTCAACTGTTCCGACATATTCGTGCCCGGTAACCATTGGAACTGGAATAGTTTTTTTTGCCCAGTCATCCCAGTTATAAATGTGAATATCTGTTCCACAGATAGAAGTTTTTTTAATTTTTATCAGAACATCATTAACGCCAATTTCGGGAACAGGAACTTCATCCATCCAGATTCCCGGTTCAGCATATTTTTTTATAAGCGCTTTCATATTTTCCTTTTATTAATTTCTTTGTAGTATAAATGTATTTATGCTTAAAATTTCTAATCAACTACTACTATTAAAATTAGAGATAAGGAAAACAAAGGACAAACCACTATCTTTAAGCAATTTTTAGGATTCACGATTCTTTAAAGATTTCAGCCTTGTTCTTAATTATACTTATATTTACAGCCGGATTATGAATAATTAAAATCTATAATAATGCGAATTGCGCTGGTTACCATAGCCTATAATAGTACTATCAACTCTGTTTATGATTCCACGCCGGGGTTAAGTGATCTTTCATATTCTGAACAAAAAAAGGTTGTCGATAAAGAAATATCTATCTGGACTTCCGGCTGGGAAAATACTTTGATAAAAAAGGGATTTGAAGTTCTTTCCATACCAATAAATGTAAAACCAATGCAGCTTAAGTGGGCTGAAGAAAATAATTTTGATTCAACAGACATGCATGAAATTGCCTTTAAGCAAATTAGTGAATTTAAACCGGAAATTTTATGGTATGATTATTTTGATATTCCTCTTATAAGAAAAATAAAATCAAATATTAATCTTTTAAAATTAATTCTCGGCTGGACAGGAGGAACAATTATCGACACTGCCGTACTCAAAGAAGTTGATTTAGCATTGTCGTGCGCACCGGAAGCCGTTATGAGATTAAGAAATTTAGGGTTAAACGCATCACATCTTAATCATGCTTTTAATCCTTTACTTTTAGAAAATATTGACACAGAAAAGAAAGCTGATAAATACAATTTTGTTTTTATCGGACAAATATTCAGAGGAAGTAATCTGCACAGTAAAAGAGAAGCCTTATTAAAAAAATTGGCGGAAGAAGTTGATCTGACAATTTTTTCCCCGATGTTTGATTTAGGACCCGCCAATGCTGTAAAATCCATTTTGAAGCTGGCAGGATATTATGCGATTCTTCCTTTTACAGTATTTAATAAAGTGAAAGAAAGTATAAATGACAGTATGTACCTCAAAGAAATTATGAGATCGAAAGGGAAAAACTTTTTACCTTATGATCCCGTATTAAAGAAGAGAATTAATAAGGCGGTTTATGGTACCGAAATGTATAGAACTATAAATGAATCACTACTGGTACTTAATATTCATATAGATTCTTCTTCCGGTTACGCTTCAAATATGAGGCTGTTTGAAACTACAGGCGTCGGAACTTGTCTGCTTACAGATTGGAAACAAAACATCAATGATCTTTTTATTGATGATAAAGAAGTAATAACATATAAGTCAGATTCCGAGTGTATTGAGAAAGCTAAATGGCTTATGTCGAATAGGGAAAAATGTTTCGAGATAGGGAAAGCCGGGCAAACAAAAACCTTATCAAAACATTCCTACGATAGTCGTGTGGAAGATTTGATTGCAATAATAGAAGGGGAAATGGGTTAATGATAAAAAAGGGATGGAATAAATTATTTAACAAAGTTAATTGGTATAACCTGCGTTCTCTAAAACCTGTATCAAAAGTTTTTGGTTTAGATAGAGGACTGCCGGTTGATCGCTATTACATTGAAAAATTTTTAGAAGAAAATAAAAAGTATATTTATGGTAAAACTCTTGAAATAGCAGATGATTATTACAGCAGAAAATTCGGTAGTAATGTAACTTCTTTTGAAATCCTTTTTGTTGATAACTCAAATAAAAAAGCTACAATAATCGGCGACTTAACAAACACTTCGTCTTTACCAAAAGAAGAAATAGATTGTTTTATCTGTACACAAACTTTAAACTTTATTTATGATCTTAAAGAAGCCGTAAATGGAATTCATCATATATTAAAACCAAATGGTAACGCATTGGTCACATTAGCAGGAGTTTGCCAGGTTTCCCGTTATGATATGGAAAGATGGGGAGATTATTGGAGGTTCACTTCGAAGTCCGCTGAGAAATTATTTTCCGATACTTTCGGAAGCGGCAATATTAAAGTTCAGACTTATGGAAATGTATTAGCTGCTGTTTCATTGCTTGAAGGAATTGCTTCCGAAGAATTAGAGAAAGAAGAATTGGATTTTATTGATGAAGATTACCAGGTTGTTATCACAGTCAGGGCAACTAAAAGTAAATGATTGGAGCCATCACAAATAAAATTGAAAGTGTAATATCTTTAATCACGGATCCAAACTATCGTGAGTTTGTCAGGCTATTTATCAGATACGGCGATTCTCCAAGAAACAAAACTTACGAAATCAGGTTTCTAAATTACCTGATTGCTGTTCCTGATTGTCTTTCATTTATTTTCCAGTTCAAAGAAATTTTTGTAAATCAATCTTATAAATTTAAATCCTTTACTAATTCTCCGGTTATTTATGATTGCGGGGCAAATATAGGGATAAGCTGTTTATACTTTAAGAAAATATTTCCAGATTCAAGAATAGAGGCCTTTGAGGCTGATCCGCAAATCTCAAAAATTTTGCAAAATAATCTTGATAGAAATTTTATTAAGAACGTAATTGTTATTCCCAAAGCTGTTTGGAAAGACAATGATGGAGTAGATTTTGGAACAGGAATGGCAGATGCCGGATCGATTTTTAGTGGTGTAAATAAAACCAAAGTTGAGTCAGTTCGACTTAAAGATCTGATAGCAAGGGAAGATAAAATTGATTTTTTGAAAATTGATATAGAAGGTGCTGAAATCGAGGTTCTTAAAGATTGTTCCGGAGTGTTAAGTAATGTAAAGTTTCTTTTTGTTGAATACCATGGCTGGAAAAATTTCCCTATAAAGTTGTCTGAATTATTATCCGTTCTGGAAAAGAATGGTTTTAGATATTTTATAGATTCAATCTCCGAATTAAAAATTCCTTTCTCTGAAAAAAATAAAATCAGTAATGCCGATCTTCAATTAAATATTTTTGCAGAAAATATTGCTAATGAACATAAATAGATTTTTATATGAATCATTTTATAAGCCGCAAAGATTTATTGCCAACATTTTTGATGAACCTGCATTAATTTTAATTTATCATCGTGTAACGGAATTAGATTTTGATCCCCAGCTTTTGGCAGTAAAACCGGATAACTTTTATAAACAAGTAAAGTATTTAAAAGAAAATTACAATCTTGTTTCCGTAAATGAATTTTCCAGCTTAATAAGTTCAAATAAAAAATTTTCTAGGGGGACAATATTATTATCATTTGATGACGGCTATTATGATAATCTGCAGGAAGCTGTACCTGTGTTGGAATCTTTGTCAGCGCAATCCTTATTCTATTTATCTACAGGTTTATTAAATACTAATGAAGAAACCTGGTGGGACCAGCTTGAAAGAATCTTTTATAATAATAACCTACCCGAAACTTTATCGATATCAATAAAAAATATTCCATATAATTTTGATACTTCCGGGAAAGAAAAAATAGACGATACATATAACAAAGTACATCGTCTTGTAAAATATTTAAAAGTTGATGAACGAAAAGAAATCATTGATAAGTTATTTGAGTGGAGTAAGGTTGAAAAAAGCGGAAGAAGATCGCATCGTTTTTTATCATTTGATGAAGTCAAGAAAATGAGTGAGTCAAATTCTGCTGTAGTTGGAGCGCATACTCATTCACATACGCCACTTAGTATTCTTTCTTATGAGGAACAGAAAAATGATATTGAAAAGTCGAAAGAAATTCTGGAAAATATCACAGGCAAAGAGATAAAGCATTTTTCATATCCTTTCGGTGCAAAGAAAGATTATAATGCCGACAGCTTAAAAATTTCCAGTGAATTAAATTTTGATTTTGTTTGCGCCAACTATTATTCGCAAGTTCACAGGTGGAGTGATAAATATTCCTTACCAAGAGTTCTGGTAAGAGATTGGGAAATCGATTACTTTAAGAATTTTATTAAAAAATCTTTCCGGTTCTGATTTTGAAAATTCTCTTTATCAACAAATATGATGTTACAGGGGGAGCTGGGATAGCAGCGACCCGTTTGGCAAAAGGTCTGGAAAGAATATTATCAAACTGAAAACTATTTTTTAGTAGGAATAAAAAGATCAAACTTTAATAATGTATTTGAAACAAGAAAATCAGGCATTCAAAACATAATAGAAAGGGGAACTAATTTAATTTTTACCCTTGCGGGTTTGCAGTATAAATGGTTTCCTTTTTCAACAAAGACAATTCTGGAAAAAGCCAAAGAAATTTCACCTGACGTAATTAGTTTGCATAATCTTCATGGCGGATATTTTAAAACCTCTCTCTTAATTGAACTTTCGAAGATTGCTCCGTTATACTGGACTTTGCATGATATGTGGGCTTTTACAGCCAATGCAGCTCATACTTTTGGTGATGAATCATGGAAAAAATTAAAAGCAGGTAAGGGAGAAAATAAAAGATTTCCCTGGATTGGACTGAATACAGGAAATTGGTTATTGAAGAGGAAAAAAAATGTATATGAATCATCTAACCTCACAATTGTTACTCCTTCAAAGTGGCTTTACAATTTAGCAATTCAAAGTCCTGCTTTTAAAAGTAAAAAAGTAAATCAAATTTATAATGGAATTGATACAAACATTTTTGTTCCTGTAAATAAAAATAAAGTAAGAAAAGAACTCGGAGTTCCTGCAGATGCTAAAGTTTTGGTCTTTGGTGCCGAACGGGTAACTACTTCTTTTAAAGGTGGGGAAGGATTGGTTGATATACTATTTAAGCTCAATGATTTAGTTAGAGAAAAAATTCATTTAATAATAATCGGTGGTGGCGATATAAGTTCTTTAAGAAAAATTCCAAACTTTGTTTTACATCAAACAGGATACATAAAAGATGAAGCAATTGTGGCGAAATATATGTCAGCCGGAAATTTAATGATATATCCGACAAAGGCAGATACTCTGCCGAATGCTTTAATCGAAGCTGCTTCGTGCGGAGTGCCGGCAGTAACTTACGACATTGGCGGATGTGGAGAAATTATTACTGATAATTTGAATGGTTATGTCATTCCTCCCTTTAATGTAACGTTTTTTGTAGAAAAAATAATTAAACTCATATTCTGATCCCGGCAAACTTGTAGAGTTTTCCAACAACAGCAGAAGGGTTGCAGAAGAGAAATTTTCATTTAAGAAAATGAGTGAGCAGTATTTCTCGCTATTTTCTAATCGCTGAATACTTTGGCAAAAAATTTGATTTGTTCATGATATTTTGGATTAATAATTCAGGGTAAATAATGGCGTGTTTAATCAACTTAAAATCTTTTTCCGATGAACGCGGTAGCTTAACTGTTACGGAAAATCAAATTCCTTTCGAGATCAGAAGAATATTCTACATATATGGAATTGATGATTCCGTTCGCGGGGGACATCGACACAAAACCACAAGGCAGGCTGCGATTTGTTTGCACGGAAGTTGCATTGTATCAAACAATGATGGACACAATAATGAAGATTTTTTGCTCGATCATCCAAGCAAATGTCTTTTGCTTGAAACTGATGACTGGCATACAATGCATAATTTTACTCCCGATGCTGTTTTATTGGTTCTTGCTTCAACTCCATTCGATCCTACGGATTACATTTACGAGGCATATCCATCTTGATAGAGTATGAAAATCTTTTCAAATCGAATGAATCTTTTTTAAAAGATTTCTCAGCTTCATTTCAAAATACTTTTAACAGCGGCTGGTTCGTACTTGGAAAAAATGTTGAGAATTTTGAAAAGGAGTTCGCATCATACATTGGGAATAAATATTGTGTTGGCGTAGCATCCAGGTTTGGATGCACTCATCCTTTCTTTAAAAGTTTTTGATTTCGAAAAGGGAAGCGAAGTAATTGTACCTTCCAATACTTACATAGCAACAATTCTTTCAATCATTCATTGCGGACTTAAACCTGTTCTTGTTGAACCGGATATTAAAACTTACAACATTGATCCGACTAAAATAGAAGAGGCAATTACCTCAAAGACAAAAGCAGTTATGATTGTTCATCTTTACGGGAAATGTTGCGATATGGATCCGATAACTTCTCTATGTAAAAAATATAATCTTAAGTTAATCGAAGATTGTGCACAATCTCATGGTGCAAAGTATAAAGGCAAAAAGTCGGGAACTTTTGGCGATGTTAATGCATTCAGTTTTTATCCTACAAAAAATCTCGGCGCGTTAGGTGATGCAGGTTCTGTAAATACTGATGATGAAAATATTGCGAAGGCTGTAAAAAGTTTAAGGAATTATGGCTCAGGGGAAAAATATTATAATGAAAGAATCGGCATTAATTCGCGACTCGATGAAGTGCAGGCAGGATTTCTTTCTATTAAGTTGAAAAGACTCGATGAATTAAATTCGCATAAAAGAAAGCTCGCTTCAATTTATCTTAAAGAACTGAAAAATGATTTTATAAAACCTGTAGTTGATCCGGATTATTTTGATGTATATCATATATTTAATGTAAGGCACCCTAAACGTGATTTACTTAAAGAATATTTGTTAAAGAATGAAATCAAAACAGATATTCATTACCCTGTTCCGCCGCACAAACAAAAAGCAATGCAGGGAATAATCGAAGGAGATTACCCAATCTCAGAAGAAATACACAATACAACTCTCAGTCTTCCGATTTCTTTTTTTCATAAGGAAGAAGAAATTTATAAAGTTGTTGAAACGATGAATAAATTTTAATCAGATTGAGTGAAGGATATTAGCAAATTCCCCGGCAATTAATTTCCTGTCATATTTTTTAACAACATCCTGGTTGGTACTGAATGAATTCGCCTTTTCAAAAAACTCTTTGCAGTCTTCATCATATTTGAAAAGCATTCCCGCATTAGCTTCGGAAATAATATTTTTAACTTCATGATTGTCATTGCCAAAAGCTAAAATCGGTTTGCCTGACCTGAGATATTCAAAAAGTTTTCCTGGAACGTGTCTCTTTTCTGTTGCACAAACAAGTAAGTAAGAAGATTTTTTTAATTCCTCAATCATTTTTGTATATGGAAGAAATCCAAGATACTCTGTTATTTTATTCAAGCCATTATTTTCAATTTCTTTTTTTATTAAAGGACTTACAGTTCCAATAAATTTAAGTTTTATTTTTCGTCCTGCATCGATTTCTTTTTTTATTCTTTTCCAGAGTTCAGGAGGATTCTGATAGTCAAAAATGTTTCCGGCATGAGTTATAATTTCTTCTTCAGTTTTGTAACTTTCGGGCAGATTTTGAAAAGCATCTTCGTTGTATCCCCAATAAAGGACAAAAGATTTTTCTTCAAGAAAAGAATATTTTTTTATATAATCTTCCCGTGTTGATTTAGTAACAAAAATCACTTTTGAGGCATGCTTTAAAATTTTCTTCTCGAGATAATTATCAACATTAATAGAAACATTACTTCTCTTTGCACTTTTATAATAAACAATGTCAACCCACGGATCTATTAAGATAGGTACAAAAGGGAGTCTAAATATTTTGCTTAACCGGTATCCGATAAGATGAGTCGAATGAGGGGGACCCAGCGAAACAATAGAATCAAAATTATTGTTCGATAAAATTTCTTTTCCTTTAGGAACTGCTGATAAAAACCATCCAACGCGTGCATCTGGAATAAAAATGTTAAATCGTATCCACATAGATAATTTATGAGCCAGGCTTTGATTTTCAGATGAAATTGTTTCAGAAGCAATTAAAGGATCATCTTTCTTTTTTCCCGTAAACTTTTTGTAAAGATCAAATGGCTCAACAGACTTTGATTTAAATACCTGTAAATCTGGATGATATTTCTTTGAGCAGGCTTTCATCTTTAAAAGAAAAAGAATCTTCTTCTGCTGTTAAAACTGAAGGCTGCCAGCCAAATTCCGGAAGATGCTTTATTATTTTCAAAGGCCAGTGTAATGTAGCCTTACCGGAAGGCGGCCAGAAATATGTAATGAATAAAAGCTTTTTCATTTTAATTTTTACAACACCGTAAATTTATGAATAAATTGAGATAATAAAGACTTTATGATTCTTCTCTAATTCTTTATCTTTCAGTATCATAAATTTGAATATGAATTAGTATGGATCTTAAATTGAAAAATATTCAGAAGTTTGTTGTGGTTGGCGATCGTGTTTTAATAAAACCTGAAGAAGATTCCAATAAAACTTCCACCGGACTTTTTCTGCCTCCGGGAGTTTCTGAAAAAGAAAAAATTCAAAGCGGCTATATTATTAAATCCGGACCCGGTTATCCTGTAGCTTCAAATATTGAAGATGAACCATGGAAAGAAGCGAAAGAGCCGGTAAAATATATTCCTCTCCAGGCTAAAGAAGGAGACCTCGCCATTTTTCTGCGCAAGGAAGCTTTTGAAATAGAATTTGAGAAAGAAAAATTTTTAATCGTTCCGCAATCATCAATTCTACTTTTAATCAGAAATGATCTCGGTTTATCGGACGAATAATTTTTTAGAAGGGAAGTATTTTATTGATTATTACTTTCAGCCTGGAATATTTCCCGATATAAATTGGATCTTCTTCTAACCCTTCATCAATAACCGTTTTGTTTTTATCTGTAGCCTTCGTCGTAAACAGCATCTAAATGTCTTTGAAGAGTTTCTTTAGAATCTGTTCGTGAAACAGGTAATCTTAAATCGCAGCATTCATTGAAGAGTTCTTCCCATGTGCGTTCGGTAAGTTCTGACACATTTTTCATCGTATCCTCTCATTATAAATATCGGATATCTTGACTAAAAAATTTATTTTCATTCAGAAGAGTGCACTAAATTTTAACAATATTGCACAAATATTATTCCCCTAAAATCCTTCTATTTTTTATTGAATTCATTTATTTTTTTATTGTTCAGGTAAGAATTTCTTCAGCAGGGAGTTTCTTTTATACATCTTCACGATTTTTTTTAGTAAACCATTTTTCTTTTGCATCATCCTATGTTAAATCACCGAAACATCGAAAGAAACTTAGTCGCCTTTTTGTTATATTAAATAATAAAGCATAAAATAATGAAGGATAAAAATGACTGCCAATATTGAAATGATTAAAAAAAATTATTCGGAATACAAGGATAAGATTGCTGCAATAAGAAAAGTAGTTACTCATCCGTTAACATACAGTGAAAAAGTATTGTATGTCCATTTATGGAAAAAGGCTGAGAAGGAATTTGTACGCGGGAAAGATTATGTAGAGTTATCTCCAGATAGAGTTGCAATGCAGGATGCGACTGCGCAAATGGCTTTGCTTCAGTTTATGTCTGCTGGAAGAAAAACAACCGCTGTCCCAACCACTGTTCATTGCGATCATCTTATACAGGCTGAAGTTGGAGCTAAAGATGATCTCTTAAGAGCAACTGAGGAGAATAAAGAAGTTTTTGATTTTCTTGAAAGCATTTCTAAAAAATATGGAATAGGTTTCTGGAAACCGGGTGCAGGAATTATTCACCAGGTTGTACTTGAGAATTATGCATTCCCCGGTGGAATGATGATCGGAACAGATTCTCATACACCAAATGCCGGTGGGTTAGGGATGATTGCAATTGGTGTGGGCGGGGCAGATGCAGTTGATGTTATGGCAGGAATGCCATGGGAATTAAAATGGCCAAAGATTATCGGCGTAAAATTAACAGGCAAATTGAACGGCTGGGCTTCTGCAAAAGATGTTATTCTTAAACTTGCCGGAATTTTAACTGTGAAAGGGGGAACAGGGGCAATTGTAGAATATTTTGGTGAAGGTGTTTCTTCAATTTCATCTACTGGTAAAGGAACAATTTGCAATATGGGTGCAGAAATTGGCGCAACCACCTCTGTGTTTCCATTTGATGAACGAATGGCTGCTTACTTAAGGATTACAGATCGTGTTGATGTTGCCGCGCTTGCAGAAAGTCTTGCCGACCAGCTTGTCGCAGATCCTGAAGTTCAAGAAAATCCTGATAAATATTATGACAGCATTGTTGAAATAAATTTATCGGAACTCGAACCTCATCTTAACGGTCCTTTTACTCCAGATAAAGCATGGCCAATTTCTAAAATGAAACAAGCAGTTAAAGAAAATAATTATCCCGACAAAATAAAAGTTGCTTTAATAGGGAGCTGTACTAATTCAAGTTATGAAGATATTGATCGCTCGGCGAACATTGCGATGCAGGCTTTAAAAAAAGGACTAAAAGCAAAATCGCAGTTTACAATTACACCGGGATCGGAACAGGTGAGAGCCACAATTGAACGGGATGGACAACTTTCTACTTTACAGAAATTTGGCGGGATGATTCTTGCAAATGCCTGCGGACCTTGCATAGGTATGTGGAAAAGGATGGATATTAAAACCGGTGAAAGAAATACAATTGTAACTTCTTTCAACAGAAATTTTGCAAAAAGAAATGACGGCAATGCTGAAACTTTGGCATTTGTTGCAAGCCCTGAATTAACAACTGCCTTAGCTATTGCAGGCAGTTTATCTTTTAATCCTTTAACAGATGAATTGGAAAATGAAAAAGGTGAAAAGGTAAAACTTGATCCTCCTTCCGGAGAAGAATTGCCTCCAAAAGGGTTCGATAAAGGAGAGAGCGGTTATATTCCTCCGGCAAAAAACGGAGCGGATATAGAAGTTGTTGTTAAACCGGACAGTGACAGACTTCAACTATTAAAACCGTTTGAACCCTGGAATGGGAAAGACTTTACAGATCTTCCGGTCTTGTTAAAAGCAAAAGGGAAATGCACTACAGATCATATTTCTATGGCGGGACCATGGTTAAAGTACCGCGGACACTTGGATAATATTTCCAATAATATGTTCATTGGTGCTATAAATGCTTTTACTGGTGATGCCGGTAAAGTTAAAAATATTTATACAGGTGAATATAAATCTGTTCCCGAAGTTGCACGTGCATACAAAAAATACGGACATGGCTGGATTGTTATCGGTGATGAAAATTATGGAGAAGGTTCCAGCCGTGAACACGCAGCAATGGAACCAAGATTCCTGGGTGGAAAAGCAATTATTGTAAGAAGCTTTGCAAGAATTCATGAAACAAATCTTAAGAAGCAGGGAATGTTACCTCTAACTTTTGCCGATCCGAAAGATTACGATAAAATTCAGGAAGAAGATAAGATTACTTTAGAAGTTTCTAAAACTAGCTCCAGAAAAGCCTGTTAAGATGATAATCAATCATAAAGATGGTTCAACAGATGAAGCTTTACTTAATCACACTATGAATGAAGCACAGATAAAATGGTTTAAGGCTGGAAGTGCTTTGAATTTAATTGCCAAATCTCAGAATTAATTTTGTGAAGGTTATAAAAAAAGTCTGTCCAATATAGAGGACAGACTTTTTGTTTTAAAGCGAAGCTTATTTATAAAATTTTATTTTAGAATTAATTTATTTCGCTTCTATCAATTCATATTCTTTAGTTTCTTTTTTCTTTTCTGCTTTTAATGCAATTAGTTTATCAAGAGAATAAGCTCCGCCTCCTTTTACCAAAAGCACAAGTACAATTGCCAGATAAAGAATATGATATTCAAATCCTTCACCAGCAGCTTGTCCGCTCCAGTTCATGAAAAATCCATTGGAGATGTGAACTGTAAGAACTGCCACAATCATAGTTACTGCTGTTCCAAACGCAGATAATCTTGTAAGTAAACCGGCAGCAAGCAGAATTGCACCGACAGACTCAGCTAAAATATCAAGCATCCCGAGAAAAGGCGGAATTCCCATCTGGGAAAAGAAACCCAAAGTTCCTGTAACTACCATAGCCGCCAAACCAGCCGAGCAGTTTTTGAGCACCGTGCGGAAAAATTACCAGTGCTGCTATAAATCTTAAGAAAGTTAAACTTAAACTTTCATCGGTATCAAAAAATAATTTAGCAAAACTATTTTTTATTGTTGACATATTATACTCCTCTTTATTTTAATTATAGACTGTGTTTTAACACATACTTGTTTAAAAAATTTTGTTATAAAAGACTATCTAAAGAAAACATTCCGCCGCCGCCTATGATCAAAGCAATTGAAAGAGCAAAGGTTAATAAATGATATTCATATCCTTCTCCTTTTGAATTGCCATTCCAGTTCATAAAAAATCCGTTCTTGAAGTGCATAGTGGCAGCTACTATCATATTGATCAGAATTGCTAAAGCCGCAACTCTTGTGAATAATCCGGCAATTAAGAAAACTGCCAGTACTGATTCTGTAATTATTGAAAGTGCCCCGAGAACATAAGGAACACCAACAACATTTTTAAAAAAGTTGATTGATCCATTCCATCCATGCCCGCCAAACCAACCGAATAATTTCTGGGCACCATGTGGTAATATTACCAAACCTAATACAATCCTGATTATTGTAAGGATTACATTGTTATCAGTTGATAACAACTGGTGAATTAAGTTAATATTCATTTTTCTTCCTCTTTATTTGTTTAATGATAAAATATTTTCATTTACTAAGCGTGTTATAACACACTTTAGTTTAAAAAATTTTAAGTTTTTACATCGTAAATTTTTTCACAAATTCTTGATAGTTCATTCAACTCAGATTTACTCAGTAATTCCGACAATCTTTTTTCGGTTCCCTGTAAATTCGGCAGAATATCATCCAGGAGTTTCAATCCTTTTTGAGTTATTCTCGATATCGAATGGCGCCTGTCTTCATTCGATTGAAATCTTTCAACAAACCTTTCTTTTGTTAAGCGATCAATAATCCTGGTAACATCCGGAGCCGGCTCAATCATTCTTTGTATGATCTCGCATCTTGGGTAACCGTCAGGATATTTTCCCTTAAGTATTCTAAGAACATTATACTGCGGACTCGTTATACCAAATTGCGAACAAACTCCATCCATCATTGTACGAACCGAATAAGCTGCGATCAAAAGGTTCAATGAAGCTTCTGTTGCTGCACTATTAAACTTATTCGTCTGTTTTAACCTTTTATATAAAGCTTTTGCCATAATATTTATGTGTTATAACACAAATATAATTCATTTAAATATGTTTGTCAAGTTCTTTTTGTAGGCAAACTTTTCAATGCAAAATCCTGCCATAGTTTTACTATCTATAAAACACTATTTTTACGGACAAAAATTGAACAATTATAATTAATGACTTTTCTAAATCCCGCTGTATTATTTGGTCTTTTGGCTGCTTCCATTCCGGTTCTTATTCATCTTTTTAATCTAAGAAAGTTAAAGAAGATCGAGTTCAGCACTTTAGCTTTTCTTAAAGAACTTCAGAAGAACAGGATAAGAAAAATTAAATTGAAGCAATGGCTTCTACTCGTTTTAAGAGTTTTAATTATTCTTTTACTTGTGCTTGCTTTTGCAAGACCAACTCTTGAAGGTGTTGCAATAGGAGGAACAACTTCTGCCGCAAAAACAACTGCTGTTTTTATTTTGGATGATACTTTCAGCATGTCCGTTGTGGATGCAAAGGGTTCTTATCTTAACCAGGCTAAAGAATCAGTAAAAAGATTGATAAAAAATTTACAGGAGGGAGATGAAGCTGCTTTAATTCTTGTCTCTGGGAAAAATAAAGAAAATGTAAAACCTACAACAAATCTTACAGACTTTATAAAAAATGTTGATGCGACAGAACCTTCATATTCAAGTGGTTATTTGCACGATGCAATAGTTAAAGCATCTGAGATTTTGGCTGAATCGAATAACTTCAATAAAGAGATTTATATCTTTTCTGATTTTCAAAAAAGTAAAATCTCAAAGGAAGGTTCTCTTTCGGATCTCAGCAAACTTCTCGATGAAAAAGTAAAAATTTATTCTTTTAATTATTCCGGAAAAGAAATTTATAACATCGGGATCGATAATATAAAAGTTGAAACACAGATCTTTGAAAAAGATAAACCTGTAGTTTTCAATGTAACTGTTACAAATTATTCTTCATCAAAAGTTAGTAATCTCGTTGTCTCTCTCTTTATAAATGATGAAAGAACTGCACAGCAAAGTGTTAGCTCTTGAACCCGGCGCATCTTCTGTTCTTACAATGGAATCCTTAGTAAAAAGGACAGGTTATAATAATGTTTTTGCTGAGATAGAAGATGATGAAATTATGCAGGACAACAGGAGATACACGACTATTTTTATTCCTGATAAAATTCCGCTAATGATATTTTATGATGATGAAGCCGATACAAAGTTTGTCGATCTGGCTCTTGCTTCTTCCGGGAACAACGAAACTTTCGACATTACTAAAAAAAGTTTGCAGCAACTTTTATCAGTAAATCTTAACCAGTATGATGTCGTATTTATTATTGGTTCGGAGATAACAAGTAATGAGAGACTAAAACAATTTGTTGAGAATGGCGGCGGGTTATTTCTTTTCCCCGGAAGTAAAACCACAACACAAAGTTTTCAGAAGATGCTTGATGTATTTAGTCTCCCGATTGTTCAGGGCTCTTTTGGTGAAGCAGGAAAGAATGATAACGCTGTAAGTTTTGATAAAGTAGAATTTAATCATCCTTTATTCAGTAATCTTTTTAATGAACAAACAAAGAAGAAAATCGAATCTCCTGATATTTATCATCATCTTCGTATTGATCACGAAGGGAAAAGGGATCAACATAATTACTCTGATGAATGGATCATCTTTTTTAAGTGAGTATAAATTTGGTTCAGGAAAGATTCTGGTTTTAAATACAAGTCCGGTATTAAGCTGGTCTGATCTTCCTGTTAAAGGAATATTTCCCCCGTTGATTAATAAATCTGTTTTTTATCTTGCATCAAAGAACAAAGAAGAAGAAAGATATTTTGCCGGAGATGTTGTCAATCTTAATTTAGCAAACAAAAGTGTTGGCGGAATAAAAATAGAAAAACCGGGAAAGTCGGAAGAGTTCATCAGTCCGGAAGATATTCCTCAATCAGGATTTCTTTCATATTCAAATACAGATCTGACAGGAGTTTATAAAATTCTATCCGGCAATAAGATCATAAATGAATTTTCAATTAATCACGATCCTCTCGAATCTGTTACAACTTCAATAAGCAATAAAGAGTTCGAAAATTATTTGTCATCTATAAATTTCAAAGGAAAATATTTCAGCATAAATAAAGATGAGAATCCGGTACAAGTTGTACTTCAGGCGCGGTTTGGTTCCGAATTATGGAAAATATTTATTCTTGCTGCAATTATTGCTGCTTTAATTGAAATGCTTGTTGCAAGAAATGCTAAAAAAGAAATGACTGAAGTTTAGCTTATGGAATGGTTTCTAAAAATTGATTATAATTAATCGGGAACATTGAAAATACGGTATAGAGATGACATCTTTCAAAAGATGTCATCTCTCTGAATAACTAATTGAAAAACAGAAAGACAACTTGATAGAAATTACTCAAAAAATTGTAGAGCGAGCTTTACTTGTTGCATTAATAAAAGGAAATGTTGATTCTGAAATAGTTAAAGAACATTTAGATGAACTTGAAGAGTTAGCATCGACCGCAGGAGCGGAAACAATAAAAAAAATTGTTCAGGCAAAACATTCTGCCGATCCTGCTTTTTATATTGGCAAAGGAAAAGCAGAAGAACTTGTCCATGTTGTTGAAGATGATCAGATCGATGTTGTAATTTTTGACGATGACCTTTCGCCAACACAAGTCAGAAATCTTGAAAGAACTTTAAACAGGAAAATTATAGACAGAAGCGGTTTGATCCTCGACATTTTTGCATCGAGAGCAAAGACTAAAGAAGCAAAAACACAGGTTGAACTTGCGCAGCTTCAATATATATTGCCGAGATTGACAAGAGCGTGGACTCACTTGTCAAAACAGTATGGCGGAATTGGAACAAAAGGTCCCGGTGAAACTCAGATTGAAACTGACAGAAGAATTATAAGAACCAAGATAAGTCAGTTAAAACAGAATCTTAGAAAGATCGAGTCGCAGAGAAATACGCAAACCCAGGGAAGAAAAGATTTTATAAGGGTTTGTCTTGCAGGTTATACTAACGCCGGGTAAATCAACTTTGTTTAACAGGCTTACCGAATCCGGCGTTTTTGCAGAAGACAAACTTTTTGCAACTCTCGATTCCACAACAAGAACATTGAACTTAAATAAGAAAAGTAAAATTCTTTTAAGTGATACAGTTGGCTTTATAAGAAAACTTCCCGCACATCTCGTTGCATCTTTTAAGAGTACTTTAAATGAAGTTCGCGATGCAGACGTTATTCTTCATGTAATAGACATTTCTCATCCTTATTTTGAAGATCATATAAAAGTTGTTGAAGATACTTTAAAAGATATTGGAAGTGACAAGAAAAATATTTTAAGAGTATTTAATAAAGTCGATATTCTGAAAGAAAGACAAAAAATAAGTTATGTTACAAATACTTATGAAAACAGTTTAATAATATCTGCTGAAAAAGGGATTAATATTTCTGCTCTTATAGAAACGTTAACGAAGTTGAGTGAAAATACTTTTGTTGAAGAATATATTGATTTAAACCTGGAAGACTCTAAAACGGCAGCTAAAATTCATACACTTGCAGAAGTGCTCGATACAAAATATGATGATTCAAAAATTCATATAAAGTATAAAACCAACCGTCATAATTCCGATAAAATTAAAAAGATGGTTTATGGCACAAAATAAAATTTTAATCGATGGGGAATCGCTGACTCTCGATAAGATAGAGTTCTTTCTTAAATCAAATCCTAAACTTGAAATAACTGTTGAAGCAAAGAAAAGAATTAATAAATCCCGCGCACTTGTTGATAAATGGGTAAATAATAATGAAGTGATTTACGGTGTTACGACTGGCTTCGGTGAGTTTGCGAACGTAACTATTTCAAAAGAAAATATTCTTGAACTTCAGGAAAATCTTATCGTTAGTCATGCTGCGGGGAGCGGAGAGTATCTTCCTCCTGCAATTGTAAAAATTATGATGCTGTTAAGATTGAATGCTCTTGCAAGAGGATATTCCGGGATAAGATTATCCACACTTGAGCTTCTGATAAAAATGATTGAGAATAATATTATTCCAGTCATTCCTTCACAGGGTTCTGTTGGTTCGAGCGGTGATCTTGTTCAGTTATCACATTTAGTTTTGGCAATGATAGGGAAGGGAAGAGTTTATCTTCCCAAAGATATTGAAGAAGAAACTATTCCAGAAGAAAAAATAATCTCATCTACAACCGCTCTCAAAAAATTTAAACTTACTCCTGTAAAGCTCGAAGCAAAGGAAGGTCTTGCATTAATTAACGGCACACAAATGATGACAGCTTATGCTTCATTAATTTGTGTGCGGGCAAACAAGCTTAAAAAACTTGCTGATATTAGCGCTTCTCTTTCTCACGAAGCTTTGCGTGCAACAGATAAAGCTTTCTTTGATAAGATTCATAAACTAAGACCTTACCCGGGACAAATTGCAGTTGCAAAAAATGTTCTTTCACTTATTAAGAATAGTGAAATAAGAAAATCTCATATAAAAAATGATCCGCGTGTTCAGGATGCATATTCAATTCGTTGTGTTCCGCAAATTCACGGGGCTTCAAGAGATGCGATTGATTATGTTACTTCCCGAATAGAGATCGAAATAAATTCTGTGAATGATAATCCTATAATCTTTGCTGATACAAATGAGAAAATAGAAGGAGGAAATTTTCACGGACAACCGATTGCACTTGCAATGGATTTTATGGCGATTGCTCTTTCAGAACTTGCCAATGTTTCCGAAAGAAGAATTGAAAGAATGGTAAATGGAAATTTAAGCGGGCTGCCGAGATTTCTTGCAGTTAACGGTGGCTTAAATTCCGGTTTAATGATTGCACAATATTCTGCTGCAAGTCTTGTTTCGGAAAATAAAGTTCTTGCTCATCCTGCAAGTGTAGATTCAATTCCAACATCTGCAAACCAGGAAGATCACAACTCGATGGGCTCTATTGCCGCACAAAAATGTTATAAGATTTTGCACAACCTTGAAAATGTTTTAGCAATTGAATTGATGACTGCGGCACAAGCAGTAGAATTTCTTAAACCTTTAAAGTGTGGTGAAGGAACATCAATTGTTTATAAAGAAATAAGAAAAGTTGTAAAACCTTTGGTTAAAGACAGAGTTTTGTACGATGATATAAAAAAAGTTTTGGGGATTGTTAAAAATGATTCTCTTCTCAATGAAGGTTGAGAATGGGGTTAGACTTCTTTAAGGTATTTTCCATCTTATGAAATATTGAAGTGCCCGTCACTTTTAAAGTGACGGGCACATAGACGTTCTTTCCAGATTATAGTGTTTCAAAATGAACATATCTGGTAACGATCTTTTAATATTTTTTCATTTCATCTTTTAGTAATTATTGTTACCTCAAAAAATCCTTGAGTCATATATATAATCGTTGCTCCAAGTACGACCCAAGCGGGGAAGTAATATTCCCTCTAAGGTTATTTCCCGTGTTTATAATTAACCCCTGGAAGTTTCTTCGGGTGTAATAATAAAGATGACGAACAAAGCAATCACACACGAATTGTATTCTGTTTAAATCTGGAATCTAAAAAGGATTTTTCAGTGTCAAAATATTCAATAGCTAAAGCAGGTTTTGTAACAATAAAAATTTATAATACCCGAGGAGAAGAAGTAGCTACTCTTGTAAATGAAGAAAAGCCTGCTGGAAATTATACTGTGAACTTTAATGTCTCTAAGCTTTCAAGCGGAATTTATTTTTATAGAATTAAGGCAGGTGATTTTGTACGGATAAATAAAATGATTCTTCTTCGTTAGTAATTCTTGAAACAAAAATATTAAGGTGCCTAAAATGAAATTACTTTGCAATTTTTTCTTAATAATATTTCTTACAATTAAAGTCTCAGCGCAATGGTCTTCTGATCCTAACGTTAACAATGTAATTTGTCAAGCAGTTGGTGCTCAAGGGAATCAGAATATTATAAGTGATGGAAGCAATGGAGCAATAATTACTTGGCAAGACCCCCGTAATGGTAACAAAGATATATATGCACAAAGAATAAATTCAAACGGCATTGTTCAATGGTCATCAAATGGTGAGGCAATTTGTACAGAAACTGAAGATCAGCAGGTTCCCGTGATAGTTGATGATGGAAGCGGTGGTGCAATAATTAGTTGGATAGACTCCCGCAATGGAGGAAATGGTATCTATGCACAAAGAATAAATTCAAGTGGGGTAATTCAATGGACTGTAAATGGCGTAGCAATCTGCGAAGAAACAGGGACTATTCTTTCTTTTCCTGCTATAACAAATGATGGAAGTAGCGGGGCAATCATAAGTTGGGAGGATAGTCGAAGTGGTAACAATGATATTTACGCACAACGAGTTAACTCAAATGGTGTAATTCAATGGACTACCGATGGTATCGCTATTTGTAATGCAACAGGCAATCAACAAAATCCAGATTTGATCTATGATGGCAGTGGGGGAGCTATTATTGTCTGGACGGATTATCGTGGAAGTGATGCCGACCTCTATGCACAAAGAATTAATTCAAGCGGTATTGTTCAATGGACATCGAATGGGGAAGCAATCTCTTCTGCCATGGGTGCTCAATTTCGTTTTAATTTAGTAAACGACGGAGTAGGTGGTGCCATTGTAACGTGGTATGATTTCCGAGGAAGTGATGCAGACATTTATGCCCAACGCATAAACTCAAGTGGTGTGACTCAATGGACTACAGATGGGGTTATAATCTGTGGTGCAACAGGCCAGCAATATTATCCTACCATCGTAGGTGATGGAAATAGTGGTGCGATTATCACCTGGGAAGATGGTCGTGGAAGTGATTATGACATTTACGCTCAACGCATTAATTCGACTGGTGTAACTCAGTGGGCATCTAACGGAAAATCAATATGCTTCTGCAACGAACTATCAATATTTCCCTAACTTGGTTGCTGATGGAATGGGGGGAGCTATAATTACCTGGTTTGATTTCAGAACTGGTTCTGATGCGGACATTTATACGCAACGCATAAACTCAAGTGGTGTGGTTCAATGGACGGCAGATGGAGTGGCAATTTGCACTGCCTCAGGGGACCAGGAAAATCAGACAATAATTGGTTCTAATTCAGGTAGCGCAATAATTACATGGGATGATTTTCGCAACGGAACTGACTATAATATATATGCTTCAAAAGTGAGTAGTGGCACTCTGTTTCCTGTTGAAATAACCACTTTCGTTGCAAATAATATTGGAGACAAAGTAGAATTAAATTGGGAAACAGCAACGGAAGTAAATAATTATGGATTTGAAGTTGAAAGATTACAAAATTCCAAAATTGCAGGATTACAAAATTGGGAAAAGATTGGTTTTGTTAAAGGTTACGGCAATAGTAATTCTCTTAAAGAATATTCTTTTGTCGATAATAATTCTTTAAGCGGAAAAGTAGACTATAGATTGAAACAAATTGATAATGATAGCGAATTTAAATATTCAAACATAGTTGAAGTTTCTTTATCTTGACCAACGAAATATTCACTTGAACAAAATTACCCAAATCCATTTAACCCGAGTACAACAATAAAGTATTCAGTGGCGAATGCAGGTTTTGTAACAATAAAAATATATAATATCGTGGGAAAGGAAGTAGCTACTCTTGTTAATGAAGAAAAACCTGCAGGATATTATCAAATCAAATTTGATGCTTCCAATCTTGCAAGTGGAATTTATTTTTATACTTTAACTGCAGGGAATTTTAGAGAGACAAAGAAACTGGTGTTGCTGAAGTAATAAGCTCTAGTTTTCTTTACTAAGATCGGCTTCATATATTTTTTTATTCAGCTTTTTTATTTCCTGTTGTTTTATAGATATTTATAAGATTCTGTAAGGTTAAAACTCTGAAATATTTTTTACCCGCATCATTTCTATCCATTTTTGAATAGCAATCCGTGAGAATCTGTTCTGCCCCGGAGTATTGTTTTAATCCTACCAGGCAGACTCCAAGTAAAGCCTTGGTTGTTGTTAACAACCAGTGGTTAGGCGAATAAAGCTTCTTACGTATTTGTAAAGCTTCATTAATGAATGGTAAGGCTTTTTTAAAGTCTTCCAGCTTAATAAGAGCTTTAGCATAAATAACCCTGGAGTAAGCAGTAAGAGCATTTAATATGTGGTAAAGATTTATCAAGTGATTCCATAGCTTCTCTTGAAAGATTTGCTGCTTCAACATAATCTCCACGTTTAGTCAATTCATCAGCAAGAGTTATTTGTGCAAACATTGCATCAGGATGATTTTTCCCAAGCACCCTTTTTTCGATTTCAACGGCTTCTCTTTTGATCTTCTATAGCTTCATCCAGCTTGCCTTGTATTTCAAGTATCGTCGCATAATTACTTAATGCCCGTGAATAATTTGCACTTTCTTTTACCGTCTGTTTTTTAAAAGAAATCGAGGACTTCTTTAATATATTTTGCTGATGTATTCCAGTCGCCGGTTTCCCCGGCAACCGTTCCAAGATCATTTAATGACTTAACCACATGAGGATCGGTATTGCCATAAATTTTTCTGAATGCATCCAATGCTTCGGCCTGGTATTTTTTCGATTCATCATAATTTTCCCTGGTTATATAAAGAACTTCCGTAATCACTCAATCCTTTTGCTTCATTCGAAGAAATATTTCCACCGTTCAGCCTGAATATTTTTAAAGCCTGTTTATATAATGAATCGGCTTTTGTGTAATTGCTTTTTTCCTGGTAATTAAAGGCCAGCTGCTCCATTACTTTTGCTGTATGAGGATCATTTGCGCTAAAAATTTTCTCACTTATATCTAAAGAGTTTTTAAGATATTTTTCTGCATCATCATACAATCCCAACCCTATGTAAGTTGTTCCTATAGTGTACATAACAGCAGCTTTTATTTCAGGGTCATCAGAAAGATTCTTTGTTAATTTCTTGGGTAGCATTTTTTAATTCGTCAACTACCTTTACATCTTTTCCTTCAATTTCAGGATTTGGTGCAGCCAGAATATCCTGCAAAAAAGCATTTTATTCTCTCAGATTTTTTTGCCTCGAGCATTGCTCTGTCTCTTTCTTTTGCCGCAACATTTGATTGTACAATTATTCCTAATGAACCTATAATAATTGAAAGCAAAAGCAAAAAAGCGGTAATTACACCGACCCGGTGCCGTTCAAAAAATTTTTTGCTTCTGTATCCCACAGAATTTTTTCGAGCGAACACAGGTAATCCTTCAAGATGCCTCCTTATATCTTCTGAAAATTGCTGGACCGTGGAATATCTTCTTTCCGGTTCTTTCTGCATTGCTTTTAAAACAATATTATCAATATCACCGGATAACTTTCGTTTTATTTTTTCAAAATTCTTATAATTGGTTGTGGAGATATTTTTATAAGAATTTTCATTTTTATTTTCTTGTTCAAAGTTTTTATTTTTATCACTGTTTGCAGATGTACTTGGCTTTTCGGGATCGGTGGTACAAATAACTCTTTCAATTTCATAGGGGAGTGAGTTTTTAAATTTATACGGGAAATTACCAGTTAGTAATTCATATAGAACAACTCCCAGAGAATATATATCTGTTGCAATGTTTATTTGCTTCCCCTTAAATTGTTCCGGACTCGCATATTCCAGAGTCATTAATTTAAAACCAGATTTTGGTAAGATTAGTTTGTTCATTTGAAGAATCGAGTAACTTTGAAATTCCAAAATCAAGTAGCTTTTATTGGCGTTCCATCCGGTTTTATAAAAATGTTGCCGGGTTTTATATCTCTGTGAACAATTAAATTTTGGTGAGCATATTGAAACAGCAAAACAAACTTTTCTAAACAGCTTAAGTTTTTCTTCTATAGTTAAATCATTGTTTATGCAATATTCATCTATAGGTTCTCCTTCAACCAATTCCATAATAGAAATATGGAAGTCCGTTTTCGGTCGTTCCCGCATCAATTATTTTTGCAATAAAAGGATGATCCAAACCTGCTAAAGCCTGCTGTTCAATCTTAAATCTTTTTATAATTTCATCTGTATCCATTCCCCTTTTAATGAATTTAACAGCCACTTTTTTCTTAAACTGTTCATCAATGCGAATTACCGAATATACATTAGCCATTCCTCCTTCACCAATTTTTTCTTCAATCTGGTAGTTTCCAATTTTCATCCCTATAAGATTATCAGGAGAATTGCTATCGGAATTTAATTCATCATTTTGAAGAAGGGGTTTTTCAAGGAAGTCTTCAACCTTTTGATCGGATTCCAGCAAAGATTCAATTTCTTTTCGTAAAGGAAGATCATCTTTACACTTCTCATCTAAAAAGGCGGTTCTTTCTTCGGGAGGAAATTCTATAACCTCGCGAAATAAAGATTTTATTTTATCCCATTTATCCAAAATTACAATTTCATTTATTTATTTGATTTTTGATTTCAGTTTTCCATTTCTTTGTAGAGCCATGCTTTAGCAAGCCTCCAATCTCTTTTCACAGTTGCGGGTGATATTGAAAGGATTTCGGCAGTCTCTTCAACAGTTAGCCCAGTAAAAAACCGGAGTTCAACAATTCTGCTTAGTCTTTTATCAAATGAATCAAGTTTTGTTAGAGCATCGTTAAGGGCTAAAATTTCTTCATCTTTTTCTGATGACAAAACGGCAACTTTATCCAAAGTTTATTTTTGTTTTCCCGCTTCCTCTTTTTATTGCATTTCTTTGTCTTGCATTATCTACTAAAATTTGCCTCATCGAATTTGCAATTGAACCAAAAAAATGTTTTCTGTTTTTCCAATGACAAATTCTTATTGCCAACCAATCTTAAGTAAGCTTCATGTACAAGTTCAGTAGTTTGGATAGTTCTTCTCTTATATTCATTGGATAAATATTTTGAAGCTATTTTTTTTACTTCATTGTATACAAGTCTTAGAAAAATTATTCAACGCTTCCTGGTCACAGTCATTAACTCTCTGAAGGAGAAGCGTTATTTGATTTTTCGGAATATTATTCATTATAAAATTAAACCGGGAAGAAGGTTTTAAGTCATAAATCTAACAAGGTTGATAATTATTATCAATTAAAATTACTTTAAATAAAGTAACAAAATTCATTCCTTTATAAATCCCGAATATCATATAATCCACATATAGCAAATATAATACTAAAGCCCGGACCATTCCCTTGAATTCTTGTCTGAAAAAAGAGAACTTAAGTTATGGAAATTATCTATCTAATAATCGGGTTAATAATCGGTGCTGTTGTTTCTTATTTATTTGTAAAGAATAAATCTGAAAACCAAACCGGCAAAGCCGAAGAACGAAACAGGATTTACGAAGAAAATAATAAGCAGCTTAACTCTGAACTTGCCAGTGAACGTGCTAAGGTTATTGAACTGAATTCTTCTCTTGCTTCCATTCAATCAGACTATAACAATCTTCAAAATAAATTAAATGAACAGAAAGAAGAAATAGAACAGCTTCAAAAAAGATTTACAACCGAGTTTGAAAATCTTGCAAACAAAATCTTTGAAGAAAAGACGACTAAATTTTCCGAGCAGAGTAAAACCAATCTTGCAGAAATTCTTAATCCTTTAAAAGAAAGAATCACTGAGTTTGAAAAGAAAGTTGAAGAAACAAGTAAAGAAAACATAAAAGGGAATGCATCTTTACATGAACAGCTTCGGACGTTAAAGGAGATGAACCAACAAATTACACAGGAAGCAAAAAATTTAACTCAGGCATTAAAGGGGGGAACAAAAACGCAGGGAAGCTGGGGAGAATTTATTCTTGAAAATATTCTTGAAAAATCAGGACTTGTAAAAGGAAGGGAATATAAAGTTCAGGAAGTTATTTATTCAGAAGAAGGTAGAAGATTTCAACCGGACGTGATCGTCAATCTTCCGGAAAATAAAAGTATTATTGTAGATTCAAAAGTATCTCTTGTTGCCTATGAAAATTTTGTTTCTTCCGAAGATGAACTTCAGAGACAAGTATCATTAAAAGAACATATAACATCGATTAAAAATCATATTAAGAATTTAAGCTCGAAGAATTATCAGTCCCTTTACCAATTAGAAAGCCTCGATTTTGTTTTAATGTTTATGCCTGTTGAACCTGCATTTGCTCTCGCTGTTCAAAATGATCCGCAGCTTTTTAATGATGCATTTGACAAAAATATTGTAATTGTAAGTCCGTCAACTTTATTGGCAACACTTAGAACTGTTGCTAGTATCTGGCGCCAGGAAAATCAAAACAGAAATGCTCTTGAGATAGCAAGACAGAGCGGCGCGTTGTATGATAAGTTCCAGGGATTAATTATGGATTTAATCGACCTTGGAAAAAAGATGGATACTATGAAAGACAAATATGGTGATTTGATGAGAAAGCTTCATCTTGGAAAAGGAAATCTTGTAAGCAGTGTAGAAAGAATTAAAAAACTCGGAGCCAATACAACAAAATCTCTTCCTCAGCAATTGCTTGATAGAGCAGATGATGATGATGAAGATATGAATCTTCGGAAGAAAATCAAAACGATCTCTTTGGGACAATAATAAATAAAGAATGCCATCTTTTTGAAAGATTTATCTATAAATTATAATTAGGTTAAGCATTTTGATAGTTATCAGAACCAACCTCATCAAAAGATTTTGAATTATACTATGATCTTCGCTGGAGAATTTTGCGGAAACCATGGAATCAGCTAAAAGGTAGCGAAAAAGATGAACTAGAAGACAAGTCAATTCACGCAATGGTTTGTGATGAAGATAGAATACCGGTTGGAGTTGGGAGAGCACATTTTAATTCTGATGAAGAAGCGCAGATAAGATATATGGCTGTGGAAAAAGAATGGCAGGGAAAAGGAATCGGCAAAATGATTCTTTTATATCTTGAAGAAAAAGTTAAAGAAAAAGGTGCAAAGAATATTATTTTGAATGCGCGTGATATAGCAATTAAATTTTATGAAAAGAATGGATACCAAATTGTAAAAGAAGCACATACACTTTTTGATGCAATTCCTCATTACAGGATGAGAAAAGCACTCTGATAAATTAAGCTTTCCTTGGAGATCGGAATAAAATTATTATTTGTAATATTTCATTGCTTCAGGCAGCCAGTTTTTAATATCATCTATTCTTGTTTGATCGGATGGGTGAGTACTTAAAAATTCGGGAGGTTTTGATCCTTTATTCATATCAGCCATTCTCTGCCAGAAGTCCACAGCCTCACTCGGATTATAACCCGCCATTGCCATAAAAATTAATCCAAGATGGTCTGCTTCGCTTTCCTGTGTTCTGCTGTAGGCGAGAACGCCGATAGTTGAGCCTACACCATAAGCAGTTAGAAATAAATCCTGTGTTAATTGCGGTTTATCTTTCAGAGCAACAGAAAGTGCAACTCCGCCAAGCTGTTGTATCAAACCCTGGCTCATTCTTTCATTTCCATGTTCGGCAATTGCGTGTGCTATTTCGTGTCCAAGCACAACGGACAAACCAATTTCATTTTTTGTTACAGGCAATATTCCTGTATAAACTACAACTTTACCACCCGGCATGCACCACGCATTAACCTGGTCATCCTGAACAAGATTAAACTCCCACTTATATCCATCTAACCGGTTACTTAAATTATTTTCTGCAAGATATTTTTCCACTGCGTGTTCAATGTTAGTTCCGACTTTTTTTACAAGTGCAGCATGCGCTGCATCATTGCTTACTTTATTTTCAGTAAGAAACTGGTCATATTGTTGAGAACTCAGAGAAAGAATTTCACTTGAAGGAATAAGGTTTAACTGAGATCGCCCTGTTAAAGGAACAGTACTGCACGATAAAATTGAGAATGCAGTTATTATAGCTAAAAACAAAACCTTAAGCTTTTTCATCTACCCTCCGGTAAAGATTTTTAATTTATTAAACAGAAAATGGATTGCTTATTCTAACTAAAATTCTGATATGATTCAAATGCC